>CAZDQB010000005.1:132761-211290 GCA_964507525.1 uncultured Sediminibacterium sp. | reverse complement strand
AACGGGTTGTGATGAATTTGGTGCTCATACCGCTGCCCTGGTGTCCGTTACCATTGAGCTGGGCCAGTTGATGGTAGTGTAGAGATTGCACATAGGTTTCGGCCAGGCGTTTGGAAGCACCCATGATGTTGGTAGGGTTAACTGCTTTATCGGTAGATACCATTACAAAGCGCTGCGCCCGGTGTTGGATGGAAAGGTCGGACATGATTCGGGTACCCAGCACATTGGTCAGGATGGCTTCAGAAGGGCAGAGTTCCATCATGGGTACATGCTTGTAAGCCGCTGCATGGTACACATAATGGGGTTCAAATAGATTGAAGAGTTCTTCCATCCGGTGGCGGTTGGTTACATCGCCTAAGAAGGAGACACAATTGGTATTGGTTTTACTATCCTGTAATTCCAGTTCTAATTGGTGCAGAGGGGTTTCGGCCTGGTCGCAGAGTACAATGGTTTGAGGGTTGAATTTCAACAACTGACGCACAATTTCACTGCCAATAGAGCCTGCAGCACCAGTTACCAGGATGCGTTTGTTTTGAAGCTGGTTAGCGAGTTCTTCGTTGTTGATGCGGATGGGTTCGCGTTCCAGCAAGTTTTCAATTTTGATGGCTTGCAACTGACGAGCAGAGAACTGACCATTGATCCATTTGTCTACAGGGGGTACATTCAATACGGTAATGTCATGGTCTAAACAAAAGTCCACCAGTTCGTTTTTCTTAGCCGGAGGTAAATTAAAGGCGGCGATGATGATCTCATCAATGTTATGTGCCAGGGAAATGGATTGCAGGTCTGAAGTATGGTGTATTTTAATGCCGTCCACTACTTTACCCACTTTGCGCAAGTCGTCGTCTACAAAAGCTGCAATATTGACATTCGAAGTGGTATCGTGTTCCAATACCCTTTTGGTTGCAAAGCCGGCTTCTCCTGCGCCATAGATGATCACATGTTTGCGGTCCATTTTGTAATTACGCAGGTAGCTGAATGCGTATTTCACCAATACCCGGTAAGAGATCAGGAATAAGAAACTGAAAAGTGCATAAATGATCAAGGTTACATTGGAAAAGAAAAGTGCCCCGCCTGAGTTGGAAGCTACTAAGCTGATGAAGAACAATACACTGGTAGACATGGCAATCGCATAACAAATCCTTAATGCATCCTGTACCCCAGTGTAGCGGATAATTCCTGCATAGGTACGAAAGTTGATAAATACGATGGAATTGATGAGTACAATGATCAACAGGTTACCACTTAGGTCGTGGAGATTGAGCCCTTCAAGTGCCAGGTTGTGCTTAACAAGAGATGAAAAAGTAAAAGCAAAGCAACAAATGGTCAAATCAATCAAAAAGATGATCCAACGGGGAACAATGCTTAATTTTTTAAACATACGCTTTGGTTTGAGTAAAGGCTAAAATAATACACACCTTCAAGCTAGGGTTTAAAGGTAACTAGATATCAGAGGAAATACAAACAAATTTAATTTGTTTAGTCGTAATAGCTACTACTGGGTACTGACAGTACAGGATTTTTTGTTGGTTAAGTTGTAGCTAAAGATAATTCATTTATCTGTTTTTCTTCAGCCAGGTGTTTACTTGATAAGAATGTTTCCATTGGTGTTTTGCCATAACAGTATTGACCACTATGCGGCCTTTGCTTATTATAAAATTCAATCCACTCGTCCAGATCAGCTTGTATAGTTTCCAGTAAGACAAGGAAATATAATTACTGATCAGATAAAATTTTATAAAAAATAAACCCAACAATTTCATGTATATAAATATCCCAGTTTTCAAGTGCATCCGAATTGGGAATAAAGTCAGTAATTGATAATTTGCTATTGTAAGAAAAAAATTTAGAGAAAAAGAAAATCATAAGATTGAAATGACTTATCAGATTCGATAAACTATTGAAATTACGTGGAGGAAATTGGGTATAGTATATTATAATAAAACATTAACCATTCAGCGGTCACTTTATCTTCAGAAAAATTCTTAATGATATAGTCTCTTCCTTTTATCCCCATTTCAGATCGCAAGTCTTCGGATACACTCAATTTGTTCATTAATTCACTTATTTGAGTAACATTACCTACTGAATGTTTAAACCCTGTAATATCAGCAAGAAAAGCATCTTCAAGTCCATATGTATCACTACATAAAACGGGTAACCCACAAGAGGAGGCTTCTATTACACTGGTTCCAAAACCTTCCCTATAGCTTGGAAGACAAAAAACATCAGAAGCCTGATAAAATTTAATGGGATCATTTGTGGGCCCATAAAATAAGAAATCTTCTTTTTCTAACTCTACCTCAATGAATGGAACTATCGAGGCTTCGTCAAAGCCAACTATCAATAAAAAACACTCCTTATTTCGTAACATTAAATCTTTAAATGCCTTTACTAAATCAACAATGCCTTTATCATGATTTAAACGGCCCAAATACAGAAAAACAGTTTTCTCCTGAGCAATTCCCAATTCTTTGCGAAGTGTTGATTTCATTAAAGGATTTGGCGCAAACCTCTTTGTATTGACTCCATTGATCGAGCCGGCTCCCAAAACATAATCTTTATCCCCTTTCAATATCTTATTTTTAATAAGATATTCTTTTTGACTGTTACCATCTACTAATATGCTAGTAGATAACATAACAATTAACTTATCGAGATTTTTCAACAAATATTTAAGTACCCCTTGCTTTGTATGCCAGATTTGGCCAGTGAATACATGTATCCTTGTATCCACTCTAACTAACCAGCCAGATATTGAAGAAATCAAACCCGCCTTAGGCGTAACAGAGTGTATAATAGTGAAATTCATTTTGTGAAAATATTTGCACAATTTATAGATGGCTATTACATCTTGAACAAGATTGATTTTCCTTTTAATCTGAATTGAATGATATGCTTTAATATTCAGATTATTTAAATTTGCAAAATCATTTGAGCCAAAATCTCCGACTAAATAAACATCTGCTATTTCAGCTATTTTTTGTATATGATTGCTCAAGAAAACCTGAGCCGTGAGTGAAGACGAAACAATAAAACAAACTCTTTTTCGTGGTTTCATTAACTTATTACTTTCAAATATTGAAAGAAAACAAAATCGACAACAATATCAATTACGATACTATTTAATGATTTTTTTTATTGTATTGATAACTCTGTAAATCTCTTCCTTCGTGAGATTACTACCACTTGGAAGGCATATTCCCTTTTGAAAAAGAGATTCTGCTACATTTTCTCCATAGTAAGGGCAGTTACTAAAAACGGGTTGGAGATGCATTGGTTTCCATAATGGCCTGGATTCTATATTACACCTGTCCAGCTCTTTCCTTATACTTTCGCTATTGATTTTTATTTCCTCCTTATCAAGGAGGATGCAACTAAGCCAACGGTTACTGAAAAAGCCTTCTTTTTCTTCTAGAAAGCTAATTCCTGTAATTTGTCCCAATTCTGTCCTGTATAGTTCAAAATTTTTTCGTCTTTGTTGAACACGCTCATTAATTACTATCATTTGTCCTCGTCCTATACCAGCACAAATGTTACTCATTCGATAATTATACCCAATTTGTGAATGTTGATAATATGGTGCAGGATCTCTTGCTTGCGTTGCCAAAAATCGGGCTTTCTCAATCGCATCACTATCGGCAGATAATAATGCTCCTCCTCCTGATGTTGTAATAATCTTATTTCCATTAAATGATAAAACGCCAAAATGGCCAAAGCCGCCACAAGCCCTTCCTTTATAAAGAGATCCCAGTGCTTCTGCAGCATCTTCTACAATAGGAATTTGAAACTCTTGACTGATATGCATTATTTCATCCATTTTAGCAGGCATGCCATAAAGATGAACAGGTATGATCGCTTTAGGTTTTTTTCCCATTGATAGTCTATCTACAATTGCCTTTCTCAGGCTAACCGGACACATATTCCAGGTATCATGTTCAGAATCTACAAATATGGGGACTGCACCTTGATATACAATTGGATTAGCAGATGCCGAAAATGTGAAACTTTGACAAATAACCTCATCACCAGCTTTAATATTTAACAAAATAAGCGCGAGATGGATTGCCGCTGTTCCTGAGCTTAATACCGTTGCATTAGACACTTTTGTGTAAGCGCACAAATCATTTTCAAAACCATCAACATGAGGTCCTAAAGGTGATATCCAATTAGTATCAAATGCTTCTTTAACATTCTCAAGCTCCTGCTGCCCCATGTGAGGAGACGAAAGCCAAATTTTCTTATTCATAATCGATATCATCTTTTACTTTAATTATCTTTCCCGGATTACCTACAATAACAGCATAATCTGGAACATCATGAATGATAACAGAGCCTGCTCCAATAGTAGCCCATTTACCAATTTTTATTCCGGGTATAACAATAGCCCCCGCCCCTATGTGTGTTCCTTCACCAATTCTAACATTCCCGCATAATGTCGCATTAGGAGAAATATGTACGAAATCAGCAATTTTACAATCATGATCAACTGATGATGCAGTATTAATGATACAATGTTTCCCGATTGTTACAAAGGGATTTATGATTCCTCCAGCCATTACAACACTGCCTTCTCCGATTTCTACATTTCCGGCAATACATGAGAAACAATGTATTGCCTTAGCAAACGCAGTAACTCCAAGACGAATTGCTTTTTTTTTCCTTATGTTATTATTTCCAATGCATATTATAATACTGTCAACTTCTGACAAATCCGGCATTTGAGGAACAACTTTATAGCTATATATGTTACTTTCAACAGCTGGATTCTCATCGTAAAAAATAATCGTTTCCTCACCTTTCATGAGAATGTCGGCAACCACTTTACCGTGTCCACCGGCGCCAATCAAAACAATCATAAGTTTCCTTTAAATTTTTCCATAGTCATTGAAGTTTCAGAACTAATACCCTCCCTTTTAACAACCTTAAATATAGTTTTGAAGAATATAGATATATCAAGTACTAAAGAAACATTATTTACATACCACACATCTAGATTAAACTTTTGTTCCCATGAAATTGAATTTCTTCCATTAATTTGAGCCCATCCAGTAATGCCAGGTCTTACTTCATGTCGTCTTTTCTGCAAGTTATTATATAGTGACAGATATTCAACTAGCAAAGGTCTTGGGCCAATAAGGCTCATATCGCCTTTTATAACATTTATTAACTGAGGTATCTCATCTATAGATGTTTTTCTGATAAACCTTCCAATCTTTGTCAGTCTTTCAATGTCAGGCAACAAAGAACCGTCCGGAAACATTTTATTATTCATTGTCCTGAATTTGATGAGATAAAAAATATGCTCATTTTTTCCTGGACGTGCCTGTAAAAAAAAAGGTGATCCTCTATTAACTATAGTCAACAGAAGGCTGATTAAAAAAAATATCGGCAGCAGAAGTATAAATGCTGTAATTGCCAAAACAAAATCTATCCACCTTTTAAAGAATAATTTATACACTGGTGCTCCTTAAAAATTCACTTGTCATCTATTCCGTCATTATTTACAGTATGTCGCAACTTCCATACGCCATTAACCTTTGCCCAAAGATGTGGAGACCTGAACTTATCAGCAAGATCATATTTAAAATAATCAGGGTCAATATCAAGATATTTCATTACATCTATAAAATATCGTTCTGGAAATTCACCATCAAACTTTTTCACTAAAGCCATTCCTTCTTCTCTCGTCAAATGCTTATTTCTTACTTCTTGCGAAGCATCTTCAGTACACCTTCCAAAACCAAACTTAATAAAATAGGTATAGTAGTTAATATCATCTATTTTATCATCTAAACTAAGATACTTGCTATAAGTCCCTTCTGTTCTAAACGGTCTTGCTTTAAAATTTGAATGCTCAACCGAATAGTAATATGACTCCTGCGGCAACCATTTAAGGTAATATCCAAGATAGGTTACCTGCATATCCGAATTTTCAAATTCAGCCTGAGTAGGCGGAAGAAAAGTCATTAGGTCATTTAAAGTAAGTTTATATTCATCCTGAAGCTGTCTTACAGAAACACCACCTAAATAAAGCTCATCTATATTTTCGTATGTATGGTACGAAGCATCCCTTAAAGATGATTGAGTCTCCGCTATGGGATTACCGAATTCAGATTCATGTTCCCCATAAAAAATCAAAGGAATTTTATATTTAAGGGCAATTTTAGGAGCAATATTTTTTTGCCCAAGAATAAAGGTTTGAAACGGGTGAAATAAGTTTTCAATTGAAAGCTTTGTCAGAAGCTTCATAACCCTACCATTTTGATTGAAAGAAATATTATCAAACCCACCTATTTCTATCCAATTTCGAAAATTTTGATACCCATAATCAGTATACATAATAGGAGGCCAGGTAACAGTAAGGGGATGCATCCCATACTTATACTTCAGAATATGAGCTGCATAAACACTGTCTTTACCGCCACTGCCGGGAACGATACAATCATAACTACCATCATGCTTACGATGCTTATTGCACAATTCAATCAATTGTTTTTCACGATCCTGCCAATTGATACTTTCCTTTACTTCGGCAAAACGGCAAGCATCACAGACACCATTATCATCAAAAGCCATTGTCTTTTTCTGAGTTTCAGTAGTATGTCTAAACTCTATCTCAGAAGAAGGCCTTTGATTGGAGTATAAACATTTTTTACAAAAGGCAACTTCTTCCGGTAACCCAAACAGTGTTTTCATATATATATTATAATTAGAAAATCAAAAAAATTAACCTATATACAATTATATAAATTGTATATAGACCTTTTACTATCAAACATCATATAACTGAATCAGACCAGTTTTTAAAAATACTAACCCCATTTTTACCGCTTTTTTCCGGGTGGAACTGACAAGCGAAAAGGTTATTACTTAGTATACTTGAGCAGAAGGATTCTCCGCCATATTCCGTAGACGTTAACATAATTTGCTTATCGTCAGGAAGTACATAGAAAGAGTGAACAAAATACATAAATTCAGCATCATTGATTGCCCGCAAAGGCGATATCTTCCACTTATCAACAGTTACTTCTGAATGAACCTTATCCCAACCCATATGCGGCACTTTGATATTGTTATCAGACGTCTGATTAAACTTCTTTACTATTCCTTTTACAATCCCTAAACCTTTATTACTACCAAATTCCTCGCTCTCTTCAAATAAAAGCTGCAATCCTAGGCATATCCCTAGAACTGGGCGGCCCGTTTGATAATAATCAAGTATAGGCGATACGAGATCATGTTTATTGAGATTGGCCATAGCTTCTCCAAAAGCACCAACACCTGGTATTATCAAAGCATCTGATCTAAGTATTTCTGTCTTATCCGAACTAATATTCACATCAACACCAAATGACAAGAAAGCGTTTTTAACACTAAACAGATTACCCATCTTATAATCCAAAATAACAATCTTTTTATTCATACAAATACAACTCTTTATACTCTACAATTAATTTTATGCCCGATTAAGTAGTTTTTAATTTCTGTAATATCGCAGGTATCGAATTTGGAAAAGCTTGATCCGCTTAAAAGAAAAGAAATATTTCCTTCCTGATCGAAATTTGAAGGATCAACTTTATTATTCAACTCATGATAATGCAACATCGATGCTATAGAAACCGCATCAACATTTGTCTGCTCAAAGGCCTGTTTTATATGATCAAGTTTACCAGGCCCTCCATTTGCAATTACAGGGATATTTACGGATTTCATCACTGAGTTAATCAGATTCGTATCATATCCCAACCCGGTCCCTTCATTATCTACCGATGTGATTAACAATTCCCCTGCACCCAAATCCTCCAATTCTTTTGCCCATTTTACGACTTCAACACCGGTATACTCACGAGCATTGTCTGTATACGCCAGATAAGTTCCATCAGGTTGTCGTATAGCTTCAATAGAACCTACTATATTAGAAGATCCGAATATCCTAGATGCTTCAGAAACAAATTCCTTATTTGTAATTGCAGCAGTATTAATAGCCACCTTGTCTGCGCCCGCCCGGAAAACCGACCGAATATCATCTATCGTTCTTAATCCGCCACCAACTGTTAAAGGAATAAAAATATTCTTGGCGACCCTGGATATTATATCATGAAGACTATTCCGGTTATACAAACTTGCAACTACATCCATGAATATAAGCTCGTCAACCCCATTATCATAATAAAGACTGGCAAACTCCTCAGGTTTACCCAAAACACGAAGTCCTTCAAGATGAATCCCTTTTACTAGATTATCTCCTTTTATGTCAAGACGAGCAATGATTCGTTTATACATTATTCAATTAATTATTAATCTGATTAAAGTTATATTGCTGTCCAGCCTCCATCAACGATCAAATTATGACCAGTGACATAAGATGAATCATCTGAGAGTAAAAAAGCTACCGCGGGAGCAATTTCAATTGGTTTAGCCATCCTTTTCATTGGCACTTTGGTTGAGAAGTTAGATACAAATGCTTCATTCTGTCCATTAAAAACTCCGCCAGGCGAAACACAATTTATATTGATATTATATTTACCGTAATATGAAGCTAAGTATCTTGTAAAATTAATTATTCCACCTTTTATTGCTGCATATGCAGCAGGAGATGTCATGCCACCAGTATTTTCATAAACCGTAAAATCATTCCCAACTACACCATATATTGAAGCAATATTTACCAAATGCCCCGATTTCCGCGTTTTCATGACTTTTAGCACTTCTTGACAACAAAAAAAGACAGCATTCATTTGCATGTCAACATTTTTATTCCAAGATTCTAGCGGGATGTCTTCAAACTTAGTACCCCAATCCTCAGTCCGTGGATAAGCATTGTTAACCCATCCATCAATTCTGCCATTTTCTGAAACAACGTATTTTATGAGTGCCTTAATTTGTTCTGCGTCTGTAACATCAAAGCTGATATTGCAAGGTGTTTCCTTCGTAGCAATATTACCAATATCAGCATTGTAACATATTGCGCCGTCACTGCGTAATCTTGTAACGATTGCCTCTCCGATCAGTCCTGACCCACCTGTAACAACGATAACTTTACCTCGCAATCCTTGCATAATCAATTATATTTTCTGAAAACTGGTCTTATAGAAGGAGATTTCAAGTACTTTTTAGGATCGCTTTCAAGAGCCAACTTATAACAATCCATTACCCTATTTACTACCTTTAATGTTAAAGCAAGTTCTTTTTCGCCATGGGAAGCTGATATTGCTATATATGGCATAATAATACCTCCGTTTAGCATTTGTTCTGCAAACAACGTTCGCAAATCCAATGATACCTCATTATTTATCCCTTTTGTGATATAGTTAGGTGAACAAGGGTAACCTTCCATGTAGATATATGGATCTATTCCTCTTACTCTTGCAGCGGCATTGAAGCCATCCATAAGCTTCTTCCCATAATCCCAAAAATGAGCGATTACCTGATCACGTTTTAAAATTTCAACTGTTTTGATGAAAGCTCCTAATGCACTCATTTCAGCTCCATGAGTAGTAGATGTTAAAAAAACTCGTTCTGCCCCATGTTCAGCAATAGCTCCCAGCTTCATTATTTCTCTTTTACCTCCTAATGCAGCAATGGCAAATCCATTTGCCATTGCTTTACCAAATGTTGTAAGATCAGGTTCTATATTAAAATAAGATTGAGCACCATTTAAATGCCATCTAAAGCCAGTAATCATTTCGTCAAGAATAAAGAGTGCTCCTTCGGCATGGCATAACTTTTTGACTTCTTCCAAAAATGTGGGCCGGGGCATCAAATTCGTTGCCGGTTCCAGCATAACACCTGCAATTTGTCCCGGATAGCTTACAAATAATTGTTTTAGTGAGTCTATATTATTAAAATGAAACTTGAGTGTGAAGTCAGAACTTTCTGTCAGCACTCCTTTTTTCATAGGAGTTGTCCCAATAAACCAATCATCAAAAGAAAAAAAAGGTTGTTCAAAAGGCACTACTATAAACTTTCGTCCAGTGAATGCTCTTGCAAGCTTGAAAGCTGCAGTGGTAACAGTAGAACCATGTTTGGCAAACTTTACCATATCTACGGAAGGGATAAGGTCTACAAATAATTCTGCAGCTTCAAGCTCTGTAATGGAAGCGCGTGTAAGATTATTCCCCTTCATTGCTTCCTGATATACAGATTCAGCTATTTCCTTATTTGCATATCCAATATTGACAGATCTAAGCCCCATGCCATAATCAAGATACATTTTCTCGGAAGGATCCCATACATAAGCTCCCTCTCCTCTAACCAGAACAGATGGCGCATTTACAGGGAACTGATCATCCCCTCTTGAGTATGTATGAGCTCCGCCAGGAATAACACGATGCAGTCTTTCACTAAATTCATTATTCAACATATCAGCTAATTGTAGAAATTATGTATTAATTGATTCTTGTTTTTAAGTATTCTGTGATGAGGATAGCCACCAACCACTACTTTATTATCATCTACAACCGAATCTATTAGTGATGAATTAGCTCCAAGGATAAAATTTGTCCCTGTTTTACATTCACCTATTATAGAAGAGTTTGAATACAAAACAGTTTTTGGCTTAAAAACAGGATACACTCCCTCTCTATTTGCTCCTATGGTTACCCCTTGATATACTACGAAAAAATCATCATAGACAGCTCGTCCCAATATTGTTCCGACCGGATGCACAAAAATAAAATGAGGTGGCAATTCCAACTTGTAAAAAGCATCGATTCCAAATAAAGCTTTATTTAACAAAAAAACTTTAGATGCAGCATCTTCATTTCCATTTTGATATAATTTGTTGGAAAGCAAATACAGAAAGGCTGCATAATGATCTCCATTTAAATGATTAAACCATGAGTTTCCATCTTTTATGTAATAAGGTAAAATTGTTTGGCTGAACGAGACTTCAATTTTGTTTAACACATAAGACAGACAAATGCTTATATCTGAAGTGGAAATAGGTGAATTATCAGGATAAAAAAAATTGACCTGTCGGGTAACATAATCCGCAAGTAAATCTTGCTTTAAACTTATTGAAAGTTTCCTCATATTAAAAATAAAAGATTAAATTTCCTTTATTTTAACTCCATTATTTTTCAGATATGCCCTCGCCCTGATAGGGTTATTGTCTCCAAAATGAAAAATACTGGCCATTGCCAATGCACTAACCGGAGTTTCTTTATAAGCAGTTACCAAATGCGCAAAATTACCTGCACCTCCACAAGCAATAATCGGCAAGTTAGTATTGTCTGCAACTAAGTTTATCAGATCAATATCATATCCCTGCATTTCACCATCTCTGCTGATGTTATTTATAAAAAGTTCACCTGCCCCAAGACTTTCCATTTTCTTTATATGATTAATCAAGCTTATTTCATTAACCTCACGACCACACTTACGGAAAGTAATATAATCATTACCTATTTTCTTAACATCTATACCAATAACTATACATTGGCTGCCGTACATTTCAGCACTATTTCGAATTAACGTCTCGTCTTCATATGCTGCAGTATTAATAATAACCTTATCAGCTCCAACCAACAGCAATTCACGTATCTGATCAATTTGGTTAATTCCACCCCCAATCGTAAGTGGCATAAAACATTCCTTCGATATACTGGCTATAATTTCTTTATTGGTTGATCTGCCTTCTATTGTAGCATCTATATCCAGGAAGGCGAGTTCATCTACATATTGTGCGTTATACACCCTTGATGCATAAATAGGATCTCCAGTATCCCTGTAATTGTCAAATTGTCGCCCTTTTACCATTCTTCCATTCCGGAGAAGCAAAGTTGGAATTAGTCTTTGTTTAAGCACTGGCTAGCATTGAAAAATTTTCAACAATTTTAAGCCCCTGCTTTTGGCTTTTTTCAGGATGAAACTGGATACCAATAACATTGCCTCTTGTATTGGCAACAATCGAAGTAAAGTCAAACTCATATTCTGTTGTTGCAACAATATTATCTTGTGATGTAGCTTTAAAAGCGAAGGAGTGCACAAAATAAAAATCAGCTCTTGCTTTAACGCTATCCAGAATTGGGTGATCATTAACAATCTGAATTCCATTCCACCCCATGTGTGGGATTCGGTTCTTTTTTGTTGATAACATTTCCACAGTTCCAGGAATAAGCCCAATTCCTTTGGTAAAAACAGGTTCAACTCCAGAATCAGCAAACAGCTGCATCCCCAAACAAATACCTAACACCGGTTTACCGGAATCAGCAAATTCTCTTATCGGATTTACAAAAGATTTGGAATGCAAATTCTCCATGGCTTTTCCAAAAGAGCCAACACCTGGAATGATTACATGTGTGCATTTTTTAAAATCATCGGCTGTCTCTATTATCAGAGATTCTATGGTAAGGTAATCGAGAATATTTTTAACTGAATACAGATTACCCATGCCATAATCTACTATCCCAATCATTTTTTATTGTTTTCTCGGTACCATTCATCCATATCATGAGGCTTATCCCCTTCCTTAATTGAATCAAAATCAGGTTCAAAAGGGGGAACTACGAACTTTGCGATAGTCGCGTTAAACTCTTTTTCGGTTATACCCATATATTCAAGAAAAACTACAAGAGATTGAGGTTTACGTCCTTCAAAATTATCTATCCATTCCTGTGCCTCTTCCTTAGACATTCTGTTATTCCGTATCTCAAAATTGGTCAATTGAGTTACACGACTATATCCTCGTTTTAAATACTTAATATAATCACGGGTTCCTTGCATCCAGCATTCTATTTTAGCAAATTCTTTATTGATACTTTCAGGTACACCCTCTAACTCATCTCCTGTCCACCCAAGTTCATCCATGATAATCTTTGTATTTTTCTTGTAATCCCATGGTATAAAACTTCCGAGACAAACAGAGTAATAATCCATTTTTTTTAATGCCTCCAGCTTAGGGTAGGTATAGGGTATCAGATCCCTCCTATCAACAGGATCTTCTTCAGTATTTATCATTCCCCACATATCATCTGCCGTGATACCTAAGTTCCTTACCATATTGAATTTTTCTTCGTCCTCCCATTCAATTAAATTATCCTCGTAAGTATAATAAGCTGACATTTCCGCCAATGGTTCCCCCCAAAGTATCAGCGGAACATTATATTTCAATGCCACCTGAAGCGGATATGAATAGATTCCAGTGTGGCAATGCCAGCAAAAATCAGTTTTTCTGCTAAACGCCTCCCACATCAATTTTTTAACGATCTGCCAATTGGGGGTGAAATTAATAAAATCTGCACCTAGCTTTTTCAACACTTTCTCTACGTTATGTTCATGATTTGAACGCATAAAACCGTGATTGAATCTTACAACCAATGGTTTTAATTTATATTCTTTGATCAGATAATAGAGGGTAAAAGTACTATCCTTTCCACCACTAAAAGGCACGATACAATCATAGTCGTACTTACCTCTGTATTTCTCAATAACTTTATCCAACATCAGTTTTCGCTTATCCCAATCTACAGACTCCTGCTTGAATTGTGTTGTCTTACACATATTACAACCTTTTCCATCCTCGTCGATTACAAGTGTTTCGTAGGTTTCTGGCAATAAACAATTTCCACATTTTCTCATCTGACTATCATATTAGGTTATATATTATTAAATTTATTCTCATTTTTTGCTCTCAACAACGCCTCAACAATAATAAAGTCTTCATATGTATCTATTTCAAAAGACTTCCATTTGGGCAATTCGAAACCTATTGTAGCGTGGTCAATATAAAAGCTTTTTTTAATTTTATATGTCTCGGTTTGCGCAATATAAAAACTACCTTCTGGGTAAAACAAGGATTCCAAATCCTGACGTCGAATGACGTTATTCTGGCAAAAGTAGCTGAAAAGCTTAAAATTGCTGTCTAAGTTAAATAAAAAATTAGGATGCCCGGATTCTAGTTTAGTGACACTTACACAAGCTTCGGCTGCAGTATCCGACACCAATTTTTCAATTCCTTCATTCAGATCTTTTGAATCCCGAAGCGGGGATGTAGGTTCTAACAAGACAATATGTGAGTAGATTTCTCCTTGTTCTTCCATAAAAGCTACTGCATGAAGAACCGCATCTGCACTGGTAGCTGTATCGGAAGCTAAAGCCGCAGGCCGCATAAATGGCACACGTGCCCCATAGGATTTTGCGATTTCTGCAATTTCAGGGTCGTCAGTGGATACAATTACCTCCTTACAATATCGGGAAGAAATAGCCACTTCAATGCTATATGCTATCAATGGCTTACCAGATAATAACATCTTATTCTTTCCAGGAAGTCCCTTACTTCCACCTCTTGCTAATATTAGGAAAAGTATATTATTCAAAATTTGATTCTTTTAATATCCTCTTGCGCCTTTTTAAAATCTGCATGCTGGCCAATATCGAGCCAATAACCAACATGTGGGTAATGGGTTATTTTTTCCTGCCTGCTAATTATAGAATCCATTAAATCTGTTGTGTTATAATGTTTGCCCAACGGCAGCAATGCTTTAAGCTGCTTCCTAATTAAGTACATCCCGCCATTACTATGAAAATTATAACTGGGCTTCTCCTTAAAAGATATAATATTCTCATTCTCAACCTGAAGTACTGCATATGGCACCTGTACATGATAAGGGATACTAACCACACACATACTGGATTCTGCATTAATATAACATTCGAAGAAATCTTGGAAGTTAATATCCGTCAATATATCCGAATTAAGTACAAGAAGATGCTCATGTTCAACCTCAGGCAAGAGTGATAAGGCACCTAAAGTACCTAAAGGTTCATTCTCCCATATATACTTAATGTTCACTCCCCATGACTCTCCATTATCAAAGTAGTCACATATTTGCTGCCCAAGATAATTGACACTAATATAGATCTCGTTTATTCCAAATTTTTTCAACCTATTTATACCATACTCAATAATAGGTATTCCTTCAATCTTAAGCATCGGTTTAGGTGTTGTAGCTGTCAATGGCCGTAATCTTTCCCCTCTTCCACCAGCCATAATTATCGCGGTTAATGGAAGTATCGTTGTTAAATCAGACAGATCAATAATATCTATAATAATACCCGATTTATTAATGATTGGAATCATTCCAATATCGTCTGATCGAAAAGATTTGATTTTTGTAAATTTCTCTTCTGTATCAATGAGATATCGATAATTTACACTCATACATAGCGTTATCGAATCCATCAGATCCAGATTTTTCAATAACCCTCGTCTAATATCGCCATCAGTAACTGCGCCAATTAATTTAAGTGAACCATCATCTATTACAAATAATGTCCTAGAACACATTTCAGGTAATGTATTCAGCTTTCTTAAAGCATCACGAACAGTCGACGTGGCTATAATTGTATGTACTTTAAAATCTTTCACTTAAGCAAGTATTATATATTGAACTGAAATTTGGAGTTATGCTAAATAGCAATTCCCCTGTTTCGCAATTTTCTCTTATGAAGATATCTGTAAATTCTTTCAGGAAGTATTCCTACAATGAGTGGTTTTAGTATATATATATATTTACTATACTTAATGCCCAATCTCCCGTAAGAATTGTATAATGCATTGGCTTCATTTATCCTATACTTAAATTTTCGACGTAGAAATGCATTACGGTCATCACGCATTTTGTATAAAGGCTCACTTATATTTGCGCCTATATACCCTTTACTGTACATTTTAGACCAAAGGTCATAGTCTTCTACCCGCAAAACCGAATTTGAATCTGAATATTTACCTACACTAAAAAACGCCTCTCTTGTAAACATGCTTGCAGCATGACAAAACGGAGTACCTAATATAAAATCCGATTTTTGGGGTCTGGAAATGACCTCACTTCGCCCCCACTCACCAGATTCATCAAAATGAATCATAGAAGAACTGACAATTGAAAACTCCGGATTATTCTCTAAAAAAGAATACAATATTTGCATTCTTTGAGGTGCCGATAAATCATCCCCATCCTGACGTGCTAAATAAAAGCCATTGGAGTTTTCAAAGCATTTATTCAAAGCATAACTTAAGCCACGATTAGTCTCATTCCAAATGACTTTGATCTTCTCCGGATATAAACGTTCGTAATGTTCTGCTATTTCTTTTGTATTGTCCGATGAGCCATCATCACACATAATAAGCTCCCAATCTTTAAAAGACTGGGAAAGTATTGAATCAATACTTTCAGAAAGAGTGGCGGAACAATTATATATACCCATAAGTATGGATATCTTATTTTCTGTCATTAATATATTTTTTCTTATGCGTAACAACGAAAGCTGTAATGAACTGTCCGGCACCAGACATTGCAGCCGGATAGTGGAATGTCGATATAAATAAAATAATAAATATAGAGTTAGTAAAGATATTCCCTCGGTAGAATGTACATAAGATAAAAAAATATAAAAAAACGCCTGCTAACCCCATTGCAGAAACAAAACCCAGCCATCCAAAATCACCTGAAGTATTCTCCTGCAGGTCTGTAAGTTGATTACCGAAAAACCAGGATTTAGCACTATCAAAGTTAATTACCTGCTTATACTGGTCTATTTTAAAATCCAGCAAAAAAGAGTAATATTTAAGACTAAATTTAGGAACCTTCTCATAGTCAAGATTAAACATCGCAATTAGAATAAATATCAGAAAGAGAAAAGAGTATGTGATCACCTTTATATTCTTCCTAGAATTAATTTTCTTTCCGAAAATATTTTTGTAGGCTAACATCAACAAATAAGCTAAAAGACCACTGCCGGAAAAGAATAACAATGTAATAGTCAAAAGCAATACCTGGTCGATTCTGGTGACTTTTTTCTCCCCATATTTACTTACCAAGAAATACAAACAAACGAGACCTGCCGAAGACATTGATGCATTACCTCCGAAAGAGAGTGGTCGATAATAAAATACAAATAAAACAGCGTGGGGGTGATTGTTATAAAAAACGGGTGCTGGAATCACCGTATTAATGATAAGTGTTTCCAAAAGCACTGAAAAACATACCAGGCGAAAAAAAAAGCGGCTTGATATCTTTTCTTCGTCATATAGCTTGAGATATAATATGAAGAAAACTACTCCCAACCAAAACCTGAAGTTTTTTAACACAACTATATAGTCATTCGCAAGAAAGAAAAGCAGGAACATATAAATCATCAAACAAAGCAATGCAATAAATTGAGGCATACTCAGTCTAAACTTACTGAACTTCATTATAATAATCAGGAAAATAAAAACGAAACCTAAGATAGTCGTACCTATGAATGAAGAGAAAAATGTTGAAAATAAGGCAAGTAGTGACAACACTTCCACAAGCCGCATTTCTTTTACACTCTTAATGACAATACCCTTATTCATCATAATATTAGAAGATCTACCCTTGATAGCATATAAATTTTGAAAACATTGCTAACTGGTATCAGTTAGATGTTCCTGAAATGGCTAACCATTATTATTCTTGTATATATTAAAAACCTCCTTATTGACCCTTTATTATAAATTATCATAAGTCGCAACAACTTATTTAACAAGCTGTCTTTTCGCATCATTATTCTTATAAAAAGTATAGCTGCTATATTGCGCTTTCTACAAATATCCGTCATTCTGCTTCTATAATTAAAATAGATCCTGGCTCTACCTGAATATATATTACTCAGTTTCCCGCTTATTCTTTCACTCTTGTGGATATAATAATTCACAAGTGAACGGTTAACAATACCTATATTGCCTTTCTCCGCCAGTTTCAGCCACAAATCCCAGTCCTGACAAGATTTTAGATCTTCATCAAAGCCATTTACAGACAACAACAATTGACGATAGGTTAAGCACATCGAAGCGCCACCTAAAAAATTAGATACATATAGATCATCTATACTGGGTTTCGAAGGCATCTTTTTTGTTCTCGTAAAAGGCAGATTCGGATAGAATATCTTGAAATCACATGTTACTGCAGATAGCTGTGTATCCGATTTCAGCAAATAAATCTGTTCTTTTGCCTTTTGAGACTTCCATACGTCATCATCATCCAAGAATGCAACATAAACCCCCGACGCCATTTTGATCCCCTGATTCCTAGCTTTTGAACCTCCAGAAGGTGCATCATTGCAAACATATTTCATTCTACAGTCTTCATTAGAAAGCATTTGCAGAAGTTCCCTCGTACCGTCAGATGATGCATCGTCAATAATAATTATTTCAATATTCGGCCAGTCCTGACTTAACACCGATATTATAGCCCTTTTAAGTAAATCTTTCCTATTTCTGGTAGGAATAATAACACTTAGCAAGTCACTAACCATACTTTCTATTTTGATACCAGGTAGATAAACAATAAAGCAGAAAAATCTCAGATCTGAAAATCGGATTATCCTTGTTTTCCGGAAGCCAATATTGATCAAGTTTTATATCCGACAGAAAAGGCAATTCATTTACTGCCATTACCCTTTCTTTAAAAGTCTTTTCATTGCTATTAATCCAATGTTTAACTGGCCCCGAGAATCCCTGCTTTTTGGTAGTTAATGTTAATGGATCCAGCCTTGTTTTTGCCATTGTCCGCATAACCAATCGAGTCGTATTTCCTAAAACATGCATATCAGGATGGAGGTTATAGCTTGCTTTGATAAAATCAGTATTCAACATGGGAACTCGTCCTTCTACTGTACTGGCCATTGTTAGCTGGTCCAATGTATATAATAATAAATCGGGGATGTACACCTGCAAGTCGAAATGCATATTCTCATACAGCGAGGATATATCTTCCTGCTTATAAGGGAATGAAGAGATTAGGACATTATGTAAAAATGAAGAAAATGCCTTTTCATCATTCATAATGCGTTCCGTCAGAGAAGCGCATCCACCTGAGAGCATCATCATATCTAATCCCGAACTTTGCAATCTTGCACTAAAAAGATGACTTCCCGGCAATACTCTTCCAATAATTGATTTAATCTTTCCGGGAATACTTAACCATATACTCCTGGAAAGATTATATCCGACATATCGAGAATATCCTCCTAAAACCTCATCTCCTCCACAACCACTAAGCAATACTTTAACTCCATCTAAACTAGCCATTTCTGCCAAACAATGCGTTGGAACAATCGCACTATCGGCTACTGGCTCACTCATCGCAGATAAAGCATTATCCAGGATACCGATTATTTCATTTGATTCTATCATCCTTTCATGATGAATTGTGCCATATCTTGCCGACAACGATCTTGCAATAGGAAGTTCATCAAACTGCTTTCCATCATCATACCCTGCACTATATGTATGAATAGAGACGCCTTTCAATGCAGCGCTTGCTACAATCATGCCACTATCAAACCCTCCAGAAAGAAATGCACCAACTGGCACATCACTTACCAATTGTGATGAAACACTCTGATCAAATATAGAAAGCAAATTAGCTGCTGCTTCCTGAACTGTCTGCTTAACATTATTTCCCTTAAGAATTGTCCAGTATTTTTTTTCCTTTATATTACCCTTAATATCAATTACCATAAACGTTCCTGGCAATAGCTTTCTAACTCCTTCAAAAATAGAAAGGTGCCTAGGTACATACATTGAAAAAACAAATGACATCAATGCATCATAACTGATATTCGTCGTTCCTCTCTTAATGAGTGCCTGAGACTCAGAAGCAAAAGAGAAAGCCTTTTCTGTCAAAGAATAATAAAATGGTTTGATCCCAATAGCATCTCTTGCGCAAAAAAGTTGATTTAATTTCTCGTCCCATATAGCAAAAGCAAACATCCCATCAAACTTTAACAGACACTTCTCACCCCATTCTGCATAAGAAGCAAGAATCACTTCTGTGTCTGAATGAGTTTTAAAAGAATGGCCTAATGAATCAAGTTCATTCTTCAACGTAAGATAATTAAATAACTCTCCATTATATGTGATCCAATATCTCCCTTCGCCATATGACATTGGTTGAGCAGATGTTTCAGCTAGATCAATAATTGAGAGCCTTCGATGTCCTAATCCAATTCCGGGGTAACTTGAAATCCCGTTGTTGGATAAACCTGTCTTACACCCAGAGCTATCTCTCCCACGATGTTCCTGATAATTATTAATAGCTGTAATCTCATCGCTATTTACAGGAGCCCCGTTAAACCTTAGTATTCCAGCTATTCCGCACATGTAATAATCTTAAATGTCGTAAAAATTTTAATCGGTAAGGAAGCGAGATACTTAATATTCAATCGTTTTGCCTGACTGACTTGTCCATATTCTAAACTAAATGAGTAATCACTTACAGTGAAAAAAGCGAGTATCCCTTTATCAGTATCAGATTCCCAAAATAATTTACTAATCCCATTTTCAAAAAAGTGACTTTTTTGATCTGTATATTTATAGTTTTCATCGAAATGCCAATTCAGATCGATAACTACCTGCCCTTTCCCCTCTACTTGATCTTCAATATACAAGATATGCTCTTCCAATTTAACTAAACGTTTATGTACACCTACTCCCTGAATTCGTTGGAATCCTGTATGTTCTATCTGCAAACTATTTTCACCATCTAACTTTGCATCAATATCAGCATCTGCATATTTATAAGGGAACCATGTTCCATTAATTTTTAGTGAGTCGGAAAGAGGAGAGAGTCCATTGACTAATAAAGTATTATGCCGTTCTCCAGATATCTGATATAATGAAATATCATCTTTTGTATAACGATATCGTCCGATATCTACTAAGACAGGGTGACTTCCATGATTCCAAACAAAACCTCCAAGATCATTATGTCCATGTGTTGGAAACCTCACAGGGAATTTGTTAAAAGTAATATTTGAAACCAGTGAACTATGGCCTGCTTTTAAAAAAAACCAGTTATCAGCAACATCAGACTTATGATTAACAGTTCCCATTCGTTCTGAATATAACAACTTTAATCGTGCCAATGATTTTTCCGGACTAGTATCAGGCGAAACATCACCAATCCTCAGTTCCCCATTCTTTGAAAATGATACCAAAAGAGAAGTTGCATTAACTACTTTAGCTAGCAATACTTTCATTTCAGTAAGTGCGTCATAAGAAAGTTCTGACAACCCCTGGTAGTTTTCTGCAAAAAAAACAGAATCCAAAAACCAGTTTGTAACAATCACCTGATAATGCGAAGAACGTTCCCGCATAAATCCATTCTCTAAAAAAATCACCTTAGACATCTTCGAGAAAAGAAGAAGGCCTCTTTCTACTGCAATACAGTTATTCAATACTACTCCAGACAAAATTATTGCCCTTGCATTATTCAATATGTGGTTGTTCGTCCTTTGATGATGATAATATTCAAAATGCCCATCAATCCAGTATAATGAGTCTTTAAGAAAAGAGCACACCAGAGAGTTTGTTTCATTTGACAAAACAATATTTTTTCGTGTTGCAAGCAATACCAAAATATTGACTACTCGTTCTGAAGCAGAATAACTTTCCCATGCACGGTCAGTTTTGGGAGCTCCCTTTGAAATCCATTGCATACAAACGTCAATAGCCTCCTCAACTTCCGAATCACTCTTAAACAAGGCATCAAGGCAATGAGTCCAACGATTTGCAGCATAATATGCCTCAATGTCATCCCCACTTAACGGAACATTCTGATTTTGCTGCAATGAGGGTGACACACTCTCTCTCTTTATAATATATTGTGGAAGTAAAAGTGTTATTTCTTTAGACCCCAGAACATCATCAACAACAAGCTCCCTGAGAAAAAAATTAGCAGGTGCATTCTTCTGAAATCCATGCTTATCAACTTTAAATTTATACGCTACCCGATTAATTAGTCCTTTAAGAAAAAGAAAAACAAATTCGGTTATTGCGAATAATAAAACCCATGGGTTCCTTTTCGAAAACCTCAACAGGTTAGAGAACTCCGCTTTATTAAAAATCACTATCAGTACTTAAATTAAAAACTACATCTTAGAATCGAGGGATCGCCCTGTTTCAATATGATCAAACTCCAGAATATGTTTCTTTAAGATTGACACAATAGACTGTTTCGATGATTCACTACCGGTACAGACCGCTTTGATTTCAGTTATTATGACATTCATATCTTGTATACTATGGGTTGGCTTCTTTCTGATTATCCCCAACGCCTGGAAATGATCTGTGTCAAGTATCTCTTTGTCTGTAAAGAATTCTTCGTAAAGCTTCTCTCCATCTGTATTGGAATTGAAAAAAAACACCGGGTATAGGTTTTCTTTGACCCTGTACATATTTGCTTTTGCTTCTTCTTCCGAGTCACATACTAATTGTTTAAAACCATATTCTGATAAATAAAGGGGCAGTATATCTGCAAAATTCATCAGCGAAGCTTCAGCATCCATTTTAGGAAAAAATATTTCTCCATTGCTTCCAAGTATACAGGCAAGCATACATATTTCACCAGCTTCCTGAGGAGTTACAAAGAACCGTTTAACATCCTTGGGACAAGATAGCGGTTGGGATTTACTTAATCGCATCATGAAGCCATAAAGCAAACTACCATTCGAGAAAGCTACGTTGGCAAATCTGGCCGTACTTATTTTAATATGATCAGAGTATGACAAGATCATATCTTCCATTAATTTTTTACTCGCTCCCATTATGTTAACAGGATTGGCTGCTTTATCGGTTGAGACACAGAAAAAATGTTTTGGCGGATGCACTAAGAGTGTATCCAGAAGATCTTTAGCTTTAAAAAGATTATTATCAAGTAGTGCCTCTATTGAGAAGATATCTTTTTCGCTTCTAACATGCTTATGAGCGGCAAAATTGGCCACAATATCAAACGGACCATGTTGCTGGAATATTTTTAAAAAAACTGGACTGGAAAAGGAGATAGGATATGTATAAAACTCGGGGCAAATATTCATTCTTTCTGTACTACGCAAGTCCCGCACCAACTCTGTCAATTCATTTTCACTGATATCAATGACTATCATTTTATTAGGTAGAAAACACATCAACGCTTTAATAAAAAAAGAGCCAATAGTTCCGGCTCCTCCAATAACAAGAACCGATTTCCCCTCGATATTCTCAGATAAAATATCTCTATTATCCTCTATATCTTTTGTAAAAAGACTCTGGCTTCTTTTTAATACTTTTTTTGCAAAGAGATCTTGGTTCATTAAAATACTAAAATGTTATTTGGAAAATATCTTTTTTAAAAGCTTGTCGCTCAGTTCTGCACCGCGTAACAAAACAGCGGGTAAGAAAAACAGTAAAGCTGTTTTATCGTACTTGTATATAACCCCAAAATGATACCCAAAGTTTTTATACCCTGGTTGTACCCTACTTAACAAATGAATACACCAAAGTTTCATTACATGTATTCTGTATTTTGTCTTTTCAAAGAAATTCAGTTTGCTATTGTCTGCTATTTGTGATAGCAGCAGGCGGAAAAATTCTTCATACTCAATTCTTCCTTTCAAGGCACTTCGGATCGTTTTGTTGTGTTGACGGAAGCTGTTCAACGGTGCTACTACATAATAGGCATCATATTTAGAAAATATTCTAAAAAAGAGATCCCAATCACAACAAGCCTTGTAGCAGTCAGAAAAAAGCCCAACAGAATTCAGACACTCCCTTTTTATCAAAGCAGCACTCAGATTTGGGATAACACATGAATGCAGAAAAAATCTACATATTTCGTCTGCACAGATGGAGGTATCCGTTTTACATCTTTCCCTAAATGATCTTTCTCTTACAGTAAAATCATCTCCTATCACAACATTATCGCTATCTACCATTTCACTTCTGCAGAATGCAACACCTGTATTATCTGAAGTCCGTATTCCTTTTACCAGAGACTCTATCATACGCGAGTCACAATAGTCATCACAATTCGCAAATATGATATATTCTCCTTTTGCAAGACTCACACCCTGGTTACTTACGTTAACCCAGCCACCATTTACTTCTCTTTCGATCAACCTTATACGTGAGTCTGAAGTGTAGGATCTCAAAACATCTACGCTATTATCAGGAGATCGGTCATCAATTACTATGATTTCAATATTTTCATACGTTTGCGAAAGAAGGCTATCCATTCTCTTTGTAAGATATTTCTCATGGTTATAGCTAGCCACAACTACACTTACCATTCCTTTTATAAAACTTCTACTCATTTTAGCAATCCTTTATCTTTCATTTCGTTCAGACTTTGCTCATAAAGATCCTTCTGTACATTTTCATTTTTCACCCATGCTATAAATTTGCGCATCCCTTCGTTTAACATTACAGAAGGCTGATATTGAAGTAAAGTCGTGAGTTTTGTTATATCGGCATAATTATGCCTTATATCGCCAATTCTGAACTGTCCAGTTATTTTGGTTTCAACTTTGTGATTAAGTAGTTCTTGCAATTTAGACGCGATGGTTACAACATTAGAAGCAATGCCAGATCCAACATTTATGGCTTCACAAATTTCATCCTCAAGTTCTATACCATGAACAGTTGCATTTACAACATCATCGATAAATACAAAGTCCCTGCTTTCTTTTCCATCTTCAAAAATATTAATTCCTTTATTATTTCTGATACGGTTTGAGAAGATAGATAAAATACCAGTATATGGATTGGATAGAGATTGTCCTGGCCCATAAACATTTTGATAGCGGTATGCTATTGCCGAAATACCGATCGATTTACATACAGTTAGTACCATCTGTTCCTGGTTCAATTTTGAAATCCCATAAACAGAGGTAGGGCGCAATACAGATTCTTCATCAGTAGCCATCGCAGATAATTCGCCAGAGCAAACAGGACATCTCAATTCAAAATATCCATTTTGCATATCCTCAATTTTTCTCAATTTAGGGAAAACAATTCCGTGTTCTATACATTTATATTTCCCCTCTCCATATACAGCACGAGAAGAAGCTACGATGACCTTTCTAACCGGTAATAATTCATTTGCAATAATGTCGAGCAATAGGGCTGTGCCTCCAATATTAACATCAGAATACCTTTGTATCTCATACATAGATTGCCCCGTTCCTGTTTCAGCTGCAAAATGTACAACTACATCAATCCCAATTAAGGCTTTTCTAAGATCTTTTCTTGATGTTACTGACCCCAACAAAAAATCTACTCCCTCTTGCATTGAAAGGTATTGTGAAGATATCAGATGGTTTGCGCCATGAACCTGTGGAGAAAGATTGTCAAGAACCCGAACCTGATGTCCCTTAGCAAGTAGGGCACGACAAAGATTTGATCCGATAAAACCAGCTCCGCCGGTTATTAATACTTTATTAATCATAAATTATCATTAGCGTTTTGATGTTGTAATAATAAGTTCTTTGAAAGTATTGTCTGTATTGAGTTTGCGAGAATTTTGATTTGGAAACGATTTGAATTTTTGAAAACTTTGAATTTTGCAATTCATTGATTTTCAATAATTATGAACCAAGGTAAATATATTTTCTCCCAGGTGATGGGGCTGATTTCGCACAAACAGTTTCAAACCCTTGTCACACGCCATAAAGGTGACTATAAGGTAAAAGGTTTTAGCTGTTGGAAGCAGTATCTATGCATGGCCTTCGGGCAGCTCACTCACCGGGAAAGTCTAAGCGATACCATTTTGTGTTTAACGGCAAATGCTGATAAAACATATCACTTAGGGATAGGTGATGTGGTTGCCAAAAGCACGCTGTCCACTGCAAACGAGAACCGGTCCTATCTAATCTATTATGATCTGGCGATGCTCTTAATAAAGCAGGCCAAACAATTGTATTTAGGTGACAGTGACCTGGAAGTAGCTCTTGAGAATAATGTGTTTGCTATAGATGCTACTACGATAGATTTATGTTTGTCGGCATTTTATTGGGCGACTTTTCGTAGTACAAAAGGTGGTATAAAATTGCACACACAGCTGGATCTGAAAACTTCTATTCCCGAGTTCATCCATTTCTCTACGGCTTCCGTTCATGATGTTAATGCATTAGACTTTATTTCTTTTGAAGCCAATAGCTTTTACATAATGGACAGAGGATACGTAGACTATGAGCGGCTTTACCGGATTCATGATTGTGATGCTTTTTATATCACCAGGGCTAAGGACAACATGAACTGCCGGCGAGTTAAATCGTATCCGCCGGATAAGACCAACGGAGTGCTTTGCGACCAATCTGTTTTGCTGAACAACTACTATGCTGCCATAGATTACCCCGAGAAAATTCGCAGAATAAAGTTCTACGATCAGCAAAGTGGAAAGACCTTTATTTTTCTTACAAACAATTTCCATCTTAAAGCAACTGAAGTGGCACAACTGTATAAACACCGGTGGAAAATTGAATTGTTCTTCAAATGGATCAAGCAGCATTTAAAAATAAAATCCTTTTGGGGCCAATCAGAAAATGCTGTGAAAGCCCAGGTATGGATCGCAGTATCCGTATACGTTCTGGTGGCCATTACCAGGAAGAAATTTATGCTTCAGCAATCGCTGTACGAAATACTACAGATTTTAAGTATCTCCATTTTTGAAAGAATACCCATTAATCAACTGTTTCAGCAGACTCAATTACAATATTTCAAAGAACTAAATCATAACCAATTGAATATCTTCGACTAATATCAAAACGCTAATGATAAATTATTGCAACAAATTACTTTCGTTTTCTTAAAAAAAACCTATCTATCACTAATACATCGATATCTGTTGAAAGAAAGCACCTGATTGCATCTTCAGGTGTTTCCACAATTGGTTCATCAGCTACGTTAAAAGATGTATCTAATACCATTGGAATACCTGTCTTTCTTTCGAAAGCAGAAATAAGATCGTAGTAACGCTCATTCACATCGCGTGTAACCGTTTGTACCCTTGCAGTATTATCGGCATGAGTAATTGCAGGTATCAACTCTGCTTTACCAGGTTTAACATATGGAGCCAATAGCATAAAAGGTGACTCTATATCTAATTCAAAAAATTCATTGGATCTTTCTGCAAGAACTGATGGCGTAAACGGTCGGAAGCTTTCCCTGAACTTTACTCTTGAATTTAAAATATCCTTCATATCGTGTCTTCTTGGATCTGCAAGTATGCTTCTGTTCCCCAAAGCACGTGGTCCAAACTCGCTACGCCCCTGGAACCAGCTAGAAATATACCCTTGAGAGATGGCTTCAGCCATTATATCATAAAGTTTGTTGAGATCATCAAATTTCTCTATTTCAATTTTATCATTACCCTTATATTTTTCTAGTGCTATTTCAACTTCTTGTTCTGAATAAGGCCTTCCCAAGTAATCATGTGTATCAAGGTAATTTCGTGGGTTCTTATTCATCACATTATATACATATAATGCCTGCCCAACAACTAATCCATTATCCCCAGCATTAGGGTGAATAAAAATATTCTCAAATTTAGACTTTATTAAAACTTGATAATTGGCAACACAATTCAACCCTACTCCACCAGCAATACAGAGATTTTTTGAACCCGTTTTTTCATACAGCCAATTCGCCAAGTAAACCATTACATCTTCTGTCAGCTTCTGAACAGCGTATGCAAGATCTTTATGTGTTTGAGTATATTCCTCCCCTTTTTTCTTTTGTGTAAATTGCTTCAAGAAAGATATATAATTAGGTAATACATATAATGCATTATGAAAACCAAGCCCCTTTTTGAATATTTTTCTAAAGTCAAAATCCAACGACTCGAATTTTAGATCTTTCTTCAGAATATCATAAAGTGCCGGGGTTCCATAAGCTGCCAAACCCATTGTTTTACCTTCTTCATTTGTTTTGAAGCCGAGCTTTTGGGTAAATTCTGCGTACATCCCGCCTAAGCTGTATCTTACCGGAAATTCCCAAAATGTTTCTATATCCAGACCTCTACCATAAGACAGGCTGCCGCTCAACTGATCGCCACCAGTTCTGGCCATGGGAACACCCTGACCATCAAGGACCATTATTGCCGCTTCATTAAATGGTGAAGGCAAAAAAGCCTGGCAAGCGTGAGAAAAATGATGTTCAGGAACAATAAATTCAATTTTAGGGTTCTTTTCTTTAAAGAACTTTCTTACAATTTCATTGTGCCTATAGCTATATACTACACACTCAACATCATCAAGCGTTATTTCGGCAACATCAAGCAGATAATTTAATAATAGTTGAAATTTTTCAACTTTCGCAATATCAACTGTTGAATAATCTTTTTGTAAATCAAATTCAAAGTCAAGGTGCTCTATATAATTTTTAGGGTCAGCATTCCATCCGAATGTTTCAAGATCTGCTTTTGAAATCGGAAATAGAATGTCATTTTTTACTCTTGTGATTCTTTCAAGACTTGTAGCATATTTGACATCTCCATCAATACATACGGCTCCGCTGAAACCATGCCCACTTAAAGTAAAACTAAGGATGCAATTTTTCTTCATTATAGATTGATTTTAAATTTTATTTATTTATAACCCTTGATTATAATGTCTTGTTGATTAAATCATTAGGGTTAGAAAATATACTAATATGTTCCTTGAACCATTCTTCAGACTGATTCCACCAACAGCTTTCAAGCAATTGTTGAATCAGTTGAGGTTCAAATCTATATTTCAAAATTTTCGCAGGAACACCTCCAACAATAGCATAAGGCTCAACATCCTTTGTAACGACTGCCCCCGCAGCAATGATCGCCCCTGTACCGATTTTCAATCCATCAAGTATAATGACCTTCTCTCCTATCCATACATCATGTCCTATAGAAACTCTTTTCGAATTCAGAAAAAGGTCGCTTATGACAAAGCGTTTTGGCAAAGGTGTATTAAAAGTATAAAAAGAAGGATGTGTACTTATACCATCCATTTTATGAATACCTGGACCAATTGTTACGTTCGATGCAATCGAACAAAACATTCCAATATCAGTATTATGAATTGATGATCTTTTTTGTATATATGAATATGACCCCACTGTTGAAGATTCAATGATAACATTATCAAAAATAACATTATATAAACTAAGAGATGTATTAGATAGGATAGCAGTTGGATAAATCTGGCAGGTGGGGTGCGTATTTTGCATTATCGAAACCCTGTAACCCCTCGCAATATTTTGTCGCAAAATACGTAGTAGATTAACTATAAATCTTATGCATATCATTTAAAATATGTTTTTCAACTATTATTAATATTAATCGTTTAGTTAATTAGGTCTTATAAAAATGCTACGCTGCATATCTGACGTGCTTTTCATGGAAGTATTTTTGCACCTGCCTTCTGTCATTTTTTCTTTTGTGCATAAAATTTCCTACATTGGTACGCATTTGAGCCTTGTTGATGGGGCGTTTCTTGCCTATCACATTTGTTTTTAAATCTTAGTTTACATACTCCTGGGCATTAAGCTCCGGGCTATAGGGTGGCAAAAAAAATAACTCGACCCTATTTTTATTTTCTTCCAGCCATGCCTTTACTTCTTTCGTTTTGTGTGCTGTGTGCCCATCCACCACTAAGAATATTTTTTGCTGTTTGTGCTTAATCAGCCGGGTTAAAAATTCAAGAAAAACCTTTCCATTGAATGTACCATCCAAATTTGGGATATCTGGTTAAATCGTTAGATAATTACATGAAATATTTTTTTCGCTGTTCTTTATATCTCTCCAACACATACAGTATCAATAAACCTGAATTAAGCAAAATCTTTTATTTCCCTTTTTAATATCATCCATAATGATATTTTTTCACTCGTCTTACATTTAATGTAAGTCCATTCATACTTTTCATAAGCTTCGTTATCAATTGAATCCCATTTGATGAAGTAGCTGCTGAAAATAGGAAAATTATCAAGATTAATTAAGGGTCTTTTAATTGCTCTAGTAGCAGCTTCAATATCTGCAAAATACCAGCTTTTTGATATTTCATTATTGGTAATGAAGAATACTGGCTTTCGCCAAAGCACTGCAAATGAAATTGCCGTAGATGCATGTGCAAACACCAGTTGAGCATTTTTTATCATTTCAGCTGTATTGTTCATTACAATATCCCTTCCTTTAAAATATTCTCTATAAATACTCGGGTCAGACGATGGATAAGCTGCGACTTTTACAGACAATCCTGTTATTGACTCAACTTCCCTGAACATCATTTCAAGTTGAATCAGAAAATGAGGCACAGAAACAGGTGGCTTCAAATTCATTTCCTTATTGTCTTCATGAAATACCAGATTCTCGTCAAGGTAAACTGCATAAGCAACCTCATCTTTCTTTGGAAATTCATTTACTTCAATGAATGTTTCATAATCAAAACTATGCGCTGGGATAATTCTACGTGCAAGGCTAAACCGTGGGTTATACATCCAGGAAGATCCAGATACAAGAGCAATATCGGGTGTCATGTCTGCTGAAAGGAATTGATAAATCTTCAGGAGCCGGGCATATATGAACCGAACAAATAATTTATTCTTAATGATTATTGAAATTTTATCTTTTACGTTCAAGGAAGACTTTGTAGGCCCTGGCGAAGGAAAGGGTCCGCTATCTATCACAATGATCTTAATATCTTTCTTTTTAAGGATATTAAATAGCGTAACTGCGTTAAAAGAAAACAAACCAACAAAATCAAGTGCATAGCCTCCGTTATTTGTTAATGCGTCTCTAAGATCATTCTTATTCTTTATTACTTTCAGATTTGGTAATGAAATAGTCGAAACGCCTCTCGTCTTTATGGATTCAGGAAGTAGCCAAGCAGAGCAATCTAGTATAATAAGATCGAAGTTTTTGTTCAACTCATTAATATTGAAACGTTTTATATCAGTGAGTTTAAACGGATTCTTTATAACAAGACAAAGTCTGATTTTCATGCTTTAGGTATATGTATGATATAGCATTATTTATTGGGCAGGAAGAGAGTTAATTGTCTTAACAGATTTTCTTTATAAGATGTAAAATCAACAAATCTATACCCGATATAATCAACAAGTTGAAGTACAGCTTTCTTTTGGATGTCTTTAACATCATCATCTTCCTCATGTTTTACCAAAGCAACAATTTTATCAAGTACATTTGACTCATCCTGAACAATTTGCGGCAACTTTCTCCAGAACAGAAAGAAATCAGAATCCTTTGTGAAATTTATAAACATAACATTCCCACCAGAAAGTGCAATATCACTTCCGGCATTTGAAATTGAAGTAACAAAGAGATCAGTGTATTCCAAAAAATCGAAGAGATCATGCTCTTTATGTGTTAAAAGAATATTCTCAAACCCATTCACATACAATTCATAAAAGCCTTTGTACTTCGAAATAGGGTCTACTGGTTTTGTTCGAATAATGACTTTAATACCAGAAACATTTGAAAGATTCTGAGCAAGACGCATCAACTTGATTTCGTGACGTAGAGTTGGGTCACAAATACCAGGAGAGATTATCGTAATGAGCTTATCAGTTCCTTTAAATTCCTTTATTTTTTTTAGTCGTTGAGCTACACCGTCAATATTAACTATCCCTCGATGGTTATCATACGATCCGACATGAAGAAAAATATCTGTTTTGGCTAATTTTTTTTTGAGTAGATCGATAGTATGTTGCCCTGCCGAACACATTATACTATAATTAATAAAAATTTCTGAATGAAAGTATTGAGTTGCTGTATATGCATTTTTAGGAATAAAAACAGAAATACTTTTTTGCGTTGCTAAAAACTCGTTTCGTGCAGCTTTTATGGTCACCAAATGCTCATACGTAACAAACATATTATTGTTACCATTGATCGTTTCCCCTTTAGCTTTTAGTAATATATTGAAGAGGTTTAACGCAGCCAAGCCATGTTCAGCCATTTCAGAAGCAAAAAAAATTGTATTCTTAATATATCGCCACACCCTCCTTTTGATATACTGGTAAGATTGCATACTAAGGCCCAGTACTGCTATTTTAAACTTTCTTTTCTCGTTTATTGAAAAAGCTGACGCATTATGCTTCTCAATAACAAAAGAAGTATTAGAGAAATCTTTAAATATATCGCTGAACATTCGCAATGTTGAGTATTCATCTATTAAGCAAACTATCTGTTTCTCGTAATATAGTTCAGTTTCACTTTTGTATCTCTTGAAGTAATATAAAAGAAGAATTGGTATAAACAGAAGGCTCAAGAAAAACAGAAGTCTTTCAGGAGAAAAGACACTTGACTTAAACTCAAATTCATTAAGATCATTAAAATATGGGTCTGAGTATTTTTTTCTTATGGCGATGAAACATTCTTCATCAGGGTTTTCATTTTTATATCTTTTTGCAATTTCTATAAACTCATACTTTAGATATAATTCGTCAAAAAAATACTTTTTACAAATCAAATCAAAATCAATAGAAAAAAGAGAAGCTATACTTGAAGACCATTTAGGAATTTGAATACTCCGTAGTTGCAAGTATGCTTTATCGTATGCGTTTTTCCGTATATCTGTCGTATATTCAACCAAATGAAAATCAGATCTTTCTATTTGAGATCCAAATCTTTCCTTAAGAAAATATTTATTGACTACTCTAAAAGCAAAAGATTTTTTATAATAAACACATCGTTGCTTTTTGTGTAAAATCGAAATGTACTTCCATATACTCAACTGTTCAACAAATAGCATGCTCTATTATTTTTTACGTCCCAATATTACTCCTAACTATTATAAATATTCTCCATTCCTATTTTGAATCAGAATTCAAGATCACAGAAAGATTTAGCCAGCATTTCATGAAGGGAATACGATTTAAGTATCTCAACAATTTTGCCACTGGTATTTCCATTTTCATATGGGTTCATAACATTTTCCAACTGTCGCTTAAACTCATCTGAGAATAACTGATTTATTGCATTCTGAATAGCTTTTTTTTCAGGATGGCAATTAATAATATTGTCAGCTAAAACACGGCCTTTCTGTCGATTACCGATGTTAACGGCACCTTTCTTATAGGAAGGTAACTCGATAATGGCACTTGAAGAGTTTCCAATGACTCCATCAACATATTTTAAGCATGAAAGGTACCTGAGGCTACCTAGTGACTTAAAAGCTTTCGAATTAGGATGTGAACTACAAAACTCATTTATCATCTCAATAAGAAGCCTTCCCTCAGTGTCAGAATTGGGATAACTAAATATAATTTTTATGTCAGGGAAAACATCCAATGCAGCTAGCAATTCACTGAATTGAATTGCGGGAGGCTTTTTTCCAAGTGTTTCGGGATGATATGTTACAATCAGGCTTCTTGACTCGAACTTGAAATCAATATCTTCCTCAAGCTCTTCTTTTGACAATAAAGCCTGCTTGTTTATTGACTGACATCCCAACGCTCCGACATTAAAAACTCTATCGGGGTGTTCACCCAATTGTATTACTCTCTTTCGGTATTCTTCTGTTGAAACAAAATGCAGGTAAGCCATTTTAGTAATCGAATGCCGGATAGCCTCATCAAAAGCGCCTTCAGTAGTTTCTCCTCCATGTAAATGCGCTACGGGTATTTTGAAAAACAAAGCAGTTATGACTGCTGCAAAAGATTCATAACGATCTCCCAATATTACCAAAATATCTGGCCGTATATCTGCAAAAACATCTGCGAAACCAACTACACCCAAACCTGTCGATTTTGTAATCCCTGTTGGTGTATCGGAACTCAACTGCATCTCAACTTTTCGGTTTATGACAAAACCGTCGTTTTCAATTTCTTTGTAAGTAAGTCCGAATTCTGGAGATAAGTGCATTCCGGTAACGACTATTTGCAATTCCAATTCCGGGTTATTACTGATCTCTTCCATTAATATTCGCAGTAAACCATATTCGGAACGGCTACCTGTTACAATACATATTTTTCTACTTACCATTCTATAAATTCATCAATATTATAATCACGTTTTGCCGTCAGACCAATCACATCATCCCATTTAAATGGTGAAATACCATTTCCAGGTCTTTTTACTGTTAAATTCAGATCTGAAAAAACTTCACCTCGTCTTATGCCGCAGGCTGCGACAATTGATTTTCGGACAATTAATATATTTTGCAATTCGCTTTCACTTGGTTCTTTATAACCATTACCAAGTGCAACTTCAACATTTCTTACAGCTTTTACCATTTCAATCAATTCAGGTGGTTCTATGCTAGATAAATGATCTGGGCCTGGAAGATTTCGATCTAGTGTAAAGTGTTTTTCTATTATTGAAGCTCCTAAGGCAACAGCAGCTATGGGAATTTCGATTCCCATAGTATGATCCGAATATCCAACTTTTACACCCAACTTATCACGAATTGTTAGCATTGCCATCAAGTTAACATCTTTGAAAGGCGTTGGGTACTCTGTATTGCAATGCAAAATCGTGATTAGGCTTCTATTTTGTCCACTTTTCTCTAAGACTAAAACAGCCGATTCTACCTCTTCCATAGTAGCCATTCCGGTAGACAAGATCACTTTTTTCTGGTGTTTTCCGATATGCCTAAGCAAAGGAACATTAGTTATTTCACCTGATGGGATTTTTATAAGATCGATCCCGAGTTCTAATAGTAGACCAACACTTTCAATATCAAATCCTGTTGAAAGGAAAGCTATTTTGCTTTTTTGGCAATGTTCGATCAGTTCAATATGCATTTTTTTCGATAACTCAAGACGCTTTAGCATTTCATACTGCGTTTCGCTAGTGGCAGTGTTTTTAATTTGATATTCAGCCCTGATCGAATCTTTCTTTACAATTTTATCTGCATTGTAGGTTTGGAATTTGATATAGTCAACTCCCGCTTCAGCTGCGACGTCGATCAGTGAACGTGCAATTCCCATATCTCCGTTATGATTCACCCCAGCTTCAGCAATAATAATTGTTTTCATTTATGTTCTTAGGTGGCTTAAATTCCTGTTATTATTGAATTGTATAAACTTAACATGCTATGTACAGCTGTTGTTGTTTTTTATTATCCCATACTCAATTATATCTATATACTTTCCATTTTTATATATTGCTTCTTTCCTAAGACCCTCCTTCTGCATTCCCAATTTCAAAGCAAGTTTCTGCATACCAATATTCTCAATAGATGTACCACAATATATTCGATGTAGATTAAGAGTAGAAAAACCATGATCTATAAGCAATTTACCGCATTCAAACATAACGCCTTTTCCCCAAAAAAGCTTTTCCCCTAAAAGAAATGCAATTTCTGCATTTCTGTCAATCCAATTAATAGCCTGGAGACTTATATTTCCAATATGGAGATTGGTTTTATTCTCAATTACTGCAAGCACCAAGAATGCATTCGAAACAATGACTGATTTTACATAATTTTTTAATGTTTCTTCTGTTTGCGGAAAACGTCCATGAGAATTATAGAGATTAATTTCGGGATCATTAAGCCAATGCCGATAATTTCCTTCTATATCCTTTTCAGTTAAAGGACGTAAGCTGTAATTATCGCTTTTTAAAAAAAGTTCCTTATTCATTTACAAAATTTTCCCTGATATTTTTCTTAACCATTTCAAACTTACTGTTATACAAAGTCTTAAATTATGAAAAAAAATAGTACTCAGTTGTCAGTCGGCCGATAGTTATTTAGAAAGAAGAAACCATGTAATATCATCTTGTGGAAAAGATGTATCTCTTTGATATGTAAATCCGTAATCTACCAATTTAAGGTCCGAAAATCTATCAAGCATATCTCCAGCAAAATCACGCTTAAAAAGTTTATTGGTATGCCCTCTATAAGTAACAGTAATTGGTGTTTGATTATAATACTCACACACTAATATATATTTTCGAGAAGCTTGATAAAGTTTGTCGTAAACAAGGTTTATACTTTTAGGGCTAATATGAATTAACACTGTCTTAATTAAAACTAAATCACACTTATCTTTTTCTTTCTTACATGAAAAATCAAGAATACTACCCCGATATAAATTCTTTTCACCCAAAAATTCAGCCAATATATCGGCAGCAGTTAGATTGATTTCTATCCCTTTAAGAGAAATATTTGGGAAAAGGTATTTTATTGCCTTTAAATTCATTCCAATATTAGCTCCAAACTCTATACATGAAGTAAGTTCATTCGTTTTAGCTAATGCTTTTGAGAAAAAACTTAAATTTGATGCAAGGTATTGTTCACCTTTATTTCTTCCAATATAATCGGCTCCGAATTTACCTGCCCAGAAATTTTCTTGTTCTGTTTTAAATTTTGACATTTTTTTATTTTTTAAATTTATGAACCCTTATTAACTCTATTCTATATATGTGAGTGTTTTTACTTTTATGTTGCATGGTAAACACTCCTTGTTTTTCGTCCTTAATTAGATCACATACTTTTTCAGGAACAGACTTAGGTAGTACTATAATATTTCCTTTATTTAAAAGCACTATTTATCGATCCAAAATAATACTATCGATTACTACTTTTAACCTTTTAATATTTACAACCTCACCTATATTTTGTCCGCTAAGTGGATCTTTTAAAGCAGGATATAAATGAAATCGCAAAACTTTCTTTCTCATGATATTTGCTTCAATTAAAAAATTGGAGAAAAACCCAATAACTAAATCTGAATAATAAATCAACGTATTGCTATCAACTGATGCGTCTAACATTATCATTTTAGAGCTAGCCTTCGACTTAATGGCCTTTACATTTTGATTGGGGTGAAGTTTTAGAAAAAACAAAAAATTATGACTAATTGAATCTAAAAGTTCTGCCATCTCTTTAGTTGCACTTAATTCGTCAAATCCATACACAGAAGATCCATTAACATTGGATAATGGATCCGGAGCAAACACTATTATTTTTTTTCTCCCAACATCATGCCCCAATCTAGAAAAAAAGTTTTCTTTAGGCTCTTTTGGTTGAAACGAGTGTAGGTATTTATAGTATGGATTGCCGTAAATAATCAATATATTTTTATTTATCCCATCCTCAATTGCTAGTTGCTTTGCCTCTTCATCAATTACGAGAATTTTATCAGGATACATATATTGGTCATTAAACAGGAATCTATTTTTAAAATTTGTCCAGTGATCAATAAATGAGTAAGAAATTACCTTTCGTTCTCGTGCCACTCTCAAAAACTCAAGCTCTATCTTTGAAGTGTAAGAGGTGCCAGTAAAAACAAAATCAGGGTTGATAATATTAAAATAGTCAGTAACATTTTTTGGGGGCAAGTCAACACGTAGAGAAAATTCCTTAAAAAAAGGGTATACCCTATCAGAAATAATAAAACACTTACTTAAATTATCTTTTAACTCGCACACTTTTGCAAGAACAGCTTTTGCGCCTCCTGGATCACTAAATACAAAGAGTCCAGTTCCTTTAAAATTATTTACCTTATTTAAGTTCATCACAATTTTCAAAAACCTTATTGAAAGCTTTTATCACATCATGCATATCTTCTTGACTCATACCTGGCCGCATGTACTCATGAGAAAATAGTTCTTCGAAATGAAGCTTTTCAACAATCGGGCATATCCCCTTACTATAGTCAATAGAGCCTTTATATTTTTCGCAATTAAAAGAACAGTGGGTTGCCCTTTTTTGAAACAAAGGTTGTAAGTAAAGGGGTCTCACATAACCACATCCAATCAGTGGGGTATCTTCCCGAAGAACGGCAGAAGGGATTTCTGCTTTAACTGCATTAATAAAAGTATTCCTATCTATTCCTACAATTTCTTTTTTAAATTTAAATGGCTGTTGATAATAAACATGTTTACTAAACTCTTCAATTACAGGAGGTATTATTCCTGGTATTTTACTTAGTTCAGTTGCAAAAAAATTTGCATTAAGAATTCTTTCATCAATAAGATTTATTAACTTTTTTATTTGTTCAATACCAATTGCAGCTTCAACTTCGGTCATTCTAAAATTATACCCAAAAGTATTCCAAACATTTTCCACCCCTTTCGGCTCTACAATATTTTCGCCATGGTTGCGAATTAAAAACAATCTTTCTGCTAAATGATCATTATCTGTTACTACCATCCCCCCTTCGCCTGTATGAATGTGCTTATGATAATTTAAGCTGAATACTCCAATATCTCCTATTGTTCCAACATATTTATCTTTATATCTTGCCATTGGTGCTTGTGCGCAGTCTTCTATAACATATAAATTATTCTTCTTGGCTATTTGCATAATTTCATCCATTCTCACAGGATTACCGAAAATATGGACAACAAGAATTGCTTTTGTCCTATCTGTTATTTTTTCCTCAATACTAGCAGGATCCAATCCGTAATTTTCATAATCGATATCGGCGAAAACAGGAACTGCACCATAAATAATTGGTGCAAGCGCACTTGCCGACATTGAATAAGGAGAAACGATAACCTCATCACCTGCATTTATGCCACATGCTCCAATAGCTGCTATCAGGCCAGAAGTATTTGAATTAACTGAAATTGAATATTTTGTTTGAAAAAGGCTAGACCAATCTTTTTCAAATTGCTGAACTACAGGTCCTCCATAAAAATCTTTATGCCAAGCACCTAAAAACTGAGATAAATTTCCACTGTCTAACACCTTCATAACAGCTCCCTTCTCCTCATTACCAATAGTGCAATAAGCTGGAAATAATTTAGTTCTTACAGGGGTCCCCCCGTTAATTGCAAGTTTTGCCATAACTAATTCCTTAAATAATTGATCATTCTTTTATTCATATCAATTGATCTCAAAAAATTATCTTCACTAATTTCTGTTTTCAGTATTTTATATGAGTACTCAAGAACATTTTTCATCTGTTCATTCAAACAGTTTTCCTGAATATAGTCCTCCAATAAGCAGACTGGTTGCAGAAATTCAGTCTTCTTATTGGATTTAAATATTTTGATTGTATTACCTGATTCAGTTAAAGATATCTTATGCGATTCAAAATAAAAATCTATTTCAAAAAAAGAGAACTTCACATTAATAAGGCCTAATATATCTATATTACTATTGTTCCAAGTCCCTTGTAGAGATATTGTCGGATCATTTTCGAAGTGGTCATAAGCTATCGCATTTTTACAATTGACTGACACTTCAAAATCCTCCTCCATCAAAAAATCAATCGTGTCAAATGCGTGACTGCAGTTATTTAAAAATCCTCTTTGATAACGAATTGAAATATTGGTAAGCGCTTCTTGTTTCTTTATTAATCTTATTGTATCTCTTAATATATGATAGGAAGGTTGAAAACGTCGCATGTAATTGACTACTATCTTTGTTGAAGAATTCAGATAAGAAGATTTAGCCTTTTCAAGTTCTTTTTCATTATTAGCTATAGGTTTTTCGCAAATAATTAACTTTACTTTATTCTTAATTCCATTTATAATATACTCCAAATGAGAATGAGTCGGTCCGCAGATGCTGATACAATCAAATTCTTTTAATGTCTTTTCATTTATTTCATCAAGAATCTTACAATTATACTTATTCGCAACTCGTTTAGCTGAATCTATATTTAGATCATATACGGTTAGAGAGAATCTAGGATCTAGATAATAGGCTTTAGCGTGTGTTTGAATTTTGTCATTATCAAGATCATACAGAGCACCTATATTTCCGCATCCTATCACCAAAGAGGTTATCATTCGCTTAGCTTCTTTGATTTAAAATTAAATATTTCATTTCAGCCAACTTCCAGTCGTCTTCATTATCAATATCTTGCACTTCTAGTTCTGACAGTTCCATCGGAACCGTATTTTCTGCAAAAAGTTTTTTTTGTTTAAGAAGGCTTCCCGTTTTCATGCAATAGAATTGGCCACAGTCATGAAAAACCGGCATTAAATCCTGAGATCTTGTTAAATAATTTTCTGGCCAGATCATTTTTGCTTTGCCATCTTCAATTTTCAACGAACGTTGAATTGGATAACTATAACGAACCACGGGTAAAATGCAATCGGCCTCTGTTTCAAATAGCAATGACATTCCTTTTTTTAATTTAGCAGAATTTATAAAAGGGGCAGTAGGGTAAATACAACAAAGATGGCTATATTCAGTCCCCTCATTTCTATATTTAAGGATTACTTCTTCTATGACATCTGCTGTAGTTGCATAATCATTAGAATTTTTTTCAGATCTATAAAAAGGAACATTTGCTCCTAAATCAATAGCTACATTGGCAATTTCTTCGTCATCTGTTGATACCATTATCTCATCAAATATTCCAGATTGTTTTGCTGCATCTATTGAATATTTGATAATTGGATAACCATTAAATGGCTTAATGTTTTTCTTTGGTATTCGCTTACTTCCACCTCTGGCTGTAATAATTGCAATTGTCTTATTTTTCATTTCTAAACGCATAATCATTTTTTGTTAATGAAATAATATATGAATTCCAGTATTTTCCGTCCTCAAAACAATTATCTCGCAGACATCCATCAATTTTAAAGTTGAATTGCTCTTTAAAAAAAGATATTTTTTTCGAATCAAATTCATATAATTCCATCCAAATTTTATTCAAGTTCAGATTATTAAAACCATAGTTTAATAACAGATTAGTAGCTTCATTTGCGTAGCCAAAATCGTCTATGTATAAGTCCTTATATCCTATGTAAAATGAAAAATCGGCTGAGCGAATTATCCAGTTTATATAGAGCAACCCCCCAGCTCCCAATAATTCATTATTGTCCAGTCGTTCAAAAACAAACATAAAATCATTTGCACTCTTGTTTGTCTTTTCAAACCAAGATTCTTGATTAAACATATTTAATTCCCTGGCCTCTCTAAAGTTACGACGAAATAAAGTGTTGTTCCGCCAAGCTTGCAATAAACTGAGATCTTTTGCTTCTATAGCTCGCAATCCAAGTATCTTACCTTTGATCATTGTGAAATATTATCTAATGTTAAATGTTCGCCAACTTTAATGTTTACTAATGTTTTTTTCCCAATTATATCATTCATCATATATGGTGGCAAGCCATCTTTTGGAATAGGCCTAAGTGCTTCAATATCGTTCTCAGTTATAATATCGCCGGCATTCATATTTCTTTTTGCCCTGATCGATCTCCGTTGAACTATAACTGATTGTTCTTCGTTTTTTTCGATCTTTTTAATTCCATCCCCCAGCGCACTATATAATTCGTTTGATCTGTCTACCATTTCCTTCCATGTATTCGGGTTCATCGCAAACCTGTGATCTGGCCCTTCACGTTCATTATCGTCAGTGAAATGTTTTTCGAATACCCTTGCTCCTAGTGCTAAAGCCCCTAAAACAGTTGCATGACCTGGAGTATGATCAGACAACCCAAGTATAGTATTAGGGAAATTCGTTTTAAACGTATTCAAAACATTTAGGTTTATATATTTAAAATTTTCATCATTCCCAGTATAATTAGTATTGCATTGCATCAAAACAATTTCATCGGTAATTGCTTCTACCACGTTCATTGCCCTTTTAACATCTTGCATGGATGATGCACCTGTAGCAAGCAAAATTGGTTTTTTCTTCTTTGCTATATGTTCAATAATTTCTAGCCAGGTAATATCTCCCGACCCTATTTTATAAACATTTACAAAAGGGTCAACAAAATCAACAGATTCAAAATCGTAGGGGCTCGTGAAATACTCAATACCAACTTCGTCACATTTCTTCTTCAATTTTTCTGTCCAACTGAAAGAGACGCTCGCATCTTTATATACTTGATATACATTTTTTTTCCACTTAGCTTGATGGGATAGTTGCCCACCCAAATTTTGAAACCCTACATCACTTACAATTTTATGAGCCTGAAAGTTTTGAAATTTAGCAGCATCTGCACCTGCCTCTTTACATAATTCAATAAGCTTAAATGCTCTTTCTAATGAACCATCATGATTTGCGCCAATATCCGCAATGAAATAGGGTTGTTCATTATGGCCAACATATTTATTATTGATTTTAATTCGTTTCATTTATTTTAATTTGGTTTGCACAAAAATCATGATGAAAATTATTAATGCCCTCATCGACATCCGGAACATGCCCTAATAAAGTTTTTAATTTATGAACAGATAATGTAGTATTTCTAGGCCTTACCGCTTTGAAAGTTACGCTATCAATTGATTTCTTTTCAATTAGATCTACATTCAATTTAAATTTTTTTGCGAGTTTAACTAAAAATGAGTATTTAGAAATATAATTCTGAGATGCAATATTAATTACTCCGTTATATTCAATTTGAATAAGTTGCAGAATAATTTCAGCGAGTTGACCAACATAAACGGGATTAAAATAAACGTCATCAAATCCAGAAATTTTAATACCAGCATCTAATTCCTTCAATGCCCATTCAGCCAGAGATGACTTATTTGGAACATGGAATCCATATATATTTGTACGTATAATTATATGTCTTTTAAAGTATCTTGAGGTTCTTAATTCGCCGTCATATTTGCTTTTAGAATAACTATTTCTCGGTCCAGGAATATCGGTTTCATTATAATCCCCTTTATCGCCATCAAAGATTGAATCAGTAGATATATAAATAAATTTTGTAGTAGGGCTATATTTCGAAATTATCTTCACTACTTCGCTGTGAAGCATATAGGCAGATTTAGGATCTCTTTCACAGGCATCAACATTCACAATTGCAGCACAATTAATTATTATCTCAGGTTGGATCTTTTTTAGGCAGTCAGCGAGTTCATTTTCATTATTAACATCTACATTAACAATATTTTTATTTTTTATGTTATTTGGTTTTAGTGTATTTCGATACAGGCCGTGAATCTCATATTGTGAGAAGTGTGAAAAAAAATCAAAAACAGCTTTTCCAAGCATTCCAGATGCTCCGATTATTAAAACCTTCATTCTATATATAATTTTTAACCCTTTTTGCTTGCGCTAATAACATCTGTTTTCTGTTGCCTACTTTAGCTTTATCAAACATTTCTATAAAACTGGCATGTTATTTTTATATTCAATTCTTTTTATACGTCCTCTTTCGACTTTATAAATCTCATCGCATTGCTTTACTGTGCTCAGTCGATGAGTTATTATAATAATTGTTTTACTATGCTGAAGATTATTAATAGCTTCCATTACCCATTTCTCAGTCTCTATGTCTAGAGAACTAGTTGCTTCATCCAAAACAAGGATATTCGGGTTATGATACAATGCCCTCGCAATACCTATCCGTTGGCGTTGCCCACCAGAAATTCTTACACCTCTTTCTCCAACCATGGTATTAATACCTTCTGAAAGCTCATTAATAAATTGGTTGAGTTGAGCAATGTTAATTGCATTCTGTAATGCTTTTTGGTCAATATTCGCTTCATTTAAGCCAAAGGCGATATTCTTAGCTATTGTATCATCAGTTAAGTAAATGGTTTGAGGAACATATCCAATTTGATCCTGCCAACCGCGAATATTTGAATTAATATCAATACCATCCACTTTAATACATCCATTATCCATCTGTAATAATCCTAAAATAATATCGACTAAAGTGCTTTTCCCAGCACCGCTTTCTCCAATAAATCCGATTGTTTTATTTTTTTCTATCACAAGATTGACATTATCTAATATCTTCGTCGTTTTGTCATAACTGAAAAGTACGTTTTCTAGACAGATATGATTATTAAATATAAAATAGTCTTTCCTTTCAGTAAATGATTTTTCCTTGAAAGACTGAATTTCGTTATACATTAAATTAATTACTGGATTTGCATATCTGAGGGTTTGAACGGAACTTATTACAGAACCCATCGCTGGTATCAAGCGAAATGCAGCAGCTACAAAAACACCTAAAATTGGTATCAAAAGATATAATGGTTTCCCCTGATAAATAACTATGCTTAAGAAAATTGACAGCGCGATTATTGCAAATAGTTCTAGCAACAACCTAGGGGCTTGCTGAAACACATTTACTCTAACACCTATATCAAAAGAACCTTTATTGTGACGCTCAAATTCAGATAAAAAATGTTTTTCTCTACCCAATATCTTAATGTCTTTTACCCCACCGAGGCCTTGCATTAAGTGTTTAGAGCGCAGTATGTCATGGTATTGACGTTTTTGTCCCCATCTAATTAGCACCTTCTTTATTAACCGAAAATAGACAAGCGCAAATATAACAACACTAAAAAAAATGAGAAAAGCACCTAACGGTTCTATTAAGAAAAGGCTAGTAAATACTCCTAGAAATATAGAAATATTGGTTTGAAGTAGGAGTATAGCTTGAGTTACTGAGGTAAACAAATCAACTTCCCCCAACACATTCCGGTATAATTCGGCAGAATTCCTTTGCAAATGGAATGAATAGCTTTGCTTTAAATATCCATCAAATAATTTGCGCGACAAATTCATAGATATTTTTTGGGAAAAAATAGACTGTCGCCAAATCAGAAAAAGCAAGTAACTAGTTTTCAAAGTATAGACAACTACTAGCCCAATTAACATTATTAAAATTATTTTCGTTTGAGAAGGATTTCCGAAAAACCTCAATATCTTAACTAAGTGCGGGTTAGTAGTTATTGTCTCAATTTTAGTTATTGCTATGATCATTGGAATGACTAGGCCAATGCTGAACATCTCAAGGATCATACCAACCAACAGCATAAATAAAAGGATTATAGCACTACGTTTATCTTTAGCTGATAATAAAAAAAGCAACCTCTTTAAAGTCGATTTATGTACCATTATATAATTTCGTTTATGTTCATCTTCAACAAGAAGTTATCTGGGAATAAGTAATTGATCTTTCTTTCAACTATTTATTTTTCTAACATCTCAACAAAAGTGGGATTAATATGCTTTTTGATCAATAACCGAATTTCATCTACAGTCAACCATTCTGAATTGGTTCCTGAATTATAATTGAATCCTTCTGTCACTTTGGTTGCTTTAAAGTGCTCTATAAACTTGTCAACTTTAAAATTTGCAGTTTGAGGTAGAATTACAAAATATTTTCCTAAATCATAAGTAGTGAATGAATCAGAGACACTGATCATTTCTTCATGTATTTTTTCTCCAGCACGTATGCCAACGACCTTCTGTTCACATTCAGGAGCAATAGCATAAGCCAAGTCTGTAATTCTGTAAGATGGAATTTTAGGCACATAAAGTTCGCCACCCCAAGCTTTATCAAGTGCATAAAGAACCATCTCCACGCCATCTGTAAGAGAAATATTAAACCTTGTCATATTAGGATCTGTTATCGGCAAAAAACCTTCTTTTCTCTTTTCTAGAAAAAAAGGAATCACAGAACCATTTGATCCCATTACATTGCCATATCGTACTACGGAAAAACTAATATCTTTTGATCCTCGTATATTATTAGCAGCGATAAACAATTTATCTGAGGTCAATTTAGTAGCCCCATAAAGATTAATAGGCGCGCAAGCCTTATCTGTTGACAAAGCAACTACTTTCTGAACTTTTGTTTCAAGTGCAGCCCTGATAACATTTTCAGCCCCTCCAATATTTGTCTTAATACATTCATCGGGATTATACTCCGCAATAGCAACATGCTTCATGGCCGCTGCGTGAATTACATAATCTACTTCCTCACACGCACGTTTTAATCTTCCAAAGTCTCTTACATCACCAATAAAAAATCTTATATTCTTATATTGTGAATATGGATACTCCTGAGCCATTACAAACTGCTTCTGTTCATCACGAGAATAGACAATTATCTTTTTTATATCAGGCCACCTGGTTAAAATGATTTTGACAATCGCTTTTCCAAAAGAACCAGTACCTCCGGTTATTAAAATAGTTTTATCTTTTAACATTTAAGAGCCCTCTTTTTTAATAAATGAATTATTATACTTTATTCTTTGAAAGATACTTTTTTATTAATATTATAAAAGCCGAAAATGCCCCAAAAAGCATTCCGCCAAGTATAAAATAACTGATTCCACTTGGTTTCTTTCTCGTAAGTGGAAATACAGGTCTGTCGATAATAAAAAATAGTGGGGTTTCTTTACGGAGAGATATCTTCGCCATCTCCAAACTTCCCAAAATCTGAGCAAGTAGTGTAGAATTTGTTTGCACATCTACCTGATGTTTAGTAGAAGGTACTTTCATTAAACTTAATGCAGGATTTAAGTTAAATGTATTTTCATTAACAATCGCTACTCCAGAGATTGCGGCATTCAAGCATAACCTTAATGAGTCTGCTTGTTTTTGCAATATATCTACATTATTTTTAGCCTTAGCGCTTTTTGTCTGAATATAAAATTCAGATACCTTAGAGGCAAGTTTTTCTGTAAAGATTTTAGCAAAAGTTTCGTTATTGTTTTTATACTCAATAACTAAAATTGATGCTTTTTTATCTTTTTGGCTCACACTAAGATTAGTTAGAATATTCTTATAAATTGATATCAGAAGTGATCGTTGCTTAAAAGTTAATGAATCCTGGTCATGGTTGCCTAAAAAAGAAAAGTCACTTAATTCCTTATCTTTTAATATGTTTTTTTTTAACCCCATTGAGTCAATATAAATATCTGCTAGTGTTTGCCTCCTACCATTCAGTGTAACAGGAGTTAGCAAGGTCAGCTCGATCAATTCTCTTGATTTCATTAACTCCATAATATTGGCTTGACTAAAAGCTCCATTTGATGTACCTCCTAGATCAAAACCAAATTGACTTGCGATACCACTCAATCCACCTCCCGAACTCTGTACATTTTCTTCTTCAAGTACAAAACTTAACGACGCCGTATAAACAGATTTTTGAAAATGCGCGTATATATAAAAAATACTGCCGCCTAAAAGACTAACTAAACAGATAATCATCCATTTAGTTTTTAAGTAGTAAATGTTTCTCTTTATTATTAAAACAAGTTCGTTTAAGGAAATTTCATCTTCATTTAATTTTTGAGAATCTTGGCTCTGAAATTGGGTATTATTTTCTACCATTTTATTTCAATTTTACGGCGCTCTTTCTTTTCATTTAATATTAAGGAACAAATCATAATTAATCAGGTCTTCGTATTTATTTTGCGCTCACAGACTTAAATATTAAACCTAAGAACGAATTACCTCTTTCTCTTATAAGGGCAATAACACTTTTATAATCTTAGTATTGCTATCACCACCCCAGCTAAACTGGCTAAAGCACTGGAAATGCCGATTATTTCCCCAGTAGTCATTGATTTCTTTTCAGCTTTCTTTGGCACTACTAACTCACTACCTGGCAGTACTTTCGGGTATGCTTTAAGGAAAAGAAAATGTTTGGTGGTAGCTGCTTGTCCATTGGCATATACGATATAAGTTTTCCTGCGCCAGGCATCTGCCGCATATCCCCCCGCATCACTGATATAATCCCTTACTGAATTCCTTTTTTTGTATGGCACCTGGGTAGTCATCAGCACTGCCCCACTGATCTTAACCTGGCCATCAAATTTGGGTATATATAACTCATCTTTGGCTCTCAATACCAGGTCTTCTATGGAACCGGGATTTTTCATGATGGAAGCCATATCAAGTGGTATCTGGTCATAATCTCGTTTAATATCTTGTAATACCAATTGCGACTTAGTACTGTCTTTATCTTTGGTATTCTTCAGCAACTTACGGACAACATCTTCAGATTGTTGCTTTTCTAATTCGGTCTTGTACCGTTTTACATAAGCTCCAGCCGGGTTCGCATCAGGTGTATAGCCACCTGCTCTTTTCAATACATCGCTTACCCGTTCGGTTCTGCTAACTAAAGCATATGGCCCCGGGTACTGTACTTGCCCATTCACGACTACAGATTCAGGCAAAGCATAACCCGCTTTGCGACGAATAGTAATTACATCGAAAGGCTGGATGGGGATATTAGCTGCCGTACCACTCAAGTCTCCATTGATCTCGGTATTAATGATGGCGCTTGCCCGGTTATCAGTGGAAGCAATACTATCCCGCCGGATTAACCGGGCAATCTCAATATTTTTATATGCTGCATCGGTAAAGCCTCCGGCTTGCAGGATCAGGTCTTTTAAAGTTAACTGGTCCACATAATCATACAGCCCCGGCATGCGTATCTCTCCCTGTATGGTCACTTTAAAGGAATCGCGCATTTCCTGCACAGAACTGATTAATACTTCATCTTCTCTTTTCAATGAGATGTTGTCTGTTTCCTGCCCGGCGATAGCTTTTTTGATGTCAAAGGAAACGATGGAACGGGTAAGGTCATCCTCCAGGCGAAGGATCTGCCCCCTGCCAGTATAGGCATCTTCTTTCAGCCCATCGGCTTTTTTGATCAAACCCGCAACCTTCAGTCCTTGGGTTAATTCATACACATCGGGACGAAAAACGGCTCCTGTAATTTTCACCCTGTTTTGAAAACGGTTCAATATTTTGGAAGCCACAAAAACATCTCCTGTTTGCGGAATATAATGGCTGAAAGCAGCAGACCACAGATCATATACCTTACGTTCTACATCGCTCCGCTGGTATACTTTTACAGATGCCTTGTAAGCAGTATCGGTAAAGCTGGAAGCGAAGGAAACAATATTAGCAAAAGTTTCTCCAGGCAAGGCCTCAAAAATACCCGGACGCTTAAATTGCCCCTGTAATTCTACCCGAGTTTTATACGCGGGTATCCGGATCACATCATTGTCCTGCAACCCCACATTATCCGATTGATCACCCTGCAGCAGAAACCGGTACAAGTCTATTTTTCTTGCCACTTTGTTGTTACGGATCAGTTCAATTTCCCTGAAACTGCCAAAAGCAGCAGGGCCTCCGCTCACAAACAGTGCGTTGAATGCGGTAGACAAGGAAGACAGATTGAAATTGCCCGGCCGGTTAGCGCCAATAATAGTGACTTTAATACTCCGGATCTTACTAAGGGTAACCGATAGTTTTGAACCACCTGACTTCAAATAGGCATACACACTGTTACCCATCACGGTCTTCAGCTTTTGAGTAGCTGCTTCTACTGTTAAACCGGCTACTTTTATCTGCCCCACATTGGGTATGGATACACTCCCTTCTGGAGACACCAACAGGTCTCCATTGTATTCCTGTACCCCGTAAACCGAGACAAGTATCTGGTCATTGGGCCCCAGTACATAATTCATTGGCGTAGCCAGGTTTAGATTGGGTTCAAAACTTGGAGCTACGCCTGTATACAGCTCTGAACCAAATATCAACGGATCGATCAATGGTTTGGTTTTCTCTACTTTCTCTTTGGTATCCAAATTATCCACACTATTATTTGCACGCGTTGCTGACTGATCTTTTTTACTACTTAATTTCCCTGCTGCAGTATTGTTTTCACTTGCTGTCAGCCTTTGTTTCAATTTGGTGAATTCTGAAGACGACATTCCTTTTGAGATCGCCATTTGCTCTGCCTGATCAATCGTCATGCCAGAGCTATTCAACTGTGCTTTTAACTTAGCAATATCCGCATCACTGAGTTGATCCACCCTCACCTGACTAAGGTCTTTTCCCTTTAAGAGATCCTGTGCCCGCAGTGCCTGACTGCCCAGCAACAGGCAAAGAACAAGGAAAATGGTTTTTAAAAAAGGATATCTATGCATGTATATGGTTGGCTTTTAGTCTCTATGCTTCAATCAAATTAATCACAACGCCCAGATCTTCCAGGTGTTCTTTGCTGAATTCATTAGGCGCGAACAGACCCACACGAATTTTTTTCCCGATCATGGGTTCCACTTTATCGATCAGTTTGTACAGGTAGAGTTTATCAATATCACCTACCAGCACCAGGTCTACAAAGCTTGAGTTTTTGCCCTGGGCCAGGTCGCCGGTGAGGTACACTTTGTCTAAGTTACCCAGTTTAGTAATTACCTGCTCCAAAACCTGGTCTAATCCGACGTGCTGCAGGATGATGTTTCGTAAGGAAGTAAACAGGGGGTGCCGGGTATTGACCACATAGTGCTTTACTTTGGCTTTAGCGTCTTCTTCCTGCACCTCAATCAGGTGCATCTCGGAAAGCTTCTTAAGCTCAAGCCGCACTGTATTGCTGCTAACCCCCAGTTCACGCTCTAAGCCCCGCAGGTAAACCTTACTAGCTGGATTGAGCAATAGCTTGGTTAATAAACGGATACGAATCTTGCCTGAAAAGAGGTTGTTTAGTAACAAGTAACCGGTTTAAAAACGTGTGCAAAAAGAACGGCTTCGCCACTCTGACCCCCATACTGTAAGGATCAAAGTGATACATTATTGAGTAGCTAAACTAAGCTATTTTATATGAGACTAATAATAATTTAAAGTAAAATTTTTTACAACCAAGGGGGCGCCTTATTTCCAAACAGTGTCTTTCACCTCCTCATACACCCTGGCAATCCCCTCTCCCAGTCCGATAGAGGCTTTCCAGCCTAATGAAGTTAATTTTGAAACATCCATCAGTTTACGCGGTGTGCCATCAGGTTTACTGGTATCGGGTATGATCTGTCCTTCATAGCCAACTATTTTTTTAAGCAGAATAGCTAATTCGAGTATCGTTAGGTCTTCTCCTACACCTATATTGACCAACCCATCTTCATTATACTTTTCCATTAAAAACAAGCAGGCTTTCGCCAGATCATCCACATGCAAAAACTCTCGTCGGGGCGTACCTGAACCCCAAAGAACCACTTCCTTCTCCCCATTTCTCTTTGCAGTGACGAACTTGCGCAACAGTGCAGGTAATACATGCGATTTCTCCAGATCATAGTTATCATTAGGGCCATACAGATTGGTAGGCATGGCTGAAATAAAATTGCAACCGTATTGCGCCCGGTAAGCATCGCACAATTCAATGCCGGCAATCTTGGCAATGGCATAGGGTTGGTTGGTATGCTCCAGATATCCGGATAATAGATATTCTTCTTTTAAAGGTTGTGGCGCCAGTTTGGGATAAATGCAGGAAGATCCTAAGAAAAGCAACTTGGTTACTTTGTGCACATAAGAAGCATGGATGATGTTACTTTCTATCATCAGGTTCTCATAAATGAAATCGGCCCTGTAAGTATTGTTGGCTACAATCCCTCCCACCTTGGCAGCAGCTAATAATACATACGCTGGTTTTTCGGTTGCAAAGAAACCATTTACGGCCTGTTGGTTACGGAGATCTAAGTCTGTTGATGTGCAGGTTACTATATTGGCATAGCCTTCTTTCTCTAATTTCCTTACAATGGCACTACCTACCATGCCACGGTGGCCGGCTACATATATTTTAGCGTTTTTTTCCATGGCTATTTATTCAAACTCGTTCTTCACATTAAACCCACTTTGTTTCAAAAACTGACCCTTCTCAAATAAACAAATATCACTGGCAACCATTTCTTGTACCATCTCTGCCAATGTATATTTGGGTGTCCAGCCTAATTTTTCTTTTGCTTTTGTAGCATCTCCAATTAACAGGTCAACTTCTGTAGGCCGGTAATAACGCGGATCTACTTTAACCACTACCTGCCCAGCAGGCAGCTGGTATTTACCTTTGCAGGCCACAACTTTCGCCACTTCACTTTCATGTTGTCCCTCAAACGCAAGTTCTATGCCAACCTCAGCAAAAGCCATCTTCACAAAATCGCGTATAGGTGTGGTAATACCCGTAGCCAGTACAAAATCTTCCGGCTTGTCCAGCTGCAATATCCGCCACATGCCTTCTACGTAGTCTTTGGCATGCCCCCAATCGCGCTTGGCATCTAAATTACCTAAGTACAAGACATCCTGTAACCCCAAGGCAATCTTGGCCACCCCACGTGTAATTTTACGGGTGACGAAGGTTTCCCCGCGTAACGGCGACTCATGATTAAACAAGATACCATTGCAGGCGAACATACCATATGCTTCCCGGTAATTAACTGTAATCCAATAAGCGTACAATTTAGCCACAGCATAAGGGGAGCGGGGATAAAAAGGTGTGGTTTCATTTTGTGGTACCGCCTGCACAAGACCATAAAGCTCTGAAGTAGAAGCCTGATACACTTTAGTTTTTTGGGTTAAACCCAACAATCTTACAGCCTCTAATATCCGCAAGATACCAATACCATCAGCATTTGCCGTGTACTCCGGTGTTTCAAAACTTACGTGTACATGACTCATGGCCGCCAGGTTGTAAATTTCATCCGGTTGTACTTCCTGGATAATGCGTATCAGGTTGGAAGAATCAGTCAAATCACCATAATGAAGAATCAAATGCCGGTCGGGGATATGAGGATCTTCATAGAAGTGATCAATTCTGTCGGTATTGAACAATGAACTCCTTCTTTTAATGCCATGTACTTCATATCCTTTTTGCAGTAACAACTCAGCCAAATAAGCTCCGTCCTGACCTGTGATTCCCGTTACTAATGCTTTCTTCATAAATGATAATTATATAACTACTTTCATAGCTCTGCAAAATAACGGTATTTTTAATACTCTTTTGTCTAACAGCCTTGTTAACCTGCCATCCTTTAAGTTAAAAGAATGATCTATCTACACAAGCTTCTACCCCTTCTTTTCATGCCTGTAAGTATTACTATAGGCTTACTTATTCTATGCTTATGGGCTAAAAAAAAATTATTTCTTTGGTCAGCATTAACAGTATTATTTGTATCCAGTTCCTCGCTGGTAGGAAATTGGCTGTTGAGATATGTTGAGCGCTGGGCAGAGCGAATTCCTGCTGGTAGCGCTCCAAAGGCGGATGCCATAGTGGTCCTCAGTGGAGGAAGAATAATAGCTCCTGGAATTGCAGTTATCAGTGAATGGGCCGATCCTGATCGTTTTTTTGGTGGCGTTGAGCTATTCAAATCAGGCAAAGCGCCATTGCTTGTTTTTACAGGCGGAGGCGCTCCCTGGGAACCTAAAGCCAGGCTTGAAGGGAATATATTAATGGACTATGCCCATTCAATGGGTGTACCAATGGAAAATATGACAACAACCGGACTCGTGGTGAATACAAATGAAGAAGCACGCGCTGTAGCGATTATTTTGAATAGCCGGAATCCAGTTACCAAAAGAATTCTTTTAGTTACCTCTGCTTTCCATATGGCGCGGGCTAAGCTTCTTTTTGAGCAACAAGGCTTGAAAGTCATCCCATTCCCCGTTGACTTCCAGGTCTCGGCAGGAAAAACCTTTACTGTAATAGATTTCCTACCCAGCGAGAGTGGCCTCTCTAAAACCTCATTAGCATTAAGGGAAATATATGGATTGATCTTTTATAAGATCCGAAAGCTTTTCTCACGATAATTTGGGCAGGTCCAATCACCATATCCACATTTAATTCACAATTCTGTTAGGTATAAATACGCATTTTTACTTACCCTGATTTTTCAATACCTGCCCGGGCCTAACTTTTCTTTTTATTTATCCAAAAAAGATCCTATGAAAACCATTTTTCAAGTCCTGCATGAACTAATCCATGCATCATCTGTAACCTCAAAACAAAGGCAGGAAGTCCTTAGCCAGGCACAAAAACTGCCCGAACAGTTTATTCGTGCCGCTTGCATGACAAGCAGTAAAAAAGAGCTGGCCCAATTGGTACGAAGCGCACAATTGAACGCTTCCATGCTGCTGAACCAGTTGCACGAACGCCAGCCCGCAACTGCTGCATGGTATAAAACCGTTGAAGACAAACTCACTGCCTTCCTGCACCTGCTCAGGAAAAAATTCAATTCCCACTTTGATGACCGGCAACCTATGCCCGAAGTGCTTTGGATTCCAGCTAAAGAAAAAATACGAGCAGGATTAGACAACTTAGTAATAAACAGCGAAGCAGCGGAACAACTGGTTCAATACCTTAAAGCTGAATTTACCATGAGCATAAAAAATGGCCCCCTCAGCTTTGCCCAGGCAAACTATTGGACCTACCTGCTGGAAATGCTCAACGATCCACCAAAAACCGATGACATCCATGCCGGGTATATCCATTTGCTCATTACCCATAATTTCAACAGCAGCCTGTTTGTATACTACATACTGGAACATTATGCAAGAAACGCTGCCATAGCCGATGATGCAACAGCACACTGGACCAATAGCTACTGCCAGGTTAACCGCACCCACACTCTGCCCGGTATGCAGCTTTACCCCAAACAGGTCTCCTGCAAAAAAATGCTCAGGGATGCGATCGCCGCAGAAATGTCAGCTGTTCAAAACTCCCCGAATGAAGATCAACCGGTAAACACAGGCCAGCCCATCTTTCTGACCTCTCTTACCATACCGCAATTAGGCGTGTTTTTCCGGCTGCTGGTAGATGCAGGGATCATCATCGCCGACAATAAGCGGCTGCTGGTAGAAAACCTTTCCCGTATCTTCAAGACCCGCTATCAAACCTCCCCATCGCCTGATAAACTACGTAATAAGTTTTATTCCTTTGAACCCGCTGCTATCACGATCATCCGTGCTCAGCTCGTAAACATGCTTTCCAAACTGGGAAATCATTGATCCGGGAAACAAGTCCCTTGTGCGGGGAGGGAACAGGTCAATGTACTGCGGCAGTAAACGTTTAGTACTGCCGCAGCACTGTTTTAGTATTCTCGCAGTACCTCCCCAGTATTCTTTCAGTAGTCCCTTAGTACTTCATTGGTCCACCACTAAGTAGGTTATAGTGCATTGAATGTACTGCTTCAGCGTAACATTAGTTCCTTTTCAATGCTGTTAACGTACCGCAATTATTCGCAAATTGACATGATTTACACAGTTGCCGGTAACAACTTTTTCGAACTAACATATTGTTTATCAATAATTTAAAAGGGGTTGCACAACCCCTGCAACCCCTTTTGTTCAATTGGGCGTTATAGTTTTACTCCCGTTAACAACCACCGGTGGACCCGTCTGCAGCGGGAACATTCATTAACGTTTAAAAACCAATAAAATGGCAAAACAATTCGGTACACACACCCTGCAAGGTACAGTGGGTGATGTGACATACAAAATGACCAAAAATGGCAACAAAGCCTTCAAACGCCGGGTTATCAGTAAAGCAGACAGGCTTGCCAACACCAATTTAGATGTGATTCGGCAGCAGGCAGCGGAATTCGGCAAAGCCATTAAGGCTGCCAGCTTAGTCAGGAATGCCTTCAACTCCTTAGTCCGGAAAAGCCATGATAAGCGCTTTGCCAATCGCCTCTCCTCACTCATGAACAAAGTGATCAAGGCAGACCCGATCAATAGCCGCGGTCAACGCAATGTGCTTGATGGCGATTTGCACTTACTGGAAAAGTTCGAATTCAACCTGGGTACTGCGCTGGCATCATCTTTAAGTGCGCCTTACACACTCATGGTTGACAGGGCTGAAGGCACAGCAACATTCTCTTCAGCATCCTTTGCTCCAAAAGCCAATTTAAAATACCCGCCCACTGCTACACTGTTTAAGATGGGCATGGGAGCTGCTTTGATTGACTTTGAAACAGGGATCTCCGAGCATGTGTTCGCAGAGTCGGGCTACCTGCCGTTGGGTGATGACCCTTCACAGCCCATTCATCTTTCCGTCAGATTCACGCCCGGCAGCACGTTGCCATTATTTGTGGTACTGCGGTTAGACTTTGGGTTGGTGGAATTAAACGGCCGCGAGAAATCGATCGACAACAATGCTTTCACAGTTTGCACGCTTGTGAAAGTTGACACAGGAGGATAGCATAAACCCCTTTTTCTAACCATCAGCTCCGGCCTTAGCGCCGGAGCTGTTTAAAACAATCATTCATGAAACAAATCATAGAAAGAGCGGGGGCGCCCACGCCCCCTTTCTTCAAAAAGATCCGCAACTTAGGTCTCTTATTAACCGCTATCTCAGCGGCCATCCTCACCGCGCCGGTTTCCATACCCGCAGTGGTATCCACAATAGCCGGCTACTTAGCCCTCGGCGGCGCCATCGCCACCTCGGTAAGCCAGCTGGCTGTGCATGAGGAGTAAGACCCCTAAAAAGAGAGCCCGCCCTGATGTCTATCGGGGCGGGCTCTCTTTTATAATTTGAACACACTTAACCACCACTGTCTTGAATATAACTAACCACCACCGTCATTCCAACGAAGGAGGAATCTCCTGGAATAAGCAACAAGATAACTTATAGTACTTATGCTATTACCTTCTTAACAGCTTCTTCTACAATCTGGCAATAATCATTAAAGGGAATATTATCCGGATCAAGTCCAACTTTTTTAGCAACAGCAGGCAGGTTTACAATAAAATTCCTGTAATCGGCCTTAAGAATGACAGTTCCCGGAATAGTTTTACGTTTAGATGCAGTCATTAACCAGTCTCTTATTTTTTCAATAATTATCTGAGGATCGTTTTTATGTGCCTTAGTATCAATCCCGCTCAAATCTGAAATATAGTTCTGATACACATATTGTTTTTTCTCAAAAACAATGGCATTCTTATTACGTTGTTTTGGTGTTCCCAGTTTTCTGGCGCCGAAAAACAACCCTAATTCAAAAGGCATATTGAATCTTGGGAAGCCTGCATCATTTAACTCAGTCCTGGAAATATCATGTATTCCATAGCGACAATTGCTGATGCATCTTATTATTTTATCTAACCGGTTGTCTGTAGCGTCATCTTCATTCAACGCCGTCTGTGGAAAAAAACCACAGCGATAGATCGTATAAATGATAGCGTTCATCATGAGTTTATATTCCTCATCGAAAGGGCAATTAACAAAAATCAAATCGTTATAAGTTGGCTTAGGCATAACATGGAAAGGCTTCAGGCAAAAGAAACAATCCTGCTTCATTAAAATCAAGGATACCTGATGAAGATTCTATTTTTTAGCTTCGGCTTTACTCACTGTAGCCCCTTTGACTATAACAGCAGGCTTCTTTTTTGAAAATGAATTGGTCTTTTTGCCAAAAACATCAGCCACTGCAAGTCTGACTTTAGACCTGGGAACAAGTGTTTCCCGCTTAGCCGTTTTAAGAACAATGGTACTCATATAACAAATTTAAGGTAAAAATTCCTATCGCAAACACGCTATTGTTTCTCATCAATACCTCACTTCCGTCTCCGACAGATCCTTCCAGCCGGAGTTCATGCTGGTGATCAGTGTATCTTTCTTCTCACGTCTCCATTTTTTTACTTCTTTTTCTCTTGCAATAGCCTCCTCAATGTGCAAAAAGTTTTCGTAGTACACTAAGACGAATAAATGCAGCCACCTCTGATCATGTTTTTTTAACCACAACCTCCGCCAAGCCACTCCGGCCTGCCCGGAGCGGGGAAGATTACCTTTGAGTTGATTAAAAGATAGAGATATAACTGACGAGAAGCAATTGATGAAATAGTCGTAATTTTAACTATGGCAAAGAAAAAAGCAAATACGGCCTCTACCGCTTATCTTACCAAAAGGATATTGGTAAGTGCCTCCCGTAAAGGGATTCGCCAGGCTGCTGCTGAAACCATGCAGGTGATGGGGCATACCGTTATTGCCCAAAAAGGCTGGGTGGTACGGAAATTCCCAGATGGCCGCATTGAAAGAATCACCCCTCTGCCTGCTAGTGAACCCACCCATCTTGCTCAGGAGTAATCATAGCTTCCAACTTCGACTCCGTGTGTTTGCCGGACCCAATGGTTCAGGCAAAAGCACTGTCATACAGTCTGTCCGGCAATACGAATCCGGTGGCCAGCCAATTGATTTTGGTTATTATATTAACGCGGATGATATTACAGTAGCCTTGAAGAATAAAGGAATTGCTTTTAAAGATTTTGACTGCCAAACAACAACTGCCGAATTTACAAGCATTGCTCAGGCATCCGGATTAATCAACAAAGAGTTTCCTGAAGATGCTTTCCTCCAATGTTTTAAACTGACAAAGAACCGCATTGTACTCTACTACCCACAATACGCCGACAGGCTTGCGCAGGTCATTGCTGATTTTTTGAGAAAAAAACTGCTGGCGGAGGAAAAACGTTTCTCTTTTGAAACTGTTTTCTCGCACAAGTCCAAACTCGATATTATGCGACAGGCCGCCGGCCAGGGGTATAAAGTATATCTTTATTTTGTGTCCACTGAATCGCCAGAGATTAATAAATTCCGGGTAGTTGCGCGTAAAGCCAAAGGTGGCCATGATGTGCCTCCAGACAAAATTGAAAGTAGATATTATCGCTCACTCAAACTGCTTTATGATGCATGCGAGCTTTCATACCAGGTTTTCTTTTTTGATAATTCTGTCGCTGGCGAAGAATCCAGACTTATTGCCCATTTCAAAAAAATAGGGAATAAAAAGCAATGGGATAAGATGAAAAAAAAGAACCTGCCCGAATGGTTTAAAACTTATTATCTTAAGCATGCATCCGCAAGTGCTGCGAGTTTATCTGCTGGTTTAAGTGGAGGATAGCACTGGACTTTCCAGCCCCATTAGAACCAGTAATAATGTATAATTCGGGCATGAATTTAGAATAGTTCGAATTGATTCCTAAGATACAAGACTTCTGCCGCGGGAAGGTCCCGGACTATTGCAAAATCCCTCTTTGTTCCATTCAGAGAGGCAAGAGAAATATGACCGTCGGGGTATTCAATATAGCATTGGCCCTGGGGAAGTGTGTTCGAGTTAATCATAAAGGATTGACCATGGGTCAGCTTATAGTAACCCAATTTCTCCTCCGTCATTTCGACGAAGGAGAAATCTTACCCGGTGAGGTGAGCCGCTCATTCAGAAGATTGCCAATTAAAACCATAATTACAATACAACTCTTCTCTGAACCATTTTTTTTACAGTTAATGCAAGTTGGTAGAAACCATCCGTTTCTTCTTTGCGCGGGCATCATATCTCCACAGCTTCTTTAAGAGCAAAGTGTACAATATGACCCAGGAGGTTCTTTTTCTCATTTACTTCTGCTTTGCTCTGCAGGATCACATCAAAAGGCGCATCCAGGGATAATACCAGCGCTTTGCGAATCCTGTTTTCCCAATCCATTTTTCTGCGTGGCGTATACGTGTCTTTAGTTATAATCAACAGATCATAATCACTGTCGGCATCCCCCCTCTGGCACGTGAGCCAAACAATAACACCTCTGCATCAGGTAAAAAACCGTGCACGATAGACTTAATGGCATGGCGTATTTGGGTACTGCTCATATAACAAATATACCTTTTTTGAACGTACCGGGTAATATCATGTACCCCCATAGCGGCAATTGATGATACGCCTTATATCACTTGCATCATTTTAAATCCTCGCCTAAATGTTTGTGACCCTCATAGCGGGAACCACATAATCTTCCGGCAAATCGCCGGCAGGCATGGCCATCATATTACCATCCCGTAAAGCACGGTAATGCGGGGAAAGTATCTCTACACCTGCCTGGTTAAATTGATCCAGTATATGCTGGTGCAGTTCCGAGTAAATAGAAGCCTGGTTATTGGGAGACCTGGTATAGGCATTCACCTGGTAGCTTACATAAAAATCATCCAAACTGGTCTGGTAAATAAATGGTGCAGGGTCTGATTCTATCAGCCTTGTGGCCAATGCTGCCTTCAGCGCCAGCGCCTGCACTGTCTTCCATGGAACATCATAGCCAATGGTAATGGTTGTATGCAGTATCAGCCCCCTCTCCGGTGCATCCCTGCTGAAATTAATGGTATGGTTGTTCAGTACATTGGAATTAGGAATAGAGATCACCTCATTCTTGATCGTCCTCACCCTGGTAACCAGCAGGTTTTTTTCAACAACATCACCTGTTACGTCACCTATCTTTACCCGGTCGCCGTCTTTAAAAGAACGCATATAAGTAAGCGCCAGCCCGGAGACGATATTACCCAAAGAAGCAGAAGAACCAAACGTAAACAAAGCACCGATAAATATGGTAACACTATTGAATACGGGGGAGCCGGACCCGGGCAGGTAAGGAAAAACAGCCACCAGCAAAAAGGCATATACCAGCACGCGAACAACCTGGTAAGTAGGACTGGCCCAGTCTGCATGGAAACTCGGTATTTTTAATGCGCCTTCTTCTATTTCCTTTTTCAAAAACCGGAGACCTCGCAGGACCAGGTGCGATATGGTAATAATTACAATGATCGTTACCAGTTTGGGCAGGTAATTCCAGCAGCTTTGCAGGATGCCAGCAACAGGCGTTTGAATAAAACCAATGATCACACCTGCCAATTTTTTGGTCGGGGGGAATATTCCAAAAAACAACGGCAACGCAAGGAATAAAAGCAGGATGCGTACAATAAATTTAGCAAAGCTGTTTAAGCCAAAAAGAAACGCCGCATGTTGCTCTTCACTCATGAAAACATACTTCCGGAACCGGATTCCATTGATGCGTCTGCCTTTTTGTGCTGCAATTTTCTTTCTCAAAAACCCAGACAACTTATTGGTAAAATAAATAGCGAACGCCATTGCTGCTGCCAGTAATACGGCAAGAACTGCCTGCCGCAGCATAGAACGAAACCCGGTGCTTTTTTTATATTGAATAACAGCATCGGCAACCTGGCTTTTGTATTGTTCTGCAAGGTGTTGCTTAGTCGTATGCATACGCGCCGCATCTGCATCAGAAATGCTTATGATAATACTTTCCCCGAATACAATATTAATATCCTGCTCTTCGGGTACTAATTGCAGCGAATCCTTTCCGAAATAATATTCATCTGCAAGTTTCTGAATACGTTTGGTTACAGCCGCCGCCCTGGCCTGTGGCAAAAAACTGCCCGCCCTGTTGTAAAGTTTAAAAAGCGTATCGGAAAAAGGTATCACAGCATACCCTTTACCGGCAGCATCTATTGTACCATGTTGTATTGAATCGGTTGCTTTTGGCAGTGACTGCTGGGCCGGTGATGGTACACTGAGCAACAGCAGGATGAAATAAAATGCGATGCCGGCAACGCGCTGGATTGTGCGGCTATAAGGAAAATATTTTCTTAGATTGCGCATATACTATAGATTAACCATTGTTAACGTGAAAGTAAGGGTGGTAGCATAATCGCCTGCCGGCTTCAGAAAATCATTGCCACCTGCCGCCCTGTAACGTATTTCAACCGGTATGGTTTGCATTACAGCGGCAGAACTGCCGGTGGCAATATCCTGGTCGGAAGTAGCGAGCATGATTTCAGGCGGCGCCCCCGGAATATTGGTTACTTTCATACCCATATTGTTTACAGGTATCTGTGAACCCATGCGGTCAAAGTTTCCTGCCGCTCTCACTTTTAAAACCCAGTTCATAGAAGCATTCGTTGTAATGGTGAGTGTCTGGTCTGTCACCACTACACCATTCTCATAGTCTGCAATAGAAATGAATGAAATAACGGGATTACTGTTGATATGTATGCTTCCTAATATAACCTGCGCCTGTCCACGGCCGGCAAAGGAAAGCAACATCACCAGCAGGACAAATACCTTAAGATTTAAAAGGCACTTCCACCACCTGCAACGGGTGCTCAAAACCGTTGTCGATGTACACAATGATCTTATGCGCATTTTGCAATTTGTTTGTTTTAATAAAAGGAATAGTTACCCTGAAAGAATCACCTGGCATGCTGGAAACAGGTACTTTTTTGCTTTCCTCTAACCGGGTTCCTTCTTCATTGAATATTTCGGCTTTTAGTTCGGTATCTATTACTGCCAGTGTTTGATTGCTGATAGCCAGGCTAAGGCTTGTGACACTGTCTTTGTTCTGCCAGGTTACTTTATTTACTGTAACCTGTTTATCAACATATTTTTGAGGAAGGCTGTAAAGATGTACGCCCAGTTGTATCAATATTTTAATTCCTTTGTGTAAAGAGTCAGTATCAACCTGCGTAAAGAACAACATGGCATTCTTGAAACCGGCCTCTCCATGCTTCATATCCATACGGATGGTGACCTCCTTATCTTCTTCGGGTTGCAGCACAATGGTGTGATGCGGTACAGACATGATACGGGATGCACTGGATGACATTGTGTTTTCCGGGTAATATATTTTATTGCCGCTGGAATCTCTCTGCCAGTCAAGTATTTCTGCCCTGCACACAATTTTTTTTCCCGACCTGTTAACTAAGTGAACTGTTTTGGTCTGTACCAATCCTTCCTGCTGGTAAAAGAACAGGCGCGAGGGATACAACCTGATATCTGCCTGCGCAATAGCACCCTGCACCAGGACCGAACAAAAGAAAAGTAATAAGGGCATCGCTTTCATATAGCTGTTTAGTGATACCTGGCAATGTGATACACATGACCAGGTATCAGTTTATTTTTTGGAAAAGGGGTTTACAACAGGGTTACAGGGTTACAACCGAATACACTAATGCAGCTGTATAATCACCCTCAGGCTTGCCAACAAAGGCTGCATTAGCTGCATTTGTACTGTATTTCAGGTCAATTTCTTTTTTGATAACAGCCGCACCGGTTGCAATGGTCTGATCAGCAGTGGACAATGCCACTATATTGTTACTGGTAAGCACCGTAGGTGTTTCAATATTTACATTGCTGATATCAATGGTACTTCCGGCCGAATGGGTGAGGTTGATACTACGGCTCTTTACCTTAAGCTCATAGGCCCTTGTTGATGTAACCCGCAACGCACTTGCTTCTGTTTTACTAATACCGTTCTGGTAATCGGTGGCAGTTAAAAACTCAAGCGTGGTAGCATTTTTCAGCACTTCCAGTCCAATGGCTTCATTCAATCTTACCGTTAAAGTGGCATCCTGGTCAGTGGCAGTCATGCTCTGTGCTTTCACTTCACCTGCTGTAATAGTTACTAATGCAATTGACAAACCCAGGAAAATCCTGGCTGCCGTTTTTTGTTCTTTTTTCATGATCAATAATTTTTAGTGACTTAATACTGCAAAAGTGGAAAAACACAGAAGGGCTTCCTATACCTTAATTAAGTAAGAGGGTAAAATAAACTGTATCGCTTCCTTAATTAAGGTATAGCGGCAACACAGGCAATTTGCAAATTTTGCGGCATAAAAATAAATGATGCGTTATACCCTATACTTTTCTGCTGCGATGGTTATGTTCCTAATGTCCCTTACAATAAATGCTTCGGCCAAACAAACCGGTGAAATAATACAGGCGCAATGGCAACACAACGAACTGGTCATACCGAACAGGCAAAGTTTCAGCAATGAACTGCACCTTACAAACCTTACAGGAAAAAGCATCAGGGTAAATCTTTCCCTGCATTTTGACGACGCAGTTTACCTGGCAAAAAAACTTCCGGATACACTGGTGCTGAGGCCTGAGCAGAAAGTGACTATAAGGATAGCAGGTACCAGGCTGATGGAGAAAAATGAGCCCTGTATCATTGCTGCAATAATATCGGCCGACAACACTGCCGAAATAAAAAAGCAGTTTGTATTACTGCCAGAAAAAATACAAAACCCGGTAAAAGCAATATTTGATAACCAGTCCAGGTACTTTACCGCATCGGATGACACGATTGCCATTCCTTTAAAAATGCAGAACTATTCTGCGCTGAAACAGTTCTTCAGCTACTCGGTAAAAGATGAGGCCAATGGGCTGGATTATGTTCTCGAAAACCAGGGCCTCTGGCTGGAAGCGTATGAATCGAAAATGTTTTTACTGAAAGTATTCAGGAACCAGCAGTTTAAAGATTTTCTAAACCATCAACTGAACGTAGAAGTGTACGACCAGTATAAAAACCCTGTGTTGAAATCCTTTGTGCCTGTTCAAAGTATTGCTTCGGTTTACAGGATGAATAATCCCGGAGCTGTAAATAAAGGTGAATTATCAGTAGAGTACAGAAGCCTGAAAGATGTATACCAGGTAAGTGATGTACGGTATGCAGACAAGGTAAAACTTGATGATGGCTATCTTTCATTCCAGGTTCGGCACCAGTATTATCTGAGGCAGCATCTCAGCCAGCTCTTTAATTCCTACTTACAATGGAACAATGCCAACCAGGCTGTCAGGATTGGGGAAGTGTACACATCGGGCGAACTCTCAGGTTATGGCAATGGCTTTTACGCAAAAAAAACCGGGAAAACTGCTGAGCATGAGCTCTGGGGTATTTTTAATACGGGTTATATATATAGTTCTGCGCCCGCTTTCTCCAGGAATAAAAAAGTATTTGGTTACAGCTTCACCCGGAATGGAAAGAATACGGGAGGACAATACCAGTTGGGCTTTATACATGATATTAATGCCGGTGGTTATGGACCATTACTGCACGCAAAAGAATACCTCAACATATCTAATGGCAGGATTGAAGCCGGATTGGGAGCTTCAAAGGAGTCTTCTGCAACAGATACCCGGCAAAAACTTTCAATGGCAGCAGAACTGCTTTACCGGCAACAGGTAAATAAATGGATACTGGAATCCAATATCCATTTTACAGGCAGTCACTACCTTGGGCAAAGTCGCGGATTACAAACCATACTTACAAGTGCGCGTTACCTTCTCTCCAGCCAAAAGCAACTCTCTTTCGGGCAACAATGGCTGAAAACAAACCCTGAATATTATACTGATTTTTTACCGAGGCAATTTGAATACCTGAAACTGTTTTCAGCATACACATTCAGAAAAGCAAACAGTTTACATACGGTAAAAGCGCTGTATCAAAATGAATCATTGGGCGCTTTTTATGTAACAGGCGCAGCAAGCCTTAACTCAACAGTATTGGGCTATGAGACAGTACACACATTCAAAGGCAGCCATTTACTGAACCTGTCGGGTGAGATCGCTTTTCAAAAACTAATCAATGAATCCGGAACCAGTAACTTTACAGCCCTCCGGGCAAAAGCACAGTGGCGATACAGGAATATCAGCAGCCGTGTAACCTGGCAGAACGGCATTTTCAACCTGAACCATTATTCGTTTTTCCGGCCGGAAGCATATGCACAGGCGGAGTGGCTTACCCAATACCGTCTGATGCTTCACCATCCAAAATTGGAAACCAGTCTGCAGTTTGGATTGTATAAAGAAGACTTTTATGAAGGCATCAGGAGCAGGATAATCATAGACATGAGTTACCGCCCTACGGCTGACATGAGCTTTACCATTGGTGTGACTAAACTGGCTAATTTTTTCTGGCAGCAGCCGGAATGGAAGATCGGGTTTACCTGCAGTCCCCGGGTGATCAGAAATACCGGTACTAAAAACATCCGTATCCGCGCATTTAACGACAAAAACGGTAATGCAAAAAAAGATGCAGATGAAGACTGGGCACCAGACATAGACATGCAGCTCAATGGCCGCATACTAAGAACTAACGGGGAAGGAATGGTACAGGTTCAAAACATCCCGAAAGGGAAATATGCATTGGATGTCAGGAGCAACAGCCAGATCAAAAGTATTTCAGTAACCAAAAATGCAGAAATGCATATTCCTGTAGAAGTCATGTACACTGTAAAGGGAAAGCTTATCCTTACCGATAATATTGCCGATACAGCAGCTGACCAGCGGGCAAACAGGGTCATCCGCTTCAAACCTGCCAAAGGTGAGGAATACCTGGCGGTAACAGCTGCCGATGGGGCATTCAGCTTACAATTACCTAAGGGAAATTTCTACATCAGCATACAGGATTTAAAAGATATTAAGCTAAACAATACAAATGAAAGAAACTTAAATGTAGTTGAAGATATTTCGAATATAGTAATCAGGGCAGCAATGAGGGGAAGAAAAATAAACCACCTGCTGATAGCGATGCAATAACAATAAAGGGTATGCCTAAATTAAGGTATAGGCGTTTATGCCCCTTTATGGCTACTTTTACATAGAATCCTTTACCATGAATGCAACACGACAGGTAGCAGCCATAGGTATTATTGAAGACGATAAAACCCTGCTGCACAATTATACCAGTTATTTTAAGATGCAGCCGGAATACCTTTTGTCTTTCGCCTTTGAAAGTATGGGCGCATTTAAAGGATCATTTTCGGCAAATAAATTCATGGAGCCGGATATTATTTTACTGGACATTAACCTGCCGGGTATATCCGGAATAGATGGTATAAAAATACTGAAAGCACATTTTCCGAAGGCCATTATTATTATGCTTACCGCTTATGAAGATGAAAAGACCATTCTTTCCGCTTTGCAAAAAGGCGCTTCCGGTTACCTCCTTAAATCAATGTCCCTATTTCAGTTAAACGAAGTATTGCAAAATATACATCTCGGCGCTGTGCCCCTGGCCCCTTCTGTTACCCAAACCATCATCAGGCATTTGAATGCATCCGATAAAGAAGGCAATGTTTCATTGAGCATTTTAACACCGAGAGAACGGGAAATTGCTGATTGTTTAACAGACGGCCTTACATATAAAGAAGCAGCGGGCAGGCTGGGCATTACAGCACACACGGTGAACCAGCATTTGAAAAAAGTATACGAAAAACTGAAGGTCAAATCGAAAACAGAACTGGTTTCCCTGCTGCTTAAAAAATAAACCTGTATGACATCTGAAGAATCGCTGACAATTAATACCCCGGTCTTTCAACAACCAGATTTATTCTCGGTTTCTGCCAAAGTATTATCCAACCTCCCGCTGGCTGTTCTGGCTGAAGATGCCGGCGAAAATGTAAGAATTGTAAACGAGGCCTTTTGCAGGTTGTTTAATATGGCGGAAGAACCTGAACAACTGACAGGAATGGATGGTAAAGACTTAGTCAAAGAAATAAAGAAACACGTAAAAGATGAAGCAGCTTTTGCCAGGAAACATTCAGAGTTGCTGCTTAACCATGTGGCGGTACCCAATCTTGAATTTGAATTGAAAAATGGAAATTATTTGCACGTTGAATATGCCCCATGTTTTGATGGAGATACACTACTCGGTCATATCTGGTGTTATAAGGATATTACAGTAATGGTAAAAGTTACCCGGCAACTTGATGAACAAAAGATTTTTTTTGAAACCATACTTAACAGCATACCTGCTGATATTGCCATTCTTGATAAAGATCATAAATATGTTTTCGTTAATACGACTGCTATTAAAAATCCTGAACTAAGGGCCTGGCTGATAGGGAAAGACGACTTTGACTATTGCAGGCATAAAAATATGGATGAAAGTTTTGCCAGGGCCCGCAGTGAAAAAATAAAAACAGTTATACAGCAAAAAGAAGAAATAGAATGGGAAGAAGAATTCACAACTAAAACCGGCGAAAAAAAGTACGTATTTTTCCGCCTTCATCCAAATTTAGACGATACAGGAAATATTTCTTTTATAACAGGCTACGGTGTCAATATCAACCAGCTCAAAAAGAAGGAACGTGAGCTCATGCTGAGTGAATACAAGCATCGCAAACTGCTTACCCAGTTAAATGAAGTAGTATTTCGCTTAATACCATCGAAGAATATAGAATTTTTAAACCCTGCCTGGGCAAAGATATTGGGCTATCATACCGAGGACTGTATAGGCAAGCCGCTGCTGGAGTTTGTGATTTCATCTGATTTGAAAAAAATGTCGGATTCCATTGAAAATGTTATTTCAGGACGGACCAGCACAATTAATACAATAGCAGGCTTTGCTACCAAAGATGGAAAAGTAAAATGGCTGAATGTTTACATGGCCAAAACTGAGAAGATTACCGGGCTGGCCGCATGGGGAACCCTTACTGATATCACAGAGCAGCAGATAGCTGAACAAGAGCTGTTGAAGACCCTCCAGAAAGAAAAAGAACTGAACGAACTGAAATCGAGTTTTGTGAATATGGTTTCACATGAATTCCGTACCCCGATGGCCGGAATTTTATCAAGTGTAGAGTTACTGGAATTAATTGATGACCAGTTTGACAAGCCGGCAAAATCGAAATCTGCTTACTATTACGAACTTATCAAAAGCCAGCTGTCACGAATGACAGGGCTGATGAACAATATACTGCTGCTTGGTAGAATTGAAGCCGGTAAAATTGAGTTCACGCCCTCAGAAGTGTATTTATCAATTCTTTGTAAAGAAATTATTCATCACAATTTTGCGCAGCCTTCTAACCAACGCAGGATATTAATAACCGCAACGGGAAAAGAAAAAGTCATGCAGCTTGATGTAAACCTGATGAAACATATTCTTATTAACCTGCTGACAAATGCCCTGAAGTATTCGTTTAAAGACACGCATCCTGAGCTGAAATTGATATTCAGCAAAAATACTACTACCATCCGTGTGATTGACAGTGGCATTGGTATTCCTAAAAACGAATTGAAAAAATTATTCAACTCGTTTTTCAGGGCCAGTAATACCGGCAATATAGAAGGTACTGGGCTGGGGTTGGTTGTGGTAAAGTATTTTGTGGCATTACACGGAGGAATGATTAAGGTGCAAAGCCAGCCAGGTAAAGGCTCTGTTTTTACGGTTATCATTCCAAATACATAATAATATCCCAGTCGCTCCTGCTATGTGCTTTTCCTGTAGCCCTGCTTCCAACAGGAAAGCAGCAATGTTTACCTGGATACGAACGCCGGTATTTGTGAAATATAGCGCAGTTGCTTCAGGCCATTAGTGTCGAAATCTTTGGGAAAGTGAATGGCGCAAAAGGGGCGGCGCCAGCCCGCACGGGGAATGAATGGAAACCTGGCGCCATGGTCGCCACTGATGATGACGATCCGGTTTTGCAGCAGGCTGTCTTTCCGGAAAAGGTTTTCTATGACCCGGTTACCATATTGCAGGTATGCTATGTATTGTCTTTTAAGCGCCGGGCCTGCCTTAAGGGGCTTTTCCTCCCTCACCAGCCGGCCATCACTATTCCGGAAAAATGGCTGGTGCGGAATGAGTAAATGCGCCCAGGTAACGCCACCAGCGCCGGGCGCCTGCTGTAAGAGGCTATCGAGTCTTGTTATGACCGAATGGTTGTAGTCATCTATATCGTCGCTTGTCTTTTCAGCCACGGCATTGAACAGCAGGGAGCCATACAGGAGCTGCTTGACATAAGTATCGGGGAAAAAATACAGGTCCCTATACCTGGGCTGGCCGCCAATCGGAATGAAGTCGAGGTTATGAAAGGGTACTCCCGCCTGCCGAAGGCCGGTTACCCAACTGCTTTTTTTCAATTGCACCAGGGAACTGGTATAATCGGGTGGAAGCAGGCTGTCATCGTTGTTAAAAATGGCATTCAGCGAAAAAAGGGTTTCTCCGAACCTTGAGCTAACGGAGTCCGGCATCACAAAGTTGCGGTGCTGTAAAAAGCTGTCCAGCTCATTGTGGTAGTCAAAATATTGTTCCAGTGTGGCAGATGAGGCATAGCCATCCATGAGCAGCCAGACCACTTCTGTTGGGTGATGGGTGATGAGGGGGTCGCCGGTATCCCGCCTGCTCAACCTGTACTTCTCCCAAATACCGCTGCACAATGAGATAGTGGTAAGTATCAGCAGGAAGCTGCAGAGCACTTTGTTGAGCTGTCGGTAAAAGCGCGGCTTCGCGGTAAACAGCGCCCTTTCTCCATACAACATGGCTACAGACAGCAAAAGGATGAGCAGGAGATAATGCCTGTTGCGGAAACCGGTTAACGACAGGCTGGTGTGCAGACCATACAAAAAAATATCGGCAAAAAAGAAGCATACCAGGAAACCCAGTACGGTAACAACAAACAACTGTTGTTGGGTGATGGCACTCAACAGACGTATGATACCATAGATGGCCAGGCAGTACAGAAGCAAAAACAACAAGGCTATCCCTATATTGAAGGGTTGATGGAAACGGATGGTTTTATGTACCAGCAGGAAGATACCAAACAGGTAAAGCGCAGGGAATTTTAATTTCATGAGCGGATTGGATGGGGAAGGTGCTGCAAAGTTTAATGAATCCATCTGGTTTTGCAGCAGCTTTTTTGGGTATTGCACCTATAACCGCGCATCGGCCAGTTCCCTGGCTACCAGCCCCTGTGTATCGAAGATCAGCGCCCCCCGCTGCTTGAACCGGCTGAAATCGATCTCACGGAACTGCTGATGCGCCACGGCCAGTACCACGGCATCATAATCGTAAGTGAGGGTATCGAGCAGGGAGATATGGTATTCTTCCAGCACGGTATGCGGGTTGGCCCAGGGATCGTATACCGTAACAGAAAGACCGGCCCTGGTCAGGGCCTGGTATATATCTGCCACTTTGGTATTGCGGGTATCGGCACAGTTCTCTTTAAATGCGATACCCAGTATTAACACCCTGCAGCCACGGATCATCCCTTTCTTTTGCGCTGCCAGCATAGCGATCAGTTTTTCGGCCACAAATACACCCATCTGTTCGTTCACTTCCCGGCCCGACAGGATCACTTTGGGCTGATAGCCCAGCGTCTGTGCCTTATGGGCCAGGTAATGCGGATCTACCCCGATACAGTGCCCGCCCACCAGTCCGGGCTTGAAGGGAAGAAAATTCCATTTGGTTTTGGCCGCTTCGATCACATCCTGCGTGTCGATTCCCATACGGTCGAAGATCAGGGCCAGCTCATTCATAAAAGAAATATTAACATCGCGCTGGGCGTTCTCAATGGCTTTGGCCGCCTCGGCCACTTTCATACTAGGCGCCCGGTGTGTACCCGCCGTAATGATACTGGCATACAGCGCATCTACCTCCGCTGCAATTGCTGGCGTAGAACCCGAAGTGACTTTTTTGATCGTTGTCACTGTCCGCGATTGATCGCCCGGATTAATTCGCTCCGGCGAATACCCGCAATAGAAGTCTTTGTTATACTGCAACCCACTCTCCCGCTCCAATACCGGCACACAATCTTCTTCTGTACACCCGGGATAGACGGTTGATTCATAAATAACAATATCTCCCTGCTTCAAAACAGATCCCACCATCTCAGAAGCCGCAAGCAGGTATTGCAGGTCGGGTTGTTTCAATGCATTTAAAGGTGTGGGGACTGTGATGATGTACACATTGCAATCATTGATCGCCTCAGGTGTATGGGTAAATACCAGGTGTGCAGCCGCTTTGATTTCCCCGGCAGTCAGTTCTTTCGTCCGGTCTATCCCCTCTATCAGTTCTGCAATGCGCCCGGCATTGGTATCAAACCCCTTGACAGTATACTGTTTCCCAAAAGCCACTGCCAGCGGCAATCCGACATAACCGAGACCAAGGATAGCGATAGAATAGGATGGAATTGGAGTCATGAGCGGCGCTGCATTGTTTGAGGGGGCAAAATAAGGAGAAAATCCTTTGCCCCCGGTCTAAAGACCGGGGCAATCCTATTGTTTGAAATAAAGTCCGATGATCGCCAGCATCAGAGTAAAAAAGAGCCCCAATGTCCATTTAAGCATATCATCTTTCACATCGGCAATTTTCACATACACTTCTGCAATCTTTTCTTTCACATCGGCAATATCTTCTTTTGTAGCAAGTTGTTTCATTTCCTGTTGTATTTTTTCATCCACATAATCAGATAAGACATGCGTTGTTTCCTTATAAGGAGAAAATCCTTTGCCCCGCTCTTAAGAGCGGGGCAAGTGTTTTGCAATAGCCGCCATAATACCGCACTTTAAGTTTCATTTGATACCACAATAATACAACTGCCCACTCCGGTCAGAACGGAGTGGGCAGCATAATTTTTCGTAACTCACCTCAGGATTTCATCAGCAAACACACCGCATGCGCCACCAACCCTTCCTTCCTTCCTACAAACCCCATTTTTTCGGTTGTAGTTGCTTTGATGGATACCTCTTTAATAGTAACCCCCAATATCCCCGCAATGGTCTCCTGCATCTGCGCCACATAGGGCTTGATCTTAGGCGCTTCCAGGCAAAGGGAAGCATCTATATTAACCACACGGTACCCTTCTGCCTGTACCAGGGCATAACTCTTTTGCAATAATATTTTACTGTCAATATCCTTGAACTCGGATGAGGTATCCGGAAAATGTACCCCAATATCGCCCAATGCCAGCGCCCCCAGCATGGCATCACAAATGGCATGCAGCAAAACATCTGCATCACTATGTCCCAATGCCCCCTTCTCATGCGGTATCTTCACCCCGCCAATAAAAAGATCGCGACCCTCCACCAACTGATGAAAATCTATCCCATACCCAATTCTATAACTCATTGCAAAGTATTTATAAGTACCTCATCATACTTAAAAAGTAAGATCCGCAAATTTTGACTTTTGAATTTCAACTCCCCATAATTGCGAAAGATACAACAACTATCACAACCCTTGCTTATCACATACAAACCGGCCCTCCTAAGATTCCCCGTATTTTTTCTCCCATAAAAAAAGTTTTCGCGCCGAAGCCTCGCAGTTGTGTTCGGCCACCAGCATGAAATGTTCACTGAAACAATAGACAAAATTGGTTTCCGTATAATCGTCAAAGGGGTTATTCCTGTTGCGCAGCATGGTTATGACCTTGGGATCGGACGGGGGCACAAATTCCACTATGGCATACCTGCTGGTGATACCGGCAAACAATTGCGCAATAAAAGACAGCGGCACCTGGCCCGTTATACACAAATGATGAACGAGTGCCAATGCCAGCAACATATCTCCCTGCAAACGCGATAAAAGCGATGCCCTTTCTTTGTTGTTCCAGCCGAGTCCGGGTGTTGGCTGGGTAAGGTCTGCAATGGCAGTACTGGTATTGGTGATGTTTTTTTGCCGGATGACCTGTTGCAATGCATCGATACAGGCATGGTCTGCATCAACAGCTATGACTTCTTTTGCATACAGCGATGCAATCAGTGAGAATTTTCCGTTATTGGTACCCAGATCGATGACGCGCCCCGGGTGGCTGTTCTGCAGCCAACTGGTAATTACCTGTACTTTATCGTGCAGGTATGCTTCTGTTTCAATACCATGTTCATAATAGCCTGCCCATACGCCTGAACGCGATGGCAATTGCCATTTGCTCACGGATCTTTCCATCATCTGCCAGAGCATCAGCAGTTTTTCGCGGTTGAACGTGGTCTTTCCTGCCGCCTTGTTATGCTGCATTTTGTTATAAGTTCCATGCCAGTGGATATGTACCAGGATGGCAAGTTTGAAATAGCTGCGCCAGGGAAGGTGCCTGCTGATAAAAGGCAGGTTCCACCCGCTGATGGAGACCCGTTGTATCTTTCCCCAGTCGGCATCATTGTATTTCATCAATGCCAGCGGCCCCAGCATGGTTTCACAGAATTGCCGGTAAGCTATCCAGGGCTGTCTTTCGTGGTATTGTTCAAAAGAAAGTGTATCGATAAGTACGCAATGCCCATTATGAAAACTGAAGTTAAACGGGGTGGCGTCTTTTAAGATCATCCCATACCCGATGGCTATCGTATTAATACGCAGCAGGGTAATGACGGCTTCTTTCCACTGGTGATAAGACCATTCGTATGGCAGGCTGATGAAAGGCACCAGCTCGGGCAATAATACCCGGTGATACCTATGCTGCTCTGCTAAGGACAGCTCGGCTTCTGTGTGCGGAATGAGCAGTTTTTCTCCCACTAATTTGCGGTAGAGACCCGAACGCATCAGCAGGTCATATTCGTTGGCATAAGAATGCGACACAAAACGCTTTACCACCTGGTCTTCTATGATCACAAATCCTGAAGGATCGCGATATGAAATGGCCTGCTGCATTAAGACAGTTCCTCCTCACCCTGGGGAGAACGAGTTGTTCTGAAACGTACTAAAAGGTAGCGAAAGAAACTCACTACCTTTTTGAAAAAGACAGAAACAGTGAGCAGGGCTGAGAGCAATACCTGGAATAGCAGGCTCCCCGACCCTGGGTCAATATAAAGTAAATGCATACAAAAACCCCTTTTTTTGGTCAGTGCCAGGCAGGACGGGCCCGCACTTCTCAGGTTTATATTTTAGGTTAGTGGGGGTTGGACTGGCCCACACTACCCAGGTTTAATGACGAATGGTAAACTAATGAGATTTTAAGCTCCTGCTACTCCCCAAGGTTGAATACCATACCAAGGCGTAGTGTATTGGAGAGCGGGTTGCGTGTTATACCGCTGCCCGAAGGTACGAGGTAAGAGAGATTAATTTGCATAAAGTCAAGGTGAAAGCCCGCCCCTACTGTAAAGAACTTACGGTTACCGCGGTCTTTGTTTTCGTAGAAGTAACCGGTCCTGAGCAGGAACTGGTCGTTATAACTGTACTCCGCACCCAAAGAAAATTGCAGTGAACTCAACTGGTTGGTGCCATCGCTGAAAGATTTTGCCCAGCTCGATACCACGCTGCCGTTGCGATAGTCGGCAAGGCGGGCCGAATCTGCCGAAGCATTACCCGTTGCCTGCGGCGCTGAAGGCACCAGTAATTTATTCATGTCTAATGCCAGGCTGAGCTTATTGTTTTCATCGATCACTTTGGTATAGCCCACTCCAATGCCTAAATTGGCGGGAATATAATCTTTATTGCGCGAATCATTGGTGTAAGCGATCTTACTGCCAAGGTTAGACAGTACCGCTCCCCAGGTCCATCCCTCCCCCTCGTTATTGAGGTCATTGTAAAACAACGACACATCTCCCGCCACTGCATTACCTGCTTTATAAGAAACGCCTGTTCCCACATCGCCCACTACTAATCTCGAATTAATGTATCGCAAAGCCACACCAATGCTGAGTTTGCTGCTCAGCCTGCGCGAATAGCCGGCATCGATACTGAACTCACTTGGCCTGGTATTCTGCAGGATATTACCGGAATAATCGGTCAGCTGTATATTACCGAGACTGAAATACCGCAACGAGGTGGAGATCGCCTGCTCATCATCCAACTTATGGTAAGCGGCCATGCTGGCGAGGTACACATCATTCAATCCCAGGTCTTTCAGCCAGGGCGTATAATTGAACGCAACAACCGTACGCTTTTTGGCAGATAACACTTTGGCTGCATTCCAGAATGGCGCATTGGCATCGGGCGTGGTAGCAATAGCTGCATCGCCCATACCCCCTGCTCTTGCATCGGGAGAGATCCGCAGGAACGGAACAGCGGTTGAAACAATGTTAATGGAACTCGTCTGCGCAGCAGTAATGCCTAATGACAGAAAAAATACGACCGCAACCAGGAACCCGTTGGTAATGTTTGAACGCATTAAAGTCGATTTAATGTTTACAAATTAAAAGAATAAATGTTAGTTGACAGTGCAACGGGTAGCGTTCAAATCATTCATAAACAGTTTAAAAAAGAATCAGTTGGCGGGCCTCTTCAAAGCGTTCATTACCTAAGATAATGACTATCCGGTAAATATAAACACCTTTTTCTAATTTCCTTCCCTGCTCATCGGTCCCGTCCCAGGTTAACTGGCAGTTACGCGTTCCTGCTGTGCCAACCATTTGCCTGAGGCGTTTGACGAGCCTGCCGGTGGACTGGTAGATACCCATCTCTACCGATAACGCTGCTCCGGGCTGGTTATGTTCGAAAGAAAAAGTAGTACTGCTAGTAAAAGGGTTGGGGTAATTACGCAGGTTGGTGATCTTTAGTTTTTCCTGTTTTACTACGGTGAAATCAAGCGTGGCTTCTCCTGAATTATCTGCCACATCCCAGGCTTTCAGTTTAAGGCGATGCTTTCCTTCGGTGAGTGCGGGTAACTGGTAACGAAGGGTTCCTTTGCGGTAGTTGTCCTTTTCTGCTGTATAATAATCGTTCAGCGCAACTATATTGCTTTCATTGCCATCGATCACCGCAGTGATATCATGCCCGATGCCATTACCCGAAGTATTGATACCGGATGAATCGAAGAGCTTAGCCAGCAACACCGGGTTTTCATTGGTGAGGCCTCCGTTCAGAAATTGTTCATCGTTCAGGTAAAGCCTGATATCCGGGCCTGTGATATCCGTTGTTACACCACTGTTCCCCCCGGTATAAAAAGCAGTATAAACACCTGAAGCATCGCGCAGACTGTCGGCTGCATAAAGACTGATGCGTCCCCTTCCCGGCTGGAAACTGATATCTTTTGGCAGGATAAAAGAAAATTTGAACTGCCCGTTTGTGACGGTTGCATTGCCTTTGTATAAAATATTGGTTTGTTGCTGAAACGTGGTAACAATACTCGATGGATCATTACCCAATGTTTTAATGCCTTGCGGCTGATCGAATATAGTGGGATAGACTGTGCCGTTAAAATCAGTGATCGTATTCCCCTTTGCATCTGCTACCATGCCGGTGATGGTGTATTCTGTGAGCGCGTGCAAAGTGTCCTTACCGGTAAGGGGTTGGCTATTCAGTGAACGCAGTTGAAGTTGTAAGGAAGGGATGGCTAAGCGAAGGGCAGGATCGCCCAGCAAAGCAAATTTGCGTGTGTTCAGTACATCGCCAAAGCTTTGTATAGTAAGGTTCTTGGCCCTTCTCACCGCTTCGCCGAGCGACAGGTATTTTCCGTTTGTATCCGGTTGTAATGCGATTCGGAGGTAATTGTCATTGATGATTCGGTTGCTGTAGGCAAACACCAATCTTGTAGTAGTGAGCAGGGCGATGGCGCCATTGGCGGTACCGGTTAATACGGCAGCACCCAATGAATTTTTCTGCGGATCGTCGAAGGGTGCAAAATCGCAACTGGCGGTAATGAAGAGCGGCAATTTATTGGGATTGCTGAGCCGGTTCACTTCATCCTGGCTGAACACGGCTTCTTCTGCCAGTCGCTGGTAACTGCCATGCCCGCTGTAATTAAAGATCAATGCACCATTATACAACCGGTTAACAATGGCGTCATTGACCGCCGGATAGCGTGCCCCCCCGCTGCTCCTGGTGACAGGATACGCATCTAAATATATTTTTTGCTGGTTCTGTATGGGGTTGGTGGTCTGCGCATCTGAGGTAAGGACTTCTGCATCGTTGAGGTGCAGGTTTTGATCTCCGTCATCTGCCACAAACACCATTTCATTACGCCAGCTGCCAAAACTTTCTTTGGCACGATAGCGGATGATTTTGTCCACCATCGTTTGCGCTTCCGTTAATGTGCGTGCAGGTATGCGTCCGACGGCTATGCCGGATAGCCCGGGTGAACCTCCCGGCAACGCAAAGAAATCATCACTCGTATAAGACGACAAAGGGTCCAATGAATTAGTGCTTTCATAACAGGGCACCATATTGATATTATTTTTCACCCTGTTCTTGTAGTCATAGGAAGCGCTGCCGAATAACAACAGGTACTGCGGGCGCTTAGTGGTATCCGTTCCGGCTTTATCAACATACATTTTTACAAAATCGCGGATAGCAGTGGGGTCCGCAATACCGCTTCCAAATTCATGGAACAGCTGTGCAGTGGTGACTACCACAGTACGCATGCCTTCCTGCTGTTCATGAAACTGCGCCAGGCGCCTGGCTTCCGGTAATAAGGAGGGATGGGTGATGATGAGGTAATCAACCGTGGTGGAATTATGCAGATCCTGGTTCTCTGCTTTGCCCAGTGCAACGGGTTGTTGCAGGTTGGTGTTATTGAAAGCTACATATTCACGCAGGATGGATGCATCATTGGCAAAACCTGCCTGGGTGCCATTCACTGTTACATTCATCTTAACGGGTGCCAGCGCCGTTGTGATATCCCATACAGTTGTGGCTAAGCCATTGGTGTTGATATTGAACCTCGCTACCGCATTGCTGGCGACCGATTGCCAGTCGCGAAAAAAAAGTTGTGTGTTGTTATTTACCGCAAGGCGCTGCCTTCCATGCAATTCAAACCAGTTCAGCCATCCCTGTGCATTGGCATTGGCCGCTGTATAGGAATATACCAGGTTAAGCGTACCCTGGTTAGCGGTAAAACTGTTCTGCTGTGTTGTTGCCGTGGCGTAGTGATCTAAGAAATAACCCGACACCCCTGGTATGGTGGCCACCTGTATAGGCTGCCCGTTTACTGTTACTGTAAACTGGCCGTTACCACCCACCGACCGCCCCGCAACATCGGTAACCAGTGTGAGTGGCTCGCTGGTTTGCAGACCGGTCCAGTCTACATTGAAAGTCCTGCTGGGACTGCTCCCCGGGTTATTGCTGAACTCCTCTCCATACCATTCCTTACCGCTGCTGAGCAGGTTAACGAGGTCGTTCTCATAAAAATAATGTTCATTGTAACTGCTGACGGTCACCGTGGGTATGTAACCGTTTGTAATCGGCTGTATCCGTTTGCCGGTGCCACCGGTGGTGAGGTAATAGAAAGCGGTATCGCCGTACAGGTTTTTGCGGTGTCTGAACTGTTGCTGCAGGCTGTCTTTTTCCCAGCGGCTGGTACCGGGTGCATAAAACAGGATATAATCATTCCCATCCAGCACGCCATCGCCCCCATCTTCTACTGCAATGGCATTTTCAACTAAATCATCTTTATAGGCGCCGGCAATATTTTCATCCAGCATCCCTCCCCCATTGCCATACAATTGTATGGAAGCCGAAGCAAGATTGGTCGTATTCACTCCCATTGTATTCAGCATCGCCACATCTATCTTATATACCCCCTCCTTCGTCACGCCCACCCTGAACCAGCTGCCTGAAGCCAGCACCGAATGCGGGGCATAGACCCGTTGTGCTTTTCCACTAATAGCTGCCATCAATCCAATAAACAACAGGAAATTCCTTAACATACTATAAAGATCAGCTTTTTCATTTTCCCTTCGCTCTGAAGAGCGGGGCAAAATTTTTTCCTTTGTCTCTGGCTCCGGGGAGCAGAGACATTTTTTCCTTTTCTCTTTTTCCCTCGCTCTGAAGAGCGGGGCAAAATTTTTCCTCGCCCTGAAGAGCGAAGGATAATTGCCCCCCTTTGCCCCACTCTTCAGAGCGAGGGAAAGAATTGATCTCATGTAATATCTCATCAGGACTTTAGTCCTGTATCTGAATCTTTCCTCACATTTGCCCCGCTCTTCAGAGCGAGGGAAAAAGTTGATCTCAGATATATCTCATCAGGGCTTTAGTCCTGTATCTGAATCTTTCCTCACATTTGCTCCGCTCTTCAGAGCGAGAAAGACAATTGTTTCCTCCACTCCTTTGCCCCGCTCTTCAGAGCGAGGGAAAAAGTTGATCTCAGATATATCTCATCGG
>CAZDQB010000005.1:0-132661 GCA_964507525.1 uncultured Sediminibacterium sp. | reverse complement strand
CTTCAGAGCGAGGGAAAAAGTTGATCTCAGATATATCTCATCGGGACTTTAGTCCCTATATTGTTCGGATGCTTTGAAATCATATCTCCTCATAAACTCCTCATACTCTTCGGCAAATGTCTTTTTCCGATGATGCACTTCCTGGTTATCTATATAAGCCCTTACTCTTGGCACAACAGATTCACTGACAGATATTGCAAAATAGTCATCCTGCCATGTAAGCCTCACATCTTGAATACCTGATCTGTTATTGAACCAATGAGCAGACTCACCCTTAACCAACTTTGCAATCTCATCGATGCTCTGTGTTGGTTTTAACCATACCAAACAATGAACATGATCTAAAAAACCATTTAGCCTGTCTATATGTATTTTCTTAGCCAGGGCATTTTGCCTGATATGGGCAAATAACATATTCCGCAATGGAGCTGTTAAAATTGGCGCTCTTCTTTTGGTGGCCCATACATAATGAATGCATACTTTGGTATAAGGCATTTTTTATAGCAAAGCAATTGAATAAAAGTGGGTTTGTCAATGCGTATTTATACCTGTTTTTTGGATAAATGAGCCCATTCGGGACTAAAGTCCCCCAAATAAATCATAAACCAATCATCAATCATTTCTCTTTTCCCTCGCTCTGAAGAGCGGGGCAAAATTTTTTCTTTGTCTCTGGCTCTGGGGAGCAGAGACTTTTTTCCCTTTTCTCTTTTCCCTCGCTCTGAAGAGCGGGGCAAAATTTTTTCTTTGTCTCTGGCTCTGGGGAGCAGAGACTTTTTTTTCCTTTTCTCTTTTTCCCTCGCTCTGAAGAGCGGGGCAAAATTTTTTCCTTTTCTCTGGCTCTGAAGAGCGGGGTAAAGGGGGCAATTATCCTTCGCCCTCCAGGGCGAGGAACAATTTTGCCCCGCTCTTCAGAGCGAGAGTAGAGAAATCACTACAAGTAAAAGATAATTACTATAGCATTATATATGCCGCTATCCATGTATTTTGCCGGCCAATAAAGGCCGCAGTTTTTAACTTTTAAATAGCTTAAAATTAGGCTTTTGATAACAGTATGCCCGGCAGGCTGCGTTGCAATGTGCAGGGAAATCTTTTATATTCGCATAACTAACTATATTCACACTCAATCTTTTGACCATGCAGTTATTGAAAACAACCAGGAATCTTGTGTGGCTGTTAGCTATTACCGGCGCTATGGCCTCTTGCAGCGCCTTTAAAAAGAAGCACGACAAGTCAACCGCCACCGGTTGGAACTACAATGATAAAGACCAGGGCAATTTCAATGTTGCCAAACCAAAAGATATCAAAGCAGCACCCGGATTAGTGTTTGTACAGGGCGGTACTTTTACCATGGGCGCTACACAGGAAGACGTGATGGGCGACTGGAACAACGTGCCCCGCAGGATTACGGTCAACTCCTTCTTTATGGATAAAACCGAGGTGGCCAACGTGCACTACCGCGAATACCTTTACTGGTTAGGCGCTGTATTCGGCACCGCCGGAATGGACTCCGTAGTAGAACAGGCCAAACCCGATACACTTGTATGGAGAAGCGAACTGGCTTACAATGAGCCTTATGTTGAATATTATTTCCGCCACCCTTCCTATAACTACTATCCTGTAGTTGGCGTGAGCTGGAAGCAGGCTACGGACTACTGTATCTGGCGTACTGACCGGGTAAATGAACTGGAATTAGTTAGAAAAGGGTTCCTGGACAAGAAAAGCCAGATCAAAAAAGAACTGAATGGCGCAGGACAGGATAACTTCAATACCAAAGCCTACCTGATGGACGAATACCAGGCCATCCCCGGTAAAGAAGTGACCTCTAAAAGGAATCCGCTGAAAGATGCGCAGGGACGTCCACGTACCAAAGTAAGTTTTGAAGACGGGATTCTCTATGGAGATTACCGCCTGCCCACCGAGGCCGAATGGGAATATGCCGCTTACGGTTATATTGCCGAGAACCCACAGAAAAAGCAGAAAAAATCAAAGCGTGGAGAAGAGCTGATCGCCAACAAACAGATCTTTTCCTGGAAGAACAATGGGTATGATAATGCCCGCTATACCCAGAAAAGCGCTTACCAGGGTGCTTTCTTAGCCAACTTCAAACGTGGCGCCGGTGATAATATGGGTGTGGCGGGGGGACTGAACGATAACGCCGCCATCCCTGCCGAAGTAACTTCTTTCATTCCCAACGGTTATGGCCTCTATAATATGAGCGGTAACGTAAGTGAGTGGGTGGCAGATGTTTACAGGACACAGACTGATATGGACGGGGATGATTTCAACCTCTTCCGCGGTAACGTGTTCAAAAAAGTGGATATGAGCGGTGGCCAGGGTAACCTGCGCGATGAGAAGGGCCGTATTAAAATGGTTGCTGAATCCGATTCAACATTGCGCAACAGGCGCAATTACCAGCGTTCTTATGCCATTAACTATTTAGATGGCGATTCATCCAGCAATGTATCTTATGGCTATGGCGTCACTACACTGATCTCTGATAAATCAAGGGTGTACAAAGGTGGCAGCTGGAACGACAGGGCTTACTGGCTGAGCCCGGGTACGCGTCGTTTCTTAGAGGAAGACCTCAGCAGCAATGCCCTCGGGTTCCGTTGTGCAATGAGCCACTATGGAGCTGCCGAAGGCACGTCTCACAAAGCGCAAACCGGACAGTTCTTCCCGCAGCGCAGAAACAAGAGATAAGGAAAAGGTCAATACAGCGAAAAGAAGCCATTTCACTTGTGAGGTGGCTTTTTTCTTTTCAATCACTCCCCACTACCAATTGTTCATCTGCCCGGGCACTACACGCTCAGGCTGGTTGATGGGATGTTCTTTCCAGTCGGGATCGTATTTTACAAACCAGCTCAGCCATAGACTTCTGGAAAGACGCATGATCAATGGCTGGGCAAGGAGTAACAGCGTGCAGGCACTGATCATCCAATAGAAAATACGGTTGTCGTCAATGTCGAATGTTACGCCGATCAACACTTTCCAGGCAACAATACTCGCCACTAAGAAAGCAATGCAGAGTGCATAGCTTACATAGCTTGTGCCGTAATAAAAACCTACTTCAATTTCTGTTGGTTGTCCGCATACAGGACAATGCTCATGCATTTTCATGTTCTCTTTCAGCTTATATGCGTTGTTTGTTCTGAATATTTGGCCTTCCCTGCACCTGGGACAGCGATTGGTAAACACACTCAGAAGATAATAAAATGGACCTTTCTTTGCCGGCATGTTACAGATGTTTTATTTCGGCCGCAAAGGTAAGATTAAGTTTGGTGATCTGTTATGTCAAAATTTTCTCCATTTGCATGCTCCTCGATCCTTTGATGAGTATGTGGGCACTGGCAAATGATTGTTGCGTAAACCATTCTTTTGCCTCATCGGACGTATGAAAGAAAATAAATGGGTGTGGTAGCTGGCTGAAGTCGCCACCCACCAATACTACTTTATCCCACTGGTACTGTTCAATTAGGGCGATGATGTTTGCGTGTTCCTGTAAACTTTCCGGCCCCAGTTCCATCATCCCGCCAAGCATCAGGACTTTTTTACCGGCATGCAGTCTTGCGAAATTCTCAATTGCGGCGCGCATGCTGCTTGGGTTGGCATTGTATGCATCCAGGATAATACTGTTCGTGTCTTTCTTGATCAGTTGAGAGCGACTGTTAGATGGTGCATACTGTTCAATGGCGGCTTTGATCTTATCGTCGGGCACTTTAAAATATTTACCAACAGCTATGGCGCAGAGTACATTGGGTAAATTATAATCGCCTACCAGTTGTGTATGAACAATGGGAGCATTGAACCCGGCTGTCATCCCCACTTCTAAAAACGGTTCACCTGCATTCACTTTTCCCTGCACACTGCCTGCGGTGGTTCCATATTGTTCAATATGCGCAATACCGGCGCTCATGTTTTGCAGGTAATCATAATCTGCATAGACAAATGCGGTACCATCATGCATGCGCAAGTAATCGTATAACTCGCCTTTGCCTTTTCTCACACCATCTATTCCCCCAAAACCTTCCAGGTGGGCTTTACCCGCATTGGTAATGATACCATGTGTAGGCTGGGTATACCTGCAATAGCTTTCAATCTCTTTGCGGTGGTTGGCGCCCATCTCTATCACAGCCATCTCTGCATTGGCATGAATACTTAACAACGTTAAAGGCACGCCAATATGGTTATTGAGGTTGCCCTGTGTAGTATATGTTTTATAATGAGACGACAATACTGCATACACCAATTCTTTGGTGGTTGTCTTGCCATTACTCCCCGTGATGCCGATAAAAGGAATTGAAAACTGTTCCCGGTGATACCTGGCCAGGTCCTGCAAAGCCGATAAGCCATCCTCCACTTTAATCACCCGTTCATTTCCCGGAAACAGGTCCTCATCCACTACTGCATAAGCTGCCCCGTTTTCCAGCGCTTTCAAAGCAAATGCATTGCCATTGAAGTTGGGGCCTTTCAAGGCGAAAAAGAGATCGCCGGCTTTGAGCTTGCGGGTATCGGTCTGAACAGAGGGATGCCTGAGGTATATGCGATACAGATCAGCTATGTGCACAGGTAATAATTTATATCAAACTTAGTATGAAATCGTGAATCCCGGACCCTGAACAAAAAAAGGCTCGCATTAAATGCGAGCCTTTCTGATAAGTGGACCAATCTTCCAGGTAGTCCTTAGAAATTATATTTGATACCCACCTGTCCCTGCCAACGAGAGTTGATAGGATCTACAGTGTAGTACTGGCCATTCAGACCTGATGGTTTGTTGAAGTTGAAGGTTGGCAAGTAGCCTGAAGTTGGTTTTGCAGGCTTCATACCATTGGCATCAGTAGCAAAGGTTAACATGTTAACGGTATAGTTGTTAACGTTGGTAACGAAGGTAATACGACCCCAATCATTGTTCAGCAGGTTCAACACGTTGAAGATGTTTAAGCTAAGCTCTAATGATTGTTTGCTGTTGTGCTTGTTTAATTTGAACTCATGCATCAGCTTCAGATCCAGTTCATGGTTCCATGGTGTATGCAGTGCATTTCTTTCAGCATACTGACCTCTCCTGGTACTCAGGTATTTATCGCCGCTGATCAGTGTGTTCAGGTCGTTCCACTGTTGTGCAGCAGTATATACCTGGCCATGTACGGTATAATCAGCTAACCTGATATCGTTCTGGTCTTTAGGAATATAAGGCAGGTTTGCATTAGCAGCGTTATTGAAAGGATTACCACCGGCAGCATATACTACAGTATAAGGGCTGCCCGACTGTCCTGCATAGAAGAAGTTCAATGAAGTAGCGTTAGACTGGTTCCAAACTAAGGTACCACCTAATGTTGCTACGATACGGTTGCGCAGGTCGAAGTTAGAGTAAGACAACTGTGCACTGCTCGGAATATTAGCAGGGTTTACTTCGTAGTTAGACTGGAATGAGTTACGGATACCATTGCTGAGGTCTTTACTCATACCATAGGTATAAGCAGCGCTCCAGTTCAGGTTCAGTGCATGCATACCTACTTTGATGTTGTTGGTAGTCTTGCTCAACTGCGCAGTAAGGTTATAACGGTAGCCTTCTTTGGTATTGGTTAAGAAATAAGCATTGGAATAACCGCCGTATAATTTACCGCCTGTATATACAGGTATCTGGGTAGGGCCGGAAGTATAGTACTCCACCTGATCTTTGATGTTGATCTGCTGGAATTTCACATCATAGATGGTTTTGGTGTACATCGCATCCAGGGTTAATTTATAACCATTACCGAATTTGATGTCAGCAGCAACATTTGAACGCCAGATGGTAGGCAGTTTGAAGTTGTTGTCGATCACATCCACTTCCCTGGTAGCACTTGCAGAAGGGCCACCATATTTGCTCACGGTGTCTTTCAGGTAAAGCGGGTTAATGGCCAAAGGAACAGTTGCTCCGTTGGGTTTGTAGTCGATATTGCCATAAACAGTACCGTTCAGGGTATAGGCATAACCCAACCATGCGAAAGGCATTCTGCCCACGAAGATACCGGTACCGCCACGCAGTACGAACGACTGGTTACCATTCACATCCCAGTTGAAACCAATTCTTGGCGACAAAGTAGCTTTGCCCAACCATTTGTTGTTCAGTTCAGCGAATGGCGTATTGGTATAAGTAGGGTTGGCTGAATTATTAGAAGGAACAGTATTCAATGCAGGGTCAGTTGTTGGCTGATTGGCTACTGCTGAATAATCAACACGCAGACCCGGAGTGATCTTGAATTTGGTGCTGGCAGAAATCTCATCCTGTGCATAAACGCTCAGCAATGCCACTTTGAATGGATTGGGCGGGTTGTTGTACAGGGAGTTTCTGTCGTTAGGATATTTGGAATCAGTAGTGAAAGCGCCACGGATACGCGTAGGTTGATCATTCTGGAATCCTTTGATGTCTTTGTATTCCCAACGGCCATTCCATGAGTTGATGAAACCATAGGTCAGGTTATAGAACTCATTGTGTGTACCGAAAGTGAATTTATTGACACCGGTTGTATAAGTAAGGTTATCGCTTAACTCAACTGTCTGCTGCTTCATATTGTAGATAGAAGCTTCTCTCCAGGTACCGGCCCAGATCTTACCGCTTCCAATGTCAACAAACGGAGCCAGTACACCAGGGAAATCGCGGTACTCATGTACGTTGATATAGCTGGCGTTGAACTGGTTGCTTACACTATTGCTGAATTTAGATTTCAGCTCGGCAACTAAGTTCAGGTTTTTGGTGTGCTGTGTAAAGTCGGTAGAAGAGAACTGGAAGTTAGTGGTACTGCGTTCCAGGTTATTACCCCAACCATTGGTGTAAATGGCGCGGAGTGTTAAGTTGTTCTTGTTATTCAGGTTGAAATCAAGACGTGCAAACAGTTTGTCACTGTTGGTAAATATCTTATAGCTATTGTAAGAACCAACATCATATCCTTTGCCCTGGAATTGTGCCTGGATAGCTTGTGCATCGGCAAGCGTAACCGCAGCGCCCGGATCACCTGCATTATAGAACGTAGGTTCCTGGCGGCGTGTTTGTTCAAAGTTTACGATAAAGAAAGCTTTGTTCCTGGCAATAGGGCCACTTAAAGTAGCGCCATACTGGTAGTCATAAAAATCAGAACCGATCTTGGTTTTCAGACCATCCACACTCTTACCCACCAAAGCCTGGCTACGGCCGTAGCCATAAATAGAGCCGTGGAAATCGTTGGTACCACTCTTGGTAACAGCGTTTACGCTACCACCGGTAAAGTTACCCAGCTTCACATCGTAAGGAGCTAATTGCACCTGTACTTCCTGGATCACGTCAAGGCTGTAAGGGTTGGTACGGGTACCGGCACCTGCAGAGCCGCTCTGGCCACCGCCGCTGATACCACCAAATGAGTTACTGAAACCGATGGCGTCGTTGTTAACAGCACCGTCAACAGTAAGGTTATTGTAACGGAAATTAGTACCGGCAAATGAGTTGTTATTTGACTGCGGTGTTAAACGGGTGAAGTCAGACAGGCTTCTGTCTAATGTAGGCAAGGTAGCCAGTTGTCTTAAACCAACTGTAGTAGCGCCTGCTGTTTGCTTTCTTCCGGCAGCGGCAACAGTTACTTCGGTCAGTACATTGGTTGTACTTACGAGTGTAACGTTCAAATCAGGATTGCTACCCAATATCAGGTTCTGGTCATTGAGTACTTCCTCTTTAAATCCTACGAAAGAGATTTTAATGGTGTAAGGTCCGCCTGATTTCAGGTTAGGCACAACGAAGATACCCTTGCTATTCGTTTGTGTAGTCGTCACAAACCCGGTAGGTTCATGTTTAATAGTTACAACGGCTCCGCTAACAAATGCCCCTTTGTTTTCTTTTACGTGACCACTCAGGGTTGCAGTAGTTTCCTGTGCAAAAGAGGGGACAGTCAGTGCGATGATAGCCATGCATTGTACTAATACAAGCAGCTTTTTTAGCATAATATTTGGTTTTTTAGATTTCGCTGCAAAGGTCAGGAGCCTATGTTACGGAATTGTTACCCGAAGGTTACCTGCTTGTTAACAAAGCTTAACAAATGAGGCTGAAAGGCCCTGTTTTGGCGGAAAAACGCTGCGGGCAGGGAGATTAAAGGGGGCTTAAAGCGGCTTTTGAACGTAAAGAAACTGCCCACTTTTCCGGGAGGGTCTAAAATTTTTAAAAACTATGCGCATAAATTTTAAATATGCGTATATTTGAACTATGAAAGCCAGATTAAACCTAACAATTGAGGATAGTTTACTTGAAAATGTAAAGAGCTATGCAGCAAAACAACAGCGGAGTGTTTCTGAATTGGTGGAAAGCTATTTTAAGACTGTTACAAAGCCTTCAAAGCGTAAAAATATCCTTCACCTGGTTGAGAAACTGGACAAACCTGTTATAACCGAAGAAGCTGATCTAAAAGATTTGTACTATAAAGAAAATGCAAAGAAATATGGCTTCTAAAGTATTTCTTGATGCCAACATATTGCTGGACTTTACCTTAAAGCGGGAAGAATATGAGCAGTCGAAGCAAATTATTGAATTGACAGTAAATGGAACGATTCAGGCTTTCATCACTCCTTCTATTCTACATATTGTTGGCTACTGGTTAACGAAAGCATACGGTAATGCCAAAGCAAAAGAATTATTGTTAACGCTCATGGCAGATGTAACCGTAATTGATCTACCGCACGAAATTGCTTTGAATGCCCTTCATTCTAAAATAAGTGATATTGAAGATGCATTACAATACTATACCGCAGTGCATCATAAGCTAGATTACTTCATATCGCGCGACAAGCAATTACAAAAACAAAGTATTCCACTATTGCCTGTTTATACACCCCGGGAGTTGTTAATCGAGATCTCTGAATAATAGGAAGAGATTTTCCTATAACTCACTGTACTCAGCCCAGGTTATTTTTTGTATCGAAGATTAAGCAACAAATATTTTTCGTTTAAACCGGCTTTTCAGGCCAGAAGTCCTTCGGTGAACACTTAAACAATTTAGCCAGCTCATTAAGATGCATGGCATTGTACTTTGCAATAAAGTTAGGGCTTTCAATATGTCCAATAAACCCTACGGATAGTTTTAAATGGACTGCTATATGTTCTTGGGACAGACCTCTCTCTAATCGCATTTCCCGTACACGATTAACAATGAACATATCGATTTTACTTTTCTGGCTTTTTTGTGTCACGAATACATAAACGAAAAAATATTTTCTTGTTTCCTATATATATGTAGGAATATTGGTTACATTTGTTTTACTTGTTAAGAGTAAAATAAATTTGCGATTCTTCAATAAAATCATTTGAAGCATTCGCTTTGAGTCTCACTCTGAAACCTCGGAAATTTCAAGTACACGAGACAATAAGTAGAATGCCCACGTTACGGCGTGGGCTCACTTATTCGTGTACGGGCCTCCGAGGGCCTCAGAGCGGTAAGTTGAGTTCCACGTCCTTTTTTTTCTCTCAATATCTATATGAGAGCTTAATTCCAGGTCGCAGCTCTCTACTTACAAAGACTCCCTCTCATTCACATACGGCACGAAAGAACGGCAACACTGAACGATTGTTAACCAAACGTGTAGCTATGCGAACACAACAACCGTGGTATGTAACCACATGCAGCAAGGGTTATGGGCTTAGTAACCCAAAACACTATGTGCTGTACCGCTTAACAAGCGCCGGACTGGCTTTGTTATTAACCCAAATGAGCAAAAAGCCTAAAAACCCGGTATAGCCGCTTTCTCTTAATGGTTAGTGGACACGCCCATTGTGTACCCACTATACTTCTCCTCTTATTTTATTTCTTACTTAAACTACACTGCAAATGAAATATACCTATTGCGTGCTGGCCATGCTATGCTTGTGGGCTAGCACAGCTCAGGCACAAAACATACACCCCTTAACCGTGGGCGATACTGTGCCGGATATCACACTGCATCATATTATCAATGCCCCGTTTTCATCATCCAAACTATCCTATTTTAAAAGCAAATTACTTCTCTTAGATTTTATGAATACAACCTGCCCAAGTTGCATTGCAGCCTTGCCAAAACTTGATTCTTTACAGGATCAATATAAAGACAAAGTTCAAATACTAATAGTTACACCTGAAAAAGAAGAAAAAGTACGAGCATTTTTGAAAAAAAATACAATTGCAAGGAACATTTCATTGCCCTTTATCACAGGCGACAGTACATTAAGAAAATTGTTCCCCCACGAATTTATACCGCACATAGCCTGGATAAATAAGGGTAAAGCGAAAGCTATTACAGGCTCTCAATATGTAAAAGCTGGCAATATTGACGACATATTACACGGGAAAGCCATTAACTGGTCCATAAAGCGAGAGGTAACCGGATATGGCTACTCTGCGGCTTTAATGCGATTAAACACTGTGGATATTCCTGTATTGAGTATGCCCGGCAACGCTTACCATTCAGCATTTACATCTTGTTTGCCCAATATTACCAAACGATTTGGGAGCTCCATTGACACAACCAACAAATTGGCAAGATCATACATGATTAACCTCTCAGTTGTTGAAATGTACTTGAATACTTATAAGCTGCCTTTATTGTTCCCAATAAGCCAGATTATTATAAATAGCCCGGACAAGGGCCGTTATTTCTATAACCCTGATTCAGCCTACAGAGACCAGTGGATGCAGAGAAATACTTACTCATATGAATGCGTGGCTCCACTTACCATAAATCCTGTTATGCTAGACCAGAAAATAAGAAATGACCTGGATTTCTATTTCGGCTTAAAAAATGAACTGGTAAAAACAAAGCTGGATTGCTGGGTATTAACAAAATCTCATAATGAAACAGTTCAGTACAAGTACTTCCAAAACTATGGCCTTGCTTCACAAGCCGGTTATACAAATGCATCTTCATTGGTGTATTTACTAAACCATAGTCTTTACGGGCAGCCCATATTCGACGAAAGCAACTTAACGGAAACACAGTATTTTTTTATGGGGGATAGTACTGTTACGAGTATCCCCTTACTGCAAGCCAGGTTAAGAGAAAACGGGCTGGTATTAAAGCGCGAGCCACATGAAGTGGAAATGCTCATTTTAACTGAGACCGGGTGTAATTAATAAAATTTAAAAACTACAACATGTTTAAACATATATCAATATTACTGTTAATCTGCATATTCTCTATCCCATTATATTCGCAAACCATTAGGGGCAGTATTGTATCTAACATAGACCGGTCTCCTATTGCCAATGCAACCATACAGTTGAAAATAAACCATAAAATCGCTATTACAGATAGTGGCGGGTATTTCACAATCCCGTCGCCTGCTGATACTGATACTTTGTTGGTAACATATATTGGCTACCTACCCAAACACATCTTTGTAAGCAAAAGAACAACGCAATTGCTTACAATTGAACTGGAAAGGAACAGTAATGAACTGCTGGGTGTTACCGTAGTAAACACCGGTTATCAAACATTGCCAAAAGAAAGAGCTACTGGCTCCTTTGAGAAAATTGATACAACTCTTTTCAACAGGGCTGTATCTGCAGACGTGTTGAGCAGGCTGGAAGGTATAGCGTCAAGTACCTTCTTTTCTAAAACTACTGGCTCTACAGATCTGTTTATCAGGGGCATTAGTACCACCAACAACAATAATACCGGACCCCTGATCATACTTGACAATTTTCCATATGAAGGCAGCCTGACCAATATTAATCCAAACGATGTACTGGATATAACCATTTTAAAAGATGCGGCCGCGGCTTCTATTTGGGGTGCGAAAGCCGGTAACGGTGTAATTGTTATTACTACTAAAAAGGGTAGCTACAACAACCCGTTTAAGTTGTCTTTCAATTCCAACCTTAGCATTCAACAAAAGCCAAACTATTTCAAATCGAGAAATTATATCTCTTCACCCGACTTTATTGCTGTAGAGCAAATGTTATTTAATAAAGGCTTTTACAACCCCTACATAAGCAATACGTATTATGGCGTTACCTTGTCTCCTGTGGTGGAAATATTAGCCAGGCAGAAAGCGGGATATATATCTGCTACAGAGGCTGAAGCGCAATTAACTGAACTAGGCACCTATGATGTTAGAAATGATTATGAAAAATATTTAAATGCCACCGCTCTAAAACAACAATATTCGCTTTCGTTGAACGGCGGAAATGCCATGATCAACTATAGAATAAGTGCAGGGCTTGACCAGGCGCCTTCTACCACGATAGGAAACAGGCAGCAAAGAATTACAGTTGCTTCAATGACCCAGATTCGTCCGTTAAGGTCTTTAGAATTAACAGTAGGGTTAAACTACTCCAATTCAAAGTCATATTTTAACGGATTCCCTGAAGTTCCTGCCGGTATGGATAAACCTGTCGTATATCCATACACAAGGCTTGCCGATGCCAGTGGTCAAGCGCTTTCGATTGCCAGAAATATTAGAGCAGCTTATATTGACACTGCTGGAAGAGGGTTATTGGCAGACTGGCATTACAAGCCCCTGGAAGAAATTAATATTGCAGATAATACTTATGCATCAAACGACTATCTGTTCAAACTCTCTGCAAGTTACCAAATTTTACCAGGCTTGAAAATAGAGGGAAGCGGCCAATATGAACAAGCCTTCAGCGACCTTCGAAATTATTATAGTACCAACACGTATTACGCCAGGAATCTTATCAACCTCTATTCTGCCATTAACAATGGGCTACTCACCAAAAATATTCCCCATGGCGGAATTGCCGACAATACAAACACGCGCTTAACAGCGTATGCTTTAAGAGGACAAATCAGTTATTCAAAGCAATTCAGCATAAACCACCAAGTATCACTGATTGCCGGAGCCGAAAACAGGGAAGTGAAAACCAATACTTTTCAAAACAGGGTCTATGGGTTTAATGATCAATTACTGACTGTCATCCCTGTTGATTATAAGACAAATTTCAATTGGTATGGTAATTTAGGTTCTGGCAAAATACAGGACAATACCAACTATGGATCGTTAACCAATCGCTTTATTTCACTTTACAGTAACGCGGCTTATACGATTGCCGATAAATACGTTATTTCAGCGAGCATGCGAAAAGATGCTTCCAACCTGCTTGGCGTGAACACCAATCAAAAATGGAACCCATTTTGGTCGGCTGGCATAGGATGGGCGTTGTCTAAAGAGTCTTTTTATAGAGTATCCTGGATACCTTACCTGAAACTAAGGGCCACCTATGGTTTTTCGGGAAACATCGACAATTCCCTGTCGGCACTGCCTACGATCATGTACGCAAATACTGCGAACGTTTTGAATCTGCCTTATGCCTCGATTAAAAGCATACCTAATCCTGATCTGCACTGGGAAAAAACAGGCATGTTTAATATTGGCATTGACTTTGGACTATTTAACAATCGTCTAAACGGGAGTATAGAATACTATAACAAATCGGCAAAAGACCTATTGAGCTATACTCCTATAGATCCTACTATTGGCGGAGGTATTGTGATGATGAAAAATACAGCTTCCCTGGTTGGAAATGGCATTGACATAAAACTTAATGCTACAATAATAGATGCGAAATTGAAATGGCAATCACAAATCCTGTTTAGCTATGTAACCAATAAGGTAACCAGGTCTTTCAATGAATATGCTTCTAAGGGGCCTTATGCCGGGTTTGGTTATACTATTACTCCTTTAACAGGAAAAGATCCTTATGCCTTAATCAGCTTCAAATGGAACGGGCTTGACCCCCAAAACGGTGACCCGATTGGGTTGATCAACGGTAGCTCATCAAAAGATTATGCAAAATTAGTAACACCCCGATCATTCGACGATATGGTTATTAATGGTACTACCCGACCTCCTTATTTTGGAAGCTGGTTGCAGACGTTTTCGTACAAAGGTTTTTCCCTGTCATTTAATGTTAATTATAAACTGGGATATTGCTTCCGCCGGAGTACCATTAATTATAGTTCACTGTTTTATAACTGGACAATGAATAGCGATTATAACTTTCGCTGGGTAAAGACAGGAGATGAACTACACACCAGCATTCCCTCCATGACCTATCCGTCTAATAGTTACAGGGATGATTTCTATGGACTGTCGGAAGCAACCATAGAAAAAGGCGATGTGATTCGCTTACAAGATGCAATCGTAGAATGCCGGTTTCAACGAATAAAATTGGGTGGCTGCTATTTCAGTAACCCGCGCTTCTATTCTTATATTACTAACCTGCCTATTCTCTGGCGAGCCAATCATAAAGGCATAGACCCCGATTATGGCACTTCCATGGCCCCAGGAGTAAGTGTTTCCATTGGATTCAAAGTGGATTTATAAACCTCCCTTAAAAATAATACTATGAAGAAATTTTTTTCAACCAGATACTATATTTTATTAGCTATCCTATGTATAATTACCTTGTCTGCCTGCCAAAAATACCTTGATGTAAAATCGAATCAAAAATTGACAGTCCCGGCATCTCTTCAGGATGCACAGGCATTATTGGATAACTATACATTAAATAATACCTTCCTGCCTGCAATGGCCAATGTTGCCAGCGATGATTATTATGTTTCAGACGTTTATTATAATGGAACAAGTATCGCAAACAGAAACGACTATGTATGGTCGCAAAAGGCTTTAATGGAATATGAATGGGCAAGTATGTATGCACTTATTTTACGCTGCAATATTGCACGCGAGACTGCTGAGAAAATAACGATTACAGCAAATAATGCCTCCGATTGGAATAGGGTCGTTGGCGCATCTTATTTCCTGAGAGCTTATGCCCTTTTCCAGGTTGCAGAATTCTATGCAGAACCTTATAACAAAGTAACTGCCGCTAATAAGCCCGGGATTTCATTAAGATTGTCCAGCAACCCCAATGAAATAAGCACGCGTGCAACACTGGAAGCTTCCTGGCAACAGATAGTGAGTGATTACAAAAAAGCTATTCAGCTGTTGCCCTTATTGAATGCTCCTGTATCCAGGCCCAACAAGCCGGCTGCGTATGGTGCACTTGCCAGAACATACCTGATGATGGGAGATTATGCCAATGCTTCCATTTGTGCAGACTCTGCGCTTAAACTCAATGGGTCAATAATTGATTATAATACACTCGATCCCAATGCAGCATACCCTTTTACCCGATTTAACAATACAGGTGAACTTTTCCACAGCCTCACATCAGGAACCGGTATGTTATCTGCAACAAACGCCAAAATTGATTCATTGCTGTATATGTCTTATTCTGACAATGACTTGCGGAAAACGGTATTGTTTAGAAGCAGTGGAAGCAACACTTATTCGTTCAAGGGAAATTATGAAGGGACTGCAGCGAGCCTTTCTAACGGGGCTTATTTTAATGGGATTGCCACAGATGAAATACTCTTAATAAGGGCGGAATGTAATGCACGTTTAGGCAATAAAGACCTGGCAATGAGCGATCTTAATTCCCTGCTTATAAAAAGATGGAAGTCAGGAGCTTTTAGTCCATTGACAGCAACAAACGCTACTGATGCACTTTCCCAGATTCTGATTGAAAGGAGAAAAGAATTAGTATTCAGGGGGCTCAGATGGTTTGACTTGCGCAGGCTAAATATAGAGCCCACTTTTTCAAAAACGATATATAGAAATATCGCTAACCAGGTGTATTCTTTGCCACCTGGTGATAGTCGTTATACATTTACCATACCTATTCAGGTTATATCGATAACTGGTATGGAACAGAATGCGAGATAGTGGTTTAAGGTTATTGTAACGAAATACAATTACAGGTATTGTTTTTTAAAGAAAGGCTGTTGGGAATTCCCAACAGCCTTTTCAAACACCCTTAAGGCTTAAATGTTACAGTTCCATCAGCTGCAGGATGTGTGAATCCTCCTGAAGCTGTACTCGCTGCACTTACTGTTGCTGGAGTTGGTAAATTCTGATTAGGACTGGCTTGCCTGTCTCCTTGAATCTGGCAAAGGTTGACATTAGATGCGCAATCAAGAGGCGCTGGTACATATTGATAAGAAGCTGGTGAATTGGGGTCAGTTCCGATATACTGAAACCAATCAGTACCCAAAGCATTGTTAGCCTTCTTCTTTTCAGTTTTAATACCTGCAAATGCAGTTATGCCAACTGCAAGTATAACGGCTAGCAAACCAATAAAATACTTTTTCATAAAATGGTTTTAAATGGTTTAAAAATAAGATGCCAGTAAACTGCTGCTGCCCCTTTTGGCAGCAAATAGTGATAAAATGTTTGCCTACTCGTTTCTACAGGTTTTCGGCTTACCCTGATTGCGCAATATTTTTAGCACATATCTGTAGCACCTGGTCATTTCTTAATCGAAACTTCGCAACTCTAAAGTAGAGTGAAATAATTATGAGCGTGCGTCTATTTACTATGCGTATGCGACTTGCGTATACTCATAATTTTCTTACAGAATAGGGCGTTATCCCATACACTTTTTTAAATGCTGTGCAGAAATTACTGAGGTTGTGATAGCCGGCATTAAGGCTGACCACCTTCATAGGTGTGCCCGTTGTTTCCAGTGCGCGCTTTGCCTCTGCCAGCCTTACATAACGCGCATACTCCAGCAGTTCCATATTGAACAGGTCTTTAAACCCAGCCGCCAGTTTTCTCAGGTTCATTCCCGCTTCCTTAGCCAATGCATTAAACCTGTGCTCCTTATCGGGCTGCTGGTCTATTTTGGCTTTAACTGCATGCAGGGTTGTTACTTCTTCTGTTGAAAAGGAGACTGCAAGTGGCTTTGTACACGTCCTGATCATTGCCGCCAAAAAATGGTTGAGCAACTCATGCTGGGCAGGATTAGGAAACGGGTCATAAGAAGATTGTATTAACCGGTTACCCAGGTCAATAACAGCTGCACCTGCCCTCGTGCCTGCTGGCGCCAGGACTGCAGGAATCTCTTCTTTCATCTGTTGCAAAAACAGGAAATGCTCTTTGGGATCGAGCAGGCCTTTCTGCTTTAAATAAGACTTGGGGCAGTGTACTGCCAAAAGAATATTGCTGCCCGCACCCAACAGGATGGTTGCCTCCAGCACCGGAGCCGAAAACACCTGCACACTTCTGCCCGGAAGCGCATACTCGCCAAACTGCTTTGACACAAGTTCACAATACCCTTTCAGGGTTACAAAAAATGTACAGAAAGAACCGCTGTCAGTGTTTGTAATGCCCGTATAAGCATACCTGCTAAGGTCTGCATGACATACCTGCAACAGGCAGTCATTGAACATGATTTGCTGCAGTAACACTTTTTGCCCCTTACCCATGTCAGCAAAATGATTGCTGCAACCGGGTATGAAATACTGTTGGTAAGGTGCTGGTACCTTTCTGATAAGCGGTAGCACTCCCCCACCCAGGGAGCTTACTACAAAGTCTGATGTGTTGATAATTTTCATAACGCACAACATAAACAACCACCACTAATATGGTCGTAATAATTATGCGCACGTGCAGAGCATTATGCAACACTACGTTTGAAGCACTGAAAATTTGCCAATTCTTTAACAAATAAATTGTGGCGTTGCATTTCACTCCGCTGCTCTCTAAACCAGTCCTCCACATTTTACAGGTAAATTGATATCCTGGCGTATATATCAAAACAGGCCATTCACAATGATACTTTGAATGGCCTATCTGAGATACTGCTGCGCCTGGTTTTACGGCAAAATGATCATCTTCTGAGAACTCTTCACGCTGCCCTGAACCATGTAATTAACAAAATACACGCCCGGTGAAAGTTCCTGTACATCTGCATGTACCTTAGTATTGAATACAGGTATCCGAAGCTGGACTATCCCATTGATGTCCACCACCCGTATCACACCCTCAGCTTTCGGCACCAGTATGTTCACCCTTCCCTTCGCCGGGTTAGGATATATCGTCAGACTCCGGTTTGCCCGGACCTGTTCTGTAGTAATTATACCAGTTGCCTTTATCGTGGTAAACATTGGCTTATTTGCGGCACTTCCCGTTATGACCAGTTGAGGCCAGTTAGAAACAGCTTCCTTAGTATTGATACTGAAATCGTTTTTAGACCCCGGCGTACCTTCATTTACAAGCCTGAATGATACTTTTTTGGCCGCAATATTGCTTTGTATATAGGATGTTACATCGAATTGATACCATGTACCCGCCTGGTTGGTAACAGTAATGGTTCCAAGCTTGGTGCCTGCAGTGGGCATATTGTTCCAGGTAATGGCGGTTTCTCCCCAGCTTGTATCTGTAATACCATAAACAGATATTACCCTGGTGGGGTCTGTATTGGCTGCCGGAACATAAAACCGTAAAACAGCAGCGGTAACAGCCGTATCGGTAAAGGCAAATTTCATGAATGCGTTTCTGTTATATCCCGCAGCATCTGATTTTACTACCATGGTGGTGGCTGTTCCAAAATTCGTGTTTGCATACGTGCCGTCGCGCGCATAGGAATCTGCAATTGTTCCAACAGTAACTTGTTTGACAGTCGAAGTATCCGTATGCTGAATAGCCCCTATATCAGGACTGCCCGCCGGCAATGGAGTATTAAAATAGTCAACTCCCCCATTATTGCTCATCAATACACCTGTATTGCGGCAAGGGGAGCTTGTCAGTAATTTGTAGGCAGACACGGCGTTCATGCCCAGAGAGTCGAAGCCAGGCCTTACAAAACCGGGATCTGCATAAATGTTTCCGCTGACAGTTCCGGCAGGGCCATTCGTAGCAGTGATGGAGGAGGGATAAAAACAATTGTTGCTGAATACGCTCGAAGAACTGATGGGAGCTGTTGCAAACTGCTTCACCGTACCCGGACTATAAATGATATTGTTATTGAATACGCCATTAAACCCGGTCTGAAATATCTCATTGATGTTATTGGATAAATAAAAGGTATTGTTATATATTTTATTGGTAGAGCTTGTAGCGGTATAGTTAAACAGCTTAAGTATAGTCCCTCCTATACAATCGTTAACGCTGATATTGTACCTCACAATGATATTGGTGGCACTGGGCATGAATAACATAAACCCGCCGTCGTTATCGTGAGAATAATTATACTCGAAAATGTCGCCATTGGTGCTGATATCTGCATCGAAAGCCTGTCCGTCGTTACTCCCCTCTCCCCCTTTGATGCCATATACTTCATTGTAGGCAACTGTTGTCTGATTGCTGAGATAGGTCCATGCCCCGGCAAAATTTGCCGCACTACTCATACAAACATTGTATAAGGTATTACGTGTAATGGCCGACCCGTTTTGTGCGCCATGAAGAACAATGCCGTCTCCGTAAACATTTTCTATCAGGTTGCTGTCGATCACAAAATGATCGCACATGGTGGTACTGCTGTTCCTGATTCCCTCTATCTGAACATTCGCCACATGACAGCCCTTTACCAGGGCATCGTTGATCCATCCGCTGTAAAAGATGCCGCCTGTTCCTTTGCTGTAATTAGCGTTGCCTATGCCAACCGAGTTAACGTCGTGCACGTAGCAATTTTTTACGTAGATGTGGCTCAGCGCAGTTGTGCCGGTATTCTGCATTAAAATCCCCGTCAACTGTGCGCTGCCTCCCGTAATCTGGGTATTGGTGATCTCAAGGTTATTTACCTCCCAGTAAGACTGGTTAACCAACTTAAGCGTAACAGAAGCGTTGGCACCGGGCCCGTTAATGAGCGGTTTTTTACCGGTGCCATACATGTCTACGACGATAGGATTGCCGGCAATACCGGACCCCTGCGGTAATAATTGACCAGCCCATACACCGCCCGATATAAAACGGATGGTGTCGCCGGGAGAAAAAACGGCAGCAGACACTTTTGCCAGTGTTTGCCATGCCGAAGACGGGCTGTTGCCATTGTTGGCATCGTTGCCCGCAGGATCTACATAATAATTGTTGGCCTGCACTGCAGAAGAAGACATCAGCACAGTAAGTACAAATAGCAGTAAAATCCGTAGCCGGATGAACCGCACTGCCATGGCATAGCAGTTTGAATGCATTTTAGGGAATAGCATAAACAATCGTTTTGAAGTGAGTAAAAGGGTTTATTTTGCCTCCTTCAAAAATAACCGGCACCCCAAAATTGCCAGGGAGAAAATCATAAAAGAATAGGGAGAAAAATATAAATATTTACATCTTCATCCCCTCCATCGGATCAGCACCCGTTTTAAAGATGTACTCGCTGTTTAATAAATAAGCCCCGCTGATCACAACAACATCCCCATCCTGCAAACCTGATCTGATTTCAATGCGGCCATTGCTCTCCAAACCGGTCTCCACCATTTTATGGGTAAACTGATGATTACCTTCCTGCACCCATACAGAAGCGCCACGGCTGTCGCGGATAACCGCATCTATAGGCAATGACAAGGAATGACGTTGCCGGTTCTTAATAACTACATAAGCCGGCATGCCGGGCTTTAATTGATTGCCTGCATTAGGAATGGTTACCCTTATTAAATTAAGCCTTGTATCCGGGTAAATTTCCGGGTTAATAAATTCGATTTTTCCATTCACCTCTTTTCCGGGCATGCCGGGAATTTGAACCATAGCCGGGGCGCCTTTTTCAACCGCAGCCAGCTGCGAGGCATATACCTGCGCCTCGGCCCATAAAGTAGAAAGATCTGCCAGCCGCAGTACCGTACCTCCTTCGGTTACATACTCCCCTTCCTTACTATCCTGGGAAGTGATGTACCCGCTGGCAGTACTGTAAAAAGAAGTGAGCGGCGTCGCTTTCCCCTGCCGCACCAATTCCTGTATTTGTGTTTCTGTCATGCCCCATAACAGCAGTTTATTTTTAGCCGCCTGCACCAGCTGCTTAAAATCTACCACTGCATTACCCAACGACTGCTGCTTTTCCAATGCCAGCAAATATTCCTGCTTTGCATTATTCAGCTCTTCACTGTACAGGTCAAATAGCTTTACACCCTTGCTTACGTAATCGCCTATATTCTTAACATACAACTTCTCAATCCGCCCCGTTATCCTTGAACTGACCGCGTGTTCTTTTTGCCGGTCAAAACCGATGGTGGCGGTCAATACCAACTGGTTACCGATTGTTCCGCTGCGGAGGGTATCTACCTGTATGTTTCCCAATTGTATTTGCTGGGCGCTTAATTCTATTACACCCGTATGCTGGTGGTTGCTCTTTTTGGCAGGCGTCAGATCCATTTTGCAAACCGGACACTTACCGGGCTTATTTTCTTTTACCTGCGGGTCCATAGAGCAGGTATAATAAACATCAGGGTCTGCCGGCGCTGCTTCCTTTTTGCCCTTACAGGCAACCAGCAACAATGATAACCCCAGTACCATAAAAAAATATCGCATAACTATTCGTTTACTTTAATAAAACTTTCGCTGTCCATTAAAAACTGTGCATTAGCCGCTACTGCATCGTCCGGGTCAAGCCCGTCAATCACCTGGATCTTGTTATTGTACACCAGTCCGGTGGTTACTTTATGGGCCTTGAAAACATCGCCTTCTTTCTTGAACACCATTTTGTCTAACCCCAAAGCAATCACTGCATCCTTAGGCAACCAGTAAGCCTTTATTTTATTGCCCGTTATCCTTGCCTTTACCTGGCTGCCTACCGGTATATCCATGGTACGGCGCTCAAACCAGACCCTTGCTGTTACGGTCTTGCTTCCTTCCCTCAAAAAAGGCTCAATAAAATTGATCTTCCCACTGAAACCATTGCCCGGTGCAGTTTCCGGAACTACCTGAACAGGATTACCCACCTTAACTAAGCTTTGATCGTCTGCATAAATATTCAGCACAGCCCAGAGCTTGTGCGGATTGAATACCGTTAATACCGTCTGCCCTTTTTGAATGTACATGCCTTCTTTCAGCGCCAGGTCTCTCGTAGTAACAGGTTCCGAAGCAGCCGGCGCCGGGGTGCTCATGCTCAATGCATCGTGAATATGGCCACTGTAATGACTGTACACCGAAATGGTTAGCATGGGCTGCTGTTGCTGAATAATTGCCTGTAGCTGTTCCGGTGAAACACCCGATAGCAGCAGCTTTTCTTTGGCCGCAGTAATGAAAGCCGTATTACCCGGATCATTTTTCAGTAAAAACAACAGGTTTTGCTGTGCCGTAAGTAATTCGGGACTGTAAATATCCATCACTTTCTGACCCTTGCGCACATCCTGGAACGTATATGCCAGGTACAGCTTTTCAATTCTTCCGCTTACCCTTGCTGCAATGGAGCCGATGGTGCGGGTATCGTACGCAATAGTTCCCAAAGCTTCTACAGTCGTTTCTTCTTCCTTTTGCTGCAGGGTGGTAACAGGAATGGTCGACAGCACATAACTGTTGGTGGGCTTTAACAGGGTATTCAGGTTGATGTCGTTGATGGCTTTCTCTTCTCCGCTCATTGGAACTAAGTCCATACCGCAGATGGGGCAACTGCCGGGCTTATCTTTGATAATTTCATGGTGCATAGGGCAGGTGTACAGTTGCTTACCTGCGGCCTGTTGCTGGCTGACGCTGCTGGTTTTCGGATGACAACCCAACACAATCACAGACAGTATCACTAAGAGATATTGGAACAGTCTTATATTATTGATGATTCTTTTCATAGCGCCTCTTATTTTATTTCCAGTATTTTCTCTAATTGCGTTTGCAGCATCAGCAGATCCTGCAACTGCTGCAGGTATTCTAACTGGGTTATATTCAATGTTTCCCAGGCATCGAACAGCGAAAAGAGTTCTTCTGTATTTTGCTCATACGCCAATTGCATGGTTTGAAAGTTCTTGCGCAGGGCCGGGATAATGCTTTCATCGAACAGCCTGATCTGTTTTTTCTTCAGCTCCATATCGTTCTGCATGCCATAGGCCCTGCCGCTGGCTTCATTCACGATCACCTGCTTTTGCTGATCTAACGATGCTGCTTTCCATTTGAGGCTTTCTACATTCGCCTTTGCACTCCGGGAAGACCATTTGGCCATGGGTATTTTAACCGTTCCCATTAACGTGTACTGCATGGGTAACCCGCCAAAACCAAACATGTGCTCAAAGCGGACGCCAAATTCAGGTTTCAGTTTCGCCATTTCAAGTTGCTGTTGCAGGTAATTAACCCGCATATCCTGCTGAATAGCCCTGATATCGCTCCTGGTATCAATGAATGCCGTACTGTCAAATATGGCGGATGAATAATTTTTGATCGTGTAGGTTGTATCAATATCAAATTCCTCCATTTTATTCTTGTTCATTAAAGTGTTCAGCAGTATCTTTTTTTGTTTTACTTCATTGTCGAGCTGGAGCCGCATGTTCTGAATACTTCCTATGGCCGCTTTGGCTTTATAGTATGCATTGATTTTTCCCAACCCGTTCCTATACCGTATTTCTGCACTCTGCAGCATGAAGTTCAGCAGCTTTTCGTCCTGGCTCAGTACGCCGAGTTTTCTTTTAATGATGATCCACTCGTAATAATTTTTCTTTGCCTCGGCAACTAAGTCGTTCAGTGCGGCTTTTTTGCGCTCCATAACCGGTGCTGCAACAGATGTCAGGTACTTTTCTTCTGCATCTAATCTTTTTTTATTGGGGATCATCTGTTCTGCCGAAACCTGGTATTGCCCCATACCAAATGAGCCGTTGTCTCCCTTTTTCAGGTATTTCGGATTGTAGGGTACCATCCAGAAACCGGTTCCCAGCTGTGGCGCCTCCCAGTTCCTTGCCCCTTTGGCCGTTTCATCGGCAGCACGGATTTCTGCATCGTAGATCTTTAACGAGGGATTCGCCTGCTGCACCTGGTCTAAGATATTATCGAGGCTGACTGTTTGCGCTGTTCCTGCAAGCAGGCTGCAGCCGAATACAAGTATCAATATGATTTTCCTGTTCATGGTATTAATGTTTTGTTTCTAATACTTCCAACTTTCCATGTTTCCTTAACTCATATTCTTTCGTCATTAAAAAAATGAGCGGTGTAACCAGCAGTATATGTGTGGCAGAAGTCAATACACCGCCAATCATGGGCAGTACAATCGGTTTCATCACATCGCTTCCCACACCACTGCTCCACAGGATCGGTATCAATGCAAACAGCGATACGCTTACAGTCATCAGTTTAGGACGCAGCCGTTTGGCAGCGCCGGCTATGACGTACGCTTTTAAATCTTCTTTTGTGATGGTTTCTTTTGAATTCCCTTTCAGTTCCACCAATTGCTGCATGGCATCGTTCAGGTAGATGACCATTACTATTCCTGTTTCAACAGCCAGTCCGAACAGTGCAATAAAGCCTACTGAAACAGCTACCGATAAATTCACCCCCCAGAAATAGATCATATACGCGCCGCCTATTAAAGCAAAGGGTACGGAGATTAAACTGAAGAACGCTTCCCTTGCCGAGTGAAACGCAAAATACATACAGGTAAAAATGATCAGCAGTACGATGGGGAGGATCAGCTTCAATGTTTTTTCGCTGCGGATCAGGTTTTCGTACTGGCCGCTCCATTCTAAGAAATATCCCTTGGGCAATTGCTGCAGCATCTTATCTAACTTCTGCTGCGCTTCTGCTACCGTGCTTCCCAGGTCCCTGTCCCTCACGTTGAACAATACCGTACCCCGCAACAGCGCATTTTCAGAATTGATCATGGGCGGGCCTTCACTGATCCTGATATCAGCGACTGTTTCCAAAGGAACGGGCCCAAAATTCATGGTTTGCACCTGCAGTTGCTTCAGCTCATCTATACTGTTGCGAAAATCCTGTCCGAACCTGGCATTGACTGAAAACCGCTGGCGGCCCTCGATGGCAGTGGTTAGTTTTGCTCCGCCCAGGGCGCTTTCTACTACTGCGTTCACATCATCTACACTTAACCCATAGCGGCCGATTTCATCGCGTTTTACAACAATATCAATGTATTTGCCACCGGTAATGGGTTCGGCATATAAATCCTTCACACCGTCGATGCCTTCTAATTCTTTTTTGATGGCCTGCGAAAACAGGTTGATGGTGTCTAAATGCTGGCCATATACTTTTACCCCAACATCTGTACGGATACCGGTTGAAAGCATGTTGATGCGGTTGATAATAGGTTGCGTCCACCCATTGGTTACGCCTGGTATCTGCAGTTTGGCATTGAGTTCATTGATAATATCTTTCTTCTCCATTCCTTTTCGCCACTGCGCTTTTGGCTTCAGCAGGATGATCGTTTCAATCATACTGATGGGAGAATTGTCCGTAGCTGTATTGGCCCTTCCGGCTTTACCCAATACATTTTCTACTTCCGGCACCGACTTGATGATCTTATCCTGCACCTGCAACAACCGTTTCACTTCTGCATTAGAAACATCCGGTAAAGTAACCGGCATAAATAAAACAGACCCCTCATCTAATGGCGGCATGAACTCTTTTCCTAAGCTCATGAGCAATGGAATGCTGACCAATAGAGCAATGAGATTGATACCGATGGTGGTCTTGCGCCATTTGAGGCATAGCCGGATCAGCGGCTCATAGATTCTCTCCAATACCCGGTTTACAGGGTTGGCGCTTTCCGGCCTGAACCTTCCTTTCATAAAAAAGGAAATCAATACAGGCGCTAATGTGATGACCAGAACAGCATCTACTATCATGATGAATGTTTTGGTATAAGCCAACGGACCGAATAACTTTCCTTCCTGGCCGGTAAGCAGGAAAACAGGCAGAAAAGAAGCAATAATAATAATGGTAGAAAAGAACACCCCTCTCGACACCTGTTTGCAGGATCGTTCAATGATATCCATCCGGACTGCTTCCGGTATTTTTACGTAGTTTTTTTTGAATATATTTTTCATTGCTGCTGTTTATTTGTTAGCCGGATCGTTTTGCCATGCCGATAAATTCCTGTAGGCGTTTTCCGACATAATGATCCCGTTATCTACAATGACCCCGATGGCCAGGGCAATACCGGTAAGCGACATGATATTGGATGATACACCGAACGCATTCAGTAAAATAAAACTGACGGCAATAGTGATCGGAATTTGTATGATAATGCTTAATGCGCTGCGCCAGTGAAATAAAAAGAGGATCACGATCAGGCAAACCACGGCAATCTCCTCAGCCAGTTTGTTTTTGATATTGTCAACAGACGCTTCAATTAATGTACTCCTGTCATAAGCCACTTTAAAACTTACTCCCGGCGGTAATCCTTTTTGCACATCGCCCATTTTCTTTTTGATGGCACTGATCACTTTATCGGCATTTTCGCCATACCGCATAACCACGATGCCGCCTACTTTTTCTCCTGTTCCGTTCTCATCAAATATGCCAAGCCGCAGATCGCCACCCATTTGTACAGATGCCACGTCTTTTACCCGCACCGGTATGCCGTTGTAATTACCCACCGCAATACTTTCCAGGTCTTCTTTGTTTTTTATATAGCCCAATCCGCGGATGATGTAAGCCATATCGCTCATTTCAAACTTTCTTCCGCCTACATCATTGTTATTGGCTTTTACTTTGTTCATCACGTCTGTCAGCGACACTTTGTAGAACTGCAGCTTCAACGGATCAACGATTAACTGGTATTGTTTTTCAAAGCCGCCGAAAGAAGCCACTTCCGCTACGCCCGGAACAGTTTGCAGCGCCAGTTTTACATACCAGTCCTGCAACGCCCTTTGTTCTCCCAGGTCCATATGCTTTGCGTCGAGGGTGTACCAGAATACGTGCCCTACACCTGTTCCATCGGGGCCCAATGAGGGCGTTATACCGGGGGGTAACAGGCGCTGGGCATAATTCAATCGTTCCAGCACCCTTGTTCTCGCCCAATACACATCTGCATTGTCTTCAAAAATGATGTATACAAAACTCATCCCGAACATGGAAGTGCCGCGTATGTTTTTGACTTTCGGAATACCCTGCAGGTTGCTTACCAATGGGTAAGTGACCTGGTCTTCTATTACCTGCGGGCTTCGCCCCATCCACTCGGTAAAAACGATCACCTGGTTTTCAGACAGGTCGGGGATGGCATCTATGGGATTTTGTTTGACTGAATAAAACCCCCAGGCAAACAAACCGGCTGCAAGCATAAGTACAGCCAGCCTGTTACGCAGGGACAGTTCAATAAGTTTTTGAACCATGATTGTTTGTTTAGCTGGTTTACATGTTCATTGCCGGCTTCTTGTGCATGGGCTGTGTTTTGTGGCTCTCTTTTTTCTTCACCACAAGTGCCATTCCGCACTTGGGGCATTTGCCTGGCTTATCCGAGACAACTTCCGGGTGCATAGAGCAGGTGTACTGGGTCATAACCATTTTGCTCTTTTTAGCAGTACTGTCTTTTTTTGCCTGTGCAAAAGTACCTGTGGTTGCCACTAAGAGGATACCCAGGATGATGATTGCTTTTTTCATTTGTTGTTTGGTTTTATTGATTAAAAAATGCGTCGGATTAAATGTTAAAAGAAGGCGGCTTTTAGCATAGCCGCCTTCTTTCTTGCTTAGTTACCCTCTGTAATGGCAGCAATTGTGTAATTTCTGGTACGCATTATCCTCAGCTTTGTACATTTCAGTATCATGTCCTGCTAATGCAATTTTCTTTTGAACATTATTGACCGCCTCTTTCTTAAACAGGTCATATTTGACGGTAAGTACTTTTGCATCCTCATTCCAGCTCGCAGATTTTACGCCTTCTACCGTTAATGCAGCTTTCTCAATGCGCATTTTGCACATGTTACAGACACCATTTACTTTGATGGCCTGTGTTTTTATACCGATGATTCTTTCGTATTTGTCACTTTGTGCATTGACAAATGGGATTGTTGCAAATACAATAAGCATTGCAAACAATAATTTAGTTGTTTTCATGGCGATAAGTTTTTGAATGTATAGATTGTATAATAGTTACTGTAATTGTATCATAACAGCAACAACAGGCTGGAACATAGGCCTGTTCAAATCAGTGTAAGACTGATATCAGATCCGGTAGACGCAGTTGAGGATATAAATGGGTACGCCATGATGTAAGGGTGGCGCGTGACTTTCATTGGTATGATTTACCGGCCTGGTAACCAATGCTGTTATGTCGAACGAAGGAGTAATAATGTGTAAATCAATAAACTGATTAGCAGGGCTGCTGATATCTTTAGCAGCAATATGGCTGTCTTTTACTTTAAAGGTCTGGTACTTTGTTTTGCAGCAATCGCTCTTCTCATCACCATTTTTGCATTTTTGCTTTGAGTCCCGGGTAAAACTGATGTTGGTGGATTTGAGTTTGCCACAGCAATAAAACTGCCTGATGCCTATACCCGCAACAGAGAGGGTATAAAGGCTGAGGAGTAATATGAGTGCGGCTTTTTTCATTTGCTTACTACAAAGATACGATACTTAAACATCCATGGTTTACAGAATTATGGGAATTATATGTAAAATTTACAGCATTATTTTTAACTTGTATGCCAGCGCAGCATCATAAAAAAACAGTATGGCTAACGAAGAAGCATTTAAGTTTTCAGTTAATGATGCGCTTAATTATGAACACTACCTGGGACCAGACAGATAATATTCCCTTGTTTAAATTAATATTCAATGACCTGGTACTCCCCTTTTTTGCTGGCGAGGATATCTAACTACTAAATCGCCGAAGATGCTGGTTGGTATGCACAAAGTCATGGTTTGAAAAATGTTGGTATTCCTCGATGAGTGCAATCCATTTCGCTTTTTTGGGTGAAGGATTTCAAATTCCTGGAAAATTAAGCATCAAGACGGCTTTTCATGTCAAAAATATGCATTTTTCATGTCAATTGACATGAAAAATGCATATTTTTGACATGAAAATTTTATCTGTGGCAAAGAATAGCAGAATATCACAATTATTACAAGTCATATGGGAAAATCCAGGTATACAAGTCTCGGGAATCCAGGTTTTATTATCTGATATCTCACACTCAACTATTAACCGGTATCTAAAAACGCTTGTAACAGAAGGAAAGCTTATAGTAAGTGGGACAGGCAGAAGCACGGCCTATTCTGTGCCGAAAGATCACAAATTTCTGCATACAGATATCGGTGATTCTTATTTCGATAAAGACATAGATGAACGCAAAGGTAAGACGCGTATCAATCCAGATGTATTTGCAGAATTATCTGATGTTTCCATTTTCACGCCTGCAGAACTGAGAAAGCTTAGCGATCTGCAGGCATTACACATGGAAAGGATCAGCACGCTTTCACCGGTTTTGCGCCAGAAAGAAAACGAAAGGCTATCCATAGAGCTCAGCTGGAAATCTTCTCAAATTGAAGGCAACACGTATTCACTTCTTGAAACCGAAGTATTAATTGAACAACATATTCCTGCAGAAGGAAAAACAAACGGTGAAGCACTAATGCTGCTCAACCATAAAAAGGCATTGGACTATTTGTTTAATCATCGCATAAGTCTCGATCCGTTGCAGGTAGCTTCGATAGAAAACATCCACAGTCTATTAATAGATGAACTGGGAGTAAGTCGTAACATACGCACCCGAATAGTAGGTATTACAGGAACTAGTTATACACCGCCAGATAATCAGCACCAAATCCGAGAATACCTTGAGCAATCCTGTCATTTAATTAATAAGCGACCAAATGTTTTTGAAAAAGCTTTATTAGCAGTGCTTCTGATCTCTTATATCCAGCCCTTTGAGGATGGCAACAAAAGAACCGGGCGGATTACGGGTAATGGCTTGTTGATTGAAAACGGTTATTGCCCTTTATCTTACCGGAGTGTAAAACCGATAGACTACAAAAAAGCGATGATCCTTTTCTATGAACAGAATAATATTGCCTTATATAAGCAACTGTTTATTGAACAGTTTGAGTATGCCGTGAATCATTACTACAGGTAGTTAGTTTTTCACCCTGATATACTTTTCAGTGTTTACCCTGTTTATTGTTGAGCCTTCAACTTTCTCCACCCCGCTTTGAATGAGCGTATCATTTTTCAGGGTAACTGTAAAGGTAAAATCATGACCCTCCCAGTCCCTTGCACTGCAATATTCCAGGTGTTCGGTATACGAATTACCGGTAATTGAATACCTGCCACCTCCTGAAACAAAAACAGCAGCAGAATCCTTCCCTTTTTTCAAATCATGCTGTAAAAAAGCAAAATGAGTATCATTGATGATCTTAATGAAGGATACATTCTTGGTGTAATCGGTAATAACCGTATCGCCTTTCTCTATAACAGTTCCGGTAATCAATTGCCAGGTACCTGCTATCGGCATTGGTTTTGCTTTATCACCCTCTGTTTTTCCTTCGCACGACATTAACAAAGTGATAATAAATACAAATGAAATTGTTGTTTTCATGTATTCGGTTTATAATTTCTGTCAGTCTAGTAAACACATAAACTCATGAACTGTATTGTCAAAAATTTTAGAGATCAGACCATATGAAAATACAGTATTTATTCTATTAGCACAGTCAGGGTCCAACATCTGATGTATTATTCTTTCAGGTTCACTTTGCAATCAGCTTTCAGATCGCTCTTCTTCATCTTTGTCGCATTCACTTCCAGCTCCCCGATTTGTTCAGTGTTATTCTTTTGAATATTTACGTTTTTACAAGCCGTTAGATTGAGTACTATTTTCTTTTGTGGTGATGAGGGATCGCTGTATGTAAACGCATTGTTGGCGAACAAAAGATTGTCCACGCTCCTTGCTGAAAGCACGGTGTTATTGACCAGTTTAAAACGGTTGCCAACTATGCGAATGTTCCGGTGTACCATATTGCCCACGATCAATTCATGGTTCTCAGGTGCAATATTGATGGCGCCGCTGCCTGAATTGTAACCGCAGTCTTCAAATACATTGTTTCGAATAGTCACATCCTGCACCGGTCCCGACTCGAACCAACTGGAAGCGTCATCGGCGATCAATATGGGAAACATACCGGCATGATAAAAAACATTATGCTCGATTAAAACTTTCCGACCTGTGGTGATGAGTAAACCTCTTGTGTTGGTTCGCTCAAAGTGGCTGTTTCGGATGATTACTTTGGGCGTCCACGTAATGTTTTCTGCACAAAGCCCGGTCTTAACAAAGGGAGCTAAATTGCCTTCCACCTCAATTTCCATCTCCCGCCGGTTGATCAGCTTTGCGGTTCTCAGTTTAGCAAAACCTAAAGACACTAATGTTTGCGGGTTGATAAAAGCAATGCTATCGCCTGCAAAGAAAGCTTCAAAACCATAGGTCTGGTTGTGCATGAAGCGGGCTTTTATTTTTTGGGTAGAGTCGATAGCTGTTATCTGCAAATGAGTGCCATGCACATTCACCGGGTCATCATGCGAACCAGAAGTAAAACAACTGTCAATTTTTACCAGGCCTTTGCACCCTGAAAAATGAAAACAGTCGGCAAAGGAAGCAATCACCCGGCCGCTGTTTTTACGCGGTGCTACGGCTACTTTGAATAAAGAAATATTTTCTGAAAATTGTGATACAATACCCAGCCCATGCATAAAATGCATCTGCACGTTTTCCAATGTTATGTTCCTGCTAAGTGAGATAAAGCCGCCGCAGTTATCGCGATAAGGATCCCTGAAACTAAGCACATCACCGATATGATAGTTCGCGTTGGCGAAACGTCCCTCAAATCTTACATGTAAAAGGCTGCGCTGCACAGCCCTGCTTTCGAGCAAAGGGTTTAAACTGCTGTAATACAATCTTTGTTTTTGGGAGTCAAACAGGATCGTATGATAAGACCTGCTTCGCCAGCCCTCTCCATAAAAACTGATACGACCGTTTTCAATGGTGTATTTTGAATCGGGATGAATTTCAGTTTCAATAACGCTATCACTTACAGACCGGATAGTGAGTTCCGATACAGTTGGCCTTTCATAATCGAATTGAATATTCCTGACCTTAATATTGGAGCTATTGAGCAATGCAAACGAAACCATTTTTCCATGCAACACCACCAGGCTATTGTTTCCATCAAGCGTGATGTTGCTGCAATGTTCAAACGAAAAAGCTATTTTCTTCACTTTGGATGATGTATCATTTTCAGTACAGTTTGAAATATACAATTCACGTTCCACCGCGTCTTCCGGCCATACATCAATGCGGCCGCCCGGCAACAATAAAATAGCATCCTTTTTTGCCTTGCAAGCTTCGATGGCTTTCCTGATCCCCATAGCAGCGTTCCTGCGATCATTGGACCTTACTCCGTAATCAACCACTTTAATGATTGTTTGGGAAAGAACAGTATCTGCAGTACAAAGCGAGGAAACAATAAAAATCAAAAGATATTTTAATCGCATTGGTTTAAAGCTTGATTTTATTTATCTCCAGTGCAACCAGTTTACGTGCAGGCAGTATCGTTTGCACCTTTTGTTTGCCCAGTAAAATATTCGCTGGCAATTCCTCTCCATGATTATAAAACAATATAACCACGCTGCCATTTTTCTTCACAAAGGCCGCCAGTTGCTCACCCTTATCCAAATCCGTTTCCATAAAGTTAACGGCGTCATTAGCCTTATAACGCAAAGCTCCCCAATCAGCTCATCGTCTTTTGTAATAAGGGCCGGAACATAACGATCACCCGGCTCAATTTAGCTATCAAAATCCGGAGTGCATGATGTTTCAGGGCATTGGGCTGATCTTGCCATTTTTGCTCACTAACAGTTGAAGGCTTTCACCTGCCTTCACTGTTATTTTGGGCCAGTTGGGAAAATTCGTATAACCCAAAGGTTTGGCGGCCTGCACACTGGTTTCTGCAAACACCGACACGCTGGCGTCATACATGGTTTTATTCTTTAACAGCAGCACTATTCCCTTTGCATCCCGTTTAATGATTTTTGTTGCAATATGGTCGAATACATACAATTTCTTTTTATCGGTTTGCAGATAAATGCCCGGCAGTTCCAGCCCCATCAGCACACCGTTGGTTTCCGTCCATGAGTTGCGGGTATTGATAAAGTTGCCGATACTTCCTTTTCCTTCCGCATCACTGGGCTGAATGCGTTCCATACTTGAACCCACCAGTTGGCTGGCAGTTATGTGATCAGGTGGCATGTTCACCGCTTCGGCATGCGCATGTTGTATATCCCTTATCAGGTCGGCATACAACGTATTATCTGTGGCACGGAATAATTTAAACAGGTAATCGCCCGATGCCGTGCAAATGCCCGGCGCCGCATGCTTGTTTTGAATGCTGGCCCAAACGGCTCCTGCCATGTTGCATTTCAATTTACCGATTTGACTTTGTGCCGGAAAAACAGGGTCGTAAGAAATGGTCCAGGTGGCGCAAAGAGCAGCCTGCACTTCGGCTTTTTGCAGCCAGCTTTTATTGCCCGTGAAATAATAAAGCGCCATTAATGACTCCAAGAATCCAAAAGCCGATTCAGAATTGGCATCCATCGAAATATCGCCGCAATCACCACCGGTCAGTCCCTGCTTTGCCACATCCCGGTTGAAATAAAAATTTGCCGCTGCTTTTGCCACCTTCAACCATTCCGGTTCTTTAAAATAGGCAGAAGCAATGGCCAATCCTGCCGGAGCAATGGCGCCCGCAGTGGAATTATACACGGCTATTTCGCCGGTTTCGGGCGCAATGAATTGTCCAAACTCGCCATCTTTTTTCCAGGTAGCAGTAAATGCTGCTGCAAGTTTACGGGCCGCATTTTCCCATTCAGGTTTAATCATACTGCCATAGCCTTGCGCTTTAAGCAGAAGCAGATGCTTCATCAGCCACAGTAATGCATCGCTGTTTTTACGCACCATGGCCTGTATAGCCGGAAAATCGGGATGCATTTTTTCCGGACGCAGCGCGCCATTGGCTGTAATGCCTCCATAGAAATAGCCACTCTTGCCCTGCAATCTGTTCACCACAAAATCAAGTTCAGCAGCTACCCGGTTGCGTTCTTTTTCATTATTGAGCGCAAGCATAGGATAACTGTTCATCATTCCGCTTACCCATCCCAACTGAAAATCTTTATTGTTTTCGGGCAGATAATAACTGCCTGCAGGCACAGTTACAAAATTGTTGCTGCAAATGGTAGTGGCCATTTCCACCTGCCTGCTCATGGGAAGCTGGTTGCGGGGATGAGTGGGACCTATAAACGCTTTCCGCACTTTCATGAATTTGGAGAGCAGATCAGGAATACTATTGGCTTGGAAAACATAAATCCTGAAACGCAGTGTGAGGGCATCACCGGCTTTCCAGTCGGGCGCTGTATCACCACTGGAATGAAAATCGCCAAATCCAGCCGCCAGCTTTCGTACAGAAGGAGATGTTATGCTGAAACGGCAACTATCCTGTGTTGCATTCTCTGCAATCGTTAAACCATGATTGCCCCATTTCGATTGCTGGTCGGTGAGTACAATAAAACCCTGCTGCGCCGTCGGAGAATAAAAGCAGATGGCCGGTGTGGCCGTATTTGTTGTTTGCAATGCTACAACTGAAGCTTTTCCCTTCTCGATGGAAAGCCGTGGATTATTGGAAATGGTGAGCGGCACTTTCGGGTTATAATACATTTCCTTGGGATAAGGAGGGTTGTACGATGTACCGATTGCGTGATAACGGTTACCATTATACACAATGGCAGGCACCAGCACGTAATTATCCCGGCTCCAGTTACTGAAATCAAAGGAAACCGCTGCAGCCGTAGCAGGAGCTGTTCCTTTTTCCAAAGTGAACCCCGCCGTAACATCCACTGCCTCGGGGTGCCCGGTCACTTTCGCAGTTTGCAATTGCAACTGCCAGCTTTCACCGTTGGATTGAAGTTTATTTTGCTGAAATATTTTTTCAGCTACCAGGTTGGTGCCGGAATATTGTTGTATGCTTAGCCGCATGCTGCCGCTTACTGATTGCAGCATTCGCTGTACTGCTGCTTCTTTGCTAAACTGCGCATGCAGGTTTATTTGCCCCAAAACACCCACAGTCAAAAGCAGGTAACATTTTCGCATATACCCTTTCATTTGATTCTTATTAATATGCACAAAATAGAATTGGTTGTTTTCAAACATAGATTCCTATCCCTATGCGTTTACTTAATTTGTACGGTCTCTTGTACTACAGGAGACGCACCTGTTTGTTTCATGCCGGGCTGCCCTCCACCAACACTAATCAATAATTTTCCGGCTGGTTGGTACAATTGTCCCGCTTCATTTACCAACATCAACTGTTCGGGGCCAAGCACAAACTGCATCCGTTTTGTTTCGTCTTTCCTCAAATGAATACGCTGAAATCCTTTCAATGCACGGACAGGCGCTTTTCCTTTTACATCGGGGTAAGACAGGTACAACTGTACCACCTCATCTCCATCATACTTACCCGTATTGGTCACCCTGGTTGAAACAATAACGGATGCTTCTTTTTTAACTTCCTTCCGCACATTTAATTTTCCGTAGTTGAAAGTAGTATAGCTCAGTCCATAACCAAAAGGATACAACACCTCGCCTTTGAAGTAACGATACGTATGTTCTTCCATGTTATAATCCTTAAAGTCGGGCAGGTCTGCATCACGCTTATAAAATGTAACAGGCAGGCGACCTCCAGGATTGTAATCGCCAAACAATACATCGGCAATGGCGGTTCCGGCACTTTGTCCGCCATACCAGGCATTTACAATGGCGGGAATATTTTCCTGCTCCCAGGTAGTAGCTATCGCACTGCCGGCAAGCATCACAAACACCACCGGTTTGCCAGTAGCTTTTAATTGTTTCATTAATTCCGTTTGCACAGCCGGCAGCAGTATTGATGTGCGGTCGCCACCGTAAAAACCGGAAGCATTTACAGACATTTCCTCTCCTTCCAACTCGGGCGAAATGCCGCCAGCAAAAACGATTACATCGGCATCGGCAGCTTTTGTTGCAATCGCAGCCATATCCGCTTTTTTATATGAACCCTTCTGCATACGAACCCGGGCGCCATCTTCGCTTTGCCAGTACTCCAATACCATTTTATACGTTTTACCCTGCTGCGCTTTCCATTTAAAATCGCGTACGGCAGTTTCACCACGCCATGCATTCAGCACCAGGCTGTCGTTGATGAAAAGCCGGTAACCGTCATCGCCTTCCATTTGCCATAGCAGTGTAGTATCTTTGTTTATGGTAACCATAGAAGTAAAGCGTACAGAAAAATGACGGGCATTCACGGCAGGCGCAGGTTGCTGACCTTCGGTGTAATAAAAATTAATATCGCTAAGCGTAGTTTCATAGTCAGGTTTTCCTTCTAGCTTTTCATTGTTAAAATATTGCGCCTGGATACCCGCTTTCCGATTGAAGGAATAAAATGAAGCATCCATGTCGGGTGTAAACAAAACATCGGAAGTATAACCGACACCAGCCTGATATTGCACGGCCACAGCTGGACCAAATTTCTCTTTAATACCTTCTAACAGCGATACGATGCGGGAAGGGAAGCCATTGTAATTGCCCAGCAGCGCAATGCGATTATCGGCATTCGGGCCAATGACTGCAATCTTTTTGATATGCTTATGAAGAGGTAACAACTGGTGTTCATTTTTCAGCAATACGATCGACTGCTGCGCCATTTTCAATGCATGCGCTTTGTGTTCTGGCGCTTCCAAAGTGCTAAAAGGTATATTCGTGTATTTCACCTTTTGCGGCGGATCGAACATACCAAGGCGATAGCGAATGGTAAATAAACGTTTCAGCGACAGATCAATCTGCTTTTCGGAAATAAGTCCCTGTCTCACCGCATCTACGAGCGTTTTATACACCGCTGTTCCACATTCCACATCGGTCCCATGCATCACTGCATCGGCAGCGGCCGATACTCTTGTGGCATGTGTTTTATGAAACTTCACGAAATCATCAATAGCCCAGCAGTCGCTGGTTACATAACCGGTAAACTTCCACTGGTTACGCAAAATATCCGTCATCAGCAGATCATTGCCACAACAGGGTTGGCCATTTAGCGCATTGTAAGCACACATAACGCCGGCCACTTTTGCCTTAACCACCAGCTCTTTAAAAGCAGGCAAGTAGGTATCCCACAAATCATAGGAAGAGGGATTGAGGTTATCGGTATGCCTGCTTGGCTCTGGTCCGCTATGTACCGCATAATGTTTAGCACATGCGGCAGCCAGCAGGTAGTTCGGATCATCGCCTTGTAAGCCCCGAACAAATGCAGCGCCTAATTTTGCTGTAAGGAACGGATCTTCTCCGTAGGTCTCCTGTCCCCTTCCCCATCTGGGATCACGGAAGATATTGATGTTGGGTGTCCAGTAAGTAAGTCCGTGGTAGCGGTCTTTGGTTTTTCCTTCAGCAACGGCTTTGTTGTTAATGGCTCGCCCTTCCATACCCGAGTAATGTGCCATCAGTTTAAGCGAAGCAGTATCCCATGTTGCAGCCATACCAATAGCTTGTGGAAACACGGTAGTTTTATAGGGAGTACGTGCCACTCCATGCAATATTTCATTCCACCACTCATAAGCAGGCACACCCAGGCGAGGTATCGCCGGCGCTGCGTTCAACATCTGCGCCACTTTTTCTTCCAGTGTCAATCGACTAACCAAATCGTTCACGCGCTGCTCAATGGGCAGGGAAGCATGCCACATGGGATAAGTTTTGTACGTCTGAGCCTGAAGCAGGCTAATGCCGAAGCAGCTCAACAAAATACTGAATACCAGTTTCTTCATTGCTATATTGAATTAACGCATTATTGTTTTTTCTGAATTAGCTCCGGCTCACCGTTGACGCGAATCTCCAGTTTCACATCAGCCCCGTTTTCGCCAGAATATTTTCCATCGAAAACAATTTCGTTTATGCCATTGTTTAAATTGGGTAAACACTTGTTTAACGCAACGGTTTGCAGCAACTGCCACTGTTTGTTGTATAACTGCACCGATTTACCATCGCATTTTAAGATCTGATTCCTTTTCAAACTCACCGGTAGTGCTAATGCGTCCTGCCGGTTGATAGCTATGGATATTTGATCGAAACTGACGTCCGGATCGAATTCTTTACCAGTCGCCAGCGTAATAATAAAAGCAGCAGGCTGAGTGGTAGCTGGATTATTAAAAGTAAAAGTAGAAAACACGGGCTCGCCGGGCTGCTTCAATTGCTGGGTGTGTTTGAAGTAAGCGTTGTACACCGGGGTTAGTTTATAAGCATGATCGCCGGCCATCTCCAGGTGAAATTCGTTCCTCAGGCTCCGCATGCGTTCTTTTTGTGTTTCGCTAAATAGGCTGTTCATGCGTACCTGTTCCCATATTTTTATCAGTGCAAGCATCTCATCTTTCTTTCCATGTTTACGCAATGTTTCCAAACTGGTTGATAAGCCAAAGCCCGCATGATAACCGGCGCCCATGGCTAGCATCCATTCTATATCTTCGGGTGTGGTTTCTGGACGAAGGCTGAACCAACCCAGCATGGCAGGCATCAGGTTGCGGCGGAAGAACTGTTGGTTTTTGAGACGCAATTGCAGCTGGCTTTCCCTAAAGCCGGCATACCAGGGTTCGCCCCAGTTCATTCTTGTATAAATATGCCAGAAGTAATGACCCGGCATGCTGGCATCATTAATCACTGCTCCTTTCAATTCAGGTTTAAGATTATCGTACCAGGTTTTCGTAAATAGGTGCCTGGCGTATTGGCCCATACCAGAAGACCAACAACCTTCAAGTCCGTCAAAAGATAGCTGCATCAGACCCGTTTCATTAAAGAGCCGCGCAATGGTCTTTGCCATTTCTTCCTGCAGTGCATAACTGGTAAGAAATACTTTGTAAGGATGATCCATCAGTTTGCCGATCGTATCACTTTTCGAGTGTTCCGCAGCGTTAGTACCAAAGACCCCCCGCTGGCAATCGAGCAGTTTCCAGGGAGTTGATGCGGACACCGCACCATACCGAATGATTTCATTGCCGATCTCAGCCGCCTTCAGTGTATTGTTTTGAAACTGGTTAAAAAAAACAGGATCTTCAATTCCGATTTCCTTTGCGTTGGCATCAACGGCTGCACTAAGCCTTGTATAACCCACTTTCGCGAGGCGGGCATCAGGTAGGGGGGTCACATAGGGATCGTTGGTAGTAATAAAGTTGGACAAAGTGTGAACACCCAGTCTCAATCCTTTTTCCCTGGCCATTGCCACGCACTGTTTCATACTGGCCCAGTTTTGCGGAAATGCTTTGCTGTGTAACTTAAAGTGTCCCCAGGTTTCAAAGGGATCGCCATGATAGAGATAACGAAGTCCCGCCTGCCGGGTTACTGCCATCGCCTCCTGTAGATTATCAACCCCAAAATCCATGATAAGGTAGGATTCGGAGGCCGTGACGGCCTGCTTTCCCCATTTGCCGTCAAGCAGGGGATGAGGCAATCCTTCCTTCAGTTCTATCTGTGAAATTGTTGACAACGCATCGGCATCAGCCACTCCGAAAAGGGCGATCTTACTGCCCAGTACACCTCCATCATTAAATGCCGGCGCCAGATAAGATGTATGTCCCCAATTTTCAATGACCCGGGTCTTGTTCCTGTTACGGCAATATGCCTGAAGTACAGAACCGTATTCGGTGGGACGGGCCACATCGCCCCGGAACAATTGCTTGTGCATGTCATCCTGCTTCACATCCACTTTGTTGCCTCCTGCAAACACATCATACGATGGCTCAATGTCGCTTTCCGCATTGGGATAACCACCCAGCGTTTTTACATTCAGCGCCTGGATACCGATCGCAAAATCTTTGTTGCGCACAACGCCCACCACTTCTCCCACCGTATCGGCTATACTGGTAGGATATGGACCCCACAATATTAAATCAATTGTTTCAGCCTTTGTCAACCCGACTAGTTCAAAGCTCAGGTAGTTTTCCTGCTGCTGCACTTTTACCCTTGCTTCTACCCCAACCTTCGGGTATGTCAAGATCAACTCCGAGTTTTTTGCCTTCCACACGCTGCTTTGGGGTGCCAGTATTTTTCCATCCGTTTTTATGCTCATCAATGCCGCAGCTTTATCCGCCACCAGAAATTCTTTCTGCAGCTTAATGCTCTTCATACTGGTTAGCTTACCTGAAGCATCCAATTGCAGGCTCCATTGCCGGGTTTTAAAATTAACCTGTGCATTTACCTGCAATTGTACTATCCCCGAAAAAATCAGCAGGAAGCACCACAGCACTTTATCAGTCAAACTTTTCTTAATCATTTCGTTATTTCAGTTTAACCGGCCCCCTACCTGCACAAATGCGCCGGGAGCCGTACGGTTTCTTATTGACACTAAATCTTTTCAGCGCTCCCTATCACCAGCACTACCAGTTCCAGCTTCACATTTTCCGGGTTTGAATGCAATGATTTCACCAGCACCCGGGTTTGCCCTTTAGGGAGCTGCCAGTCTCCAGTCGCCGGAATTAGCTCGATCATTTTGCGTCCTTGATCGGCAACATACCACTGGCCATTCTTACAGATCACATACTGGCCAGCATATAATTTTTTCTGCACTTTGATGAACGAGCTATTGCCCACTATGATCTCTAACCCATTGATAGTTGAATCTTTTGGCGCGTGCACTTTTAACGCAAAAGCCAATGGCTGAGCATCGAACTCATTCATCAAGGTTACTTCCACATTGTTTGTATTCAAAGCCATATCTCTGAAACGGTTTTCTTTTACCGCGTACAGCAAGAAAGATTTGTTTCCTGCCTTTTCCAAATGAAATTTGTAGTTGAGGTCTTTGAGCTTTTCTTTGCGGGCTTTGGTAAATACCCCGGCCTCCCGTGCCTCTTCCCAGGTACGGTAAGCATTGAAGATGGCCCCTTTCTCCGCATTGGCTTCCACAGTTTGCTGGCTAAGTCCAAGCATATAAGTGGCATTCCAGCCGATTGATTTGGCCTGCAGGTTCTCTGCATCATACAGGTTCCAGTCGACCTGGTAATTTTGAATGCCGAATGTAGCGGGGAAATAACTGCTCTCGAACACGTAACGCATATCTTTTCCTTCAATGCCCCATTTGTTGAGTATAGGGCTGAACATGTGATCGCCGCCCCCAACATTGCATACACTCATGTAATGCCAACTGCCCTCCTGCACGGCACTGCCCATCACGCGCAGGTATTTGCCACCATTGCGATAATAGCTGTCGAACAGGCCGCGGAAAAATCGCTTAAAGGAATACTGGCCATGCCCCTGGTACATACAACTTTCCAGACCATCAAAATCGATATAATCCATGCTTCCTTCTGTGAGCCATTTGCCATAATAATCGGCGTAAACATCCTGCAGGTTCATATCAGGTACAAATCCACGGTAACAGTTGGGCTGCAGCTTCACGATCGTAGTTCCTGCTTTATAGGTGCCGCGTATCGTATGGTGGAAACCTCTTTTCACTTTAAGAAAAGTGTAGGGAGGTATCCTGGTGATCCCATCATACTCAATTAGCTCCTTACCAATCTTAAGCACGTTGGTATGATTGCCTTCCCAACCACCAAACTCGTTGAAATAGGCAGTGTCCCTCACCGTGATGATGGTATCGTTGGGTGAAATATTCTTTGTAAGGTAGGTACGCTGCATGATAGCGAGACTGTCGCTAGGCACCGGCGTCACATCACTGTTGTTGTTGGGCTGCAGGAATTCGCAAAGCGTGTGTAATCCGTAACGGACCCCTTCCTTTTGCATGAGCGTTCCGTATGCGGGAATACTCATAGCGTCTGAACCATGGAAGCTGATCTTTTTATTACTCCATCGGTTGACCGGGTTGGGATAATACTCCCCCCAGCCTTCATCCTGCACATTTTTGATCTTCAGTTGTTTTGCATAACTGGCAAGGCTATCATGCGGCCCCCACCAGGCCATATCGGGACGATAAGCGGCAGGGTTTTTTATCCATTTTCCATTAATGGTGGGATGTGGTAGCCCTTCATTCAATACTATTTTTTCTATAACGTTCAGACCCAATGAATCAGGACAGGCATACAAAGCAATGGTTGAACCAAGGAAATCCGCATTTGTGGGTGTCACCAACTGGTAACGGGCCGAATTGGCCTTGCCTTCAATATTGTCAGGATAATAGGGAAAACGAATCATCTGTTCCTTACGACGGTCGCGAGAATGCATGCATATGCTTGAACCGAATGCCGGTTCCAGTTTGGCACCGTTGCCATAGTTCATCCTGAAATACGCTTCTGGCTGTGAGTAAAAAGCCACGTCATTCACCCCGTCACCACCTATGCTGAAGGTCTGACCTTCTTTCAGATGCGGTGGTACCGGATATTTTTGGGGATCTGGCGAATGAATGTAATAATACATGAATGACATATCGCCCTCCGTAGGTGGTCCGATGGTAGTATTGTCGTTCAGGCCAAGCATGCCAATGGCAAAAACATCACTGCGCACGACAGACAGCAGGTCCCCGATCGTTTTAGATATATTTGTTTTATAAGGCCCCCACACCACATTATCCACGCCATTGCGAGGCGTTAGTGAAACCAATTGCAAACGCAGATACTGCTGCTTTTGTTCCACTTTTACCCGGGCCGCAGCGCCATTGGAGAAGCTGATGGAAAATTCATTTTTGGAACCAACATACTGTGCCTTCACCGGCATAAGGTGCTGCTTGTTTTTCTGTAACGCAAGCAGCGGAGACATCTCCCCTTTGGGACAATATTCCTTTCCTGATTTTCTATCAATGATGGAGGTGATATAGCCTTTGCCATTTAAGCTAAGCCTGGCAAATTGTGTTTGCAAATAATAGGTTTGCGCATTAAGCGTACCAAATCCTAACAATAATGTTACACAAAAGCAGCAACGCCGCAAGGGCCAATTGGAATACTTCATTAAATGGTCTGTTTGAATAGGTGGAAATTGAATAATAGGCTAATTCACTGGTTCTGAGGCATAAAATTATCCGAATAAGCGGCTACATCAGTTCCATTAAATTGACATTCATTGATGCAATTTTACCAACTCGCATACCTCAACCATGTCTCATCCATGTCTTATCCATGTCTCAAACCCGGTAAAATAGCATACTTGAGACATGGTCAACAAATGGATTAATGAGCTGTAACCAACCAGCTAAACACTTAACAAGTTGATCCACAGTACTTTGACATGATCCCCAATAATATGGCCCAATTAAAGGGGTTTAACCCAGATGGTTTGTCCGCCGGATGCAAGCAAATGAGTGTCCAATACCGTTGAGGCTTCAACCGTAATGTGCTTGATAGAAACACGGGTGCGCACTGACGATGTAGGATCGTCGTAATAGACAGTGGCTTTATATTTTCTTCCGGGCATTAAAAAAGAAAAATTAATCTTAATATCCCTTGCGTCATTGTTGGTAATGGATCCCAAAAACCATTCTTCACCGCTGCGTCGGGCAACCGTAATGAATTGGCCTATTTCCCCATCCATCACTTTTGTATCATCCCAAATTGTGGGAACATGATCAAAAAATTCCAGCTCAGGTTCATCTTTTGAATCTTCCGGCTTGTCGTACCAATACATAAATTGCAATGGACTATAATACACAACCGATAATGCCATCTGGTGCATGGAAGTAGTCTTAAGCACCCTTGCATTTTGTGTTTCAGCAAGCTGTCGTTTTAACTCGGGACGGTGATAATAGCAGATGGTATAATCTGCTGCACCGCATAAAAATCTAGTGAAAGGAAGTACTGCATTGTTATTGGCCTCCGGCATTTCTTCATTACCCCTCACCCCTTCCTGTGTAAGTAAGTTAGGATAGGTGCGGCTAAAACCGGTAGGCCTGTATTCGTCATGAATATCTACCATCAAATGATACCGTGCACATTTTTTTATGGCTTCATGCAACCAGGTGGTCCAGCGATGCGACCCCACATGTACAAACCCGAATTTTATACCTGCAACGCCCCATTGCTGGTATAGGGGTAACAATTGGTCTAATTGCTGCTCCAAAGCCCGTTGGTTAACATATAAGAACACACTTATTCCTTTTTCCTTCGCATAACGGATCACCTCAGTTAAATCCAGATCCTTTTTAGGGTTGCGTCTTGGATCAACATTTACCGCCGAAGCATCAGAACCCTTGACATATTCAAATCCATACCATCCGGCATCAAAATGAATATACTGCAGGTGGCGTTTTACCGCAAAGTCAACCAATTCTTTTGCACCCTTGGTTGAAAGGGTCACCTCACGCATGATCTTACCCGGTTTTATCCAATTGGTATGTTCAATTTGGCAGGGTTCATTCAGGTTGAGAAAAATATCATTGTTTGCCAATAACCCGGTTGGTTTTTCTGCCGGCATGATCACCCGCCAGGGTGTAGCAAACGGAGTGGTAAGGTCTACCCGATCGTACATACTGCACCGGATGTTGTTGGGTTCGGCAGCGTCGAGAGAAAATTTGGTGCGTGCATAATCTGCCAAACCGGCTTCTGCGATGGCCACATATTTCCCATTAGGCAGCTGCATCGTAAGCGGTCGCTCTGCCTGGCCTGGCCAGGCTTGTAACGGAAGCAGTTGATAGGCACCTTGCGCATGATCGGTAAACCAGGCCTTTGTTCCCGATGGCATCACAAAACTGGTATATTCTTTTCCAATGGAAATATCCTGCCCGCCCTCAGGATACTCAGGAAATACGTAGCGAAAAGCCAGTCCTTCATTATAAGCCCTTACCTGCAGGTTCATTTGCTGTCTCTCCTTGTTTTGGCGCCATAGCACAAAACTGGCCTCACGGTACTTGTCTATGACCAGGGCCCGTTCGCCATATACCGGTCTCCAGTTGTTATCCTGCTCTTTTCTTGCTACTCTTTTTAATACGAAAGATTGCTGCCAGCCCTCCACTCCAAGTGAAGACTTAAGTACCAGCGGCTGCCCTGCAAAAGTTACCTGGTATGACAGGCCACCTTTTTCATCAAGTTGGCAACTAAAAACTGTTTTTCCGTCAGGCGATGAAAGGGACAGGCTATCCTGGGCACGCACTTTCAAAGCCAGGAAGCTAACTGTTATCAAAAACGAAATGCGTGTGATAGAAAAGAATCTTGAGATCATTATTTACTTTTTTTCTGGATTCCAATTTTATTAAAGGGTATTGACTTAAAATAGGGTAATAATTTAAATGCTTCGGAGGATGAGTTTATTTAAAAATTCATTTTCTCAACATCAACAAATCCAGGGTCTTCTCACAGCATAAGGTTTTTTCCGATATACGACCATTCCGGTTTTCCATTAAGAATCATTTTAACATTCACAAATACAGTAAAATAAATGAAAGGACGATGATATAATTATTATTAGCTGATTTTCCCTTCATATTACAAACAATTCAACATTTAAATAGTATCGGAGCCCGAACTTAGACTTTATTTCAAGAGAATGATATGGACATTTGCAGGGAAAGGATAGATTAAATGACGTTTTCACAGATAAATCGCGAATTCCGCCCTGGATCCTGTAAAAAAGCGTGGAAATTTTATTGCTCATTCATATGAATAAAAGAGGTTGCCTCAAAATGAGTGGGCAACCTCTTTTTATTTGGGAATGGAGAGAGAAGCAATTATTGCAGGGGATCGAAACTACCGCTCCAGTTATTATTTTGCAACAATTTAGGATTCCTATCCAGCCTTGCTTTGGGAATACCATAGATATAGTATTGATCCTGCACCGCTATATTCTGCCGGTCGGTTGGCATTACGGTATAAGTAAACTTATTCCACACTGTATTAATATCGGCCATAGGCGCAACATCAGTTTCACCTGCCTTCAACTCAATACCAAGTCCATGCCTTTGGGGCAGACCTCTTAAATAACCAAACATTTTCCATCTTCTCAGGTCATTCCATCTTTTTCCTTCAAATGCAAATTCAACAAATCGTTCGTTTTGGTACACAGTCCTGATACCATCAGTTGTCTGGGCTGTGATGCCATAATTGTTAGTCATCCCCGGCAGAATACCTGCGCGGTTACGTATTGCGTACAAGGCACTCAATGCCTCTGTTGTTTTGCCCAACTCATTGGCAGCTTCACCATAGTTCATCAACACTTCCGCATATCTAATTTCGGGCCAGTCAACCGCCGCGTTATATACGGTTCCCTTGTCTTTAATACTTACTTTATCAATTGCTTTAATTCTATAAAAGCTGGAGTTAGACCATAATGGATCAGGAGTTATCTGATTGTGCTGTCCCATTATTCCAATATTGCCGTTATAATCGGTTACTTTATTAAAATAAGTCCACAAGTAAGTATTTGCAGCTTTCATTGCAGCCAGATACTGATAAGGTGATCCATTATAATAAATGGTTTCATAAAAACGATCATCCCTGTTTCTGAAAAGAGTATCATAAACTCTTGGAACATCCGACCATGCTGAACCATCTTTCATGGGAAACGCATTTACCAATTCCAGCGATGGACGGTCATACCCAACATCATCCTTTGAAAAATCGAGGGGTATTAAACCTCCCTGAAAATAGGTAGCCTGCGGATAATTAAAGCGGCGCACCATGATCACTTCTTTATTCAACTTTTCGTCCCAGATCTTGTTATACGCCGTCTGCAATCCTTTTCCATGAGCTTCTAAAAAAATTTTCGCTGCCAGATTTGCATCGTAAGCTTTTTGCCAGCTGGCCACACCTCCCAATCCGTTAAACAAGGGGCTTGCAAAAAACAACAACACCCTTCCTTTAAAGGCCATGGCAGCTCCTTTGTCTATGCGTCCGATATCTTCGCCGCTCCAGTTATCGGGCAACGAAGAGATAGCATCATCTAAATCTTTAATGATTTGTGTTACACATTCAGAAGTTTTGCTTCGCGGCATTGCGAGGGAGCTTAAATCTGTTGTGGGTTCTTGTGCTTTAAGAATTAAAGGCACGCCTCCATAACCATTCACCATAGAATAGTAGGCCCAAGCCCTCCAGAAAAGTCCCTGCCCTTTAATACTTTTTTTAGACGTTTCATCAAAAGATGCTTTGTCAATATTGTCTAATAAAATATTAATCGTGCGAATATTTCCATACTGACCGAAGTTGTCCCAGGAATCAAAAGTGCCTGTTCCCATAAACCAACTGTTGGTTTGTTTTTGATAAGGCACTCCTTCGTCGGTACCATTTCCCGACCCATAGGTATTACCGGGCATCATAGCTGAATAAATATTATTCAGGTATCCGTTTGCATACTTTGCATCACTCCATACCTGCGATGGATTAACTGCTGCCAAATTAGATTTATCTAACACCTTATTACAGGAACCCAGCATCAGGAAGCAGCTAAGGACGGTTGTACTGTATATTAAAGATTTAACTTTCATTTTTCCATTTTTAGTTTAAAACATTAAAGTCTCACATCAATCCCCATTGAAAAGTTTTTCATTAATGGGTAACTCATAAAACCCGAAATTTCAGGATCGTAGAATTTAAATTTGGAAAGGGTAAACAGATTTGTTCCCGATGCAAAAAGCTTAATTCCTTTGACCTTTATTTTATTTAAATATTTTGCGGGCAGATTGTAGCCAATGTTTAAATACTTCATCCGCATAAAGCTGCCGTCATAAACATTAAATGTTGAAGTTTGTGTATAGCCACTTGATCTGGCGTCTCCCCAGGGGAAAAGTTTTGGTGTAGTACCATTGGGATTATCTGTACTCCATGCATCGTCATGATATTTAGGAATTTTTGCACCTCCGCCGAAATTGCGGCCCCATGCATCGCTATATGATGTTTTAAATCCTGACAGCCCTGCAAAAAGCATATCAACAGAAATTCCCTTATAAGAAAAATTAAGCTGTAGTCCATAAGTGATGGGCGCACTGTTACTTCCAAAATAATTTCCTAAAACAATTCTGTCGTAACTGTCAATTTTACCGTCGGGCTTTCCGTCAGGCCCGCTTATATCGGCAAAGTTCATCATACCAAGTTCAGGAGTCGCACCAAAAATCTTGTACCCGGCAGGTAGTTTGGAAAGCTCATCCTGCGTACGGATAATGCCTATAGCCTGATAGCCTGTTCCATAGCTCAGGGTCTTCCCATTCGGATTATCTACAAATTGCGCGTTTTGAGCTGCATCCCTGCTAATTACCTTGTTTGTTGAAACCCCAAAGTTTCCTTTTGCCCGATATTCAAAATCCCGCCCGATTGTATTATTATAACCCAGCTCTATTTCTATACCTTTTGAGTCTACGATACCATAGTTAACAGCAGGCAGTGAAGCGCCGTATTCAGAAGGCAATACCAGAACCCTGGATCCGAGAATATCATAGGTGTGCCGCTTCCACAATTCAACCGTCAGGTTCAGATGTTTAAGTGCCACTATATCCAACCCGGCATTATAGGAATTTGATTTTTCCCAGGTAAGGTTTGCATTCGGAGTACCACCAAAAGCCAGCCTTGGAGCAGTGGTTCCATTTTGGCCAAGATAATAAGTACCACCCTGAATACGGTATTGCTCCAGCCACTGCCAGCCACCTATTGCGTCGTTTCCTGTAGAACCATACGAAAAACGCAGCTTCATAAAATCTATAAACTTCAATGTCTTCACATTTCTAAAGAAGTTTTCTTTTGAAATAGCCCAGCCACCGCTTAGTGTTGGAAATAACCCCCATCTTTTATTGGGTGCAAATTTTACAGAACCATCATATCTGGCGCTTGTGGACAAAAAGTATTTCTCTGCATAATCGTAGTTTATCCTACCAATATATGATAGTCTTCCATCCTGATCCTCACCGCCACCTGTTGACCAGTCTGAGTTGTTGGCACTCGCTGCAAAAAACTGATCATTGGGGCTCAGGGGAAAGTTATAACGATACATGGAAAAGTTGTTATAATAAGCCTCCCACTGTTCATAAACAGCGGTAGCGCTAATATTATGCTCACCAAACCGATGGTCGTAAGAAAGCTGGCCATTTAACTGATAGGTATTGGACCTGCCGTATTCATTTCCTATATATTCGGTGCCAGGGTCGCCACTCATCGTCTGACTGATAATTTCGTCGGTGTAAATGCGGTTATTTGCACCGGTAGTTTTGAATTTATAAAGCGGCTGTTTTTTCGCAAAATTCTTGACAAAACTATTATTGAAGTTTTTACTGTAGGCAAATTTTGCGCTTAACCCCGGCACGAAAGGAAGTTTATATTCAGCCGATAAAAGGGCATCGAGCTGCTGGTTATTATTTTTCCAATACCCTCCGTTTTTCATCATTTCTACGGGATTACCAAGCCAGCCCGGGTCAACCGGTTTTCCATTGATATAAGGAGGCGCCCAGGCATCCCAATACAATAATTTTCCCCACAGATTATTTAAATCAGCAGAACCATAATCATAGGTGAAATTAAATCTGTTCCGGGTACCATAACTATTACTAAGATTGAGATTAACCGTTAGGTCTTTTGTAAGCTTTGCACTTACATTACTCCTTAAATTGTACTTCTTGAACCCCACATTAGGCAAAAAGCCATTTTCATTATAAAACGAGCCCCCAATATAATAGGTAACCATATCGCCACCACCTGAGGCACTAAGCGCATAACGCTGGTTGTTAGGGTTCTGGTAAGCTGCTTTAAAATAGTTGTCGCCATTGGGGTTATTTTTTAATACCCACGCTTTTTCTTCGGGCGAAATTCCTCCATTGACTGCAATTGAATAGTCCAAAGCCTTACTCACGTCCATATACTCCGGTACTTTGCCGGTTCGCGAAGTATTGGTAATTGCAGAAAAACCAATTTCGGGTTTTCCTTTCTTTCCTGTTTTCGTGGTTACCAATATTACACCGTTCGATGAACGGGAACCATAAATTGCTGCCGAAGCTGCATCTTTTAAGACGGTGATTTCCGCCACTTCATTGGGGTCAAGTGCATCAAAACTTTGTTTATCTCTTACCACCCCATCAATTACGTACACAGGCGGTGCAGTATTCCACGAAGAATTGGATCTTATCCTTACTGTAGATGAAATACCCGGCGTACCAGTATTAGTTGCAACAAATGTACCCGACAAACGCCCCGCCAATACATTACTCAAATTGGAAGTAGGGATATCGGTAATTTCTGAGGCCTTAATATTGCTTACAGCAGAAGTAAAGCTGGCTTTTTTCTGCGTTCCATAACCAACAACTACCGCTTCTTCCAGTTCCTTTACTTCAGCATCTAGTTGGATATTCAATTGCTGGGTCTTAACTACCACCTCAAATTCCTTGTAGCCGATCATGGTAATTTTCAGTCGGCTATTCAACACTGTTGCGATCTGAAAGCTTCCATTAGCATCTGACAGGGTTGATCTGCCTTGTCTCCCGACTTCGGTAATTGTAGCGCCCGACAGGGGTACTTTATTCTTATTTGTAACCGCCCCCTTGACGGTCACAGGTCCTTGCGCATAATTGGTCTGGAACAGCATACAGAGTATACCAATAATCCATAACAGTCGTTTGGCATTTTTCATTATCTGGTAATTTTTTGAACTTAAATTTCCACTTAGTTAAAGCCCTTAACAACCCATAATTTGACTGCTTCTGATGCTTTATTTGCATGTTCATACATATACATGCATGCAACACGATAGTTTTTTGTATTTTTACTAGCTGCTAATTGGAACAAACGCTGGCTAAATATGCAATACCTTTATGAGAATTTCACCTTCCCCCCCGATCAGTCTTTTACGATAAGATCAGAGTTCCTGGAGATAAAAAAATTCACGACACTGAAATCGCATATAAATTTTGAAATAGCCTTGTTGGAAAACTGTAGTGGAAAGCGCTTTATTGGCGATCATATACAGGACTTTGAAGGAACGGAACTCGTATTACTCGGAAGTTATCTTCCGCATTGCTGGCAATACTATAAAACGATTGACCCATTTGTACAGGCACGGGCAATTGTAATTCATTTTTTTCCTGATTTTCTTGGCAAACAATTATTGGGAAAACCGGAAGGTAAACAGTTAAATGAGCTGTTTGCAAATGCGGCAAAGGGCATGCTGTTTACAGGTTCAACCATTGAAAAAGCAAAAATGGTTATGCAACAGATGTTACTGGAAACAGGATTGGGCAGGGCGGCCCTGATGTTAAGGCTCCTTGATATTCTTACACAATCCAATTCCAAACAAATCTTATCCTCTCCTTATTACAATGCTATCGACAATTCAGGTGAAGCGCAGAAAATAAACAAAGTATTCGATCATATTTTCCAAAACTTTAAAAAAGAAATTTCGCTTCAGGAAGTAGCGGGCATTATCCCCATGTCTCCTGCAGCCTTCTGCCGGTTCTTTAAATCAAAAACCAACCGCACGCTGATCGACTTTGTAAAGGAGGTACGCATTAGCCATGCTGCAAAATTATTATTGGAAGGGAATCACAATGTTACGGAAGCCTGTTACCAAAGTGGTTATAATAACATCTCTAACTTTAATAAACACTTCAAGGAAGTAAAAAAATTATCACCAAGAGATTTTCTAAAACAATACCAGGTGGAAGCCTGAAGCTCATTCACGCGTAAAGTTATAAATAAGCTGTGCCTCTACCCATTTCTCCCCGGGTTTGGTTCCATCCACACCCACGTGGTAATTACTCATTAGCTGGCTCCATTCCGCACAACGTTTGTCGTAAGATTCTGCCACTTTACCCATCTCTGCCAGATCTGATCCCTCCGGCACGAGGATGGTCATTACTATCAGTTGCCCGTACCGATACAATGCAATCTTTTTGTAACCCGCTTTTCTAAACCCCTGTTCTACCTGGGGCCAAACGTGTTGGTGATAATCGATATAACGCTGCATGCTATCAGTATCCGGTACAATCTTTACAACAAAAACTTTCTGTTCCATTTTCTGTTGTGTATCGTTGTTCTGCCTGTTCTTACAAGTTGAAAAAAATATAAGCACAGCGAAAAAAAACAATAAGGTAGTTGTCCTGAAATTTTTCATATCATTTTTTTAACTGAACAACATATACAACAGGAACATTATTGCAGCAAGAATAGCCCAACCCAACCATACAGCACTTGCATTTTTAGTTCCCGGTTTTTTTGATTCGAAAGGCGATGGCAGGTCATAACCTTCCTGCTTCTTTGTACATAGTGTTACCAATATTATAACAACAGTCAAAAGAACAAAAAGATAAACGGAGAGCCGAAGGAAATGCGGCCAGAAATTGGGCGAGGGATAATTCAATATATGACAAGCTCCTACAATGAGGCAAATAATCCCGCCTCCGTACAATACCGATTCCGCCGCCAGGCTGTTTACTCTTTTCCACATGATACCTGCCAGGAATACGACAGATAATGGCGGTGCAAGAATAGACACCAAACCCTGACTCAATTCAAAAAAACCTTTGCCTGAGTTGGCATACAAATAAGCTATTCCGACCGACAAAACTGCGGCCACCAGTGTAAGCCATCTCCCCATGTTTCTGCTGGAGGCTGCATCCATCGGACGGATTTTTGCCACTACATCCAAAGTAAGGATGGTGCTGAAAGAATTGAGCCCGGACGAAACAGTATCGATCAGTGCTGCAACCAAAGCCGCAATGCACAAACCCTGCAAACCACCTGGCATCAATTGTTGAACAAGTGTTATATAAGCGTTGTCTGGCTTTGCAATATCTTTGAAAAGTACGTAACAAAATATGCCTGGGAAAATAAAAATGAATGGCATAAGGATCTTCAGGAATGCAATGAACATTGCACCACGCTGGCCTTCTCTTAAATCTTTAGCTGCAAGTACTTTTTGCACAATAGTTTGATCAGTACACCAATAATAGATGGCAACAACTGGATAGCCTGTAAGTATTGCCACCCAGGAATATTCAGGATCGGCAACGCTTCTGAACAATTTCCAATAATGAGGCGGTGTTGCGCTAATAAGGGCGGAAACCCCTCCTATTTTTTTAAAGGCAAAAAAAGTTAGCAGCATTGATGAAAGAATGATCACTGCAGATTGAAAAATACCTGTCCTTACAACCGCTTTAAAACCACCCATTGCCGTAAAACTGCAAGCAATCAAAGCAACAAGTATAATCGATTTTAACAGGGTCCATCCAAATATCTGCGAAATAATTAATCCACCGGCATACAGCGCACTACCCAACCAAACAAATAGTATCGAGAATAAACTATAGATCACCAGGAAATTAAAAGAGCGCTGCCCAAATCGCAACAACAGGAACTGGGGCATGGTACTTATCTTAGTAGAAAGATAATGAGGTAAAAAAAACATTGCGAGCAGCAAGAGGAAGACCCAGGCCAGCCATTCAAAGTTACTTCCAACAACACCCTGTGAAAAACCAAGGCTTGCAAATCCGACGAGCATCATTGGCCCGGCATTGGCACTAAACAGGGAGAACCCGATCTGCCACCACTTCAATGATCTTCCACCCAGGAACATATCCCCGTTTTCCCTGGTTTTATGCTCACTAAGATAAAAGCCGGTAACAAATAAAGCCACCAGATAAATAACCAATACCAGGTAATCTATATTCTTAAAGGCAAAATTCACTGCAATCGTTATAATTTTTTTACATGGTTACGTTAGGAAGATATTCTTTTACATTTTCACGCTGCCAGGATTGTGACTTGACTACCTTGTTCATCCGAAACCAATATTCCCAGTCAACACGTATGGGCAAGCCATCTATTTCGGGCAGCAGAAATTTTCCATTTTCCAACTTCGGACAAACTTCAAAATAGAACTCCAACCCAACCATAATTGAATACAGGTATTCAACCCGAAAATGCTCAGGTGCGGATGCCATCAAAGAAGCTGTATACATCGTATACCCTCCGGATGAAAAATCAAGAGAAGAATTATTGGCCATATCCCTAACATCCATCCATTCTTTCACACTACCTAAATGCGTAGGCACCGGCTGTAAGTGTTTTACACCAATATTCAGTAGCGTTGGAAACATTTTTGACGTACGTTCAGATTCTCCGTATGATATTTTAACTGGAGATTGCTCACACAACTGAGCTATTTGCTCGTAAGCTGCAGAATGCAATGGCTCTTCAAACCATGCTATTTCCTGATCGGCAACCAGGTCTATAAATTTCAATGCTTCATTTATATTCCATACTTGGTTTGCATCTACCGCCAGCCTCACCTCTTTTCCTAAAAGGCTTCTTACAAACTTCACCCGGTCAATATCTTCGTTCATTTTTTTCCCAAAGTCTTTACCAACCTTCATCTTATAACAATCAATACCAGCTTCCAGGAATCCATTGATTTCCTCCTCAAGATTTTCTAGTGTATAGTTGGTGCCACCTCCACTGCCGTATACCCGCACATGGTTACGCGATGCCTTCAAATATTTATGCAATGGCAATTTTGAACGCCTTGCAGCCAGGTCATGCAGTGCCAGGTCAATCTGTCCCAATAAGGCTGAGGCTGGTCCGCGAAATCCTTCATTCCTGATTGACCAATACAACCGCTGATACAACATATGATAGGGAACCGTCTTGTTATGCAATAAAATTGGCAGCAAACAGGTTTCCAAAATGTTTGTGTAAGTGCTGTAAACCGGCGACTCCCCTATATTGCCATCTTCATCTTCCAAGATAAGGAGTGCCAATCCAAATGAAACAAATGGCCCCATCGTAGCATCCTGAAAAGGAGTAACCACTTTTACAGGTTCAAGCACTCTTAAACTTACCCGCGAAATATTAAATATTTCATTACCAATGCAACTCATCAAATTTTCATTTTCTTATGGTACAATTCCTGATTTCATTCACTAAATTCTCCGGCAGCGGACCAGCGTGCAGATCGCCCAATGTAGCTTCCAGTTCCTGTCTGTTAGCAGCCCCTATAACAATGGATATCGGCAAGTCAAATGAAAACAGGAACCTGTGTGCCATACTGGAAAGCTCCATCCCATTCGCGTCAGCTAAGCATTTGGCCTGCCTGGCAACTTCAACATATTTTTTATCCAGCCATGATGGCTTTTCAAAAGTAAACTTTCCGTAATTGATACCAAGCAATCCCATATTCAAAGGGCTTGCTACATAGTAATTTATCTGGTGCCGGATACAATAGGGGAGATGGTCTTGCATGGCTTCTGTACAACAGGCATTCAGCCTGTTGAATTCCATAAGAGCGTCGAAAGGATAGGAATCTAAAAGGGGAGCCATCCAATCCGGGAGATTACCACCCAATCCTACTTTTTTTGCGTAGCCCCTTTCCCTCAAGTACAATAAATTGTCAATTACAGACTGGAACCTATCTTTTGGCAGGTGCAACGGATCGTGTAAGAAAAGTGTATCCAATTGTTCAACAGCCAATGTCGAAAGTGAATTTTCTACGCTTTCCAACATAGCCTGACGATCGTAATTAAACAAAGCCTGATCAGGTGAAAAGCACTTAAGGCGGCCCACTTTTGAATGGATGGCTGGTCGGGGTCCCTTCCACTCTTTTAAAGCCTGGCCAATATACATTTCGGCATTACCGTAAGCAGGTGCCGTATCAATCCGGGTAATACCTGCCTCGAGTGCCCTCACAATAGTTGCTACGGATTCATGGGAATCAACAGGTCCCCAAACCCCTCCAATGCCACTGGTGCCCAGTACTATCTTATTTAAATTGATGGGAAAATCCACCCCCACAAATTCGTTAAAAAAAAGATTTTCAAGCGATACAAAGGCAAAATTACCTGCTGCTTTATTGATCGTTTCTTATGCTATTTTGATTATCGTGAAGTGGTTATTGATAAGTCAGGATAATCATCTCCGTTAAAATGTAAATAATCATGTGCACAGGGCGAAATCAATTTTGTTTGACCCACTTGACAGATATGCACCAGAAGCTTCAAATGGAAGTTCCGGAATGGAGCACACTGCCACCCGTCAGCAATTGATCTCAAACTACTGGTTTTCCTTACTTATCCACTCTAATGGTAACCACCTCCAAGGTCCCCATCTCAATCTCACCCGGCAGCGGAGCCAGGGACATTTCCCCGGTATTGCTGTAGCTGGTCGCCTTTACAGGTTCGGACCAATGCAAGGTTGTCTTCTCCGGTTTATCCGATGAATTAAAAAGCGTTACAATCCAGGCTTTCCCATCCTCGCTGGGCTTCAATACGAATACCACGATGTTTTTCGAACTCAGCATCAGCTTGGGAACCGACCGCTCTTTGCCAAGGGCCTTTTTTATAATCAAGGGCTGAGCTAAACCGGCTGCAAATTTTGTTGCATCTACCGGTTCAAATATGTGATGGGGTTTCAGGGCATAACGGAAGGTGATGACGCCATCCTGGTAAGCCCTGTAATTCGTTTCCCAATGATTATTTAAGGCCCATGAATACAATTTTTGGGTAGGATCGATCTTTTTGCGCCAAACATCGGGATTGGTTTGTCCTCCCAGCATGGTTGCCGTAATACCTCCGACCTGTACAAGCGGGGCGTCCAGGGTAGCCCAGGTTATTCCAAAATCCTTATTAGAGACATCTGCCCATCCATCCACTTCCAGCCAATTTTTACAGGATCCCGGGATCTGCTCAATTTCCGGCCGCATGATCGCCATCGGCAAGCCCAATTTCATGGCCCCATCCGACACATTAAAAGGAAATCCAAAATTGATACTCTCCTTACCTCCTGTATTGGCCCAGGCATAATCGCCCGGGTGCGGATTTAAGGTAGCGGGCTTTTTATCCAGGATATTGGTCATTTCAACATAATCAAACCCATTAACGAGCCGGATCTCCCTGGCTAGTTTATTACACCCCGGTGCGGCAGATTCAATGAGCAGGGTAGCTAAAACCGGTCCTTTTTCTTTCACGGATATCTTTACTGGGCCGTTGCGCTGCAAATTGGCCAGGTTATTCCCATTTAAGAACAGATAATCATTCGCATAGTTGCCAGAAACGGAATCCACAAAATTGTTATTGATTGTATAGTTCCTGATGCTTTTTATGGCGCCGGTCGTATCATCCATACCTATCCGAAGGACTCCATTATCCAATGAATGATCCGAAGCATGCACTTCGCCTTTAAAAACGGACTTGCCGGTGGAAATAAAGAATCGCCTGGCTGCAAAAGGAGGTACGTCCTTTGCAACAAAGGCCAGTTCGCCAGTGGAAAGCCGCTGGGAAGGGATGGTCTTTCCCTGCGCATCTTTTACCACATCACCGCTAGCGGACAGTAGCGGGGTAACAAGCACCAAATTGGTCCTTTCCCAGGAATTGGTATTGAATACATCAATCGCCCCAGCCGCAGCTTCATCGCCTGTCTTAGGAAGCGCCCCGGCCAAAAGCTCCGTCGACAGGTCGCTGGCAGCAGTGGCATAAGATTTCTTAATATCCCATTGTTCTATGGTTTTTTGACTTAAGGGATTCATAATACTGATGTCAGCTCCCCAGGTGTGTTCGGAGTATAAAATCACATGCCGCCATGCCGCTTTAATTTTGTCTATAGGATAATGATCCGGGTCGACCATCGCCCAAAGTGTTTCTGCTTGGGTTAACCGGGAGGAACTGGCCCTGTTCTGCGCTGTTTCAAAAGCAGATGAACCCGCACCGTCTTCCCAATACCCTGTCCAATCCCCTTTTACACTGGGTAATTGGCTTCCATACTTATTTTCAAATGCACTGAATGCAGTACTTGTCGATGAAATAATAAACCGCGGCCATTCATATTTCTCATTCCATTGCTTTACAAAATCACAGATTTCGATTTCAGGGACTGCATTGTCCCCATGTCCGCTCCAACGAATGTAGGAGATATCATAGGGATAACCGATACTTTTCAACTGACCGACGTAAGCCGAAACGAACTTTTCCGAAAGACGGGCTATGCCATGAGACAATGCATATCCTTTGTAAGGAATCCAAACCAATACCTTTTCTTTGCCAGAAGGGGATACCCAGTAAAAGGGTTTGTCCTCCCATTTTTGCAAAATATCGCCTATCCGGTCAAAATAATTAGGCGCCGCAGAAAAATATTTAATCCCGGCCTGGGCCATCGCAGTGACCGTTCCCCAGGTATAGCCGGGTACATCGCTGATCATCGCGGCGTCTACCTTGACGTCGCATTTCCTGGCTAATCCATTCGAAAATTTGAAGAGCTGTAATAGTTCCTCAGGCCGGCAAAGACCAGTCAGCGTATTCAAATACATACCGTTCAAAGCCACCCCCCCATTCTTCACAGCTTCATAAAAGTCCTTTTTTTGTTGCTCATTCATTCGCTGCAGGTATAGGTCTGCTGCATACGATCCTTCCAGGTTCCAAACAAACCGGGCGCCTTCCGGGTAATCCTTTGTTCTTTTAGCATATTCGATCCCCTGTAATAAATTATTTATCTGCTTCTTTTCTACATTCGTTTGGATCTCCGTATAGCCGATATCATTATGTGAATGGGGAAGAATATAAATGGTCATTTGGGCAACCGGTCGTATCGTAACTGTCCTGCGATCAATCATTTTCCCCTCCTTGCCGATGGTAATTTTCAGGGATGAATCTTTGGCAACTGCCGGCGTAAGTATTTCTATTTGTTGATTTCCCCTCGCTACGCCAAATACCTGAGCCGGAAGCCCTGGTACATGTATGGTTATATCCGTTGAATCGCCCGTATTGGTGAGGGATAATTCCGCCGATTGACAATGAAGATTTCCCTTAGCGGAGATAAACGGGAGTCCCTTCAAGGCTGCTATTGCAACAGCTGTACGTACAGATCCTAAAGTAATACCGGAAGGGGCTTCGAATCCCACCCAATCATAAATAAACCAGCTTCCCGCTTCAGTCGTTATGGTAATCTTATTGTCGCCCCTCACCAGGATGGATGCGGGAATGGTTATTTCAAATGCATATTTTTTCCCTTTTTCAACATCACCCTTTATGCCTGTTCCTGCACCTTTCGGCAGTACTGATTTAAATTCCTGACCGTTGATCTGAATACTTAATTTAACAGCTGCATTACCAACATCCATTAATTTAAATTTCAGTTGGCAATTTCCCGTTTTGACCAAATGCTTAATACCAAAAAAAACAGAAAAAGCGTGTTGCTTATTGCCAGCCCAAGCATCGTCCGGCCCTGGATGGCAATACGGCCAATCATTTTTTTCATTTGATCGTCCCACGACAAAAAAGCCATCCTTCGTAAATTCCTTTAGCCGGTCCGGGGCCAGGGCGAACTCGCGCATTTCATTATCCGGCTTACCTATCTGCCAAAGCAAATGCTGTCTGGAATTTTGGGCGTCAACAGTTGAGGACAACCCAACAACAAAGAGCATAATAAACGTCAGACAAATTTGGGCGTCTTTTAGGAGGCTTCTATACATACGAGTTATTTTAAGATAAATATGATATTTTTTTCAGTTTACTATTACAGTTACTTGTTCGTATGTTTGAACATATTAAAAGATAAAAAATCCATTCGCAAACGCTGTTTATTTTTTACACTTTCTTAATGTTAATGGAATAAGTAAATTTATCTGAACGATAATAGCCAATATTGTATTCAACTGCCCTATCCCCGATATCATAAACGAACCGCTCCCTGAACAAGACCGGTGAAGCAGGGTCTGTTTTCAGCTTCTTTGCCATCGCACCCGCCAGTTTAGCGCTGATATTTTCATAAGACCGGTTCACAATAATGCCGTACTTCTCTTCCAGCATTGCATACAAAGGCCTGTTAAATTCATCCTTTTCACTTAACCCTATCCTGGGATGAAAATAGCTTTCAAAATATACAATGGGTTCTCCGGATGCCGCTCCTTTTAACTTAGATAACTTGAGAATCTTTTTATCACTCTTTGAATTAAAGAAAGTCCGGATGGTTTCATTGGCATCCACCCATTCCGCCTTTAATGATAAATTAGTAACCCGAATACCCTTCTCCTGCATTTCCTGTGTAAAACTATACCAATGATCAAGTCCGGTAAGTAGCCCTTTTTTTTCCGCTACTTTAGTACCCACCCCTTTCTTGCGAACAATCAATCCCTCGTTTTCCAGCTTATTCGTAGCCTGACGGATGGTACTTCGGGATACCCCCAATCTGTTAGCCAGTTCCACCTCCTTGGGCAAGAGAGCCCCGTTCTCAAATTTTTTAGATCCGATCAATTTCCGAAAATGCTCCTCCACCTGCACATGCAAGGGAATTTTACTTTTATGGTCAATCACCAGCATAATTCAAAAGATTATCTAAACATACGAACAAAAAAGAATATTCCAAAAAAGCTCACTTCATTGACCCGGTTGCTTCCAGAAAACTGATTTCTTCTAGTGTTTTGCCTTTGGTTTCAAATAGCCTTCTTTTAGCATACGCAAAGGAAAGAATACAAAAGAAAGAGAAAATAAAGAATGTCGCAGCTACTCCCAACCCATCTCTCAATACAGGAAACAAAAGATTCACCAGCCAATCGGCCACCCACATCGTCATAATACATACCGACAAAGCCGTTCCTCTGACATGCGTAGGGAAAATTTCCGTTGCAATGACAAATTTTAAAGGACCCAGTGAGAATGCAAAGAAAAGGAGGAACAACATGATGGACAGCAACATGACCCATCCCTTTATTTCCAGCATAAAACACAAGCCTGTCAAGGCCAATGCCACCGCTGCACACAACGAACCTACGATGTATAGCGGCCTCCGGCCCCAGGTATCTACTTTCCAGATAGCAATAAAGGTGAACATCATGTTGGCTGCCCCAAGCATCACCTGGTACAGCAATGCGTTGCCGGTACCAATACCCGCCGATTTTAAAATGGTCGGGCCGTAAAAAATCACTCCGTTAATACCACTGAATTGCGAGAGGGCTGTCAGTATCATCGCCCTCGATAATAACCGGCTTAAAGGCAGGCGCATCAATTCCCTGAAGCCTCCTGATTTTTGCGTGGCCATTTCTTTAATACTATTCAACTCAACACGCCCTTCTTCGATGCCGTTTATCCTGGTAAGAATGTCAAGCGCTTCCTTATTCCTGCCGTACTGTGCCAACCAGCGGGGGCTTTCGGGCACAATCAATAATAGCAAACAAAATACAGATGCCGGTATTACCCCGACAAGGAACATACCCCGCCAGACCTGTCCGGCAAATAACTGGTGCAGCAGTCCGTCTTGCCCACTCATATGGGTCGCGGCATAATGCATCAAAAATAAATTGCTGATATAGGCCGCTAATATGCCGATGGTAATGGCAAGCTGGTAAAACGTGACCAATCCGCCGCGCTTTTTGGCAGGCGCCACTTCAGAAATATAAAGGGGTGATATATTAGAAGCCACCCCGACACCAACACCCGCAATGATTCGAAAAAAGATAAGTACAGGATATGCCCCTGCCAATGAAAAACCTATCGCGCTGATAAGAAACAATACGGCTGCAGTGAACAGCACTTTTTTTCTGCCGATCTTATCGCTGAGATAACCGGAGAAGGCCACCCCGGCTATACAGCCTAATAAAGCACAGGAAACAAACAAGCCTTCCTGGGAAGCAGATAACCCGTATTGCTGTTTTACCGGTCCAATTATGCCGCTGATCACAGCCATATCAAAACCGAATAAAAAGCCCCCCAACGCAGCAATAAGTGTGATGAGGGAAATAAAATGTTTGGTTCGGCTTCCTGACATAGCGTTGTTGTTTGTAGTATAATGATATGCTAATGACCTAAAGGCATCCCGTTCAATTTCTGGAATATTCATCTTTTACATGCGCAATTACCACAAATGCCCGCTTATCTCCCTGCTGTTTCAGTTCATACGTTTTTACACGGGCCGGAACAACGAAAGTTTCTGCATAGTGAAATATTTCACGTTGCCCGTTGGCAATTACCTCAACCTGTTCGCCTTCCACCAGCATGCACACATGGCATTGTTCATTAGTATTGATTTGCACTACCCCTGTAAACTCGTACCTGGCTATTGTATAGAAGTGTTCTTCGTGTGTTGAAAGTCTTATCCTCCGTCCACCCTGCCATTCTTCTTCCATTAATTGTTTTGATACCAGTTGCTCCTGAACATAGCTTCCTTTACGGTCAAAATACAGGTTATTAAATGCATGCCCGATATTGATGGGGCGTGTCTGTCCGTTCAGGTCAAGGCGCAGCCAGTCGTATATCTTAAAGGTGTAGATGTAGGGCGTACTGCTGATCTCCAGCACAAGGTTGTTTTTTCCGGAGGCATGAATCGTACCGCAGGGAATGAGAAACAGATCATGCTTATGGCTATCAAGCACCTGTACATATTTTTCAACCGGCAACTCCCTGTTGTTATCTTCTGCATCGACTAAAGCTCGTTTAAACCCGGCAGGTTCGATATCATCCTGAAAACCCAGGTAAACTTTAGCATCCGGTTCACAATCCAGGATGTAATACGTTTCATCTTGCGTAAAATTTTCTCCGAAGTTTTCCCGGATATACTTTGTACGCGGATGGCATTGGATGGAAAGGTTACCTCCGTTGTAAGTATCCAAAAAATCAAAACGGATAGGAAATTCCAATCCAAACCGCTGGGCGGCTTTGCCCAGCAGTTTTCTGTTATCATAAAACAACAGGTAGTCAAAGGACATCTCCAATAAATTTCCCTTACCTTCCATGACAATTCCGTTTTCCGGGGTAATTAGTTCAAATGACCAGGCATAGTTCACTTCCTCATTATTCAGTCCTGAAATATTTTTCTTCATCCAGTCGCCTCCCCAAACTCCCGCTTCAAACCAGGGCCTTGCCCTGAAAGGTCGTTCGAGCATTTCGCCCAATGCATTCCTGAAGTCATCGCCTTGCATCCAGGTAATTTCATGTACCCGCTGCTCATCGACGATGACATTTACGCCTGACAACAAATGCTGTTTATGTCGATTTAATACCGGCCAGTCAACAAAATAAAAACGTTTGTACATTTGAACCGGTATGTCTGCCGATGAAGCGCCCAGATTCATAATGCTGCCCGCCCGCATGCGGTATTGAATTTCATTTTTGGGCACATCCAAATACACCAAAGCGCCATCCCATCCACATAATGCGGCACCAGTACCATATACAATGCAGATATCGGCTGTATCATCGGGCAGTAATTGCAGTAGTTTACCCCTATCGAAGAAATCCACAAGCTGCCCGCCATATTTTTTCCCAAATACCGGATCATCTCCGTTTAAATTCAGGCCGATCATTTTTTCAATCTCATCAGGCTGCTTCAGGCAAGCATCAATGTCGTACCAGAAAGCCTTGATCCCCTGTTGCAGCAATACATCGTTCAATTGCTCCCGGAACTGTTCCCAGATAACTCCTCCGTAGCCATCAATAACGATCTTTTTATGTCCTGTTAGCCAGGCTGACAGGGAATCAAATCCTTTATAAATGGTTCCCTGCCGGATCTCAAAGGCAGGGAAAATATCATACCCTGATGGATCTGATTTACTGACAGGCAGAAGCCGCTGGCTGGTTTTTCTGAAAGGTTCAGCATCCTGTTTCTTATGGCTTAACCCAGACAATGGCTGCCTTCCTCCAAAATACTTTTGATAGGCCTCATCTTCAGCTATAATAGCTGCGCCCCTCATGATCATCTGCTCCGTATCATCAACGAATACAACCCTCGTATTGCACCCCCCAGCCATTAAATTGTTCAGCAGATAAGGTAAAAAAAGATGGTTTGCTCTGGCAATATTACCGCCAATCACGAGTGTATCGCAATCAAAACCGTGTAGCCCTTGCAAAAGGAATGCGGAAAGATTAGCGGCAAATTGTTTAAATAAAACGGCAGCCTCCTGTGGGTGCTCTTCCACAAGCTGCTTTACCGAAACAACCGTTTCGCCCGTTAAAGACGCATACTCATGCAGGAACCAGCGGGTAGAAAAATAATCGTCTGCGATGGTCTCCCCGAACGGTTCGCTATACAGCGCCCGCGGGGATGAAATGTCAGGATGCTGAAGAACTAATTGGCCATTCTCTAAAAAGGCAGAGCCAAAACCTGTACCAAGCGTCAGAAAAATATTCCGTCTGGTTTTTATTTCCAGCGAATGGCAACTGCCGATAGCAAAGCAATGAGCATCATTGGCAAAATAAAAGCAAGCCGTTGTGCCCAGCAAAGAATGTAACGCTGATCTTACATGTAAGCCGAATATTTTCCCAAATTTCCCACCCAGATCCCGAATAGCGCTCACTCCTTTTGGATAATCAAAGGGGCCAGGAAAAGCAATCCCGATACCGTCGACACGATACCCCTTTTTTAACAGGCTGGAGATACATTTTGTCAGGGATGAAACTATGTCGTATGCGCTGCCGGAACTGTCAATATTTCTTCGTTCAGTGCTTACGACCTGAACATTATCGTGGACACATTCGAGTAAAGAAGCAGTGATATGACTTCCGCCAACATCAATACCTATTTTATATACATTTTCCATTTATTTCTACAGCGGGCGTTTGATTTCAATATTACGGGTAAAATAATTATTGTGGCGATTATTGTTTCTTAACTATGTTCAAACATATGAACATTTTTGTAATTGACAAAATGATTATTTACATAGGGCATATGACACGGCCTGTCGGCAGCCTAAAAAAGTGATGTACTGGTAATCTGCGCGGCCTCCTGCAACCAGTCATTTTATGGTTTACTAAATCATTGCGCTTCTTTCCAGCTATTGTTTTCATCTCACCTGATTGCTTGATTCATTACTTCGCAGGTAATCCTGACAAGAATGATGTTTGATAACACTAATGATCCCATTTGTTAAACTTGCGGAACCCAAAAAGATGCCCCAAGCCTGTACGTTTTAAAAAATTGCATTCCTATTTTTTTGAAAGCCATCAACAAACGACTGTTATTACCTGCACTCATACAAAGCATTTCATGGAGTGCATTGACCGCGGCACAACTGTTTTCGATACCATGGGGATTGTTTAATTGAAATCCATTCGTGTAGATGTGCAAAGCTCCCGTTTCCCTTTTTTGTGCCCGTTGATGATACCACAATTTCATATGGCCTCCATTGTTTGCAGATTTATATTTAATTTAAACCGTCTTGCCCTTTGTATAAACTGATTGGCTTGTCGAGTTTTACTTTTAATACGGTTATATAGGTATCTGTTACTGACTCCGGAACATCAATGTACACTAAACCGGGAACAGGGCTCCCGCTATCGGTGCAAATGCCAGCAGGCTGCCCAATAGGAATGCTGTTATTCTTTTCATCTGTTTATTTTTATTGATGCTATTGCAATTATTGTATCAGGTTTACTGTCTTTGCTCAGTTGAATAAAACAACTGCAGTTATCCCGAAGGATCTCTAATGGTGAGCACATCACCGTGATGAAAATGATTATTTGAAAAATCTCCTCCAAACCTAACAGGACTATACAATCAAATAATAATCTTGCAGACATAAAGACCTTTTTGATTAACTTGATTTATTTGTTACTATTTTTTTTATGTTAGTAGAATCCCTTAAAAATAGTATTCCTTCACTCCAGCACAAAACTAGCAGGTGCATATGCTTTGAGGAGAAAGGTGAGTTTGCCCGCAGTGATATTGATCGGCTCACCGGTTACTTCACTGCGAAGGTTTACGGGAGTTGCCCTGGTGTAAGTTGACCCTTTGGGAAATTCAATCGTAACATTGCCAGAAATCCCCCCTTGTTCCCACAAACGCAAAATAGTTCCATCCCCATCAGGGTTTTCGCCGAAAGCTGTTACCAGCACACCGATTCTTGAAGTAGCTATACCATTCTTTTTTGCCGGTAATTTTCCAGCAGCACCTTCTGCTATCCCTGTTAGTAAAGGTACGCGGGCCTCCCATGAGTTTTGAATCAGGTTTGGGGTTGTTTGTGTGTGTTTATCAATAGCCCAGATATGAACTCTTTCACTCCATGAACCTTCCTGCCATAATGGGAAATTAGTATTCCACATGTTATTATAAATATTGACAAATACAGATGGCACTTTTGGTGAATAATCCAAAGAAAACTTCCATAAGCCGGGTTCCCCGAGGCTAATCAAGGGAGCATCTATTGGGGCTAATGCCACCCCCGACCTGTCGGCTTGTGTAATTGAAACGCCTGAATTTACCGCCATCAAATACCTGTTACTGCCGGCTATAATATCTGTTACAGGATTTATCGGACCACCCAAACGACCAACGGTAAAGTCAGGTTTTTCAACTGCGAATGGAAAACAAAGCCATCCACCTTCAGGTTGTTTATCAGGAGTTTTAGTATCAACAAACCATTCAACATCAACATAAGACGCATTTCGCGGGAAGGTAAATAGTAAGGTATATTTTTTTGCAAGGCCTTTTGTATCAAATGCAGTCAAAGTTGCGATATCCGCAATGTCTGAATGGGAAACAGAGATTTTCCAATCACTGGGAGTAAAAGCTATATATGGTGCTTTTTCAACATTAATCATTCCGGGTTTCCCCAAATCATTTAAACCCCAACCCTCTTTTATTCTACTGTAAATATTCCACCATTTATCAACTTCATTTGTACTGAACCGCTCATGCAAAAACTGGCCAACAACATACTTAGAGGATTTATCAACTAATTCACGGCCTGTTTTTTTTACGATTAATGAAGATATCCCTCCCCGGGTTAAATCAAAGACTATGTTAAAATATGGTGTACTAAATGCAGATTGCTCATCATTTGTAATGGTTAATGCTTTTAAATCATTTTGAGCATAGGTGACATAACCAGATGGCGCAATTTCTTTTACATAAAATGATGTCCCTTTTTCCCATGGATTTTCAACGATTCCTGATCTTTTCCATGGTAACGGATTGTAAACTACCAACCGTTTCCCTTCTATATTAACTGATTTTGCCAGTAAATCAAGATGTGAATTTAGTTCATTACTTACTATGTCATTGGCATGAAGGATGTATTGGCGTTTTTCATCATAAGAATGCAGCCATTTTCTTTTGCTTCCTACTTTTGTGTTTTGCGCATCACTATTTTTAAGTTTTGAATAATCACCATTTTCAGGAATAGGTTCTGCTTCGGCTTCTGCCAACCATGTTTTCCAATCATCACCATAGCTGTAACGAGGGCCATACTCGGCATTCATGCCCCAGGTATGTTCGGCGTACAAAAGACTCTGCTCGTAAGCTTTTGCCAGTTTTGCCGAAATAGATCCAGCAGGTATGCCCCAAATCCCCATTTGCGTATTCAACCCATCAAGTGCTGATGCTAAAGGACGGATATTTCGTGCAATCTTTGTTTCCTGGGGATTTGAAAGTAATCCGTGAATCCAGGTATCAGGACAATCACCTTTAACAGTAGGCAGGTTGGGGTTCTCGGCAAAAATGGCTTTGGCAAAATCATCGAGGGTTCCAAAATGAATTTTTATCCCAGGCATCTCCTTTTTTGCGTATGTCAACAATTCATCTATATCTTTCTCGGAGGGTGGTCCATGGTTATCACCTGTCATTTGCATGGCTAAATAATTCTTGCAGGGCCAATTTTTTGTTGGTTTGATATCGGAGCCATACAAAGCTGTGTAGCTACATAGTATCTTTGAACCATCGGCACCTTCCCACCAGAACAGTTCCGGAACTCTCGGATACTGGCTTGCCGGGTTACAGCCTAATTGTAAGAACTTTATACCAGCATGATTCAGTAAAGTAGGCAATATCCAGGAATGGCTGGGTACATCGGTCATTTTAGCACTTATTGGCAAAGGTCGCCCATAGTCATGGGCAATCTTTGACGAATAACCCAATCCGCGAACCAAATCTTCATAATCAAGCGACTCAGTATGCGTGGTAAATGGGAGTCCGTGTACAACAATTGAACCTTCTTTAATGGCCTTTTCTATCCTTACTTTGCGTTCAGGCTTTTGCAAAGAACCTAATATTTGAGCATAAAGAGGCCATCCGGGTACTGTCCATGCAAAGCGCTTTTCTTGTGGTAGTGTTGCATTTTTCTCTATGACTTTTAATGCGTTATCCATCATTTCCCCCCTATATCGTGCAAAAACATTCTCCGGCAAATCGGTAAACCCCAAGTCAAAGTGGGTTTTAAATACGACCCATACATCCGTTACTTTTGAAATGCTTGTATTATTTTCTTTTTGCTGTTGTGCAAATGCGCCTGTTGCTAATATTAGACCCAAAAAAAATAAAGTCCGTATTTTTTTCATCATAAAAAAAGTTTAATCTCTTTTGTGGTTTGATACCCTTCCGCTTGCGGCGGGGTCGTTCATTTTGTTATTTCAACATATAAAAAATTCAACGTTCCGAAGTCACCTTAACACCTTTAGGTCCAGCTTCAAGCGTAATTTCCTTACCGGCAAAATGGATATTGCTTAACTCTCCGGAAAAGGGGCGTGGCGTAGATGGATCGGCAAGCATACGAACATTACCGGCTTCGGGAGCGAAGCCGAAGAAAGTTGTCATTACAATATCGCTGAAAGCGACACCACTGATGCATTCCTTCATGCAACCCTGTCTTGCTGCGATGCGCACGGGTGCATCATATTGGGTACGGTTCGGGCCAAAAAATTCACGGGCCTGGGCAAAGGGACCTTCGCGTGTAACCACTGCAGTACGACAATAGAACGCATAGGCACCAGCAGGATCGCCCAGATTCCACATGGTATTAACGGTGAGTGGAACCCAACCGTCATAGGCTCCCATTGGACCATGGTCCGGCCGGTCTGAATTCACGGCCGCAGCATCCTTTAGACTCATGGCACGCATCCAGTCACGGGTAAGTAATTCGTGCTTCACAAAGGAGATCATCTCAGACTTTTGCGTTGTGGAGAGGTCGCTTCCCAAAGCATTACCTGTATAAATGAAGTCCACACAATGACGAAGTTCCACACGTTTACCATTTAACTGCCAGGCATTCCAAACGCCATCACCAGGCTTGTAGAGTGATACAACCTTGGGAAGTAAAGCGGACGCTTTTGCCTCGAGTTCCTTCGCATGTACCATATTACCATGCAAGACATACCACTTCGCTGTCTGTCGCATCATCCAGATATTCTGCGCATTACAAGAAGCTACACAATTGATATAAGCTGGTGCACATTCAAGCAGGTTGTTATTCCCACCGTAGTTAGCCAATTCATCATGACCCTTTGGAAGGGTTTCCCAGTCGGTGGCAAGCGCATCAAGCGCTGCTATAACATTTTTCCCATTTTCCAGTTTTTCATCGAGGAAAGCCCGATCGTTTGTCACGCGCAAGTATTCGTCTACCGTCTTGAAAATAGTGCATGCGTTAAAAGCGTAACCACCGATGCTGTCGTAATGATTTACATCAAACCCCTTGATATCCCGTAAATTGAGCGCATATCCGCTGGCTTGTCCACTACGCGGATGCTGCACCAGCCAGCGGCGCAAAGTTGCCTTCATTCCGGCAGGCTCAAGGAGTGCCCATGCAGTCGACTGCATGGATGCATCCCAGTAATATTGAGTGCCGTCTTCACGTTCACCACTGGTGATGAAAGAGCGCTGATGGACCGGAAACTGAGTACGTTCCAAAGCTAACATGGTCCATACGCCGACATAGTAGTTGCGCATCAGTGCAGCGTCATTACTCTGTAAAACGGGCAAATGTCCGGAAAAATGCTTATTTCCGGGGGTGAAGGCATCAGCCCAGCGATTCTCCCAGTTCGTTTTACAATCATCGAAGCAGGAGCTGAACCTGGCAGCCCATTTGGTGACGGATGCATCGGTTTGAGCGGCTTGTGCCGAAGCCTCATCTCCTACAGCAAATTCAATATGCGTAGAGCCACCCTTAGGGAGTTCCACTATCCAACGCCAGACAACAGTATCCTTCTCCTCTACTACAGCGTTGGGTTTGCGTGCCGGACGAACGATAGCTATCACACCGGATCTTTGGCTACTATTAGAAACGCCAATGCCATCAGCCATGAGTTTACCCGGCACACGGAGAGCAAGCGTGATGCGACGCGCCAATATGGTTGTATTGGTTGCAGTGATACGGCACAGTACATTTCTTGACTCATTGATCATTCGTACGTCGGTTTCTACCGATGTGCCATTGCAATACCGGTTGCGACGAAGAACCTTATACGGAAAACAGCGGGTTTCCGTCGCCGAATACTCCTGCCCATCTATGACCAGTGTCGTTATGGGATGCCCTTTCTTCCAGGGATATATACCACCCGGATAATAGAAATAGGAGGTCAGATCCCGGTTGACTACTAACATATGATTGAAGTTATGCACAGCTGGCATATTTTCAACTTGCTCCATCGGCATCCAGTCGCCAGCCATTTTATCAAGTGTGGGAATACCTAATACTATGGCACGCTTTGAAGAAGAATCAGCAATAACTGTATGATCCTGATTTTTCAAAGCGAAGACCGAATGTATACTGAAAACAGAAGAAGCAAGAATGAAATAAGCTGTACAAATTTGTTTTTTCATTTTTTGAATAATTGTCAGGGCTAAAAATCAGTATCAAGTACCAGGATTAAGTATATTTTATCTTCGGTGCTTTTTTATCTGTAATGAACAACGCCTTCCTGGTCTGCTTTATAATTTGTATGTCAGTAATTATTCATAACATAGTTGAACCAGGCAGTTGTTGGCTTGCCTTCTTTTCCTGCGCTTTAATCACCAGGTTTTTAAAAGATAAGCTAATCCCATATCTTCCATCTCATGGGTAAAACGCATCCAATTACTTAAGTAGTGGTAATTTTTCTTTCGAAACCCTTGTTCCCGTCCGTTTTTTTCTCTCTATCAGTTTTTCGTTTACCAGCTTATAAATGGCGTGGCGAAGCGTATTTCTGGCAATGCCCCAGCACTGGGTCAGGTCCGTTGAATAATTATGTCATGGTTCCGGCTGATTGCTGACAGGAACTGTATTGCCGGCAAAATTGAAACAGTGGCAAGACGCATCGATCATCTTGGCTTTTATTCGTCAAAGATTGCCCGTATGTACGGGCAATCTTTGACGAATAACCAAGTCCATGTGTAAGCTTCATCATCAAGCGATTCCGTATGCATGGTAAAAGGGGGCCCCTGTACAACAATAAACCACCTCTTATAGCTTTTCTATCCTTGCTCTGCGTTCCGGGTTTTGCAAAGGCCCCAATATTTGAGCATACTGCGACCATCCAGATACGGTCCAGGCAAAGCGCTTTTCTTTCGATGCTGTTGCGTTTTCTTTGATGATTTTCATGCATTATCCATCATTTCTCCCGGTACCGCGCAAAAACATTTCCCGGCATTGGAATCGGAAAGGGTAAAGCTTTAGTAACCCGGATTTTGCTTCAAAGCATTATTACTTTTTTTGATTTCAGTGTTTGGAATAGGGAATAAGTAATAATAATCTCCTTTCCATGGTGTTCTTACTTCGGCTTCAGGAATTACATCATACGTATAAGCCAATTTACCTACTAAATCTCCGGGTTGAGCACCTGTCCAGTCCATAGTTACCCTGCTTAGACCCCGGATTGCAATGTCTACATGCCCAGGTGCTGCTTTCCAACGCATTAGGTCAAAGAAACGTGAATCTTCTAAGAGCAGTTCTATAGCTCTTTCGTTTCTATAATCTCGAACCAGATCAGTACCGGAACTGGTTATACCCGGCATATTAACCGATGCTCTGCTTCTGATTTTATTAATATACTCGCGTGCCAAAGCCTCGTTACCTAACGCTATCTGTATTTCGGCATAATTTAAATAAAATTCTGCCAATCTCATGTAAACAATTACTTGAGCGTAGTCATAATCAAAACTGGCACGTGGTCCATTAAAATCTGTTAGTTTTTTAAAAGTATATCCAGTTTGAACTCTCCAGTGAAATGGTGTTAGCCCCTTTACCCAGTATGTTTTAGAATCTCTGCCAAAATCAAAAAGCTGCTGTCCGTTAATAGGATCTACCTTATTAGGGTTTTTGTAAGGAGGTGCATTATTAGGGTTAGGGTTTGCAGCTTCCCAATATTCATAAGTCCTTTTAGTACTCTTTGCACCATCATTTACGGTTACCGGGCTGCAGCCAGGATAAATAATATCAACGTAATAACGTGGATCTCTATTTATATTAGGTTGTTGCGGGTCATACCCTGAGGCAGGATTTACGGTTATACCATCATCCAGATAGGGATATTGTCCGTTTGTCAGTTGAAACATATTAACCAATGTCTGAGTTGGCTCAATCCGTTGTCTGGCATCAAAACCGCTAGGCCAATAATCGTAATTATAACCCCAATCTGGTATTCTGGTTCCGGGTGTAAAAGATTTACCCAAAATGATTTCATCTTTTTTTAATGGTTTTATAAACAGGTCTTCCAGTGTAGAATGTAAGGTAAACCCGGCATCAATTACAGCCTTGGTAGCGACTGCAGCGGCTTGCCATTTTGATATATCGTTTGAAGGGTTGTTCAACGGACTTGCCATATACAACAATACTCTGGCTTTTAAAGCCATAGCCGCTTCCTTACTGATTTTTCCCGGAGCAGCTTTAATCCCATTTAATAAATTAATAGAACTATCGCATTCACTTAATACAAATGTTGCACACGCATCATAAGTGTTTCTAGGCTTATCAAAGCTTTGATCATTTAAATTGAAACTGTTTTTAATTATTGGTACTCCGCCATAAGTACGCATCAATTCAAAGTACATCCATGCCCGTAAGCAGTGTACTTCTCCTTTCATCGGATTAAGCTTATCAGGGCTAATCGTAGAACCTACAGTTTTTTCAAAGAAAATGTTAGCTTTTCTGATGTAGTTATATTCTTCGTTCCAAATATTAGTAAGATCTGTGACATTATCCGGGGAAAGAAGCCCCTGCAAATATTCGCGAATACCCGCAGCCCTGTCATGCGTTTCGGGTTGATCAACTGCAACATCAGTCATTGTTTCATACCCTCCGGTTCCCGGGCTCCAGGGCGGTTTTATACCATTATATACATTATACACATAGTTTTGAAGAAATACAGGGTCGTTAAAAACGGCATCTTCAGATATTGCACCCAATGGCTTTTTATCCAATGTATTTTTATTACACGAAATGACAGTTGCAATAAAGCCTATTAGCAATACTATAAAAGTATTTTTAGCCATTTTATTACTAAATATTAAATATTTCATATTTTTTTTATTTAGAAAGTAAGATTAAGTCCAACATTTAAAGTTTTCATATTGGGATAAGTTCCTCCATTTCCACTTAAAAATTCCGGATCACCAGCACCATATCTTTTAAGATTGTTGAACAACATAAATAAGTTATCGCCTGACAAATAAAATCTTAATGCAGAAATTTTAACTTTGGAAATTACATTCTTTGGAAGATTGTACCCCATTTCAATCGACTTGAAACGAAACCATTTTACATCGTGATAATAAAAGTCGCTATTGGAAGCTGCTACACCATTTGGTGCAATCTCTGGAAGTACTGAATTAGGATTGGCCAATGAATAACTGTTCTGAGCTACATATTCAAGCCCGTTACCAGCTGCACCAGAATTAAATCCATTGTTTATTCGCCATTTAGCTCCGCTTTGTCCTTGTAACAACATGGTCAAATCAAAGTTTTTGTAATCTAAACCAATGGTTAACCCGAATTGCATTTTAGGAAACACACTGGCATTAAACATATACCTGTCATTTCCATCGATCTTTCCATCATGGTTTAAATCTGCAAAAATCAATGAGCCAATTGTTGCACCTGGGTAGCTTGGGTATTTAGCTAAGTCTGCTGCGGTTCTATAAATACCTATGGCTTTGTATACCAAACCAGACCCGATAGGGTTTCCTTCCAATTTTTGATAGGGTTCAGACTGGGGTGTTTCATCGAAAAAAATAATTTTGTTTTCATTATAGGACAGATTCCCATTCAATCTAAGATTTAATTTCCCAAAATTCTGTCTATATCCCGCTTGAAATTCAATTCCCTTACTCTCCATTTTACCGATGTTTTCGTCTGGAAGTACCAATCCTGTATATCCTGGAATTGATGCTTGTCTTTGACCTAGGATATGCGATGTCAAACTTTTATAAACATCTACCTCAAAGGTTAACCTATTCTGTAAAAAACCTGCTTCCAAACCCACATCTGTTTTTTCACTTACTTCCCAGGTAATATTAGGGTTAGGCGTTGATGTAGCTGCAATACCTCGTGCATCGGCGCCGTTTACAACCCAACCTGGAGCATACCCAAACGCACCAATATACTGGAAAGGATTTACCCTGTCGTTGCCTAAGCGTCCCCATGAAGCTCTTATTTTTAAGTCGCTAAATAAATTGGGGGGCATAAAGGATTCTTTGCTAATTACCCATGCCGCAGAAGCCTGCGGGAAAAATCCAAATCGGGTTGCTTTAGGGAAGATGGGCGAACCATCATATCTGGCACTTAATCCTAAAAGATACTTATTTTTGAATGCATAGGATGCACGTCCAAAATAATTTTGCCTGGCAGATTCATTAGCACTACCACTGTTACTCCAATTTGCACGGTCTGTGCTACCGGCAAAAAGTTGATCGATTAACGGAGAGTCATACCCAAGACGTTGTGCAAAGAAATTATTATCGTTATATTCCATTTGCTCATACGCAACAAACACGGCAATTTTATGGTCTTTATTTATAGTAGTATTGTAAGAAAGTTTCAGGTTTTCAGTGGTTCTTAAGCTTTGAGAAAAATCCTCTCTCAATCCAATATCTTCTACTGATCTGGATGGAACCTTTACAATCTCCCCTGCTGCGTTTTTTTGATAATAAAACCATGTATAATTAAATGTTTTATTATAGTTCATAACTTTATCTATAGAGGCAAAACCATCTAAAGACAACCCTTTTACAAAAGGCATGTTGTATTTGAACCTAACAGTACCACTATAAACATCGGCTTGATACTTACGGTAACCGGGGCTTAGAATTCTTGCCGCTGGGTTTAATTGCGACCAACCTTCACCCGGGTAACGATAATCCCCACCTATATAAGCTTCTTGCAACGGACTGGTAAATGCAAGATATCCAATTTCTCCGCCGGGACCACCCTGAGGGGTTTGAGTGGACTTCTCTCTCAATGAAAGGTCGAGTCCTACTTCAAAATTATCCGTTACCGATACGTCTATATTACTTCTAACGTTGTATTGCTTAAGCTTTGTTTTATCATCGCCGCGAAGAATTCCTCCTTGCGAGGCGGTACCAATTGAAGCAAAATATTTTATTTTTTCAGTACCCCCACGCATTGTAAGAGATTGCCTGGATTGCTTGGCTGGAGGTCCAACCAATGCGTCCCACCAATTTTCGGCTCTTCTTGTTCCATCTGTGTAGGCTTGGACAAAAGCTGCAGGAAAGTCAGGAGGGGTGCCTTCTAATGCTCTTCTATCGTTAAGAACTTTCATATATTCTAGCGCGCTGGCAGATCTCACTTTCATTGTTGGGGATTGATATGCCTGCGTAGTTGTAAAATCAAAAGATGGTTTCCCTGTTTTACCCCGTTTAGTGGTTACTAATATAACACCACCTGCCGACTGTGCGCCATAAATAGCGGCAGAAGCATCTTTTAATACAGAAATAGATTCTATATCATTTGGGTCCAACCGGTTGAACCCATCAGGATCTGCATTTGCCACCCCATCAATAACTATTAATGCAGCACTGTTTCGGTAAGTATTATATCCTCTTACCAAAATTTCCGCATCATCAAATCCTGGAACAGCACTTCTTTGATTTACATATAATCCCGCCAATCTGCCCGATAAGGAATTAGACAGTGACACAGCGTTGGATTTTTTGATTTCTGCGCCTGTTGTTTGCACAACAGCATTAGTAAGTTCCGATTTTTTCTGAGTACCATACCCTACTACAACTACATCATCAAGTCTTTTTGAAATGGATTCCAATTTTATGTTAATGCTTGACGCAGTACCTACTCGTATTTCCTGGCTCGAATAGCCGACATAAGAAATTACCAGTATACTATTTTTGTCTTTGACTTTTAATGCAAAATTTCCATTATGATCTGAAACAGCACCTTTCTTAGTGCCTTTCTCCTGAACATTAGCCCCAGGAATCACGACCCCATTTTCGTTTGTCACTTTTCCGGTAATAACTATGTCTTGGAAATTGTAAGTTTCAAATTCAGTAAGAACAAGGGATTCTCCTTCATTGTTTATTGAGGGCTTTTTATTATTTGCCCATACTGTAGAAGAAAAAAAACATGGCAGAACAAACCCCCAAAGAGCGCATTTAGTAGGATACCAAATGCCCGTTAGTAGTTTACATTTCATAAGTAAGCAATTAATTGTTGATAAATATTAACCTTTGGTTCTATAATTTGGTGTTATAGACCCTGCAATGGGCAACCTTTATTGTAACGATTAGTCATTTTACTAAGGGCTGTTTATTTTCTCCATATGTTAGCATTGTTGTTTTCATCGTTCTATTCAATTAGCATGACATAGTGTATCCTCATTTACTGTGAAATAAAAGAAGCCATCCTTTTAAAATCCATCTCACCGCTTAGCCAGCAAGATGGAAAGCGCCATCATGTATCTATCAAGAAAAAACGGACACCCTAATTAAAAAATGCACGGATATGTTTTTTTAGAACAAATCTTATATGTTAGTATGTATAAACATACTAACATGTCTCAAATCTAATAGAAAAATTTACAATTAGCAATTTTTTCTCTCTCTCTTTTAACCTTCGCCTTAATCAGCCTGCATTTTTGACGACCTTATTTCATGGAAAGATCAAGTACCCTGCTTACTATCAATATATTATATATTAGATGATGTCCCGCAGGAGGCAGATCTGGTTATAAAACCAGGGTGGTTTCCTGCTGCAGTCAGTTCGTTTGATGATATTGGAGGAATAAGTACCCAACCACAGAGAGTTGTTTACGATGGTGATTCTGGATACCCTTTAACTTTTAGGAAGGGAAATATTATTATTTGCTTTGGCACTGCTCAATTGCTCTGAATTTAATAAAAGACTGCAGTTGCTTTAAAGTTTGTCGCCTTGACTTAAGCAGGCAAATCGACATGACTTTTATATCTAAAGAATACATCCGAATGACAATTTTAACCTTTGTGTAATGAATCTAATGGTACTGATTAAAATATAGCTTCCAACTGTTGACCCTTAGCCAAATTGACTTCATAAATATTTCCCTTCTTATGTACATTGGGATAGTTCCATTTTGGCTTTTGTCCATTAAAGTCATCTCTTATCCGTACAATTCCTGCTTTACCAGCCGAGATGCTGAACCGAACAGTTTTGTTATTTTTTCGAATGGCTGAAACCTTGTATCCGCCTTCGGCTCTTAAATTATTGAAAGAAACATTCGCCCACTTTTTTGGGGTAGCAGGGAAAAAACGAATTATTCCGGTGTTAATTTTTCCCGGTGTAGGGCTCCAACTTTGCAGCAACATTTCTTGGACTGCTTGCGAAGCTAAAAAATTACCTTCTAAAGTAAACGGTCGATAGGTCATACCAGAATAGCCACTTTTGGTTTGATCACCGTTAGCATGAAACCCATTGCGCAATAGGAAGGCTTTTGTAAAAATGTCCAAGTTTTTAACAGCAGCTTCGGCATTACCAACCCTTGCCTGTAAACAACTCATCCATGAGAAAGTATAACCGCACCATTGACTGGTACCCAGACTATCCCATTTTTTCAGGCTCGCGTTTATGATTAATGTATCTTTTTCTCCCCCCTCAGCCGTAATGAGGTTGAATGGATACAACCCTATGATATTGGACAAATGTCTGTGACTGTGTGGAAGTTCGGTAACCGCATCTACCAACAATGTACCATCGGTTCTTGTATGAAAATTGCCCAAAGCTGATGCCGCCTCCGACCATTTTTTTGCTGCTGCACCCTTGCTGCACGCAATCGCCATTTCATTTAAAGAAAGAAATAACATTTTTAAGCACATCAAATCGTAGTTGCTGTTTGGTTTAAGCCATGCTTTGGGGCTATTATCAAAAATTTCCGGTGAAGATGAAAGAGGCAATTTCAAAACACTTTTTTCATCGGGTTTCAACAATCCCAACATACACTCGCCTACCCCGGAACACCAGGGATAAGCTTTTTCTATTAGAAATTTTTCATCTGCCGTATATAACCAATGCATATAAAAAAGATGAGCGCTCCAGGCACTCATGGTGGGCGACAGACTATATTGACCCCATCCCCCCAACGGCTGGCTTGAATAAGACATTACACCGGGGCATGCCAGTCCCCCGGTTCCATAAAAATCTTTAGCAAACCCGCTAAAAACCTTCCGCCTGTCCCATAAATAATTGAGGTACGAAGCACCCTCGTCAAATCTTCCTGCTTCCTGATAAGCGATGTAAGTCATTTGCGTGTTGAGGTCGTTGTGATAATCCCCTTTCCATGGAGGTAAAGTACCGTTATCGGCTGTCCATACACCTTGTAAGGGCATGGGAGGTGCATCGGAACGGGATGCTGCACCGTAAAAATATTGCACCAGATTATATTGCTTTTGTACGGCAGTATCAGGAATACTAACACTTGATTGTTGCCAGAAATTTTTCCACCATTGAGCATGTGTTTTCCGTATAACCGCATATCCATTTTGTAAGGCAGTGATACATCGCTGACTTGCTAACGACAAGAAATCAGTTGCATCATTTGTTGATGTGATGGTTATAGCTAACAGTGTTTCATTATTTATTTGCTGTGATTGAATATACACACAGTACTTCAGTCCACCGGAAGCCTGCTGAATATACCATTGTGCTTTACCTGACTTTCCTTTTCCGGCTTCCGGATATCCCAAATTATTTATTGATCCGCCACTGCTCAACCCAGATTCATTCACATTTTTCAGGCGATACACATCCATGGTGCTTAACAGGTTAATTGAGTCGGGGATAGTTCCTTTTATGGATAGTAAAACAATTGGTTGGGTGGCACTATACATAACTTTAATTAGCGCATTTGAATTGAAATGTGCAATACCTTCGGCGGCAGATAGGTTTAGTTCAAAACGTTTAACAATTTCGGAAACAGGTAGTTTAATTTCTATACGACCTGCAGGCAGTTTAGTTGGTGTTACTCCGTTGTAAGGGCCATCCCACCAATTCTGCACCAAATCATATTTCTTTTGCGTAATTAAATCCACTGCTTTCTGATAGGTACGTTCTTTCCACCATTCTTCTCCTCCGGTAGTTCGCTCATCCCACAAATCACCCCTATCCAACGATAAGCGAATGGTGTTATTTTCGCCCCACAAAAGCCCTCCCATTAGGCCATTGCCTAACGGCACTGCTTCATCCCATGTTTTGACTGGCGCTTGTAATACAAGGTTGTAACAAGGTTTCGGCAGTTCCGCCAAATTGCTTTTTTGAGCAAAACCCCAAAAAATGTTACTCAACAAAAGCGGGAGAAGTAAGTAGCTTGTTTTAATCATTGCAGGGATCTTTACGAAATTGTACCTTAAACTTTGGAAATTAGTAGCCTCATACCACTGTTTTTTACTGCGGACCTGGTTATATTCAAAGAGTGAGAAATTATCATACATGTCTTGACTGTTTAAACTCAAACGTTATCGGCCAATGTTCCGGTCTTTAGTTATATAGTCTGATTACAATTTGCTTATTGGGCTCGGGTTAGCGTAGGATCCAGTATTTTCTTCAGTTCGGGCAGAAGTATTTCCTGATAACCTGGGATCTGCACATGGATGCCGTCCGGGACAAGTTGGTTGAAGCGTACCGGGTCCTCCTTCATGAGTTTCGCCCAATTCAGGTAATGGTCCACGAGTAGCAGGTTACGCTTTTTAGCGATATCGCGATAGCCTTGGAAATATTGAACAAGCGCTGGGCGATCGCTGGAGACTTGGAAAGCAGAACCCGGTTTGTCCATGACCGTATTCATGGTTTGAAGAATAATTTCGGTCTTGCTGTTGGCCTCTAGGATCCGATCGATGATAAAGTTGAGGTTTTTCTGTGACGCTTCCCGAGATATCTTATAGGGGAGGTAGGCATCGTTTGTGGCGAACTCAATAAAGACCACATCAGGCTTATGGGTGATAACAGCAGGGAGTTTGTCTATGCCGGATAGAGCCGAATTATTGTAAGGGCCCACACTGGAGGAGGATGCGCCGACACCCTCGTTAAAGCAGATAACTTGCCCGGGAAATGCTTTGTTGAGCCAGTCGTTCATCATGACATCTGGCCAGCGCCATTCTCCGCCAGTGAGGCTGGTGCCCATTGTGACTATAGTAATTTTTTTCCCCTTATGCAATGCATCGATGAATCGGGCACCAACAGGTACAAGCGCAGATTTCTTTTCGGTTGAAGCCATATCCAAAACAAAGCTGGCAGGGGCATATGTTTTGAGCAGGAAGTTAAATTTGCTGCCAATGATCTTGATTTGCTTACCGGTTACTTCACCACGAAGGTTTACCGGAGTTGCTTTCGTGTAATTTGACCCTTTGGGGAGGGTAACTGTTACATTTCCCGAATTACCTCCTTGCTCCCACAACCGCAGCAGGGTTGAATTTAAATGAGTAGTGGTTGTTGCAAAAACAGGATTGTCAGTACTATGATGGCGGAAGGCGGTAACTTGTATCCCTTTTCTGGAAACAGAAATTCCGGCTTGTTCGGCAGGAAGATGACCAGCTTTGCCTTCGGCTTCGGCAACCAGCAAAGGGGTACGGGCTTCAAGAGACGGCGTTACCAATCTCGATGCTGTTGTGCTGTTGTTGGTAAAAGTCCATATTCTGACTTTTGAACGCCACGTGCCTGGATACCAGTAACGATAGTTTGTATTCCACTGATTATTATAAAGATTAAGATAAATAACCGGTTTACGCGAAATGAAATCTTTGGTAAACTTCCAAATCCCGGGTCTGTCCAAACTTATAAGCGAGTGATCGAACGGGCAAAAAGCAATGCCGGATCCATCCTTACCGGCTATGGTAACTCCGGTTCCAACGGCATACAAATCTTTGTCGGCGCCTTCCATTATATCTTTAGAAGGATCCATCATCCCTAAAGAACGCCCAACAGTGAATTCAGGGGAATTTATTTTAAACGGGAAGCAGAACCAGTCGGCTTCAGGCCAGTTATCTTTTGCCTTATCTTTGATAATAAGCTCCATATCAATAAACGGTTCATCATTTTGTAAGATTACCCGCAAAGAAGAAGCGGGGAAATGATTAGCAGTATCGGCCGGCATGTCAATAACGGCTATTTCCTGATGGGCATCTTTCGTGATTCTCAAACTGCCATTTTTAGACAGTGCCGCACGGTAAGGAACCTGTTTTTCAGAAATCATTCCAGGCTTGTATAGACCTGGATGCAGCCACGCTCCTTTCGAGCCAAAAACGTTCATTGCCCGGTTATTCTGATAATCAGTTACATATTTTACGGTTTGTTCGTAGGTAAACCGTTCATTCATATATTGTCCCAGGCCACATTTTGCCTTGGCATCAACCCATTCCCTTCTGGTACGTTTGTCGATCAGCGATGAAATAATGCCACGGGCAGGATCGAGCTTAATGATGAAATACTTGTTTTCCAGCCTATTTGAGCTTAAATTGGTTGAACTGTTTTCCACCAAATCCTTTTCCCCAAAGGTTTTATAGCCGGAAGGCGGAACATTCCTGGCATAGATAAATCTGTGTTGGTTGCTCACTTCCACCCATCCCGACCGGCTCCAGGGCAACGGATTATAGACCACCATACGTTTACCTCCGCGGTTTACGTTTTGTACAAGAACAGAAAGGTTGCTTGCCAGCAGTGGTTGTATAATATTTTCGGTGGCGCGGATATAATCGGTTTTGTCTTCCCATGATCCTTCAAGGTCTTTATAACTTTCAGGCGATAGTTTTTTAAATGCTTCTCCATATTGATTAATAGAGCCTGCACCGCCCCAGGTATGTTCACCATAAAGCAAAACATTTTCATACGCTTTCGAAATATCTTTGGTAATATCAGCAACAGCTATATTCCAATTTTTGAGTTGCGTATTTAATCCTTCCGCAGCAGGTATCAGCGGGTTAATATTACGGGAAATTTTCATTCCGCCAGGGTCACTCATATTGCCGTGGATCCATGTATCAGGAGCTTCTGCTTTGATAACGGGCAGATCAGGATGCGTAGGAAGAATTGCATCGGCAAAATCCTCCAGGCGTCCTACGCTGATCTTCACGCCAGGCATTTTTTTAGCCGCTTCATCCAATAACGCTTTCACCTCTTTGGGGCTGGGTGGTCCTGAGTTATCAAGGGTGACAAAAATAGCGGGCCATACCTGATACGGCCAATTAGCAGGGGGGATCAGGTTCCTGCCCACACGCCCATCGTTGCCTCCCCATTCCGTTGGCCAACCTAGTCCTGTGGTGGTTCCATAAGTAGGCGAATATAGCGTCAAGACACGGCTTCCATCTGGTCCCTGCCACCAGAAAAGTGGCGGATAATTTACATCGCCGCTGGGCCAGTTGCATCCGATATGCATAAATTTTATGCCGCCTTGCGCCAGTCCTGTAGCCAATATGTTTGCTTGGGAAGGCACATCAGTCATCTTTGCAGCATACGGCAATGGCAGGCCATATTTGCGGGAAACGAAAGAGGACGATTCGTAGGATCTTGCAACATCTTCGGGGAACAATATCTGAGACTGAACTGAGAAAGGCATCGCATGGCTCACAAATCGTCCCGACTTAAAAGCTTCTTCCAATCGCCGGTGGCGTTCAGGTGTTTGCCCCGGCCAGTTTTCCAATACTTTGGCCATCACCCAGCCCGGCGCAGTCCATGTAAATTGCTGTGCTTTAGGCAAATCCCGGGTCTTATCCATGATATCCAAAGCCTTGTCAATCATATCCGTACGGTAATATTGGACTACATCCTTTACCCGATGGGTATAGCCTATATCAAAGTGCGTTTTGAATATTACAATGATCTCCTTAACATTTGGATTGATAGGTGCAGGATTGGATTGCTTATCCTGCCCAAATGCTGTTATGCTAATCAATAGCAAGAAGGCTAAGTTTATTTTTTTCATGATTATTGATTCAAGTGCTGTCGTTTTATGTATTGGAATTTAAAAGAAATCATATGTCAGATAATGACTCCAGCCTCTTTCTATGCTTTATTAAACATGCTTTTTTATAAGAGCCTTTACATCCACTGATTGGGCACTTATTAAAAAGAAGGAACACCAATCATTGACGTAAACAATATCTCTATGTTTCACATCATGCCAACAAACGCTTTCACCGCCATTGGATAATTTTTTACTGGGCTATTTTCACTTTAATTTCATCCGATACAAGTCCTGCACTGATTGCTTTTACTTTAAAATTGCCTTTGAAGCCCTTTTTGGCTTTAACAATAACCAATGCCAAACCATTGAATGCCTCGCGTTCATGGTTCTGGAAAGGGACAAAGCTGGTGGCATCGCCATTATCGGTAGCCACAATTTCGCCAGGGCCTTCAACTTCGAATTTTATTTTCGGATGGGTACGCGGAACAGTTAATCCTGTCCCATCCTGAACTTTTACAGTAATAAAGGCCAGGTCAACACCCTTGGCTTCAATTAAATTCCGATCAGTTGAAAGATTTAATTTAGCAGCATCGCCGGTAGTCTTTATTTCATCACTAGCCCATTGTTTTCCATCTTTCCAGACAATAACTTTGATAGTTCCAGGTTCATATTTTACACTATCCCAAACCAGCCGAAAATCTCGCTCTTTTCTTTTATTTTTTTTTCCTAGACTTTTCCCATTTAAAAACAATTCAGCTTCATCCCCTGAAGTGTAAACATGCACCGGTGTTACCTGTCCGATCCGTTCTGCCCAGTTCCAATGTGGTAAAATATGCGCCATTGGGTAATCAGGTCTCCAATAGGATTGATAAAGGTAAAAACGGTCTTTGGGGAACCCCGCCAAATCTACAATACCAAAATAACTGCTTCGGGAAGGCGGATTTTTTTTGCGGATTTCAATGAGTTTCGCCTCCAGTTCTTTCTTCTTTTCAGGCTCATTGCGAAAATTTTGCAAATTAGTTTCATCGGAATTATAAGGTGTTGGTTCACCAATATAATCGAAGCCCGTCCATACAAATTCGCCTAACAGACACGGATACCTGGCATTGGTACGAAACTGTTCATCAGGAGAACACCCCCACCCTGGATAGGCATTATCATAAGAAGATATTTGCCAGTTCTGGTATTCATTTCCAAAGAAATATTCGCCACGCGACGAAACACAGGACGATGTTTCGCTGCCAATGGTTGGCTTGTTCTTATACCGTGGGTCGGCATCCCACTTGGGCTGCTGGCTGAAAAAATAATTCACTCCCATAATATCTAAAGCTTCTGCAGCCCCAACTTCACGCCCCCCATCAGGATCGTTATACCCATTGGAAACCGGACGGGTTGGATCTTCACCCCGAACAATGTCGGCCAGATGTTTTGTCATTCCCACATTGCGCTGATCCATCACCTCATTTCCGATTGACCAGATGAACACGGAAGGATGGTTACGATCTCGGTGAACCATCGCTTTCAGATCCATTTTGTGCCATTCTTCATAAAGTTTGTTGTAGTCCAATTTCCTTTTGCCGGTTTTCCAGCAGTCGAATGCCTCGTCCCAAACCAGAAACCCCATCTGGTCAGCCAGTTCGAGCAATTCAGGAGCAGGGGGGTTGTGTGAAGTACGTAATGCGTTACAACCCATCTCTTTCAGCATTGTCAATTGCCGGTGCAAAGCACTTGTGTTGATGGCAGCTCCTATGGCACCAAAATCGTGATGGTTACAGGTTCCCTGAATTTTAACCCTGCGGCCATTCAACAGAAAACCATTGCGGGCCGTAAATTCTATTGTTCGGATTCCAAATGGCGTATGGTAGGTATCAACCACTTTACCAATTACACTTACGGTAGTTTGGGCAAGATAGCGATTAGGCGAAACAATATCCCAGCATCTCGGATGCTTAACTGTGGCCTGTACGGTGGTAGTTGTATTCGTTCCGGCTTTAATTTTCACCACTGATGTATTGAAAGAAGCAACTTTTGCTCCTGTTTTATTGTGCCTATCCAATTCAAATACAGCGGTTTGAATGCTTGCTTCGACAGGCAATTTGCCTTTATTTTCAATCGTTACATTCATGTTAACCCTTGCTGCAGTAGCCGAAATTTCAGGCGTAGTAATATACGTACCCCAATGACCGACATGCACCCGATTTGTTTTGACGAGCCACACATGGCGGTAAATGCCGGCACCAGGGTACCAGCGGGAATCCCAGTTTTCGGTATCGAGGCGAACCGCCAATACATTTGCTTTTCCTACCTTGATGTAAGGCGTTAAATCTATGCAAAACGAATTATACCCGTAAGGCCATGTGCCCACGTAATGGCCATTTACCCAGATTTTCGCATTGGCCATAGCTCCATCAAAATCCACAAGAATTTGTTTATTTGAATCGGCTACTGGAACCTTAAAATGCTTTCTGTACCAGCCGATCCCTTTCCAAGGCAATTTACCTGTTGCGCCTTCCAATTCTATTCTGAAAGGACCGGTGATGGCCCAATCATGAGGCAGATGTAGTTTTTGCCAGCCGTCGTCATTGATGGTAATACTTTCCAAACTTTTAGGTTCTTCCATTCTTGAGCCATCAGGTTGCAACCCGTAGCGGGCAAACAACCAGCCTTCATCAAATGAATGGGTATCCTTAGCGCCCATCCTTATAATGGATTTATTTTGTGAAAATGTTGTGGCAGCCATCATCAGACCCAGCATAAATAGAATGGCTGCATTCAAAGAAAATAAAGGTTTAATAGAGTTCATTTTATTGATCGTTATAATGGATAAGGAAAGTTTAGTCGACATTTGACAGTGATTCCTGTTTTTCACAGGTGATAAACGATAAATTCCCTTCGGCAGGCCAACGCACCATGGTATCCCTTTCGAAAATCGTCAGGTAGTATTCAACCAATCCATCAGCAGGCATCTCCCCGGTAAGGATCGATTTCGTAATAAGTGTCATCGGGATTTTGGTCCAACACGAGTGAAACATGTGATATTTGCCATCGTCACCCTGAGTCACGCTGGGATACCATGTAAACCAATCCGGATCCGCCGTAATATGTGCACGAGAAGTATGGTCGGTAAATGACGCTTTGCTCGCTGCCGGTAAAGGGAACACTGCCGACTGCAGGTTATCCGTCGCTGCAATAGCCGGATTTCTCTGATAATTCTGTTCGAAAACTGTAATGCACAAAAAAAACAATCCCGTTGATGAAAAAAATCTCATGCACATGTAAATTGTATTATCTGTTCAAAGCACTCCCGATTGCCGAAAACTGCGTGATTTATCAACATCCATTTTTTGATTAGTACCCATATCAGATAAATATTAATCTGGCCATTAATATACCTTTTTTATTATGCTGCATATTTAACATGCCTGGTCTAAAATATTTTTCCCCGGTTCAATGTCAAATATATCCTGCCCATTTTCCCCGGGAATTTGTTGTATTGTCAATTGCTGATAATGCCTGAGAAAAATACGTTGAACCGGCTATCCTTTAAAGATCTATCTCACCGCTTAGCCCAGCAAGATTGAAAGTGCAATTATTTACCTATGGATAAAAACGGACACCCTAATCAAAAAACACAGTGATATGCTTTTTTAGCATAAATTCAATATCTTAGTATGTATAAACATATAGACATAACTTAAAATTAAATGAAAAATTCACAATTCGCATTTTTTTTTTGCTTTTTTAAACATCGCTTTTATTGGGCATGCATTTCGGAAAAAATTATTTTATTGAAAGATCAAGTGCCATGCTTACTATCAATATATTAAATGATGTCTTCCCGAGCGGCAGATCTGGCTATAAACCAGGATGTTTTCTTACTGCAGACAGTTCGTTTTATGCTATTGGCGGAACAAGTACCCAATCGCAGGGAGTTTTTTACGACTGTGATATGGGATGCCCTTTAACTTCCAGAAAAGGAAATATTATTATTTGTTTTGGCGCCACTCTCTTTAAAAAAAGGCGGAATTTTCCATAGAGTGATACTAAAAGAAAGTGAGTGGCCCTTCCCTCAATTTTAATTTTAACAACTCATTCCATACTTACATTACAAATTGATTCATATGAAAGCTATTCGTTACATTATTCTTTCGTGGGTTATTTCTCTTTTGCATTTTTCCTGCAAACAAGACACCAAACTGTTTCACCTGGTTTCACCCGAACATTCTGGGATACATTTTAATAATAAGATAGTTGAAAGCGATTCGCTCAATCCTATTGAGGTTACCAATATTTACAACGGAGGAGGTGTTGGGATTGCCGACTTTAACAACGATGGATTGCCTGATATTTATTTTACCGGTAACCTTGTATCAAACAAATTATATTTAAATAAAGGCAATCTTCGGTTTGAGGATATTACAGAAGAAGCTGGTGTGAAAGGCCAGGGAAAATGGTGTAAGGGGATAGCTGTTGTAGATATCAATAATGACAGTTGGCAGGATATTTACGTTTGTGCATCGATGGATAAAAATCCGGAAAAGAGAAAAAACCTTCTTTACATTAACCAGGGCCCGGATAAAAACGGGGTCCCCGTTTTTAAAGAAATGGCTGCAGAATACGGATTAGATGATACTACGCATTCTACCATGGCTGCTTTTTTTGATTATGATAATGACGGTGATCTGGATATGTACCTGGTAGTAAACCAGATCCTCCCAACCGTAAACCCGTCAGTTTTCAAATCTAAAATAACAGATGGTTCCTTTCCAAGTACAGGCAGGTTGTACAGGAATGACTGGAACGACGCTTTAAAACATCCTGTATTTACAAACGTTACTAAAGAGGCCGGGCTAACGATTGAAGGTTATGGACATGGTGTAAATATTACTGACATTAATAAAGATGGATGGAAAGATATTCTTGTGACCAATGATTTTATTTCAAACGACCTGCTATACATAAATAATCACGATGGAACTTTTACAGACAAAGCCGCATCCTATTTTAAGCATACTTCTGCGAACGGAATGGGGCAGGATGTAATTGACATCAACAACGACGGTCTGTCTGATGTCATAGAACTGGATATGAACCCGAAAGATAATTATCGTAAAAAAATGATGTTACCCGGCGGAAGTTACCAATCATTTCAACTCAACGATTTTTATAAATATCAATACCAGTATGTAAGAAATTCTTTGCAGGTTAACCAGGGGCCAAGAGTAAATTCAAATGATTCAATTGGTGATCCGATTTTTAGTGAAGCCGGTTACTTTTCAGGCATATCAGAAACTGATTGGAGCTGGAGTCCGTTAGTTGCAGATTTTGACAATGATGGCCTTCGTGATTTGGTTGTTACCAATGGCTTTCCAAAAGACGTAACAGACCACGACTTTATTGCTTTTCGGCAGGAGGCTTCGCCCGTTGCTTCCCAATCTTATACTTTGTCGCAGATACCACAGGTTAAATTGCACAAATATGCTTTTCATAATAACGGTAATTGCAGCTTTACGGATGTGTCGAATGATTGGGGATTAAACAAAGTCTCATTTTCAAATGGCGCTGCTTATGCAGATCTTGATAATGATGGCGACTTGGATATGGTTGTTAATAACATCAACGATGAGGCTTCGGTTTATGAGAATACAACAATGGATTCAAAGCCCAAAAACAAGCATTATTTGTCAGTGCAATTAAAGGGTGATTCTTTAAATCTGAATGGGTTTGGCACCTGGGTTGAAATATATTATGGTGGTAACCAACAAGTGTATGAACAAACTCCTTATCGGGGATATCTATCTTCCATACAATTAAATCCTCATTTTGGCCTTGGCGATGTTGCCGTGATAGATTCTTTGGTTATTAAATGGCCGGGTGGGAAAAAACAGGTATTAAAAAATGTACCCACCAATCAAACTGTAAAAATCGACAAGGCAAATGCAAGAGATCCCTATTCCTGGGTCAGTCCTGTAGTTGCACAAAATACTTTATTTAAAGAAGTAACAGACGCAGTAGGCATCCATTATACTTATTTGCAAGAAGACTATATTGATTTTAATATTCAGAAATTACTGCCGCATAAATTCTCTGAATATGGACCAGCACTGGCGGCAGGCGATTTGAATGGCGATGGATTAGATGATTTTATTGCAGGGGGGAATTCTTCTTATGGAGCTGTAATCTTCCTGCAGCAAGTCAATGGCTCTTTTTTGGAGAAGCCGCTGGTGCAACAGCCGCAAAATACCGCTAAACAATTCCAGGATATGGGACTAACCTTGTTTGATGCAGATGGGGATGGGGATTTGGATCTTTTCATATCCCGTGGCGGCTATGAAAACAAGCCAAACACAGATGCTTACCAGGACATATTTTTTATCAATGACGGAAAAGGGAATTTTACGGCCGACTCTCTGGCGTTACCCCAAAATTTTACAAGCAAATCCTGTGTAAGAGCCATAGATTATGATAAGGATGGGGATCTTGATCTCTTTATTGCCGGCCGGGTTGAACCCTGGAGCTATCCAAAACCTGTATCCAGTTTTATTTACAGGAATGATTCAAAAAACGGCCATATTAAGTTTACCGATGTAACAAACGAAGTGGCAAAAGATTTAAAAAATATTGGTCTCGTATGTGATGCCATGTTTACTGATTTTGATAATGATGGCTGGCCTGACCTTATCCTGGCCGGGGAGTGGATGCCCGTCACCTTTTTTAAAAATGATAAAGGAATATTTAAAAATGTAACGGCAGGTTCAGGAATCAGCAATCAAATCGGCTGGTGGAATACTATTGCAGCAGGAGATTTTGATAATGATGGTGATATTGATTACATCGTGGGTAACCTGGGACAGAATTCTTTTTACAAAGCCACCAACCAATACCCCGTTTCTATTTATGCCAAAGATTTTGATAACAACGGAAGCTATGATGCCTTCCCTTCTTTATATCTTCCTGCAAGCCAGGGTAATCCTACCAAAAAAGAATTTCCAGCCCAAACAAGGGATGATATTGTAAAACAAATGATAGGGATGCGGGCAACATTTCAAAATTACAAATCATATGCTACTGTTGCGATGGACCAGCTATTGACAAAAGAACAATTAAAAGATGCATTAATATTAAAAGCAAACAACTTCAACTCGTGCTACTGTAGAAATGATGGTGCCGGTAAATTTACCTTGATTCCCTTGCCTTTTCAAGCTCAACTGTCGGCTTTAAATGGAATGACAGTAGACGATTTTGATGGTGACGGCAACCTGGATATAGTAATGAATACCAATGATTACGGAACCGATGTGACAGTAGGCCGTTACGATGCATTGAATGGCTTGATCCTGAAAGGGGATGGCAAAGGAAATTTTATGCCCCAATCAATTCTTGAAAGCGGCATTTTTATTCCAGGCAACGGGAAGGCCTTAATAAAATTGAGAAGTAAAAATGGTAAATACTTGCTGGCCGCCGGGCAAAACCGGGGCCCTCTAAAAGTATTTGAACTTAAGAAGGATATTACCAACATCCTTTTGCAGCCAAATGAGGCAAGTGCTGAAATATCATTTAGAAATGGTAAAAAACAAAGACAGGAATTCTATTATGGCTTTTCCTTTTTGTCGCAATCAGCAAGATTTTTGAGCATTGATAAAAATGTTGCATCCATTACTATAACCGATAGCGCGGGCAAGACAAGGAAACTGGCTTTTTAACCCAAAATGAAATGCCTTTTTAAAATGAAGCTACAGATGAAAAATCGTATAAAGGAAATCAGTTTTGTATCATGCTTTTTTATTTTACTCGCCGGTTGCAATCAAAAAGGAGCAGGGTTTACTATTGATAAAATATTGAAAAATAAAATGGCAGGTTATCAGCAGAAAGAAAAAGTAAAGAGTTTCAGGATTTAACAAAATTTGAGCCTTGACATACACTTTTTTATTTGAAGAAAATAAAAGCAATAATCATTTACTATAATTGCACCGGCCCATTAACCACTACCTCACTCATAAAGAACCAACCGGGTTTTCCTTTTCCAGGATGCCAAAGTGGAAGTTTTTTAATGGGCTGCCCGGCAAGTTTCACATAGCGTATGGCAACTGGTTTAAAATGCAGGGAATACAGATAAGCAAATGAAGGCACAATTTTTTTCGGCATTTCAGGCCTGATGGTGTTGAGCAATTCCCAGTTCTTTTTATCAGTACTTCCCCAAACTGTTAAGGATACCGGTGGAAAAACAGAAGAACCGAAGCTATGTAATGCATTCACCAAAACTTCCTGTACCTGTTGGTCGCTTCCCAGGTCAAATATCACCATCGCATCATTTTTTTGGTATCCCAGCCATTTGGTCGAAAAATCAGCAGGATCTCCCAGATCAAGATCGGCCAACACTTTTTCTGCCAACTGATTGTATTTCGGGTCAGCCGGTGTTTGCAGAATTGTTTTCATTATTGGGATTCCGGCCTTAATGTAGGAACTTTTTATAATAGTACTGGATAGCCAACCTTTCTTAAAAGCTTTTACAGTAAGTGAAGTGTTTTTGTTGATGTTAATTGGGCTTGTATAAACGACACTTTTCGAACTATCAGGTTCCGTGCCATCAAGTGTATACCGGATAATCGCCCCTTTGATCACATGCGCCAGCTCAATTTTCAGGCTATCGTGGAAAAAGCCTGCAGGTGTTTTAATACGAGGTTGGTTTAAGGCGATAATCATGGTATCTGCCCCCTGGAACCCGTTTTCAATTTTTAACTGCTGATTTTTTTGTTGAAGGGAAGTGGCTTCTTCAGCGCTCACTTTACTGCCCCATACAAATATCTCTTTTAGTTTTTTATTTTTTATCAATGCATTTACACCTTGTATACTCACCTGTGTTCCTGCAACCGAGACAGATTCCAGGTTTTTCATTCCCGCAATCAGCTTCATGCTCTGATCAGTAATATCAGAATAATTCAGGCTTAATCTCCGCAGGTTGGGTAAAGTACTGATCCAACCCACTTGTTGATCTGCAATTGGCATTTTCGCCAGATTCAAATGTATGATCTGCTGTTTGACAGGTTCCAGTTCTTTTAATTTCTCTGGTGAATACATCGCCCGGCCAAAAAAAGAAACCGATAAGGCAGGTGAATTGTTACCCAGTTGCTTAATCACACGATAGTTGTTGTTTAGTTTATTGATGATGGAAGGATCTGCAGCTGTGAAATCATAAACAACTTCTTCTTCTCCATTTAGCAGGGGTTTAATGTAATTGTATGCAAGTAAACGCAGACTATCTGTTTCGGGCCTGTCTATTAATTTTTGTTTGAATGGAGCCCCTGCCTTTACCCATGCTTCCAGAAGGTTTACCTCTTCTGCGCTGCACTGTGGTTTCTCTGCAAGCGGCATATGTTTTTTCTCAGTCAACGGCAAATGAATACGGTGAATGAGTAAACTTTTGATCAGGTCACCGGGCACCAGGTCACTGCCGGATTTTCCACCTCTTACGATCGCTGCGCTATCATTTAATGATAATCCGCCTTTTTGGTTATTAGTCTGGTGACAACCACCACATTTTTGTTCAAAAACAGGGAAGATAATATCAGGAAAAAACCGGGCTTCCTCAAGAATAATTGTCTTTTTTTGAGAAGCCATGAGGGGTTCTGTGAGAAAATTTTGTCCATGTGAGAGGTTGGCTCCCAAATGGCCTGTAACCAGCAAAACAAATGCCGTTACTATTGAAATACTTTTTGCCGCAACCCTATATCTGTAAATGACTGAATGGAAGCTGTATAAGAACCATGCAATAAGCGCGATACCTATCCCACCCCATTTATGATAGTTGAGCATTTCACCTTTATTCGACTGTTCAATGGAAAGCAGCATACCCATAATAGCACTGACTATTGCAGTTAGTGCAGCAAATAATCTTATGAGCTCCCATCCATTCTCCTGCGAAGTTTTATTAGCAGGAATCCAATAAGAAATGATAGAGATACTCAGCAATACAATAGGAAAATGCAGCATCAACGGATGTATGCGTCCAACCACCTGTAACCAGGGAGGCACCTGAAGGCGTTCTTCAAATAAAAAAAGGACGAGTAAAAAAACCACCCCCCCCAATAAAAGGCTGGTCCCCATTTTTCTGATCAGTTTCATTTATACTAGCGTGAATTTGTAAGGATATACTTTCCCTGATGCCCATTGTGCCACGTAGATACTTCCTTCATCGTCTACACAAACATCATGCGGATGAATGAAAATTTTGTCTGTTTGGGACATAACGGCAAGATTGCCATTTTCATAAACAGGTTCAGAACCGCCAAGGTTCGACACGACTTTATTGTCTTTATTCAATATGGTTACAAAACCGGATTTTTCATTGTTTAAAGTAGGTGAGCGCAGAACTGCCGCATAGAGATACGCACCTTTGATCACAGGCCGGCATACACAGGCACCGGGCAGGTGAATAACTTCCATCAGTTTCCCATCCATTGAAAACCTTTTAAAAGCATTTCGGGTCCTGTCTGTTACAATTAAAGTGGGTGTTGATTGCCGGTAATCTATACATATACCGTGTGCATTATCCAGGTGTTCATCTCCTTCCCCTCTCCCACCAAAATAATTTTTCAATTTACCGTTCAAATCATAATGTAAAATATATTGCGAACCATATCCATCAGCTATATAAAAGTCACCATTTTCCAGAACAGCAGTTTCCGTTGGTACAAAAGCCTCTCTCTTTTGATAGATATCCGCCTCCATTGGTGGATCAATGGTCAGCAATATTTTACCATCGATCGTTGTTTTAAAAACCTGGTGCCGGATGGTATCAGTTATGAAGAGCAGATCTTCTTTTCCTGTCTTTTGTATCGTAAGTCCATGTGCCCCGGGAAATTCAGTGCCCCATGTGCTGATGAGCTTACCGGATTTATTATAAATGATGAGATTGTTTTTTGTTTCGTTGGTGAGCAGCAATATCCTGCCTTTGCTGTCCTGCACCATTTCATGGCAATCATTCACAGGCGTTTTGAGGGGATTCAGATTACCCCATTTATTGTTTAACCTGAAACGCATTTCATTATGTCCATAAACAGGTCCCTTTGGTGTTGCCTTCAGGTCTTTGGCAATAAAGAATCCGGCGCTGCCAAGAACCGCATTTTGTACAAATTTTCTTCGATTCATAACTGAAAGTTTATGCGATGATATTTTTTACTACATTACCATAAAGATCCGTAAGCCGGTATCTTCTGCCCTGGAATTTATAGATCAGCTTTTCATGATCCAGTCCCAGTTGGTTCAACACGGTTGCCTGAAAATCGTGTACATGTACCGGGTCCTTTACAATATTATATCCAAAATCATCTGTTTCGCCATACACCACTCCGGGTTTTATTCCACCACCGGCCATCCATATGGTAAAACAACGTGGATGATGGTCGCGACCATAATTATCAGCCAGCAGTTTACCCTGACAAAAGTTGGTACGGCCAAATTCTCCACCCCAGATAACCAGGGTTTCATCTAACAAACCTCTTTGTTTTAGATCGGTTATTAAAGCGGCAGAGGGTTGATCTACATCCATGGCCTGGCCCTTCATTTCTATTGGAAGATTGCCATGCTGATCCCATCCCTGGTGATATAATTGAACAAAGCGAACTCCATTTTCGGAAAGTTTTCTTGCCAACAAACAATTGGCAGCATACGTACCCGGAACCAGACAATCCGGACCATATAACTTGATAATATCTTCTGGCTCTTTAGAAGTATCCATAATTTCAGGAACAGCTGTCTGCATACGGTAAGCCATTTCATATTGCTGAATTTTGGCAGCAATTTCAGGATCGCCGAAATGCTGATATTCTGTCTCATTGAGTGAAGCAATCTGATCGATCATTTTTCTTCTTACATTCCTGTCTATACCTTCCGGATCTTGCAAATAGAGGATCGGATTTTCACCACTGCTGAACTGAACACCCTGGTGTACCGAATCTAAAAAACCATTGGTCCATAATTTAGAATATACGCCCTGCCCATTGCCCTTCCCCCTTGATAACAATACACAAAATGCCGGCAGGTTATTATTTTCTGTACCCAGCCCATAACTTGCCCAGGCACCCATACTGGGCCTGTTACCCTGTTGTGCACCTGACTGAAAAAAAGTGAGTGCGGGATCATGATTGATGGCTTCTGTGTTCATAGACTTAATGATACAGATATCGTCAACGATCTTCGACATATGTGGAAACAACTCACTTACCCATGCACCTGATTTGCCATGTTGGTTGAATTTATAATAAGAACCAATTAATGGAAATTTAGTCTGTTTAGATGTCATACCTGTTAATCGTTGGCCCATCCGAATCGATTCGGGTAAATCCTCCCCCATCATTTGGCAAAGCAGGGGCTTGTAATCGAATGATTCCAATTGCGAAGGTGCCCCATTCTGGAACAGATAAATGACTCTTTTGGCTTTGGGTGCAAAATGGGGTAACCCAGGCATAATGGTGTCTTCGGGACTTGTAGATCCATTGAACAGGCCAGGGATTAACAGTGAACCCAACGCGGCACTACCCAATCCAATGCTTAGACGGGAGATAAACCTGCGCCGGTTTAAATTCAAACCATGTTCGAGTAATTCTTTTTCCATAATCAGGTTTTTGTAATAGCCTCCTGCATATTGTAGATAACTTGGACAACTTGCATCGCAACAGCCAGGTCTACCATATTTTTAGTGCGTGGTTTATATGAACCGACGGCAATTATTTTTTCTACTTTTTTTCCGTTTGCTTTGATCTCTTTTTGCATGTCTTTCCAAAAAATCACCAATTGCTCTATTTCCTTAGCTGAAGCATTTCGGCAAAGAATGGCTCTGAATGCTTTTCTCAATAGTTGTGCTGGATGCTGTGTTTGTTGCAGCAATTTGTCGGCCAGTGCTTTTGATGCTTCCAAAACAGTTGGATCATTGAGCATGATGAGTGCCTGTAAAGGCGTATTGGTCCGGTATCGGCTAACTTGGCATTCATCACGGTTACTGGCATCAAATAATATCATCGATGGCGGCGGAACTGTTCTTTTAATAAAAGTATAGATACCTCTGCGGTAGAGCAGTTGGCCTGTATCCTGTACATACCTTTTCAATAATCCCCTACCTGATGTTGCCATCTCCCAAAGACCCGGCGGCTGATAAGGTTTTACACTTGGGCCGCCGATAGTTTTATTCAGCAGCCCACTGCTTGTCAACAACATATCTCTCACCAGTTCAGCTGAGTAACGAACCCTTGGCGCATATGACCAATATAAGTTGACCGGATCAGCTTTCTGTTTCTCCTTCGATATCATAGTTGACTGGCGATAGGTAGCAGACATCAAAATTTGCTTAACCAGTCTTTTCATATTCCATCCGTTTTCTCTAAAATCTACTGCCAACCAATCGAGCAGGGCAGGATGGGTAGGCAGCTCTCCCTGCATACCAAAATCAGCAGCGGTTTTCACCAACCCTCTTCCGAAAAATTCCTGCCACATACGGTTCACATAAACCCTTGCGGTAAGTGGGTTCTTTTTATCGAAAAGCCAACGTGCCAACCCTAACCTGTTTTTAGGATAGACCACAGTATCAAATGGAAGAATGGCGGCTGGTGTGGAAGGCATTACTTCAGCAGTAGGTGCATCATAATTACCCCTGGCAAGAATATGGGTCTTCCGAAGCGTATCCCGGTCGCCCATAATGGATACTTCAAGTTTATTGGTATCTGTTTTATTAATAAAATTTAGGGTTGTGCGTACATCCTCATTGGTGATTTGCATGCGTGGATTCTTAGCAAAAGTTTCCGGTCCGCCAACAGTAGATTCGATCCCAACTTCTTTTACATTGTTGAAAAAAGCAAAAATCTGGTAATAGTCTTTTTGAGAAATAGGATCATATTTATGATCATGACATTTAGCACACTCTATAGTCATTGCCAACATTGATCTGCCGAACGTATTGGTTCGGTCTGAAACATATTGTTGCCGGTATTCTTCATCAATCACTCCGCCCTCTTCCGTTATTTTATGGTTTCGGTTAAAACCTGTTGCCAGTATCTGTTCTTTTGTTGCATTAGGTAACAGATCCCCTGCCAGCTGCCAGGTAATAAATTCGTCATAAGGCATATTTTTATTGAATGCATGTATCACCCAGTCCCTCCAGGGCCATTGCGAACGGTAGTTATCATCCTGATATCCATGAGAATCGGAATAGCGGGCAATATCCAGCCAGCTGATGGCCATTTTCTCCCCAAACTGGGGTTGGTTCATCAAACGGTCGATTAATTTTTCATAGGCGGATGGATCTTTATCATTCAAAAATTGCTGTGATTCTTCCTGAACCGGCAAAATACCAGTAAGGTCCATGAATACCCGTTTTGCCAATCTTTCTTTATCGGCCATCTCATTTGGTTCAAGCCCTTTTTCCTGCATTTTTTTTAAAATGAAAAAATCGATCTCATTAATAGGCCAATGCCTGTTCTTCACTTCAGGCAATGTTTGCTTTTTAGGAGCCACTAAAGCCCAATGTGGCTCATACACTGCTCCCTGGCGTATCCATTTTTTAATGATAGCGATCTCTTTTTCAGTCAGTCTGGGCAGTTTGCTCTTAGCCAGCGGCATTTGCAAGCTGGTATCTTTAGTGCTGATACGTTGAAACAGTTCTGACAATTCCGGTTTACCAGGCACCAATGCATATTTGCTGGGATGCTCCTGCAACGCTTTATAGGCTTCAGATGCAATATCTAAACGAAGGCCGGCCTCTCTTTTTTTGGCATCGGGACCATGACAGTTAAAACACTTGTCAGATAAAATTGGGCGGACATCGTAATTGTAACTGATGTTTTCCGGAATGTCATTCCCACCAGTATTTTTACTTGTACAGGCATAAAACATATCCACTACAAGGAACAGGCAAAAAGGGGCAATAAAAAGCAATCGTATCAAATGTTTCATAATTGACTTATAGGTAAACACGCATTTTTAATTGGATAAGCCACTCTTCTGTTGCTGTTCTTGCGGTACACCAGTTTTGTTTTCAACGGATGCCTCTCCCTTAAACTCAGATAACTTCAGAGCCTTTTTCTCGCCTCTTTAGTGCCCACGCCTTTCTTGTGAACAATCAATCCTTTATTTTCCAACTTGTTCATAGCCTGGCGGATTTTACTATTGGATACCCTAATCTGGTTGCCAGTTCCAACTCCATGGGCAAAAAGGTCTTATTCCCGATTTTTTTAGACCTGATCAATTTCCGAAAATGCTCCTCCATCCGCACACGCAAGGGAACTTTACTTTTACGGTCAATTACCAGCATCACGCAAAGGTTTGTCCAAACATACTAACAAAATAAGAATATTTTAAAAAAATGATTCCCTTATTGACCAGTTGCTTACAAAAACCTGCTGAAAAAAGCCCATTCTCCTTTTCTTTAACCATCGATGATAACCGCCTGCCAGTTTATAACGGATGGTGGCTGTGAGAATTACGGACCGGTACAGGTTTTATATGTGGTGTTGCAAACCCGGCATTGCAGCATATTATAGCACAACTCGATGTTGAATTCACTCACTTCATGATCGAAGCAGCACAAAAAATCTGAAATACCCGGTTTCTTCATCACAACCACATACCTGATTTTAATAGCCTTTGCCAATACCTGTCTCACACTAAGCCATTAAAGGCGATCCTAAAAATTCCATTTTTTCTGAATTTAGCGGAAAGAATAATACAAGGTGGAAAATCCACTCAAATTGACCGCCTTACGCCAGATGTCAATGACCCCGTTTCGCCATTTTGAGTTAATCCCTTCTCGCCACATTCATTTGATCCTCAATGAGATCAAACTTTAAATGAGCAATTGAAATCGTACAAAAATTTCCAATCAGACAATTCAAATTTCTGATTGAATTACGGCATTTTGAAATGTACCATAGAGTTACGGAATTTTACTCAACGTTAACATAAGCCTCGTTTTTGAGATCCAGTAATTCTACAAGTTGACTAAAAAATAAGTAAAAGTTGTACGATACAAGAAACAAAGGCAGAACTTCAACCTCATATGGCATCAACCCTGTCCCAACTCATTTTGGAGTCTTTTTACTTCATTTTGAAGATCGGTAATACGGGTTAACAAATGTGTGATAGCTTCCAGGCCCTCCATATTGATATCCAGATCATAATGCAGGTGTATATATTTTTCAAGGCTGATCAGTTGCTCATAGTTGATAAAATATTCTTTCTCTGACTTCGTCAGTGCTATCAGGCCATGTTCGTTGAGCGATTGTACAAAGGTTGTCTCAATCTTATAATAAAAGCAGCATTGTTCGACTGTTATATTACTTGAAGTGTTCATAATGATGTTTTTTGACGCTCTTTAGTAAGCTCGGTAAATAATTCTTTTTCCTTGTTTGACAGGTTCGTTGGAATTTTTACCTGGTAGGTGATATAAAGATCTCCAAACGTTCCGTCCTTCTTATACACCGGGAACCCTTTGCCTTTCAACCTTACCCTGCTCCCGTTTTGCGTTTCGGGCGCTACCTTCAGTTTTACTTTTCCGTTCAGGGTATCCAGCGTTTTTTCTCCGCCCAGCATAGCGGTGTAAAGATCCAGCGGCACATCAGTATACAGGTCATTGCCCTTGCGCACGAAAGCTGTATCATTATGAATGGCAAAAGTGATATAAAGATCGCCGTTGGGACCGCCGTTTACACCGGGCGCCCCGTACCCCGTAATTTTTATTTCCTTGTTATTCTCAATTCCTGCAGGTACGGTTATCCGTACACTTTTGCCGTTAACGGTAAATGTTTGCTTATGGGTTTTGTAAGCCTCCGACAAGTTTATCTGTACGGACGCACGGTAATCCTGTCCTTTAAAACGGGCCTGCCGGCCACTGGTTTCCCGATTGCCAAACATAGAGGCAAAGAAATCGGAATAATCTCCCCCCTCTCCGTTAAATGAATAGTATTCGCCGCTGCTTTGTCCAAATGGGCTGCTCTTGGCATGCCCGGCAGCCTGTTGCTGCCTGTGTGCTTCTTCAAACTGATCAGCATGTTTCCAGTCGGCGCCATACTGATCATATTTTTTTCTTTTTTCCGGATCACTTAATACTTCATTGGCTTCATTGAGCTGCTGAAAATGTTTTACTGCCTGTGCATCATTCGGATTTAAATCAGGATGATGCTTACGGGCCAGCTTCCGATAGGCTGTTTTTATTTCGTCTGCGGAAGCATTCTTTGGAACATCCAAAATTTTGTAGTAGTCAATATAATCCATCACTTAAAAATATTAAACGTTAAAATGGGTATCAATCGGTACCGGACAACACACTATACAACAAAGACCTAAGCGGCGGAAATACATCCAAAGGTTTTTTCAACGCCTCAAGAAGTAGCAACCGGTGAATATTGCTTCAACATATTCATTGGTGGAGCAAAGAATAGGGTTCCGGTATATGCCGTGCTGAAATCCAGTATCCTGTCATAATTGCCGGGCGGATTTCCAATAAACATTCGTTCTAACATTTTGTGTGTGGTGCTGAACGTATTTGCATAAGCAATAAAGTAGGTGCCAACCTCTTTTTTAGAAGGGTTTCCAAAGGGCATATTGTCTCTTACTATTTTCAATTCATTGCCGCTATCATCTTCGATACCTGCCAAAGCACTGTGAGAGTTAGCCGGCTTTACATTATCCGCCATTTCAATATCGCTGATTTTATAACGGCCAATCACTCTTTCCTGTTCTTCAGTAGATAGATTTGTCCATTCCTGCATATCGTGCAGGTATTTTTGTACAAAAACATAACTTCCTCCTTTGTAAAAGGGGTCTTCGTCGCCTACTACTCCATAAAACTGCCGTTCGCTGCCAATGGGGTTTTCTGTACCATCCACAAAGCCAAGAATCGAACGCCCGTCCCAATACCTGAAGCCGTGAATTTCTTCCAGGCAGTCCGCGGCCGGATATAATACTTCGGTTATCGCAGTGAGCATATCAAAACAAACGGACATATCGGTTCCTCTCAGATGAAAATGCAGATCCCCAGGAGTAGCAACAGCAGTGTGCTTTGATCCTATAATTGGTTCGAATTTTTTTAGTTCTTTAGGGAGTGGTTTGGGTAAGCCAAGCTTAATCCAGGCGTCATATCCGATCCCCATTACACAACTTGCCCTTCCACCCGGGACCCGTATGGTGAAGGAGTGATTAAGGTTAGCAACCAAAGCGCAAAGCTGTTCAAAAACTGAGGCAGCTTCTGTACCCTCCTTAAATTTCCAAACTGTAAATATGGTATTGTTGTTGGGGTAATCTGTCACATTTTGTGATTCGGGCATTGTTGATCTTTTCATATACTTCTTAAATAAATGAGATAATTGACCAAGCTGTTCATCTTTTCTTTCATAATGATATTGCTGTTCAACAAAACACGGACCAATGAGACGGATTGAAATCAGACTTGGAGTCTTCCAAATTTAGTGAATGTTTTAAGCAAAGCGTTCGGCTGGCAGATAGTTTATATTTTATTTCCATCTATATCTATTCGTTCCGTACCGGGGATTGCATAGGCATGGCAAATAATATACACAATAGTACCGTAAAATCCAATGGGGCAGGGCAAACGCATCTAAATTTGTTTAAAGAGAAGGTGGGCTAAGAAAGTTTCATCCCACCCACAAAGTAATCGTTTGTTTTTGATGCTTCTTTTTTTACTGTTTTCATTTTTCAACAGGTTGAGGGAAATTTTGGTAATTTGGCATTAAATGGTTATCCAACCCATTTTGTAATTAACAGAGATGGTAAAATTGTCAAAAAGAGTCCCTCTTACAAAGAGATGAACTATACTTTGAAAAAGCTATGCTTGCCCTAAGTTTAATAACTGGATACATGGTTTTCATTTATGACTATCCTACAAAAGATACCAACTGTGTTCATCTATATATTGCAATTATGACCATCATCATTTGTTCGTGTTGCTCCTTCCTTTTTTGCATATCTTACCTTTTTGCAAAACTCAAATGTTCTATGCAACTTTACAATATGGTATCGGTGGGGGAGCTTACACAATGACCACCCACATTTTACTGAACGTGTAGCCTTACTTTTTTTATTACTATTGAGCTATCGCCATGGCAAACGGTGTATTGGCATTTTAGAAGATTATTAAATACCATAAAATAAAATGAACTTGCTATTGCAATTGTGAAAAAAACAATCTACATTAGTGTCGAACAAGTATTTCACCTTGTGATGACGAAGACGTCATTTCCTTCCCCCCTTTAGCATTGTGGTACCGTAGCTATTCATTAATAGCGACAGCGTGAACTGTTTATACAAGATGGTGCTTCAGCCGAAAACGTCAGAGAGATTCAGGGTTTGTTTTATCTGAAAAACAACAACAAACATAAAATTCTATTTATGAAATCTCTGCCAACACTAACACCACAACAGGCTGGTGAGTTACTCGCGTTTCAACACACTTTGAAACAGGGTGTAACAACTTACCTGAACCCTTCAGATGCCACGCATCGGAAATTCATTGAAAGCATGCTCAGTGCGGCCGGCCGAACGCCTGCCAACTACCCTTATGTTTATAAAGCGCTCCAGACGGGAGGGCCATTTAAAGGATCGCCTGATACCGATAAGGTACACCTGGTTGATGCAGGAAAAAATAAGGCCGGAAAAGCTACTGCAACCATCTGGTCGCGCTCAAGCAACGACACCATGATCAAAGGAGGCAACCTCATGGTATTCGATAAAGACAGCGGCACACTACTGGCACAAGGCGAAAACACGGCAGTAAGAAGGGGTTTCCTCGCCTGCCCCACCAGAAGCGCCACTGCTTCGCAGGCAGGAAAAAATCTTTCCGTTCTGTACATGGGCCATGCAACAGAGGCCGATGGATCTACGCGTTTTTTCAGTTATGCCAACAGCGCAGTTGTGGCACAACAGGGTATACAGGTTAATGTGCAGGATCCGGTTATCAAGCACACCGGGAACACGGTTATCATGATCGCTGTAGGCAGAGTAGCTTCTATTCAGCCACCTGCTCAAACAGATTATATTTATGTTGAGCCCGTTAATGAGGGCAATCCGTACCTCATTGCCCCTTTTCGTGGCAATGTAGCTTTAAGCGGCATGATCGACCTTCCAAGTCTCACCATTGCCGACCTTTCCACCAGTATATTCGTAAACAACGGACAGGGTGGTACCGCAGAAATTACAAGGGCAACACAATACACCACAGATGCAAAAGTGGTAGGTGCTTTCTCTGTGGGCAGCCCAGCCAATATTTTACAATGGACTTTCCCTTTTGATGGCAAGGGTTATCAAACCACTCAATCCATTGTATACAATTCCACTTCACTCGGCAACGAAATCGACAGCTTCTTCTATTTCGCTTTTAATGGCATCCCACTGCAGGGAGGCAACACCGCGCCTCCGTTCTTCGTTTGCAGCAAGAATACGCCCGAAGAACCATCTATCAACTGCACGCAGATACCGAACCTGTATTATTGGTGGCATTGTCTTGCCAAAGGCACATTGGTAACGCTCGAAGATGGCAGTAAAAAACCAATTGAAGAGATCAATGAAAATTACCGGGTAAAAACAGGCACAGGCAGCCTGGCCGTATGGGCCACCGTATTGGGTCATCACAGCTCCAACCCGGCAGCAGGCACCCGTAAAGAAATATTCAGGCTCACTACTGCCAATGGAAAAAGCATTACAGCTACAGAAAACCACATGGTGTTCATGACTGCCGATAAATGCAGAAGCATATGCCACCTTGTTCCGGGAGACACTGTTATGACCGACGAAGGATCGTCTGCTGTAAAGACCATCGAAGCCATTCAATACGATGACATGTTCTATGCATTGGCACTTGGTAATGTGGCAGAACAGAGCAGCAAGAATTTCCCGCATAATATGGCTAATTATTATGCAGGAGGCATTCTTTGCGGTGACCAACAGGCGATGCGCCATCACTGCAATGAAGCGCATCATGATCTTGAATACATGCTGCCGCGCATTAAACAGGAACTGCATACGGATTATGCATCTGCATTACAACACAAGCGTTTTTAATACCCATCACATGGCCAGCAGTCTCATCAAGAACCTGTATTATGCCAGTCCCTATTCCGTTCTGCCTCCTGGCGTAGGTACTGCAGGTGTAACCTTACAGACAGACCCCGCGCAATCGCCTACGCCTGCGGGTGTTACCAACCCCGTGCTTGTGATCCGTTTGCGGATGGCTTCGAGCCCGGTAGTTATTGGCATATCTGCTACATCCGGTCCCGGTACAAGTGTAAAGACGGCTATCTACCAGCCGTCTTTTCCTTTATCCGCCACCGAGTCTTATATGATCGATATCATCTGGGTGCCATCGGGCACACCACCTGAAAACATCGACTGGAACAGCGCCATCGCTTCTGCACCGGTAACAGCCGCAGAAGTGATGGTAGGAAATGCCGGCTTCAACGGTACTGTGCTTGATGCATCGGTGGCCTATGGCGCAAGCAGTGTTGCAGTAGGCGCACAGGTAAATGTATTTGCTGTTTCAGGCGGCGTATATGTGAATATTGGCAGTGCGCAAACACAGGGCAACAGGTTATCTGTACCTGTTACCACCACCGGATTTACGCCACCATATTCTTTTAATGCACAAGCCATTATTCCTACCAGCAATTCGGGAGGAGGCTCTTTTGCGCCGCCCTTCAGCATGGGGTCACCCACTGTGATCAGTAATTATACCAGCATACCGCAGGCTGCTAAAACACTTGCTGCAGCTGTTTACAACGGCAAGACGCTCTCTCTTTCCTGGAACCTGGATACCATTCCTAATTGTGTGAATCCCGATTCCAGTCTCATACAGGTACTGGCCAGCAACCAGGTAGTTGCCCGTTTTAAAGGAGGTCCTGTTTCAGCAAATATTCCGCTGGATATTTACGGCCAGTCCGGCATCACTGTTCAGTTGTCTACTGTTGCCAACAATATCGGCAGCACACCCATATCTTTCAGTCTTGTCACACAGGCGCCAGCCGTTACCAACGTGGTTGCCGATAAAACCGCCGGGAAAGTAACAGCAAGTATTACAACGGTGCCTGCCGGTTTCTCTGCACAGGCTTACCTGATGGATGGCGACGTACAACTGGCAGGGCCTGTAGCACCAACGAGCGGCGTAGTGAGCTTTAATTACAGCACAGCGAAATACAATGTGGAAGGAATGGTTGGGCTAAGCATTGTAGCAAGTACGGTATCTACCGATGGAACCATAACAGGCCCTCAAAGCAAGCCCGCTGTTCTGCTGGCCACAACACCTGCATTGAAAGCCGCATTGCTGCGTATTGACCCTTCAAACACGGCCCAATGGCGCGCAGATATTACCTGGGACCGACTGCCCGATGCTGCGGCCAATGTTACTTCTTATACAGTAACTATTTTACAGGGTACCACTGTTGTAGCTACACAGACCACTTCGGGTACAGCAACTACACTTACGTTTGTCAAAACAGCGATCGACACTACAAAGACACAGACCATACAACTTTATGCCACCGGCATTACTGGAGGAAATTCACCAACGCAAACGCTCTGCGCTTTGTTTGCGCCACCCCTGCTGGCTTCACTGGTTACCACACAGGAACAGATCAGCGTTACCTGGACTGCACCCGCTACCCTGCCAACAGCCAATACATTGCTGGTAACTTACCGCGTGATCATTACATCCGGCGGAACCATTATTTACAACGGAACTGATACGGGTGCTACACGCAGCGCCATTCCTCTTTCAGCCCTATCGATCCCCGATACCGGTAATCTTGTGGTAATGGTAAATATCGCACTCGGCCCGGTGGTACTGCAATCCGATCCGTCTCTGGCTACTGCCTCCAGTGCCAGCCCCCTGTTAACCGCACCGCTGATCAATGTAGCCACCACCGCAGCAACCACCAATATAACTACTTTGAACTGGGTCGCTGTTACAGGAGCCACAGCCTATACGATCAACTTTACACAGGGTAATCCTCAAACCAATATTCAAACAAATTCTTTCCCTTTAACACAATCGCTTGCGGCCGGTGCACAGCTCGGATATGCTGTTAAAGGAACCGGAACTTCAAACGGCGTTCCGGTTACGGGTCCTGCTTCTGCCCTTGCATGGGTGCCAACAAATATGGCAAACGTTTCGGATCTGCGCTTTACCGGAAGCAATGTGACCATGGATTGGGCACCGGTTCCCGATGCCTTGTGTTATGGTGTATCTGTATTTGACAATTCGTCTCCGGCCAACCAGGTCTATACCAATACTACCAGTGCAACAAGTGCTTCATTCTCCATTACACCGGCAACCGGCAAAGAATATACGGCTTATGTGCAAGCTGTGATGAACAATGGAACAGGTCTTGCAGGAACATCGCTCAAATTGTTTACACCTGCTTTATTCCTGAGCCAGCAACCGGCTTCCACTGCCTATCCCTATATTTACCTGGGTCAAAGCATGGCAGCACTCGGCTCTGCAACAGCGGGCCCTACCCCGCAGGCGATCGTACTTTATTTACCGGAACTGGGAGCCGCATCCGGTGCACTGGGAACCACGCCTATTACGGTAGATCCGTTCACCATTGAACCTTCGGGAAATACAGCATTACCGTATAAGCTAACCATCGCCGGTGATGCATTGGCCTGGACATTCGATACCACATCCATCCGCGCTACTTTGCAATCGGCCTACGTTAGTTTTCTGAAGAATATTGAAGCGCCGCCCGGCGGCACCCTGCCCGGGGCAACAGCTTTTGGTATCTCACTGGTGCAAGCCGCTATTGCCTGCTCATTGCCACAAACTTTTGCAGAACAACTCTATTATAATTTTGGTTTCTCTACTGTTAGCACCGTAGGATCGGGCTATGTAGACCTTCGGCCCGGCATGATATTGAGAGTGGCTGCAAGCGATTATATCAGTATCGCTCAAAATGCGCTCCCTTCCTGGATCAATGGTTATGCCGGCGCCACCATTATGGATTTTGAAATAGGCAGCTATGTGTCGGGCGCCAACTGGCGCACCGGTTTCGATGCATTTTTAAATACGCTTACATCGCAGGGGTCTCTCACTGTTTCTTCGCCAGCCGCTTCCACGGGTTCTGTTCAGGCCGGTCTTGCAGGAGCAGCAGACCTGTATTACCCGCAGTTCGTTCAACCTTTCTATCGGCTGTATTTTCCTTCCGCCATCAGTAGTCCGTGGGGCAACGGATCGAATATAACAGGATCGAATTTTACACTGGCGGCTGCAGCAAAATACAATGACCTGCAAAATACAACCGTGAACCCATCGGCCAACCCAACAGCGTACTTCCGTGGCAGGGCCATTGTAGTAGTGATGATCAAAGTATTGGTTAACGGAAGCGAACGGCTCGTGCCCATTGGTACCAGCCTGGGTAATTTACTGGAACAACTGGGCTCGAGACCGGCAGCAACATCACCTGTATTGAAACAGCTTCGTGTTTACCGGTCCATTGCACCGGCAATGAGCAGTATAACAGCGGTTACCGCATTGGGGCCTCAATTGGAATTGCGTGTGGACTGGAATGGCCTGGCCGTATACGGAACAGGTAATGGATTGAATGCCGTGTCTGTTCCACTGATGCCGGGTGACCAGATTTTCACAGATAAATATTAACCCCATCCATGAGCGCTGTTCCCGTATTTAACCAGGTCAATCCTTCTGTATATGCATTGTCTACACTCGCAGATACAGGACTGACCAATTATTGGGCCGGTTATTTCGCAGGCCCATCCGGAGGCTTGGGCACGAGTGCTTCCACAACAGCAGTATGGCAGAACATCGGCGGTTTTTATTTATTCCTTGATCAGACACCTTCTGACTGGACAAAATTCACAACCGACTTAACCGCACTGCGCCCCAACCTGGGACCGCCTGAACTTGTTCGCTGCGTGTGGATCAGCAACGCAGGACAATCTTCTTTACAATGGCAGATCACCACCGCTTATGCAAAAGCCACGGGAAGCGGTGCAAACATCAGTTGGCAATTGATACGGGCGGTAGCTTTTAACTTCGGCGCTTACCAGTTATCCCTCTCAGGATTAAGTGCACTTACCTATATCACCGACCAGAACGGTGGTGGCATTGGTTTTTCCGGCGGCGGTATTTTCAACGGGCCGGAAGGCGGTTATACTTTTCCAACTGCACAGTTACTTTTCAGCGGAACTGCACTCGGCGCATTCAGCAGCGCCATGAATATTGCAGCATCTTCCGGCACTGATCAGAATGACCTGTGGAAAGCGCTCAATATTGGTTTGCAATATGCAGCAGCACCTGCACCCGTTTCTGCTGATCCGCTTCCGCACCAAAATGAAAACGATAACGACGACCCTGCCATCGCTTATATGGCTGCAACTAAAATGTTGTTCATGCCTGTATTTGCAAGGCAAACAGCAGCGCTGAACCTGGGATTGCTGTTCGATCCGCTGAATCTACTGGTTGCTTCCCGCACTGCATTCAGTTTATTTCCTGCAGGAACAACGGCTTCACCCATACAGGAAAGTTTCCTCAGAACCACACGCGGATACACCATTCAGTTAACACCGCTTAAAGCAAATGGCGTACTCCCCGACGCGCGTTTTGTATTCGGCTTCTGCCCGGTACAAGAGGGCCTGGCAGAAGAAGGTTATCGCTATCACCTGAGTCCGGATGGCGCATTTCAGTTAACCATCCTCCCCCCGCAAAAAAAGAGTGCAGCAACAGTTGCTATATCCAATCAATTATTATTGGGCTTATCCGGATTGGAATATGCAAGCCTGGATGGAGCCAATTACATGATCATATTCCAGGGAAACAAACCTGCATTCATTCCCTATGTACCGCCATCGCAATCCGAAGCGCCCGATATATCAAAGGCATTAACCGATGCGGCAACCACTTCACACCTGGCTGTTATGTCGCTGAACAACCAGAGTGTCAACCCCGTTTATTATGCGCAGCCGCGGGAGGCGCCGCTTTTCTCCGGCATCGACCAGCGCACAGACAATATCCTTGATTTCAATCCCATGCCTGCTTTTACATTCCCATATAATGTGCAGCAACTGCCTGTTGTATTCCCCGTAGGTATTTACACGGGGCTTGGCAGCGATAGGGCTGAGCTTGCCAGGGAAATGGAGAATGCAAGCCTTGCACCTTACCGGAATTATTTCATAGGAAAAAAATATGGCGTGACTGCTGTGACTGCTGCTGCGGAAAGCTTTCCGGTGCCCCGGCGGCGACAGCGCGCTGTTGATGATCCGCTGGGGGTTACACCACAGGGACTTGTTGCAGAATTGACACCCGACTATAAAAACTTCGACGGCCTTATCATGGGCAATATGCCGGGTACCCATTACCCAAAAGTTGATTTCACTGCGGTGGAAGGCATGTTTAAACAGGCGCTGCAGAACAACCAGTTATTTTTTGTAGCAAGCAATGCCGATATACTCATGACGGGCACTTCTGTCCGGTACCAGCTGACCGATAAAGACAAACCATTCCTGCTGTCGATGGGGGTTTCTCAGGCTGTTATCGATGCCGTATATCTTGCCGTAAGCAGGGCCGCGCAGCCATTTGATACAGAAGGACTGTTTGTAGATTGTATACGCACGGCTGCAGGAACGGATCTTCCCTCCTTCCTGAAAATAGCCGGTATACTTAAAGTGGAAATGGATGGGTGGACATTCCAGTTGTCGCCACGCACCTGGCGCACAGATACGGAAACGCCCACCCTGCTGATCGCTAAATTTTGCAACCGTTCCCTGATGGACCTTGCCAATGATACAAGCAGTTGGTACTGGCCCGAAGTGGCAACCCCGAAGAATGGTTCACTGGCGCAGACGCAGACCGCTTTATTAAAAATATGCAATGCAGCTGCCGCACCCGATGCAGCGAAACCTTTGCGCATTTTTTACGATACGGTACTCAACGATGTTAACTGGAATGGTTTTTTATTTCTGAATGCACCGGTAGACATTTCTGAAATGCCCAATGACCTGAAATTTCTCACTGCCGGCATTGATCTTACAAAATTCTATGCCCATCATATCGGCTTTTCCCAAACACCTTTCAGTGTGGAAAATGGTGTTCCCAAACTGCAGCAAACGGCTGCATTCGGACTGATCAACTACGAAGATCCGATGGACCTCTATACCGAACAAACCATTCCTTTCGGCTTTAAAACAACGCGGCTGCGTGTGCGTTTTGCCAATGCGGCATTGGTAGACTTTTCTGCCGAAGTGGAATTCATGCTTAACCAACTGCTGGGTTCTTCTTTAACCAAACGGATCGCTGCCCGGGGCAATAACCTGATTATTGAAGGATCTTACCAGCGTGTAGGCGGTGCCCCCTGTTATGCTTTTGCTTTAAACGGACAGAATCTTTTTGATGCCAACGATACTGTACTAACGGAGATTGAAGTATTATCGGTACAACTGGTCAACGGTGGAAACGCAGACCCGGTACAAATACTTACCAATTTTATACTGATGGGGAATTTCCGGTTCCTGCGCATTGAGACATTCGACCTTTTTTCATACGGACCGGGTGAAGACACGGAAGACCGTTTCCTGCGGTATAATGGCCTCAGTATTGACATGCAATTCTCTCTTGCAACACCCAAGCAACAAACTTTTACGGTGAAGGAAGCGAATACGGCTTTTGATCTTGTGAACAGCAGGCAACGTACTTCCTCATTGATGAATAATTTCCCTTTGACAATAACCGGACTTGTAGCTTGCCCCAATCTATCTGCTGAAGGAGAAAAGCCAACCGGACAAACACCAGAAGAGCTGGGTTATACATCTGTTGCCGCTCCGCTGGAACAGGTTCCGATGGTCCCGGGCTGGTATGGTCTTGTGCTTACGCTGGACCTGGGAACATTTGGTGCGCTGACCGGCAGTGTGAGTTTTAAAATTTCCATCCTTGCCGCATGGATGAAAGGGGCTTCACAAACTGATATTCCCATTTACCTCGGTTTGAAATTGCCGGGCATTCCGGCATTCGGCGGAAGTTTTCCCTTACAGGGCGTACTGAAAATTGGTTTCCGGAATTTCAGGTTCGAAACCTATCCTATTGCACCAAACCAGTTGGGATATTTGTTGCGGTTGCAGCGTTTTTCCTTATCGGTATTGGTATGGAGTTTCCCGCCCGGCAATTCCAATATTGTGCTGTTCGGGCAACCGGGCAACCCGAAAGGTTCATTGGGTTGGTATGCAGCTTATAGCGATGATAAAGACGATGGTGCGTCTTCGCAGCCTGAGAAGTTATTAGAAAATGCAGTTCAGGCGCCAGACCGGGTGCAACGGCGTTTGAAATCGGGCCGGCGAACACCACCCATTGGATGATTGTAAAACATTAAATAAAAGAAATGGCAACAGGTATTGTAGAGGTAAGTGTTCTGGATGTTGGGCAAGGGCAATGCACCTTTGTGGAGATCTATAACACAGATAGTACACCCAAGCTGATACATACGCTTCTTTTCGACTGCGGGAGCGATAAGCAGAGCGATGAAACACAAACCAACCTGTTATACATTGCCACTAAGGTATCTGCTATGGCCACTCCTGCTTTCGATTGCATTGTATTCTCACATAGCGATAAAGACCATATCAGCCTTACCTGGTACCTGCTTCAAAAATTTTCTTCTTCTAAAAAACCTGCAATAAAAAGAGTCTGGTATGGAGGTGCGCGGGAAAAATACACTAAATACGGGTTCAACATACTGGATTATATTGAGGAGCAGGGTTATTGCAGCTCTGCTAACATTAAAAGCACAGGCAGTAATTATACAGGATACAGTAAAACTTCCAAAAGCTATACACATCATTTCTGGGCAAGTGATGACAATACAGTTAAGGTATACCCCATTGTTTCCAATGTTTTATCAGACGACCCCGACTGGGAAGATAATGACCAGGATGTGGAGGGAACAAATGCGGAAACACTCAATCGTGTATCTATCATCTGCGGACTTTATTATGCAGGCACTTCTTATGTGATCTGTGGTGATGCCACCAATAAAACAATGGGGGCAGTAAACAATCTTTTTTCAGACGGCACAACTGTATTTGATAACAACAAAATGACCACGCTTCCCCATCATGGAAGCAGGGCAACAGGGTTTGCCGTTAAATCATCTGACACAGCAAGCTTTACAGCCATACTTGTAGTAAGTACGTTTTCAGGTATTTTAAAATCCAAAACAATAACGGTAAGTGCCTATCAAAAACACCGGCATCCATCGCTGCAATTGATGAGTCATTTTATTCCAACCATTGCTACACCAATTATAAGAGACCCCCGTTTAAAAGAAAAAAATTCACACCGGCTTACAGCCTATCTGGACATAGATGTCGGAACAGTTACCGGTATGCTTCTTGTTAAAAATTGGCCTTACTCATTCGAAACATTGACCAATACTTTTTCTACCCGGTATTTTGATGGCTGGAGTACATTCTCTTATAACCTGGGCATTTTTAATACAGCTAAGCCTTCAGAAGGGTTAGCTTCATCAGGTACGGTAATCAATGGCTTTGCCTGCTGGCAATTTGAAACACATACAGACGGGAGCATGCGGATGGGAGGCTACGCAAATCTTGCCATACCATTGGTGATGTTTACAGCAGGAACAATATCATCTGAGAGTCTTGAGAAAGCTGGTGCTGATACAACAGAAGCACCCACTCCTTCTGTATTTGTAAGAATAAAAGAAAATGCGCAACAGGTGAGGCCACCCACTCAAGCTCATCCGAAATTTCATAACCGGTTAAAACAGTTTCGCTGAACAGCAACCAAATCATGAGTGCTGCAAGCATGTAAACAGTAAACAAACAGAAGATATGGCAACAGGTAATGTAATAGTGACAGTAATAGATGTTGGGCAAGGGCAATGTACTTTTGTGGAAATTTACAATACAAGCACTACCCCTAAGCTGGTACATGCGCTTCTTTTTGATTGCGGAAGCGATAAAACAAGCGATGAAACATATACCAACCTGGATTATATCGCCACAAAAGTGCTGACGATGGATACACCGGGATTTGACTGCATCTTTTTTTCTCATAGCGACAAAGACCACATCAGCCTTACCAGGTATGTCCTTGATAAAATATGGGAGACCACCAAGCCGGTTATAGGTGAAGTAATATATGGGGGCGCTTATGCCAAATACACCAAGAACTCTTTCAATATCCTTGCGTATATCCTCAAATCAAAATTCTGTAGCGCGTCCAAGGTCGTAGCCATGAATAGTAACGCTACCAACTACGACCAATCAAGCAAAAGTTATTCAGACCATTTATGGCGCAGTTCCGACAATAGCGTTTATGTATATGGAATTGTTGCGAATGTATTGTCCGACGATCCCGACTGGGATGACAACGACCTGGATGTAACAGGTAAAACAGCAGAGGCGCTTAACCGGGTATCGATGATCTGCGGACTCTATTACGCCGGTTCTTCTTATGTAATCTGTGGAGACGCCACACATAAGACGATGGGGGCTGTAAACAATCTTTTTTCCGGCGGAACAACTGTATTTGACCTGAACCGTATGACGACATTGCCGCATCATGGAAGCCGTGCAACCGGGTTTGCCGTTGCTTCATCGGCGAAAGCAAGTACTACCGCCAAATTAGTAGTAACTACTTTTTCTGCCACGCTCAAATCCCAGATATTAACCATCAGCTCTTTTGAAAAACACAAGCACCCTTCACTGGAACTCATGAACTGCTTTCTCCCAACTATTACTACTCCTTTTCTGAGAGATCCCAGGCTTAAAGAAACAAATGCGCATAGGCTGGAGGCCAATATTGATATTACTTTGGCACAACCCAAAGGCTGGAGCCTCCTTAAGACATACTATTCTTTTGATACAACTTCCTGTATGTTTGGCACCAGGTATTCCCAATCAATGACCTGGTTCTCTTATAACCTTGGCGCTTCCTCTGTGGCTCAAGCCAAAGGGGTAACAGGGTCTTCTGTAATCAATGAATTTGCCTGTTGGCAATTTAAGACACTATCAACCGGGAATCTCCTGTTAGGTGGTTACGCCAGTCTCACATTACCGCTTGTTCTGTTTACAGCAGCCGCAACAACTGCAGTGGCACAAAAAACCGGTATAACTGCATTGCCTAATACGGATATAACAGAAACAATCATTTCCCCTGTATCTGTAAGAATAAAAGAGCGCCCGCAACCAGCATTGCGCCCTGCACAGGTCCAATCGCAATTTCATAACCAATTAAACCATTTTCGCTGAAAAGCGGCTAAACCATGAGCTCTGCAAGGGTATATAGCGCACTTAATAGTTATATTCAGAATAAGGCTATTGATCTATGGGCCGCCGCCAGTGGCTCACCGGATCTGGCAGGTATGGTGCCTGTATTGGGCCTGTTCAATATTAACGCAGCCTATACACTTACTTCGGTTGTCTTAACGCAAAGCCCCAGCGGCTCCAGCGTTCGCCTCACAGGAAGCGGATCGTTCAACGGGGCTAATCCCTATGCAGTAAATGCCACACTGCAGTATGTGCAGGACGGAGATGTTTTTTCACTGGAACTGGCTATCAGCACAGACTGGGTGATTTCAGATTTTTTCCCTTCCCTGCCAGATACGCTAATGCAGGTTCCTGCTGTGCAGTTGGGCATTACCTGGTATCCTTCCGTATTGAATGGCATGAAAATAAGGACAGCTGTATTTGTAGCACAAAGCGGAGATGACCGTTTGAAGCTCACCGGCTTGTTATTACAGCCCAACAATCAATACCTTTTAGACAAGACCCCGATGATCGGCCCCTGGCCGCTTCGTTTGTCAGGCACTGTGCAAATGCCCACCAGCACCCGCACGTACCCATTAATCAACCTCGATGCCAGAGGCAATGACACCATTATCAATGCAGCAAAAGAACCCGGTATTGGCGGCCCAGATGCAATGGCACTTGCCAATCCCGGTCTCACACTTCTGGTACAGCCGCTCAGACCGGAGCAACCGGACAGGATCGCTTTTTCAACGCTGGAGCTATTTGCCAATTTTGCACTGGGTGAGATCAAAGGCCGTATTTCCACGCTGCTCCTTTCAAACGATGATGTGTGGAACTTTACAGTACGCTTCAATAAAGGTACGGCCTCCCTAGTGCAGGGACTCGCACAGCTCACTCGCATCTTCGGCGTGGAGCTGCCTATACCAATGAACTTTCCCATTCTCAGCGATTTTTATGTAGGTGAAATTGATATCGACCTGCAGAATACATCAGGCTCCAGTGCAATGCCCTCTTTCTCATTGCTGAACCTGGCCATTACCATACGGTCGGATAAAACATGGGATCCCCCCATTCCCTTTGTTACCATAGACAAAGTAGGTACAAGGTGGGTATGGGGATGGTCGATGGTCAATGGTAACAACGGGCTGGAAAAAAACTATACACTCACTGGTTCCGTATTCGGCATTATTAATTTCGGAGGCAGTAACGGGCAAACAGCTTTGTTGCCTCCCCCCCCTGAAGATGATGCACCCGATGGTGCCGGCGCAGCACTTGCTTTAGCTACCAGCAAGCCTGTATCGCTTAGCGTGAACATGTCGCTACCTGGTTTTATTATCTCCGGCTCACTGGCAAACGACAGTTATATCCCCATCGGGCAGGCATTGACTTATTTCTTTGGCAATGGAGGACCTTCCACAGGTTTGCAGGTAATGAACATTACCAAACTGCGGTTCTCTGCAGACCCGATTGGACAGAATTATTTTGCACAGGCCAATATACTCTTCGGCGACCCCGCACACCCCGATGAGGAACAGGGATGGAAGATCAATCTCTTCATTATTACGATCATACTAAATCAACTGGAGTTCTATATTGCCGTGAATGATGGGAAGGTATCGGGTGGTATCAGCGGTACTTTTTTCCTGGACCAGGGAGACCCGAGCGATTACAAGATGCCGAGGATCATGGTCAGCGCAGCATATCCTCCCCAAAATGCACAAGCCCCGGAAGGATGGACACTAAGCGGTTATTTATACCCCGGCACTTCCATCAGTGTTACCAAACTGGTTTACAAATTTATTTACGGCGGAAGCCAGACACAGCCGCCTGCATGGGTACCCGATATTGCCATCGATCGCCTCTCTGTTGTTTTTACCACCGGCTCCAAGCCCGGAACCAAGGATGAGGTTAAGCCATCTTACACTTTCGGTGGAACTATTTCCATTCGCTGGGAACCCAATATTTTCAATACGCCGCTAAAGATCAACGCTTCCGCCAGCATTGACCTGGCCAAACCTTCTTCAACAGATACGCCCAGCGGTAAACTAACAGGTACATTCAGTGTAAACAAGATCCAGCTCACTGCAAGTCTTACTTTCGGCGTTCCGGAACCTACTTATCTTTTCAAAGTGCAGTTCGACCAGCTCTGGTTACAGGCAACCACATCCTGGCGCGGCGAACAAAGCAACCGCCACCAGGTGGTTTCCCTGCAACTCGGGGGCGTTACCCTGGGCGATATGCTCGAATACCTGGTTAACCTCGCCGCACCAACCATCGGCTTTGAACTGGAAGCGCCCTGGGATGTGCTGAAGAAAATTGACCTTTCCCGTTTTGTACTTACTATAGACCCTAAGGAAAATATTGTTGAATTCGTATTCAATGCCAATGTAGACCTGGTGATCGCTCACCTCGATTCAATTGGTGTACGCTACAGTAAAAAAAGCGGTGAAGGAAAAGTGGACCTGATCCTCACAGGCAGCTTCCTTGGCCAGCAATACACCGATGATAAACCATTGAGCTGGGATGTGATCAATGATCCACCGCCTGCTGTTCCCGGGCAGGGTAAAAGCCTGGTGAACCTCCGTTACATCGGGCTGGGCCAGCGTGTAACGTTCAGCGGCGATACTCCCAATACGGTTGCAGACAGCATTAAGAAGCTGAAGCAGGACATGAAACCCCCGCCCGCGGAGGGGAATCCATTGCCCAATACCATGGTGTACGCTGCTAATAGCCAGTGGCTGATCGGTCTCGATATACAACTGATGGAAACCGTTGACCTGGCCATCATCTTCAACGATCCAAAACTATATGGTTTATCAATTGCATTAAGCGGCGAGCGTGCCGGATCACTTGCCGGTCTGCGTTTTGAAATTCTCTATAAAAAGATCACGGATGAAATAGGCATGTTCCGCATTGAGTTCCAGGTGCCCGATATGTTCCGCACCATCCAGCTCGGAGCAGTATCACTTACACTTGGCATCATTGTGATTGAAATTTATACCAACGGAAATTTCAAGGTAGACCTGGGCTTCCCTTATAACCGTAACTTCGATCGTTCTTTCAGTTTGCAGGCAACCATCTTTATTGGCCGCGGAGGCTTTTACCTGGGCGTGCTGAATGGCGATACTTCCACACAGGTACCGCGCATATCCAACGGAAATTTTTCGCCCGTTATTGAACTGGGCATTGGTATTTCTGCAGGTGTGGGAAGAGAAATACGTGCCGGCATCCTGGCGGGCGGCGCCTATATAGAGTTACAGGTGATCTTCCAGGGCGTGCTTGCCTGGTTCAACCCCAACAGCAGCGGGGCAGCGCCGGCTAAATTTTTCAAATGCCAGGGTGTAGCAGCCCTGCATGGAAAAATTTATGGTTCGGTGGATTTTGTGGTGATCAAAGTTTCCATTACACTGGAAGCATACGCGCAGGTCAGCATCCTGTATGAATGTTATCAGCCGATGCTGATCGAACTTGAAGTGGATGTAAGGGCCGAAGCATCGATAAAAATATTGTTCATAAGGATCTATTTTTCATTCGGTGTACACCTGGAACTCGAGTTCACCGTTGGTTCCGCCGAACCTACACCATGGATCCTCAGCAACAACAGCAACGCTGGCAAATCATCTGCATCATTATTAACTGCCGGCCATCATTCCCCAGATTCTATGCGCCCTGTTGTGCTGAGAACCAATCAGCACAGGCGTCTCCAGGTCCTTCGCGATGCACATATTACAGCTATGGCCGCCATGTCTTTGCAACAGACAGGTGTTGCTGCTGTTTTGCAGGATTATACATTGAACTGGCAACCATCGAACAAAGTCTTCTCCGATTCTCCACGAAAAGCCCATCTCACTTTATTGCCTGTATTCACCATTGGCGGGGTGCCCGTAAACTGGGATGGAACAACACCGGTCAACAGCAATCCCAATTACCGCAGTGCTTTTGTTCTTTTTGCAGATACCGGTATGTCGCCCACTGGCACTACAGCGGCGGACTGTGCCCTGCGCAGCGCAGCCCACAGTGCCATGACAGCAAGCGATACCGATACCAGTCTGCTTGCAGCCGATATCCTCACACAGGGATTATTGCTGTATGCCGTACAGGCTTTCCCTCGCACCACTGATGAAGGCAATACCATTACCGCATGGGAGATCGCATCCTTACTCGAACAGCTTGATATGCCTGAGACCATGGCGACCGGGCTATCGATCAGCAGTCTCAAAACTTTTTTCACTACCAATATCAACCTGTGGATCAGCGGCGATACCAATCCCCGGCCCGATGAAAAATCAGCCATGGTATTGCCCCTTCCTCCTTTTGTATCATGGACTTCACCGCAGGGAGGTAATACTGATTTCAGCAACAAGAACAAGATCGGCCCCTGGTATGAATGGGGTATCTCACAATTGCTGAGTGGTTATTTCCCGGTAGGTGGCGATAACGGTGATAGACCGCCGATTGACGACCCCGCCACCTATGAGTCCTTCACCAGTTTCATGTTCCGCGATTTTTGTCTCATCCTTATCCAGAACGGTGTAAAGGAAATGCAGAAGCGCATGAACAATACTACGGTTACCGTACAAACCGCAGCCAATAAAGTACAAAGCCTGGAAGAAGTGGCAGCCACACTGCCTACTGCCAGTGTACCCTATACGATCAGCTCAGGAGACACCCTTGAAAGTGTGGCAGAAAGTGTGGGTGCAACAGCAGAAGAGCTCAGATTCCTGAACCCGGACCTGGCACAGGATCTTGAGGACTTGCCTGTTGGCACCAGGCTTTCCATCAAACTGGGCGTACCGCCGGAAGTGCTGGCAATGGACAATGCCGATAAGAATTTCGCCATTACGCAATGTACGTTGGGTACACTGGTTCACCAGGCTGTTAAAGACGATACCCTGCAACAGATCGCTACTCTTTTCAATGTGGCAGGTGTTGCCGCATTGCTGGCATACCGTAACAAAGATTACCCGGTATTATCTTCCGGAACTACTATCCTGGAACCCGGAAACAATTTTGATCTGCCGCAACAAACATTCACCAATGCACCTGCCGATTTTGTTCAATTGCGCACAGCAGCCGTATTCTTTGCACGTTACCTGGATGCATCGATATTGAGAAACACACCGCTTCCCGATATGGCCAACTGGTATGTGCAGGCCATTGCAGAGGTAAACCAGGATCTGCTGAAACAATTATTCCCCGAGCAGAAAATTCCTGCCGTTATTGAATTGCCACCCGGCCAGGTTTTATCGGTGCCGAATGCTTACCAGAATGCGTACAATACCCCCGCCAACCGGAATAATTATACTACAGTAGCCGGTGATACACTGAATCGTATTGGACTGGCACTCGTATTCCAGCAGGATTATGGCACTACCACTCCTGCAGGTATTCCGCAATGGCCCACGTTCAGAACAGGCGTTACTTCAACAGGCGCACAAAGCTGGTCCATCCCTCCATGGACAGGACTTGTTATTGAAGCAGGATCAACCATTGAATCACTAGTCCGCAGGTTGATCGTAAATGCAAGCTGGGTTAGCATTTCACCATCAGCCCCGGCCAAAGGCACCTGGTCTTACGATTGGAACAAAGTGGCTGTATGGATAGCAACTGCGAAAATAATAGCACCGCTTGCCAGCATTACCGTGCCGGATGCAACAACCGCTTCGCTTAACGCGCTTAACTTCAACATACTTTCAACAACATACGGGTTAACAGTTACCGATGCTGCTACCCGCCTCAAAAAAATAAACGGACTCTATGCAGATGGAACAGTACTGACCGTAAAACTATTACCTGCACAGGACATCACCGTATTAGTGAATGCTGTAGTACAGGGCGATAGTTTTACCGCTATTGTGAACCAGTCGTCGCGCATGCTCCTTTCCGGATTGCGCCTGCCTTCCCTGTCTACAGACGGAGGCGGACACGTAGTACCCGATCCTGTTACCCCCCTGCCATTATATGATCTTACCGGCCAGCAGTTCAGCGTTACAGTGAACGGTACACAACCAACACAAACCGCACTCGCACTATCACTTACTTCACAGGCGAACTGGATACAGCTTTTCAATTCCATCACCGTGCAAACCGGGCAAACCCTTGCAGCGCTGGAAGTTACTTATCCCAACCTGCTTACTTATAACCCGGGATTAAGTGAATCCACTTTTAAAGTGGGTATGGTATTACTTACCGCAACGGTTAACACGCTGGACTATAGTTATACCAATGCAGACATACTCGGCGCATCGCCCGCAACCGGTTTGGCCCTATTACCTGTTCCGGCACTTCCACCTGCGCCTGCCGTAATGCCAATACTGGGCACTGTACCACGCACTTACGGATTGGAGCATGGCATTGAACTGCAAACGCCTTCAACACTTGCTATTCCCAAAGACCCCAGTCAACCCAATATAACCGGCAACCCGGGTTTATGGATGCTGCCTTCCGACCTGCTTGCAAAAGCCAGGGCAGGCGTTACCACACTTTATGAAATACTATCGGTACAAAGGGGAACTGCTGCAGGAAGCAAAGCAGTACAGATCAACAGCAGCACATTCGGCACCCTCATCCCTTTCAAAGTGAAACGGATGAACGACAGTTCATCGCAGTTCAACCTGCTGGGTGTGGATACCGATAAACGCAACCTGCTGATCTCGCTCAGCAAATGGCTGCGCCAACAGGGTACTACTGATACCACCAGCGCCAACCTGTTGCTTTCACCAGCACCCGATGCAACCAATACTTCCGGGTTAACCATATTAACAGCCGCCGCTGCCAATGCTTTTTTAGTTAAAACCAATTTATCAACCATTTCTGTTCCGCCTGCCATGCTGGCGAGAAGAACAAACCAGGAAACAACAGGCACCATCACCTATTACGCTACCCTGGCTTCCCTGGCAGATTTCCTTGAACTGTTATGGGAAGGAAGCGTAGTAGGCGGCACCGGTTATTATTTCAGCCCCGGTCAGGATCTTCCCGGAAGCGCTTTCGATCAGCAAGGCAATATCACACTGCAACTATTGGTGATCGCCGGCACGCAACAAGCACTTGCTCCTAATGGGCGCAGCCTGCTCTCTTTCAACAATTGTGCATTGATCGGACCAGGCGCTTACAATGCACAGTTGTCGTTTTTCATGGAAAGCGCCGGTAGCACCGATCCTGCTGAGACTGTTGCACAGGCATTGGTTCCGCCGGGTAACGTAGGTTTTGAATTGCTTACTGCGAATCCTGATGCCATTAAAGATACGCTTACCGACCCGGTAAAACTGTTGCGAGACCTGTACAGCCTGCTCAGTTTTGAAGTGACACAACAAACAGGTTCTCCTTTTTATGCACCGCCTTCCGGAATGCCCGTGATGCCTGACCCTTCGGATGGTTCCAAACTGCAGCCCTGGCAAAAAGCGCGCGCCCTGCGAAAAGCGAAAGCAGCAAAACTGGCACCAATAGCAGAAATGGCGGCCCAGCCTTATTGGCGTTATGCCCAGGTATTACCGGTATCGCGGTTTATACTTGCCGGTACACCGCTTGCAGCCGCTGACGTAACAGGGTTACCTCCTGCAAAAGAAGATCCTTACCAGGGATTCGGCACGCAAACTGCATTGCCCGTTGCCAACTTTGTATTTGGCTTCGGCGATGTGCTGGGTAACCGCAGCGGCGCTAATGGAAGCGGCCAGGGCGCAACTCCTGTTAAAGTGGGTTATACAGATAACCTGATTGGTGTGGGCGACTGGCCATCTGTTGCCCGTTATTTTACCGTGCAGCAATCGGCACCGAATGCACAGCTCACCATTGTTATTGCACCACGTCCCTCTGAAATGTTGCCCACCCCCGGGCAACGTGGAGACGTGAATAAAGACCAGCTTGAACAACAACAAAAACTATATAGCCAGACCTATTACCAGCTTATTCAGCCGAGGCTTACAGGATGGCTGGTTACTTCGCTGAATTTTATCAGTGATCCGGATTATAGCAATAAAGGTATTGCGATCAATGATACCAGTCCCTTGTGGAAATTCGCCGCAGGTTCCTATGCTGTTACCACCTCACTGCGTAGCTTCCTGCCTGCCAAACCAACGGGTACCACTACATTAAGAGATATCATCAATCAATATGGCATACGCTATGCAGAACTGGCGCAAGCCAATGCAGGATCTGCAGTACAACAATTATTCGGCACTACGGTTCCTGTAGTACCGGCTTACTATCCATTTGTAGAACACCTGTCCATCACAGCGCTTTACGCCTTACCTCCTGTTGGCTGGCCCTTACCGGCTAGTGCAATAACATTGCTCACCTATCCGGAGAACACTTCCTTGTTGCTGAAAGCAGGAACAATGTTAGTTATCCCCGTTAAAACAATTACTACAGGCACAACACCACCTGTTGGCAGCCTGCAAACACTGGCAGATATAAACCATACTACGGTAGCGCATCTCGCCATAAATAATAGCGACCAGCCCTTTTTGCAAACTGGGTTTGAGTTTGCAGTGGACGTAGATGAACATACAGAAGTTGTTGTGAAAGTGGACAGTACCACCAATAGCTTCAACCTGGTAGTGAGCGCATTTGCTGCTAATGGCGTGAACATTTCTGTAGAAGCGATGGCGGTTATTCATAAAGACAAAACCGGCATGCTGGCCATCGACAAAACATTGGATATAAAAGCTTACCTGGTAAAGAATGGCAATACACTGGCTCAGAACGACAGTAGTGTAAGCATTACGGACCTGGCCAATAATAATGGTAACACAGCAGATCTTTTCGACCCCGGCGCATTGATCTACTTTGGCAACTTTGCAAATGTTACCATGGGAACTACCCTGCTTTCATTACAGCAGTTTGCAGACCGGTATGCCTGCCCGGTGGAATTATTGCTCAGCAACAATTCCGGCCTTACGCTTCCATCAACAAACAGTTTTATTTTGCCTGGCACCCTGGCCTGGCCTGCGGATACCGGTTCAATCCGCATACCTTATACCATCCGTACTACCGATACGCTGAACAATATTGCACAGCAATTCAGTTTTGATACTACCACTACTTCTGCGGCGATGCAACTGGCAACATTGAATACCAATATGCCGGGTACCCTGATCCCCGGCATCACCATTGCAATAACAGTCGGCGGCAAATCCTACCCCGTTGATACCGGCCTGGGTAATCCTTCTTTCGCTTCATTTTTAAAAGCATTACAACAGCAGGTGGCAGGTGGCCAATTGCAGGATATTGTAAATTCAATCGGCGGAAGCAACGGCGTATTGAATCCTGGCGCTTTGTTCCTTTGTCCGCCTGCCAAATTCCGGCAAGACTGTGCACCAGATTCCATACAGGGCGCGTACGGTGTCAGCGCCGCTTCTTTTGCACTGGCCAATACGGCCATGCAAGGCATCATCGCATCACAAAAAACATTGAAAGCGCCGGATGAGAAAGGAGGTGCTACCATTCAAACCGGCAACAATGACACATTCAACACGCTGCTCATCAGGTTTGCAGAACAAGGAGTCAGTCTTGGTGTAAATGAGATCATGGATGCCAACCCTGCTGTTGCCTTTATCAAATCAGGCGCTATTGCCATGCTTGCTCCTGCCGAGATCAGTTTCAGCACACCCGTTAGCCAGGCCGGCCCTTATGCTTCTTCCATTGTGCCGCTGCAGGCATCTTTGCGTTTACTTCGTCCGGAAACGTTGATCTATCCCGGCTTTGAAACAACAACAGGAACGGGACCGGTTGAAATGGCCGAGTCTGATTTCCCCGCACCTGTAAAAGATACCAGCAAGGACAGTGGACTGAACCTGAATGATTTTGTTACCGATATGAAAAACGCACTGCCGCAGTTGCGTTTGGGAACCGGGCAGGTAACGGGTATTACACAAGACCTGTGGCAGGTGAACTTTAACAGCAGCGGGTTCAAAAAAGTAGAATTCATTGGCGCAACAACCATCAACAACCTGCCGCAGCCACGTTTCTTTGCCCTGAAACCTTTGTACCAGAAATTGGTAACACGTACCATACTGGTAAGTTCGCTGAAGGATGACGGCAATCTTGAGCAACCCCAACAGACCCCTTTCCAGAGTGTTGATGTGGAATTATGGGCGCGCCGTTTTGTAGAAGATATGGACCGTTTCCTGTCCGGTTCCTATACTGCGGCCATTTATAAAAACACGAATATCCGCGACCAGTTAAAAGTGGTACTCGATGCCAAGAACAGGTTGATCCCTGTAGTTGCAGCAGACCTGAACAATGTGCTGGATATCCAGGACCCTGATAAAATACCTGCACTGGCCAGTGCAATAAGTACACTGAAACAACAACTGGGAGTAAGCCTGTCTAAAACCTATGAGGCAACCGTGCTCATCCAGTATGATTCAAAAACAGATGCAGCGGCCCTGCCTAAACCCGCCGGACTGTATGGCAATGGGAAGCTCCTTGATAGCCTTACGAATGAGCATATTTCCGGACTCACGATGATCGCTGCCAAAACAGATCTGTCGCAGCCGAAGTCATACGTGAATTTTCTTATGACGCTGGATAACCCTGCTTTTCAAAAAGATGTGAAGGGATTCTTTCATTATGATATTTCCCATCTCGAATTTAACATCAGCAGCGATGATATGCCCGAAAATTTCAAAGCCTCCGATTGGCTTACTTTTATTCCCCTGCTAACCAAACCGGAAAAACCAGCTGCCTTATCCGGTACAGATCCCAGCCAGGAGATAGATATCCCCATTCCGTTAAGGATTTTTCCGGCTATGCCCAAGATCGTTGCACAGCTGGCTGAGCAGGCTTATCCTGACGGAACGCAAGCAGCTGGTTCCTTAAGCTTGTGGAACTATGATTTTGTATACACCCATCAACATGCCGAACAGGATTACGTAGTGCTGAGAGCTGAGTTCAACCTGAAACCGCCGTCCGGACTTCGCAGGGCAGCATTACCGCCACGCGACCTGTTCACCGAACTGGCACAGTATATGGAAGTGGCCGATCCGCTCTGGAAATTTATAAACGGACTCACCGATCCAAAAAACAAGCAACCCATCGGTTACATCGAAAATGCGGTGCGCACTTTTGCTACGCTTGCAGACAATATCAGCCAGTATTGGGGGGTGCGGTTACCACAAAGTGATTTTATTACCAATGCCTGCGACCTGATGGTTGCAGCACTCAGTTATGAATTTAATGCAAGGGTAAGTTATCGTGGTATCAATCACGACAACCTGGATACACTTACGCTGAAAAGGTTGGGCAACCAGCCAGGTCCCAACAATACCTGGCCCGATGCTTTCGTTCAGTTGCCAGACGGCTTGTACCAACAACTGAACCTGCAAACAGGTACCCCCGCCGATACGGCTGTTTATAAAGTACCAGGTACCATAATCATACCAATGGTGAACTGGCCTGTATTCAAATTAACCTGGGGCGACCTCAACGTTGCCACCGTACAGAATGCCCGCTCGCAAATGCATGTACAGCGGAACCAGGACCTGATTGACTATGCCGGCACAAACACTGATTTCGTTTTTTCAACAGATACCATCATTGCCCCCGGCATTGTTACACCTCTTAACACATTCGGTAAACGGGTTGATATCAGCAGTTTGGGCAATAACCTCACAGACGCCCTGAATGCATGCCTCAATGCCCTGTTCGGACCAGCTATGAGCGGACAGAAAGTAACCATTGAACTGGCTTATGGTTTTGAACTGGTAGCGCCTTCAGGGCCGAATGACGAGGGTCTCGTTACTTACCTGCCCATCGGCTTGTACCCCAATCAAACCTTATCAGCTACTACAGCCAGTGACCTGAACACTGTAATTGCAGGTTGGAAAAGAGATAATAACCCTGCTGAGAAAGGAGGAGAATGGACCTTTTCTTTGAAACAATATTCCCAACTAACCGATTATCCGCATACACTATTAAACATAGAACACCTGGTATACCATATTTTTTCAGCCTAATTACATGGCCGGCTGGAAGTCTTCCCGCACATCGGACGAAGAGTAAGGCTACAACCGTCCTATTCCGCCAATTACTTACACTGGCTATTTACAATATCTGTGTTTACCCGAACAGTGTTATGATAGCAGAATGCGACAAAAAACTGTTGAGAACATTAAACCAATTGGGAATAAAAACAAAAACACTGGCTAACGGAATCGACTACTTAGGGTCTGAAACCATACCTATCTATCCGACTGATAAATGGTTAAAAGTTTTTCTGCACAACAATGACTATGTTCAAAAGATCAGTCAAATTCCAGGCACTCTCAATTTTTCGTATTGCAAAAATCTAAGTAATCGACTTGCATCGGTTCGCTTAAATAATTCTAATTCTTCAAGTGAACAACGAGGCGTAGCATGCGAAGTAAATTAAAAATTTATTCACCTTCTATTCATTCTAATAAACTTTAAATAAAATAATCTAAACGCTCAAACTAAAGTACTCCGAACTAAAATATGATCATAAATATTTGCTTCCTCAATACTTACGTTATGGTTTTCTTGATCAACTCTATCTAATTCCGGATCTCTTGTAATTCCAAGACTCAACATCATCTGATCTCTAACTAACAAGTTAGAATTGAATAAATCATTTATTGTTTTAAAATTGGTTAGCCCAGCTAAACTGGGATGTGTTTTGGGAACAGCTCTATCTGTTCCAGCAAATAATTCTCCGGAACATGCAATCGCTGAACCATAGAAAGGCCCTTTTGAAGCACTTTTTGTAACCGACTCTTTTTCATCTTCACCTCGATCAATCTGATTATCTGGTATTTTTTCAAATTTGTATGCTTTTTTTCTGGTACTTTTAATAGAGCAAATTGACCCTTTTGTTGGTGCAATCCAGTTACAACTTGTAGCTTATCTTTAAGAGATTCCTGTTGGGCAAACATTGATTTTGTAAAAAATCAAAAAAAAGAAAGCATTATTATACTTACTCTGGTAGGCTTCATATAATTGAATTTTGAGTAAATGGAATTTTAATAAAGTAGCCCCTTTTAATATTTCATGGCTTTTTCTATATATTCCCAATTAGTAAATTTAAATGGTTACCAGCTGCTTTCTGATTGCTTCCAAACAGAGTCCTACCCTACTTTGAACACGAAATTTTTGAAAAAGATTCTCCCTATAACTATCTACTGATCTTTCAGTGACTCCCATTAAAGCCGCTATTTCCTTATAAGTTAAATCACTGCAGGCGTGTTGCAAAAACTGGCTTTCTTTCTCTGATAACTGCAACAACTCTCTTTTCTGTTCGGCGAGAAGCAACCTCCTGAAGTTAAGGTTGCTGGCATCGGCATTATAATAGCCCCTTGTGTAAATCTCCTCCAATGCTTTCTGAAATTCAATCGGATGGGTATCTTTTAACAAATAAGAACAACAACCCGCTTTGATCATATCGATGATTACTTCATCTTTTGAATTCATAGACAAAGCGGCTAATTTTATTTGCGGATGAGTCTGATTAAGCCATTTGGTTGTTTCAATCCCATTAAGTTTGGGCATATCCACATCAATTAGCATGATATCAGGTACAATAACTCGCTGTTGCATTAGTTCCTGTAGATTCCTGCCATTAGCAGCTTCCAAAATAACTTCAAATCGTTCGGAAGTCTCCAGTAATAAACTTAAAGATTTCAGGAACAATTGATGATCGTCGACAATGCCAACTTTTATTTTCATACCAGGCCTTTTTGAAGGGGTAATGAAATGGAAAGCGTTGTGCCCAGACCGGGAGAAGATACCCATGTAGCGATACCTCCCAGTAAATGGGCCCTGTGCTCAATATTGTTGCGCCCCATGCCATGATTCACCGACTGACCTACTTCAAACCCCTTGCCGTCATCTGTAACTATAATTTGCAGCGAAACAGGATCCTCGGTAATCGTAATGGTCATCGTTTCTGCCTCAGCATGCTTAATGGCATTTTGCAGGGCTTCCTGGATCATACGGAACAGGATGATCTGGGTTCCCGGTTGTATAGTCAGCCGCTGCGGGTGCGATAAAACAATTGTCAGTTCGTTTGCGGCATTGATACGATTGGCTTCAGTTTGGAGGTTTTCAACCAGGTTGAACCGGTCAAGCCATTCTTTGTCCAATGATTTGGAAAGAGAGCGTAGCGCCGCAATACTGTCAGCCAGCGTCTCGTCTGCTTTATCCAATGCCTTTTTTGAATGCTGTGCATCTTGCTGCGCCACGCCAACCAGCATTTTAGTGCTACTGAGCAATTGACCCACATGGTCATGCAATTCTTTGGCGATCTGCTGAAAAGTTTCCTCTTGTGTCTCAATCCTGGATTGCATCAACTCCTCTTTGAACTTTAGTTCACGCTCTTTGGCATCCGTAATAAACCTGTTATGCCTGCGGGTATAAAAAAACAGAAAGGATACAATAAAGGTAACCACCAATAAGAAAACGATCGTTCCTATGATCACAATCCAGATGATATTGCTTTTTTCTTCGGGCATAACAGAGCGATTCCAAAGGAAGTGTATAATAAGATATTCAAAGTATTACTGATGATACTCCATAATTGCGCCTCATATGCAATTTTCTTATAAACAATATAGTCAAAGGCTGAGAAATAAAAAAAGAAACCCATGTAAAAGAAAAGCAGCCCAGTGCTGATCCAGAAAAAAGGATCTTTGACCAGCACCAGATAGCCTTCCGAGCGCATCAACTGTCTAAAATAAAGAAAACACCATACCACGATCATAACGGCGCCTACCCGATAGGAAATCGTATGAAAGCGATGCATCCCCTGTATGAATAACACATTGACCACGGTAAAGGTTAAAAACAACATAAGCATAACCAGTACGACCCTCTTTTGCTTTTTTGACCGGAGATAACAGTAGAATAAAAAGCTATAGTACACAAACTCCAGGGTGGTAAACAGGTTAAAGAACCAATGATTGCTTCCGCTAAAATGGATGAGCGATAAAGGCGTGGCACATTCCACAAACAGGGTTATGAGCAAAAAAAAAGGTAGTGTACGAGGCAAAAGTTTCATTCGTTGAAAGCGAATTAAGCCAATGCCAATACAGGCCAGAATAATATAATTATAAAAATCAATTTGTCCCATTGCATGAATATCTTATTAATAAGGCCGTATTATTAAAAATTCATTAACATCCGGGTGGCGGCACCAATGCGCCAACACAATTGGGACAAGGAGGGCAAAGAGAGCCATTATTGAAATCACCCATATAAGTGATCGCTTCCAGGATATTATTGCTGTCGACTAAGTCTTCACGGATATCTTTCTTGGGCCGGGCATGAAAATTAGGGCAATCATCAATAAAGCAATCCTGCTCTGAGCCATCCTGTTTTATTTCAGTAAAGGAAAATTCGACAAATAATTTATTGTCGTAATGGATATCAGGAACATACGCATCATCAAGCAGGTAAGAAGCGATATAGGCCTTGATGCCACTGGGCTGCTGGCAGGCTATCTCATCTTTTAATTCCTGTATGTCCGACATGGCATGTGTGATGCAAAAGGTTTCCGATACATTTTGCTGATTGATCACTCCATTTAGAATTGGTACTTTATGTGTCTGGTAATCTTTCACCATCGAAAGAGCATTTTGCCGACTGATGGAGGTATAAGTATGCTGATCAAGAAGATAATAAATCTGCGAAGCATTATTTATATGGTCTCCTGTCGCATACACCAGTGACAAGTTACCCTTGGTTTCGGCAAAATAGATCCAAAGAAACGGCGTCCCGCTTTTTAGTACGTGTTGCAGGAAAGCACTAAAGTTTGCTGCAGTATAGTGAAAAAAAATGGATTCCGGTCGGCCTAAAGAGGCTGACAAGGCTGGGTGTTTTTTCGTTAAATACCAATTCCGCCTGGCAATGCTGACAGATCTACTGGAAAACATGTTGGGTACTTTTTGGGTACATTGACAATGCATAACAAATGATTTTAGAGGTTACTCAATAATTAAAGGAACAATATTCCCAAAATTTCTTTTGCACTAAAACGCCTCTTTCCCCGGTTTCAATGGGAAAAATCCCATCCATCTTTCGGGGAAACCACCATTGGACTCCTTCACATAAACATACAGTTTTGCAGGTAGGTCAACCAACAAATTACCACTCAAAACCCATGTATATGAAAAAAATGTTCCTAACGCTGCTAATAGCGATCGCGCAGATAAGCATGCTTCAGGCCCAGACGGGCAAACACAAGCGCCAGTGTCGCTGGTGCCTTAGCGCAGGTGATACTGCGTCGGATAAACCGGCATATATTATTGAACTTGATGCACTCAATGGGTCAGAAAAAAACCATACTCAAATACCTTCCCGCTTACCGGAAAATGCAGTGGTATTTGTAAAAGTTAAAAACGTCAACCCGCTGGCAGGAAACCTGGTCATCAAACCAACAGCTCAGAATTTTGATTTTACAGATGGGATGGGGTTCTTCATAAAATCCATACCGAAAGGTGGTACAATTCAAGATGCAACTAAACAATCACTTGATACACTTGATATTAAACCAGAAATGCTTACTCTAAAACTAGGAAATCATCATAAAAAACTAAAAAAACTGAGGAGTCCATTAAATACTACTAAAGAGCCTTTCGACTCGAGTAGATTCTCAATGCTCCTGGATGATTTCCGCACTCAACTCAGTCAACTAAGACAGTTTATTCGGCTGGACTCGGTACTATATAAGCTGATCCAGCAGTCGAAAATTTCCTTCGTAACCTTAAAAAAGGAGTTAAATGACCAACTTAGTTGTTTTGACTTTGATATCAATACCGATCCTTGCATGATTCAAGCTGAAAAAGAAACACTATTAAGTTCTGTTCTCTCCGCCTATCAACCCATCAAACTGCAATATGACTCTTTAACCAAAGCAACAGAAGTTGTTACACCTCAGTTGAAGATTACCCCGGACAAAAAAAACAAGGGCGTTAAAGCAACCATCGAGATAGTGCAAGCAAGCAGTAAAACCATCCCAACAACTTCTTTTGATGAAGAGGTACGTCATATTACATCCATTATAACCAAACTCAAATCCGATAGCGCACAAAACGATCTTGCGATCAAATCAGACAATATCACGCATATCCTCCAAGAGTTAACAAAAGATACCAGTTTTGTAGTGGAGCGAGGGCCTTTTCTGGTTAATGACAGTGATGTATTTTTATTCCAGACGATCCTTGTGAGTAAAAAAGAGGATACCACGATGAATATCCCCCCGATCCCGATCAAAACCTTTGGCGGGATTCGATTCAATTTTAGTACGGGATTCGCCTTTCATTTCGGCGGGCTCCTAAATGAAAGTTTCAGGCTGGAAAAAAGGCTCCCAGTAAGCGGCGCTGATTCTTTTTATATTCGTAAAAATGATCAACGAAACCAGTTCCTTCCTGCTATTGCAGCATTCATGCACATATATCGAAAATGCCCCTGTGACCCCCAGTTCGCCTATACATTTGGCCTTTCGACTAACCCGACTGATCTCTCTACGACAACATTCTACACCGGAGGAAGCTTGGTATTAACCTCTGATCGGCTTTTTATTCTTACAGCAGGTGTCGCCGGCGGTTTAGCAGACCGGTTGGTTGCCAAATATACCAGGGATGGCCTATATAGCTATGCCGACCATACTGGCTTACAGGACAAGGATTTGCTCGAAAAGAGGTTCAGGCTTGGTTTCTTTATAGGTGTTTCTTACAATCTGTCTAAGAAAAAATAAACACAATGGCCAGATCTTTTTTAGCAAGATTGTCGTTCAGCTAGCAAAGTAGTTATGCAGTTCTAAGGTCAACCCTCAAAATAATTGTTTTGACTTACATAAGGATTGATCAGGATTGTACATGTGCTGCAAAAAAGTTGTTATTTCACTAGTGATTAACCTACTAGTCAGCAATCCAGGGACTACGAGTATTTGTCCCCATCCTGTTTTGAAAATAATATTATTCTTATACTTAAGAAAAGTCCTAATAAGCCAATCATCCCGAATAGTAAAGGATGATAATGAATAAACTCCCAAAATTCAATGATTAGCCAATAGAAGAACACAGCTACCGCAGAAATTATTCCAATTAAAATAATTTCATAGTTACGCTTGCTATCTATATTATCTTCGATGTCACTTTTAATAAATTTCATTTTCGATCTTTAGGTTAATTCAATTTTTTCTTTCATCTAATATGTATCCTGCTAATCCAAATAATAAAAACGCTGCATACATAGGAGACCAAATCAGGGTAAAATCAGTTTTAATTTGAAATTTGGGAAATATCAACACGCATGAAAGACAAAAAGCAAACACTATAAATAATAGATTCATCAATACACCTTTTTTTTGACTGTCCAATATGGTGTTTTGATTAATGCAAACACCTGAAATCATAACTGCTGAGGCCACTATTAAATCAATCCAAAAAGGTTTAGCATAATTATCAATTAGGAATCTTGTTGAATCTTTAGGAATTTCATCACTTAATGCCAGCTTCAGTATTATTCCTGAAAAGATCGCGCCTAGGGGTGCAAAGATTTTAAAAACTCTCCACATGTTATAAGATAATAATATACTAGAATACAAAATTAATCTGACAATTGCCAATTTTATTTTGTATAAAATCAGAAAGCTGGGTGTGTAGATCGTAAGTATCTCTAAATTAATTTATTATTCCCTACCGCTGTACAATATGTTTCACTTTCATTCTCGAAAAGGGGTCTTATGATGTACCCCAAAAATAGGTCAGGTAATTAAGAATGAATTTTTCATCTTAA
>CAZDQB010000004.1:126889-241389 GCA_964507525.1 uncultured Sediminibacterium sp. | reverse complement strand
AGTTTTCTTTTTAGGCTTCGGTTTTACCGGCCCTTTTTTCTTCTCGTAATCCTTGATATGCTTATCGAATGCTACTCCGACCGTCTGGAAAACATATCTAAAAATGCCCCTGTAGTTGAAGCCTTACCATGTTTGCATAATCACCAGTGAAGCCTGAAAGTGTAAAATAAACCTAAAATATTTTTCCCATTTTGGGAACTTTTACTATCTTTGTTCAAATTCTGATTTTGAGAGTTATAGCTAAGAAAGTCCTGCGGGATTTTTGGACAAAACATCCAGATTGCGAACAGCAGCTTAAGTCTTGGTATAAAGAAGCAGAAGATGCAACCTGGAAGAATCCAAATGAAATCAAGCGGGAATATCCTTCTGCAAGTGTTTTAGAAGACAATCGGATCATTTTCAATATCAAAGGCAATAATTATAGGCTTATTATCAGAATCAACTATCATTATCAAATGATATGGATACGTTTTATTGGCACACATGCTCAATACGACAAAATAGATGCTTCAAAAATTTAAAAATCATGACACTCAAACCAATAAAAACTAAAAAAGACTACCAGTTCGCTCTTGAACGACTGGATCAAATCTTTGACGCAAAGGCCGGATCAAAAGAAGGCGACGAACTGGAAATTCTGGGTATTCTTATCGAGAATTACGAAAATACACACTATCCTATTGATTTCCCAGATCCAATTGAAGCTATTAAGTTTCGAATGGAACAGCTCGGCTATTCTCAATCCGACTTGGCTGAAGTTGTAGGACTAAAAAGCAGAGCCAGCGAAATACTCAGCAGGAAAAGAAAGTTGACCCTAGAAATGATCAGAAATCTGCATACCACGCTTAATATTCCTACCGACGTCTTAATTCAGAGCTATTAGAAGCACTTACGGAGAAATGAAAAAAACATTGCGTTCTTTTTAGCGGCAACGTTTTTTACGGGCAATTTGAGCTTTATGGATTTAATGCTTTCCTCCTTTGCGCTTTCGTCCACCCTGTCCGGCTATTCCCATTGTTTGTAAATCCCGATCAAAAAGATACATGCCTCCCTTGTCTTCTCCAATGAGCTTTAATTTATCAATGATATTGCGGGCCAGGGTTTCTTCTTCTATTTGCTCGGCTACATACCATTGTAAAAAATTATGGGTTGTGTAATCTTTTTCTGCTGTACAGAGCTCCACCAATGCGTTGATCTCATTGGAAACTTTTATTTCATGCGAAAGTACAATCTCAAAGATTTCGTGAATATCCTTGAAATCGTTTTTCGGAGCAGCAAAAGGAGGCACTATGCCATGACCTCCGCGATCATTAATGTAATGAAAAAGTTTTAACATGTGCATGCGCTCTTCATCAGAATGATGATAGAGGAAAGCTGCTACACCATTATAACCTTTCACCTGACACCAGGAGGCCATCGCCAGGTAATACATAGAAGAATAACCTTCCAAATCGATTTGGCGGTTTAAGGCGGTTTCAATTTTTGAGGAGATCATAACGGACGGGTTTGGTTCTCTCTAACTTACAAAATAATCATAAATTTTTAAAAAAAAGTTCATGATCTATCCCTTCTCCTGAAACAGCATCATCAGCTGTGCCGTTTTCCTTTCAATATCTGCCTGTTCAACCATGTAACAGAGATCCTGTAATTCTGTTTCCGATAACAAAATAGAAAAGCCTTCATAAGGTGTTTTGAGTACAATGGTCCTTGCACCCTTATTATTTCCCGGAATATGATTTTCAACAGCCGTCCCGATATACCGCTGGAGCTTATCAAAATCTGTAGCATAAATGGTGGCCTGCACATTTCCAAACCCTATTTGAATGTTTTGACAGTCTTTACATTCCACCACATAACCTTTTTGATCATCATGAAACCAGGTATGAAAAGAACACATGACAAATATTTTTTTCAAAGATGTTGCTGCTGAAAGACAATTAGTTTATCAAATCGGGAAAACAGTTTATAATATCGGGAAAATTAAGTGTGTAATTAAACTGATGAGATAATTTATCACGCAGCAAATTTTTCCACAATGCGTAAACCATTTTCCCGATTCGTATAATATGGTTTTTGAAGCGCCTATATCTTGCGCCCCAGATTATTTATCAAGAAAACACAAAAACTAAAATGAGAAAACCTGCACACGTTGTACTTTGTTTTGTAGTGATGCTTGCAAGCTTTATGGGAAAGGCTCAAAGTGGAAACCGTATATTGAGTGGAACTATTACAGATAAAGCCAACCATCCTTTGGAAGGCATTAGTATTTCTATTAAGGAACTATCGAAAATAGTAATAACCGGCGAAGATGGCGCTTATAGTTTCAAGAACCTGCCACCCGCCAACTATACTATTTATATTAGTGGTATAAATATCCAGCCGGTTTTGAAACCGGTAGAACTTATCGGTAATGTTATTTTAAATTTTAAACTCGAAGGTTCGGCCAAAGAACTAAGTGCTGTTACCATAACTGCCAGTGGTCTTCGCAGAAAAATTGCAGATTTGCCCGGCGCTATATCTGTAATTGATGCCAGAACCATTCGTGAGTCTGGTGCCCAGGCACTTACTGAAATCATTACCCGTATTCCCGGCGTCGTAGCCATTGATGAAGATGGCCGGGGCTTAAAACCCAACTTCGGACTCCGCGGTTTGGATCCTAACCGTAACAGGAGTGCCCTCATTTTAATTGATGGGAAAATTCCTAATGGAACTATGTACTACGGTGACCCGGGCGGTTATTATATGACACCGCTTCAACAAATCGAAAAAGTAGAAGTAATCCGTGGCGGCTCGTCAGTATTATATGGGGGTTATTCAGTGGGCGGTGTCATTAACCTGGTTTCTAAAAAAGCATCTGCCGTACCTGCTACTCTTTTTAAATTAAACTATGGCAGTTGGAATGCCCTAACAGCCGAAATAAATACCAGCGGCAGCAATGGCAAGTCTGGCTATATGGTAAATGGGGTAAGAAGGCAAGGCGATGGTTTCAGAGAAAGAAGCAAATTTGGAATCAACGATTTGACAGTAAAACTGGATAATCAAATTGACACTATCACTAAGCTTTCTTTATACCTGAATGGTTTTAGTGAAAATTCCGAAACACCGGGTGGATTAACGCAATTTCAGTACGATCAGAATATCAAGATCAGCCAGCATCCTTTTGATAATTTCAAATCTGATCGTTATACGGCTACAATATCCCTCGATAAGCAACTTGGCCACAATCAGCAAATCAATACTTCGGTTTACGGAAATTATTTTAAGAGAGATTGGTTTACTACCCGCAAAAAAACAGCTGCCAGCACCAGCTTTGATACGACTACTGCCTTTATCAGAGATATACATGCCATTGGAATTGTTTCTGATTATCAAAGCAACAATCCCATCGGAGGCTTTGATAATACGTTTATAGCCGGTGTCCGCCTGCATACAGATCGTTTGAACGATATGACCATGACTGCTGGCACAGGCAGCCAGGAGGTAGGAAAGGCAAACAATTTTAGTGTTAGCACCAGCCTGATTAAAGAAGTGTATGCTTATAATACGAGTAACTTTTCCCCGAAATTTTCTTTTTCCTTAGGCGGTCGTTATACATCAGTGAATTATAAAAAGAAAGATTATACGTCAAAGAACACAGCCACCAACACGATAGGTCTCGACGCAAAAAGTAATTCAGATGCCATAGTTTTTTCAACAGGATTGGTATATAAATTCAACGCAGCCAATAATGTGTTCGTAAATGTTTCCAAGGGCTTTCAGCCTCCGGCAATTTACTGGGCACTGGATGCCAATACAGTGCTTTATACCGATGAATTGAAACCGGAAACTTCCATGAACTATGAACTCGGTCTTCGTACACAACCTGCAAAATGGATCAGTGCGAACGTTACCGGATATATAATCGATTATAATAACAAATTCGTTCAGACAATGACTGCCAATAACCAATTCAAAGTTTGGCAGAATATAGGCACTTCATCACATAAGGGTGTAGAATTAGAATTAGACCTTTATCCAGTAAAGCATATAAGCTTTTATGGTAGCGGTGCCTATCAGGTGGCTAAACAAACCAGCGGCACTACCAAAGACAAATATTTAGTATATGCGCCAAAACTCACCTTCACAGCAGGCTTGCGTTATGGGAACCGTTTAGGCGCCGGACAGTTTACTGCGAATGCCTGGATAATTTATGTTGGCAAACAATATACGGATTTGACCAACAATGAAACGGCAACAGCTAACGGACAGAACGGCCCTATTTACGCGTATCATCCAGCCAATCTTTCACTCCAATACAATTTGAAAAAGTGGGGCCTGAATTTTACACTGAACAATGTATTTGATGAAAGGTACTTTACCAAGCGCGAGGGGGTTTTCTGGGAAGGCGTAATACCAATGCAGACTAGAAACTTTATGGCAGGTTTATCTTTTAAACTATAACAGATATTTATTCCGATTAACAACTTTTAGTAAAATCCATGAAAGAAAAAACACCAGCGTTCTTAAAAATATTTTTTCTAAGCTTTTCACTTTTTGGACTAAGTGAGATTGCTGCTGCCCATTATATATGGATAGAAGCGCCGTTTCAGTGGAAGGAAGGCAAAGCTGATACTATTAAACTTTTTTATGGCGAATATGCAGAAGGAGGGCGGGAGCAGGCAGGCAAACGCCTGGAAGAAATGAATGGTTTAGCTGCCTGGGTTGTTACACCTGCAGGTGTAAAACGGCCCCTTGTACTTAAAAAAATGAAGAATCATTTCAGCGCAATTTACATACCAAAGTCAGAGGGCCAATATGAAATTGTGTTATCGAATGTAGAAAGAGAGATAGTAGATTGGACAAAGTATGATGTTGGTATTGTACGCCCCACTCATTATGCACACCAAACTTTTTTCGTTGGCAATAAAACAACTACGGGTGCAAATGACCTGGATTTACAATTTAAGATCATGCCGGTAAAACTTCATTCATCCTATGCAGTAAATCAGCCAATACAATTAAAACTCATTTTTGATAACAAAGATCTAAAAGGAAAGATCATGGTTTATGCACCTAATACGTGGATGAAAGAGGTAGAAATAGAAAAGGGCCTCTATACTTTCACACCGTTGGAAGAAGGCAGATATATCATTGAAAGTATTTACAAAGAAAAAATTCCCGGAATATTTAAGGAGAAAGAGTATGAGGCTATAAGACATAGAACAGTTGTCACAATCCAGGTTGAGTAAATTGTAAGTTTCAATTTATTCCACGGCTTTCTCCTCCGAAATCAACTGTGCAATTAAACTTGTCCAGCCGGTTTGATGACTGGCACCGAGGCCGCTTCCCGTATCTCCATGAAAGTATTCATAAAATAATACCAGGTTTTTGTTTTCGGGCTTGCTGTAAAACCAGTTCTGGTTACCGTGGAGTTTTCGATGATTGTTTTTATCTAATTCAAACAAACTGATTACCCGCTTGGTCAATTCGTTGGCCACTTCTCCCAGTTCCATATAAATGCCGGAACCGGTGGGATACTCGATAGTAAAAGTGCCATCGTAAAATTCACCAAATTTTTTGATGCTTTTAATGATCAGGTAATTGATGGGCATCCAGACGGGGCCCCGCCAATTACTGTTGCCACCAAAAAAATCAGAAGTAGAATCACCCGGGTCATATTGAATGGAATACTCCTGTCCTTCAAGGGTTACCGAATAAGGATGCGCTTCATGGTATTTTGATAATGCCCTGATGCCCCCACAGGATAAAAACTCTGTCTCATTCAATAATCGTTTTAATAAGGCGATCAGCTTGTTCTTTGGGATCAGTGAGATCAGCATGATCTCTTCTTCTGCCACTTCTTCATTGGGCCAGAACTTCTTGTTCTTTAAGCGATACTGTTGAAACCAGGTAATACGCTTGGTAAAATCCTGTAGCTTGTGCAACACTTTTTTATCGATGATGGAAACTGCAAAAAGCGAAGTGAGGCCAACAATGGATTGAATGCGTAATTGCATGGTTGTATTATCTGCCAGGCCCAATGTATCGTAAAAAAACTGGTCCTCTTCGTTCCACATGCCCAATTGATTCAACGCTTCCGCAATTAAGACAAAATGTTCAAAAAACTTGGTAGCACTGTCTTCGAAAGCCTCGTCCTGCATAGCAATTTCAATAGCTATATCCATTAGGTTGAGCGCATACATACCCATCCAGCTGGTGCCGTCGGCCTGTGCTAATTTTGCTTTACTGTGCAATTGTATGCTGCGGTTAAATACGCCTATATTATCCAGTCCAAGGAAACCGCCTTCAAATATATTATTGCCATTGGGATCTTTCCTGTTGATCCACCAGGTGAAATTGAGCATTAGTTTATGGAAAACCTTTTTGAGGAAGTTAATATCCCCTTTCCCGGTCTTATTTTTTTCAATCTGGTAAACCTGCAGTGCCGACCAGGCTTGTACCGGCGGATTTACATCACTGAAATTCCACTCATAGGCAGGTAGTTGCCCATCAGGTTTCATATACCATTCCCGCATGATTAAAATAATCTGGTGCTTGGCAAAATTGGGGTCAACCATTGCCATCGGCACACAATGAAAAGCAAGGTCCCACGCAGCATACCAGGGATATTCCCATTTGTCGGGCATTAAAATAATGTCCTGGTTTTTGAGGTGCTGCCATTCACTGTTGCGTCCTTTGGACCGTTGCTGACTCACAGTAGCTATACCATCCGGTTCGGTTAACCAGCGTTCAATATCATAATAATAGTATTGTTTGCTCCAGAGTAAACCTGCCAGCGCCTGCCGCTGGATATTTTTCAGGTCAGTCGAAATATTCGCAGGCAAGGTTTCATGATAAAAATCTTCTGTTTCCTGTTTTCTTTGGTCAAAGATGTCGGTAAACCCTTTAGTAAAAGGAGCTTCCATCAATATATCACTCAGCCGCAGATACAGGGTTTCAGATGCACCTCCCGCAATCTTATATTGGTATACCGGAGCAAACTTGGTTCCGCTTTTTTTATTGCGGAGCGCTTCTGTATTCTTATTGCGGATGATGGCATCATGAAATGCATCTTTTACAAAAATGGAATGATTCTTTATCCCGAATAACTTTTCGGTATTAGTTTCATTTTCTGTAAAAAAAGCATCGTTCGGCTTTTGATAATAGAAATAATAGGCCCCCAGCCGCTCATGCGTAGCTTTTACGAGACAGTCCTTATTGATCGTTTTGATGGAAGGCTTTTTATCATGACCGCGGGATTGCCAGCGGTTAAAGAACCATAAAGTCGGCGCTACAGTTATGGGTGCTGCTGCAGCCCCCCGGTTAATGATCTCTATTCTTATGCCGATGTCTTTTTTATTGATCTTGGCATAGGTAATAAATACATCGAAATATTTATTGTCGTCGAAAATGCCAGTATCCAGGATTTCATATTCCGGTTCCAGCTTGCTTCTTTTTTTGTTTTTATCGATCAGGTCCTCGTATGGAAATTGCTGCTGCGGGTACTTGTACAGCATCTGCATATAATAATGCGAAGGAAGATTGGCTAAATAATAATACAGCTCTTTTACATCCTCGCCATGATTGCCCTCATTATTGCCTAACCCGAACAGACGTTCTTTCAAAATAAGGTCTTTACCGTTCCAGAGCGATACTGCAAAACACAGGTTGCCAAAAAAATCAGATATACCGCCTAAACCATCTTCGCCCCATCTGTAAGCACGGGCGTGTGAGTGGTTGAAAGGAACATAATTCCAGGCATCCCCATTTTCACTGTAATCTTCCCGAACAGTACCCCATTGTCTTTCTGATAGGTAAGGCCCCCATTGCTCTAAAGGAATTTTCTTTGTAGCATTCACTTTGAGCCGTTGCTGCTCTGCTGTCATATTGGCCTCTAAATTAACCAGGCTTTGGCCAAAATCTAAAATAATTATCCAGATGTTGCGGATATCAGGAACATCATTTTCAGCAGATTCCATTAGAATCTGCCAATCTTTAAAATTAGTAAGGGGAGATCCTCGAATTGACAATTTTAAAGAGCATCATGGCCTTATTCTGCTTAAAATTGTGGAAAATAGATTTACTATCAGACGTTAGTAAAAAAAATGCTGAACCAACTGCGGTTCATTTTAACTTTCATAAGTTTACTATAAGTAAACAATAACACTTTTTAACACCTATTTAGTTGAGTATTACTTAACTTTTAAATAATATTTAGCCAATCATTCCTTAGCAATAGATATATAGTTTCGCCCGTGGTTATACAGCAGCTTACATAACCATCGTTGCCTTATTTTTTTCTTTGTCAACAATAACACAGCATGAAAAAACAAATTTTCCTATTGTCTCTACTTACCTGGTTTACTACTTGCTATGCCCAGCAAAAGCCAATCACTGTTTTACAGGTACCCGGCAAAGACCAGTTTTGCACTATCGATGAAAAAGGCATATCGGTTTTACCAAGCGGCCGTTTGTTAACACCTGCCGGTAATTTAATCCGCATAACACACGATCCGTTTGGAATGGCCATTTCTCCTGATGGAAAAAAAGCATTAACCCTGCACAACGGCGTTTTTACCATTATTGATATTGCCACGCTGAACAATACCAGGGTTCCCAGTTATGATAAAAAAATTGCTTCTCCCTTATCGAATGGCTCTTTTTTAGGCGTAGCATTTGCGCAGGATTCAAAGAAAGTGTATTTAAGCGGCGGAGATAACGGTGCGGTAATTGTTTATGATATTGAAAGAATGCAGCGCATAGATTCTATTTCTTTGAACGGAAAAGCAGGGGGCATTGATTTTGAAGACAGTTTTACGTCGGATCTCTTGCTCAACAATGATGAATTATTGATTCTGGACCGGGGCAATTTTCGCTTTGTACGTTATGATCTCATCCATAAAAGAATTACAGCGTCCATTCCCGCAGGCCGGCAACCATTTGGCCTGGCGTTGAGCCCGGACAGAACAACGGCCTTTGTTGCCAACGTTGGTATGTATGCCTATCCCCTGATTGAAGGAATAACAAAAAGCAACTACGACGCTATGCTGATTTCCCGTCATCCTTATGGGGATAATACTAAAGAGTCCATTGAAGGAACAGAGATAGAAGGGAAAAAAATACCCGGTGTTGGCAGTCCCTCTTCTCCGGAATCTATGAGTGTGTTTGCGATAGATTTAAATACCAATAAAGTAGTAGATAAATTTAAAACAGGCTATCAGGTAGGAGAAATGATTGAAGGAGCAGAAGTAGTAGGCGGTGCAAGCCCTAATTCAATAGCGGCAGGAAAAAAATACGCTTATGTAACCAATGCTACCAACGATAATATTTCTGTTATTGATTATAGACACCATAAAATATCCGGGCATATCAATATCAGGGCAGACAAGCATATTGATAAATTCCGTGGCCTGTTACCATTTGGTATTACACTAAGCAAAGATGAAAAGACCTTATACGTGGCATTATTAGGGTTTAATGCAGTGGCGGTAATTGATGTTGAAACAAAAACAACGAAAGGATTGATCCCCACTGGCTGGGGGCCTGCCCGGGTGCGTTTGTCAGCAGATGAAAAAGAAATGTATGTGATCTCCTGCAGGGGATTAGGGGCAGGACCTAATGGCGGCGCAGGTTTTATAGCTCCTCCGCAGGGCACTTATATTGGCGATATACAGTTAGGCAGTTTTCAGAAAATTGCAGTGCCTGACGAAAAATCGCTTGCTGCCTATACCCGGCAAACACTTAATAATACTTTTCGGGCAGAACTGTTAAATGAAGATGTTACCAACCCCCTTCCGGCATTGCCGGGATTAAGGAAAAGCCCTATAAAGTATGTTGTATACATTACCAAAGAAAACAGGACTTATGATGAGGTCCTTGGGCAGTTGCAAAATGCAAAGGGCGATAGTACGCTGGCCAGGTTCGGGGTTAATTGTGAGTACACTTTACCGGATTCATTAAAAACTAAATTCAAACAGCTAAGGGTTTCTCCGAACCATCATAAAGCAGCGAAAGAATTCGCTTTCAGTGATAATTTTTATTGTGATAGCGATGCCTCTATTCATGGTCATCACTGGATGATGGGTGTGGTTCCTAACGAATGGGTAGAAACAAATTCGAGTGTAGATAAAACGGCTAAGTATTTCTCAGCGGCTCCCGGCCGCCGTTTTCCCGGTTCTACAGGCAGTATTGATCCTGAAGACTATGCAGAAACCGGAGGTTTATGGGAAGCTATGGAAAGAAAGAAAGTGTTGTTTTACAATTTTGGCGAAGCCAATGAAACAGCCCATGTTCGTGAAAGCTGGTATGATACTGCAACAGGCGCGGCGCATGGCGTAATGGTGCCGATGCAGAAAGCTTTGTTTACACGCACCAGTCATAATTATGCTGGGTTCAATACCAATATCCCGGACCAGTTCCGGATGAACCAGTTTGAAGAAGAGTTTAGCAGGATGTGGATCAATGGAAAAGAGATCATGCCTTCGCTGATTACCATGCAGGTACCTAACGATCATACTGCCGGCATAAGACCGGAAGACGGGTATCCTTACCGTCATTCCTTCATGGCAGATAACGACCTGGCAGTTGGCCGGATTTTGCATTTCCTGTCCCGCACTAAATACTGGAAAAATATGCTGGTAATTATTACAGAAGACGACCCGCAGGGTGGTGTTGATCATATAGATGCACATCGCAGCATTTTAATGATGGCGGGCCCTTATGTAAAACGTGGATATGTTAGTCATACACACGCCAACTTTGGCGCTATTTTAAAAACGATTTATAATATTCTGGGTGTGCCCTATGTAAACCAGTATGATGTTACAGCTTCTTTGTTGCAGGATTTCTTTACCGGTAAACCAGACTATACACCTTATACATTAAAGCAACACGACGAAAGGATATTTGATGTAAATAAAGCCATGGAAAAATATCATCGCACCATTGACTGGCGTAAGATTTTTAAAGGCCCCCCAATGGATAACCTGGATGATATGCGAAAAGAGTTCAGGGAATGATTATAATATTGCGGTAATGCTCCCCTCACTAACCCAAAAAAGCCCGGGATCTGACCTAAAGACCAGATCTTGGGCTTTTTTGGTTTTCCAGAAGTCATAAGGTATTGGCCTCAGGTTATAGTTGAATCATAGGCATAGGATGCACGGGAAATGATAGAAAACAGTACCGAAGGAAGAGTTGCGGTGACATACCCCCCGATATGGCCGCAACTTTTTCTTGCCCCCCGGTCAATAATATAGAGAAATTATATTTACTTTATGATCAAAAACCGGCCTTGCATGGCGTAAAGAACCATACTGAATTGTCGATAATTCCGGTCAAAAAGTATTAACTACCTGAAGTATTAACTACCTGGCAAAAACAAAATTAAATCAGGATCAAATTAAAGTCAACTGCGAAAATACACAGGTAGCAAACAGGGCTTAATTCATAATAAGTTAAAGGATGGACCCAAAATTAACTTCAGGCAGCTATTCAAAGACTTTTATAACAGATGTACCGGCCGACTTACAAAGCGAAGAGGCATTGTATTTCAAGCAAACCATCCCAAAATTCCCCGAAGAAGGGGTATATATCTATTCTTTCGAAAAAGGCAGGATGATCTATGCAGACGGATGGGAGGAAGTGGTTGGATATAAAGACGAAGAAATAACCATGCTGCGGATTGTGAATATGACCGCTCCCGCTTTTGCTCCTTTCGTGCATGAACTGAATGACAAAGCCCTGATGTTTATTCATAAAAAAACGACGGACCTGGATAAATACAGCTTTATGATTGAACAGAAAAAGCTGCATAAGGACGGGCGTGAAATTCCCATTGTTGCCAGGGTGGGTATATTTGAACACAGGAATGGAAAGGTCATCTCCATCATAGGCCGCTTCCAGGTTAACAGGAGTCTGAATTTTGGGAAGGTCATGCGCTACGCGGCATACGGTCCCGAGAAAGTTGAATTTGAAGAAGAACTCAATAAGACCCTTTTCTATAAATATGCCATATCGGAAAAGGAAAAAGAAGCATTGGCATTAATTGCCAAGGGATATTCTTTTAAAGAGATCGCGGCCAGTTTCAAAGTTTCCCATTCAGCCATTGAAAAAAGGATATTACCCTTGTATAAGCGTTTTGAGGTCAAGAGCCTCACACATTTGGTGAGCTTTGCCTATGACAATTATATTTTACCCTAAAAACTGTTTACCAATACAGGGCATTGATCGACAAATAGAAACCCTAATTGGTTGTGAACAGGTTGACCATTTTTATGTTGGTGGAGGTCACACCGATTTTCCAGAGCATGGCCGCCCATTCCTGCTGCCTGTGTTTATAGGTCAATTCGTCATTACCTAAAATCCAGATAACATTCTTTTCGCGTAGTGTTTTCTTATTTTTTTCACCTTGTTCACCGTCTCCCAAAGATTTGTAAAATATAGCTGGGCTAACGAGCTCCTCCCGGATAGGAGGGCCGGGATTGATGTCATCAATAATGAGTAAAGAAGATTCACGCCATGTCCATAAATTGACAGACGAATCATTAGCCGGCAGGTCTGGCTCACTGAACAGGCCAAATAATTTCATGGCTGTTACATAGTTACAGCCATTGTGTTGGATGGAAAGCTCATTGGCGATAGCCACACCTAAACTTGTTTTCCCGCTTTTGTAGGAGCCAAATACCAGTAAATGATTGCCCGTAGTTTTGCTTTCTAAAGCCTTTAAAAATTGAAGAGTGGTTTTTTTATTCAATTCGCTGATGGCCAGGTCCCACTGACTTAACCTGAACTGGAATGGATAATCAGCTGCCTGCTGGTACATTTTGGTAACATACCAATCGCGGGAAGGGTATTCCAATAGCGCTGCGAGCGATAAAAAAATTATTACAATGAGATCATTAGCAGTGTCACACAACACAGCTGCGAGAGAGGCGCCGAGCCAAAAAAAGCACAGGTCAGTAATAGTGTCATAGATAATATTGGGCCAGTCGGGCTGGAATGTATATGTTTTTTTGGGCACCCATACAATCGAGTCTAAGCAATTATAGGTTTCAAATAAGAGCCAGATCATTGCAACAATAACTGATGCAAGAATGGCGGGGTGCATTACACACGAACACCTTGCTAATAACTTATATATTATAAAGGTTGGAATAAAGCCGAGGGAGAAATGGCCAAATTGATTGGCCAGCCAGGTATAACTTAAGGTTACACCCCGGTAAGAATCTTTTCCTATCAGGTCATATTTCAATTGTTTTCGGATGTCTTTCCCGGAAATAGGTATCATTATAGTCGGGTTTTGGTTTACTCATGGCATGAAATAAAACTCACAACAGTTTTTTATGATCTAATGCATCAATCACACAGCGCCGGATATCTGAAAGTAGGTTAGCTGTATCCTGGTATTTTTTGATTCCGATGACATCCGGATTATCGGCGCGGAAATATTCGAGCCCTTTTTCAGCGCCAGTGGTCAGAAATTCCAGCGTACGGATGGTATAAATGCTGTCGGATGCTATGGCCTTTTCATTGATATACCAGGAACCTTCTTTGTTTACGAGCTCCCTGCTCAGCTGCAAGAAGCCTCCCCAGTCTTCACGTTCCTGGTTGCTGCGCAGCATTTTCAACAGCAGGTTGCCTTTGAGCGCTACGTCGCAAATCACACCTCCGAATGGCAGCACCCGCACGATGTCCATTTCATTAATGGCTCCCTGCAACATATCATCTATCCTGATGGAGCCACTGTTTAAAATGGCTGCATCAACCCTGGGCTCCGGGATCAGCATACTTGCCGTGATTAGTGTTCCAAGGTTGGTTTGCCTGAACCGTATGGATGATTCCATACCGTCAAGCGGCGTGTCAACTGTTGCAATCTGGTGTGAGGCATCGATGCCGTTCCTGGCGAAGGAACTATAAATGTGCTCTTCCCATTGTTTAACTAAAAAGGCGGCAGGAGTATCTGCTTTGACAGTACTGTCGAGCGGTACCAGCGTACTTTGAAGCTGAAAAGCGCCGGCGCTATCTCTGAAAATGAGATGGCGGTAAACTGTTTTTGCATTGGCATCGGCTTTTGCTACAAACCGGTTGTCAACCGGAATAAACATATGCTGGTGCTCATGCCCTCCAAGGATGGCTTTTATCCCGGGTTCCCTGCGTAATAAAATGCTGTCTGCTTTATAGGTCAGGTGCGTAAGTCCCAGGACCAGGTCTGACTGACCGGCTAATATGGTAATTTCCCTTGAAGCGGCTGCATAGGGGTCCTCATATTGTACAAATGGCTGCTGATTAGCATCAATGGTGAGGGCAAAGAAGCCGATCTTAGTATTGGCATTGGCGGGCGACCAAATAAAATGTTGTGGGAATGGCTGCCCGGAATCGTTCAGGTTTTTGTAAAAAGGACTGGTATTACCGAGACTATCTTTGAAAAGCACATTGGAGCTGATCCAGCCAAACCGGGATTCATTGATCCTTTTCTGCAATGCTTTAAATGAGATGTCAAATTCATGGTTCCCGAATGTGACGAGATCAATACCGGCGGTGTTCAACAGGTCTACCATTTGTTGTCCGTTAACACGCTCCCCGTCTAATTTTACTGTACCCATTACCGAAGGGCTTAAGAAATCCCCTGCTAAAACAGCCAGTGTAGGATATTTTTTCCTTGCTTCACTTATTATTGTAGCAACACGTGCCATACCGCCTTTGCGCCCGCCTTCAAGGGGACTGATTTCATACACATCATTTAATTGAATGATACATAAAGTATCTGTTGAAACCTGGGTTAATGCCCGGAAGCATAAAAAGATGGTGAGAAAAGCAGTGAGTAGATTTTTTGCCATACTTAGCAGAGCTTTTGGTTTGACAAATTCATATAATGAATTTTTAAACAATATACAATAATTGTTGGATCTTCTATATGCTATAATTTTAACGTTCATGAAGAAGAAAAAATCAGCGCTGGACATTATTGACAAAGTGCTGGATGCGTGCTACAAACACAATCCGGATGCGCTTTTCATCATGAGCCTGATGCACCAGTATGAGGAGCGTGGCAGCCTGAGCAAAAAGCAGTTGGAAGGATTGTACCAGAAAGCGCAAAAAGTAAAAGGCATACCTCCTAACTGGCTGGCTACACTGGAGGCAACGATCTTAAAAATGCCTACACGGTATAAATCCGCTATTGAAGCAAGCGGGCCATTGTATACAAAGGATAGACAAACAGGAAAATTAATAACGGAAATCCTTTTAAAATATCCGCAACATAAAAGGGTTTTGTTCTTACAGACAAAATATAACAACAATGAGGCGCTTACGGCTGCTGAACTAACTGAGCTGGAAAAATTTCATAAGCTGTTGGTCAAATAGTGACCTTGTTGAATGCGTAAAGGTATTTTTCAATATACTGCTGCTTCTCCTTTGATTTATACTGCATGATGTACCGGGGATGCTCCAATGCAATAATGCTTGTAAAAAAGCCATATTCATCATTCAGTGACCGGAGACATTTTTCATTTTTATCTGTACCGAAACAAAAACAAATATCTGTTTCAATACCAAACGAGAGCTGCTTCCGGATATTTTCTATAATGGCATTGCGTGTAGCTTTTTTGAGCGGCTCACTGTCGTAGTAATTATAATTTACCTCTCTACCGGTTTTGCCAGTTGCTGTGATGGCAAGCGGGAACAGTGAGTTGATATAAAACAGGCTGCAGAATTGTTGTATGCCGCCAAATGCATCCATCATGTCGTGCACAAAGACAGCCGATGGTTCATGGCTGGGTTTTCCTGAATAAGCTATCTGGCATTGTTGCTGCAGCCGCTTGGTATCGGTAAAAGGAATACCCGTGATGCCCGCACCAAATCTTCCGGGATTGATACCAAGTACCAGGTGGCGTTTCCTGTTATTGTCATAGAATCTTTTATAAAAAGCAGTCACGATCTCCATCACTGCAGCATCTTCCTTAAAAGGATTGATGATACTGATACCATCGGGAAGTGAACCCATGAAGTCAAGTGTGCGGTAAAAATCAATTACTTTATCTGCAAATGTTCTCAATTTGTTTTAGCAGTTTATTGTGAGTTGGTGTTCTTTTATGACATTATTCGCATTTGCCCTGTTGGAATGTTTTTCTTCGCTGGCAGTGCTTTTTGTTCCGGCTTCCGGTCAAAGTTCAGCTTAATGCCTGTAAAAACAAACGACAGGCATGCGCAAAACACGCTTTTTTGTGTAGTGATATTACTATAACCTGCTATCAACTCCCCTATCTGTTTTAGGCAATATTCACTATGCCGTCTTACTGTTTTGTACTGTTACTTTGTTCTATCACATTGAAAGATGTGATACAGTTCAATATCCAATGATCCTTTGAAAGATGCTTCAAAACACCAATTGATTTAATAGCGTAGGTTGATTGGTTGTGTTTTAGTTTTATCCATGAAAAACCGTAGTTAACCGCTACACAGCCTTTGTAGAATTAATTTCCTACAAAGGCTTTTTGTGTAGAAAGACGGATGACCACTCAATGTCCTTCTTCAGGGCTGGCGGGATTATCTTCTTCAGCGCTTAGTTTGGCTGCCAGCACTTTGGTGATCTCATTGAGTTGCTCCACTTTGGCTTTAAAGTCTCCGCTTAACTGCTGGCGTATGGTTTGCATCTGATCCAGCACTTCTTCCAGCTCATCGGGCAGCACACCCGCCAATGTTTCCCGTAGGCGTTTGGCAATGGTGGGCGATTTGCCATTGGTGGAGATGGCTATTTTGAGATCGCCCTTTTGCACAATGGAACCCAGGTAAAAATCGCAAAGAGCAGGCTTGTCTGCCACATTCATCAGTAGTTTCCTTGCTTTGGCATCGTTCCTGATTGCTTCGGCAGTAAGCATATCATTGACTGCAACAATTACGATATCGGTATCAAAGAGATCGCCGGATGTGTACGGCTTCTCTACGGTAGAAATAGTAGGGTGTTGCGATACCACTGCTATCAGATCAGGTGTAAATGCGGTTGCCACGATCCGGATACAAGTGGAAGGCGCATTGTTCAATACGGCATTCAGCTTCTCCAGCGCTACTGTACCTCCGCCTACGATCAGCAGCCGAAGATGTTCCAGTTGGAGGAAAACAGGGAAAAGCCTGTTTCCGGGCCGATGTTTACGATCTGTGGCTTGTTCGTTTTCTTTTACTGTCATGTGTTATTTATTATTCGGTTTTCAGTTCGAGTCGAAAGTTAATGCTATATAATAAAGTGCGCCAATGGTTGGGCCGGCTGCGTATTGTATATACCTGTTATTGACCATATTGGTACCACCTGCTTTGATGTTCAGTTTCAATTGCGGAACCTGGTAAGTAAGCTGTGCATCGATGGTATGGTAAGCTGATATGGCACCATTGGCAAGCGGGCTTTCCCAAAGGAACGAATCCTGCCATCTCCAGGCAACATTAAAGCCAAGATTTTTTACCACTTCCCGGTTACGGATAGAAAAATTGGTTGTCCATTTTGGGGTATTGAAGCCGGTAACGAAAACATCCGGCTGGATGTTTTCAGTGATATTATTATAGCTCAGGTTACCGGACAGGGTATATTTTTTATAGATGCTGTATGTTAATCCCAACGCACCGCCATAATTGTTATACTCGTTTTTGGCATTGGTATAAACCCTGTAGCGGGTTTGTTTGTTTCGGTTGATTGCAAGCATATCAATCACGGCGGCGTCTGACCCTACTCTTACTGCATTGTTTTCCGGCACGGCAACTTCTACCTGGCCCAGGAACCCGTCATAGATATTGGTATAGGCATCAATATCCACTACTAACCTGTTGTTGAACAATACACTTTTGTAGCCGATCTCGAAAGCATTGATCCGTTCGGAGCGTGTAGCTGCAAGATCAGTTACCTGTAATAAAGCCCTGTTTCTGAGTGCAGCGTCATTGGCAGATGAGCCTGCGGCTACATCCTTATTAACCGTAGCATTGAAATCATTCAATGAACTAAGTGTATAAGAATTGTCGAGATAGCCCAATCCTTCGTTGATATAACCGAGACCGCCTACCCGTCTTACATTGCCATTATTGACGAAAGACAATGCCTCAAACAGCGCGGGATAACGGAAACCATTCTGGAATGATATCCTGAAATTGTGTCTTTGTGCAACTGTATAAACAGCAGCAATGCGTGGATTCAATTTAGGAGAGAACTCCGGGTTGTTATCCCAACGCAAAGAGCCGGCTATTTTCAGTTTTTGTTCAAAGAAGGTTTTAGTGACCTGTGTAAAAGTGCCATATTTCCTGTAGGTAACATTATTGCCGTAAGAGCCATCGCTGAGTGGCTTGTTCCTGTCGACAGCCGATCTGCTGAAATCGACGAAGTTGTTGCCGTCCGGTATCACTTCATACAACCTGAAATCAGCTCCTATGATCAGGTGGAAGATCTTTACCGCTTTGGTAAGGTCCCACTGTGCTTCCGTATGATACGTATGGCTCACCTGGTGCAACCAGGCGCCGCCCGTAGCGGGAGCTCCTGAGATACCGGAATTAATATGATCCCAGTTGTTGATCCCGGTAATGGTATTCTTTAATTGTTCAAAAGCAGCTGTCCCTGGTTCCACTCTTCCCTGGTCTGCCGCCTGCCTTGCAATGGTAGCAGCTGTATTCAGATCTGCACCGCTGTTCAACTGTTCCTGTAATGATGTTTTAAACCTGTCTCGCCATGCATTGTTGGAAAGATGGGTCAGGTCTAAGTTATCGGCCAATGGTTTAATGTTATAAGAATTGCCCGTGTTCTCAAAAGATACATAAGAACGTACGAGGAAATTGTCGCCCTTAAGTTCCAGTTTATGATTTTGTACGGTAGCGCCGTCGAGCTGTATCTTGTTACCCCGCTGAAAAATACCCCCCATTTCGCCAATGCGGTAGGAATAGGACAGCACTGTCTTTGCATTGAATTTATAGTACAATGAAAAGTCAAACTTTTTATTTTCTACAATGGGGTTAGTCAGGTCTTTTTCCCAATACCCTGTTCTTCTTACGAGGAATGACCTGTTGGGATTGCCGTTATAAGTAATGCCTGAAACAGTGACAGTATTGTTGCTTTCATCCCCGTATTTATTCCAGCCATCATAAGCAGGATTATTGCCGGTATTAAATTCCGGGTATAACGGGTTGGCGGTTTTAAGACTGTTTGGGTTTTGGTCGATCCTGGTATCAGATACCCAGTCTGTCGCTTTCAAATAGCCGGCATTGATCTTGAAGGCCCATTTTTTATTCCATACCTGGGCATAACGGACGGCTGTTTCAGACAGGATGCTTGCCGGCCTGTCTTTGCCGTCAACATGATTAACACCGGTTTTCAGGTAAACACTCACACCCGGGTATAGAAAGGGGCTTTTGGTAGAGATATTAGCCAGGCCATTGATCGCGTTCATGCCATAGAGTGCCGATGCTGCACCTGGCGTGATCTCTACACTTTCAACGTCCAGTTCTGTCGGCCCTATGGAATTACCTAAGGGCACACCCAATGTTGCTGCCTGTATGTCAACACCATCAACCAATTGCACGAAGCGGAAGTTATTGGGAATGTTGAATCCCCTGGTGTTGGGCACTTTAAAGGTGATGCTGGATGTGGTCATTTGTACCCCCTTGAGGTTTTCGAGTGCGTCATAAAAACTGGCTGCCGGTGTTTCTTTGATGGCTGACAGGCTGAGCTTCTCAATGCTTACCGGAGATCTCAGTATGCTTTCCGAAACACGGGAAGCCGTTACAACGACCAGCCCGGCATACGCATTCTGTGTGTTAAGGGAGAGCAATAAATTGTTTTTGGTATTGGCTACCACAAACTCCTGCGTGGCATAACCGAGTGATGTAACGATCAGCGTAAATGGTGGTTTAACCGATGTTTTGAGCTGGAAAGAACCATCTTCATTCGTAATAGCTCCTCCATGTCCTTCTTTAACCTTTAATGAGGCGCCGGCTAATGGGTGACTGTTTGATGAATCGAGCAGCTTGCCGGAAATGGTATAGATGTTCTGTGAAAATGCCCGCGTCGAAATAAGCAGTAATACAAAAAGAAATGGGGGGATATATTTTGGCGGCATAAAGTCTATAAATTTAGTAGAGTTATTTGATAAAAAATTTTGTTTAATTGGTTTTGGCGAGAGTATTACAACAAGCGGGCATATCATTACATAACAGTGCCATGCGTTTACTATTCCTACTTTTTCCGGGTTGCCTGTGGTTCATATGTGATTTGAATCATTGCAGGGCCATCTGAAGACGGCCCTGCAATGATGTGCTATTTAGTTGACCAGTTGTTTTCTGATGACAAAATCTCCGAAAGTTTCCTCGTCGCTCTTCTCTCTTTTAAAGAGGCCGAATAAATTATCCAGCTCTGCAAGGATCTCTGCTTCATCGAGGCTTTCCTGGTATTTCTTGTTTACACGGGTTCCGAACCGGTCGCCACCTATGTGCAGGTTGTAGTGCCCGGGAGCCGTGCCGATCAGGCCAATTTCGGCAGCATAAGGGCGGGCGCAACCATTGGGGCAGCCGGTCATGCGAAGAACGATATCATCCTGATCAAGCGCATATTTGCCTAATATCGGTTCTATTTTATCGATCAATGAGGGCAAATAACGCTGTGCTTCTGCCAGTGCCAGTCCGCATGTAGGCAATGCTACACAGGAAATCGCATTCTTGCGGATTGGAGATGCTGCATCGGTTAGTGCGATGATCCCATATTTGTTCAGTATGGCTTCAATTGCAGGTTTATCTGCCGGCGCAATATCACTCACTATGATATTCTGGTTACTGGTGAAACGGAACAGGGTTTTTCCTGTCCCGGCTATTTCCAGCAATGCGGTTTTGAGGGGTGCTTTTGCTTCATCTGTTACGCGCCCGTTTTCGACAAAGACTGTATAATGCCAGTTGCCTTCGTGATCCTGTAACCAGCCATAATTATCCTTTCGCTGTGTAAAATGATAGGGCTTTGGTTCTTCCAATAAGAAGCCGCAACGGTTCTCTAATTCTTTCCTGAAAGCATCTACACCCATATTGTCGAGTGTATATTTTAAGCGGGCCAGCTTTCTGTCGCTGCGGTTGCCATAATCGCGCTGAACGGTTACCACTTCGTACACAGCTTTTAGTGTTTTCTCTTCTCCGGCTACATAACCAATGACGGTACCTAATCTTGGATAAGTATCGGGATTGCCATGTGTGCTTGATAAGCCGCCGCCTACTGCAATGTTGAATCCTTTCAGCTCATTGTCCTCAATAATGGCAATAAGGCCAAGATCGTTTGCCAGTACGTCTACATCGTTATTGGGCGGGATGCCGATGCCAACCTTGAATTTACGGGGCAGGTAACGGTCCTGGTATAATGGATCGGTTTCATCATATTCGCCGATCTTTTCTTCGTCTAACCATATTTCATAGAAAGCCCTTGTTTTGGGCAATAATAACTTACTGATCCTGTCTGCATACGCATGTATCTGGCGATGCAGTGGCGATTCGTTCGGGTGACTGGTGCATACCACATTCCTGTTCACATCACCGCAGGCGGCAATGGAGACGAGGCTCACTTTATTAAATTCCTGAAGGGTTGGCTTGATATGGTGTCGTAAAATGCCATGGAGCTGGATGGTCTGCCTGGTTGTGATCTTGATGACGCCGGTAGTATAATTACCCGCAACATGATGAGCCGCTATCCACTGTTCGGGTGTGAGCAAGCCACCCGGTATACGCAGGCGGATCATAAAGGAATAAAGCTTGTCTAATTTTTTAGCTGCACGCTCCTCACGCAGGTCGCGATCGTCCTGCTCATACATGCCATGGAATTTGATCAATGCTTTGTCATCTTCCCTTACAGCGCCGGTGATCTCATCTAATAAGCTTTCCTTTAAAGTACCGCGAAGGCCTTTGCTGGCTGTTTTTATTTTCTCTGTGCCCGATAATTTTTGTTCTTTGCTCATTGTTTAAATATTAATACAGATCCTTAGCGTACCTGCCTTCAGTTTTCAATTGTTCAAAGTATTTTGCTGCCTCTTCTTTTGATAATTTGCCCTCCTGCGCTATAACGGTTAACAAAGCAGCCTCCACTTCTTTGCCCATAGGTTCTTTTTCACCGCAGAGATAGAGGTAAGCGCCGTTTTGTATCCATTCAAATAAAGCTGCTGCCTGCTGCATTATTTTATGCTGAACATATGGTTTTTCATCGCTGTCTTTGTGGAATGCAAGGCTGACTTTTGTGAGCACATCCGTACTGAACCAGCTCTGCCATTCGGTCTGGTAAAGAAAATCGGTCGTGAATTTTTCTTCGCCAAAGAATAACCAGTTGCGCCCGGTAGCGCCGGTAGCATCCCTTTCCGCAACAAAGGAACGGAAGGGGGCTATGCCTGTACCCGGTCCGATCATGATAACATCTTTATCGGCTGCAGGCAACCTGAAACGTTTGTTGGGCTGTACGAAGAAACTGATCTCATCTCCTTCTTTTTTCCCTTCCAGGAATAAAGTGGCTATGCCATAATGGGTCTCGTCCTTTACCTGAAAAACATCCTGCAATACGGTAATGTGTATTTCGCCTTCATGTGCGGCCGGCGATGAAGCAATGTTATAAATACGGGGAGCTGTTGCAGTGAGCCCCTGCAGCACTGTTTCAAACTGGGCCGGATCCTGTAACGGGTATTTTCTCAGCAAAGCAGCAAGCCCTACCCTGGTAGCAGGGATATCCTTTTGCACTAATGCCGCGTATTGTTTGATGGACTTGTCAAGCAGGTAAGTGATGTTCAATTTCTTCAGCAACAGATCCTTTATAGTAATGGTTTCATTTTTCCAGGTGATCTCTTTGCGCGGATCAGCTTTACTTAATGAAAGAATTTCTTTTACAACAGCTACCGGATTTTCGGGTATGATGGCAATGGAATCACCCGGCAGGTATTCCACACCTTCGGCAGCTATTTCAATATGGTAGGTCTTTTTAGCAGATCCACGGGCATTCAGGTTAAGGTTGGATAAGATGGTTCCGGTATATGTTTTTTTACCGGCCGGTTTTTTGTCCGCCGTTGTAACAGCTGGTGCTGCAGTTACAGGAGCTGCTTGTGTTGCGTTGAGTGACTTTAATAATGCATCAAACCAATTGTTGGCAGGTTCTTCATAATCAAGGTCACATTTTTGCAAAGGGGCAATGCGATTGCCGCCAAGCTTTTGTAATTGGCTGTCTACGTCTTCACCGGTTTTGCAAAAAAGCGGGTAGGAAGTATCGCCCAATGCCAATACACCATATTTTAACTGGGGTATGATGAAACCATTGTTATGGATATGGTCATAAAACTTCTGAGCAGCAGCAGGAGGCTCGCCTTCACCCTGGGTGCTGATAACCGTAATAAAATACTCTTCTTTGGAAAGGTCGGTTAAGCGGTACTGGTCAAGCCCTACTAGTTTTGTTTGCACACCCATTTTTTTGGCTTTGGCAGCAAAGTCGGTAGCCAGCTTTTTAGAGTTACCTGTTTCAGTTCCATAAGTAATGGTAATTTTCTTAGACGCAGCAGGCGCAGCTGTTGTTGCAACCGGCGATGCCGATCCTGGCTGAGCTATCAATCCGGATACATAACCATTCATCCAGATTAATTCTTCTTTGCTTAACTGGTTGATAAGGTCTGTTAATAGTTTAAACTTAGGCTCTGTTAACATGTTTTTTCTCTTTTGCTGTAGCGTCGATATTTGAAATGCGGCCTGTTAATGGCTTAAAATAATGTTCCCTGCTATTACTGTTCTGTAACCATGCAAATTGCTTGTGCAAGGCAACTACTTTTCCTATGATCACCAATGACGGTGAAACAAACGGGACCCCTTTTAATTGTTGTTCATAGTCATACAAACTGCAGGTATGTATGTTTTGTAACGGCGTAGTGGCCTGTTCGGCAACCGCCAATAATTTACCGGGATTGATCCGGTGGCTTACCAGCTTCTCCACAACGGTATCAAGTGTTTCTGCTGACATGTAAAATACCAGGGTATCGTCTGTATCGGTCAGTTCCTTCCATTGTGCTTCGGTCACAATATCAGATTTATAATAAGTAAGGAAGCGAACAGAAGTGGCGTATCCGCGGGCTGTTAACGGAATGCCTGCATAAGCCGAAGTTCCCAAAGCTGCGGTTACACCCGGAACAATTTCATAGGGGATCTGGTGGGTTGTCAGTGTTTCCAGCTCATCCAAAATATTGGAGAAGATACCGGTATCGCCACCTTTTAACCGCACCACCAGTTTATGCTGCCGGGCATAATGCACTAATAGTTCATTGATGGTTGGCTGGGGCGTTGAAATGCCACGACGGCATTGTTTACCTACATAAACAATCGTTGCCTTTGCCGGCACGTGGTTGTGAATGATCTCTGCGCTTACCAAACGGTCGGCAAGTACCACATCGGCCTGTTGCAGGTATCGGACTGTTTTCAGCGTTACCAGTTCCGGGTCACCAGGACCGGCAGCTGCCAGTATTACTTTGCCTGTTGTTGTAGGTTTCATAAGTCGGTTTATTACTTTAAAACAATCCTTCAACAGAAAGATACCTTTCGCCGGTATCATAGTTAAAGGTCAGCACTTTAGATCCTTTAGGGATCTCCGGTAACTTTTTGGCTACGGCTGCCAGTGCGGAACCTGATGAAATACCTAGCAGGAGTCCTTCTTCTTTGGCGGCACGTTGCGCATAGTTGAACGATTCGTCTTTTCCTACCTTAATAACGCCATCCAGGATTGTTGTGTTCAGAATAGATGGCACAAAACCTGCGCCCAAGCCTTGTAAAGGATGTGGTCCCGGTGCACCGCCGCTTAATACCGGCGATAATTCCGGTTCTACTGCCAGCACTTTCAGGTTCGGGAACTTTTCCTTTAATATTTCGGCAACGCCGGTGATATGTCCGCCTGTACCCACACCAGTGATGATATAATCCAGTCCGTCTGCAAAATCTGCTGCAATTTCCTGTGCAGTTGCGGTACGGTGTATAGCGGTATTGGCAGGGTTATCAAACTGTTGTGGTATCCATGAATTGGGTGTGTTCTGACTTAATTCGGTTGCTTTTTCAATAGCTCCTTTCATTCCTTTTTCCCTCGGTGTTAAAACAAATTCAGCGCCATAGGAAGCCATTAGCCTTCTGCGTTCAATGCTCATGCTTTCGGGCATCACTAAAATGAGTTTATAACCTTTTACTGCAGCCACCAATGCCAGTCCGATACCAGTATTGCCACTGGTAGGTTCAATGATCACACTATCCTTATTAAGTAAACCTTTTGCTTCTGCGTCTTCAATCATGGACAGCGCTATCCTGTCCTTAATACTACCACCGGGATTGGTTTTTTCCAGTTTGATCCACACTTCATGGTCATTTCCGAATAATTTGTTGATCCGTACATGCGGGGTATTTCCTATTGTTTGTAAAATGTTCGTTGCTTTCATTGGTCTGTATAAATGTTTGTTGTGCTGGTTAATTTTTTATATGACAAAATTCAATGGTTCAGGAAATGGGTCTTTATCCTTGATCTTGATTTCACTTTTATGATACACCACCGAATTGGGAGGCACACTGTGTGTGAGCCAGATATTTCCGCCTATGATGCTGCCGCTGCCAATAATGGTTTCTCCACCTAAGATGGTAGCTCCCGAATAAATGATCACATTGTCTTCAATAGAAGGATGTCTTTTTTTATTGGCGAGCGTTTTTGCTACGTTCAGTGCACCCAGTGTAACGCCCTGGTATAGTTTAACATGATTGCCAATAATGGTTGTTTCTCCAATTACAATACCTGTACCATGGTCTATGGCAAAAGATGATCCGATCGCCGCACCCGGATGGATATCAATGCCGGTTTTGCTGTGTGCGTATTCAGATAATATTCTCGGCAAGGTTTTAACCCCCTGCACATACAACTGGTGCGCGATACGGTAAATAGCAGTTGCATAGAATCCGGGATAGGCTACCAATACTTCTTCAATGGATTGTGCTGCCGGATCAAATTTCAACACCGCGTCTGCATCCTGTAACAAAATCTCATAGATCTCCGGCAGTTCATAAAAGAATTGCTCTGTGTGTTTTTTTACCAGCTGTTCGTCCCTGATCAGTTCAAATAACAAGGCTGAAAATGTATTTCTCAGTTCTTTGTATTCTTTTTCCAATCTTTCTTCAGATTCATAGGTTCCTTCGTAAGAGCCGAACAAAAGGTTGAACAGGTCATCGGTAAAATGCTCTGCCAGCTCTTTGTCAGGAAACCTGTTCGTGCGTTTTCTGTTTTGGTGAAACAGCTGCTGTATAAAATGTTGCTCATTCATGACGATGGGTTTATGCTTATTGTATCATGCAAGCGCCTACTGTTACGTGGCTGGTTTCATCAATTAAAATAGCGCCACCATTGCTTCTCAGGTTTTTGTAACTGTCAAATGCCAATGGCGAAGCGGTTTTAATGATTGCTTTTACAATATCATTCAATGCTGTTTTCTCGGACGCTTCCTCCTGCTGCAAGGTGTTTACATTGAGTTTGTACACCACTTCCTTTACTATGCTGCGCACAGTTTTGCTGTTGATCTGTAACAGGTATTTGTTGCCAGGTATCAGTGGCTTATTATCCATCCAGCACAACAATACTTCCAATTCGTTGCTGACAACGGGATGATCGCCTGTTTTAACAATGAGGTCCCCGCGGCTGATATCAATATCATCTTCAAGGTGCAACACAATACTTTGTGGTGCAAATGCTTCAGGTACTTCCTGCCCTCCGATCTCAATTGCTTTGATCTTAGTTTCGATGCCGGATGGCAATACAGTTACACTATCTCCTTTTCTGTATATGCCGCTGTTGAGTTTGCCGGCATACCCGCGGTAATCATGGAGGTCATCTGTTTGCGGACGGATCACATATTGCACGGGGAAACGTGCATTAGTTAAATTGATGTCATTTTCTACCTGTACATTTTCTAAAATATGCAGCAGGGATTCGCCTTCATACCAGGGGAACTGTTCGCTTTTTTCAACGATATTGTCTCCGTTGATGGCGCTGATAGGAATATAAATAACTTCTTTCAGTCCCAATGTCTTTGCTACCTCTGCATAATCGATTACAATGTTGTTATACACATCCTGTGAGTTACCAACCAGGTCCATCTTGTTAACGGCAATCACCACATGTGGTATGTTCAGTAGTGAAGCAATGATAGAGTGACGGCGGGTTTGTTCTACCACACCATTCCTGGCATCGATCAGAATAATTGCCAGGTCTGCATTTGAGGCACCGGTAACCATGTTACGTGTGTACTGGATATGTCCCGGTGCGTCAGCGATGATAAATTTGCGTTTGGGCGTAGAAAAATACTTATAGGCAACATCAATTGTGATACCCTGTTCTCTTTCTGCACGCAGTCCGTCTGTAAGTAAGGCAAGGTCAATCTCGCCGTCGGCTTTGTTTTTACTTTGCTTTTCAATGGCTTCGAGCTGGTCTATCATGATCGATTTGCTGTCATATAATAAACGGCCTATTAATGTGCTTTTGCCATCATCAACACTGCCTGCGGTTATAAATCTTAATAAGTCCATATAATTTTTTTGAGCGACGTTTAAAAATATCCGTTTTTCTTTCTGTCTTCCATTGCTGCTTCACTTACCCGGTCATCAATCCTGGTTTCACCGCGTTCACTTGTTTTGGTAGCGATGATTTCCCGGATGATGTCATCTATGTTAGAAGCGGTTGATTCAACGGCTGCTGTACAGGTCATATCGCCCACTGTGCGGTAACGTACTTTTTTAATGGAGGTTTTATCTCCCGGCTCCAGTTCAATAAACTCAGAAACGGCTACCAACTGGCCTTCATGTTCCAGCACATTTCTATCATGCGCAAAATAAATAGAAGGCAGCGCGATCTTTTCGCGACGGATATAGTTCCAGATATCTAATTCAGTCCAGTTGCTGATAGGGAAGGCACGTACATTTTCTCCCTTATTGATCTTGCCGTTGTAAGTATTCCAGAGTTCGGGGCGTTGTAATTTTGGATTCCACTGGCCAAATTCATCCCGTACAGAAAAGATCCTTTCTTTAGCCCTGGCTTTCTCTTCATCGCGGCGGGCGCCACCTATACAGGCATCGAACTTGAATTCTTCTATCGTGTCTAATAAAGTGTAGGTCTGTAAGGCATTACGGCTGGCAAACTTTCCTTTGGGCTCGGTCAGATGGCGGACTTTAATGGTGTCTTCCACTTTGCGGACAATCAGTTTTTCACCCAGTGCATTGGCAAGTTCATCCCTGAAATCCAATGCTTCCTGGAAGTTGTGGCCGGTATCAATATGTACCAATGGGAAAGGAAATTTGCCCGGGCGAAATGCTTTTAATGCAAGGTGTACCAATGTAATGGAGTCTTTGCCACCACTGAAGAGCAGGGCTGGTTTTTCGAACTGGCCGGCTACTTCACGCAGAATATGAATGGCTTCCGATTCTAAGTGGTCGAGGTAATCTAATTTATGTTGACTCATGCTTTAATTTCTTTTGTGTTTTGATGTGTATGTAATCCGCATTCCTTTTTGCTGCTGTCTTCCCACCACCAGCGCCCGGCACGGAAATCTTCGCCAGGCCTGACAGCCCTGGTGCAGGGGGCACATCCGATGCTTACGAAACCCCGGTCATGCAGCGGATTGTAAGGAACGGCTGCTTTCTGTATATAAGTGGTAACTTCTTCTGTGGTCCAGTGCAGCAGCGGGTGAAACTTGAACACCTGGTTGGCTTCATCCCATTCCAGTGACTCAAGGTTCTGCCTGTTGGGCGAATGTTCGGCACGCAGGCCGGTGATCCATACCGACTGGCCGGCCAGCGCTCTTTTCAGAGGAACCACTTTACGGATAAAGCAGCAACCCTGGCGTAATTCAACAGCATTATAAAAAGCATTGGGGCCATTGGTTTCAATAAATTCCTCCAATTGTGCTGCATCGGGATAGTAGGCTTTGATAGCAATGTTATAGAACTCAATTGTCCTGCTCCAGGTACTGTAAGTCTCAGGAAAAAGCCTTCCGGTATCTAAGGTAAAGAAGGAAACAGGAAGGTTATTCTTTTGGATCAGGTCGGTTATTACCTGGTCCTCATTGCTGAAGCTGGTAGAAAAAGTAACCGTACCCGGATAAGCAGCGGTCAGTTCCTGGATGGCTTCAGGAATGGGCTTTCCGTTGATAATATGTTGCAGCGATGCCAGGGCATCACCTGTTATATGTGGCATAAAGAGAAGAATCAATTATTGAATGATACTGGGAAACCAGTGAGAACCTTGGTAAATAATAAGTCAGGAAATCAGTTAATTAGTATGCCCTTTCAGGCAACAGCAGCACATCATCTGTTGGGCAGATGATAGTTGGGTTACTGCTAACGGGGCCGGAGTGTATGTTGCCTTTTTCATTGTTATCGGGTTGTGATAATGAACAGGGCAAAGATACGGGTTCATTTTAATTTCCTATGGTTTTGGTAGACTTTTTTGAAATTTTTCACCAAACGCTTGCTGTGATTGAATTACACGAACGATTAGAGGGCTAAAAAACCAGCCAGATCAATGCTTACGAATGATTGTTTAGGGTTCTTTTCAGGCTTCTGTTTCTGCTGAAACAGTTGTAGTGGGCCCTATTCTTTTCAGGCTCAGTTGAAAGCGGGTGTTGAGCCCAATAGTATAATTATTAACAGCAAGAAGTGCTTTGACAGCCTCATCTTCTAATAATACAGTGGCGAGATCTGTAGCCAGCGCCGAGCTGCTGATGAGGTTGGCTACCCTTCCGTTTATCAGTTCAATACTGAATTTATATCCGGCTTTGCGGCCCATACCCACCCTTTCAAAGTCCATACGATTGAGATCAAGTGTCTGATCCCCGTTTGCCGTTCGCTTCAACAAAATTCTGATAATAGGTGTGTACTTGCTCCAAATCTGGGTATACATGCAATTTTATGTTTATATGAATCTAAGGCTCTGTTGTAGTGCAAAGTTGCATTATTCTTGGGCGAAATACGAATTTGGTTTTACACGCTGCTTTCGGCTTATAACTCCGTGTGCTGTTTTATCTTCGCGGGCAATATGACAGCCATCGACAGTGTACAACTACAGCAGGTAATCGTTCATCAGGTAGGTAATCCTACCCGTGGGGAGGAACTCAAACTTTCCACCAATCCGCTTTCGCTTAATGATGAGATTGTAAGAGGTCTGCTGGCTAAATATTTCCTGGGCCCTTTTAATGAAAACGAGCAATACCGGTTCACCCATATCAGCGACCTTGCATTGAATGAAGTGTATCATTATATCACAACCCTGTTTGATAACCCTAAAAGCTTCGCTTCGCAGAGTGCCCTGATCGCCCATTTTCTATATAATAAGAGCACACATGCCAAAGTGAAAGAAGGGGAGCTTTATGTGGCGCATTTTAATAATGTGCCCTTCAGTACGGAATATGTGGAGGCAATAGGTATTTTTAAAAGTGAAACCAAGGAAACTTTTTTAAAAGTATTCCCGCACGGCCAAAGCTGGGAAGTTATTGCCGAAGATGGTATCAACATCAACAAGCTCGACAAAGGCTGTCTTGTTTTTAAAAAAGACAGGGAGAATGGCTATGTAGTATGTATTGTTGATCATACCAATAAACAAAATGATACACAGTATTGGGTAAATGATTTTTTACAGGTTACACGTACTGCTAACAGCTACCATCATACCGATACCGCGTTAGGCATGTGTAAACTTTTTATCAGCAATGAACTGGCCGAAAAATTTGAAGTAACTAAAAGTGACCAGATTGATATGCTGAACAAAAGCATGGATTACTTCAAAACACGGGATGAGTTCAACATGGAAGAGTTTGCACAGGAAGTATTACACCACCCGGAAGTGATCGATAGCTTCAACCAGTACAAACACACTTATGAAGCAGCCAGACAAGTCACCATTGAAAACGAATTTGATATTCATCTGTCCGCTGTCAAGAAACAACAGCGGTTTTTCAAAAGTGTATTGAAATTAGATAAGAACTTTCATGTTTATATCCATGGCCGCAAAGACCTGATTGAGAAAGGGTATGATGATATGAGCGGCATGCACTATTATAAGCTGTACTTTGATGAGGAATCTTAACAAATAGTATGCGTATTACACCTTCTTTTTGAATTAACGACAGATTTATTTATATTCATTCCTGTTTGTATCACCTCACTTTTAACCATCATATGTATGAGACTGCTTTGCCTGTTCCTGTTGTGTGGTATCAATGTTATGGCTCAGGATATCCCGGCGCGTTGGGACGAATTAACGGCGGGAGACTGGCCAAAAGCGCTTGAACAATCAAATTATACCTGCATCCTGCCAATCGGCATTCTCGAAAAGCATGGCCCGCATGCACCCATCGGATCAGACCTTATTCACGTGCGTGAATGGTCGGCCAGGGCGGTAAAAAAAGAATATGCGGTGGTTTTTCCTGATTATTTCTATGGACAGATCAATGAAGCCCGCCATCAACCCGGCACTTTCTCACTGCCCAGCAGATTAGTATGGGATATGCTGGATGCTACCTGTGAAGAAATTGCACGCAATGGATTCAAACGCATTGTCATTGTGAACGGCCATGGTGGCAACCCGCAACTGATCCGCTATTTCATACAAACACAACTGGAACGGCGCAGGAATTATGCTGTTTATTTTTTTGACCCCGTGTCGGATCCTGTTTTTAAGGAGCAGGCAAAACAATTGCACCAGTCAGATCCTTCCGGCGATATGCACGCGGGCGAAAATGAAACATCCAGCCTGCTGTACCTGCGCCCCGACCTGGTGAAAATGGATAAGGCCACTGATGAATCCGGCACTAACCAGAAAAGACTATCCCTGCCACCCGATGTTTACACAGCCATCTGGTGGTATGCCGGTTTCCCGAACCATTATGCAGGTGAGGGGGCAAAGGCAACGAAAGCGCTGGGTCAATTACTAACAGAACACCAGATCAATGCATTGATAAAAGCCCTGAAAGCAATCAAGGCCGATAATAAAACATTAGAATTGCAGAAAGAATATTTCGACAAAGTGAAAAAGCCGGAGTGAATAGCTGCTCATTCGTAACGTCATTTATTTTAAATCAATAAACCATGAAAACTTCACGGAGATCTTTTTTAAAAAAGAGTGTATTTGCCATGGCTGGCGCTTCTGTTTTTTCTCAACAGTTGCTGGCTGCAGTTTCGCCAAGAACCATTACTGGTATCCAGTTATATTCTGTAAGGGATGATATGAAAAAGGATCCACTTGGCACATTGAAAGCTCTGGCCGATATGGGCTATCAATATGTGGAGCACGCAAACTATGTAAACAGGAAATTTTACGGCTATAATGTTGCTGAATTTAAAAGGATATTGAATAGTCACGGTATGAAAATGCTGAGTGGCCATACTGTAATGGGGAGGCAGCATTGGAGTGAAGCGGATAAAGATTTTACCGATGAATGGAAGTATACGATAGAAGATGCTGCGGCTGTGGGACAGGAACTGGTGATCAGTCCCTGGCTGGATGAGTCTCTTCGTAAAAACTTTGATGATATGAAACGTTATATGGAGGTATTCAATAAAAGTGGCGAGCTGTGTAAAAAATCAGGCATGCGATTCGGTTACCATAACCATAATTTCGAATTCAGCCAGTCGCTGAATCAGATGAAAGTGTATGACATTATCCTTACATATACCGATCCAGCACTAGTGGCGCAACAGTTAGACATCGGCAACCTGTATGGTACCGGCGCCAATGCACTCGAGATTATTAAAAAACATCCTGGCCGGTTTGTATCCCTTCATGTAAAAGACGAGATCAAAGCAGGCAAAGGAGAAATGGGAGATGGCTATGAAAGCACTGTTTTGGGAAAAGGAGTAGCTAATACAAAAGCAATAACAGACCTGGCCAGGAAAAAAGGCGGCACCCAGCATTTTATCATCGAACAGGAATCCTACCAGGGCAAAACGCCATTAGAATGTGCAAAAGAAGACCTGGAGATCCTGAAGTCATGGGGGTATTAAAACGATGCCTACAGATCCCTTACAACCTGATCCTGACATCCTGCTTGAACTGGTAAGGATGAAAATGCCTTTTGGCAAATACAAAGACCGCCTGCTTTGCGACCTGCCGGTTAGCTACCTTGAATGGTTTCAGCAAAAAGGTTTTCCGAAAGGGGAATTGGGTGTGTTGCTGGAAACAATGTATGTTATTAAACTGAATGGGTTGGAGCATTTGCTGAAACCGCTTAAAGGACAATAGCACTGTTCTGGTCCTTTCTTTACCTTATCTTTTGTTATGAAACAACTGCTGTTACTCTTACTGGTACCTGCTGCCTGCCTGTCTCAACGTTTTTCCTGCGAAGAAATAAACCGATGGGAACAGCAGGCTAAAAATATTACCATCCTCCGTGATACCTGGGGCATTCCGCATATTTATGGCAAAACAGATGCTGATGCTGTTTTTGGTTTGTTGTACGCCCAATGCGAAGAAAATTTTGCGCGTGTTGAAAGGAACTACCTGGAAGTATTGGGGAGGCAGGCCGAAGCAGACGGGGAAGGCAGTTTATACAACGATCTGCAGATGCGTTTGATCGAAGATAGTGCAGCTGCTGTCAAAGACTATGAACGCAGTCCTGGATGGTTTAAAAAACTGCTCCATGCATTTGCTGATGGCATTAATTATTACCTCTATAAACATCCGGAGGTAAAACCCGCAGTCCTGCAGCGCTTTGAACCCTGGTTTCATTTGATGTTTACCGACGGGAGCGTATCTGCAACCAGGACGGGTGGTATTACTATTGAGGAAGTACGGCATTTCTACGGGAAGGAAAAAAGCAGCCCTACTGCTGCCATTATAAAAGAAGATCATGAGGCGGAAATACGTGGGTCCAATGGCTTTGCCATCGCTCCTTCGCGCAGCATGTCCAAAAACGCACTGCTGTACATTAACCCGCATGTGCCTTTCTATTTCCGTACTGAAGTACAGATGGTGAGTGAAGAAGGGCTGAACGCGTATGGGGCAGTTACATGGGGGCAAATGTTTGTATACCAGGGATTCAATGAACATTGCGGCTGGATGCATACTACCAGTTATGCAGACGTGGCTGATCTGTATGAAGAAAAAATAATACAGCAGAACAAAGGATGGTTCTACGAATATGAGAAAAAGCAAAGACCTGTAACAACAAAACCTATTACTGTTTATTATAAAAAGAACGAACAATTGGTGGCCGTTCCGGTAACAGCCTATTATACACATCATGGCCCCGTTATGGGTATCCGTAATGACAAATGGATAAGCCTGAAAGAATACAACCGGTCACTGAATGCCCTGATCCAATCCTGGGTCAGTACAAAAGCCTACGGATTAAGCGCATTTAAAAAAGCAATGGGGCTGTTATCCAACACTACCAATAACACTGTTTATGCTGATGACAAAGGAAACATTGCCTACTGGCATGGCAATTTTGTTCCTGTGCGTGATCCATCGTATGACTGGACATTACCGGTAGACGGCACCACTGTTGCTACTGAATGGAAGGGCGCACATTCCCTGGATGAAATTGTACACCTTTACAATCCGACAAGCGGATGGATACAGAACTGTAACTCAACACCATTTACTGCAGCGGGCAGCAGTAGTCCTGATAAAACAAAATACCCTTCCTATATGGCTCCTGACGGACAGAATGCAAGGGCGCTGAATGCTATCAGTTTATTAAAAGATGCGCGGCAAATAACGCTTGATCAACTTATTGGCATCGGGTACAATCGTTACCTCGCTGCATTTGAGGTATTACTGCCATCTTTATATGAAGCGTATACGCACACCAATGATACAGTTAAAAATTTATTGGCAGAACCGATTCGTCTTTTAAAAGCATGGAATAGAACCGCCGACCTTAATTCAGTAGCAACTACACTGGCAGTTGATTGGGCCATGAAAATCAGCCAGTTATTGCCACGTGCCGCTACACAGGAAGAAGGCAGCAATGCTATTGGCCGCTTTAAGGCTATAGTCACTGCAACAACTGCGCAACAAAAATTAGCAGCATTAACCGCTGTAATCAGCGATCTTGAAAAGACCTACGGGAACTGGCAACAACCCTGGGGGGACATTAATCGTTACCAGCGTAGTGCAGGTACTGCACAACAGCAGTTTGATGATAATAAGCCCAGTCTCCCGGTGGCATTGGCATCATCACGGTGGGGCTCCATGCCGGCTTTTGAAAGCCGTCCGGCAAACCATACAAAAAAACGGTATGGTGTATCGGGGAATAGTTTTATTGCTGCAGTGGAGTTTGGAAAGAAAGTGAGGGCCAAAACAGTTATAACAGGCGGACAAAGCAATGATCCCGGATCAAAACATTTTAGCGACCAGGCTGAGATGTTCGTGACCGGAAAATTTAAAGAAGTATTCTTTTACAAGGAAGATGTTATGAAGCATGTGGAAAGGCAATACCATCCGGGGCAATATCCTTAACATACACTGCCCCGGGATGGCATTATAAAACCCTAAAAGGATGAGTAAATGCCTTTTACATGCGCATAAGTGATAACCCCGCCGATACTCCTCACACCCATCTTGTCCATAATACGGGTACGGTGCCCTTCTACGGTTCGTTTGCTGATATAGAGCCTGTGGGCGATTTCTTTACTGGTTAGTGCATCACACATCAGGTTGATAATGACTCTTTCAATATCAGTGAAAGTGCGGAAACCGCTAATATCTCCCGCCTGGCATTTTGCATAGATCTGCATGAGCTCATTCCTGATCTCATGGTAGAAATAATTTTTGTTTTGACAGACAGTCAATATCGCCTCTTCCAATTCACGGCTGTTTGTATTTTTAAGTAAAAAACCGAGAGCACCGGCCTGGAGTATTGGTGCAATCTTGTTTTCATGCCTGTATACCGACAATGCAATGATCTTACAGTTTGGAATACATCTGTTTAACTCCTTGATCGCTTCTATACTATTTATTCCAGGTAAGAGGGCATCAATCAAAAGCACATCGGGTATTAACCTTGAAGCTAATCTAATTAATTTTTTGCCTTCAGCAACTTCACCTACCCACCGGATTTGTTGCATGGTTTTCAATATATATTTAAGCCCGTTCCTGAATATAGGCTGCCCATCGGCGACCATTACCCTGATCTTACGTTTTTCCATGTTGAATATTGTATTTGTATGCAACACCATTGAATAAAACGAGGTGTTGATTTAATGATGAGAAGGGAGGTAAGTCCTGGCAAAAGCAATCATGCCAGGGTTGTTGCAGAAAAGGTGCCGGTTAGCAAATGCCAGTAATCATGCAGATTTTAACAGGCACCTGATAAACATGGAAAACGAGTTGGGTATAAGGTGTGAGCCCTCCGTTCCTGCCGCCAGCGGTAAAATGGCGCAAGAACGCAGCTGATATTTTATGATTCCTGTTCATGGCAAATGCATGAGGCGCTTATACCCGATAATGGGACGTCAGTATAACTGGTACGTGTTTTGGAGGGAACCTTTTGTGTCATCAATTTACCATACAAAAAAGAGTTTTCCTTATATTTTCGGTTTTTGACAGAAAAACAATTATAAAGACAGTCGTTTTCCGGTAAATTATTAACGTTATTACCATGCAAGCGTTCATCTGATTAACTTGCGGCCATGCAAGATTATCTGAAAGGACTGAATGAACCCCAACGGGAGGCGGTAACGCATATGAATGGGCCATTGATGATAGTGGCCGGTGCAGGGAGCGGCAAGACCAAAGTGCTTACTACCCGCATTGCCCACCTGATGGCCAATGGTGTAGACCCGTTTAATATACTGGCGCTCACTTTTACCAATAAAGCAGCAGCAGAAATGAAGGAAAGGGTCGAAAAGATCCTGGGTAATTCAGACGCACGCAATTTATATATTGGCACATTTCACAGTGTCTTCGCAAGAATACTTCGCGGCGAAGCACATCGCTTAGGCTACCCGGGTAATTTTACCATTTATGATACAGACGATAGCCGGTCTGTCATTAAAACAGTGGTGAATGAGCTGAACCTCGACGACAAACACTATAAGCCAAATGTGGTAGGAAGCCGTATCTCTTCTGCAAAAAACAGCCTGGTGGGCCCGGCTGAATACGCATTGGATCATTATATACAACAGGAAGACATGCGTGCGAACCGGCCTGCTATTGCACAGATCTATGCCGCTTATGCCAACCGGTGTTTCAAGAACGGGGCAATGGACTTTGACGATCTGCTGCTGAAAATGTATGAGTTACTGAAAAATTTCCCGGAAGCTTTACATAAATACCAGCATAAGTTTAAGTATATCATGATTGATGAGTACCAGGATACCAATGCAGTACAGTACCAGATTACCAAATTGCTGGCGGCGGTTCATGAAAATATTTGTGTGGTAGGCGATGATGCACAAAGTATCTACAGCTTCCGCGGCGCTACTATTGAAAATATCCTGCAATTCCAGAAAGACTATGATGATGTAAAAGTGGTGAAGCTGGAACAGAATTACCGCAGCAGCAAGAATATCATTCATGTGGCCAATGAAGTGATCAGCAATAATAAGGGGCAGATACCTAAAAACCTCTGGACAGATAATAGTGAAGGTGAGAAAATTAACCTGGTCCGTACCATGACCGACAATGATGAAGGCCGTTTTGTGGCCAACACTATCCAGGAACAGAAATTACGCAACCATTACCATAACCGTGATTTTGCCATTCTATACCGTACCAATGCCCAAAGCCGTTCTTTTGAAGAGAGCCTGCGCCGTATGGGTATTGCTTATCGCATTTATGGGGGCCTGAGCTTCTACCAGCGTAAGGAGATCAAAGACCTGCTTGCTTACCTGAGAGTGGCTGTCAATACAAAAGACGAAGAAGCGCTTAAACGGATCATTAACTACCCGGTAAGAGGTATTGGTAAAACAACGATTGAAAAATGTGTGATTGCAGCCAATGAACAGAATATTTCCATGTATGAAGTGCTGACCCGTGCTGCTGAAATTGGGTTTAAGGGAGGAACATTAGAGGCGTTGCAGAACTTTGTTACCATGATCCGTTACTTCCAGAGCCTCTTAACAGCACACAATGCATATGATGTGGCCGTGCAGGTAGGAAAGCATACGAATATTGTGAAAGAACTGTTTAATGATAAGACAACGGAGGGACTGGCACGCTATGAGAATATCCAGGAATTATTGAACTCCATTAAAGAATGGACGGAGAGCCCGAGTAACGAAGACGGGGAAGTGGGAAACAAATCATTAGGGGCATACCTGCAACAGATTACTTTGTTAACAGATGCCGATGAGGATAAAGAAAACAGCGACGTGGTAAAACTGATGACCATTCATGCTGCCAAAGGGTTGGAATTTGGTTGTGTGTTCGTGGCGGGGGTGGAAGAAAGCCTGTTTCCCAGTGGTATGGCCATTAATACAAGAGAAGAACTGGAAGAAGAACGCAGGCTGTTTTATGTGGCGGTAACACGGGCCAAACAAAGATTATGGTTAACACATGCCAATTCCCGTTATCGTTTTGGTCAATTGGTGCAAAATGAGCCCAGCCGTTTTATAGAAGAAATGCCTGAGCAATACATTGACAAGACCTATGCGGGCGGTGATACCAGGAACAGTGCAGGCACAGGTTGGGGCGCAGGTATTGAACGAATGAACCGGGGAACTGATGCAGAAAGAAAATACGGGCCTCCGCCAAGCCGGAAGCCACAATCTGCCAATCGTAAACCGGAATATATGCCGCCAGCACCAGCCAACAAGGTGGTGGAGCATAAACCGTCTGCTGATTTTGTTGCAAGCGATACCGCTGCATTGCAGGCAGGGCAAGAGGTGGAGCACCAGAAATTTGGTTTTGGAAAAGTGGTTGCTATTGAAGGCTCGGCGCATAATCCGGTTGCTACTATATTGTTTCAATTAAATGGAGAAAAAAAGATCATGTTGAATTATGCAAAACTCAGGATCGTTGAGTAGCCGGCGCCCGCTTATCTGCTTTTTTGCTCAACATTGGGATGCCATACTCGCCTCGATACTTGCTTCAGTGTTCCTGTCCTTTTTAACACGACACAGCGGCGTTGGCATATCTCCGGATTCTGTCCAGTATATCACTGTAGCGGAAAATATCAGGTGGCATAGCCGGATTGCCGATTTTTCCGGGATGGCCATGGTACAGTTTCCCGCCGGTTATCCCATATTCCTTTCTATCTGCATGTTGTTTACCGGTATGGATGTATTGCAATTTGCACCGGCACTTAATTGCTTTTTATTCAGTGGGGTACTGCTGTTTGTCAGTATTATCATCAGCAGGTACGAAAAGCCGTCCCGCTGCTATAAACTGCTGTTCTTACTTGCCTTGGTCATCAGCCGGTGCATGTTACAGGTATATTCCATGTTATGGTCCGAGACCCTTTTTATTTTCCTTACCCTTCTTTTTATCGTTCAGCTACGGTCTTATCTTATCACATATAAGCCCGGTACACTGCTTACACTATCATTAACAGTTGCAGTGGCATTTGTCATCCGTTATGCAGGCATTACATTACTGGCTGTTGGCAGCCTGGTGATTTTGACGGATGGCGGTAGATCAATCCGCCAAAAAATAAAACAATTGCTACTGTTTAACGGCATTGGCATTTCATTGGTAGCCATTAACCTTATCCGCAACAGCAAGGCAACAGGTTCTCTTACAGGAGTGAGGCAGGAAGCAGAACGTGGGCTGGCTGCCAATCTCGCTGATATCAGCAATACGCTCAGCGATTGGCTTCCCTTTTTAAAAGGGCATATACAAACGGGCATGATACTGTTTATAGTACTTGTACTTGTTGCTGCGATCAGTTTGTGCTACCGGATATTGCAACAACAATTTTTCCGTTCCTGCGAAACAATCGTATCTGCTTTTTTCTTAGTGTATGCTTTATTCATTGTGGTAGTATCAACTGTATCAAGGTTTGAACAGTTGAACAGCCGATTGTTATCACCCATGTATATCCCGTTACTGCTTGTGGGCAGTAGTTGGGTTCCGGCTATGCTGCAACGGTGGTTTTATCCAAAAAAAGTACTGTTTATTGTGGCGGTAATAGTTATATATGGCGGCTTCCAGTTTCATCAATACAGGCAAAATGCTGCTGCCTGGGAAGGCATTCGTGATTCCGGTATACCCGGTTACACAGAAGACGATTGGACACATTCGGAAACCATACAGTTTATCAGCCACCACAGGCAGGATCTGGGTAAAGTGATTTTTGCCAATGCCAATGATGCTATTTATTTTTTAACACGCTTGCATACGCAGGTACTTCCCCATAAGGACATACAAAAAGAAGTAGATAAATTTTTAACATACCCCTCATTTGCAGTCATCATGTTTACCGACGGAGATAACCCTGATCTGGTAAATATTGAGATGATCAGCCGGCACAGGCAACTGCTTCGCAAGTTGCAGTTCAGTGACGGTGCTATCTATTACTTTGGGAAATAATTTTTTCTGCCATTGGCATACCATTTGTTTATAGTTACCTGCAACCGGCGATTAAACAAAATGGTATGAAAAAAACTTTTTTATTGCTGCTCATGTTGCTGATGCTGAAGGGTTATGAGGAGGGAATGATATTGTATGTAGCGGACACGAAGGCTGGTTGTGTGGGGCTTTTTCCCATGCAATGCTTTGTTTGAATAAAATCAACCGGGATGGCAGACTGGGAAATATCTGTAATGGAAAAATGCCAGATATTTATTTTGAAGGAAAACTTAAACAGGTCTCGGAAAATAATGACTGTTTTTTTGATACCCTCCTAATCAGTAATTTCAGCCGGTCAATTGGTTTTATGGGTGTAACTGAAATCTTTCACCGGTTTGTAAACGGGTTGCAGCAAACAAGCCTGCTGGAATTCATTGCCGTATTTGCCGGCATTGGCAGCGTTTGGTTCAGCCGGAAAGAAAACATCCTGGTATACCCGGTTGGACTGGTCAACACCATCATCTATATTTACCTGAGTGTTAAAGGGCATTTATTGGGCGAAGCAAGTGTCAATTTTTATTACACTGTTATGAGCGTGTATGGATGGATCCTGTGGGCAAAGAAAGATGCACTGAAAAAGGAAACCGTACTGCACATCACCAATAGTAACGCCAGAGAATGGGTACAGCAATTGCTATTCTTTACCGTTTTTTATTTACTCATTTTTGGTTCGCTCACCTGGCTAAAAAAAGAATTTGCGCCGGAAGCCATTCCATGGGCCGACGCTTTTGCAAGCGCAACGGCTTATACCGGCATGTGGCTGATGGCAAAGAAAAAAGTAGAAAGCTGGGTGTGGTGGATCGCAACAAATATTGCTTCTATTCCGTTATACTTTGTCAAAGGCTATGTTTTTACGAGTGTGCAATTCCTGGTACTACTTGTACTGGCTATAGCGGGATTGATGGCGTGGCAAAGCAAAACCATTCAACGTTCATGATTAAAAAAATAGCAATACTGGGTCCCGAATCAACCGGTAAAAGCACTTTGTGCGAGCAGCTGGCACAACATTACCATACAGAATGGTGCCCTGAATTTGCCCGCGAGTACTTACTAACGAATGGGAGGGATTATGATTTTGATGACCTGCTGACCATTGCAAAAGGCCAGCTTGCGCTGGAAGATGAATATTCGGTAATGGTCCGTCCCCATACTGCTCACCATCAGCCGTTACTTTTCATCGACACAGATATGTACGTCATGAAGGTGTGGTGCGAATATGTATTTGGCAAATGCCATCAGTTTATTTTAGATGAGATTGTTAACAGAAAATACGACCTGTACCTGTTTTGCAATATTGATCTCCCCTGGGTTAAGGATGAACTGCGTGAATACCCGGAAGAGGGACCGCGCAGGGAACTGTATCACATTTATAAAGACCTGCTTATTAACCAGCAAGTGCCCTGGGCAGAGATATCGGGAGATGATGACAGGCGTTTGCAAGTGGCTGTCGAAGCAGTTGATAAGCTGATTGCCTGATGGGGCTAGCTTACCTTATAATATCCTGTATATCCGGATCGTCTTCTATATTATGCATTTGTTGTACAATCTGCGGATAGCGCCATGCTACACGGTGGCTCATGGGTTGTACAGAAAAACGTTTGGGATTGGGAAGGCAGGCAACGATCATGGCCGCTTCTGCACGGGATAAATTTTTGGCACTTTTGCCAAAATATTTTTGTGCAGCCGCTTCAATACCAAAGATACCAGGCCCCATTTCAATAACATTCAGGTACACCTCAAGAATACGTTTCTTGCCCCAGGTCCATTCTATCATTTTGGTAAAATATATTTCAGGCAACTTTCGTATATAGCGTGTAACACCATCACCCTGCCATAAAAAAACATTTTTGGCGGTCTGTTGTGTAATAGTGCTGGCCCCTCCCCCCAATGGTATTTTTGTTTTTTTACCTTTCTTTTTAGGCTTCAGGCTTTTTTCAATAGCATCCCAGTCGAATCCGCCATGATCTGGGTAAGCTTGGTCCTCACTCGCAATCGCAGCGAGCTTCACATTATAGGAAATATTATTCCAGCTTACATAATTCCTCTTCAATCCATAACCAAAAGCATTACTTAACTGGGTCATCGTAACAGGCGGCATGATCCATTTACAGATGATGATATAAATCAATGAAGAGAGGAACATGAAGAGTATTGCCCTCTTTGTCCAGCGCCATAACTTTTTGAACAGGGAAGAAGATTTTTTCGCCATAAAGAAGCAAGATACTATTTAAGATGGTCTCCATACGCCAGTATACCCCAGCATAAGGCGATGCCAAAACCAATCAGGATGAGCCCTGATATTTTGTTAATATAATGCAGGTTCTTTACGGTGAGCTTAGATCGCAATTTACCCGCGAGCATTACTTTAAGAATATCCGCCAGTAACACAAAAGCCAGACAGGTGCCAAATACAATACTGCGGTATTGCAGGGGATGGGCGGCTGTTTGCGAATCTGCAAGGATGGCGGCGGTCCAGGCGAACCAAAAAATAAAAACAGCAGGATTCAGTATATTCATGAAAAACCCAGATAAAAAAATGGCCAGTAAATCGCGCTTCCTGAATTTTTTATCTGCGATATTATTCTCCTCATCTGTATGCACTTTTTTAAAAAACAAAGTATAAATACCAACGCCCACCAGGAAAGCGCTGCCGGCAACTGCAATAAATATGCGGTGATTAAGCGCTGTGGCAAACAGGGAAGTAAAAAAATTACAAACCAATACGAGGAAAATATCACTTGCTGAAACACCTGCCACAAAAACATAACCGGCTTTATGGCCGTTATTAATGCTCTGTTTAATAATGGCAAAGATGACAGGACCTACTGAAATACTCAGTATCACGCCTAGGATCAACCCTTTGATAAGCGGAGCGATCATTAATGGTTAATGTTTTTGCTGCCCAAATTAAGTGCTTAATTTTAAAATTGGCGCCTTTGCGATAACCACTTGTCAAAAAATAAAATAATAAGGAGTTTCAGCCAGAGCTATTGCAGGCGCTGTTTGATGGTGGCAGGGCGTATATTTTATCCAATTACCAACTGTTCGCTTTTCAGGAAGTGTTGCCAGTCTTCCAGCATTTTACCTTTCAATACCCTCGGAAATTTGTGTTGCCCGCCCATTTTGCCTTTAGATTGCATGAAATCGAGGAACTGTTGTTCGCTCAATACATCTACCAGCACCTGTTTCAATGCGCTTTTTCTTTCAACGGCATAGTCATCATTCAGTTCTTTCAGTTTCTGGTCAATCTTTGCGGCAAGGCTGCCTGCATTTACGCGGTCGTTACAGGCTACATACCAGTGATGGGCAAAGAAATGGCCATAAGGAACGCCGGCAACCGTAAATTCAGGAATGCATATATTCATTTCTTCACTTACCAGTTGAATGGCCTTATTCATGTTGTCTACACTCAGGTGTTCACCAACCAGGCTTAGAAAATGTTTGGTACGTCCTGTAATGATGATCTCAGATTTTTCTTTGTCAACAAAACGGATCGTATCACCTATCAGGTAACGCCAGGTGCCGGCGGCTGTACTGATCAACAGAGCATAGTCTTTTCCCTCTTCTACTTCATGAATCATAAGTGCTTCGGGGTCGCTGGTTATTTCGCCGTCGGCATCAAAATTCCTATCATCGAAGGGAACAAATTCCATGAAAATATGTTCATTGGTTACCAGCTTCATACCAACAGCATGTTGCTGGTCCTGGTAACCGATAAACCCTTCACTGGCAAGATAGGTTTCAATATAAGTAATGGGCTTGCCTAATAATTTTTCAAACCCTTTTTTGTAAGGTTCGAAACTTACCCCGCCGTGTACAAAAAAGGCGAGGTTGGGCCACATTTCATGGATATTATTGAGTTTGTAGCGTTCAATGATCATTTCCATGCACATCTGAATCCAGGCGGGCACGCCTACAAGGAAACCGATGTCCCATTCGGGCGCTTTTTCAACGATCTCGTCTAATTTCTTATTCCAATCCTTCTCTTTGGCTATTTTTTTACCGGGCTTATAAAAGGGCTGAAACCAGAATGGAGCTTTTTTTACGGTAATACCGCTGAGGTCGCCTGCATAATAGCCCGCTCCTTTCTGGAGGTCGGTACTGCCGCCGAGTGTAAGCCAGCCTTTACTCACGGAGCTATAAGGAATGTCTTCATAGTTCCTGAGGCTAAGCAATTGTTTGATCATGACGATCTTATTGCCGCGTAACAGGTCATTTGTGATAGGGATGTATTTACTGGCCGATTCACTGGTGCCGCTGCTCAGGGCATAATACCTGATTTTGCCGGGCCAGCAAATATCTGGTATCCCTTCCAGTGTTTTATGCCACCATTCATTATAGATCTTATTATAATTAAAAACCGGGACCATTTCCTGGAATTTCTTGCCCGGATGCTTGCTGAGGAGTATCTCATCGAAACGGTATTGCTGTCCGAAAGCAGTGAACCTTGCTTTGCGCAGCAGCTTTTTCAATACCTTGATCTGTTGCCGCCTTGGGTTATTTTGCGGCAGCCGAAGTGCTTTGAGAATGGAATTCGGAAGCTTTATATCAAGGATAGCCATCGTTAGACGCAGGTTTTGAAGATACAAAACTAACGCAAATGCTTTTAAATAGGGAATTTGGTATTGGGAATCGGGAATTGGGTACTTTTGCGCCATGTTAAAACAAACCCTACTCAAAGCAGTTGAAGCAGGCGCAGCGCAACTGCAGCATTTTTTTAACGGCCAGTTCGAAATCAGCCACAAAGAAGGCATTAACAACCTTGTAACCGAAGCAGATCATGCAGCTGAGAAAGCCATCTTTGAAGTAATCAGGCAGGAATACCCGGGCCATTTTATTTTAAGCGAAGAAACCGGTGAGATCATACAGGACTCTTCCTATAAATGGATCATTGATCCTATTGACGGTACGGTAAACTTTGCAAACGGTATTCCCATCTGTTGTGTAAGTATTGGTATTGAACAGGATGGGCAGATGATACTGGGGGCCGTATACAACCCCTTTATTAATGAACTTTATTTTGCGCAGCGTGGTTTTGGCGCTACCTTAAATGATAAAAAGATACAGGTTAGCGATAAAACTGAAGTGATTAAAAGCTGCCTGGTAACCGGTTTCCCATATACTTACCTGGATATGGAGAACGGCCCATTGCAGGTATTTGAGAAACTCATCCGTAAGGGTGTTCCGGTGAGAAGGCTTGGAAGTGCAGCCATAGACCTATGCTGGGTGGCTGCCGGCCGGTTTGACGGGTTTTATGAACATAAACTACATGCCTGGGACAGCGCCGCAGGGTTTCTGATGGTGGAAGAAGCCGGGGGAAAAATAACCGATTTTAAAGGCGACTATTATTCACCCTATCAGCCGCATATCCTGGCAACAAATGGAAAGATCCATGACGAGTTATTGCGTATTGTCAACGGAGGAAATGTATAATGGAGCAAAGGACCGAAATAAGTGAACTGGGCGAGTTTGGACTGATAGAACACCTGACCCGCAATTTTGAGCTGCAAAATGCTTCCTCCATATTGGGCGTGGGCGATGATGCGGCAGTGATAGACCATTTTGGGAAGCAGACGGTTATTACAACAGACTTATTATTGGAAGGTATTCACTTTGACCTCATGTACACGCCGCTGAAACACCTGGGATATAAAGCGGTGGTCGTTAACCTTAGCGATATCTATGCCATGAACGCCACGCCTACACAACTTACCATCAGTATTGGCATCAGCAACCGGTTTAGCCTGGAAGCATTGGATGCTTTTTATGAAGGCGTGCATATAGCCTGTGAAAAATATGGGGTTGACCTGGTTGGCGGCGATACCTCCACGTCGCAAAAGGGGCTGGTCATTTCAATTACGGCAATTGGCGAAGTGACGCCGGACAGGTTTGTAAAAAGAAGTACGGCACAAAAAGGCGACCTTGTCTGTGTGACGGGTGATCTTGGCGGGGCTTTTTTAGGGCTGACCCTGATGAAGCGGGAAAAAAAGATATACCTCGAAAACCCGAAAGTACAGCCCGACCTGGAGAATGAGAGCTATATCGTTGGCCGCCTGCTAAAGCCGGAAGCGAGGAAAGATATCATCAATTTTTTTGCTGAAAATAATATAGTACCAACATCCATGATGGATGTGAGCGACGGTATCAGCAGTGAGGTAATGCATCTTTGTAAACAAAGCAATCTCGGTTGCCGCGTGTATGAAGAAAAATTACCTGTTTCGGAAGAAAGCCGTAAAGCTGCATATAAATTCGGACTCGACCCAACTGTTTGTGCACTGAATGGCGGAGAAGATTATGAACTGATCTTTACACTGAAGCAGGAAGACCATGAAAAGATCACATTGAACGAAGAGATCAGTGTGATCGGTTACATGACAACCATAGAAGAAGGATGCAAACTGCTTACCAAAGGAGGTAACAGTTTTGATATTACAGCGCAGGGCTGGAATGCATTTCAGAAATGACAGAACGAATGATAAAGCGGAAATTTGCTGTACCGGTATTTTTGTTGCAGGTTTTTTTTTCGTACAATACCTTTGCACAAAGGCCTTTATCATCACTCCCAAAAATGCCGCCCGAACCATTGAAGGCGGACGTGCTGTTACTGAAAAAGATACTGGAAGCCAACCATCCGAGTTTATATTGGTATACACCTAAAGACAGTGTTGATTGGTATTTTAACCATACTGTTCAGGGTATTACAGATTCCCTTAATGAAGTGGACTTTAAGAACAGGGTAGCCTGTTTAGTTAGCAAAATACGTTGCGGACATACCGTAGTAAGGTTTTCAAAAGCCTACAGAAAGATTGCAGCCGGCTATCGTTTTCCACTGTTCCCGCTGGCTTTAAAGGTTTGGAATGACAGCCTGGTAGTGCTGGCAAACATCGGAACAAAAGATTCCGTTTTCAAAAGAGGAACTATTATTACTGCCATCAATGGAAAAAGTAACCGGCAATTGCTCGATAGTATCTACCAGTTCATCAGTACAGACGGCTATTCAGAAAACTATAAAAGTCAATTGGTAAGCGCCAACTTCCCGGGCTGGTATAAAACTATTTTAGGGAGCGACAGCACCTACGACATCAGTTATATCGATACCGCGGGCAAGGAAGCAGTAGCCCATGTTAAGGGTTTTAACCCGCTGACAGACACCACGCGTGAAGGGCGGAAATCAGCCGCTTCTGTAATCAGGAGGCCATCCCGTCAACGACAGCGTCAGCTAAGACTTCTTGAAAAAAGATCCATGGTAATTGATACAGCCGGCAGCACTGCTTTTATCAGGCTCACTACTTTTACCGACGGAAGGCTGCAGCGTTTTTTTCGCCGGTCTTTTAAAACTATTGACAGGGAGCGGCTGCAAAATTTGGTAATTGATATGCGCGAAAACGGAGGTGGTCGTGTCGGCAACAGTATTACACTTACGCAATACCTGGCGCAGCACCCCTTTAAAGTAGCGGACAGTGTTGTGGCTATCAGCAGGAAGTTTAAATATGGCCGGTATATTAAACCTGCCTGGATTTACCGGGTAGCAATGAATATGGTGGGGCGCAAAATGAAAGACGGGCTAATTCATTTCAGGCATTACGAGCGACACCTTTTCCAGCCTAAAGCGCGCTACCATTTTAATGGTCATGTGTACTTAGTACAGGGCGGATTTACCTTTTCAGCAGCTTCTATATGCATTGCAACACTGAAAGGGCAAAACAATATCAAGGTGGTAGGTGAAGAATCAGGAGGGGGGTATTACGGTACTTCGGCCATGCATATCCCGGTTATTACTTTACCCCATACAGGCCTGCAGGTAAGCCTGCCTATGTACCGTCTTGTCATGAATCCCATGCACCCTAAAGGACATGGCGTGATGCCCGATATTGAAGTAGGCCCTTCTTCGGAGGCCATTAAAAAAGGGATTGACCTGAAAATGGAAACAATAAAAGAACGTATACAACGAAACTCTTTTTAACCGGCTCTACCACTAAGAATAAGCGATTCATAACTTTTACCGACCTGGTATGGATGTAAAAATTGGTACAAAACCTTATTTTGCATTGCTTTTAGCTATGGAAAATAGGTACCGGACAAAATACTATACCCTGACTACCTGCTTAGGCTTGTTGATAGCCCTGTGTGGTATACATGGAACCGGCCATGCGCAGGACAGTGTTTTTATGCGCCATGCAGATAGTTCTTTTTTACAGCAGAAAGATTCTTTGCTGCAGCAAAATTCCATACAGCCCAAAAAGAGAATCTCTTTGAAACCAGCCGGCGATTTTGACCAGCGTTTTTCGTTTATTGAAAGCCAGGGGGTAAGCATCTGGGGCTACCGGGTTGGATTATTGATCAACGAAAAATTCAAGGCAGGTATTGGCGGTTACTTCCTGGAACAGCTGACGGCCGGGATCAAGGTAGACAAACAGGGTATTCCCTTTAACCAGTTGCAAAAAAAGCTTTATTTCGGTACCATTTATTACGAGCCTTTTCTGTTTCGCAGGAAAAGATGGGAAATGAGCATGGTGTTTGAACTGGGCTATGGGAAAGCAGTGCTGGATTCTACCAATAAAATACGCGGGCGTTTTTTAACCAAAACGGAAAAGCAGGATTTCGTTCCGGCAGGGATGGGATTTTCGGCTAACCTGATCATGCCTGATATAAAGGGACTGCATTTTCTGACTTATCTCGGATTGAATTGCATGATAGGCCTGCGTAAAACAGTATTTGAAAGCGACCTTAAGTATAATTACGATGGCTGGTACTGGAGTATTGGCAGCGCTGTTTTTATAGACAAGATTTTTACAGATATCTTCAAAAAAGGAAACAGCAAGTAAGTGATCAATTAGTGATCACTTTCTCTATTTCCAGCACTTCATTCATGCAAACCAGGTTGGCATCATAACCCTTTTCAATCCTGCCCATTCTGTGCGATTTACCCATAACCTGCGACGGGTAGAGGCTGGCCATACGCATCGCTTCGTCTAAAGGGATATCGATATGCTGTACCAGGTTTTGTACACATTTAACCATAGTTAACGCCGATCCGCTGAGAATGGCACCGGCTTCATATTTATCTCCCATCAGTTGATGTGGATAAGGCCCTTCTGTAGTGGCGGTAACGGCATCGGTGATCACAAATAATCTTTCTTTCATTAATTCCTTGACAATCCGGATAACAGCAAAATCAACATGGTGGCCATCCGGAATAATGCTGGACATGACTGTGCCATGGCTCAGGACTGCGCCCACCATCCCTGCAGCGCGATGCTGAAGGGGGCTCATAGCATTGAATAAATGGGTAACAGTGGGGATACCGTTATTAAATGCCGCGAGGGCTTCAGTGTAAGTGGCATTGCTGTGTCCTGCTGAAATGATGATACCATAAGAACGGATCAGATCAAGTACTTCATTGCTGCATACTTCAGGCGCCAGAGTAATCATCGTAATTACACCCTTACCGTATTCCAGCAGGTTTTTGACTTCTGACAGGGCAGGCGCATGAACGAGAGATTCGATATGGGCACCTCTTTTGGCGGGATGAATCCATGGACCTTCGAGGTGCAGGCCAAGACAGCCTTTACCGCCGGCTTTCCAGTAATCGCGAACAGCATCAATACACCGGTGAAACACTTCGTAGGTATTGGTGGCAACAGTGGGCTGAAAATGAGAGGCGCCGCCTTTTGAACAGTACTCATAAATCCTTTCCAGGGTACCTGCTTCGGGGTATGCCGACAAAAGCCTGTCGTAAGCGCCGTATAGCTGTATGTCTACAAATGCGGGAGCGATGATGGCATATTGGATGGCAGCCGTGCCGGAAGAAACGGCTGTTGCCGGAATAATGTCTGTAATAGCCCCGCGTTCTACCACTACCGCGTGTTGTTGTAACCATTCATTACCAGTAAAAAGCCTGTTGGCTAAATATATTTTTTTATCACTCATGATAAATTGCTTATGATTGAATAATACTGAATTGGTCCGCATCTTTCCAGAAAGGGAAACGGGCCCTTACCTCATCTAATTTTTCTTTGTCAAGTGTAATGGTAAAAATATCCTCTTCATGTGTTTTATGGTACAATATTTCTCCCAAGGGATCAATAACCATGCTGTCACCGCTATGGTAAATGCCATTGCCATCGTTGCCTACCCTGTTCACCCCAATAACATAGCACTGGTTTTCAATAGCCCTGGCCATAAGTAATGTTTTCCAGGCAAGACTGCGCCTTTCAGGCCAGTTGGCTACATAGACCAGAACATCGTATTCCGGTTCCGGATCGGTTGCCTGCTGCCTTGCCCAAACCGGGAAACGCAGGTCATAACAAACCTGCAAATTGATTTTCCACCCTTTGACCTGTGCAATCAGGCGCTTGTTGCCTGCCGTATATTGATCATCTTCCCCCGCAAAGGCAAAACGGTGCCGTTTGTCGTATTGCCCAACGATGGCGTTGGGAAGTACCCATAGCAACCGGTTATAATAATGACCGGCTTCCTTTATGATAACGCTGCCGGTGAGGATTATTTTTTTTGAAGCAGCGAGTTCTTTCATCCATGCAAGTGTTTCACCACCCATCGGCTCGGCCAGTTTCCCAGGCAGCATACTGAACCCGGTACTGAACATTTCAGGCAAGACCACCACTTCAGTTTTGGCAGTAATACCTGCTATTTTTTCTTTCAGCATGGCCAGGTTGGCCGTCTTATCTTCCCAATAAAGCTGGGTCTGAACCAATGAAAATGTTAAGGATGACATGATAGAAACTTTCCGGTAAATGAAGGTACAATTATTCCGTAGTACCGCTCCTGATCTTTGTAATGGCCTGTTGCACAAGTGCAGGCTCATACCCTTTGCGAACAAGGTACCCGCTTGTTTTGGCCTGCCGGTTCAGGTATTGTTCGCTTTTAAGAGCATTCCATTTGGCCACAGCAAGCCTTTGAAGCGTAGCCAGGTATTCATCCATATTTATTTCCGACAGCGCCCGTTTGATGTTATAACTGCTCACTCTTTTCTGTTTTAATTCATAACTGATCTTCACTTTTCCCCATTGCTTAAGCCGGAAATGGCCGCCGGCAAACTGTATGGCAAACCGGCCCTCATTCAGGTAATCTTCCTCTATGAGCCGGGATAATAACAGCTCTACTGCTGCTTTATGTAATCCCATGCCAAACAGCTTTTCCTTCACTTCATAGTGGTACCGTTCCTGGTAGGCACAATAATGTTTGATCTTCTGAAAAGCCTTATCGGGAGAAATAATGATTTTCACGGCCTGTCATTTAACGGGGATGGATTAAACATTACATTTGTTTGTATCTTACTATAGTCTGCCCCTGGCAGGCAAAATAACACAATATCCCCTTAGCCGATGAATCTTCCAAAATATACGGTATGTGTCATTGACGATGATGCGATCTACCAGTTTACTGCACATAGAATTTTAACGTCAACCGGGCTGACAAAACAGGTGCGGTCCTTCCATGACGGCAGTGAAGCCCTTGCGTATTTCAACGAAGCAGGAAACAGGACTATTGAAGCCCTTCCCGATATGGTATTGCTTGATATCAATATGCCTATTATGGATGGCTGGGCATTCTTAAATGCCTACCGGGAAATTGTGCATTTGATTCCCAAAAAGATACCCATTTATATGGTCAGTTCTTCTGTAGATGAGGCCGATATTCAACGGGCAGAAGCCTATCAATTGGTATCGGGCTACCTCATTAAACCGGTTACCCGGAGCAAGTACCAGGAGTTGTTGGAACAGTTATAACCCTCCGTAAATCAATTCACATCTGATTAACATTATCGTGCACAAGAGGCTGCCCGAAAATTTCTGTTTACGGAATCTTAACATTTTGCCTTAGGTTTGTTGCGAACCTAAATTCTGCAGAATGAAATTTATTGTTTCGTCATCTTCCCTGTTAAAACACCTGCAGCAGATCAGCGGTGTGATCAATGCCAATACGGTATTGCCAATACTGGAAGATTTTTTATTTGAGATCCAGGATAAGAAATTAAATGTTGTAGCCACCGACCTCGAAACGGTAATGCGCGTGCAAATGGAAGTAGAAAGCAAAACCAATGGTAAAGTGTGTATCCCTGCCAAAATACTGCTGGATTCACTGAAAAATATTGCCGACCAGCCGCTTACTTTTACGATTGACAAGAGCTTTTCGGTAGAGATCACCAGTGACAATGGTAAGTACAAGGTAATGGGAGAAAATCCTGATAATTTCCCTAAAGAACCGGCGGCCGATGATACTACCGGCTTCACCATGGCAAGCAGCGCCTTACTTACGGGCATTAATAAAACATTATTTGCGGTAAGCAATGATGACCTCAGACCTGCTATGACGGGTGTATTTTTTGAATTGGCAAAAGATGGGGTACAGTTTGTAGCTACAGATGCTCACCGCCTGGTGCGGTATAAAAGATTAGACACCAAAGCCAGTAAAGCAGATTCTTTCATCGTACCTAAAAAACCATTGAACCTGCTGAAAAATGCTTTACCTGACAATGACGATGAACTAACTATCAGTTATAACAGCAACCATCTTTTTGTAAACCATGGCTCCACACAGATGATCTGTCGCCTGATCGATGCCCGGTTTCCCGATTATAAAGTTGTGATACCAGTTGATAATCCTTATAAACTGGTGGTGAACAAAGGAGATTTTCAGAACGCACTGCGCCGTGTAAATGTATTCAGTAACAAGAGCACCAACCAGGTGGCGTTGAGTATTACCGGCAGTGAGCTGCAAATGGCTGCGCAGGATGTGGACTTCAGTTTTGAAGGTAATGAACGCATGAGTTGCCAGTACGATGGAGGAGATTTACAGATTGCATTCAATGCCAAATTCCTGATAGAAATGCTGGGTGCTGCAGATACAGAGGAAGTGAAAATGGAATTGTCTACGCCAACCAAGGCAGGACTGATCAAGCCAAGTGAGCAGGCAGAAGGTGAAGACCTGCTGATGCTGGTAATGCCATTAATGCTGAACAATTAATTAATAAGCAGGGTCTCTTAAGAAGCCCGGTTTAATATATACGATGCAAAGCCCCCGGATATCCGGGGGCTTTTTTACATCAAATACGATGCACAGTTACAATTATTTGTAAATTGATGTACGAATAAACCCTCTTATGATGGAGTACGTCATCAATTATTTCAACCATATCCCCAGCCTGCATCGTGCATTGATATTAGCCGGGGGTATCACTTTTTTCTGGGTGCTGGAAGGCATTGTACCCCTTTTCCGATTCCGGTATAACAAATGGAAACATGCTGTTATCAATATCTTTTTCACAGTTACAACCATCATTATCAATTTTGCTTTTGCCCTGCTGATTGTTAAGACCAGCGACTGGACTGTTGCGCATCAGTTTGGCCTCTTACAATGGGTATCTCTTCCTTTGTGGGTATTCATGATAGCAGGGTTATTATTGTTAGACTTTGTGGGAGCCTACCTGATACATTTGATTGAACATAAAATAAAATGGATGTGGAAGTTTCACATGGTGCATCATGCCGATACACATGTAGACACAACTACAGCCAACAGGCATCATCCGGGAGAGAGTGTTTTCCGTGCAGTGTTTGCCATCATCGCAGTATTTGTTTGCGGCTCACCCTTGTGGTTAGTGATGTTGTACCAGAGCCTTAGTGTTATAGTATCACAGTTCAATCACGCCAACATATACCTGCCATTGCAGATAGACCGGGCGATGAGCTGGGTAATTGTTTCCCCCGATATGCACAAAGTGCATCATCATTATAAGAAACCCCAGACAGACAGTAATTACGGGAATATATTTTCTGTATGGGACAGGTTCTTTGGCACTTTTAATTATACCCCCGTTGAGCAGTTGCATTATGGACTGGATGTGCTGGATGACAGTAAAGATGAGCGGCTTGGTTTTCAACTGGGTATTCCGTTCAACCAAAAAATAAAGACAGATTATTGATCTTCTCAATCATCTTTGCAGCAAATCTGACCATGAAGAGAATAGCTATGATACCTGCGCGTTATGCGGCCACAAGATTTCCCGGTAAACTGATGCAGGTACTGGGAACTAAAACCGTTATCCGCCATACTTATGATAATACGGTAGCTACAGGCCTGTTTAACGATGTGTATGTGGTAACAGACAGTGAAGTGATTTTTAACGAGATTGTTAACCATCGGGGAAAGGCGGTGATGAGTAAGAAACAACATGAAAGCGGCAGCGACCGGATTGCAGAAGCGGCGGCGGATATGGATATTGATATTATTGTGAATGTACAGGGAGATGAACCATTTGTAAAAAAAGCGCCGCTGGAAAAACTGTTACAGGTGTTTGAAGGCGAAGCGGGAAAAACGGTGCAAGTGGCTTCGCTGATGCAGGTGTTAAAAGAAGAACAGCTGATTTCCGACCCCAATTATGTAAAAGTAGTGGTGGATAAACAGATGAATGCATTATTCTTTTCGAGAAGTGTGGTCCCATACCCGCGCAGTAAAGAAAAACCTATTACTTACTATGAGCATGTCGGCGTATATGCATTTCGCAGGCAGGCGTTGATTAATTTCACTAACTGGGAGATGACGCCATTGGAAGCTGCCGAAAAAATCGAGTGTCTCCGCTACCTCGAAAACGGCGTTCCGTTGAAAATGGTTGTTACAGAATTTATGGGTGTAGAAATAGATACGCCGGAAGACCTGGAGCGTGCAGCCAAAATGCTAATGTAGTGTAGCGGTATACAAAATATTGTTTCCAACTGCCAGCAAAACTTATTTGCAGTTACCACTATCTAAAGTAGGTTTGCACATCAATTGATCTGTTTAAATTACCAGCTATGAGTTTTCGCAATTTTAAAATGGTCAGCTATGTGGTGTATGGCCGTGGAAGTTTTAACCAGTTAGATGAGATATTAACTCCGCAACGTAAAGCCGATGCACCCATGATCTTTTTAGTGGATCATTTTTTTGAGAATAAGACATTGGTAAACAGGATCCCGCTACTGGGGAAAGACAAAGTGATCTTTGCAGATGTTACTTATGAACCCAAGACTACACAGGTAGATGCGCTGGCCAAACAGCTGAAAGATGAATTTGGAGCTGTCAGTGGCATTATAGGCATTGGCGGCGGGTCTACTATGGACCTGGCCAAAGCGGTTTCCCTGATGATGACCAACCCGGGTTCTTCAGCCGACTACCAGGGATGGGACCTGGTGAAATATCCGGGCGTATACAAAGCAGGTATCCCAACATTAAGCGGTACAGGCGCGGAAGTGAGCAGGACAACAGTATTAACCGGCCCTACCCGTAAACTTGGCATGAATAGTGACTTCACACCGTTTGACCAGATCATACTTGATCCTGAACTGACAAAAGATGCTCCTTTTAACCAGCGTTTCTATACCGGTATGGATTGTTACATTCATTGTATAGAAAGCCTCGAAGGTACTTACCTGAACGAGTTCAGTAAAAGCTACGGGGAAAAGGCCTTGCAATTGTGCCAGGAGATATACGTGAAGAGAGACCACTGGGATGATGAAAGCGATGATAAACTGATGATGGCTTCCTATGCCGGAGGCATGAGTATTGCCTATTCACAGGTAGGTGTGGCGCATGCAGTGAGTTATGGACTTTCCTATTTATTAGGTACCAAACATGGTATTGGCAATTGCATTGTGATGAACCACCTGGAGGAATATTATCCCGCAGGTGTAAAAGAATTTAAATACATGGTGGAAAAGAACAACATTGAAATCCCAACAGGTATTTGCAAAGGATTGGCCGACGCACAGTTCGATGCCATGATCAATGTCTCATTGGGCATGAAACCATTATGGGAAAACGCACTTGGTAAGGACTGGGAAAAGATCATGACCCGCGAAAAACTGCGGGCCCTCTATGAGCAATTCTAACCTCTTATTGCTTCTTTGCGGGAGCGTCTGGCAATATCAGTGTATCTTTGCCCTAACATTATTTAAATAACAGCTATTTTGAAGTTCACTGATTTAGGCTTAGATGAAAGATTATTAGAAGGAATAGATGCGATGGGCTATGAGATAGCCACCCCTGTGCAGCAGCAGGTTATTGTTCCAATCCTGCAAGGGAGAGATATCATTGCCTCTGCACAAACAGGCACGGGTAAAACAGCGGCCTTCCTGCTGCCGCTTATGCACCAGCTGCTCACCCACCCACACGAAGCACATGATATCAATGCCATGATCATTGTGCCTACACGGGAACTCGCTATACAGATTGCCGAGACCATGGAAGGCCTCTCTTATTTTACTTCAGTGAGCTCAATCGCAGTGTATGGCGGTGGTGATGGCAGTTCATTTGCTACGGAGAAAAAAGCGCTCACACAAGGTGTAGATATTGTGATCTGTACACCCGGCCGCATGATTGCCCACCTGAATATGGGTTATGTGAAACTGAAAGGATTAAGGTATTTAGTGCTGGATGAGGCCGACCGTATGCTGGATATGGGCTTCAACGACGATATCATGAAGATCATTTCCTTTCTGCCCAAACAAAGGCAAAACCTCCTGTTCTCTGCTACCATGCCTATGAAAATGCGGGAGATGGCCAGGAGGATATTGCACGATGCCGTAGAGATCAATATTGCAGTGTCAAAACCGCCAGAGCAAATTGTACAAAAAGCTTTTGTAGTATATGAACCGCAAAAAATACCGCTGATCAAGGACATACTGCAACACAAGGATTTGCAAAGTGTCATCGTTTTCTGTTCCAAGAAACAGAACGTCAAACAACTGACCAGTGAATTGAAACGTGCCAGGTTCTCAGTCGGAGAAATTCATTCCGACCTGGAGCAAACCAGCCGTGAACAGGTATTGCAGAATTTTCGCAATAAGAAACTGAAGATATTGGTAGCCACCGATATTTTAAGCCGGGGCATCGATATTGAAGACATTGACCTGGTGATCAATTTTGACGTACCCAACGACGGCGAAGACTATGTACACCGTATTGGCCGTACTGCCAGGGCTGCCAGCGAAGGAACGGCTTTTACACTGATCAGTGAAAAAGAACAGAACAGGTTTGCTCAAATCGAGACCTTATTGGGCAGGCCGGTAGAAAAAGCAACAGTACCTGAATCATTCGGGCCAACACCTGCTTACCAACCGAGGTCGGGCAACCAGGGCGGTAAAAGAAGAGGGTATGGGCCACCACGTGGCAGAAAGAATTAAGACCCCCACACATTCGGATGTTCGGCAAAATAAGGTAGGGCAAACGAACCCATCAAACCGGTTATGATCTCAATACCCATGGTCAATCCGCGCGCACTGGGGGCCATAGCCTCACCACTGGGCAGCATATTGGGGCCCAAAGGAATGAAAGCAACGATGATGGTTAATGTGACGGAGAGGGCGATATACACCACCATACCCTTTTTGATATATTGCAGTACCAGTGCATAAACGATACCGGCCGCAATCAGGGTAGGGATCGTAAAGAAAATAATGGAGTTGATGTTAATGTACTCTGCAAATTCATAACCAGTGACCTTCCTGTAAATAATGTCAAAAGCAAGGCTGATAACAGTTGTAGCAATACCTACAAATAATCCTCCCATGATGCCTCTTACCGGCAGTGTGTACTTATAAGGTGAAGTGCTTTCCATATACTTTCAGTTTTAGGTTCAAAATGAATCTGCTAAAAAACATGCAGTCGGAAAAAGCCGTTCTTGTTAATATCCTTGGTAAAGAGCTCTACTAGTACAAAGGTGGTCAATTTTCTTTACTTATGCAAAAAGCCCATAAAATGTAGATTTTATGGGCTTCGGAAAAGTGTGTGTTAATTTAAGGCATTTAGAATTTTGCTGTAATGCCTATATATATACTGCGGCCTACGGCTGGTATGATACCGGGACCAGGATATTCATCCGTTCTCTTGGTGAAGTAGGCTTTATCTGTCAGGTTGTTGATGCCCGCTTTTAATGTATAGTTGTTAAACTTGTAAGTGGCGCTTATATCCATTACTGTATAGGCGGGAATGTATCCGGCAACAGGATCGGGACTTGTTTTTACATTCGAAGCATCTCCGTAAGCATCACCTGTTGAATTTACCTGGAAAGTGGTGGAGAATTGTTTGTTACTGAAGATAACGCCAACCCGGTTAATGGTCTTAGCTGCGGCTTCAACTCTTTTGTCTTTGAATTCACCGCTGGTATACCTGGCATCAATGTAGGCGAATGAATTGAAAACACTCAGCCCCTGTTTGGACGCTGCATTCAGGTATTTCAACAGGTTAAATTCGATATAGCTCTCAATGCCTTTGTGTACACTGTTGGCAATATTGGTACGTAAAGAATATTGATTGCCGGTTACCAGATCTGTTTTTTCCACTACGCCAACCCTGTTATTGTAAGCCATATAGAAGGCGCCGATATCGAAGTTCAGGTAGTTTTTGATGGTGCCTCTGTAACCCAGGTCACTGTTAAAGCCATCAGCATCTTTTAAATTCGGGTCAATGCGGGAAGTTACACCAAATGGCTCCAGCTGGCTGTAATCGATCGGGCGGTAAGCCTGGCTGAAATTGCCATAGATACTGGTGTTATAGGTTGGTTTGTATTCAAGGCCTACACCAAACAAAGGAAAAGTTCTTGTACGGCTCTCATTAGGCACCTGTTTGTTATTGTCTACTGTCTTATAACCTTTAGCGGTGCTTTTCAGGTATTCAAACCTGAATCCCGGGGTAATGGTGAATGCATTGCCAATCCTGAAAATATTTTCAACAAATGGAGCAATGTTGGTAGTGGTGAAATCTAAGTTATATCCCCAGTCGCCCTTAACGGTTAAGTTAAAATCGCTGCCGGTAGTTCCTTCACCACCGCCTAAACGCTTAAACCATGCATAACTATGTCTGATACCACCGGCAATGGTAGATTGCTGCGCACCAAGGTTATAATTCTGTGACACACGTACTTCAGTAGTGATATTTCTCATGTGTTCAATACTTACTTCTCTCGGATCGTAAGTGCCTGTTGCAGGATCAATGGCGTCTACTGCTTCGGGTCCGCCATCTTCGTTACGCCATACCAATGAGCGGTTACCAAAAAGATAAGTTGTCTTTAAACTGAGGGTGGTGTTCTCAGAGGGAGTAAAGTTGGCATAAGCGCTGACAATATTCCAGGGGCTTTTGAGCCAGTTTCTTCCCCTTGTGGATAGTTTAGGATTCGCATTGAAGATGCTGTCGGTCAAACCACCCGGCATTTTTATCTCGTTGCGCAGTAAAGAATATTCTATACCAATGTTTGTTTTCTCGGTTGGTTTGTATTGCACTTTACCAAATCCTGATAACTGCCATTGCCTGCTGTTGGGGCGGTAGCCGTCCATATACCTGTATTGCAGGTAAGTGTAGTAACTGATCTTTTTATAATGACCGGCCATTGCATTGAATGAATTGAACAGGCCAAAACTGCCGAAGGTTTGTGAAGTGAGGAACTCAAAGGGCTTGCCGTTGGCGGAAGCATCTTTCGTAACATAGTTTACCAATCCGCCAAACTGGGAACCAAATTGTAAAGAAGCGGCGCCTCTTACCATTTCAATCCTGCTCACTGCTTCCATGGGCGGGAGATAATAAGCTTCATTATAGCCATAAATATCGCCACTGATATTATACCCGTTTTGCCGGGTATTCATTTCAATACTCTGGGTCGGGTTAAGCCCCCTTGTTGCAATACCATTGGCGGTAAATCCACCACTTTCGGTTTCCACGATATTTAAACCCGGAATGCGCCCGAGTATCTGCCGGGTATTATTAATGGCTTTATTAGCATCGAGACTGTCAACAATGATAACCTCGTTTTTTTTACCGGCGTAAATAATACCGTCCTTTACCTCTAACATGTGACCAACACCATTCACTGTCCGGTAACCGGTAACGGTAACCCCGTTTAATACCCTTGCACTGTCTTTTTTTTGTGCGCTTACAGTAAGACAAACGAACAAACCAATAATTCCTGATAAAATACGTTTCATGCAGCTATTTCCTTTTGTTTTATGGCCGCAAAAGTCAGGAAAGCATCGGCAAGACGTTGTAGTAATCGGGAAAAAAGCTAGCGCAATGCGGAAAAATTAACAGGTCCAAGCAGGGATCGGGTCGTGTTTAATCTATTAATAAAAAATTATATAAATATAGAATATCTTTGTTATTCGTTGATCCATGACACAGGAATGCATATGGGTACAATATGTAATGGGGTACAAGGCTGGCTATTTATTACCGTAAACATGTGAAATAGTACTAATTTTAAGAAAGTAAGTGAACACGGAATGAATGTCCATTATTTTCAGCATGCACCCTTTGAAGGGTTGGGTTATATAGAAACATGGTTACGGCAAAACGGTCATAAGGTTACAGCTACTAAGTTTTATGAAGATAACTATAGCATTCCTCCCCTGCCGGCAATAGATGCCCTGATCATTATGGGCGGACCCATGGGGGTGTATGATGAGGATCAATATAAATGGTTGCAGCAGGAAAAATTGTTCATTAGTGCGGCCATCAGGGCGCCCAGGAAAATATTGGGTATCTGCCTGGGGGCGCAACTGGCAGCGGTCTGTTTGGGCGCGGGGGTGAAAAAAGCGCCTCATAAAGAAATAGGCTGGTATCCTGTTTTTCCGGTTGCCGAAGCAAAGCATTCTTCATGGATGTATGATCTTTTTAAAAACCACCCCACTGTATTTCACTGGCATGGCGATCAATTTGAAATACCCCATGGAACTGATAATCTTTGTGCTTCTGCAGCAAATGCCAGCCAGGCATTTATGTACGATGACCATGTGCTTGGATTGCAGTTTCATTTGGAAGTAACCGAAGCCTCGGTCAGAGAAATGCTGACACATGGCAGGGAAGAATTAACCGGTGGAGTATATATCCAGGATGAAAAAACAATCCTTGCAGGGCTTCAACAGGCGAAAGAAGCGAATGTATTGATGGACGAAATTTTAAGACGGTTTATATCACCATTCAAATAAAACCCAATACTATGGACAAAGCATATTGGCTACCCAATCCGGAAGCACACGATTTTCCGGCGGCATTGGACTACTTAGAACTTATTTTTCCGAAAAAACTTGCCAAAGCCCTTACTACAAAGCTGCAGAAAAGCGCTACGATCAAGAAAAAAGCAAAGGACATACTGAGAGCCAGCCACCTCCCGCTTTTACCAAAAGAGAATATCCATGTCAAAGAGAACCTTAAGAAAGTGAAAAAGGGCCAGAAGCTTTCACCTGTGCTGCTTATCGGCGGCGACCAGTTGGTTATTGCAGATGGGTACCACAGGGTTTGCGCCATCTATTATTTATCGGAAGACCTGGAGATCCCCTGCAGGCTGGTTAACAGGGATGAGTAATCCACTAAGAAAACACATGTACGATATTTGTTGCGTAGGACACATCACATTAGATAAAGTGATTACACCCAGGTCGGTTGTGCAGATGGCAGGCGGTACCTCTTATTATTTCTCCAGCGCCATCAGTAATATGGATGATGTGCATTATACTTTGGTCACCGCATTGGCCCGGCAGGAAATGAGTTTTGTAACTGATCTGCGCGCCAAAGGCATTGAAGTAAATGCATTGGCCGGCACACACACCGTTTATTTTGAAAACAGCTACCCGGAGAACCAGGATCACCGCACGCAAAGGGTATTACAAAAGGCAGACCCGTTTACTATTGAACAACTAAGCAATATACAGGCCAGGATATTCCATCTGGGTCCATTGCTCGCCGGTGATATGTCCGTAGAACTGATCAGCGCTTTGGCAGGCAGGGGAATGATTTCCTTGGATGTGCAGGGTTTTTTGCGCGAAGTGCGCGATGAAAATGTATATGCTGTTGACTGGGCAGCTAAAAATGAAGCGCTTTCGTATATATCCATCTTAAAGGCCAATGAATCCGAAATGGAAGTATTGACGGGGCATACAGATGTTCAGACAGGGGCAAAGATTTTGTCGGGCTGGGGTGTAAAAGAAGTGGTGATTACATTGGGCAGTTTAGGTTCTGTCATTTATAAGGCAGGTAGTTTCTATGCTATCCCCGCCTATCAACCGGTTACGGTTGTGGATGCCACAGGATGCGGTGACACTTATATGGCCGGTTATTTATACCAGCGGATCAAAGGAGCAGGCATACAGGAAGCGGGGGAGTTTGCTGCCGCGATGGCTACGCTTAAGATTGAATCATCAGGACCGTTCACTGGCACTAAAGCAGACGTGTCAAACCTCATGACAAATGACAAACGAAAGATGTTTGGGGTTACCTATGCAGGTCCGGGTTTTACTAAATGAAAAACGATGAAAACAACTTGCTGTGCATTGCTTCTTTCCTTGTATCTAATTGCATGTAAACAATCCACTACCAATGATTACAAATCATGGCCTGCTTATGCCGGATCAAAGGAAGGCATCAGGTATTCGGCTAATGACCAGATCGATACCTCCAACGTATCCTCACTGCAGGTAGCCTGGACCTATAGTACCAATGACAGGGATACGGGCAACCGTTCGCAGAACCAGTGCAATCCTATTATGGTAGACGGGGTATTGTATGGTACTTCACCCAGGCTGAAATTATTCGCACTCGATGCTGCTACCGGCGCGCAAAAATGGCTGTTTGATCCGGCCCAGGAAGATACCGCATCAAAAAATGACCGCTTTGCATTTTTCAAAGTGAGTCGCGGCGTGGTTTACTGGCAGGATGGCAATGATAAGCGGATCTTTTACAGTGCAGGGTCTAAGACCTATGCCATCAATGCAACTGATGGTAAACCTGTCAGGTCTTTTGGCAAGCAGGGATATATTGATCTGACCGATAACTTAGACAGGGAGCCGGGCACTTATAATCCTTTTATTGCCAGCACCACGCCCGGTATTATTTATAAAGACCTGCTCATCATGGGAACACGTGTGGCTGAGTCGGCAGATGCAGCTCCCGGACATATCAGGGCTTTTGATGTAAGAACAGGAACGCGCCGCTGGATATTTCATACCATCCCGCATCCGGGAGAAAAGGGCTATGAAACCTGGCCCGATAAAGAGGCCTGGAAAAAATTAGGCGGGGCCAATAACTGGGCAGGCATGTCGCTCGATGAACAACGGGGCATTGTATATGTACCAACAGGTTCCGTAGGTGGCGACTTTTATGGCGGTATCCGTAAAGGGCAGAATTTATTTGCCAACTCATTGCTTGCTCTTGATGCCCAAACGGGTAGATACCTCTGGCATTTCCAGGTAGTGCACCATGATATGTGGGACAGGGATCTGCCTGCCAACCCCAATCTCATTACTGTTAACCATGATGGTAAAAAGATCGATGCAGTGGCACAGATCACCAAGCATGGCTATGTTTTTTTGTTCGATCGCACCAATGGCAAACCTGTTTTCCCGATAGCAGAAAAACCGGTACCTACGGAAGCCCTTCCGGGAGAAGTGCCCTGGCCAAGCCAGCCGTTTCCTTCTTTGCCGGAACCATTTGCCCGTCAGCAATTCAACCCGGAAGACGTCAGTAACCTTACTCCGGAAACACATAAGGAACTAATGGAACGTTATAATAAGGTCAGGTACCGCACTATGTTCACACCACCGAGTAAAGAAGGAGGATGGATATTCCCGGGCTTTGACGGCGGTGGCGAATGGGGAGGAGCGGCCGTTGATCCTGCATCCGGTATTTTGTATGTGAACAGCAGTGAAATGCCATGGTCACTGACCATGATCGATGTGCCAAAGAAAAATGACGGCGATGTTTCACTGAAAGGAATTGGTAACGGCGTTTATCTTACCTACTGTACTGCCTGTCACGGACCAGAGCGGAAGGGTAACGGCAGCTCTTACCCTTCCCTGCTTGAGTTGAACAAGAAATACAATGAACAGCAGGCACGCAAGATCATTGAGAATGGGAAAAACATGATGCCGGCATTCAAGCAACTGAACGATGGAGAGAAAAAGGCATTGCTTGCTTTTCTATTAGATATCCAGGAGAAGGAACCAGGTACTGCTGCCAAAGCAAAAACTGTTGGTAGTTTGCAAAACAGGGAGCCTGCCAGTACAGCATCTGCAAACCCTATGCATCAAAAGAGCATCATGGATGAAGTGCCTTATACCATGACGGGGTATAACCGCTTTGCCGATAAGAACGGTTATCCCGGCATCACCCCACCCTGGGGTACTTTAAATGCAGTAGACCTGAACTCCGGCAAGCTGTTGTGGAAAGTACCGTTGGGAGAATATGCAGAACTGGCCAAAAAAGGCATACCACCTACCGGTACAGAGAACTATGGCGGCCCTGTTGTAACAAGAGGAGGATTGGTTTTCATTGCAGCATCCAAAGACGCAAAGATCAGGGCTTTTGATAAGCAAAGCGGGAAGGTATTATGGGAGGCACAGTTGCCTGTACCAGGCTATGCAACGCCAGCTACCTATATGAGCAATGGCAGACAGTACGTAGTGATCGCATGTGGTGGTGGAAAAATAGGCAGCAAGTCGGGTGACCAGTACATCGCGTTTGCTTTGCCGCAACAATTCATACAAAAGCAGGCGAAGTAAACCTATGTTCTATTGATCAGTGGTGCAAGACATTACCTAATGAATTGCATGTAATTCGTCACAATAAAAATAAGTAAAATGGCAGGATGGGTGGCGCCTGCAACAAAAATGCGAAAAAAAAGGGCTATACAACTCTTGATCATTAGTTGCATAGCCCTTTTAGAATTTAGCGCATTACCTGACCATAGAAATCTTTAAAAGCTCAGCTTTAAACTTGCGGCATAGGTAGTACCTATTTGGCTGAAGTGTGAACCATCATAAGTAGTAATCGGGTACCTGCCGTTAAATGTGAGGTCATTTGAAAGATCTTTAACTTTAGACGGATCATTTAAAACAGTTTGTCCGGTAGCAGTCAGTGCTACAAATTTCCATTTTGGCAGCACATTAAAAAGATTCTGGATAGTTACGGATGCTGTTAAGGTTTTAGAGAGTTTCACACTTGCTCCTAAATCTGTAACCACTTTAGTGGCAAAAACTGTTTTTATATCACTTAAAGAAGCGTAAGATTCATCAGCCAGATCAGCCTGTTGAAATGTTGCCGGACCAAACATGGTATTATTCAGGTTTAAATTCCAATTACCGATTGCATAATCAATACCTAATATGGCTTTGTGTTTTGGTCTTGAGGTCAGTAATAAAGCCGTAATAGTTTCATTGATAACGGATATGCCTGCTCCTGAAAGTATCGGAGGGTTCTTAACCCTTAGCATTTTATTCTGTAAGGTATAATTACCCGCCAGGTTAATACCTAATTTGCCGCGGCCTAATGTCAGTTTTCTGTAACTGGCTACAAAATCCAGGCCTTCAGTACGCGTATCTAATCCATTTAAAAAGAATTGCAGTTGCGAAACGCCAGTATTAGCCAATACTGCATTTAAGGCTGCGGCTGATGGATTGGTGGGGTCCGCTGCAATATCCTGGCTCAAAACGACCCTGTTATTAACTGTAATGTTATAGTAATCTAATGTTATACTAAAATTGGGTACAGGATTAATGCCAATACCAGCTGTGAAGTTAACCGATTTTTCAGGTTGTAATTTAGGAACACCAAGCGCAGCCGCAGTAGTACTATTATTGCTAAGCAGCCCTTTACTGATGATGGTGCCTCCGCTAAAGCTTGCCTGAGACAATTGCAGGTTTATTTGTGCCGCTGACGGCGCCCTGAAACCGGTTGATATTGAACTGCGCAAAACAACTTTATCACCCGCAAACTTATACCTGGAGCTGAACTTCCAAACAAAAGCACTGCCAAAATCGCTGTACTGTTCAAGGCGCGCCGTACCATTAACCAGGAACTGTTTGTCAATATCGTAAGCCAGGTCTGCGTATCCACCAAAGTTAGAACGGGTGGCTGTAACAGGGCTGCTGTATCCCGGGAAAGAAATTGCACCCGAACCGGAATAGGATGCTGTATCACCGGCAATGATCTTATAGGTTTCAGTCCTGAATTCGGCACCGGCAGCAACAGTCAGCTGATCGTCAACTTTTTTAGATATATCTATATTGCCAATATTGTTGGTAAATGAGAACCCGCCGGGTTTGAAACTCGTTGGACTGTTTTTTCCTAAAGATTTATTAAGTGTATTATTAACGGTATATAATTGCTGGTTTCCTCCCGTAGTGAAGCTGATGTCAGTTTTGAATCCGTTATTTTCAGTGTGTAAACCTACCGTACCATTGTAATCATTTAAATCACCATCAAAAGATGGCTGGAAACCAATGTAGGGAGTGCCGGCCGCATGAAGCAGGTTATAAGGATCCTGTTTCCAGTAGGGGACACGATAATTAGCAAAACTGTTTACTTTTTTGTACACATAAGCTGCGTTGAAATATACTTCTGAATTTTCATTAACAGGAATGGCACTGTTAATCAAAAATTTAGCGGCCGCCGTTTGTGATGTTTCGTTCTTGTTGTTACCATCAGGGAATTTTGCTATATAAGCAGTGGCGTCGGCCTGGGTATAAGGGTTCCCGGTTGCTGGGTTGATACCGCCACCTAAGGTGTTAAAATCAGCTACCGGATCAATATTTCCTGCCCGGTTTGCCGGAGAAATATGTGATAAATCAACAGTATAGTTAAAAAATCCTTTTTCTCCGAAGTTTGCACCATTGTTTAAGCTTATACCAAACAACTTACCATCACCCTTGCCGGTAATTCCTGTATTCAGTGTGGCTGTACCATATTCAAACCTGTCTTTTAGAATAATGTTCATAACCCCGGCAATAGCATCCGAACCGTACTGGGCAGAAGCACCGTCACGTAAAATTTCTACTCTTTTAATGGCATCCGTAGGAATAGCGGAAATATCGGCGCCACTCTCACCCTGCCCGGGAGAAGTTTGAACATAAGTAAGTGAACTTGAGTTTTTTCTTTTTCCATTGATCAGGATCAGGGTACGGCTCGGCCCCATATTCCTGATTTCATAAGGGTCCAATAAAGAAGTAGCATCGTTTACAGGTGTGTTTACCGTGTTAAAAGAAGGTACCCTGTATTCCAATGCTTTGTCGAAAGAAACCTGCCCTGTGCTTTGTATATCTGCTGCGCCTACTACATCAATCGGGATAGGGCTATCTGTTATGGTCCGCCGCCCTGACCTGGAACCAACAGAAACGACCACTTCACCTAATTGGCTGGTCGATATTTCCAGGCCAGCATTTAATACAACGTCTTCTCCTTGTATCATTACCTGTTTAGTCTGGGTTGAGTAGCCTATGTAAGAGAAGGTAACAGTATGCCTGCCGTTAGATACTTTAACAGCGTATTGCCCGTTGGCATCTGTAGTAACAGTGCCTGCATCAGATATTTTTATTGAAACACCTTGTAAAGCGACACCTTGTATATCTGAAACTTTACCTTTTAATACTGATTGAGCCTTTATCGAATAAGTTAAAAGCAGGCTCATCACATTTACTATAATAAATACATACTTTTTTCTCATAGTTAGTTTCGTTTACATTTTTTAAATTTTTGTTAACAAAACAAAATAGGTAATAAAAACGGAAATGACTAACTAGTCAGGTAATTAAAATGTGCTTAATATATATATATAAATAGTATTTGCCCGGGGTGAGGTAACTAAACTATCATTTCTCATCCCAAACAACCATATTTTATTTATCGAATAAATCATAGCAGCGATGTATGGTTTAGCAATCAAATTAAAATATCGTTCCCGGAACTATGTTTTTTCACAGTTGCAATACTGCAGTCCGTATATTATTTTGGCTTAACCTACTGTGCAGACATGCATTCACGTCTGTTTACTTCCAAGCCGTTAATCTATTCTCCCCAATTTATATAAGATAGCTATTGATCAGTAGTTCAAGATATTGCCGGACGAGTTGCAGGTAATTCATCACAATAAAAATTAAGTAAAATAGCAGGATAGTGGCGCCTGTAACAAAAATATTAGCTTTGTTGCAATAAACTTATTTACCAGCCAGACCCTCTATGCAAACGATGTATTCAAATAACATTTCCAGGACTATTTTTGAACAATGGGTTGAAGCATACACAGATAAAATGTATTCATGGGCATTTTATAAGACGAACAGCAGGGAAACCGCTGAGGACCTGGTGCAGGACACTTTTTTAGCAGCTTTTCAGGCCATTGACAAATTTGAAGGTAAAAGCAATCCAAAAACCTGGTTATTGGGTATTCTTAATAATAAAATTGCAGAACATTTCAGAAAATCTTACCAGAACCCTATTACATCGATAGGAGAAGAAAATCAATATACGGGGGATTCGCTGCTGGACGCTTTATTTGATACGGATGGTCATTGGATTAAAGAACAACAGCCCGGGCATTGGAACGAAGAACAAACCAATTTATTGGACGATGCAGGCTTCTTGCAGGTTTTACAGCATTGTATGGGTACATTACAACCAGGCTGGTATGCAGTGATGCAATTAAAATATATGGAAGAAAGAAAAGGAGCATTTATTTGTCAGGAACTGAACATAGCGCCCACTAATCTATGGCAAATACTTCATAGAGCTAAGCTGCAACTTAGGAAATGCATTGAAGTTAATTGGTTTAAGAAGTAGTAATATGAAGAGATTAATGTACATATTGATGCTTTCATGCAAAAAGGCAACAACTTTAATAGAGAAAAAAGCTTTGTTTGGCCTTTCCTGGAAAGAAAATATACAACTGCGTCTGCATAAAAGCATGTGTGATGCCTGCACTACTTATGAAAAGCAAAGCAAGCTATTAGATAAACTGCTTTATAAACATATCCATGGAAAGAACTTTGAGCATACCCCCACCTCGCCAAATGAACCCCTGAAAGAAAGGATCATCCATAAATTACAATAGTCTTCCCCGCTCTGAAAAGCGGGGCAAAGGGTGGGGGCAAGATTTTTATTTTTTCTTAACATTTGATTGTGCGACAGGGTCATCAATAATTTTTTCAGAAAAAATTATTGATGACCCTGTCAGGTTTGATGGGGCTGGTCAACTAATGCTTTACATGACGATTTTAAACAAAACGTAAAACAAACAAAATGGAAAAGAGAAAAAGTATTCTTGCCGGTTCATTAGTTGCCGGTGCTATCATGACAGTAACAGGATTAACAGCTAATGCTGCCAGCATGTTTAGCTACAATAACCTGGGTACTGGCGACGAGGTTAGAGCCAACCTGCTCAGCAGGGAAGTAGCCGCCAAAAATTTTGAATTGAAATGCGGCGAAAAGGGCAAGGCAGACAGTGCCATGTCAAAAAAAGGAAAGGATGGAAAATGTGGAGAAGGTAAGTGTGGCGACAGCAAAAAGGTTGACAAGAAGAAAGGGAAAGACGGGAAATGCGGAGCTGATAAAAAGCATATGTAATTTTCATCTTTTCATTAAAGGCAGGTAGACTAACACTGCCTGCCTTTATGTTCACTTAAAACATGCGTTATGGTTGGCATAGGTTATAGAAAAGATTTTGCAGCGGAGTTTTTGCAAAGTAATACACTACATCCTTCTTTTATCGAAGTAGCTCCCGAAAACTGGATAGGTGTCGGTGGTTATTGGAAGAAACAGTTTCAGCAAGCGCTGGAAAAATATCCGCTGTTTACACATGGGTTATCTCTGTCCCTGGGGAGTCCAGATGAATTGGATGTTGATTTCCTGAAAAAAGTGAAAGCCTTTTTGAAAGAAACGGGCGCGGTCATATACTCCGAACATCTCAGCTACGCCAAATGCGATAATGCACATTTGTACGATTTACTCCCCATTCCTTTTACCAATGATGCCGTAAAGCATGTGGCGGAAAGGATTAAGACGGTACAGGACCTACTGGAAAGAAAGATAGCCATTGAGATTGTAAGTTATTATACCCCGGTTGCCCCGGAATTAAGTGAAATTGAATTCATCAATGCCGTATTAGAAGAAGCTGGTTGCGATCTTTTGTTAGACGTGAACAACGTGTACGTAAACAGTTTTAATCACCATTACGATGCCAGGGCATTTATAGCCCAATTGCCCATGGAAAGTGTATGCTACATACACATGGCGGGCCATGAGAAAGTATCCGATACATTGATCATAGATACACATGGGGAAGCTATTATTGATCCTGTTTATGAACTGTTTGAATACACCATGCATCAATTGAATAGAGATGTGCCGGTATTATTAGAAAGGGATTTTAATATTCCCGACATGCAGGAATTGCAAACAGAGATCAACAGGTTGTCTGATATTAAGCAGGCAGTATTAAAAACAAAAGACTATGCCATTGCTTGATACTACTTATATGTACCAGTCCGGCCTGGCTGCTTATTGCCGCACCGGAAACTTACCGGCTATACCAGGCATTAACGCCGACAATGTAATACAGTATCGCAGGCTGGTGTATAATGTAGTGGATGATATGTTGCAAAACGCATACCCGCTTACTTATGCATTGTTGTCAGCCGAAGAATGGGAGCATGTGGTCAATGAATTTTTTATCAATCATCCCTGCCAGTCGCCCCAGGTGTGGTATATGCCAAAAGAGTTTTACCAGTACCTGTCAGACACCAAACATCCTTTGTTAAAAAAATATCCCTTCCTGGCAGACCTGCTTTGGTTTGAATGGGTGGAAGTGGAATTGTTCATGATGAAAGATAAAACAGTGCATGCGGGTAATTCAGGCGATGTTTTGTTCAGTAAGCTGGTATTGAACCCTGAGTACCAATTGCTTTTATTCAGCTACCCGGTTCATGAGAAAAGCGCTAAGTATATTACCCCAGACGATAAGGGAAGCTATTACGTTATTGCGCATCGCAATAAGGAGGGGGAAGTGATTTTTACCAGTATTGCTCCTGCCTTAGTCAGGATGATTGAATATCTTTCAGTAACTCCTTTGTCAATCACAGACCTATTCAGTATGTTCCAGCAGGAGCATCAGGTGTCATTGACCGAAGTAGATCAAAAAGCAATCATACAATTTTTCACCAACGCTTACCAGCAGCAATTAATCATTGGGTTCCCTATTTTCTGAAAACGCTATTGAATATGATTATGCACTTATAATGGCCCGATAAAAATTTGACTGCCAAAATGTGAAAAAACGGGCGCTATAAAAGGTAAATAGAATCGATTGATGTCATACGAATAATCGTTATAAAATTTAACAAAATAGAATTTTGTATGACACGAAAAAATGTAGCCAGGGCAATTAAAGTTGCTATCGTAGTCGGAAGCCTGCTTAATTTAATAAATAGCTATGATGTTCTATGGGAGAGAAATTTTACTTACAGGAGTATATTAAGAATTATTCTTACTTACATTACTCCTTTTTGCGTATCACTATATTCATCAATAAAAGCATCAAAAACGCTTTGATCTTTTCGTATAGCCACTAAAAAAATTACTTAACTATTGAACTTGTACCATGAATGTAAAAATAAAACACCATTTAAACACATGTGTTTCCTTTCTTGAAAAGGGAAAGTTTATCCCATTGTTTTTAATAAGATTAGTGCTCGCCTATGGTTTTTATGTACCGGCCACTAAAAAATGGGCAGACATCAACAGTATTGCAGACTGGTTTGCCAGTATCGGCATCCCAGCCCCGCATCTCAATGCTTATTTAGCGGCAGGTACAGAAGCATCAGGCGTTGTATTATTGGTTTTGGGGTTGGGTACAAGGGTTATTGCCATACCGTTAATCATTACAATGATGGTAGCCATCAAAACAGTGCATTGGGCAAATGGCTTTGAAGCAGGGGAGAATGGGTTTGAAATTCCATTGTACTACATTATTATGCTATTGACCCTGTTTATATTCGGAGCCGGTAAATTCAGTCTTGACTATGTGATCAGCAGCAGGTTAAAAAAACAAACTGGTTAGCTGTCTTTTTTCCATGCCTTACAAACCCAGGCCTGCATGGAACTTTTCAGGGGGTAGTCGCCAAACTTATCTGCGATTGCCTTTTCAATATGACACCTGATAACACCCACCATAGAAGCATCCCTTTCACAAATAAACCCATACACCGGGTTGCCTTCCACAAGGCCTATGGCTGCTTCCTTTGCTGAGGTACTGGTGGCTTCTTTTTTAACCAGGGCCAATTCTATTTGGTAGAAACCAGCCTGATCTAACAGGGAACGGATTAGTTTTTCATCATGGAAAGAAAAGGGAATCTGATAGAATGTGGGAGGGTCAGTAGGAAAATAACTTACAATAACAGGATTGGTCACATGGATTAATTCGTTGTTCTCCATTTTATCCCATGTGTTAAACAATAAGCACCCGCCAGGTTTCAATACCCGCCACGCTTCGGCAAAGGCCTTTGCCTTGTTGGGCACGAACATGAACCCAAACTGGCAGGCGACTATGTCAAAACCAGCATCATCAAATGGAAGGTCCTGTGCATCAGCCAACTGCCATTGTATGTTGTTGCCAGGATTAGCAGCCCGGGCTACTGTGAGCATATCTGCATTCAGGTCGGTGGCTACAATACGCACAGTGGGTGAAAGCGATGCTTTGAGATGCCGTGTAACCCTTCCTGTACCGCAGGCTATCTCCAATACTGCATTAACGGATGCAGTATCAATACGACCTACCATATCTTTCGCATAAGGCTCAAATAATAAGGGGCCTAAATAGCGATCATAGTTTTGCGGAATGGTACCAATAAATGCGGCATTGTCCGTGCTCATTATTGTAACTTTTAACCATTGATGACCTCACCCCAAGATATCTCTATTTTTTGGTAAAGTCAACAGGGCAAGGCTATTATCGCCGCTTCCCGTAAAAGTTTCAGTCAAAACAGGGTGGAGTGAATGTTAAGGTAGGGTCAGGGCAAAGAATATCACTATTGCCTTCTTCACTTACTATTCGTTAATTTTAGCTTATTAATTGATTTTTTATAAACTTTTAAATTAGCATTATGAAAAAGATATATCTAATCAGTTTGGTCCTTTGCTCCTTATCGATAATAAATCCGGCCTTTTCGCAAAAAAAGGGATTTCACCTGGGAATAAAAGGTGGCGTTAATGCCAATAAAATTGAGGGAGTATCTTTTAGTGACAGATTTGAATATAATTATCTTTTAGGCGGATTAATACAAATCCCAATTGTGAAAAAAATCAGCATACAGCCTGAAGTATTATTTTCCCAGAGCAAAACAACAGTATCAAATAATCCGGCTCAACCATTTGACCCTAATAATCCAACTAATAAGAACGTTACATTAGATTATTTGAACCTCCCGATTTTATTAAATATGGGTGGTGCATTTAAATTTCAACTGGGACCCCAATACAGTATTAAGCTTAACAAAGACAATACATTACTGCAAAATGGAGGAGATGCATTTAAAACCGGTGACTTTTCAGTTTGCGGAGGATTCCAATGGCGCCTGCCTGTTTTGGGCATACATATAGGTGCCCGGTATCTGATTGGCTTGTCAGATATCAGTTCTATCAGTTCACAAGACAAATGGAAAAGCCAGTCCCTGCAGATTAGTACAGGTTTTATTTTCTGATTCATCCTCATAAGAAGAAAAGCAGGGAAGACTGCACCTTTAATAATCTACATGGTAATCTTTTTTAAACGGCTGGCTGCTCCATGCTTTTTTGGATGTCCAGTCGGCTGCAGGGCCAGTCCAGAATTTGTTGTCTGCCGGAAGGCCTAAGGGCAAGAACGCAAGTGTAGCCATGTAGAGACTTCCGGTAGAAGTATAGTAATCTGCTATCATGGGCTGATGACCGCAGAAGCCAAGTACCAGCCAGCCATCGTTGTCGAAATTATTACAGCTGTCATACAGGCGGTGCATTACAGCGGATAAAGCACAACGTACCTGCGCAGGTGCTATATGTTCGGGTAGTTTTTCCATCAGGGCTGTTTGTGCCAGCGCCTGGAAGGCAGCCGTGCGATAAGTGATAGAACGGCCGAATGCAGGATAGCTGCCATCGGGCGCAATAAACCTTTCCAGGAATTCAGAATAACGAATCATTCTTTTCAGGGCTGTTTCATACTCTTCTGCTTTGATCCTTTTTTTATCCAATAACACTTTATAAAAATCAACCAGCATGGGATGAATGACATAACTGTTATAATAATCTAAACTGAAACTCGGGCCGTCACTATACCAGCCATCTCCCTGGTACCATTCTGTCATTTTTCTCCTGGCGAATTCGATCCGGGCGGGATCGGGTTGTTCGTCAATGCTTAAAAGGAATGCCTCGGTAATACCGGCAAACAGCAGCCAGTTGTTATAGGCGCCGGCTCTTGTGCGCAAAGCTTTAAATTCTTCCACCACTCTTTTTTTGGTCACAATGTCCAATGGTTCCCATAAAGCTTTCGGCGCCCGCAGAAAAGCCAGCGCCATATAAGCGGCATCAACAATGGGCTGACCCTCTGTGCGGAAATTGAGGTAATCAGGGTTAGCGGGATCAACGGCATTGGCAATACCTTTCAGCAACGCCTCACGCAATGTTTTACGTTGCACTCCCTCTTTAGTATCATCATCGGGCAAGGCTAACCAGGGTGCCACGCCCGCCATGGTTCTGCCTACTGCTTCCAGGTAAGTCACTTTCGCAGCATTCAATGTATAGCCCGGCGCTTTTTCTACCGGCATATTTTTTTTCAGCGTGCTTTGCGAAAGATTGAAAATAACCGGCGAAGCCATTTTGTACAACAGGTTGCTCCAGTATGCCCGGTCCTGCGTACCGGTTACTGCTGTCATTACAGGTTGATTTGTTTTCCTGTTCAACTTTTGCGCAGCCAGGTTTGTCAGCGGTGCGCATGAAGCCAGCATCATCATTGCAGTTACTATTGATCCGGATCTTTTTTTCATGTTTCTGATTTTATACCTCGGTGTAATGTTTGATCAATTGATCTGATATCAGTTTGAACGCAGCAACTGCTGGTAACGTTGCAATGCTTCCAGGAAATAATAATCTGCATAGATCAGTGGCACGTCCACTTCACTGCCATGCGCTACACTGCCCACGCTGTGCATGAGCAGGAAATTGCCATTGGTGCCTGCCACTGCACGATAAGCGGGGCCTGCAAGTGAATGCAGCATCCGGATGGCTGCCTCGCGGTACCCGGCTCCTTTGGCACCGGCATAGTTAGCCAGTTCCAGCAGGGCGGAAGCGGTGATGGCCGCAGCGGAAGCGTCGCGTGGTTTTTGCGTGCATGCTGGTGCATGTGAATGAATGCCTGGTGTGTATCCTGTTTCTCCTGCATTAAAATCCCAGTAAGGCACTTTGTCTTCCGGAAGATTTTTATGATGGATATACCAGTCTGCCATACCCATGGCTGTTTGTAAAAAGCGCGGGTCTTTTGTTTCGCGATAGCACATGGTAAATCCATAGATACCCCATGCCTGCCCGCGTGCCCAGGTAGAATTATCGGCATAACCCTGGGCGGTCTCACGCGCCATAACCTTTCCATTGGTGGTATCATAACATACCACATGATACGAACTGAAATCACTTCTTACCTGGTGCTGTATGGTTTGCAAAGCATGCGATACCGCAATATGCCTGTAAGTGGTATCTCCCGTTTCGCGCGATGCAAAGAACAGCAGTTCTAAGTTCATCATGTTATCGATGATCACAGGGAAACGATAGGTTTTGTCACCATGCCAGGAACGAAAAGCATTCCATGATTTGATGCAGCCTGTTACCGGGTTGTAACGGGTGCAGAGCGATTTGGCTGATTGTATAAGTATCGTTTTATAGGCCGGGTTACCGGTTAACCTGTATGCCTGGCCATAGCTGCAATACATCATGAAACCCAGGTCATGGTTTCCAGTGTAGTATTGCAGTGGTTCCAGCCTGCCGGTCCATTCGGTGGCAGCAACCTGTAACTGCTTATCCTGCATAAAATCGGACGCCATCCAGAGATTGCCGGGGAAAAAACCGGGCGTCCAGTCGTACATATTGGTACCGGCCATGTTCCCGTTTTTATCGGTTGTTCTTGGAAAAGAGAAGCTGTTCTTTGCTGCGTCTGTCAGCATATGCTTTAACTGCATGGTTGCAAACTGAAAATTATCCCTGATAAAAGATAGTTCATTCGTATCAGGTTTAAAAGCAGCTAGTGCTACACAAACGACAGCAGTGGTAATGAAGAAGATCCGTTTCATAGGATGGATTATTTGTTGTTTGCAGGGGTTATTACTAATGATGTTTGTCCTGTTGTTTGATTTCCTGTTATGGTAAAAATGATCCTGTATACAGTAGATGGCCAGGACTGCAGTAAACGGCTGTCTTTCACCGGTATGGTTTCCACTGACGGTTTCAGTTGTGCGGGATTGTACTGTATTGCCAGTATGGTATTGCCATTACTGAGTTGCAGTTGTCCTTCTTTGACCATGTCCACTTTTGCGCTGGTCATAAAATGTAATTCATTGCCGCCGTTATTCTCAAGCAGGTTATACTGATCGGTGATGCTGAGCCACTGCCCCCTATTTAACTGGTAAGAACGTATCCAGCTTTGTACTTTTGCTGTTTCGGGATAAGCGCCGGCAATATCTACCGAAAATGAAACCTCCGAAGCGCCTGGAGTAAAACTGACATTACGGGCCGCATATTTAGTTCCGTCTTTTTGTTGCACCCCATTGATCAGTGGTACATTGTGGTAGGCCGACTGCATGGTCCAGATGGTATAGCGTTCGGGACCAAAGGTTTGCCGGGTATAGGTTTCACTGCCGATATCGATGAGCATGGGGAGCCCGTTATAAAAAACAATACAGCTGCCTACATCATTGTGGTTATGACTTTCGCCGTTATGCCCGCCAATGGCTGAGAAATAAAAGCCGCCAATACCAGCCTCACTGTCACATGCACCCATGATCTGTGTGCCCGGTAACCAGAATGCGTTGAATGATGGCCGCGCTGCGGTTCCGGCTAACACTTCGCCAGCCTGTAACATATTGCTGATGGCCGACTCTACCGTTTCACCAGGCACCTGTTGCTGCCAGTTTTGTTGTATGGCTAAGTAGGTGCCAAAGTTTTTCATCACCGTGTCTTTTACCGATTTCCCAAAATCATAGATCAATCCGGCGTCAGAGTCCAGTTTGGCAGAAGCATCAGCGTAGTTGATATAATAGCGGTCGTTGATATAGGCTTTGCAGATGTAGTTGCCTATGTTTTTGATCAATGGATGGCCGAAAACAGTAACGGCGTTACCGGTAGCTTTTGACAACAGATCGAGATACTGGTACAACATACCACCGGCGTGCGACCAGTATGCAGGTCCTTCTTCACAACCGCCATCATCTTTATAATAGTTGATGAACTGATCAACGGAGTGCATGGTCTTATAAATGCCATCGCGTTTCTTTTGCGGGTCGGTTTCATTCAGTAGAATGCAGGTAAGTACATTATAGTTGATCCATACATTCCAGTTGTTCACCATTGCCCCCTCTTTGTTAAGCGCCATCCACCAGAAATCATTGCGGTTGTAATAGGGTTCAAGTACGCGCTTGCTGATCTCGTAATGAATCCGTTTGGCGATCAGTGGATTCACTTTATTGAAGGTCGATTCAAAAAAATAGTTGGTCCATGATAACATGGCCGAAGTCATACCAACCCCCAGGTCAATAACAGGCTCTTCCACATCGGGCACACCGCTGCCAGCCTTTTGCAGGCTCAGGTGTGCAGACAAACACCAGCTCGACATTTCGCACAGCGCCCAGGCGCCATCAATGATCTGGGGTATAAAACGGCCTTTGCCTTCCACTAATTCGGCCAGCGCTAATTTGCGCAGTGCAGTTGTATTCTGGCTGTTAGGGTTTTGCATGATGTCGCGGTTACCTGTCTTTACATATTCCAGGTAAGCTGTTGCCGGTACGGTCTGCCATTTGTAGTTCAGCAGTTTTTCCCCTTCGGCTGCCCATTGTTTTTTATACTGTTCCGGCAATGCCTCCCAGCTTTTGCGCTGGCTGTATGCCGGAAAGGTTACCCATTCTGTAGCTTTTGTTAAGTGCTCCTGCAGGTAAGTAACTGAATAAGGCCGGGTAAGCAGGTCGCGCTTGCTTTGAGCAGGAGCATACCGGCTGACTGCCATCAGCAGTACTGCGATATAAATGCATTTTTTTCTCATGACAAAAATCATTTGAAGCCTTATTGGTAGACCCTTACGTAATCTACATAGAATTTCATAGGCAACATGGACTCATCTAAACTGCCTGCCCATGAACCTGCCCCGGCGGGTACTTTAGCCCTTACTTCTATCCGGCCATATTGCCATGTTTGTTTGCCGAGTGTAATGATACTGGCCGATGTATAATCGGATACAGTGTTGGAAGTTTTGTATTTTTCTTTTCTTGCTTCCAGCACCAGCATGCCATTTTCTACGCGGCAATTTTCCAATCGCTGTGCGGTATAGTATTGCGGTTCTTTGTTCCGCACAAATCCTTTTTCATAACCCCATTTGGAAGGATCGGGCGGGCCGGTATAATTGAATTCCTCCGACCATACCAATTTAAGGTTGCTGATGGTACCTGTATCTGCCGGTTGGTTCACGGTTTTACTGCAGGCACTGCAGGATACAGCAAGTACCAGTACGGAAAGAACAAAATAAGTTTTTTGCATTGCCTGTATTTTTAGCAACAAGCACCTGCTTCTGTTGAAGCAAAGTGCTTGTGATTGTTCATAAAACCCTTGCTATATGAAAAGGTACAACTGCGTCATCAATCCATCCAGCCATCATTCTGTATGAGCTTGGGGTTTTTTTCCCTTTCTGCTTTCGGAATGGGCCAGGTATAAATATAATCACCCTGCCAGTTATAAGGTAAGGTATTGGAACCCCATACCTGTTTTACTCCGGCGCCGGTGTAAAATACTTTTTCTTTCCAGGTCTTCCACCTTAATTCATCAAAATAAGTGATGCCTTCATTGGGGAATTCCCTTCTGCGTTCGTCCCTGATAATGTTACGCATGTCAGACTGGTTGCCAACATAAGCAGGTGAGGCTGGATCGGTTGTCTGCAATGGTGCTACACCTGCACGTAGCCTTACCTGGTTTACCAGGTCAACCACATCCTGGCTGAAAGCCTGTTCGTTCACTGCTTCTGCCCACATTAACACTACATCGGCATAACGGATGATGGGGAAATCTGTTGGCCCGTAACTCCTGTCGAGCAATTCAGACCCGCCTTCGTAAACAAACTTCCGGTATAAATAAAAGCAATAATTCCTGGTGTCGGTTTGCAAATCAAAAAGCGGGGATGACTGGTTCCTGAAAGGCCAGCGCATGGTTGCAATCAGGTCAACACCGGCTATATTGCCATTATAGGTAGCATAAGGAGTAATAACATTATAAGCTAAGCGCGGATCCCTGTTCGCATACGCTGCTTTGATGCGGGCCTCATTGCCAGTAGGCAGGTAGAGCGACATATCAAGCCCCCGGGCAGTAGCCGCACTGATCTCAACAGCAGTGAGGTTGTCTCTCAGGAAGAAAACTTCCCTTTTAGCGGCAGGCATAGTGCTGTATCGCGGAATAATATTATCCCAATTGAATTTACTACCGTCCTTGTTCTCATACAGGTCGGCCAGGTTGGGCGAAACAAGAAAGGTATTCCAGCAAGAGCCGAAAGACGAACGGGTGCCACAGAATTTCTGCGTGCTGGAACCATAACCAGCCACGCCAATATTCTGAATAGAGAAGATCATTTCATTGCATTGCTCATTGGCCGCTTTGAACAACTGGAAATAATTGGGGAAGAGCGAATAACCAGCGTCTTTTACTTTGCTGAGATCAGCGGCGGCTTCACTCCATTTTTTCTGATAGAGGTAAGCTTTTCCTCTTAAAGCATAAGCGGCACCTTTTGTTACATGACCATAATTAGCATTGCCCGCTGCATATTTTACAGGGAGATTGGGTTCATTGATGCAATCGGTGAGGTCCTGGATAATCACGTCCCATACTTTCTGTTCTGTTTCCCTTGGGCGGTTCATCTGATCTAACAGCACGGGTTCCAGGTAAACGGGTACCCCTTTCCAAAGCTGGTTGAGCCTGAAATAAAAATAAGCCCGCAGGAATTTGCATTCAGCCGTGTACCTTGCTTTTTTATCGGCAGCAGAGGGGGAAGTGAGTTTGATATTGTAGATAGCATCATTGGCCCTGTGAATACCCTCGTACAGGTCTTGCCAGATACCGCTTACCAATCCACTGCCCGATGTGGCCGTACCGCTTGTAAAACCATCTGCATCTCTTGTCTGGCCGGAAAATGCATACCTGTCGAACTGGTAGAGCTCGCGCATAGAAGCAGAGCTGCCATCAATACCAATTCTTAACGCCTGGTAAACGCCTGTAACGCCCAGGTCGGTAAGGTTATCTGTTGTCCACATATTGGAAGAACCAATAGAGCCGTAGGGTGAAGTGTCTAATAAATTTTTCCTGCACCCTGTTATAAGTATCGCTGCAATTGCTATGATCAATATCTTTTTCATGTTTTTCTTTTTAGTTTATCAGAAGGATACATTCACTCCTAAGGCGAATTGTTTCATGGTAGGGTAACCAATTCCGGATCCGATCTCAGGGTCTAACCCGGGGAACTTGGTGATCATCAAAAGATTCTCTGCTGATACAAATACCCTTGCATTGGTGATGAACGCTCTTTTAGCTATACGATCGTGAATGGTATAACCAACCTGCAGGTTTTTCAGTTTAATGTAGGATGCATTATACAACCAGTAATCGCTGCCAACTGTGTTGATGGCATCTGAACTGTACTTTAAACGGGGCAGGTTACCGTTAATATTATTCGCAGGATCATTGGGATTGCTCTCATTAAAATAGTACCGGCTATCGGCCACCCTGTTACTTAAGCTGTTACCAAGCCTGGTAATGGTGCGGTTATAGATTTCAGGATTCCAGTAATAGGTCATACCTAAGCTGCCGGCCCAGATCATGGAGAAATCAAATCCTTTCCAGGAAGCAGTGACATTGAAACCAAAGATGAATTTAGGCGTGGCAGACAGGCCGGTAAAACGGCGGTCGCCTGAATTGCCGAAAGTGCTGTCGCCATTGTTGTCTGCATAGATCAGGTCGCCGTAAGACAACTGCGCTTTTCCAACGGTATTAACAGGAGCGAATTTGAAACCGGCGGCTTTCATCGCATTTACCCAGGCCAGGTCATCTGCTGTTCGTATCATCCCGTCTCTGGGTCCGCCCTTGATGTTTAAAGAACCATCGCTGTTAAAATTAACACCGCTACCTCTGTACACATTGAGTAAAAAATATTCGTTCATCATATGATCTTCCAGTATGCGGGTATCGCCACCGGAAGAAACATCGCCCAGGTTGGTCACAAAACTTTTAGAACCATCGCTGTTTACAACATAACCCTGGTTCAGCTTGCCTTTGTATTTCGTAACCATGTTTTGGTTGTAACCAATATTACCTCCTACTGAAAACCGGAGATCCTGTACATGCGACTTCCAGTTGAGCGCCAGTTCTATACCCTTGTTCACTACGGCAGGGCCGTTGATAAAGGGCGCAGACCGGTTACCGGCAGTAAGGTAGGTGCTGGGGTTGGTCAATATATCGAACGTGTATTTGTTGTATGCGTCGATGCTCAGGTCTAAGTTGCCGTGCAGCAGAGTGGCATCTAAACCAATATTGGTAACACTGGTAGATTCCCATTTTAAGTTGGGGTTGGCAAAATTACCCTGGCTCAAACCGTTCGATGCCAGGCCATTGAATGAATAATTCACAGGGCCGTAAGCAGCCTGCCAAACATAATCACTCACCCTGTTGTTACCCAGGTCGCCCCAGGATGCCCGCAGCTTCAGATTGCTTACCTGGTCTTTCCAGCGGGCAAAGAAGCTTTCTTCAGAAATACGCCATCCGGCAGAGAAAGATTTGAACAAGCCCCAGCGCGTATCAGGAGAAAACTGCGAAGTGCCATCCTTCCTGAAATTGCCTTCTAATAAATATTTGCCTTTGTATGCATAGTTCACCCTGCCAAAGAAAGAACGGATAGAACGATCCGCTTCCGATCCGTTGACAGAGATGGGTGTGGTGGCAGAACTTAAAGTAGAGATGGAATAATCGATCAACCCCTGTTTGGTGGCATCGAATCCGTAGTTGTTGGAATAATATTCATTGTAACCGGCAATGGCGCTAATGTCATGATCCCTGCCAATGGTAGTGGTGTACCGGAGTATTTCTTCCAGGGTATAGCTATAGCTTTTGCTGAACGAATAATAGGTGCTTATGTTGGCGGGTATACCGGCAGGCAGTTTCAGGGTATTGGTACCCAGATCCCATCTTTCTATCGGGTTGGGATGCGAGTTGTACTCGCCAAAAACAGTCTGGTAATTGAACCGGGAATCAAAGCTGAACCCTTTGAACAAAGCCAGGTTGGCATAAACAGAAGAGTTCAGCCGGGTAGTCAGATCCCTTCCGGAAGCATTGTATAAATACTGGAGTATGTTATTGGCGGTAGGCGATTCTTCGGGCGCAGCAGCATAACCGTATTTCCCTTTATATAAAGGATACACACCAGGGGACGACTGGTGCAGGTAATTGAAGACACCCAGGTTATCTGTATTGCCCAACTGTGAACTTAATACAGAGCCAAAAGTCTGCGTACCCAGTGTGAGGAATTTAGCAGGCTTTACTTCCACATTGGCCCGCAGCTGGTATCTTTTGGCGCCGGTCTGGGGCATGATGCCCGGGTTATCCAGATAGCCCAGTGATAAAAGGTAGGTAGCTTTTTCATTGCCGCCATTCACAGAAATATTATGGTTCTTAACAAGGTTGTTTTCAAACACCACATCAAACCAGTCTGTATTGGGGTATGCCACATAGTTGGGTACGCCGATGGCATTGAGGCCATTGGGATTTTTCGACGCGTCGATCCAGGCCTGGATGGTAGTCTGGCCAAAAATCTCTGTCTGACCCACATTGCGGGCGCTTTCATTCATCAGTTTCATGTACCGTGCATAGTCCGACACCATGCCCAGCAGGTGCATGGGCTTTGAAACAGAGTACAAGCCGGTGTAGGTAACATTTGTCTTTCCTTTTGAGCCTTTTTTGGTGGTAATGAGGATGACGCCGTTGGCAGCCTGCGCACCATAAATAGAGGCAGAAGCCGCATCTTTCAATACAGAAATACTGGCAATATCATTGGGGTTCACCACATCAATACTACTTACCTGTATACCGTCTACTAAAAACAGCGGGGTATTGTTATTGAGCGTACCCAAGCCACGCACTAGGATATTGGCGCCATCGGCACCGGGGTGGCCGGATCCCTGTCTTACAGACAAACCGGGTGCAAGGCCGGCCAGGGCAGAAGACACATTGGTAACAGGCCTGCTTTCCAGCTCTTTTGAACTGATAGAAGCCACGGCCCCTGTCAGGTTTATTTTTTTCTGGGTGGCATAACCCACCACCACTACATCTGATAAATTGGTCGATCTGGCTTTGAGCGATACGGCAACTGTTTTGTCATCGCTTACTTTTATTTCGGCAGGTTCATGGTTTACCGAGGAAACAATTAAGACAGCGCCGGTCGATGCATCGATCATAAAATGACCATCACCATCGGTCTTGGTTCCGCCGGGTTTGTTTTTAATGGTAACAGCAACATCGGGTACGGGTTTACCGGTTTCATCCGTTACAGTACCGGTGATCTTCCGGGTCTGGGCCAGCAGTACAACCGGCATCAGTAAGCTCAGCATGGCAGCAGTGGCCAGCGCTTTTCGCAGCAATCGCATATACAATAGGTTTTGGTAATGGAATAAGTCAGTTACAAATTTGTCCGGCTGTTCAACAGCAGAGGGATGAGAATCTTAAATAAATGGGGTGGTTTTTATAAAGACTTATCAAACGGTTGATTACCAGCAGCTTAATTGGATTATTTTGTCAATAATCATCCCTGTCCCATGAAAAGCAACATCATTTATTGGCACAATTGCCTATTTTTCGTCATAGTCTTGCCCCTTGTTCATGATCAGCACCCGTTTTATACTTCCTGTTCTTAAAACCATCCTGTCTTTGGCAGCTGGGCTGTTTTTTATGGCAGGTGTACAGGGCCAGCCACTGACTTTTCATCACCTGACCATTGAAGACGGGTTATCGCACAATGCCGTGCTGGCTATTACACAGGATAGGTATGGGTTTATGTGGTTTGGCACGGCCAACGGCTTAAACCGGTACGATGGTACCCGGTTTACTACTTACTGGTATAACAAAGACAACCCACAGAGTATTTCCAATAATAATGTGCAATCACTCTTAACTGATGCGGCCCATACGCTTTGGGCAGGCACTTCTTCCGGGTTGAACCGGTATATTCCTGAAAAAGATGCGTTTGAGCGGATAGTGATTCCGGGTGCACAGGGGAGGATCATCAACTGGTTGTATGAAGACCGGCACCACAATCTTTGGGTAGGTACCGGCAACGGGCTGTACATGGTAGACGTCAAGCGGCAATGGAACCAGGTGCAGGCTTTTTATCACAGCGGCGCCGATTCACAGTCGCTCGCAGGTAATAATATCAGGTGTGTATATGAAGACCATACCGGCACCATTTGGGTGGGTACCAGCAACGGGCTTACACGTATGCAGTTGCAAAATGGCAACTGGCAGTACCAAACCTACCATAACGATCCTGCTCATGGGGGCAATCTCAGTGCTAATTATATTACCACCATTATAGAAGATGGCCAACAGCAGTTATGGATTGGCACGCAGAACAATGGCGTCAACCGGTACGATGCTATCACCGACCAATTCACCCGCTTCACACACAGCAATTCCGGCATCATCAACAACAATATCCGCCGGATCATTGCAGACCCGGCAGGTAATCTCTGGGTGGGCACGCAGGAGGGACTGAGCATCATTAACCCCGTTACCTGCCAGGTACAATCTTATCAGCACGATGCCGGTAACCGTAAAAGCCTGAGCCAGCATTCTATTTACAGCCTTTACCAGGATGATGCGCATTCGATGTGGGTAGGCAGTTATTTCGGGGGCGTTAACATCAGTTATGCCAGCAATACTTTTTTTTCGGTCATACAGAACAATGAAAGCAAAGCCAGCATCAGCAATAATGTGATCAGCAGTATATTGGAAGATGGGCAGCACAACTTATGGATTGGTACCGAAGGAGGCGGGCTCAATTACCTCAACAGGATAACCGGCGCTGTAACTGCATATAAGAACAAAGCAAATGACCCACATAGTATCGGGTCTAACCTGGTCAAAGTAGTGTACATAGACCGCAACGGGCAGGTATGGGCCGGAACACATGGCGGCGGGCTCAATCTTTTTGATCCATCCACACAACAGTTCAGGCGGCAACTGTTCCGCGAGAATGAGGAAGCCTCGCTGATTGCAGAAGTGATATCGCTGTATGAAGACAGCCAGGGACGTTTCTGGGTGGGTACCAACTACGGACTGAAATTATTTCAAAAAAATAAAACCGAATTAATACCCTGGGAACCCGACCTGTTTTATGGCGCCAATCATACTAAGTTAACAGGCTCAGGTAAGCTGGTACGATGCTTTTGGGAAGATGGCGACAGGCAGTTGTGGGTAGGCAGCAGTAACGGGCTGTACTTAGTTACGGGTAATACGGTTAAAGAAATCGATGCCCATGACGATGTGAATTGTATCATGGAGGATGAAAGCCGCAACATGTGGGTTGGTTTAAACGGCGGGCTTGCACAATACGATGCCCGTACCGGCCGCTACATACATTACGCCGTGCAGGATGGATTGCTCAATACGAATGTGATCGGTATCCTTGAAGACCCGCAACACAACCTCTGGCTGAGTACCAATAACGGGTTGATCAGATTCAATCCAGCCAGTCACCGTTCTCAAACCTATACATCGAGCGATGGCATTGCCGCCAATGAGTTTAACTACCATGCATTTCTGAAAGACAGCAGGGGAATGTTTTTCTTTGGCGGGTACAATGGCATCACCGGCTTTTTACCGGAGCAGATACAGACCAACCAGTACAAAGCGCCGGTGGTGTTCACCGGCTTACGGCTTTTCAACACAAAAGTGGGGATTAATGATGCACACCAACTGCAGCAGCAGAACATGGTGCTCACTAAGGAGATCAGGTTGCGGCATAACCAGAATGTGTTTACCATCGAATACGCATTGCTCAATTTTATCAAGAGCAATAAAAACAAGTATGCATATAAATTAGAAGGGATTGATAAGGATTGGAACGAAACCAATACGGCATCGGTAACCTATACCAACCTGCCTACCGGTCATTACCGTTTCTTAGTTAAAGGCGCCAACAACGATGGGGTATGGAGCGATCCTATTGCCATGGACATCCGTGTATTACCACCCTTCTGGTTCACCTGGTGGGCCTATTGTGTGTACATATTGCTGCTGTTGGTGGTGCTGTTCCTCATTAACCGGTTTTTCTTTTTTCGTGCTTTGTTGAAAAAAGAAGACGAGCTGCACCAGGTAAAACTGAATTTCTTTACCAATGTATCGCACGAGATACGCACCCACCTTACACTGATCATGGCGCCGGTAGAAAAGATGCTGGCAGATAAACAAACAGACAGCTTTGCGCAGCAACAACTTAGACATGTAAAAACCAATGCGGCACGGTTGCTGAAATTGGTAAGTGAGCTGATGGATTTCCGCAAAGCCGAAACCCATCATTTGCAACTGAAGACAGCGCGGCATGACTTAGTCGGTTTCCTGGAAGAGATCTATACCAGTTTTCGCGAAGTATCATTGGCGAAGAATATCAGCCTTTCTTTTATACATGACCGCGAAAACTGTTTTGTGTATTTTGATCCGGAGCAGTTAGAAAAAGTATTCTTTAACCTGTTAACCAATGCCTTTAAGTTCACACCTGAAGGCGGGCGTATCGCAGTGAATATGGAGCAGCACGATAATAAAGTAATCGTGCAGGTTACAGACAACGGCAGGGGTATTGCGCCACAATATTCAGATAAACTGTTCACTAATTTTTTCCATGTAGCCGATCACGGGCAGCAGAACACCGGTTATGGCATAGGGCTGGCATTGGCCAAAAATATTGTGGAACTGCATAAGGGTACCATTACAGTGCAAAGTGAGCCTGCCACAAGCACCAAAGAGGGACGAACCTGTTTCACCGTAACCCTGCTACAGGGTAATAAACACCTGGTGCCGGCAGTGGCAGAACCAATGCTTAGTTCTGCTATAATTACGCCACCGGCTTCTGCGATACAGCCTGTGAAAACTACAGAAAAGCCATCCTTCTCTTTACTCATTGCTGAAGACAATGCAGACTTAAGGGCTTTGTTACAGGAAACATTCGAACACAGGTACCAGTTAAGTCTTTGTGACAACGGGTTAGAAGCCTGGGAAAAAGCCATTGAGCAGATACCAGACCTCATTATCAGCGATGTGATGATGCCAGGCATGGACGGGTTTGCCTTGTGCGAGCGGTTAAAAACAGATGAGCGTACCAGTCATATACCGGTGATCATGCTAACGGCTAAAAGTGCGCAGAGCGATCAGGTGAGCGGGCTGGAAACTGGTGCGGACATTTACCTCACCAAGCCGTTCAGCACGCGGGTGCTGGAACTGAACGTACACAACCTGCTGGTATCGCGTGAGCGGATGCGGCAGAAATTCAACGCACTTATTGTAGCCACACCAGCAACAAATACAACGGGGGCTCCTGTTTTTGCAGAAGCATTGAACAGTGTAGAAAAAGAATTTCTGGAGAAAGTGATGCAATTGGTAGAGACCTATATGGAAAACCCGGAGTTTGGGGTAGATATGCTGGCGCGCAAAGTGGCCATGAGCCCGCCGATATTGTATAAAAAACTGAAAGCAGTAACCAATATGTCGGTGAATGATTTTATCAAATCACTGCGTTTAAAAAAAGCAGCGACCTTGTTATTGCAAAAACAATTGACGGTGTATGAAGTGGCTTATGCCGTAGGGTATAATGACCGTAAGTATTTCAGCAGGGAATTTAAGAAACAGTTTGGGAAAACGCCGAGTGAATATGCAGAAAATTCAGGTATTAATACTTAGCAGGCCAAGGGATAAGGCGTTCACGAACATACACTTATATAACAATACAGGGCAAATCATAAACTTCTTATGATTTGCCCTGCTCTTTTTAGTGTGAAAGACTATAATAAATCTTTTGATCTCATCATTTGTAGTGTCAGAATGCAAATGTCAAATGAAACATCCCCCTGAGTTTGGTAGTTGTTTGATTATTGGAGAGGTTTTGACTCACTGGTAATTGAGCATTGAAGCCTACTGCCATTTTACTGAAATTCACTTCCAGCCCCGCTGCTGCCAGTAATGCATAGCCGCCATTGTCTTCAATTTTCAGACTATTCAACTTGCCTGGTGCCAGATTTTCATATAATAATCCAACATTAGGATTGAAGGTTGTTGTTATGCCGCTGATGGAACGAAAAACAAAAGCGCTCGAACTAAGCCTGTTACCAAATTGATAGTTGTTGGCGCTATTATTTATTTTATAGTTGATACTGCTGTTAATACCCCAATCATTGATATGATAAGTGTATATGGCATTTAGTATAAAATCTACACTGCCTGTTCCCACCTGGTTATTGGCAGTTGCGAGTATGTCACTGGAATCAGCGGCAAATTTGCCGGTAGGCAGTTTTACGCCTCCGCCAACCAATAATTGCTGGCTGATGATACTACCATGTTTATTTCTCGTTCTTTTGCTGAGAAGATTGTAATTGATAATAAAAGTCATATCGCCCAGGCCATTGCTCTTTTTTACACCATCGTCCGAAGTTTGCCTGTTAATACTATACGGAACAAAAGCAATAAGCTGCCATTTTTTGTCTATGTTCCAACCGCTCCACAACTCAACTGTTTGGTAAAAGTCTTTGCTGAACTGTGTTGGGTCTGATGTCAGGCGGCTGTCGAAACTGCGGAAAGTGTACCTGGTACCAAAAAAGTGTTTACGGAATTGCGGGAAAGGCCCTATAAAATAATTACCTGCGCTGCACCCACAAATATCACAGGCAAAAGTTTGTTGCAGTGACAGCAATACAATACCCATAAGAAGTATTTTTCTCATCTCATTTGATTTAGAAATATGATAGAAAAGAAACCGGAATTATATGTCGCTATTAAGACGATGACCGGGTTGCGGGGGATGAAAAATATCAAATGAAGGATTCCTATTGAAAAATGCGCTTAATTCCGGATAGGATGTTGCGCAACTATTACTGAAGGTTGTTACTGCCGGGAAGAAGGATTTGGAAGAAAGCACTTCATTTTTATTTTCCACCTTCCGATCCGGGTTTTGCTGGTCTTTATTGTCTTCCTGTTTTAGTTTTTTCAGCATCTGGCATTTGCCATTGCAGTGCATCTTAGGCTTTTGCCTGTTCTCACAGTTTTTGGCAAAGGAAGTCGTGTTCATGTAATAGTCAGCAACAATAAACGTACGGCTGAACGTCTGGGCCAGGAAAGCAGCAAGAATAAATAAGGCTATCAGTTGTCGCATCAAAGCAGGGTCAAATAATTTTGCAAAGATAAGGGCTGATCCTGGAAAACAGGGGAATAATAACGCCTAATTCTATCTATAAGAAAGATTATCAAAGAGTTAATAATTATATTTGAAAGCGTATATTTTACAACAAGCGACAAGTCAAATCTTGGGTAATTGAAAAACTACCGAAAAGCGCATTAACTATAGTCAATATGGAAGGAATTTCTTTAGACATAACGCATGATTTAATCTATAAGCTGAAAGAGATAATTCCCGGTGCATTCACCGAAGACAAAATCAATATTGAGCAGCTGAAGCAACTTTTAGGCGAATCTGTCAATACAGATTTAGAAAGGTACCAGCTTTCCTGGGCTGGTAAAAATAATGCTTATAAGGTTTTGCAGGCTCAAACTACTGCAACCCTAATACCTAATATTGATTTGTCTGTCAATTGGGATACTACAAAAAATCTATTTATTGAGGGTGAAAACTTAGAAGTGTTGAAAGTGCTTCAGAAATCATACTATGGTAAGGTGAAAATGATTTCAATAGACCCTCCTTACAATACAGGTTCTGATAGCTTCATATATCCCGACAAGTTTTCTGAAACAAAAGAAGCGTATTTGAAGCGATTAGGCGAAAAGGATGAAGAAGGTTACCTGATGAAAGAAGGCTTGTTTAGACCAAATAAAAAAGAAAGTGGTCAATTTCATTCCAATTGGCTGTCTATGATGCTTCCAAGAATGTTCCTTGCAAGAAACCTCCTCAGAGAAGATGGTGTATTGTTTGTTTCAATTGATGACAATGAAGCCTACACACTAAAACTCCTATTGGATGAGGTTTTCGGTGAAGAAAACTTTGTGGGAAATATAATATGGAACTCTACCAAATCAGTAACTAACACTGCTCTTCTCTCTGTCTCACATACCCATAACCTTGTTTACTTCAAGAATCTTGAATATCACAAGAAAAACAGATATGAGTTCAGACTACCTGATACGCCTGATGGTTTTGAGAATCCTGATAATGATCCAAGGGGCCCCTGGAAGGCTGACCCTTTTCAAGTAGAAGGAGAACGGCCCAATCAATTATATGAAATAACAAACCCGAAAACCGGCCAGGTCTACAAGCCAAATCCTGGTTGCAGTTGGAAAAATGACTATGATAAGTTCAGGGAGTTGATCGCTGATAATAGAATTGTTTTTGGTTCAACGGGCGAGGCTGGTCCTCAAAGAAAGAGATTTTGGGCCGAGGCACAAGAAAGAGGCCGTGTTGCAAAATCTTTATGGACAGACGTTGATACAACTGCCAATGGCACTTCCTATTTAGAAGAGTTAGTAGGTAAAAAAGTATTCACGAATCCCAAGCCGGTTGAACTAATCCAACGTTTTGTACAATTAGGCACAAGCAAAGAAAATGACATTGTGATTGATTTTTTTGGCGGCTCAGGTACAACCGCCGAAGCTGTTTTAAGACAAAATCTAAATGACAACAAGAAACGGAAATTCATTTTCGTAACGCTGCCGGAGAAGGTAGATGAATCTACTCAAGCCGGTAAGAATGCAAAATCTTTAGGATTTGACACTATTTCCGCAGTTGCCCGTTATCGTATTATCAAAGCAATTGAGAAAATAAAACAAGAATTATCCAAAGAAGGCGAGTTGTCAAAAAAAACTGATTTAGCACGCCAGGACTTAGGTTTCAAACATTTGTCCTGTTCAGCATCTAATTTTAAAATTTGGCGTAGCGATGGTATTGAAACGGAAGAAGAATTGACGAAACAATTAGCACTCTTTACCAAGTCTCAAAAAGATGGTGCAGAAGATTACAATATAGTTTTTGAACTTTTAATTAAAAACGGTTTAGACCTTAATGCGCCAATCGAAACAGTATCTATTAAGGATACTGTTCTATACAGTATTGATTCAAATAAATTGATTGTCGCCACGAAACCAATAAATGAAAATAGCTGTAGAGAAATAATAAAGCTAAATCCTAAAAGCATTATTTGCCTTGATACAATTTTTAATAACGAGGATTGTGTTAAAACAAATATTCAATTGCTGTTTGAAGACTCAGGTATTTCATTTAAAACGATATAAGCATGGGTAATGAATCAAAAAGTATTCGAAAGACTGATGATGGTGCAATGGCTTTATTACATGAAATACTTGACAATAAAGTAAAAAACATTGCAGATATAGACAGCTATTACAACATTGATGGCACATATCATTTTTTGGAGTTTGTTAAATGTGAGGGCAAGCCCTTTGATTATGACCCCAATCAGAATTGGCAAGAAATAAAGGGTCAGATCTTTGTTATTTGGGACTTTACTTGTAAAGCAGATGGCGTCTTATGGTTAGTTTGTTACACCGATGAAAAGCGCCAATTCAAGCTATTTAGAGTAAAGGACCTGGATGACAATAAGATTGAGTTTGCTGATATTTTACAGCAGGATGCTGCAGGATTTAAAGCATGGTTTCAAAAATTAAACAGTGATGTTCTAAAAAAGTAAAACATGACAGAAGAGAATAAAATGCAATTTGATGACGAGATAAAGGCATTAATCATAGAAACACTTGCAGGTAATAAAACCGGAGGCGGTGATATTGATGCGTTGATTCGTTTAAAAGAAGGTTTTGTTGTTCTTGAATTTTTACGTTGTATGAAAGTAAGGCCTTTTGATAGTCATCCAAACCGTTATTGGGACTATAGACCTGATAAAGCCGGGAATAAGAACAAGTTTCTTTCACTATGGAACATTACTCAGAAAACTAAAAGCCAGCTGATACTTGTTAATTATGAAGATAGTAGAGAACAGTTTAAAATAATTAAGGTTAAAGGGTTAAGTGAATCGAGAAAGATTTACGATGAAACAGTCAGTCAAATGAATTTTGACCAATTCAAAGCATGGTTTCAGGAATTAATAGCCGAATCTGTATAAGAATTTGATATGAAATTACAGTTTGACAAAAACCAAAGTTACCAGCTTGATGCAGTTCAATCAATAATCGATTTGTTTGAGGGACAGCACCTGGGCAATTCCGATTTTGAATTTTCCTTTTCTGATACAGGTAAGGGTAGCCTTCAATTTACTGAAGCGGGTGTAGGTAATAACCTGGCTCTGTCAGAAGGAGAATTGTTAGCCAATTTGGTGAAGGTTCAAACCAATAATCAATTTCGACCCAATGAAATTTCAACTACAATAGAAAAGTTGAGGTATGCTGAGGATAGCGATACCAAAAGCATTGTTGATGGCAAAACTGTAGTAGCCGAATTTCTCAACTACTCAGTAGAAATGGAAACCGGAACAGGCAAAACCTATGTATACCTTCGTTCCATTTACGAACTCAATAAAGTGTATGGCTTTAAAAAGTTCGTTATCGTAGTTCCCTCAGTGGCTATCCGTGAAGGGGTTTTAAAAAGTCTTCAAATTACCTTCGACCATTTACAAGAGATATACGAAAACCAGCCGGCAGAATACAAAATATATGATTCCGGCCGTTTAACTGAGTTAGGCTCTTTTGCTAAAAGCAATGCTATTCAAATACTGGTTATCAATATTGACTCCTTCGCCAAGGATGCAAACGTAATTAACCAGATTAGAGAAACTGGTGTAAAGCCAATTGAGTACATTCAGAAATCAAACCCGATAGTAGTTATTGATGAACCCCAAAACATGGAAACAGACATTCGTAAAAGGGCCATTGCGAATCTCAACCCATTGTTTACCCTTCGTTATTCAGCAACCCACAAAAACCTGTATAACCTTGTTTACAAGTTAGACCCCGTAAAAGCTTATGATTTAGGCTTAGTGAAGCAGATAGAAGTTGATTCAGTCGTAGCAAAGAATGATAGCTCAGGGGCTTTTATTAGTGTTGATAACTTCAAAGTGGCCAAGCAGTCAGTTACTGCTAAGCTTACAATCTTTGTGAACAAGAAAGACGGTGTTCAAAAAAAACAGGTTACTGCCAAAGTCGGTGATGATCTATACAAACTTTCAAAAAATTGGGATATTTACAAAGATGGTTTTGTAATCAATGAATTGGACGCTGATAATGGTTACGTAGAATTTTCTAGTGGCAAAATAGTTTATAAAGGTCAGGCAGTAGGGGGATTAACAGACCAAATTCTGAAAGAAATGGTTGATGCAACTGTAGAAAATCATTTCAGGAAAGAAAAAGAACTTATAAGCAAAGGCATTAAGGTGCTCAGTATTTTCTTTATTGATAGAGTTGCCAATTACCGAACTTATGATGAGCAAGGCAATCCGGGTAAAGGCAAGTTTGCCCTATGGTTTGAAGAGAGTTTTGTTAAATGGCAAAACATGCCAGCTTACAGGGGCTTATTCACGTATAGCAGCGAAGAAGTACACGACGGCTATTTTAGCCAGGATAAAGGCAGAATGAAAGATAGCAAAGAAGGCAAGTCAACAAAAGCTGATGATGAAACTTTCAAGCTGATAATGCAGGATAAAGAAAGGTTATTAGATACAACTACACCGCTTCGCTTTATTTTCAGTCACTCTGCACTTCGTGAGGGTTGGGATAATCCAAATGTATTTCAAATATGCACCCTTAACGAAACCAAATCTGATATTAAAAAAAGGCAGGAAATAGGCAGAGGACTTCGCCTTTGTGTTGACCAAACCGGGGGGAGGAATTTAGACAGGGCAGTAAATCGTCTTACTGTAATTGCCAACGAAGCCTATGAGAGTTTTTCTAAAGCATTGCAGCGTGAGATTGAAGAAGATTGCGGAGTTAAGTTTGAAGGCCGTATTAAGAATGCCAGGGCAAGGATTAAAGTGTCGTTGAAAGATAAATGGCTTGAAGATGCTTTGTTCTTAGAGTTGTGGAAAAAAATTAAGCACCGCACCGAGTACAAAGTTAATTACAGCACACAGGTCCTTATTGTCAATTGCGCAGCAGCATTGCAAGCAATGCCTCCCGTTGAGAAGGCTGCTATTTACCGCGAAAAGAGTATTGCCAGGTTCATAAGAGATAGTGAAGGCAACCTTATCGAATTAAGCGGTGAACAGAAAGGATCAAAAGAAAGAATTGTAAAAGATGCCAATTACCAGATACCTGATTTTGTAACTTATATACAGTCCAAGACTGAACTTACAAGAGATACAATCGCTCAAATAGTAGTTCAATCAAATCGTTTGGGTGAAATCTTCAATAATCCTCAGTTATTTATGGATACGGTTGTACGCATCATAAAACACGAGCTTGACAGAATCAAAATCAACGGTATCCAGTATAAAAGAATTGCAGGGCAGGTATATGAAATGAAACTTTTTGAGACAGCAGAAATCGAACAATATTTCGACAACCTGGTAGCGGTGAAGAAACAGGCTAAAACTTTGTACAACTACATTGCTATTGATTCATTAAGTATCCCTGAAAAGAAGTTTGCCGAGGATTGTGATTCAAGGGATGATATTCTTTTTTATGTGAAGCTGCCTAAAGCATTCCAGATAAAAACGCCAATAGGACTATATAATCCCGATTGGGCATTAATAAAAAAAGAGGATGGAGATGAAACCAAAATTTATTTTGTTGCAGAAACCAAAGATCCAAAAGCAGTTAAAGACAGGACGCTGCTAAGAGATAGCGAAAAAATGAAGATTGCTTGTGCAGAGAAACATTTTGAGGTCATTGATAATGTTCATTACAAAGTAGTTGGCTCAATAAGTGATTTAAAGATTTAATCGATCTCCTATTTGTGGAGTAACTGCTCCATTGACCCTCCACTACTGCTATCATACGTACACATTTCATCAACATGCTCAACCGGCTTAAACACGACTCAATTCCGGTCAACGCTGCATTTATATTCGTTCAACCCCTTAAAACTGCGATTTTTTGGTGGTAATGAACTGTTATTCAGATAGTTGATTCTCAGAAAAGACCTTTCAAAACAACCTCCGGCTAAAGCCGAAATTCCTGCATCTTTGCTTATTGAAACAGGAAGCCTATGCTTTTGTTTCAAAACATTAGTAGGCCTATACCTGATGAGCTATAAAATATTTTACGATGAAACTGATCTACAAACCGGCAGATGGCTACCCTGCTTTTTATCAACCTTATTTCGACTGTGTGCCGAATGATGGCCGCCTGGTACAGCATTTGAAGGATATTATCATTGAAACGGAAACGCTGGTTTCACCGCTTTCAGCGGAGCAGTTATCATACCGGTATAGCGAAGGAAAATGGACCATCAAGGATATTCTTCTTCATCTTTCAGATTGTGAGAGAATAATCATATACAGGACTACAAGAATAGCCAGGGCTGATAAAACAGACCTGCCGGGGTTTGACGAAAACTTCTTCGTTGCCAACGCAAACGCCGATGGCAGGAGTGTCGAAAGCCTGATGGAAGAACTAAAAGCTTTTCGTGCAGCCAGCCTTGTTTTTATAGAAACACTGGATGAAGCATCTCTCGACAGGGTAGGTACGGCAAATAACTTTCAGCTTTCCACACGCCTTCTCGTGAATCATTTATACGGACACCACAAACGACACCTGAATATCATCAGAGAGCGGTATCTTAATTGAGTCAGTGACGCTATTGGCAATTTCAAATGTGATAACTTCATGCCCATATTGTAAACGCCTATGATTTCCATTAAACGGGTTACTGATCCGGCCGAGCTAAAAGGAATTCAACAATTACAGCAGGAAAACCTCAGAAAGAATGTAACGACTGATGAAGCACAAAGCCAGGGTTTTGTTACTGCCGAATATTCTATTGGTTTTTTGACAACCATGCATCGGGCCAGCCCTTCTGTCATTGCGAAAGATGACGATAGGGTTGTGGGGTATGCGTTGGTAGCCGTAAAATCAATAAGACATGAGCACGATCTGCTGGCAGACCTGTTTGATACGATTGATAAAAAAGAATATAATTATTTGTCTTTAAAAGATGCCAGCTATGTTGTTGTAGGTCAGTTATGTGTTGCAAAAAATTATCGTGGTTTGGGACTGGTTCAGCAATTGTATCAATACTTTAGAACCAGCTTGTCAGGTGAATTTGATTATTGCGTTACCGATGTGGCACAGGATAACCCAAGATCATTGAAAGCACATATAAAAACCGGATTCCAGGTACTGGATACATTGACTTATGGGGGTGTTAGCTGGGATATTGTACTGTGGGATTGGACTTAAAGTAAAAAGTGAAATGATGCTGCACGACCTGACGGAAAACGATCCGGTACATCTTGCGTAAGATTCTTTGGGTGGAACAGCTTTGTATCCAGGCTTACTCAAAACAGTGCCCGGGACTTTAAATGCACGTTGATATTTTTTAAAATATAGTAAATTAATAATCAGTTTATTATAATAGATTCTTATTGCTGGCACGCTTCTTGCGATTGCTCTTCATGGTAACGTTTTTAACTAATATTCATCAATCAAACTTTTATTTATGAAAAACAAGTTACTATTTACTATTGCTGCAATTGTAGCTATTGGAATGACCAGTTGTAAGAAAAGCAGCACGACAGGTGGCGTAAATTACCAGGTCAAAACAACCAATAGAAACTATACTATTGTTAATAGTTCAGCAACAATTACCTGGACGGCAGGTTATGCTAATGTTACCCAAATACAATTTGAAGCGGAAAGTGCAAATGGGCATGTAAAATTCGCATCTGAAGCACCTCAGAAAATAGATCTTTTCGCATCGGTATCTACTTTAGGAAATATTTCTATTCCGGCGGGAACCTATACACAAACACAATTTGAAATTGAACTTGTAACAAACGCTGCTGCAGATGCATCATTTCAATTAAGCGGAAATTATAATGGAACACCGGTTGTTTTTAAAGTAGCAGGAGCTTATGAATTGGATGCTGAAATGGCTAACGTTACAATAGTATCGGATAAAAATTATTTGGCAATCAATACCATTGATTTATCCAAATTAACTTTAGGCCTTTCTGCAACAGATTTTGGTAATGCTGTTAAAGATAATACCGGAACTATTGTTATTTCTGCCAGTTCAAACAGCTCACTTTATAGTGTCATGGTAACTAATTTGCATAAACTTGTAGAAAATGTAGATTTGCAATAATGATATGTTTTAAATAGCTGTAATAAAAAAAGAAAGGATAAAATTTTATCCTTTCTTTTTTTATTACAGAATGTTCAAAAAATTTCATTCCTGTTTTTCCTGCTTTGGATTTGCTTAATAAATATAAATGTAGACGGCAGGCAAATTAAAGAGGTCTTTGTCTAACTAATCGTAACTTTTCAAAAAACTTTTCTGCTATGAAGTGCCTGCCTGCTGGTCATTGCAGTAAGCTCTGTTGCAATATGGGCATAAAAGCCAAACTGATGGCGTTGACCATTGTATTTGCCAATGGTGTTGGGGCTCAATATCCGGCTGGCAGCGGTACTGCTATTCTAAACGCAAGAGAAGTTTTGTTACAGGCCAGGGCTGCAAAAAATACCGGCACAGAAATCTTGGCCCTGAGAGACCTGGGAGTGGCTTTGTATGAATCAAAAAAATACGACTCATCCATCTGGTATTGGAAGCTTGGGTTGAATCTGGCCATATCCAATCACCACTACACTGAAGAATTACTTAATTTCAGACCTGCACTGAACAATAACTTTTTCCTGCTCGGCAATTATACGGCCGCCATGGAGAACTCTGTGGATGGGCTCCTAAGGGCTGAGGCCATCAACGACCGCGAACGCGTGGCCCATTTTAAGGGCGTGATTGGCTACATACTGATGAAGCAAACCAAGTTTGAAGCAGCACGACGTTATTTTACTGATTTCCTGCAATTGGTTACCGACCTCCATGACCAGCCATTGAAAGCGAAAGGCTTTTTTTACTTAGCCGATCTTTCCATCGCAGAGGAAAAATTTCCCGATGCCATCGCGTATATCCATCGGGCTATGGCTATTTTTAACAATGCAGGTGCGCTCACAAAAACCGATTACAGTGAGCGGCTGGCATTCGCCAATAATATGCTGGCAGAGGTATATGGCCAGATGAACGATGTACCCTTGTCATTGAAGTACAGTCTTGCTGCCATCTATATCGGCGAACAAGCCCAGGTCAACCGGTTCGACCTGGCGCATTATTATGTTAATGGGGGCAAAGCTTATAACCGGCTGAAGCAATACCTCCGGGCGGTATTGCTGTTAAGAAAAGGACTCAGCATTTCAAAGGACCTGATTTATATGGAATGCCTGCAGAATGCCGACGAGCAACTGTCGATTGCGTTTGCTGCGTTGCGCAATTACGATAGCGCCTATGCTTATCATCTCCGTTTTACACAGGTCAGGGATAGCATCATGGCAGAAAACAACCAGCGTGCACTGCTCGAAAAAGAAACCCGCTATATGCTGGAAAACCAGCAGCGGCTACAGGAGGCGGCACTGAACCGGCAAAAACTATGGAAAAACATCAGTATAGGTATGGCCGGTATTAGTATTGTAATTGTGCTGCTGCTTTACAATTGGTACAGTTTAAAACAAAAGAACAGGTTCCAGGCTGAGCTGAATACCAAACAACAGGAGATCCTTCGGACAACCATCCAGGTAGCGGACAAAGAAAGAAAGCGGATTGCCGAAGACCTGCACGATACCCTGGGTTCTATTTTGTCTGCTACTAAACTGAAGCTGTCTGCCATAGAAGAAACCATCGCATCACCGGCCAATGAAAAGGAAAACCTGAGAGAGGTGTTGGGATTGCTTGATGAAGCCATGCTGGAGATGAAGAATATTGCTTATAATATTATGCCTGCCACTTTATCAAGATTAGGCGTTATAGCAGCTTTGCAGAGCCTGTTTAACCGGGTTGGCAGTAAATCGGTCATCCGCATCAATTATACCACTTATGGGTTTACAGAAAGGTTAGATGAAGCAACTGAACTGAGTATTTACCAGGTCGTTCTGGAGGCCATGAACAATATTGTAAAACATGCCAGAGCCAAGCATGCAACAGTACAGTTGGTGCGGTATACCGATCATATCAACATCACCATTGAAGACGACGGTCAGGGTTTTGAAGCAGGGCGTGAAAACATGGCGGGGAACGGGTTAAGCAATATGCAGTCAAGGGTAAAAAACCATAACGGAACCATTGATATTGATAGCCAGCCGGGCATGGGAACAACGATTATTATTGAGCTACCCTATACATAATGGCGAGGTTCACTACCGGGATATTGGTATTGTTAAACAGCCGTACAGCAATTAGATTTACGTATATGAAAGAAATGGTGTTGAAAAGGATCAGGTTACTGATTGCCGATGATCACCGGGTATTGCTCGATGGGCTTGTATCGCTGTTAAAAACGGAGTCCAATTTCGAAATAGTGGGAGCTGCAGAAAATGGCGAACAGGTCATTGAGCTGCTCAGCAAACTATCGGTAGATATCTGCCTGCTCGATATCAGTATGCCAAAACCCGATGGTATGGAACTGACTAAGTGGATCCAGCAAAACAGACCCCAGGTAAAGATCATCATACTCACCACGCACGATGAAGAAGAGATTATTGCCGAAATGGTACAGCTTGGTATTGCTGGCTACCTGTTAAAAAGCTGCACCCGGCATGAGTTAGTGGAGGGGATTAACCGGGTTATCAAGGGAAACTTTTTTTTAAGTGAAGCGGTAAGCAACCGCATCATAGACAGCTATAAGGGGCAAAAAAAAGCGGCACCCGAAGAACCGGCTACGTTTACAGAGCGAGAAAAAGAAATCGTGCAATTACTGGCTAAGGAATATACCAATGAAAAAATAGCCGAAGCCCTACATATCAGTTACAGAACGGTGGAAACACACCGCAAAAACATGATGTTGAAAACAAAAGCGCGGAATCTTGCCGGCTTACTCCGTTTCGCTTCCGGCCAGGGATTGATTAGGTTGTGAGTCAGAGAAAAGCCAGACCATTCGCCTGTTATTGGTATTGGATGATCGATAATAAGCAGGGAAAAGGCCTGGCTGGATCCTCCCCTTAGAAAATTCTTTTAAGTGCAATCGTATGAGCGCAGGACTTTCCGCTTACTTTTCCGGAAATGGAACTTGCATCGTTGCTAATGGTTAGGGTTCCAACTTCATTATTGTTTATGTCGGCCAAAATCTGAAGCTGGTTACCGCTGATGGTGCCGTTAAGTGTTCCACTCTGGTTCCTCCCAATATCGGCAAAGGTTATCAGCGCCATTGTTCCGGCAGTCCACACAGTAAGGATAGCATTTGTGCAATCTGTGGCGGTACTGCCTGGAGCAGGACCTCCAGTGGCCGTACCCTGGTATATTTTGACGGGATTGGTAGATGTTTCTTTAACAATGGTTATATATACCGGTCCGTTATGACCGGGAAAATATGCGGAATCAACCGTGGGGTTGCTGCCATTGGCACCTACAGAGAACCAGAATTTAGCCCCGCTGGGACCTGTAAATAAGGCTTTGGAAATGACTTGCCCGGTTTGCCAATTGTTCAGCGAAGCGGCAGGCAGGCTGTCGGTGACGCCAGCAGGGTCGGTCCATTGATAGATAACATAGGGTTTGGTGGCCTGCAGGTTAACTACAAAATAGCCGCTTGATCCAGTGAGTGTACCTTTGTAAATGCCTCCGCTCTGGCTGTCATAAGCAGCCTGCGCCGTGGTTCCGCCGGATGTGTTGTTACTGGAACCAGGTGTACTGCTATCGGAGGACTTGCTGCAACTGTTGCCAATGCAGAGCAAAGCGACAATGCCTGCCAGTGCAGCAGAGAATGGTATAAACTGTTTCATGGTGGCTGTTTTTTGATGTTTGATTGAAATGGATCTTGCCGTTAAAATTAGACAGCAGCATCCGGGGTGAAAATACCATGATTGTGGTATTCTGATCTACCAATAATCTGGTACGGTACATTGTAAGATTCCATCAATCATCCGGATAACAGCAAGAAACGGGTTTTTGCATTTTTCTTCCGCAATTAATTTTACACCGTCACTATTTCATTCAAGCGTAAGAACTTAATCATGCATATTACCAGCGAACCTCCTATTTTATATTTCGGAACGCCTGTTGTCCTTATCAGCACCCTTAATGAAAACGGGTCTTATAACCTGGCCCCCATGTCTTCTGCTTTCTGGTTGGGATGGCGTTGTATACTGGGCCTGGCAACTCCTTCCAAGACCACGCAGAATATTCTTCGTACAGGCCAATGCGTGCTGAATCTTCCTTCTGTGAACCAGGTGGGAGCCGTTAATCGCCTTGCCCGGACAACGGGGTCTAATCCCGTGCCAGAAGGAAAACAACGCAAGGGCTACCGGTACGAGCCGGATAAATTTGGGATAGCAGGCCTTACATCTATTCCTTCAGAAACAGTAACACCACCACGGGTACTTGAATGCCCGGTACAGCTGGAATCGGTAGTAGCTACAGTGCATGAACTGGCAGCAGATGATCCGGCACAAAAGGGCCGTATCGTTACCATTGAAGTCCGTATTCAACGGGTACACCTGGAAGCATCCATCCTCATGCCCGGCATGGCCAACAAAGTGGACCCGGACAAATGGAGGCCGCTAATTATGAGCTTCCAGGAGTTTTATGGATTGGGACCGCAGGTGCACCCCTCCACCCTGGCACAGATACCTGAGATATTATACCGGAGCCCCGACGTAGAGCGGGCCAGGCTGGAGCTGGTAAACAGTTGAGCTCGCCGTATGGGGTTCACGAAGGGTGTTTTTCCCGTTGCAGTAGTCCTTTGAAGTTTTTATCTTTCTATTATGAAATTCTCCTTTCGTAATACGAAGCCGGACAAAACCACCCAATTCGTTGCTAAAGGGTATGATAATAACCCTTTTCAGCCTTTACCAGATCCAACAGGCAAACCGCCCTATAGATTGGATATTCAAAAAATCATTGGCAATGTACCAGGTAATGCTAAAATGGTCTTTCATACGGTAGGCGATACTGGCGGTATTAAAATTCCTTCTGAACAACAAATAGTAGCCAATAAAATGGAAGAACAGTTTTCTGCTGCAGATAAGCCGGAGAATCAGCCTTTGTTTTTCTATCATTTAGGTGATGTGGCTTATTACTACGGCGAAGAAAGTGCATACGGAAGCCAGTTTTACGAACCCTATATGTATTACCCGCGGCCAATATTAGCAATACCGGGAAACCATGATGGAGATATTGATCCTACAAATCCCAACCCCCCTAAAAGCCTGGAAGCATTTGTAAGCGCTTTTTGCGATACAAAACCACACCATTTAAAAATAGCAGGAGAATCATCCAGAACTACAGTGATCCAGCCAAATGTCTATTGGACATTGGTCACACCACTTGCAAACTTCATAGGGCTTTACAGTAATGTTACCGCCCATGGTACCATAAAAGAACCCCAGGCATCCTGGTTTATCCAGGAATTAAAAAATGCAGACACCGAAAGGAAACAGCATGGTAAAGCCATCATCGTTGCGTTACATCATCCTGTTTATTCTATTGATAAAAATCATGGAGCCAGCGGTGATATGCAAAAGTTTCTTGATAATGCATTTAAAAAAGCGAACATATTTCCTGATGTTATTTTAACAGCACATGTGCACAATTACCAGAGATTCACAAGAATACTTGATAACGGAGTTGAACTTCCTTATATAGTAGCCGGAGCAGGCGGATATTGGAACCTGCATAAAGTTGAAACAAAGGCAGACCCTGTTTATGTACCGAACAACAGTTTTTTCCCGGGGGTTGTCATGGAAGAATTTTGTGATGACCGGCATGGTTTTTTAAGAATTACGATTGAAAAGAATTCGAAAGGAAGAACATTAACGGGAGAATATTTTACTGCTCCACGGCCACAGGAATCATGGAGCGCCCCTGCTCAGTTATATGATTATTTCACCATTGATTTAGATAAGCACAAAGTGAATAATGTAAAAACAAAATAAGCACGCCCACTTGCTTTCTGCCTGCTAATAGTTTCCCGTATTAATTTTAACAAAAAATGTTGTTATGAGCATAGGTAAATGTTTTAAAGTAATTGCCGGTGAAGCAAGGTTCGGTAAGCACTATAAAATGAAAGGCATCACCACAAATACACTGGATATCAAAATTTCTTCCTCAGATACCTGGACTTCCCCGCCAACGCAAGAGGAAATAAAACAAGTATTTGCTGACCATGATATGAAAGTTGTAGGGCCGCCATTAAGAACTGATTGATCCTTACACAGTTGCAATAATGATTATACGTGCACATTTTAGGGCAGAAAAGTAGGGAGATGAAATGTTGCTGTAATTTTTTTATTTTTATACTATCAACTTCGTGAAGCACTTAAACTTATTTCTATGCTAAATAAGCTGAAGTCAAAAGTGATGCATTTTGTTACTTTCCGGGTGGCCAATCACTTATTAATTGGCCTTGGAAATCTTATATCACCCCTCTCAAAAGTGAGCAACCGGCCGGTACTGCCTAAATCCGAATTTGAATGGGCAAAACTTTTGGAAGATAACTGGCTGCATATTCATGCAGAAGTGTCCGCACTATTGGCGAACCAGAAAGACCTGCCGAATATCCAGGACATTCAACCGGCAGAATCATTATTAACTACCGACAATAAATGGAAGACCTTCTTTCTGCAGGGTTTTGGACATAAAGCGGAGAAGAACCGCGAACTATGTCCGGTAACTGCAAAAGTGCTCGACCAGATCCCCGGTTTGTTAACAGGTTTTTTCTCCATCCTTTACCCGGGCAAACATATTCCGGCACATAAAGGGATATTCAGAGGTATTGTACGAACACATTTGGGACTGGTGATACCAGGTAAACCCGGAGAATGCAGGATGCGGGTCGACAAAGAGTTCATTCATTGGGAACAGGGTAAAGCTGTTTTTTTCGATGATACTTTCAACCATGAAGTATGGAATGATTCCAATGGAATACGTGTGGTATTATTGCTTGATACCAAACGCCCTTACTCAAAATTAGGGGCACTCGTTAATAATTTTATCGTTAACAGTATTACCAATTCGGTTTATGTAAAAGACGCCCTGAAGAAAAACGAGGATTGGGAAAAAGTGTATTATAATGTTATGGCATAAAATGAAAATCAATTTTCAAATCGGGCTATTTTTCTTCATCCGGCCTGTAATCAGTGGGCAGCATACTCGACAGTTTTTCTGACCATGCCCAGAAGCCATCTACAAAAATGTTTTCTCCATAAGAATACATGCCATTTTTGTATATCGGAACGCCTCTTTGAAATGGCAATGTAATAGTAAAAGAGATGTAATCTTTATCGGGCCTCTTTAGCAGTAATTTCGTGTACTCATACGGCTCCTTTTTGTGCAGGTAAGTAATATGCAAGTAATCGCTGAACTCAAAGAATACAGTGCCAGGCTCTGCTGAAACCTCTAACGGAAAGATCAGACTGTCTCTTTGGATTGACTTGTTTAATATCACTTTATCATCAGTGCCAGACAGTTTTGTTACTTTAAGGTAATATTCAAGTGAATCCATACCCGGGGCAGACCCATCTTTTTCTTGATTAGTAATGCCATTGGTTTTGCTTGTTTCTTCTATTCGCTTATGTAATTTTCTCACCCTATTCTTTTCCGCATCCGTCACTTTTCTCATAACCCTTACTTGAAAGCCTTCTTCAGCTAGTTGGTTGCTGAAGAGACTTCTCATAAAATGCATCAGGGACCCTTTATAAACATCTAACCTGGCAGATTCCCATTTTTTTTGTTCATCAACATCTTTGGGAACTATATTTTCAAATAAAGGGTAGCCAAGGAATTTGAATGTTTTGTCAGAAATGTTGAACTCGAACCTGGATAACAGGTATTTAATATTGTATCCTAGTGCCTTGTTCTCGAAAATTAATTTTTCGTGCGCAAAGGCCGTTACGGTATTGGTTTTATTACTAAACCTGAACCTTACAACATGAGGGTTTGTTAATATACAGTTTGCAGCAATGAAAGACGCACCTATAAAATTTGTTTTAAAATAATCTCCCCATTTTGCCCAACCGTTTTTATCGTATGATTCTACAACTACTTCTTTCAAAAGATTGGAAGAAGGTTTCATTTGTATGGATAACATAGCAGGTATCTGGGCGGATTGTATGGTAGTAATGTAGGTGTCGTAATTTAAAGAAGAAGCAATGAGCTCGAATTTTCCCTGCGGAATATGCTGAAACAGAAATTCTCCCCTTTCATTACTTATTGTTCCGATCGAAGTGTGGCTTAAAAAAATGCTGGCACCTGCAATCGGCTGCTTTGTAAGGGTATCAATGACTTTACCCGTCAATACGGGTTGACTTATTGCATACTGCACCAGGAAGCAACATGTAATGAATAAAAAACTTCTCATGAAGTAAAAGACATTATCTAAACATAAGGTTTTATTTTCATAAATAAAACAACAGACTTAAAATACATACCGACAGGTAAAATGTTTAGAGAACATTTTTTAACTTGTACGCCCTTGCCTATCCTCAAATAAATAATATTGAAGAATTTTATTGTTTTCATTTCGCTGGTATTTGTTGTATTGCCGTCTGTTGCGCAGAAGAAGAATGCCGCTTACCGTTTAAATATACGAGAAGCAAATTCCCCCATTAAGGTTGACGGAGTGATGGATGAACCGGCTTGGCTGCAGGCGCAACCGGCTACACATTTTTTTATGGTATTACCCATGGATACCAGTTATGCGCGGGTAACTACAGAAGTACGCATGACCTATGACAGCCGCAATTTGTACATTATAGCTGTTTGTAATAAAGCATTACCGGGTCCGAATATGGTAGAATCGCTCCGGCGGGATTTTAGTTTTGTAAAAAATGACAATTTTATTTTTTTCTTAGATCCCTTTGATGATCAAACCAATGGCTTCACTTTTGGCGCCAATGCTGCAGGGGCACAATGGGATGGCTCCATGTATGAAGGGGGTAAGGCAGACCTGAACTGGGATAACAAATGGGTATCCGCTGTAAAGGATTATGATGACAAATGGATCTTTGAAGCCGCCATTCCTTTTACTTCAATGCGGTATAAAAAAGGAATAACAGAATGGGGGATCAATTTCAGCCGCAATGACCTGAAGACAACAGAAAAATCGAGCTGGACACCCATTCCTCGGCAATTCCCTACTGCTTCCTTAGCTTATACAGGCGTACTCGTATGGGACAAACCTCCGCCCCCGCCAGGTGTAAATGTGTCTGTCATTCCTTATGTATTAAGTAGTGCATCCAAAGATTACACAACACAAAGCAAGACAACCTTTAAGCAGGAGGTAGGCGTGGATGCAAAAATTGGTGTTACGTCTTCCATTAACCTCGATCTCACCATTCATCCCGATTTTTCGCAGGTAGAAGTAGACAAGCAGGTAACCAATCTTAGCCGGTTTGAATTATTCTTCCCGGAAAAGAGGCAATTCTTCTTAGAGAACAATGACCTGTTTGCCAATTTCGGCTATGCAAATATCCGTCCTTTTTTCTCCCGGCGGATTGGCCTGGGTGTACCCATCAATTTCGGTGCGCGCCTGAGCGGCAAACTCAGCAGGGAATGGCGCCTTGGCCTGATGGATGTTCAGACAGGGGCGGTGCAGGAAAAAGGGCTGCCGGCACAGAACTTTGCAGTAGTGTCGCTGCAAAGGAAAGTATTTAAAAGATCCAATATCGGGTTGATCTATGTAGATAAAACGTCTATGAATTATCATCCTGGCACTGATTCCGGCAAAACAATCTATTCGCAATACAACCGGAATATAGGACTGGAATATAACCTGGCTTCTTCCAGTAACCTGTGGACAGGCAAAGCTTTTGTTATGCGGTCGTTCAGTTCCGGTATACAGGGAAACAGCATGGTTCATGCAGCCCACCTGTTATACAACAGCCGAAAATGGAACATACTCTGGCAACATGAATATGTAGGCAAGGGCTTTAATGCAGAAGTGGGTTATGTGCCGAGGACGGGATACATCAAAGTCAATCCGCAGGTAACTAAGTATTTCTTCCCGCGGAGCGGCCATATACTGAGCCATGGCCTACAGGTTAATACTAGCTACTATTTCAATGAACGGTTTCACCAGACAGATAATGAGAGTATGCTGTCTTACCAGCTTACTTTCCGCAACCGTATCGTTTTAACAGGATCATTTACACATGATTATGTTGAATTATTAAAGCCATTTGACCCAACCAATACGGGTAAAGATTCACTTGCAAAAGGCACAAAACATACCTGGAACACAGCGGGACTTGACCTGGTATCCCAGCCTCAGCAATTATTTACGTATTCGGTATCCTTACGATACGGTGGTTATTTTGCCGACGGCAAGCGGTTTACCATGAATACTGAAATAGGTTATCGCTTTCAGCCCTATGTAAGTCTCGCCCTCAGCACCAGCTATGACGACCTTCATTTACCACAGCCATGGGGACATACCGCTTTTTTCCTCGCCGGGCCAAAAGTGGATATTACCATGACGAATAAATTATTTTTTACCACGTATTTACAATACAACGAACAGCAAAAGAATATCAATTTTAACGCAAGGTTTCAATGGCGCTACCAGCCTGCTTCGGATCTTTTTATTGTTTATACAGATAATTATTACCCGGCGCCTTTTCTTGTAAAGAACAGGGCACTGGTACTTAAGCTGAACTATTGGTGGAACTTGGTCAGGACAAAGAAAAGCGCTTGGTAAAAGGGGTTTCTTTTTGAACGAAAGAAAGATATACAAGTGCAACCTGCTTTTGACATAAATGCCACTATGATGTAAAAGGCTGCTCTACATAGACCGCTAATATTTCGGATATCAATTGCCTGATTAAGCCATAATCCTTAACTTCATTTTTTACTTTAACTGATTGCGTCTTGTCTGATCCGACTACTTTATATGATGAAAGGGAATTGCTTGCCCTTATAGCAGCAGGAGATGAGGCCGCCTTTGCTACGTTGTTTGACAGGTATAAAGATAGGGTCTATACAATTGCGTTTAAACTTCTGCATACCGCCGCCCTGGCCGAAGACATCGTACAAGAAGTGTTTCTTAAAATATGGCTGAAGCGGACCAGCCTGATGAATTCCAGCTCATTGACGATGCACATCATCCCGATGCAAAACTGGGTAAAAACAGCAACCGCTCGCTGGCTGCATTGTATGACCTCATGCCTGCTGCTGCGGATAAAAAAGTCAACCCGCCGGGCGAATGGAATAATATCCATATCATTTCAAAAGGAAAACATGTGGAGCATTGGCTGAATGGCAAAAAAGTGCTGGCATATGAGCGTGGCGGCGATGTATTTAAAAGCCATGTTACGGAAAGTAAATTTAAGAACGACAAAGGTTTTGGTGAGATAGCACAATCGCCTATCCTTTTACAGGAACATGGAGACATGATCCATTTTAGAAATATCAAAATCAGGAATTTATAATATTCATTTAAAAATCTTAACAAGATGGATAAGACAAGAAGAGATTTTATCAGAAATACCAGCACGTTGCTTGCACTTGGCGGCGTTGGCTTTTCTGCAAAAAGTTATGCGCGTATCATCGGAGCCAATGACCGGATCAATGTTGGCGTGATGGGCACAAATGGAAGAGGTGCCGGCATGGCTGCCAATTTTGCTATCCAGAAGAACACGGAAGTGATCTATATCTGTGATGTCGAAGACAAAGCGTTGATCAAAGGCATTAATGCCGTGAAGAAAGCGGTGAACAAAGAGCCGAAAGCGGAAAAGGATTTTCGTAAAATACTGAAAGATAAAAACCTGGATGCCATGTACCTGGCGCCTCCGGATCACTGGCATGCACCTGCTGCCATATTGTGTTGTGCTGCCGGAAAACACGTGTATGTGGAGAAACCATTGTGTCATAACCCGCATGAAGGGGAACTGGCGGTAGCTGCGGCAAGAAAATATAAAAGAGTTGTACAGATGGGCAGCCAGCGACGGTCCTGGCCTGTTTTAACGCAGGGCATACAGGAATTACACAACGGCGTTATTGGTAAAATACATATGGCTAAAACCTGGTATACAAATAACCGTGGTACGATTGGTATTGGTAAAGAAGTTCCGGTGCCATCCAATCTTGATTTTGAATTATGGCAGGGACCCGCCCCGCGCCGTCCATACCTGGATAACCTGGTTCATTATAACTGGCACTGGCGTTGGCATTGGGGCACCGGCGAAGCACTCAACAATGGTACGCATGAGATAGACGTTGCACGCTGGGGCCTGGGAGTTGATTACCCTACCAAAGTTTGTTCTGCAGGCGGGCGTTACCGTTTCCAGGACGATTGGGAAACGCCCGATACACAGCTCATCACTTTTGAATGTGCAGGCGCTTCGGTGATCTGGGAGGGGCGCAGTTGCAGTGCTGCACTGGTAGAAGGAGAAGACCGCGGCGTGATATTTTACGGAGAAAATGGCTCGATGGCAACGGGCGGAAACAGTTATGTGATCAGGGATAACAAAAATGTAATAGTAAAAGAAGTGAAGTCAGACATTAAAATTGACGGACGCGATCCATCCAGCCCAAGCGCGAGCCTGGATGGCGTGCATATTGATAATTTCCTGAAATGTATCAGAGAGGGGGGGATGCCGAATGCAGATGTGGAAACCGGCCGCAAGAGCACACTGTGGGTGCAGCTGGGAAATATATCACAACGTGTAGGAGCCACCTTATATATTGATCAGCACAACGGTCATATTGTAGATAATAAAGCTGCAGAAGCTTTGTGGAGCAGAACGTACGAACCAGGCTGGGAGCCCGTAGTGTAAAAGGCTTCATTTTGAGCCTCCGGTCAGGAACTGTTCAATTAATACTGTGCAGGAGACTGGAGGCTTTATTGATCTGAAGGGATACCTCAAGGGCAAGGGGGACAGTGTTCATGAGTTCGAGGGACTTAACCATTTTCTTTGTAGTGCTCTTATACTTTTTAAAATGAGGGGTATCCAGGTGGGCTTTGTAAGCATCCTCATTGGCATATATCTCAAAAACTGTGATGCTGGAGGGATGATCTTTATCAGCCACGGCATATAAGGTCAGCACTCCTGGCTCCACACGTACAGCAGTTTCAATCTCCTCTTTCAGTGCAGCTTTATAGCTTTCCAGTTGTGCTGAATCAATTTGGAGTTTTGCAATTCGTACGACTAATTTTTTATCCTGGGCAAATATGCTGTTACAAAAAACAGATGTCAGCATACCTATGGTAAGGATTTGAAGCAATAAACGGCGGTTCTTCATTACTATATTGTTTTGATAGACTTTATTCATTACCTGCTGTATCGACACTATATCCTTTCAGGTATAAAAAAAATGAAATGTTTTATAACTATACCTTTAAAGATATAAAATAGACTTGAATTTGTAAATTATACCCTATGAGGTTCAATAAAAAGATGCAAAGCATATTCATTCATCGGTGGCGATGACGATCATACAGGAGCCAAAATTTAAGTTTGATACATTAGCAAAACCGTAAGTGCTAAGGAGTATTTAAAAGCAGCATACTCCATATATAATATAGGACACACTTGATTAGAGATTCCATCGCATAGCGACATCGACGAGAGCGCTATTATAGGATCCTTACTCCCCCGGCGTGAGCACTATATTTCTAAAAGCCACCGGACCATGATCTCCCTGCAGGTAGATGGGCCCGGGTTCTCCTTCCCTGCTATCCAATGCACCGCCTGTAATACCCGGGATCTCCTGGTTACAGATGATGGTTTTGCCATTGGCAATCACCGTAACCATTCTGCCAATCAAAGTAATATCGAAGCTTTGCCATTGCTCCGGTCCGATGGCTGCCATTTCACTGGGCACCAGGAATCCATAAATGCCGCCAAAAAGATGGCTGTTCGGATGGTCGGCAGGAGCGTTGTCGAGGATCTGTGTTTCGTAGCGGCCTCTCAAATAAACACCGCTGTTGCTTGCCTTTTTGTATTTGAACTCGATGTGCAATTTGAAATCATGGAACTTTTCTTTGGTAATGATGTTGGAACCGGAATGCGGACTGATCAATTCCCCGTTCTCAACGATCCATTGATTCTTCTCTCCATCCACTGTCCATCCTGTGAGGTCTTTACCATTGAACAGTCGGATGGGTTTTTTCCAATATACTTTTTTCTTCTCTGTGAGAAGAGGTGCCCTCTCACCCGTGAAAGGAAGATCTTTCCCCGTACCGGAGTGGATCACTCCTTTGATCCCTTCCGCGGTGGGTTCCCCTTCCAGTACCATATCTTTTTCTGCCGATTCCCATTGCGGCGGAATGGAGAATGAGAATTTGTTATGATCTAATAATATCCTGGAGATGGGTCTCGCACTTCCGCCGGAACCAACGAACCGTCCTACCAGGGTCTTGAGCCCGGAAATCTCGATCTCCAGCCAGGATGCTCTTTCCTTTCCATTTTCCAGCACGGTGAGGTCCCATCTTCCTGCCAGGTCTCCACCGGAAACACTATTGGCCCTGGCCGGCATAACCTGCGAATGAACGAATTGTGGCGCCATAGCGGCCCATCCTATTAACGCAACTACTATACTTTTCTTTATGTACATGATTTGAATATTTTAAATGAAATGGTTGTAACTATCCTACTGTTTTCATATTGACCGGGTCCCATTGGATGGGCTTATGACTATAGTAACTGTCGTTACAGAGCAGCGCCGGTGCCGCGGCCCGGTAACCAAACACAGCATCTTCCACAACAGTACTGTTATTACGGATAGCCGTGAAGAAATTATGGAAGTGATCGTAATGTGCTCCTTTATATCCTTCTTCCGCATGGAAAACGAACGATTCAGGAGGCAACATTTTTTTCCTGTCTTCCTGCACTTTTCCAGCTTTAGCCAGCTGTGCTTCCATGAAAGGATCATGGGAATCGAAAGACTTATTTCTTCTTAAAGTAACGCGATCCCATTCCACATCCATGGCACCCTCGCTGCCTATTAAGCGGAGGTAGGTGGTGCCGCTGGTGCCATCCACAAAATTGCAGCGCAGCGAGAGGTTGAAGGCCGGATGCGCCGACCTCTCAGGATAATCGAAAGTGCCGAGCAATACATCGGGTACTTCACGTCCATCATTCCAATACCGCAATCCGCCGGTAGCATAGATATGATCAGGTCCAACAGAGTTGGTAATAAAGTGCAGGCTGGAGAAGAGGTGTACGAAAAGATCACCGGCCATGGCAGTACCGTAATCGCGATAGTTTCTCCAACGGAAAAAGCGCATTTTGTCGAAAGGACGGTGGGTGGTATTACTGATGAAAGTTTCCCAATCCACTGTTTTTTCAGATGCATCGTCGGGGATGGGATATTGCCATACTTCCACCGGGGCACGGCGTGCCCAGAAACCTTCTGCGTAATTCAGTTTACCGATAGCTCCATCTTTCAACAACTCACGCGCTTTCTCATTACCCAGTGAGGCCAATCCCTGGCTGCCCACCTGGAAAACCTTACCATATTGCTGCTGGGCGGCGATCACGGCAGGTCCTTCGTCCACACCATGCACCATGGGCTTCTCGCAATACACATGCTTGCCGGCGGCCATGGCATCTATCGATATTTGTTTATGCCAGTGATCAGGCGTACCGATGATCACAGCATCCACATCAGACCTGCTCAGGATATCCTTATAGTGTTTGGAGATATAAAGATCCTTACCCCATTTGGTTTTTGCATCATTCAACCGGCCGTCGTACAGATCGCAAACAGCCACCAGTTTCACACCGGGCACCTGCAAAGCGGTACTGGTATCTGCTGTGCCCATGCCTCCTGCGCCGATCAATGCCAGGTTGATCTTGTCATTGGCTGCATAGGTCTTATCTGCTCCGGGCATCTCCCGCCTGATGCGCTCTATATGGGCGGCAGAAGCCTGTTCTGCCAGCACCCCTCCGGCCAACACACCGCCGGTGGCCATAGATAAATTTTTTAGGAACCCGCGACGATCATAATTTCTTTTCATATGGTATTTTTTGATTAGCAACCTGTCCTCTAAAGATAAGGACCCGTGCGCATTTAAACACTGGTATCATCCATCATTATCCTGCTATTGCATTTGATAAAGATTCACAGTATCTTGGAAATGACTAAAATCCTGCTGTATGAGATACCTGCTCGTATGCTGCCTGCTCTTTGCATTTTCCTTTGACCAACTGAAAGCACAAAACTACCCCGATCTTTCCGGAACCTGGTACCAGAATGGCAACAGCAATTCTCCAGCGTATATCATCCAGAATGGTCAATACCTCACTTTCATTTTTTCAAATACTTCCAGTACCGCAACATTCACTTCGGCCAGCCAGGTATATGCCAATACATGGAAAGCCGCTGCGAACATCTCTGCCGATGGCAATACACTTACCTGGAGCGACCAAACCTGGACAAGGGCTAACATCAGCTATCCGAATATTGCAGGTACCTGGTACGCGAACGGGTCGCCCATCACCATCACACAAAATGGAAAGATGCTCGAGTTCACAATGGCGGGAGGAAGATCGAAAGGCTATTTCTATACGGCCCAGGGAATTTACACTACCGACTGGAACACTTATGCCACAT
>CAZDQB010000004.1:0-126867 GCA_964507525.1 uncultured Sediminibacterium sp. | reverse complement strand
ACCCAAAGTCTTAAATGGGATAACCAGACCTGGACAACCACCGGCAGCACAACAGGAACCGGGTCGAATACGGGCACAGCAGGCATTACAAAAATTTGCCGGAGAGAACTTTCGGCATTCTTTTATGCCATGACAGCGCTGGGCACTACCTGGGCGCGCCCGGTATACGAACCCGGAACCATGAGTGCCCGAACCATCGCAGACCTCAGGGCAGCATTTTCCATCGTTGTACCAACGCTGAATCTATTTCCCTGTGTTGTGTTCGACAGGAACCGCATCACCAACCTGAGCAACAGTTTGGGAAGTATTACCGGCGCCCGGGCTTCCAGCGAATCACACCAGATCATCATTGATCTGCAGGTGGCTGTAAGAAATGCCGGCCTTACCTGCGACAGGGGATTGAACCTTGAAATGCTCTTCATTGGAGGTATTCACTTAGGTGCCGCACAGGCGCATGCTTCCAGCAGGATCTGTCAGCCTGTTCCCATGCCGGCTAATATCGCGTCAACGATCGCTGCACACCTCACCACTGCACACGATGCGTTGGCTACTTTGTTGCCCTGCATGCCGGATCTGCAGCTGGGCGCTTTCGCAACGGTGCCCCTCGGATCTATGAACTCTGTGGAACCGCATACATTCATTGTGGGCCTTATTACCGAAACCTTATGGGCTGTTACACTAACCGATTGCTGCTGTACCTGCACTGGAGCAGCAGTGAACCCTAATCCCGGTACCACCTGCGATCAGGAATGTCATAAATGGTGTCGTGAGCACGGTAAATCGGGTGGAAAATTCAATGGCATTTGCCTGTTAGGTGTTATGAGTGGCGGAACAAAACCGGATTGTGAATGTTGGTGAAGACTATGCTGCTGCCAGGATTGGCTTTATCGGCCACGGCATATTTTGATATAGACTTTATTCATTACATGTATGAATAAAAGTATGGTAACACGCTAGAAAAGCAACCCCAGTCTTTATTTAAAGCTATTGTATGCTTTATCTGTCAGGAAATGCAATGAATAATATAACCAGGCCGACCAGTTCAATACAACTACCTGGTGTGTCAACTTACTATACTGGACAGTCCAGCTTACTATACTGAACAGTTCAACTTACTATGCTGACTACTTCAGTACAACCACCTGGTGCGCCAACTTGTTATACTGGACAATCCAGCTTACTATACTGAACAGTTCAACTTACTATGCTGAACAGTTCAACCTACTATGCTGACTACTTCAGTACAACCACCTGGTGCGCCAACATACTGTACCGGATAGTTCAGCATTGTAAGCTGAACTGTCCAACATACTATACTGACCAGGTCAGCATAGCCACTTGGTGCGTATGCATAATACGAAATGATTGGATGGATTATTGCATGTAAACCCGCATTGGAAAGAAAAGAGCCTGATGCCTATTTTTAGCGGGTTATTGAATAAGCGAATTTTTGTACTTTAACGTACCCAATGGAACAACCCGTCTACGAAATAAAGAACAATGAAAAGAATATGCGGTTTGAAATTTCTTTGAATGGGGAAACAGCATACCTGGAATACCGTTATTACCACAATGACATAGCATTCATGCATACTGAAGTACCCGCTGCGCTGGAAGGTAAAGGAATAGCATCTGCACTGGCAGTATATGCATTTGCTTATGCCAGGGAACGCAATAAACCGGTAATGGTTTATTGCCCCTTTGTAGCAGGATACCTAAAAAAGCACCCCGAATATAAAGCACAACTGGATCCTAAATTTACACATTAGCGATATGGTAAAAAACAGGCTCGAAGCATTCAGCGATGGCGTTTTGGCGATTATTATTACCATCATGGTATTGGAAATGAAAATACCGCATGGCGATGATCTTTCGGTTTTAAAGCCAGTGATCCCGGTTTTTATCAGTTACGTGGTGAGTTTTATTTACGTGGGAATTTATTGGAATAACCATCACCACATGATGCATGTGGTGACCAAGGTAAATGGTAAAGTATTATTGGCTAACCTGCATCTGTTGTTTTGGATTTCATTGTTCCCATTCTCTACTGCATGGATTGGCGAGAACCATTTCTCCAAATGGCCTGTTACCCTGTACGGGTTCATATTATTCATGGCCTCCGTAGCGTGGTATATCCTTGCCCAGGTTTTACTCAGATTACACGGCGATAAATCAACATTAGCCCATGCTTATGGCGAAGACTGGAAGGGAAAGTTGTCATCGGTAATTTACCTCATCGCCATTTTTATTGCATTTTATATGCCCATCATAAGCTTTGTGCTTTACTGTGTTGTTGCGGCTATTTGGATATTACCGGATTACAGGATTGAAAAAGAGCTGAGAGATTAATGAGGAATTTTAGTTGACGTTGAATGTTACATACGAATTGATAGTTGTCATTTTATTTTTGAAGTTATTTTCTTGAAGCAGTCACCAGAGTTAGCATGTATATACTTTGTGTGTGGATTGAGGAACGATTTTAGCAATAGCCAATCCTGCAAGAAAGCAGCCAGCAATCTGGTCAATGCACTGAGCCAGGAAAAAGTCGGACGGAAATTCATACCAGTTCCAGTAAATTGTGCTCACTGAAACACAAGCCAAACAACCGAGGAGACTGATTGCAAATACTCGTTTCCAATATGGTGCAGCTACCAGCGATATAATAAATGCCAATATCAGGGTTGAGATAAAACTACTTGTTAATTGAGTCATCAACTTGTTTAGCGAAAAAGGATTGCCGCCAACTGGTCGGTAAACAAGGATGCCTACTGGCCCTGTTTTAAACTTTTTCTCAAATGCAGACTCGTGCTCTGCGGTGCTTCGTCTAAAATCTTTCCCAGGAAAAAAATAGAGTCCTTTTTTCGTGATAGAACTTTCAAGCGTCGTAATAATTTTGTCTTCATTGGGCAGCGGGGTAAACCCTACACCAATTAGTAGTACCAAATGGGAAAAAGCGCCCCATATAAATATGATAATACAGCCTGAGATGGCAGCAATAAATATTCGTTTCATTTTACCTGATTTTTATGTTGCAATATTACTTTCACGTTTACAACATTAAGCAGGGTAAAAGCGACAATCTTGCATGTTGATTGCGACAATCCCTTCAGCTAAATTTGCCTTATGAAACATATTTCAATTTTGGCGCTGAAAGATGCTGCCATGACAAGTATTGATAGCAGCCTTCAATTGTTTTCAAGAATAAATGATTTTCGCAAACACAATGGAGAAATGCCCTTTTATAAGATTGAGTTAGTGGGCTTAACAGCGCATACATACCTGAACGAAGAATTGTACATTATTAATAATAACAAAAAAATAAATGAAATCAAAAAAACTGATTTGGTGGTCATACCAATTATATGTGGCGATTTCTCCCAAACATTAAGTTCGAATGAAGGGTTTTGTGATTGGGTTAAAGAGCAGTATCACAATGGGGCGGAAATAGCAAGTCTTTGTGTCGGCTCATTCTTTTTAGCTTCAACGGGCCTTCTCAATGGCAGAAAATGTGCAACACATTGGGCTGCTAAAAACGATTTTGAGATAATGTTTCCCAATGTGAATTTGATTGAAGATACTGTTATAACAGATGAAAATGGCATTTATACAAGCGGGGGAGCTTACTCATATTTGAACCTGCTTTTGTATATTATCGAAAAACACCTGGGCAGGGAAATGTCTGTACTGGCATCAAAAATGTTTGAAATTGATATAGAAAGAAAAAGTCAAAATCAGTTTGTCATTTTTACGGGTCAAAAGAGGCATAATGACGGAGAGGTATTAAAGGCACAAGAGTTTATTGAAAATAATTCGGATAAGAGATTTACTATTGATGAAATCAGTTCAAAATTTGGTATTGGGCGTAGAACATTTGAAAGGAGGTTTAAAAAGTCAACCGGCAACTCTGTTATAGAATATGTACAAAGGGTAAAAGTTGAGGCAATAAAAAAGCAGCTGGAACTGGGCAGGAAAACAATAAATGAAATAATTTTTGAAATTGGATACAATGATATCAATGCTTTCAGAAATGTATTTAAAAAATATACAGGCATGTCACCTGTTGATTACCGGAGGAAATATAAGACATAAGCTTTATCCGCTATTAGATAGGTATTCCCTGCGAACTTAGTTTTTGATGGGGAAGGCATCGAACCGATAGAATTAATGAAGTCTTTAGCTTACTATACTGTTCGGATAAGGCTTTTAAAGAAAAACAGCCACAAAAAATATCGTGGCTGTCTAGTTTGGCTCCCAAAGCTGGACTTGAACCAGCGACCCTCTGATTAACAGTCAGATGCTCTAACCAACTGAGCTATTTGGGAATAACCCGTTCCCTTTCGGGGTTGCAAAAATAGGGAAAAATGCTTTCCGGCAAAATCTCTGTCGAAAAAATCTTTAACCCCAGATGCCCTTATCTTCCCAGCCAATATAAATACCATCCGGACGGCGTTCTACTAAATAGGTTTTTAAATAATAACCTTCTCCACTCGTATTACGGCCGTTTTGCATATTAAAGCGATACCGGTGCATGGGGCAAACAACCTGGCCCATGGCATCGATGAACCCATCGGCAAGGATGCCACTGGCATGCGGGCATTTTTGCGCAAAAGCAAAGAGCTGGTCTTTGTGCCGGGCCAGCGTAACTTTTTTACCACCCGCTTCTACAATGCACATTTGATTGCTTTGCCATGGTATTTCTGCCTCGGCCATTGAAATCCTGAACCATTGCATCTTTTGCTCAGTCATACTGACGATTAAAAATGAACGGTTCTGTACGGATAACGCACCTGGTACATATCGCGTACCTTATTTAAAATGATCTCCCGTAAAGCGTCTACATTCCTGCGTTGCAGGGCAGATACAAACACACAGTTATTGTTGGTGGCATGATCCCATTTGTCTTTCAGATCGCGAAGTATTTCCTCTTTAACGCTGTCTTCCAGCCAGTCATCGAAAGTCTTGGCTTCGTAGAGGTCCATCTTATTGAAAATGGTAAGAATGGGTTTCTCAAAGGCTTTCAGCTCCTGCAGGGTTTTGTTCACCACCCCTATCTGGTCCTCGTATTGCGTATGAGAGATGTCTACCACATGCAATAAGATATCTGCCTCCCTTACCTCGTCCAACGTACTTTTAAAACTTTCTACCAGGTGATGCGGCAGCTTGCGAATGAACCCTACGGTATCACTGAGCAGGAAGGGCGTATTTTCAAATACGACTTTGCGTGTGGTAGTGTCGAGCGTGGCAAATAGTTTGTTTTCTGCAAACACTTCACTTTTGCTCAATAAGGTCATCAGGGTGCTTTTGCCCACATTGGTATAACCTACTAATGAAACGCGGATCAGTTCGCCGCGGTCTTTCCGTTGCGTAAAAGCCTGTTTGTCTATTTCACCCAACCGTTTGCGCAGCAGGGATATTTTATCTTTTACAATACGGCGGTCGGTTTCAATTTCTGTTTCACCGGGCCCGCGTGTACCGATACCGCCACCCTGTCTTTCCAGGTGTTTCCACATCCCTTTGAGCCTGGGTAAGAGGTATTGGTATTGGGCCAGTTCGACCTGTACTTTTGCCTGTGCGGTGCGCGCACGGCGGGCGAAGATGTCTAAAATAAGATCGCTGCGGTCAATGACCTTAACGCCTAATTCTTTCTCAATATTGGTGATCTGTGAGCCGGTGAGTTCATCGTCAAAAATGACCAGGTCAATCTCCCTGCCCGAAACATAGTCTTTGATCTCTTCCAGTTTACCCTTGCCCACAAACGTGCGGCTATCGGGGTGGGCCATTTTCTGGGTGAACCTTTTCACTGCAATGGCCCCGGCAGTCTCCGACAGGAAAGCCAGCTCCTCTAAGTATTCAGCTACCTGTTCATTGGTCTGCTCTTTCTGTACCAACCCTACCAACACCGCTTTCTCTTCCCGCTGGATAATCTGTTTTTTCTCAATCAAATCGCTGATATTTTGCGCAAAGGTAACCTTTCTGGCTCACGCTTCACTTACCGTAACATTACAATCCACTGATCGTAATGCCTATGGAGAACTTATGCATACTGGGTCCAACGCCATCTTTCAATACTCCTGTGACCTGGTAACCCGCATCTAAGGAGAAGATACCGTAACCCACGCGGCCGGTAACAGCCAGCATGGTTCCGTTGATGAATTTTTTGTTGCTTTCCTTGACAATATAAGACGGGCCATATATCGAAGCGCCATTCTTATTAACAAGGTTCTTGTCTTTTGTATAGGCTTTGAGCAGGGTACCCACTTTTACGCCAATAGCTGCCTTCCAGGATTTATTGGGGTTGGCCGGATTGGCAAAATAACGCAGCTCAACAGGCGCTTCGAGAAAAATGGTTGTGAGCTTGTTCTTTTTGAAATGGTCTACACTGTCAACACTCGTAAAAGGCAGTTTGGCAGCGTTGGACTTGATATCTACTTTGGTGTTATTGAAGAATATATTACTGGTTCCGATACCTGCTCCTATGCCTACGCTGAAATGGGGATTGGTTTTGAAGGGCTTATCTACCATGAAGTAGAAATTAAAATGCCTGCTGAAACCACCGGTTCTGACACTATCAGGCCTGCCGCTCCAGCTATCACCGCCGAATTGGATCATAAAATGATCGGCCGACCTGCTGCTGATGTCTATTTTACTCCAGTCTTGCTTAGTCTTTGTTTCCTTCTGCGCCATAGCCAGCATAGTACCGGATATTCCAAGCAGTAATAGTAGTGTTTTTTTCATGGTTTTGAATTAGTTGCGCCAATAATAGCAATAGAGGGGCAAAAATAATAGAATTGACAGCACGCCGGTGGTTAAAAATTAGTCAAAACAAGGAAAATGCAAGTTATTACCCGAAATCCATAAAAAATGGCGCACCTGCCGGCACGCCATATAAAAGTTTACTGCATTTATTGATCTTAGGATAATACAGTGATCACCCCTTTGATGATGGCCCCCAGTTTTACGGCCTCAAACACCCTGGATTCACTGCTGCCATGCTGTAAAACCGACTGCTCATGCGAGGTAACGCACATTTCACAGCCATTGATGCTGGACACGACTAAGCTTACCAGTTCAAAAAATTCCTTCCCCAGTACCGGGTTCATCATAATGCTCATCTTAATGCCGGCCGGCTGGTTGCTGTAAAATTCCCTGCCCATGAAATGACGGAAGCGGTAGAAAACATTGTTGGTGTTCATCAGCGAAGTACAGGCAATGATCTCTGCTATTTCAACTTCAGTAGCCCCTGCTTCGGTGGCTAAACTGGTAAAGCTGTCTTTCAACGCATCGAACTTTTCATTCACAGTTACCGCTAATGCAAGCAGTATCGCTTCTTTCCTGTTCAGGTATTGCGCGTTGTTCAGCACATTGCTCACATTGATCTTCAGGTCTTTAATGTATTTGGCCTCTGTATTCAATAAAACCTGTGCATTGGCAGAAGGGATATAGTCCGGCAACTGCAGGTCGTTCAGCAGGTTGACAAATGTTTCGTTCTGTATAGCTGTTTCACTCATGATAATTCCTTTTGATTTTTCATTAATTCAGGCTCAACTGAGATGTCAGGGTTTCTTCCCCTTTACTCCAGTTACAAGGGCATAATTCATCTGTCTGCAACGCATCCAGTACACGGATCACTTCCTGTACACTGCGGCCTACATTCAGGTCATATACACTTACCCAGCGTACAATACCCTGCGGGTCGATAATGAAAGTAGCGCGGTAAGCAATTTTTTCTTCTGCATCAAGAATGCCTAATGTTTCAGCCAATGATTTGGAGGTATCGGCCAGCATGGGAAACTTCAGATCGCGCAGGTCGCTGTGGTCTCTTCTCCAGGCTGCGTGTACAAACTCAGAATCGGTAGAAGCGCCGATCAGCACTGCATCGCGGTCGGCAAACTCACTGTGTTTTTTGTTGAACTCGGCAATCTCAGTGGGACAAACAAATGTGAAATCTTTTGGCCACCAGAACATAACAGTCCATTTGCCTTTGGCAGTTGCATACTCATTGGTTAATTCTGTGAACTCTTTTCCTTTCTCAATAGAAACCACCGCTTTCTTTTTAAAAGCAGGAAACTGGCTTCCGATAGATAATACACGATTACTCATATTGTGATTTGTTTTTTACAATACTGAAAATGGGTTGCTTTCTTATGTATGGCAATTTGCCGGTTACCGGCCTGTAATAGAATGCAAATGTCTGTGTTTTATATATAGCTTTTTATATATAGTTTCTATATACTGATAGATAAAATCTATATTGATATTACTTCAGCTTGGCCCGTATCAGGTCGTCAAATTGCAGGAGGCCCAATTGTTTGGCAATAATATGCTTGTCTTTATCGAGCAGGTACATGGTAGGCGTTTTGATGATGTCGTACAATTGCCTGTAATTGGCTTGCCCGGCTTTCTCCACTGCCTGCTTCGCTTCTTTGGTCTCGTAAGCCTGTATCCAGTCGGTCGATAATTTTTTCTCTCCAATAAATTTTTTCCACGCCGGAATTTCATTCTCATAAATATTCACAGAGTAAATGGCCAGTCCCAGTGCTTTCCATTTGGCTTTATAGATAGAATCGAGCCGGGGTATTTCTTCTTTGCAATGTCCGCAATTGGGGTCCCAGAACACGACTAATGTCAGCGGGGCGCTGATGTTATATAAAGAAGCTTTTTTGCCGCTGGTATCGGTCAGGTTGAGTTCGGGGGCGGACTGGCCTATCTGGTTGGCCATTAAAAAATAGGCCCTTTCTGTTACTGTTTTTCTTGAAGCCGCGTTGAGTAATACGGTATCGCCCTTAGCATAAAAGTTTTCAAACAGGTAAACAAATACTTTGTCCTGCCCCATGAACTCCGGGTTCATGTATTTATTGGTAAACCTGGTTAACAGGTAAGCATAGATCTCTTTACCGGTTCTTGCAGACAACAGCATATATTTCGCTTCCGCTATAATAGAATCGGGATCGGGTGATACATAGTATTTATAATAATCATCCAGCTTACTTTCGAAGAATGGGGTACGCAGCAAACGATTGTCGTTGAAACTGACATCATCCCAGAAATGATCCTTGACATAACGGAACGGATACAAAGAATCAGCTTTGCCGTTGACAACAGGTATGGCCGGTGCCGTGGGCCGTTTCATGGTATTAAACAGAACCGCCAGTAACGAGTTTGGGTATTTATTAATGATGTCCAGCCGGTATTGCTGCAGTTCTTTGTCGGTCTGGATGATCTCTGTTCTGATGCGTGCCGAATCTGCCGTTGTCTTTGCCGCATGGTAGGCTGCTTCTAACTGCTGCATATGTTGCCCCTTGGTCATAGACACCTGCGAGTAAGTTTTAAACAGATCATTATCCAACGATCCGGTGATCACGGCATTATCCTTCAGGGCGGTATCTCCCGCTATGCTGAACTGTTGTTGTTCATCCATCAGTAATTCAAACGGAACGGTCATTTGCGGGGTTACGACGAAATAGACGCCACCGGTGAGCTTATCGGGACCTTTGAATACACCATAACTTTTTTCGTTCAGCATGGTCGAATCAACCAATACCCGGCCTTTGCCCATATAACTGCCTAAATATACTTTGCAGTTTTTCAATGGAGTAAGCGTGATGCTGATGTTCCTGCCCTTAGCGGCAGGCTGTTGTTTAGCAGGTATGGCTGTCTTCTGTGCTGTAATAGTTTGACAAATCAATAAACACAGGAAGATGGTACGGATACGGATCATAAATACTTGCTTATTAAAAGGTAAATGTAGTTAAATAGGCTATCGTAGTTACATTTGCACCAGTGAGAAAGCAAAGAAAAACAATAATTTTAGAAAATGTATTGGTGCAGGACTATGCCGCTGAAGGCAAGTCGCTGGCGAGAGTGGAGGGTAAGGTTGTGTTCATTGAAGGAGCTGTGCCGGGCGATGTCGTGGATGTGCAATTATCTAAAAACAAAGCCGATTGGGCAGAGGGGCATGCGGTGGCTGTTAAAGCTTTGTCGCCCGACAGGGTCGGGCCTTTCTGTGCTCATTTTGGTGTATGCGGTGGTTGTCAGTGGCAAATGCTGCCTTATGAAAAGCAATTGGTGTATAAACAGAAACAGGTGACAGATAACCTGGGCCGTATTGGCAGGATTGCATTACCTGCTATTTCGCCCATCATTGGCGCCAGCCAGACCCGGTTCTACCGCAATAAAATGGAATATACTTTTGCTACCCGCAAGTTTATTCCGGCCGAAGAATTCAGGCAGCTGAAAGCAGCAGGAGTTTCTATGGAAGGTCTGCCGGGTGCCGCCGGATTTCATGTACGTGGTTTCTTTGATAAAGTTGTGGAAATTGATACCTGCTACTTACAGGAAGAGCCTACCAATCATATCCGGAAAGCAGTGGCCCAGTTTGCCATTGATCACGCCCTTCCGTTTTACGATATCAAGTTACATAAAGGCTGGTTGCGTAATATGTTCGTTCGTAATACCACTACCGGTGAGCTGATGATCAACGTAGTACTGGGGTATGAAGAGGCAGATCATCGCAAAAAATTGCTCGACCAGCTATTGCAGCAGTTTCCGGAGATCACTACATTGTTGTATACCATTAACACCAAACGCAACGATAGTCTGTATGACCTTGATCCGAAAGTATACTACGGTAATGGTTATATTATGGAACGGCTGGAAGACTTTCAGTTTAAGATCAGCCCCAAATCATTCTTTCAAACCAATACCCGCCAGGCGGAGCAGTTGTACCGCATTACGCGCGACTATGCGGAGCTGGACGGCAGCCAGGTTGTGTATGACCTGTATTGCGGAACGGGCAGTATCGGCATTTTTATAAGCGGTGGGGCAAAGAAAGTGATAGGGGTTGAAGTGGTGGCCGATGCCATTGAGGATGCAAAAGAGAACGCAGCATTGAACCAGTTAAAGCATGCTTCTTTCTTTGCAGGGGATGTGATCGACATTTGTGATGACGCTTTTTTTGCACAGCACGGAAGGCCCGATGTAGTGATCACTGACCCGCCAAGGGCAGGCATGCATGAAAAATTGGTTAAAAAGCTCCTTGAGATTGCGGCGCCAACCGTTGTATATGTAAGTTGCAATCCCGCTACACAGGCGCGCGATCTTGGTTTGCTGGATGAAAAATACCGGGTGGAGAAAATTCAGCCCGTTGATATGTTCCCGCACACATTGCATATTGAGAATGTAGTACAGCTAAAATTGAAGAATCAATGACAGAATTCAGACCCAGCAGGTTTGAAATATTACCTACCATTGTTAAGAACCTGCTTATTATAAACGGATTATTTTTCCTGGCGCAGAAAACCCTCGGCGGCGGACCCGCTGCAGTTTTTTCATTTGATGATACGCTCGCACTCCATGCCTGGCAAAGCAGCCTGTTCAAACCATGGCAGCTGATCACCCATATGTTCCTGCATGGCGATTTTATGCATATCCTGGGTAATATGTTTGCCCTATGGATGTTTGGTTCGATATTGGAAAACCTCTGGGGTTCAAAACGATTTCTTACTTTTTACCTGATCTGTGGTTTGGGCGCTGCATTGATGCACCTGCTTTTTCTGAGTTATGAATTAGTACCCATGATGAAGGAATATGCAGTGATTGCCCATCAACACAGTGCCGGCACGGCAGCCTCCTTAACGGATGCCATTATGCAGTTTGGCCAGAAACATGAACTGCGGTATGCTACAGATCATGAAGTGCTTGCATTGGTACGTTCCAATCCCGGTAGCCCGGAAATAGCATCACAATTATTTAACCTGGTTACGGATTATTATGAGAAGAACATCAATATGGCTACGATAGGCGCCAGTGGCGCTGTGTTTGGGGTACTGGCCGCATTCATATACCTGTTTCCGAATACCTATATATACCTTTACTTCCTGGTACCCGTCAAAGCAAAATGGCTGGGCTTAGTCTATTTTTCTTATGAAGTATTTTATGCCATACAAAATTCAGCCGGCGACAATGTAGCCCGCTGGGCCCATATCGGCGGGGCTATTGTAGGGTTACTGATTGTGATGACCTGGAACAAAACCAATAAAAAAACGTTTTATTAATTAGGTATGACAACGCAATCATTTAATAAAAGCAGGCGCCAGGTGTTATTAGGGCAGGATGACAATGCACTCGTATTGTTATTTGCGATCAATATGCTCATGTTTGTAGCCATTACTTTAATCAAAGTAGTATATTACCTCTCCGGTACTCCTGTAGAGCTTTTTATTAAACAGGTGCTGGACTGGTTGTCTTTACCCGCATCTTTAAACACGTTGATCCATCGTCCCTGGACCATCTTGTTATACATGTTCACCCACCATAGTATCTGGCAACTGATCAGCAGCATGCTGTGGTTGTGGTGTTTCGGTTATATCCTGCAGGACCTTGCAGGGAATAATAAACTGATCCCTATTTACCTGTACGGGGGACTGGCAGGTGCGGTCTTTTTCCTGCTTACCAATAATATTTTTCCGGTACTGGCCAATCATATTGCTGCCACAGAATCCATGCTGGGAGCGGGATCGGCTGTTATGGCGGTAGCAGTGGCCACCACCACACTGGCGCCGGACTATCGCGTATTTCCCCTGATCAACGGGGGTATTCCGCTTTGGGTGATTACACTCATTTTTGTCGCCATCGATTTTGCAACATTAGCCAGTGGCAATGCCGGGATTGGCGCGGCCCATCTTGCCGGCGGTGTTATTGGATTCTTTTTTATCAGGCAATTACACAGGGGTAGTGATTGGAGTCTTTGGATGAACAGGTTAGTGGATTGGGCAGATGATCTTTTCAATCCCGAAAAAAAACACCAGGGAAAAGCGGGGCAGGAAAAACTATTCTACAAATCGGACCGTAAACCTTACGATAAAACAGCCAATATTTCCCAGCAACGGATAGATACCATACTTGATAAGATTAACCAGCGTGGTTATGGATCCCTTACAGACGAAGAAAAAGAGTTTCTCGAGCGCGCGAGCCGTGAATCGTGAGACGTCTCACGTTTCATGATTTTCGTAACTTTAACGCATGGCAAAGAATCTCCTCCGCCGCGCAGCCAAAACAACGTTTACAGGAATCAACCTGTTTATTGTTGCTTTGTTTTTGCTGGCCTGTATTTCACCTTATATGAATCCTTTGCATTGGTGGATGACCGGGTTTTGCGGGTTGATCGTTCCCTATCTTATTTTACTGCTGCTGCTTTTTCTCATTTTCTGGCTCCTGTTCAAACCGGTAATGGCACTCCTGCCTTTTATTGCACTCTGTATTGGGTGGCAGCAGTTGAATGTAGTATTTGCATGGCATCCGGGGTCTGCCATCAGCAAACGCAAAAAAGAAAACGAGCTGCGTATTGTTGACTGGAATGTGCAAAGTTTTAACGGCCTTTCTAAAAACAGGGAAACAAAAAAACTGATCAGGGAAGAAGTGGCGCAGACTGTGCAGAAATTAGAACCGGACATTATTTGCATGCAGGAATTTAATCATTCCGGTAAGCCGGGTACTAATAGCGATAACCTGTCGCTTTTCACAAAACAGTACCCCTATCACTATTTTTCCAGGGATTACCACAGGGCTGGCACCAACTACCAGTCAGGCTGCATCATTTTTTCAAAATATCCAATGATCGATTCCGGCAAGGTCAGCTATCCGGTGGCAGAGAGCCTTATTTATACCGATATTCTGAAAGGGAACGACACCATCCGCGTATTTACTACCCACCTGCAATCCTTTAAGTTCAGGAAAGAGGATTATAACGATATGGAAAAAATCCGGACAAAAGATGAGGAAGCGATTGCAGCCTCCCGGAATATTTTCAGAAAAATGAAACTGGCTTTCAGCCGCAGGGGCGTGCAGGCAAATATGGTGCGGGATGCATTGGATAAAAGCCCTTATCCCGCTGTGATTTGCGGCGACTTCAACGATGTTCCCAGTTCATTCACCTATTTTCGTATCAAAGACGGCTGGCAGGATGCTTTTCTGCAAAGAGGATTTGGTATTGGCCGCTCTTTCATAGCACTGGCGCCTACCCTGCGGATCGATTATATCCTGCCCGACAACCATTTTGAGGTAAGGCAGTTTGATATGATAGATGAGGACCTGAGCGATCATATTATGCTGGTATCAGACATTCGTTTGAAAAAATAAAATATCTTCGCAGCGAAATGAACAGATCACATCCATATTGCTGTTGTTTTTGCTGCTGAAACAAGCTATCCCTGCTGTTGCGGTAGGTACCGCATGGTGTCATCACTACTTAAAATGCTCAAAGAATAATAACCCTGTCCATGTCGCTGAAAGTATATAATTCCTTAACCCGAGAAAAGACCCCCTTTACCCCGCTGAACCCTCCTTATGTAGGCATGTATGTCTGCGGACCCACTGTCAGCGGTGAAAGTCACCTCGGGCACTCACGCCCCTTTATTACTTTTGACGTGGTGTACCGTTACCTCATGCACCTTGGGTATAAGGTTCGCTATGTACGGAACATTACAGACGCGGGTCATTTTGAAGAAGAAGGACGGGAAGCGGAAGATAAGATCAGTAAGAAAGCGGTACTGGAAAAATTAGAACCGATGGAACTGGTGCAGAAATACACCAACCTCTACCATTGGGCCATGGAGCGTTTCAATAACCTGCCACCCAGTATCGAACCCACCGCCACCGGGCATATTGTGGAACAGATTGAAATGATCAAAAAGATCATTGCCGATGGCTATGCTTATGAAGCGAACGGTTCTGTTTATTTTGATGTGGAGAAATACAATACCGATTTCTCTAAGCAGGGCAAGCCTTACGGCATGCTGAGCGGCCGTGTGCTGGAAGACCAGTTAGATACTACCAGGGAACTCGATAACCAGGAGGAGAAAAGGAACAGGAGCGATTTTGCCTTATGGAAAAAAGCACCCGCCGGGCATATCATGCGCTGGCAGAGTCCCTGGGGCGAAGGTTTTCCCGGATGGCATATTGAGTGCTCGGCCATGAGTAACAAATACCTGGGAGAAGAATTTGATATTCACGGCGGCGGGATGGATCTTCAGTTCCCGCACCATGAATGTGAAATTGCACAAAGCACCGTTTGCAATCATAAAACACCTGCCCGTTACTGGTTACATAATAATATGATCACCATTAACGGAAAGAAAATGGGCAAGAGCTACAATAACGTGATCAGATTAACTGAGCTGTTCGATGGTTCACATCCGGCATTAACACAGGCCTATCATCCCATGACCATCCGCTTCTTCATTTTGCAGAGCCATTACAGGGGCACGCTTGATTTTAGCAATGAAGCATTGCAGGGTGCAGAGAAAGCAATGAAACGCCTGTGGGAAGCACATGAATGGCTTCAAAGAGCAACCATCACCCCCCAGCCATCAAACATCGACGCTGTATTGGATGCGAAGGTGAGAAAACTGGCAGCTGAGTTTGATGAGTTCATGAATGATGACCTGAATACAGCCAAGGTGCTGGCCAATATGTTTGAACTGGTACCTGTGATCAATTCTATTAAGGACAAGCATATTGCTGCAGGCGCATTAAGTGCAGATACGATCACTTATTTGCAACGGCAACTGAAAGCTTATGTGGAAGACATCTTCGGACTGCAGAGTGAACGCACGGGTGACGATGGAAAATTAGAAGGCGTACTGCAATTACTGATCGATATTCGTAAAGATGCCAAGGGGCGTAAGGATTTCATGACAAGCGACAAGATACGCAATGAGCTCGCTGCATTAGGCGTGCAGTTGAAAGATGAAAAAGATGGCGGCGTTAGTTATTCGATCAGTTGATCATTTACGCTACCATTGGAAAATCAATCTCAGGCAAAAATTCCTTCCCATATTGTAAATACCCGAATGCCCCGATGTGGAGTGAGAATAGTATTCAAAATATTTCAGGCGGTTGAGGTGCGATTGGTAAGCTACATCAAATAGGTTATTGGCTGCGAGTAAAACCTGGCAGAACGAAACGCCCTTTCTGTTTAATAGTGATGCGCCGATACTGAGATGGGTTAATGTATAACCGGGCGTTATGGTTTCTGTCTCATCTACTGCATACACTTTTTGTTGGGTGCCGGTGGTTTCGACATCAACCTGCACATACCCGTCTTTGATAGCAGTAGCCAGTGTTTTAAAATTGAAACGCAGGCTTGTGGCAGTAGAAGAAGGAGGAATCAAGGGCAGATATTTTGCGTTGTTGCCAAAACGATGCAGACTTTCCTGGTCCATATTGAGACCGGTGATCAGGGCAGTTCTGTTTTCCAGGGTAAGGAACGGAATGTTTTTCGGATGCAGGCTGAGTGTTGTCTCCATGCCATATAACCGCGCGCTTCCCTGTTTGTATTGATACGTGGCATTACCCGGGATGATCTCAAGCGGCTGTCCATTGGTATCGAATTGTTTTTGCAGAAAAATGTATTTGCTGATATAATTGTCAAAAACTGATACGCTCATATCAGCATCCGGGTAAGAGAAAAAGGCGCCGATATCGTATTGCCAATTGTATTCCGGAACGAAATTTTTATTGCCTATATAATAAATATGTGCACCTGGATCAAGCCCTGCCGAACCGATCTCTGTAATATTCGGGCTTCGGTACCCTTTTGCCATATTGGCTTTTAATGAAATAGCGGGCAAAGGATTATACGTTATACCAATGCTTCCGGAAATACCTTTGAACAGGGTATTGAATGCCGAAAAACGCAAAGTGGCATTGCTGGTATCGTTGGTATTTACGCGTTTGTCAAACCCAGACCCCGTTTCCTTTCTTGTATATAAAGTATGCCAGTCAAGCCACCTGTTATCTAAACGGATACCTCCGCTGACACTGCATTTGCCCAGTTCTTTTTTTGCAATAAGGTAAGCGCCTGCATCAAACAAATGATAATCCGGAATAGGAAAATCGGTGGCATCGCCATTTTTGTTTAGCTGGTACATTCCGTTAAGACCGGCTGTTAACTGTGTTCCATAAACTTCTTTAAAAAGGTATTTAATATCATAATTAAAAGTATGGAGCACCAATGATAACCCAGGCTGTTCGGGTATGGTGGGGTGATTGTATTCTTTACGGATATTCTGTTGCCATCCTGTATTGATCAGTAAGTCGTTGCCACCAATAACGAAACGGTTCTTGGTGTACAGGCGGTAGTGCTGGATATCCTGGTGCAATACTGCAATATGATAACTGCGGATATTGTTGAATGGTACTATAGGGCGTTGCCTGATATCATCTGCATGGTTTTCCTTGACCTGGTAAGTAAAAGCCCTGGTCAGCGAGTCGCGGCTGCCATCCGGAATTTCCTGGAGGTTGCGGTAAGCAGTGGCATAGAAATAATGCTGATGACGGGCTTTCTCCCAGCCTTTCATTGCCGATACATTGAATTCCCTGAACCCTGTATTGTACACATATCCATCTACTTTGTTGTGGTAATCCGCAGCCATCTTATTTGAGATGCGCAACTTCCAGCTATTACCGTTGGCTTTGTTGCCGGTAGCAAAAGAAATACCGGCAAGACCATGGTTGCCCTGGTATTCCACTAGCAAAGAGCGTTTGAGCCTTTCCTCTTCCGTAGCATTGTTTTCGGGTAGCAGGTTTACCACGCCTGCAATAGCATCGGAACCATAGACCAAGCTGGCTGGCCCTTTGATGATCTCAGCGCGTTCAATGCCATAATGATCTACTTCGATGCCGTGTTCATCGCCCCATTGCTGCCCTTCCTGCCTGATGCCGTCATATAATGTAAGTACGCGGTTGTACCCGAGACCGCGGATGAACGGTTTTGAAATATTCGGCCCGGTGGTCATGGCGGTGAGCCCGGGGGCATTTCTTACCAGCGCGTCAATGATATTGGTACTTGTTGTTCTTCTGATAGCCCTGCCCGATACACTGACGGTAGCTGCAGGGTTTTTTCTGAAACTGGTGGCACTCGCCACACCGGTAACTACTACTTCATTGAGCAGGTTGGTTGCAGTGGTGAAATTACTGTCTGGCTGTGCTGTAACGGCTTTCTTTTGCTGTGCCGGCAATTGAAGGGAACAGGAAATAAATGCTAACAGGGTAATCAGTTTCACCATAAATATATTTATTAGTATTTGCTAAATTATTAATTTAGTCTTAACTAAATAAATTTATTTACCATGACTTACCGCTTCCTTGTTTGAAAATAGCTACTTTAGCCGCGTATGACACGACTATCCAATGCGGAGGAGAATTACCTGAAAGTCATCTATGCGTTAACGCAGGAAGGGCTTGAAAGGATCAACAACCAGTCAATTGCTGATAAGCTGGTTATTAACCCTGCTTCTGTAACTGATATGCTTCGCAGGCTGGATGAGAAGCGATTGATTGACTACAGCCGCTCTGCTGGCGCACAACTAACAAAAGATGGCTTCAAACTTGCCGCAAAAACTGTCCGGAAACACCGTTTATGGGAGACTTTCTTAGTAGAAAAACTGAATTTTACCTGGGACGAAGTGCATGATGTGGCAGAGCAATTGGAACATATCCAATCAGATAAACTGCTGGATGAGATAGATAAATTATTAGGACACCCCAAGTTTGATCCGCATGGCGATCCGATACCCGATGCCAATGGCAAATTGAGCCGCATCAATGCTTCCCCATTGGCCGAAATTCATGAAGGAGTTAAAGTAAAAGTAGTGAGCGTAGGTGATAATACGACTGCATTCCTCCGGTACCTGGATAAACAGGGCATCAGCCTGAACGGAACCATCACTGTAAAAGAGATCCAGGCATTTGATCAATCCGTGCTTGTGGAAGTGAAGGGAAAAAAGGAAGTGTTTTTGAGTGCGGAAGCGTGCAAAAAAATCTTTGTGACTAAGTGAGGCTGAGATTTCTGATGGATGATGGCGGATGGATGATTTAATGCCTGTACTTAATGACTGCAATCATCGGCGTGTGCGCGGTTGTGCACGCGGCACAAGCGGTAGTTTACAATATGGGCTGAGACGATACAGCAGACTGCAGGCACTAAGAACCAGATTTGCCAATTGTGAAGGATCGTTTTTGCAAACAATAAAAGAATGCCAAGGCTGAAAATGGTCATGGGCGTCCAGCGATGGTGATGCTTTTTCCTGCCATGGTACAGGGAATAAGCGCCGATGCCAAATGCAATGGCGATCATCAGGTACTCAAAACTTAGATTTTCAATGATTTCCACCCCAAAAATGGGCAGACTGGTCAATAGCAAAGGCAGAATGGCACAATGGATGGCACAGGCCACCGAAGTAACAATCCCTAATGCATCCCAATTGACTTTTAGATTCATGCGGTTGCAAACATACAACAATGCAACTTTGTTGCAAAATTATTGTTGAAAAAAGGTTATTCAGGGGGTTGGGTGTAACTTTGCAGCTTAAACAGGACTATGAACAGGAAGTTATTGGTATATGTAGCTTTTTTTACCGTACTGGTCGGCGCTTTTTATTTTTTTCTTTTCCGGGGAACGGATAAATGGAAGACCAAACTGGCCGTGATCAGTTATGTAAAACCGTTCCGGTTTACCACCCAGGATGGCCTGCCTTTTACCGAACGCGATATGCTGGGCAAGGTAAGTGTAGTGGAATATTTCTTTACTACCTGCAAAGGGATTTGTCCACGGATGAATAACAATATGAAGAAGACCATCTACGAGGCATTTAAAAATGAGCCAGGTTTTATGATCGTGTCCCATACCTGCGACCCGGAAACGGATTCGACAGCCAGGCTGAAACGGTATGCCGATTCGATGCAGATTGATACGAAGAAATGGGTGCTGTTAACCGGACGCAAGGACAGCCTGTACCAGTTAGCCCGCAGTGCCTACCTGCTGGATGATCCGAAAAATAACCTGCAGAAAATAGAAGACCAGTTCATTCATACGCAGTTCTTTGCGCTGGTAGATAAGAATGGTAAAGTAAGAGGACAGGTTTATGACGGATTAAAAGCGGAGGAATTACAAAAACTGGAAAGAGATATTAAAGAGCTGCTGGCTGAAAAAGATGCCGGAACTGCTGCTGATGCCATCTCCGGTAATAATCCTCAATAGCAACATCATGCAAGCGACCACTGTTGATATATTGAAAAAAAACCAGCTGAGCGTTACCGACAGCCGGAAAAAAATACTGGAGCTTTTTCTGCAGACCAATGGGGCACTGGCGCATGCAGATATAGAACATCACAGCGGTACCGAATTTGACCGTGTAACCATTTATCGCACCCTGCAGACTTTTGTTGAAAAGGGAATGATTCATACGATACCCACTGCTGATAATTCAATACGCTATGCTTTATGCAAGGATGAATGTTCTGCAGGTCACCACCACGATGATCATGTTCATTTTATGTGCGATGATTGTGGCACTACTTATTGCCTTGATCATGTAACCGTACCTGAATTAAAATTGCCGAAAGGGTTTCATGCCACACAAACAGACGTGATTGTGAGCGGCACCTGCAGTAATTGCCAGCATTAAACCTGTTGATTTCTTGGGTCTCACGATTCACCCGTATCTTCGTACAAAGTCCACTCATGATCCTAGTTACAGGCGCAACCGGTTTGGTTGGTTCACATCTGATCAGGGAACTGGTGCGCCAGGGTAAAACTGTCAGGGCCCTGTATCGTTCTTCTGTTCCTGCTATGGATGTTGCCGGTAAAATACAATGGTTGAAAGGCGACATATTGGATATTGTATCATTGGAAGAAGCCATGCAGGGAGTCACACATGTATACCATTGTGCCGCCGCCGTATCTTTTCATCCCAAAAAGAAAGACCTGCTCCATCAAACCAATATTGAAGGAACTGCAAATGTGGTAAATGCATGCTTAACCAGTGGTGTTCAGAAATTAGTATTTGTAAGTTCAGTAGCTGCATTAGGCAGGATCAGGGAAAAAGAAGCTATTAATGAAACCATGAACTGGACTGCTGAAACCAGCAACAGTGAATACGGTAAAAGTAAGTACCTGGCAGAAATGGAAGTATGGCGTGGCATTGGAGAAGGCCTGAATGCGGTAATGGTAAATCCTGTGATCATTCTTGGGGCGGGTGACTGGACTACGGGCTCTTCTGCGATCTTTAAATCTGCTTATGATGAGTTTCCCTGGTACACAGAAGGCATCAGCGGTTTTGTAGATGTACAGGATGTAGTAAAGGCGATGGTGTTGTTAATGGAAAGCGATATCTCGGCACAGCGTTTCATACTGAGCGGGGCCAATGTTTCGTACAGGGAAATATTCAACCTGATTGCCCGGCAATTTCATAAACGGCCCCCGCATAGAAAAGTAACGCCATTGCTGGCAGAGATCGTATGGCGCGCAGAAGCGATCAAAGGAAAGCTTACCGGTAAGGATCCTTTACTAACCAAAGAAACAGCACGTACAGCCCAGGCTAAAGTGCAGATTAACAATAGTAAATTGAAACAATTCCTGCCCGGGTTTGAATACACGCCTGTTGCCGAAGCCATCAGGCGGATCTGTGAAGAACTGCGTGTAAAATATCATCTTCAGGTTCCATAATTTATTCCATCACTTTTTTCCAGAGCTCAGGTATCCGCTTGATCCATACCAGCTCTCTCCGTTTTACCGAAGCGTCTTCTGCAGGGTAGCCAAAATAGGTTTTACCTCCTGCCAGGGAAGAAGGCACCCCGCTTTGTGCCAGCACTACGGCATTGGCTCCGATGGTGAGGGTTTTGCTAACGCCGACCTGTCCCCATAAAGTAACCCCATCCTCGATAACAGTTCCGCCGGCAATACCCACCTGTGCCGCAAACAGGCAGTTTTTTCCCACCGTAGTATCATGACCGATATGAACCATGTTGTCAAGGCGGGTACCGCGTCCGATCCTCGTGTCTGCCGTAACGCCCCGGTCGATGGTGCAACCGGCGCCAATTTCAACCTCATCTTCTATGATGACCCATCCACAGCTTTGCATCTTTTTATACCATACCTCGCGGTTCTTTTTGGTGTTGTAATAAAATGCATCACTGCCGATAATAGTCCCGGCCTGTATCACCACATTATCACCAATGATGGTATAATCGAGCAAAGCAACATTCGGATGTATCACACAATTTTTTCCTATAGTAACATGGTGACCAATGAAAACATTGGGCATGATCACAGTACCTTCTCCAATCTTTGCGGTATCACTGATGGCCTTCGAAGCAGGAATGAATGGTCTGAAATGGTTAACAATTTTCAGGTAGGCTTCAAAGGGATCGGCTACGATGAGGATTGTTTTGCCTGGAGGTATGCTTACTTCTTTTGTATTGATGATGATAAATGTTGCAGCACTATTAAGACAGGTATCATAATATTTTGGATGATCAACAAATACAAGATCACCATCTTCTACTTTGTGGATTTCATTAATGCCCGTTGCATGGGCGTTAACATTTCCGGATACTTCTGCCTGTATCAATTCGGCTATCCATTGTGCAGAAACAGGTGCTGGGAACTTCATATGGCCATTTTTGGTAAAAATCAAAGGTACTAAGACCGGGTGAGCAGAAATTTTTTTTACCCCTTCAGGTCACCCTTTTTTTCTTTTTTGGCTGCTGAAGACAGATGAAAAAATCAATGGTAAATAATAGCAGTGCTTTAATGGTAATCAATGAAGCCCTTTGTTCATCAATGTTTCAGAAGATGCATCAGATAACGGAAAATAAAAAAGGTTCCTGGTGTAACAGAAAAGATGTGTTGTAAACGGCCAACCAGGGCGACCGCTATTCACATTGCCCTGGAAAATGTGAATAAAATTGTTTAAAAAAATTTTTGCTTTCGGTAAAACTATTTTTAATATTGTGATGGGAAATATATTTCCCGGTACTTACTAACCCATCCATATACAAAGTCTCGCTTCTGCGGGACTTTTGTTTTTGTATGATTCACTACTTCCTTATCTACAAACCCTACCTTGTTCTCTCGCAATTTTCTGCTGAGCCGGGCAAGCAATCACTCGCCGATTTTTTTGACGTGCCGCGCGATGTATATCCCGTAGGAAGATTAGATCATGATAGCGAAGGACTATTATTATTGACGAACGACAAACAGCTCAACCACCGCCTGCTCGATCCTGAATTTGGTCACGAACGTGAGTACTGGGTCCAGGTTGATGGCGCCATAACTGATGAAGCCATCCATCAATTGCAGAAAGGTGTGGAGATCAATGTGGATGGAAAGCGTTATCATACCAAACCTTCTGTTGTTTCTTTATTTACAACGCCACCTGTAGTGCCTGATCGTCACCCGCCCATCCGCTTCAGAAAAGAAATACCTGCACCATGGATACGCATGGTATTAACGGAAGGGAAGAACAGGCAGGTAAGAAAAATGACCGCCAGGGCAGGATTTCCCACCCTGCGTTTGATACGGTATCGCATCGGATCATTAGAGTTGGGTACTATGCAGCCGGGTGATATGATCCGGTTATCCCGTGATGCAGTCTACAAAAAACTATTTCGCAGTACCGGGAGATGAAATACTGGCGTCGAACCGTTAATTTTGCCCCTCTTCAAGCAATTCAATTATAATATGAGTCAAGCACATTTGTCAGAGCAGGAACTGGTTCGCCGCGAGAAGTTGAACAGGTTACAGGAGGCGGGCATTGATCCTTTCCCGGCACCGCTGTACCCGGTTACCCATTATTCAACAGAGATCAAAGACAATTATACGGAAGAAACCAGGGATGCCTATGCAAAGGTTTGTGTAGCCGGGCGTATTATGAGTATCAATGACAAGGGTAAGGTTTTCTTTATCAAGATACAGGACAGCAAAGGCATCATTCAGTTGTATGTGCGGAGGGATGATATTTGTCCGGCAGAGGATAAATCATTCTGGGATACGGTGATCAAACATGGGCTTGACCTGGGTGATATCATTGGTGCTACCGGCTTTGCCTTTATCACCAAAACGGGTGAAACGTCCATTCATGCACAGACCATTACCTTACTTACCAAATCCTTAAAACCATTACCGGTAGTAAAGCGGGATGAGGAAGGAAATGTGTTTGACGCAGTGACCGACCCTGAATTCCGTTACCGCCAGCGCTATGCCGATCTTATCATCAATCCGGATGTGAAAGACACTTTTGTAAAGCGTACGAGGCTCATCAATACCATCCGTGAATTTCTGAATGCACAGGGGGCACTGGAAGTAGATACGCCGGTATTGCAGGCTATTCCGGGTGGCGCGGCTGCAAGACCTTTTATCACACACCACAACGCATTGGATGTTCCATTCTACCTGCGTATTGCCAATGAACTTTACCTGAAGCGACTGATTGTGGGTGGATTTGACTGGGTCTATGAGTTCAGCCGAAATTTCAGGAATGAAGGAATGGACAGAACACATAACCCCGAGTTTACCGTATTGGAATGGTATACAGCCTACAAAGATTATTTCTGGATGATGGAAATAACCGAACAGTTGTTTGAAAAGATAGCCATCGCCCTGCACGGCACTACCGATGTGCCTTTGGGAGATAAGATCATCAGTTTTAAAGCGCCATTCAGACGCATCAGCATACATGATGCTATTAAAGAGAATACCGGTATTGATGTGAGCGCAATGGATGAAGCAGGGTTAAGAGAAGTGTGCAAACAATTAAAGATCGATGTGCCAGGCAATATAGGTAAAGGCAAACTGATTGATGAACTCTTTGGCGCTACAAGCGAGCATACATTTATTCAACCGACATTCATTATTGACTACCCGGTTGAGATGAGCCCGCTTACCAAAAAGCACCGCAGCAAACCGGGACTGGTAGAACGATTTGAATTGATGGTAAACGGTAAAGAGATTGCCAACGCATATACCGAACTGAATGATCCGGTAGACCAGCGCGAACGTTTTGAAGAACAGGTTAAACTGATGGAAAGAGGAGACGACGAAGCGATGTTTATTGACTATGATTTCTTGCGGGCGCTCGAATACGGCATGCCGCCAACTTCGGGCATCGGTATTGGTATTGACAGGTTATGCATGATGATGACCAACCAATCCTCCATACAGGATGTGCTGCTTTTTCCACAAATGAGACCGGAAAGATCAGCCGATTAACGACGATTACAGATAGTGAAAGAGCGACTGAAAGGCCGCTCTTTTTTATTTGTGCACATCTCACTTCGCCCTATTGCAAAAGATAAAGCGTCCTATTATCTTTTGACTCTAAACAAAATCCCTCCATATGAATCAAAACACAGTTTCCCGGATTGCTATCATTGTTTATGCGTTGGTCCTGTTATTTTTTGGTGCGGGACATCTTATGAATGCCTCAAAGATGGCAGGCATGGTACCAGCTTATTTTCCCGGTGGAATCTTTTGGGTTTACCTCTCAGGTGCAGGCATGGTATTAGCTGCCATAGCCCTGATTACGGGCAAGCAGGTTAGACTGGCCAGTTACCTTGTAGGGGCCATGCTGCTTGTTTTTATACTCACCATTCACCTGCCTGGTGTAATGAATGCCGCAGATGAAAATGCCAGGATGATGCCGATGATGATGATGATGAAGGATCTGGGACTGGCCGCCGGTGCATTTGTTATTGGAAGTAAAAGTTCCTGATGTTTTACACCCCCAATTAAAAAGGTGTTGAATTTTTCAACACCTTTTTTTTGTGCATAATTTTTTGCAGCGCAACGGTATCAGTCCCTGTAATTTAAAGCTGGGTTCCTGTCGCCCAGCAATGCTTTGTATTGGTAATCGCCTTTTGCTTTTTTAAATTCATCGGTTGCCTGTTGAATGATCGCCGGGTTGGTGTACAGGTCAATAGCAGTCAGTGCAATTGTTTTAGCAGCCACCATCATTCCTTTTGTGCCGATCTCGGTTCCGCCGCAGGCAACAGCTTGCCAGCTATGAGCGGGTGTGCCTGGTACCCAGGTGGCGGCACTTAAACCAACAGTAGGTACTGTATAACTTACATCGCCCACATCCGTAGACCCGCCGCCCGCATCAGTTTCTGCGCGCAGTGGCGATATTGTACCGGCTGTTTCGATAGCAGGTGTTTTAAAAGTAAAGGATGATTGTATTTTTTTGGCGAAACTGGTTTCTTCGGGTGTATAGGGCACACCACCTACCTGTTCAAGGTTCTGCTGCATCACTTCGGCCAATTTTTTATTCAGCAGCAGATCGTGTGTGCCGCCGATGATCTCATAGTCAACAGTGGTTTCTGTACCCATGGCAGCGCCATTGGCCGCTTTTACCACACGATCAAAGATCGCTTTCACATCATCCTTGTACGGGTGACGTACATAGTAATATACTTCAGAATAATCCGGTACTACATTGGGCGCTTTTCCGCCATTAGTGATCACATAATGGATCCTGGTTTGCTGTGGGATGTGTTCACGCATCATGTTTACCATATTATCCATGGCTTCAACGCCATCAAGTGCAGAGCGCCCTCTTTCAGGAGAAGCTGCCGCGTGCGCAGCAATACCATGGAAACGGAATTTAGCAGATTTATTGGCCAGGGCACTGGTCATGGTGATCTTATTTTCACTGCCCGGATGCCAATGCAGTACCACGTCCACATCATTGAAGAGCCCCTCTCTCACCATATATACTTTTCCGCTGCCACCTTCTTCTGCAGGGCAGCCATAAACGCGAACGGTCCCTGTCAGCTTCTTTTCAGCAATCAGCTTTTTAATAGCAATGCCTGCCGCTACGGACGCTGTTCCAAAAAGGTGGTGTCCGCAACCATGGCCGGCGTCTTTACCGGCAACGGGGTTCTTCTCAGGCGTAGCCTGTTGTGAAAGACCGGGCAGTGCATCGAACTCTGCCAGGATACCGATCACTGGTTTGCCACTTCCGTAAGAAGCTAAGAAGGCTGTGGGGATGCCTGCAACACCGGCTTTTACAGCAAATCCGTTTGCCGTTAATGTTTCCTGGTGCAGTGCGGAACTTTTTACTTCCTTATAACCTAATTCTGCATAATCCCAGATCTGCAATGCGATCTTTTTATAGGTTTCATAACCAGCCTGTATGTCCTGCATTGTTGCTGTTTTCAACGCTGCGGTTTCATTACCTGTTTTTGCTGCTGGTTTGTTTGTTGGCTGTGCCTGCAGAGAAAACAGGCTGGCCAATAAAGAGAACGTTAGAAAGGTTTTCCTCATCGTGTTCAGTTTTAGTGGGTAATCGGTTAAACAAAAAGGTCAGTGTACAATTGTCCGCCCGGCACTACTGCATATTGATCGAGGTCAGTAATACCTTCAGCTGCCAATACAGCTTCATCAATAAAAGTATTGCCGGTGTATTGCAGGGTTGTTTTGCTTAAGATATGGTAAGCTGCGTCGGCAATAATGGCCGGGGTCCTGCTCATTTTAGCCAATGCTTCACCGCCGAGCAGGTTTCTTACTGCTGCGGTATCAATGGTAGTGCGGGGCCATAAAGCGTTGGAGGCAATGCCATCCTTTTTAAACTCAGCCGCCCAACCCAGGGCCATCATACTCATATTGTATTTGGTCATGGTGTAAGCAATATGACCACCCAGCCATTTGGGATGGAGGTTAATGGGTGGAGATAAAGTAAGTATATGCGGGTTGTTTCCTTTTTTCAGGTGAGGGATACAGTGTTTTACTACTAAGAAAGTGCCTCTTACATTGATGCTTTGCATCAGGTCGAAGCGTTTGGCTTCTGTTTGTTCTGTAGGGGTAAGCTGAATGGCGGAAGCGTTGTTGATGACTACATCAATACCGCCGAACTGTTCAACAGCCTGCTGAACAGCAGCTTGTATTTGTTCTTCATAGCGGATATCCGTTTGTACGGCGAGCGCTTTGCCACCAGTGGCTTCCACTTCCTTTGCAGCAGAAAAAATGGTGCCACCCAACCGCGGATCTTCTTCCACGCTCTTTGCGGCAATAATGATATTGGCGCCTTCCTGGGCTAAACGCAGGGCAATGGCTTTGCCAATACCCCTGCTTGCACCAGTAATCAAAACGGTTCTGTTAGAAAAGAGCATAAGTGATGTATTAAAACTTACAGGCAACAATTTACCATATTAAATCTTACATCTGCGATCAAAAAACCAGGGATCCGCCATCAGCGCCATCCAAGAAATGCTTTAATCACTTCCTCGGTCTCGCTACAGGCTTTTGCGAGATCGTTATTAACGATGGTGGTATTAAAATGATGGTTGAAGGATATTTCGTAACTGGCTTTACTTACCCTTGTAGCGATGCTTTCAGGCGTTTCAGTGCCGCGGCTTTCGAGGCGTCGTTTTAATTCTTCCACAGAAGGGGGCTCTATGAAGATGGACAGGCATTGATGTCCAAACTGTTCCTGTACATGAATGGCTCCTTTAACGTCAATATCGAGCATCGGTATTTTCCCTGCTTCCCATATCCTGTCTAATTCTGTTTTTAAAGTACCGTAATATTTACCTTCGTAAACCATTTCCCATTCAATAAAGGCATTCTCCTCAATCTTCAGGCGAAACTCATCCACACTCATAAAATAATAATCAACCCCGTTTTTTTCCTCTCCCCTTGGCTGCCTGGTAGCTGCAGAGACAGAAAATGACAACCGGGGATATTTGTGCAACAGGAAATGGGTGATGGATGTTTTACCCGCGCCGGAAGGGGCGGTGATGATGATGAGTTTGTGCTTGTCTGCGGACATGTGCAAAGAAACAATTTTATTTATCATGAGATGGGAAAAGCCTCAGGATTTCCAGGTCACTTTGCTCGCCAATGGTACGCTGCGCTTACCTTGCGCGGCAGGTTCATCGACGTAGCCGAGGTAAAGCAGGCCAAGCATATGGTCTTCATCGCTTAGCCCCAGGTATTGTTTCATGGCCGGGTGATGGGTCATGCCACCGGTACTCCATAACACGGCAATGCCCAACGCTTCTGCGCCAAGCAGTATATGCTGGGTTGCGGCGGCTGTTGCAGCAATGTCTTCGATCACAGGGATCTTAGCTCCCTCCACCCGTTTCATATACACGGCAATAATATGCGACACTTTATCGCCATTATGTTTCAGCGCCTCGTATTTGGCAGTAGTGAATTGCTCATCGGGTGTGTTTGCTTTATATAGTTCTGCGTGATCGGTTCCGAACTGAACAAGGGCTTCTCCGCTGTATACAACAAAACGCCAGGGTTCGTTACGTGCGTGTGTCGGAGCCCAGTCGGCCAATGCCAGCAATGAGCGAATTGTTGCATCAGCTATTTTTTTGCCATTCATGGAAGCGGGCTTGGTGCTTCTTCTGCTTTCAATGATCTGTTGTAATGTTTCAAATGGAGTCATGCTGCAAAAGTAAGCGAAGTTTATACTGAAATTTTTGTACTATTTTTGCAGGCTCAAAAAGGTTCTGTAGCTCAGTTGGTAGAGCAGCTGACTCTTAATCAGCGGGTCCAGGGTTCGAGCCCCTGCGGGACCACGTTTTTAGCTAATCAACCTGGCCCAAATTTCTGAAAGCCCTGCAAATACAGCATTTGCGGGGTTTTTCTTTTTTGAAACATTGTCAAAAAAGACCAAAAATCCCCTATTGCAGTTCGTTATTCGAGAGGGCAGACAGAAAATAAAAATCTGCCGCTCGAATTTCTCCGAAACCCCTATACAACAAGGGGTTCAGAGTTTGAACATGTTCTTTTAACGTGGCTATTAATGGTAATGTTATCAACATTTTTAAGCCATTTTATGAGCCAAATTTTTAAAGTGCTTTTCTTCCTCAAAAAAGGGAAAAGAACAAACGAAAAATTATTGCCTGTTTATGTTCGCATTACCACCAGCGGGCAACGGGTTGAATGGAGTGTCCAGCGTTCTTGTGATCCTTGTAAATGGAACCAACGGGCGGACAGGTCAACCGGTACAAAAGAAGACAGTAAAACACTGAATGCCTATTTAGATGCCGTACAAGGACAAATCCTTGAAATACAAAAAGAATATGCCTTACGCAATGAAATTGTAACAGCCGACCAGATTCGCACTGCCATTTTGCATGGAAATTATTATGAAAAGCGGCACAAACTCCTGGAAGTATTTCAATATCATAATGATCAGTTTGAAAAATTGGTGGGAACAGAATTTTCAAAAAGGAACTTATAAGAAGTTTAAGGTCACATACAATTTCTTGCGGTCATTTATCGAATGGAAGTATAGGAAACAGGATGTTTACCTGAACGAGATCAACCACAAATTGATTGCAGATTTTGAATTTTACCTGAAAACAGAAAAAAATCAGCAGCATAATACAGCCATGAGCAATATTAAGAAGCTGAAAAAGATAGTCCGGGTATATGTGGCAAATGACTGGCTGGATAAAGACCCTTTTAAATCTTATAAGATAACTACCAAAGAAACCCATCGGAAATTTCTTTTAAAAGAGGAGCTGGATACCTTAATGACCAAACCTATTACCCTGCAAAGACTGGAACAGGTAAGGGATATTTTCGTATTTAGCTGTTATACCGGCCTTTCCTATTCAGATGTTATGCTGCTTACGCCACACGACATCAATATCGGTATTGATGGAGAACAATGGATATTCACTACAAGAATAAAAACAAATACCGGTTCAAGAATACCCCTGTTGCCCGTTCCAAAGAAAATACTGGAAAAATATGCCAGCCATCCGCAGGTTATTGCCAACCATGTCCTTTTACCCAAAATAAGCAACCAGCGGTTGAATCAAGCAAAAACAATTCATAGGACTTTATTTAAAATCTGGAACAAAAAAAGCAGGTTTGTAATAAATGAATTAATTAACACTGCAATTGACGGTGAAGAAATACCAACAGCTGATGCTAATATTGACAAAATAGTTGTTATTGACACTCACCCTATAAGCACGACAGATTTTGATTTTAATGATGACAAAAAAGGTTTTTGGTTTTATCTGGGAGAGTTGATGCTTTAAGGTTCCTTGACCTAAATTTTTCATACATGAATATTGACAAGCAATATCTTGTTAAGTTAGAAACAGAGCTTGAGGAATTACGAAACAAAATTGTGAACTAAATACCGACAAATAGTGTAGCCGATAACAAAAGTATTGCTGCAAGTGAGGCTGAATATTTAAACATCGGCTACATACTACTATTACATCCGCGCATCTCATAAACTATTATAAGTACTTTTACAAAAACAATAATTATGACTGGTATAGAATTAACCGATAGGCTTATTGAAGATATTGCAAAATCTGTTCAAGCAAAGAATGTGGCGCGAAGTCATTCGCAATTAAAAACAGATATGGCGAACTTTTCAAGAGATATTAAAATCAAATCAGGTTTTTCAATTGAGGAAGGCTGGATTTCTCTGACTTGCGATATCAGTCTCCCCTATTCTTTAGGAGATTTATCACAGTTGATTAATCACTCAGAAACATTAGTATCATACAAAAGCGGCGACAAAGTTGATTTGGTTGATTTTCTGAACCAAGTGACTACAAATAAAGCCAATATTGCCGCTACTTTTCAAAATATTAAAGACAATCCAAATCTAGTCGCTCTCTTTGGTCAAGACCACCAAACATTATTTTCATATTTAAAAGCAAAACTTGACGATGTTCATAATAATGCGTCATCAGTTGAAAATTGTTATAAACATATTCTGGCAGGAAAAACTTCATAAATTACAGCTTTTACACAGTTGCTTTCAGCAATTTGAGCAGACGAAATAGCGTCTTTCGTCTGCAACGAATATCACAAGCATCAGTTCCAGCTTGTCGGAATTCTAATCTGCAGTAGAATATATCATCATCTTTTGTAGCTTTATTCAGTGGCAGTAAGCTAGGGGCGATGGAAGTGCATGCCCCAACTGCTTAAAGCACTGACCGTTATCGACTATTCTATGACGACAGTACAATTATCAACCGACAAGTATAATACAAACTAACAATGCAACTATTTTTGGACAAGCTAATAGATTGGAAGGACTTTGAAATATTTGTTGCAGACCTTTATAAGAACTCTGAAGAACTGACTGTTGAGCATAATGTAACTGAAACTGGTAAGTCAAATGCAAAAAGACAAATTGATGTTAGGGTTTTTCAAAAAACAAAGCTGCACACAATAAAAACTATAATAGAGTGCAAACGATGGAAAGAGAAGGTTGATAGACAAGTAATAGATGTATTGTTTGCGTCTGTTGAAGACCTAAATGCAAACAAGGGTGCAATTTTCACGACAAAAGGTTATGAAGAAGGAGCAATTGAATACGCAAAAAGTAAAAACATTGACATTTTTATAGTTAGAGACATTTACGAAAAAGAATGGGGAGAACCAGGCAGACATATTTTGTTTTACACGCAGTTTTTTCATTCAAAGGTTGACGACTTCTCAATTGACAACCCAAGATTTTTCTCCCCTTTAGGACTGCGACCTTCAAACACAGCTCTAAAATTTGACATTCATTTTTCTGACCAACAAATATTTCCAGAGCATTTAAACCTTTTTTCACTCAGCGAACCGACCAAAGGACCAAACTTTGTAAAACTTCTTATTGATGTTAGAAACTATACCCTAAAACAGCTTGTTGAACAATTCAATAATTTAATGGAACCCGAGAATGACAAACCTGAATTGGCTTATGAAACCAGGGTTAAGCTTGACTTTACAAATTATCCGTTCAAATTTTTTAAGCACGAAATAGGGTATATCACATTTGATAGCATCAGTTTCAATCACCATCAATCTATCACACAAAGTAAAATGGAGTTTGATAGAGCAGCATCAGCCGACTTTGCTTTGATAGTTGAAAATTATATTACCAACCAAAAGAACCTCGCCTCAAAGCAAAAAGACGAAGAACAAGTAAAGCTATCTGAACCCATACTGCCGAAGCAAGAAATTAGTGATGACCAAACAGTCAAAAACGGAAGTGTGATAAAGATTACTTTAGAGCATTATGTTTCCTACTCTATTCAACCGACAACCCAAGTAATAAAGACAAAAGATATGACAGTGAATTTGCAAGCACCAACAAAAGATGTAGTATGATTAGCTCAAACACGACTTAGGGTGGGCAGAAGAACATTTTATTTATGCTCTTGCGAAGTTTATTAATGGTTGAATATTTCCCGCATCTGCTGCTTTAATTGCACTGAGGTAAGCCGTTCTTGTATCGCCCTGCCTTACCAGGTTGGCTGCTCCCCATGTAAATACGGGTTGCTTAAATATCTTCTCAATTACAATATCCGCTATTAACCTACTGTGCCTTCCGTTGCCATTTGGAAAGCAATGAATGCTTACCAGCCGGTGTTTAAACCGGATGCTAAGTTCATCGGAACTATAAGTATTATTTTCCATCCAATGTTTAACATCATCCAACAGATATTTGAGTTCGGTAGGTATTTGCCATTTATCCACCCCAATGTTTTTATTGGTTTTTCGAAACTCTCCTGCCCATGCCCATACATTGCCATACATACGTTTATGCAATGCTTTGATGAAATCTTCAGTAAATACGGTATTGGCTTTAAAAGAACGACTTAATGTCCACAACACAGCCTGTTCAATATTCTGTTGCTCAAACTCGTCCAATTCACCACGGGTGGTAATGGTGGGGATGAGCAAACCTTCTTTTTCGTCTTCATCCAGCGGTGTTTGTCCTTCTATATAATCTAAATCTAATCCCATAAAGCTTTAGGCATTTCATTTTTAATGGCGATTGTCCTTTCCTGTATTGCTTTTTCAATACGTTGTTTGGTGTTCTCCTGGTCTTCCAGCTTCATGGTATTAGAGGTCCGAAGCACAATTTGCGTTGCCAGTTCTGCTGCCTTGCGGTCTATCAATGCCTCTAAACTTCCATCGTTGGGTACAAAACCGTACACTAATTGCATATCTAAGGCTTTTCCGGCCTCCCGTAATGCCCTGAGGGTAACAGAACCATCTTTTTCCCTGCGTTCGATATCTTGTACACTTTGTTTGGTAATGGACAGCTTGTTACCCAACTGCAACATGCTCATGCCAATAGCAGTACGGATAGCTTTTATCCATCCGATGGGCGGCGGGGTTATTTTTTGCAGGCTGGCAAAAGCGAGCATTTTGCTGTTGAGTTGCTGTACCTGTAATGATTTATTGCTCATATAGTAAAGTTATAGCTTGACTAAACAAGGTCAAATGTAAGGATATAATATGACAAATAAAATAAAAAAGTAAGCCTGTGGGCTGACTTATTAATAGGGCTGATAAAAGGATAATATTGCGGGACCACAACAGAAAAAATGCCGCTGCGCAACATGCTGAGGCATTTTTATTTAGTGCTGCTACCAACTGCAGCGGTAGTATATTTTCTCCGGGAATACATTAAACCTGTTATCACCAATACAGCTCCCATGACTCCGTACAAAGTAACCGGTTCATGCAAAATGATGACTGCCATCAGGTAGCCCAATGCCGGGGTAAGAAAAAGCCAGCCGCTTGCCTTAACAGGGTCTTTGTGCAGCAGGTGAAGCCACAAAGCGTAAGCAACAATGGAAACGGGTACTACTAACCAGGCAAAAGAAAGAAAGAAATTAAGGTCAGGATGTATAAAATTGCTCGCCTTGTTCAACCAGATGACCGGAAGAAAGAGCAGGCCTCCGATGGTGATCTGCCAGGTGTTGACCAGCATCTTGGGGAGACCGGGTTTGGATCTGGAATAGTAAACACTTCCTGCGGAAATCGAAATATTGGCAATGATCAATGCAACCAATCCTGTTCGTGTTGTGTGATTATGTGCTAAGTTTGGAATGGCGGCAAGTATCAGTCCCCCAAAAGAAATGATGATTCCTGTCCATTGATAGGGCGTTGGCCGCTTATGCAGGAAAATACCCGACAGGATGATCAGGATAAGCGGATTGGCAGCCATGACCAAACTGATCAGTCCGGCGGATACCGTTTTAATTGCAATGAGAAATCCAGACATGTACACAAGGATATTGAGGGTGCCGAGTATCAAAAGCGTAATCCATTCGGGACGGGTGGGCAACCTGCTGTGCTTTTTCCTGATGCCATAGTTGTAAAGCAGCAGGATGGCAGCCACCACCAAAAAGCGTATGCAGGTCAGCAGAAAAGGATCGACTGACCGTACAGCAAATTTTGTTGCTATGGTGGCTGATGCCCAGAACAGGGCAAAAAATAATCCTTCAACAATATCCATCTTATGCTTTCTTGCCGGCAGTATGTCCTTTTACTGCGTAAAATAATATGTACAGGTAAGCGGGCAGCATGCAAATCAGGAAAGATACCTGGTTTGAAACGATGCCTTTATCCTTCAATGTTGTATAAAGCAAAGGGATCAATGCGCCTCCTGCAATACCCATGACCAGCAGTGCCGCACCGGTTTTGGTGAATTTACCCAAACCATCGATCGCTAACGGGAAAATGGCCGGCCACATTAATGCATTGGCAATGCCGAGCAGAGCAATAAAAGTAATGGCAGTATATCCGGTTGTAAGGAATACGCAGATACTGAAAATGGCGCCCAAAACTGCAGAAATAGCCAAAGCTTTTTGCTGCGAAATATATTTGGGAATGGTAAACACACCAATGATATATCCGGCTAACATTGCAAATAAGGTAAACGTGGTGAAATATTTAGTCTGATCCAGCGGCATACCCAATACCCTGCCGTAGGTACCAATGGCATCACCTGCCATTACTTCCACACCTACATATAAGAACAAACAGAGTACACCCAGCAGCAGGTGCGGAAACTGGAGCAGGCTGGTTTTGTCTCCTGAATGTGTTTCAGCAGCATGCTCATCGGCTGATTCAATTTCCGGCAGAGAAGATTTTTTAATCATAAAGGCAAGCAATAACAATACAACTGCTATGATGATATAAGGAACGATCACCCTTCCGGCAAGTTGCTGCAGTAATGCTTCTTTGGCAGCAGCATCAGTGGCAGTTTTGATCTGGTCTTGTATTACACCGGCATTTTTTAATACCAGGGCGCCTACAATAAGCGGGCTTATCATGCCCGCTATTTTATTACAGATGCCCATGATACTGATACGTTGTGCTGCACTTTCAATGGGGCCTATGATACTGATATACGGATTGCTGGCTGTTTGCAATAAGGCAAGTCCCATACCCTGTACAAACAACCCGGTGAGAAATAGTCCAAAAGTCCTGCTATTGGCAGCGGGGATAAAAATGAGCGAGCCAATGGCCATTACAACCAGTCCGAGCGCCATTCCATTTTTAAAACCCGTTTTCTTGAGTAATACCGAAGAGGGTAAGGCAAGGAAAAAGTATGCCATGTAAAAAGCAAACGTAACAAAGAAAGCCTGTATATCATTCTCCAGCTGGCAGGCAAGTTTCAGAAAAGGTATGAGTGTACCATTGAGCCAGGTGACAAAACCGAATACAAAAAATAAGATACCAATAATGATGATGGCGTACCTGTTGCTCTGGTTTTTTTGTTGCATAACACGCGGGGTTGATAATAAAGAAATAAATAATATTTTAAAAATGTGCTGTAAGATACATGCAAAACGCATTAGTGGGTAATGCAAGTTTCAGTCAAACGGTTGCGTCAATCAGAAAAGTGTGGTACCAACTATTTTAACTACTTTGTACTGAACTTTCTGCATGGGGATGGAAAATAAGCTGCCTACTATTAAAGAAATTGCGAAGCGGTTGAATGTATCTGTTTCAACCGTCTCGAGGGCATTGAGCAATCATCCCAGAATAGGTCTGCGTACCAAAATGCAGGTTCAGGAGCTGGCCAGGGAATTACAGTATGAGCCTAATATCAAAGCCATTTTCTTTAAACAGAAAAAAACCTATGTTATTGGTGTGATCCTCCCGTATATACGTGAAGATTTTTTTTCTGAAGCGATCAGCGGCATTGAAACATTGGCGCTGGAACACGATTATACCATTCTGTTCGGACAGAGCTACGATGATCCTGAAAGAGAAAATAAAGTGATAGATGCCATGAAGCGCCAGCGGGTAGACGGATTGCTTATCTCACTTTCCAAACAAACCAATAAATACGACCACCTGCTGTCGCTGGAGAAATACGGGATACCTGTTGTTTATTTCGACAGAGTGCCTCCGTTTGAGCAGGCCCATAAAGTTTACTGCAACCTGTACCAGGGTACTGTAGAGATGGTGAATTGGTTATTCACCAAAGGGTATCGCCGCATTGCATTCATCAATGGACCCGATAAACTGCAGGCCAGTAAAGAAAGATTAGATGGTTATATTAAAGCGGTATCTGCCAGGAAGCTGAAAGTGGATATGCAGCTTATTGAACGTACTGACCTTTCCCGTGAGTGTACTTACCAGGCTATGGAGAGCCTCTTCAAGCTCAAAACACCCCCCAATGCTGTCATTACTTTTAATGAGTATGTACACATGGATGCCATCCAGTATGCACAGCAACACCAGTTAAAGATCAATAAGGACCTGGTCTTTGTGAGTTATGCCAATCTGCCGATTACTGCCTATACGGCCTATCCTCCATTAGCGTCCATTGAACAGTATCCTTATAAACAGGGAGAGAAAGCCATGGAATTGATGATAGAACTGCTCCGTACAAAAGCTGAAGATTCAGCCGCCAAATCCTATTTTAACGAAGAGATTGCAGGGTCACTTATCCTTCATGAAGGCACATAAATAAAACACAGCCGATCATCTTAACAAATTTGAACAACCGTTTGCATATACATTAAGCGGATTATTCTTTTATTTTCACCAACGCATCGTAAAACAATAGATACCGTGCTGTATGAAAAAGAGAAAGTTCTGTCAGTTAAACTATGGTTTCCTGCTAGCCGCAACAATGCTTGTTCTGGCTACGGGTACGCTTGCGCAACGACCAAATATCATCTACATCTATGCTGATGATATGGGTTATGGAGAGCTGGGCTGTTACGGTCAGCAAAAGATCAAAACGCCCAACCTTGACCGCATGGCAAAAGAAGGGATGCGTTTTACAGATCATTATACCAGTACCCCTGTTTGTGCACCGGCGCGCTGTATGCTGATGACCGGCAAACATGGCGGGCATACTTATATTCACGGCAATTATGAAATGGGTGGTTTCCCCGACAGCCTTGAGGGCGGACAAATGCCGCTGCCCGAAGGAACATTTACCATTGCCAAACTGCTGAAACAAGTCGGGTATACCACTGCGGCAATTGGAAAATGGGGCATGGGAATGCCAAATACCACAGGCTTTCCGCTGAAACAGGGGTTTGACTATTTCTATGGATACCTGGATCAGAAGCAGGCACATAATTACTATCCAACCCATCTTTGGGAGAATGGTCAATGGGACACTTTAAATAACCCGGTGATCAATGTTCACAGGCGTTTAGATTCAGCCAAAACAACGAACCATGACTTTGACTATTTCAAAGGAAAGGAGTATGCTCCCGCTAAAATGACTGAGAAAGCGTTGTCATTCATCGATCGCAATGCAGCAAAACCATTCTTCCTTTACCTCCCTTATACCATTCCGCATGTTTCACTACAGGCGCCTGATGAATGGGTAAAACAATATATTGGCCGGTTTGATGAGCAGCCATACTACGGTCAGCAGGGATACGCTTCCGCGAAATATCCATTATCTACTTACGCAGCTATGATCACTTACCTTGATGCGCAGGTAGGTATTATTATGGAGAAGATAAGGGAACTGGGCCTGGATAACAATACCATTATCATGTTCTCCAGCGATAATGGCGCTACCTTTAATGGCGGTGTTGACAGGTATTTTTTCAATAGCAATGGCGGATTACGCGGACAGAAAATGGATCTGTTCGAGGGCGGTATCCGTGAACCGTTCATTGCACGCTGGCCAGGAAAGATACCGGCTGGTAAAACAAGCGGGTTCGTATGTGCCCAGTTTGACATGCTGGCTACATTTGCGGAACTGACAGGGCAGCAGGTTGCCAATACAGATGGCATCTCTTTTTTACAGGAACTGAAAGGAAACCATGCAGCCCAGGAACAACATCATTACCTGTATTTTGAATATCCTGAAAATGGTGGCCAGCTGGCTATACGTATGGGGGACTGGAAAGGCGTTAAAGTAGATGTGCGTCATCATCCCGAAAAACAATGGATGCTGTTTAACCTGTCGACAGACAGGAATGAAACAACAGATATGGCAGCACGGCATCCTGAAGTGATCAGGCAATTTGAAGCCATTGTAAAAAAAGAACACCAGCATGCACATATCAGAGAATGGGAATTTGTAGATCCGAAATTCAATAAATAAAAGCAAACAGTGTTATCATTTTGAATCGGAGAGACCTCATACGAAAATTTTTTCCCGGATCGGTTACCGAAAAATCTCCGTCTGGCAGTAAGGAAACGAATGTGCCGGCGTGGACTGAACCAAGATCAGGAAGGCTAGGGTCCCTTGCTGCTACCACTACGCTGAGATTTCTGGATAAACAGGCAGGAGTGGGTGAAAAAGATCATTATGCAGGATTCAGGGTGGGCGCCGGCGAAAATTTGACTGAAAGCATAGACGCAGGTATTACCCGGAATGGTTATTTATTCATTAACAAAACAGCTGATAATAGAAATATAGCAGAAACAATATTAACTGCTGAGGTCCGGTTGGCATTAACAATAATACCCCAGGCTTCGGGCAGGTATTTCATCAAGCTGAAAGCATTTGATCAATCAGGTAATATGTTGGCTGCAGTTTCAGCGGAACAGGAAGCAGTTTCGTGGATGAATAAGGCAGCTATTGTGAACCATTGTACAATGGTATTCCCTGCGGGAGCTGATATGCCAGTTGTTTTCGGAAAGCTGGAAATAGAAGGGAATATTGGAGTAGAACCGCTGCAAATAATGAAATCCAGGTCTTGACATAATACAATAAACCCATCAATTAAAACAACATACAATGAACAGAAAAGAATTCGTAAAAACTACAGGCCTTGCAGCTGCTACACTGGCTGTTATGCCGGGCAGTAAATTATTTGCAGGGACTGCAGATGCCAAAGTGAAAATCGGTATTATTGGCGTGGGCCAGCGCGGGCTGAACCACCTGGACCTTGTTTTAAGAAGAGATGATGTTGAATTAGTGGCTATTTGTGATGTGGAGGACAAAACATTGACGGCTGCTAAGCATATGATTACCAAAAGTGGCAAGACAATGCCCGAAGTATATACCGGTGATAATTATGCCTGGAAGAAAATGGTGGAGAAAAAGCAATTGGATGGTGTTATTATTGCCACACCCTGGGAATGGCATAAACCCATGATCATTGGCGCATTAGAAGCGGGCATTAAATATGTTGGTACAGAAGTCATCCTGGGTATTACATTAGAAGACCATTGGGATGTTGTAAAAGCCGCAGAAAAATACAACGCCAATGTAATGATGCTGGAAAATGTATGCTATCGTCGTGATGTAATGGCCGTATTGAATATGGTGAGGCAGGGTTTATTTGGAGAACTGATTCACTTGCAGGGAGGCTACCAGCATGATCTGCGAGGCGTGAAATTCAATAACGGCATTGGTCCGTATGATCGCGGCGCTGAATTTGGTGAAAAAGGATATTCTGAAGCACATTGGAGAACAGATCATTCCGTACACCGCAATGGCGATCTTTATCCCACACATGGTGTTGGCCCGATTGCACATTATGTCAATATCAACCGTGGTAACCGCTTCCTGTCGCTCTGTTCGTTCTCATCAAAAGCAAGAGGACTGCATAATTATATTGTAAAGGTTGGCGGCGAAAACCATCCCAATGCAAAAGTGAACTTTAAACTGGGAGATGTGGTTACTACTTCTATCAATTGCGCGAATGGTGAAACCATCCTGTTGCAGCATGATACAGATTTACCGCGCCCTTATTCTTTGGGCTTCCGTGTGCAGGGGACAGAAGGCATATGGATGGACGTAAATAAAGGCATACATATTGAGGGACAATCCAAACCTCACCAGTGGGATGAAGCGCAGGCCTGGCTGGATAAATATGATCACCCATTATGGGCAAGGTGGAGCAAGGAAACGGCAGGAGCAGGGCATGGCGGGATGGACTTTTTTGTGATCCATTCATTTATAGAATCTATCAAACGGAAGACAGCCACGCCAATGGATGTGTACGATGCTGCCGTATGGAGCGCTATTACACCATTGAGTGAGCGATCTATTGAACTGGGTAATGAAACAGTGGAATTCCCTGATTTTACAGGCGGACAGTGGATGTACAGGAAGCCCGTGTTCGCTTTGAATGATGCATATTAAAGACTAATAAAACAATATAATCAGCGCTATGGAAATGCCTTTTTCTATTTTGCAGGCATACGAGTTGAAAGGAGAACCGGTACAAGCAGAACCATTGCATAACGGCTTAATCAACAAGACGTGGAAAATAAAAAGCAGGGATGATCTTTTTATTCTCCAGCGTATCAATGACGCAGTATTTAAAAAACCTGCTGACATTGCTTTCAATATACAATCAATTGCAACCTACCTTCAACAGCATTCACCCGGATACCTGTTTGTAGCCCCCCTGACATCTAATGAGGGAAAACAATTAGTGTATGAGGAAGGGGAGGGGTATTACAGGTTATTTCCTTTCGTAGCCAACTCACATTCAAAAAATGTGGTAGCTACCTCATCGGAAGCATACGAAGCGGCTGCCCAATTCGGAAGATTTACTAAATTACTGGCAGGGTTTGATGCCATGCAGTTGAAGACGACACTGCCACAGTTTCATGACCTTAGCTATCGATACCGGCAATTCACACGAGCACTGCAAAACGGCAACCTTGCAAGGATAAGGGAGGCGGAAGCATTGATTAGTTTTATTCACCAATATGAAGATATTGTTGCTACATATGAATTCATCAAGCAGAGCCCTGATTTCAAAAAACGTGTTACCCATCATGATACGAAGATCAGTAATGTCTTGTTCAATGAAGCAGGAAAAGGGCTTTGCGTTATTGATCTTGATACGGTTATGCCCGGATACTTTATCAGCGATGTAGGTGATATGATGCGTACTTACTTATCGCCGGTAAGTGAAGAGGAAACAGATTTTGCCAAGATCGAAATCAGGGATGATATCTATATGGCCATTGTAAAAGGTTATGATGATGCTATGGGGGATGAGTTGACAGAACTTGAGAAAAATTATTTCTTCTATTCAGGAAAATTCATGATCTACATGCAGGCCATGCGATTTTTAACTGATTACCTTTTAAATGATATTTACTATGGTGCAAAATACCCGGAACATAATTTTAACCGGGCAATGAACCAGGTGGTACTTTTAAAACGGCTCATGGAAAAAAAAGCTGTACTGACCAAAAATGATCATATGCAGCTGTAGCATACCCGGGGTGCATTGTACTGTATAACAGTACAATGCACCTTTTCATATATATCAGTGAACTATAAATTATTAAGATTCTTGACCTTAATGGTGCGGTCAAAATGTACTTTGAGGTGACGTTTCATAGCATCCCTGTATTTTTCAGCATCACCTGTTTCGAGCACTTTTATAATCATCGTATGGGTTACGTAATTCTTGGGAAGCTCTTCTTTTTTTAATTTGAATCCTTTGTCGTGCACATATTTGAAGATGGGGAGCAACATAGACTGGAAACGAAGCAGTGTATGATTTTGCGCGATCTCGTAAATCCTTCCGTGAAACCTGGCTTCGAAATCCATCTCAAAATCATTTTTATAGTCTTTTTCTGTCTTCGCTATGGCCTTCAGATCGGCAATATCTTTTGGTTTGATGCGGGCGAATAATAATTCGGCAATACCCATTTCAAGTACTAATCTCATTTCAAACATATCCTGCAGGGTGGTCTCACTTAATATGTTTGGTTGTAGTAATTTGTCAAGCCCGATCAAAAGATCCGGCTCTGTGAGGATCATACCTTTATTCTTTTTTGATTCAACCAGGCCAATGGTTTTTAGACGGGTAAGCGCTTCACGGATAACAGTTCTGCTAACGCCCATAGCTTCGCATAATTCGTTTTCCTTTGGGATGGGATCGCCATTCTTCAGGTTTTCTTTCTTAAATAGCTCCAGGAGTTTCGTCTCAACCTGGTCTGTCAGTGAGTAGTTGACAATAGGTTTCAGTTTACTCTGGAGTGAAGAAGTGGCGGATGAAGTACTCATGTTGCGTCTCTTTGATTGGAATAAAGATATTGAATTAGTGCTAAGGTAAAATAAAATTATGTATTATGTAATACATATAGTAGTTTTAACAAAAAACTTTATGCAACTCAGGCCTTGTATGATGTTGTTGGTCATCATGTTCACTTTTGTTTTTGCCACCTGCAACAAAGGGCGCAAAAGCAATGAATCACTGTCTTTCAGCGCTTTTCAATATACGGTTCCTGTACTCATTGGTAAGAAAGATAATCCCGTAATACGCCTTCGTATACCTGGTGATGATAAATCGGTGCGGACACTTTCAGCGGTGAGTTTTTCACTTGCAGGTACAACAGCTATTAAAGATATCAGAATGCTCCGGCTTTATTATACCGGCGCATCTGCCGGCTTCAGTACCCGGACATTGTTTGCTACAGCAGCGCCCGGGACAGGGAAAATAACAATGAAGGGTTCGGTGGCGCTGGAACCGGGTGATCAGTACCTATGGCTGTCCGTAGAATTAAACAGCCATGCCAGCCTGCTGCATAAGATAGATGCAGTGCCGGCGGGTGTTGTCCTTAATAACCAGGTAGTGACTTCCTTCAGCGATTCAGCGCAAACAAGGCAACGTATTGGGATTGCCTTACGGAAGGCAGGTGATGACAATGTAAAAAGTTACCGTATCCCTGGACTGACCACTACCAACGCGGGTACCCTTATAGCGGTATACGATATCAGATACAACAGCAGTGTTGATTTACAGGAGGACATTGATGTGGGGATGAGCCGCAGCACAGATGGCGGCCAGACATGGGAGCCCATGCGGAAGATCATGGATATGGGCACTTATGGCAATAAGCCGCAGGACCAGAACGGCATCGGAGATCCTTCTGTATTGGTAGATAAAAAAACAGGAGATACCTGGGTTGCTGCTTTATGGTTACACGGGTATCCGAAACAACGGGCATGGAATGCATCGCGACCAGGGCTCACACCGGAAAAAACCGGGCAGTTGATGCTGACTAAAAGTACTGATGACGGGCAAACCTGGGTTACTCCTGTTAATATTACAACGCAGGTGAAAGACCCTTCCTGGCAATTGTGTTTCCAGGGACCTGGCACCGGTATTACGATGGAGGATGGCACATTAGTATTTCCGGCACAATTCAAGGACTCCGCTAAGTTGCCCTATTCAACCATAATTTATAGTAAGGATCACGGGACTAGCTGGCATATCGGCACTCCTGCTTATCCGAATACTACCGAAGCTCAGATCGTGGAAACACAGCCCGGTACCCTGATGCTGAATATGCGGGATAACCGGGGCGGGTCAAGATCGGTTTTTACAACTACCAACCTCGGGAAAACCTGGACAGAACACCCTTCTTCCCGTGGAGCATTGGTGGAACCCGTATGCAACGCTTCCATCATCAGGCATCAATACCAGGGCAGGACTATACTGTTTTTTGTGAACCCCAATACCACAAAGGGCCGTCACCATATGACCATCAAAGCCAGTTTGGACGGGGGGTTAACGTGGCCCGTAGAAAAGCAACTGCTCCTGGATGAATTAAGCGGAAATGGCTATCCAAGCCTTACTGTCATCGATGCCGATCACCTGGGCATCCTGTATGAAGGCAGCCAGGCCGACCTCGTATTTGAGAAGATACCGGTGACAGACATACTTCATTAAGAGGAGGGTACCGGGCCGGTAACATACTGCGCCCGAACCAACTCACCAGTAGCAGGCAACCATACAGGTTTAGGCCATTTCCCGGCCCAAAAAAATAAATTTGGAAGGAATAGGTATTTCCGTATGTTTGTGTATATGTAATACATAATACATAACACAAAACAATTGCCATGAAAAGAAGAATTACTGCTATGAGGGGTTGCTTGTCGGTTTTAGCCGCTCTCTTTCTCTTCACAACAGCCCAGGCGCAAAGCCGGAAATTAACTGGACAGGTTCTTTCAGAAGAAGACAACAGTCCTTTGCAGGGTGTTACAGTTACTGTAAAAGCCAAAAAAACTGTTACGCAAACACTTGCGAATGGCTCTTATGCCATACAAGCATCACAGGGCGACGTACTTGTATTTACTTACACAGGCTTTACCACCCAGGAAGCTCATGTGGGAGATAATGATGTGATCAGCTTGAAATTGAAACCGGATGTTTCAAAACTGGGCGAGGTTGTAGTGATCGGTTATGGTACACAGATCAGGAGAAATGTGACCAGCGCGATTGCCAAATTGGACAAAGACGTATTGGCTACCACGCCACGTTCCAATATAGGCAGTGCTTTGCAGGGAACCGTTTCCGGCCTGCAGGTAGTGAATGCTACCGGTCAGCCGGGCGCTTCTCCGCTTATCTTATTACGCGGAGGCGCATCTATTAACAGTCCCGGCTCCCCGCTTGTAGTAGTGGATGGCATTATCAGGGCCTATAATGATATTGCTTCTGAAGATATTGCTTCCATTGAGTTGTTAAAAGATGCTGCGGCTACGGCTATCTACGGTGCGCGTGCCAATAACGGTGTTATTTTAATTACGACCAAACAGGGTAAGGCTGGCGTAGCACAGGTATCCTATAAATTTACCGGTGGCAATAACCAGCGCAGGAATGGCTATAATTATATGGGCGCCAAAGATTATATCTATTATAACCGTCTGGGCAACCTGAATTCTGGCAGAACGCTTGCACAGGTAAATTCTTCAAGAGGTTATGGACTGCCTACCAGTGTAGCCGATCTTGCTTCTTTTGATATCAGGCCATACAATGCAGTTACAGCCAACCTGCTGACTAAAGGATGGGACACAGTTAGTGATCCTTATGGCGGAACTATTATTTTCAAGAACCATGGCAAAGAAGTGGAAAATCTTGTGTTCAGGAATACGTATACACAAGATCACTATTTGAACGTTACGGGTGGAAATGACAGGGGAAAATATTTTGCCAGTTTTGATTATTATAAAGAAGATGGTGTGATTATCGGCTCAGGGTATAAACGTTTTTCCGGCGACCTGAACGGATCTTATAAAATTAAACCGAACCTGGAAGTGAGCAGTGGTGTAACACTGTCTACTTCCTCGCAACTTGGCGTACTGGGTTCTGAAGTGAATACGCTGTACAGGACTATGGCAATATGGCCTACGTTCAATCCCTGGATAGATTCAGCCAAAACCTTACCTAATCCTGGCAATGGTATAACAGATGGAAATACACGTTATTGGCTGGGTAAAAGAAACCTCAGTAACGAAGTGAACAGGATTACGGTAAACAGTTCCGTTAAATGGGACCTGTTACCAGGGTTATATGTGAAAGCAACGGCCGCCGCTTATGTACTTGAATCATTAGACCAGGGTTTTAATGCAGCTACGCAACTCTACCCAAATGTTTTTGCAACCCCACCATCCTACAACAATACAAGTAGGAGCTCTTATGCTACTTTCTCAAGAGCCTTTCAGCAACAATACAATGCAATTGTAAACTATACCAAGACTTTTGCGGGCAAACACAATGTAAATGCCATGCTGGGTACAGAATACTTTGGTACCAAACAATTTGATATGCAGGTACTGGGTACGCTTGCTCCTACAGATGATATTACTACCGTAAATGCTGCCACTACTTTTGCCCAGGGCGATAACTATTCAGCCAAATCAGAGTACAGAATTGTATCCGCATTCGGCAGGTTGAACTACGACTATGATCAGAAGTATTTGCTATCATTTGTTTTCAGGAGGGATGGGGTATCCAGTCTGCCAGATCAAAACAAGTTTGGTTTCTTCCCGGGCATGTCACTCGGATGGAATGTTAACAGAGAAAGCTTCTTCCAGAAAAGCGGTATCTCCAGGTACATCACTACTTTAAAACCCCGTTTTAGCTATGGTGAGAATGGTAATGTGGCAGGATTGGGAAGGTATGAAGTACAGGGTGGCTATGGTTCACAGGGATTATACAACAACACTGCCGGTTTCTTAAATACCGGTATCATCAACAGTGCTTTAAGATGGGAAAAAAGCAAGACTACGGATGTTGGTCTTGATGTAGGTATCCTGAACAATAAGGTAACGCTGATGTTCGATTATTACAACAGGGAAAGCAGTGACCTGATAACGAACTTATCATTACCAAGTTATACAGGCTTCGGATCGGTAAGGACCAACCTGGGTACTTATCAGAATAAAGGATATGAGTTTACAGTTAATGCCAACTTAATCAATAATCCCAAAGGGATTAAATTGGACATTGGTGCGAACGCTTCTTATGTGAAGAATAAAATATTACAATTACCCTATAATGGTAATGAGAACAACAGACAGGGTGGTTTCCAGGTATTTGATCCTGCAACAGGCAAAGTGAAATGGGTGGGCGGTTTGCAGGAAGGGCAAACGCTGGGCGATATTTATGCTTTTAAACAGGTATCTATTTTTGCCAATGACGCTGAGATTGCGAAGATTGCAGGCAACAGGAGGGACCTTGTTGCCGGTATCAGCGGCCCTAATGTTAACTACGGCGCCGGCAAAATCACACCTGGTGATGTGAACTGGTTAGACGTAGCAAAAAATGATACCATTGATTCAAGGTCGCAGGTATATATAGGTAATATATATCCTAAATGGACAGGCGGATTTAATATCAACCTTTCCTATCAGGGATTTTCACTCTACTCCCGTTTTGAATTTGCTTTAGGTCATACCATCTATAATGATCTGGTAGCAAGAACACTGGGTAATTACCAGGGCACTTTCAACTATTTCGACCTGCAAAAAAGCGCATGGTCGCCAACCAATACAAACACCGATATTCCTAAAGTATATTATGCTGATCAGGTATCAGCACCTCTTGGTAAGAAAAACTATACAAGGTTTAATAACGCCGGCGCTGCTTTGAATGGTAATAATTCCCGTTTTTATGAAAAGGGAGATTACCTGGCATGCCGTGAGATTACCCTCGCTTATGATTTTTCAAAATCTTTATTGGCTAAGACCAGGATACTATCTCAGGCCAGGATATTTGCCAGCGCGGGCAATTTATTCTACATAACCAAGTTCTCTGGACCTTCTCCGGAACCTCCTACTTCGGGTGGCAGTATTACAGGGGTATATTCCGGTACTTATCCAACACCTAAATCATTTGTACTGGGCGTGCAGGTTTCTTTTTAACACATTAAATCAACTGAATTTATGAAAAAGAATATCATTATATTATTATCAGGTTTATGGGCGCTGATCCTGTTCAGCTCCTGTAAAAAACAAATTGACCTGGCACCAATCAGCAGTATCAGTGATGCCAACTTCTGGCAAACACCCGAACAGGTTGATGCATTTGTATCCGGCCTTCACTCAAGGTTTAGAGCTAATGTTGGACAATTTCAATATTTGGGTGAAATGCGTTCCGATATTTTCGGCACTGATCCCGGTTCAAGCTCTGCTTTTACAGGAGAAGCTACACAAGGTGTTGAACGACTGTGGCTGAATAACCTGGACCTCGACAACCCGGGAGTTGGAAATTTTGGCGGTTTCTATTCCAACATTAACCAGATCAATCTCCTGATCAGCAAGCTGAATACTACCAATATTGTTACCCCGGTAAACAAAAACTATTACCTGGGCATCGCATATGGAATGAGGGCGTTTTATTATTTCCAAATGCTCAGAACCTGGGGTAAAGTGATCATACAAACGGAGCCAACCACCACCATTGATATTGCCAACCTGGCCAAAGCAGCTTCACCTGAAGCTGATGTAATGAAACTGATTAAGGATGATATCGACAAATCTGTAAGCAGCTTCGGAACCGACTATTCTTTTAAAAATACCAAATCATACTGGTCAAAGCCAGCCAGCCAGATGTTGAAAGCAGAAGTATATCTCTGGACCAGTTACAGGGGTGGCGGAAATGCTGATGCTGCCATTGCAAAAAGCGCTCTGACAGATATTCAAGCCAATGCGCCCGGCCTGGCTTTGCAATCATCATTTGCGAATGTATTTGCAACCACAAACAGGGGTAACAGTGAAATTATATTTACTGTACGCAACCTGTTGAATGAAAGCACACAGCCGTTTTCAGGCACATTCCTTCCGCAATCCGGGCTTATTGCCAACTATTATGATTCGGTTGGCAACAGGCGGTTTAACGTTACTACGGATAACTGGGGTGGCCTGTTAAGAGCCCCAGTTAAAATAGCAACATTCAGAAAATTTGATGACCTGGACAGCAGAAAATGGGCGACCATACAACCTGCGTACAACTTAGTTGGCGGCAAATACCAGATAGCAGGCTGTTTTGTAAGTAAATACCAGGGCGAGCAGAATGCAGGCAGCAGGGCATATACCAATGATTACCCAATTTACCGCTATGCAGATCTGTTGTTGTTACTGGCGGAAGCCAAAGTAATGCTGGGAGAAAACCCTTCAGCAGAAATCAATGCAGTAAGGGCAAGGGCTTATGGGGCTAATTATAACCTGCTAGTACAGGGTTACTCTAACCAGGCAATTGATGCCAGTCCTAAAGATGCCATTCTTCAGGAGCGGCTATATGAATTCATTTTCGAAGGTAAAAGGTGGTATGACCTGAGAAGAATAGGCGACAGTTATGTTTTTGCCAATACAACAATGCCTACTTATGAAGTTTTCAGGTTATTATGGCCGATTGACAGAAATTCTTTGACTAATAACAGGTCTCTCGTGCAAAACCCGGGATACCCAGCTTTTTAGCCCGGGAACACCTTTGTTGTAATTACGATTTGAAAATATCACAACCATGGCAGTTGGTTGTATTAAGCGCAAGCGTTGTTTTTAATGTCAGCAGAATACCGGGGATGTCTATCTCCGGTATTACCTGATAAACGGATTTAATTAACATTGATTATATAAGCCAGTACTATGACAATTACACATTTGAAAGGGTTGATAGCCGCACCTTTTACGCCTATGCTTAAAGATGGTTCAGTGAACCTGACTTTGATTCCTGACTATTATGCTTTCCTGAAACGAAATGGTGTTACAGGCGCATTTATTACCGGCTCAACGGGAGAAGGCGTTTCACTCACACTACAGGAGAAGAAAGCGATAGCAGAAGCATGGGCCGCCTGCACAAAAGACGATAAAGACTTTAAAGTCATGCCTTTGGTAGGCGGAACCTGTATAGCCGATTGCATAGAACTGGCAAAGCACGCACAACAAGCAGGACTCTATGCAATTGCGTTTACTGCCCCGTTTTATTTTAAACCTGCTACCGCAGATATCCTGGCAAAATGTTGTATCAGCATCGCTTCGGCAGTCCCTGATATGCCTTTCTATTACTACCATATACCTGTATTGACCGGTGTTAATATCGCCATGTTTGACCTTGTAAAAGCTTTGCATGACAAACTCCCTAATTTCGCCGGCGTTAAATATACGCATGAAGATTTTATGGACTTCCAGTCCTGCCTGAACTTTGAAAACGGCAGGTATGATATGCTGTGGGGCCGTGATGAAAACATGCTTTCCGCACTGGCAGTTGGTGCCAAAGGAGCCGTAGGCAGTACCTTTAACTACGCTGCGCCATTGTATTATGAGCTGATCGATGCCTTCAATAATAATAATTTTACCAGGGCCGGTTCTTTGCAGCAGCAGTCCATCGACATGATCCGGTTGCTGGGCAAATATGGTGGCATTGCAACAGGTAAAGCCTATATGAAACTGGTTGGTCTTGACTGTGGCGAATTCAGGCTACCGGTTAAAAATATGAGTGCCGACCAGTTTGAAATGTTCAAAGCAGATGTATCCGGCTTAGGTTTTGATCAGTTTAAATCGCGATGATTATATTTAAGCAAGTAATCATGCCATGTTATGCCATTTAGATTCACCCTCCCCGGACTTTCACTTTTTATAGCTGTTATAGTGATATCTTCCCAATCGTTTGCGCAACATAAGAAAACCAATACCGTTAGCTGGTTAACCCCAATAACTTTCCCTGTTCTGCAGGGGATGGAAAGACAGTTGGGGGTAGCTGGTGCATTCGCCGGGGTACACAATGGTGTATTATTGATTGCGGGCGGGGCTAATTTTCCGGACGGAATGCCCTGGCAGGGAGGTAAGAAACTGCACAGGGATGATATTTATGTGCTGCAAAAGGGAAAGAATGATACTTTCAAATGGATCAACGCTAAAGCAGCTCATTTGGAACAGCAAATTGCTTATGGCAGCAGTACAACTATTTCGGACGGTGTGGTATGTATAGGCGGAGAAACCGAGCGGTCAGGCATCAGTAAGGAAGCATTTATCATGCAATGGAATGCTGTGGAGAAGCATGTTTTGTTTACATCGCTTCCCCCACTGCCAATTCCATTGACAAATGCCTTCGCCGCCAGCATTGGCAAAATTATTTATGTAGGTGGGGGCGAAACTGTGGAAAAAGTATCAGATGCTTTTTTTATGCTCAACCTGGCTTCTGAATATCCGAAATGGCAGGTTTTAGCCCCGCTTCCAGCAGCTATGTCGCATTCTGTGGCAGTAACGCAATCGAATGGTTCACATCCATGCATATATGTAATGGGAGGAAGAACGGCTACTGCTTCCGGAATCAGTGAACTGCATAACACTGCTTTCTGTTTTGACCCAGCCATAAACAAATGGAAATCCCTTCATCCGATTAGCGATGGCAGAGAAAGCACAACCCTGTCAGCAGGAACAGGCGTGGCGATCGGGACAACTGATATCTTACTCATGGGTGGCGACAAAGGAAACCTTTTTCATAGAATCGAGACCTTTAATGCAAATATTGCAAAAGCAACGACTGATAAGGAAAAACAAACATTGCAAAAGGAAAAACTGGAACTGTTGCACAATCATCCCGGGTTCAGCAGGGATATTTATCTGTATCATACAGTGGACGATACCTGGAGAAAAATAGGAGAGCTGCCTTCTTATGCACAGGTAACCACTACAGCTGTAAAATGGGAGAATGATATTTTGATTCCAAGTGGGGAGATAAAACCCGGTGTGCGTGCACCCACTATTATGGTTGGCAAAATTTTATTCCAAAAAAGATGAAACATTCAAATAAATATCCGTGGGTATTAGTGGGCTTGCTGTGGGGTGTGGCATTGTTGAATTATATGGACAGACAAATGCTGTCGACCATGAAACCTGCAATGCAGATCGATATAGCGGAATTACAGTCCGCTACCAATTTTGGGTATTTAATGGCTGTCTTTCTTTGGGTCTATGGTTTTATGAGCCCGGTTTCAGGAATTATTGCAGATAAGTTTAACAAGAAATGGCTGATAGTTGGCAGCCTGTTTGTCTGGTCGGGCGTTACATTTGGAATGGGTTATGCAACAACATTTAACCAGTTATACTGGTTAAGAGCCATTATGGGAATAAGCGAGGCTTTGTATATTCCTGCGGGTTTATCATTGATTGCAGATTTTCACCGGGAAAAAACAAGGTCTCTTGCTATCGGGATTCATATGACAGGATTATATTTTGGCCAGGCCATCGGCGGTTTCGGCGCAACTATTGCTGCTACATTTTCCTGGCATGCCACTTTTCATTCTTTTGGAATAATCGGGATCGCTTATTCGCTGATCCTGGCTTTGTTTTTAAAGGGGAAAGCAGCAATGCCCGAAACCAATGTGCAAGACAATATACCGGTAAAGAAAAGAGCCTCTCTTTTTAAAGGATTGGCATTGTTATTTACCAATATCTCTTTTTGGATCATTCTTTTTTATTTTGCCATTCCCAGTTTACCGGGGTGGGCTGCCAAAAACTGGCTTCCTACGCTCTTTGCCGAGAACTTAAATATACCGATGTCAAAGGCAGGCCCGTTATCAACCATCACCATCGCTGCCTCTTCATTTTTGGGTGTTATAGCCGGTGGTATCCTGTCAGATAAATGGGTGCAAAAAAACATACGTGGAAGAATATATACCAGCGCCATTGGCCTGGCATTAACCATTCCTTCTTTGCTGCTGCTTGGTTTTGGGCATACACTTTTTCATATACTTTGCGCCGCTGTATGCTTCGGCTTAGGGTATGGTATTTTTGATGCTAATAATATGCCCATTCTTTGCCAGTTAGTTGCTCCGAAAAACAGGGCAACTGCTTATGGCATGATGAATATGACCGGTGTCTTCTTCGGTGCCTTTATTACGAACCTGTTGGGCAAATCTTCCGATGCGGGTCATCTGGGAAAAGATTTCGCCATGCTGGCCGTGGTCGTTTTGGCTGCACTGGTTATTCAGCTTTACTTTCTCCGCCCTAAAGTGAATGACCTGGTTGATTAAAAAAATAAAGCGATGCAACAAAAGATTGGTTCTCTCCTTGTAGCTGTTTTGTTTTTCAGCAGTCTGCCTGCTCAAACAGTAAAAGTTGCCTGTATGGGGAATTCTGTCACCTACGGGTATGGTTTAAAAAATCCCTCACAGGAATCTTACCCCTCACAATTACAGCAACTATTAGGTAATGGCTACGAGGTAAAAAATTTTGGGCATAGCGGAGCAACGCTTTTAAAGAAAGGGCATAACCCTTATAACGAAGCAAAAGCGTTTTCAGCTGCCATTGCTTATAAGCCCGATATAGCTGTTGTTCATTTGGGATTAAATGATACCGATCCCAGGAACTGGCCAAATTATAAAGGAGAATTTGAAGCCGATTACAACGGGTTGTTAGATACGCTAAGGAAAATAAATCCCGCTGTTAAACTGTATATCTGCAAGCTTACGCCGATCTTTCATGAACACCCGCGTTTCAAATCTGGCACAAGAGATTGGTATTGGCAGATCCAGCGTATCATCCCAGATATTGCAAAAGCCAGCCAGGCATCATTGATCGACCTGCATGAACCTTTGTACCATCGGCCTGACCTGTTTGCTGATAACCTGCATCCGGATAAGGAAGGAGCGGCGATTATTGCCCGGACAGTGTATCAAAGCATTTCAAAAGATTATGGCGGGTTCAGGCTGGCAACTGTATTTGCCAGTAATATGGTGTTGCAGCGACAGCAGCCTGTTCCTGTGTACGGAACGGCCAACCCCGGCGATGTAATAACAGTCAGTTTTCAGCATCAAAAGCTAAAGACAACAGCTTCAGCAGACGGACGATGGAAAATAGTTTTCCCTGCCTCGCAGCATGGAGGGCCTTATGGCATGAAAATAACATGCGGGAAAACGAGCATTGTGCTGAGCAATATTTTGATAGGAGATGTCTGGCTTTGTTCGGGGCAATCAAACATGGATTTTAAACTTAAGCATGCCCAAACAGGGATGACTGAATTGAAAGCCATGCCGGGTAACTCCCTGGTCAGGCTGTATAAATTAAATGCGTTAATCCAGACTGATAATACAGCCTGGGATTCAGCTACCCTTGCTGCAACCAACCAGTTAAAATTCTTCTCGGGTAGCTGGAAACTTTGCGATTCCGCTGCTGCTGCGGACTTCTCTGCTATTGGGTATTATTTTGGCAAGAAGATAGCGAATGTAACGCATGTGCCCATTGGCCTGGTACAGGTAGCAGTCGGCGGCTCTCCTATTGAATCATGGATAGACAGGTATACAATGGAACAGGATCCTCAATTGGTGGACATTTTAAGCAACTGGCGCAGATCTGATTTCATTATGGACTTTTGCCGGGAAAGGGCAGGAGTAAATTTAAAAAATGCAACAAGCGGTAAGCAACGTCACCCCTATGAACCCTGCTATAATTATGAAGCAGGTATTGATTCCCTGACAAAATTTCCAATCAAAGGGGTGATCTGGTACCAGGGAGAAAGCAATGCACACAATGTGGAATTATACACGCATCTCTTTCCTGCAATGGTGCAAAGCTGGCGTAAACAATGGGGTTATGATTTCCCCTTCTACTATGTACAACTATCAGGTATTGACCGGCCATCCTGGCCATCATTTCGTGAAGCGCAACGTCGGCTGCAAAAGCAAGTACCTAATAGTGGGATGGCAGTCAGCTCAGACCTGGGAGATTCTTTAAATGTGCATCCTGTTAAGAAAAAAGAAATAGCCGTTAGACTGGCTGCTTTGGCTTTGCGTTATACCTATCACAGGCCGGTCGCAGCTGATGGCCCATCGCCCTTGCAGGTAACTTGTCAGGATAAAAATATTATGGTCTCTTTTACTTTTGCCCGTAAGCTTACAACCGGCGATCATAAACCGCTGACAGGATTTGAGTTAATTACCAGCAAAGGCATACATATACCTGCAATCGCATTTATCAGGAATAACCAGGTGTCAATACCTGTAACGCAAGGAGTAGCTGTAAAAGCAGTTGCCTACGCATGGGAACCTTTTACACGCGCCAACTTAGTCAACGAAACAGGCCTGCCGGCCTCTACATTTATGTTACCGCTCCCGGAGAAAGCTATTAAAACAGAACAAAGATGAGTTACACTGAAAAAGACCTGGACAATCTCAAAACATTTTACAGGCACCAATTGGTAAATGATACGATCCCATTCTGGTTTCCCCGTTCTTATGATAAAGTGTATGGCGGATTCCTGTTCATGCGCGATGCAGAGGGCAGTTTACTGGACGATGATAAAGCGGTATGGATACAGGGTCGTGCTACCTGGATGCTCTCTACTTTATATAATACCATTGAACAAAGGCCGGAATGGCTGGAAGGTGCGAAGTTGGGATATGAATTTTTAAAGCAGTATTGTTTTGATACTGATGGAAGAATGTTCTTTCACGTAACACATGATGGAAGACCGCTTCGGAAAAGAAGATATTTCTTCTCTGAAACATTTGCGGCCATTGGCTTTGCAGCTTATTCAAAAGCTGCCGGCGATGAAAAGATTGCCGAAGAAGCCAGGTATTTATTCGGCAAGTGCATTGAATATGCATCAACCCCGGGCTTATTGCCGGCTAAATATACCAATACCCGCCCGGCTAAAGGAATAGGTGTGCCAATGATCATGATCAATACCGCCCAGGAGATCAGGAATACGATCGGTGATCCACGATGCGATGAATGGATTAACAAATGGATCGGGGAAATAGAAACAGATTTTGTTAAGCATGACATACAATGTGTAATGGAACAGGTAGCCCCGGATGGAAGCATCATTGATCATATTGATGGAAGAACATTGAACCCCGGCCATGCTATTGAAGGTGCCTGGTTCATTTTGCGCGAAGCCATGCATCGTAATAATGATCCCCATTTAATTCAACTGGGTTGCACCATGCTGGATTATATGTGGGAACGCGGATGGGATATAGAATATGGCGGTATCCTGTATTTCAGGGATGTTTATAACAAGCCTGTACAGGAATACTGGCAGGATATGAAATTCTGGTGGCCGCACAATGAAGTGATCATCGCTACTCTAATGGCCCATCTGCTAACAGGTGATGAAAAATATGCGCGATGGCATAAAATGGTGCATGACTATGCTTATGATAAGTTTCATGATAAAGTAAATGGCGAATGGTATGGCTACCTGCACAGGGATGGCAGCATAGCACAAACAGCCAAAGGGAATTTATTCAAAGGACCGTTTCATTTGCCAAGGCAGGAATGGTTCTGTTACCAGTTACTGAGATAAGTCTGGTCAGTACATAGTAATGTAACGCTATCAAAAGCCGATGGAATTGCCGCCATCGACGGGCAGTATAACACCGGTCACGTACTTGGCTTCCCCGCCGGCCAGGTAAAATGCAGCATCTGCAATATCAGCCGGATCGCCCAGGTGACCCATCGGTGTGCGACTTATTACCTTTTGTTTTCTTTCCTCATCGCTGTTGAGCGCTTTGGCGCTCATGTCAGTAGCAATAAATCCGGGAGCGATACAATTTACCCTGATGCCTTCCGGAGAAAGCTCAACAGCCATCGCCCTCGTCATACCCTCAATAGCTGATTTGGATGCTGTATAGGCAATTACTTTAGGGATACCATACTGTGAGGCCATCGAACTGATATTGAGAATACTGCCGGCTTTTTTTTGCTTCATGTGTATGACCACTTCTCTCGAAAGGGCAAATACGGCAGTGACATTGGTAAGCAGTATGTGCTGGAATTCTTCATCTGTTACATCAATGAATTCTTTTTTCATATTGATGCCGGCATTGTTCACTAATATATCAATATGGCCGAACTGCTGTATGATATTTTTTACGAGCTGTGGAATAGCACCCAGATCTTTCAGGTCGAAAGAATAAGTATCACAAAGTTTTCCGAGTTTTTCCCTGGCAGCTGCTAATTTTTTTTCATCTCTCCCTATGACGATGGTATGAATACCATTGGCGATAAATTTTTCGGCAATTGCAAACCCGATACCTGAAGCCCCGCCTGTTACAACAGCGATTTTCTTAGTATGATTGTTTTTGCTCATATTGCGTTTGTTTTTAAGGTCTTTAGCCGCAGATTCGGCAGATTGGATGGTGGCTTTAAACCGGTTACATCTTTTTGCTAAAGGTATTTAAATAAGCCCGCTGTAAAAAAAATGTAACAGTTATTAGTATAAGATTAAATGATGCTGTTATGTTAATGGAACAAACCATGCGGTGGTTCGGTCCCAATGATCCGGTGTCTCTGAACGATATCAGGCAGGCAGGATGTACGGGAGTGGTAACTGCATTGCATCACATCCCGGCAGGGGATATCTGGCCGGTAGACGAGATATTGAAACGAAAAAAAATGGCAGAAGATGCAGGCATGCGGTGGACAGTCGTAGAAAGCCTGCCGGTTCATGAGGATATCAAGAAACAGACAGGACAATACCTGCACTACATTGAAAGCTATAAACAAAGTCTGCGCAATATTGCCCGGTGCGGACTGGAAGTAGTAACGTACAACTTCATGCCCATAATTGACTGGATGCGCACAGATGTGAACTATGAAATGCCGGATAAAAGCAGGGCTTTGTTTTTTGAACGGAGTGCTTTCATTGCGTTCGACCTCTTCCTGCTGAAACGGCCGGGGGCAGAAAAAGATTATACTACCCATGATATTGCCAAGGCGACAGCAAGGTACGCAGCTATGAGCGAGACAGAAAAAGCAACCTTGTATAAAAGCTGCCTGCTGGGCCTGCCAGGTAGTGAAGAGCCTTTTACGCCGGAGGAAATACTGGATGCATTAAAGACCTATTCGCATATCGATATAAAACAGCTGAAAAAACATTTATTTTTTTTCCTGAAAGAAGTGATACCGGTTGCAGCAAAAGCAGGATTAAAAATGGCTGTGCATCCGGATGATCCGCCTTATTCTTTATTAGGGTTGCCACGCATTGTAAGTACAACGGAGGATGTAAAAGAATTATTAGAAGCAGTTCCATCTGAAGCAAATGGACTGTGTTTCTGTACCGGTTCCTTTGGTGTGCGGCCGGATAATGATCTTATAAACATCATTCGCCATTTTCACAACCATATTCATTTTATCCATCTCAGGAGTACAAAACGCGATACAGAAGGGAACTTTTACGAAGCTGACCACCTTACGGGCGATGTGGACATGTATGCGGTGGTAAAAGAGATCATCCTGATGATGCAGCAAAGAAAACGGTCCATACCCATGCGCCCCGACCATGGACACCAGATGCTGGACGATATCTCCAAAAAAACATACCCTGGCTACAGTGCTATTGGCCGTTTACGGGGACTGGCAGAATTGCGGGGTCTTGAATTGGGTATCTCGCGTTCCCTGGCTGACTCATGAATTATATGAACGGTTGCGGTAAAATATAAGATTTCCCTATTTTAGTTCCCTTACGTCTATAAACAAACTATCATGAGAAAAACACTGTTTTTATTGTTGTTTTACTGTGGTTCTGTGAGCCTGTATGCACAAAAACAATCCACTGCCGATACGGCTGCATCTGCCAAAGGCACCCCCTCGCAAATAACTTCAAAGCGCCTGGTAGAGGCTGAGTCCAGCGTTGTAACAAAAGGAGAAGTTGCCATTAAAGGCCAGCGTGTACCGTATAAAGTAACAGCCGGTACCATACCGGTTTGGGATGAGGAGGGCAAAGCGGTTGCCGGCATCTTTTATACTTACTATGAACGCAGTGATGTGAATGACCGCGCTTCACGGCCATTGGTGATCTCATTTAATGGCGGCCCCGGCACTGCATCGGTATGGATGCAGATAGGGTATACCGGCCCACGCATTCTGAAGATAGATGATGAAGGCTATCCTGTGCAGCCATACGGATTAAAAGATAATCCGAACTCCATCCTTGATGTTGCAGATATCGTTTATGTAGATCCCGTGAATACGGGCTTTTCCAGGATCATTGGCAAAGATGTACCTGCTACGAAATTCTTTGGGGTCAATGCCGATATCAAATACCTCGCCGAATGGATCAATACATTTATCAGCCGCTATAAACGATGGGCATCGCCCAAATACCTGATCGGTGAAAGTTATGGCACTACACGTGTTTCGGGCCTGGCACTGGAGCTGCAGAACACCCATTGGATATACCTGAACGGCGTGGTACTGGTATCGCCCACCACACTTGGTATTGAACGGGATGAACCTTCTTCAGCTGCCTTGCGCCTGCCTTACTATGCGGCAACAGCCTGGTATCATAAAGCCCTGAGCGCTGATCTCCAGCAAAAAGACCTCACTGCTTTGCTGCCTGAAGTAGAAACCTTTACTATCAATGAATTTTTACCCGCACTGGCAATGGGCGGAGCATTGGGTGATGCAAAGAAAAATGAGATTGCTGCGAAAGTTTCGCGGTATTCGGGTATTTCGGCAAAAGAAGTGCTGCAACAGAATTTTGATATTCCAACCAATTATTTCTGGAAATCACTGCTGCGCGACAGGGGGTATACGGTTGGAAGACTGGATTCTCGTTACCTGGGGATGGATAAAAAAGATGCCGGCCAGGGACCGGATTATAATGCTGAATTAACTTCATGGCTGCATTCTTTTACCCCGGCTATTAATATGTTTTTGCGTGAAGAACTGAATTATAAAACAGACCTCAAGTATAATATGTTTGGCCCTGTGTTCCCCTGGGATAATACCAATAATAATACGGGAGAAAACCTGCGGCAGGCAATGGCGCAGAATCCTTACCTGCATTTGCTGGTACAGTCGGGCTATTTCGACGGCGCCTGTGATTATTTTAATGCCAAATACAATATGTGGCAGATGGATCCGGGCGGAAAACTGAAAGACCGCATGTCATGGGAAGGCTACCGCAGCGGGCATATGATGTACCTGCGCAAAGAAGACCTGTCCACCAGTAATGAGCACTTGCGGGAATTCATCAAAAGATCCACACCGAAACCGGGGCAACCGGCGAAATACTGATAATGAAGGGCTAATTTTCCAGTTATCCGGATGTAAAATCAATCTTGCATAAAGCTGCTGCGGCATTAAGCCGGCCCGATTTCAGGTGATCGGTAAGCTGCATCAGGCGGGGCTGGTACTTCCCAAAATAGACGCCATAGGCATCTCTCATGTTTGCAGCTTCTAAACGTGATATCCTTCCGTCGAAAGCTGCGGCAATCGTAAAGAGGTTAAGCAGGAAGAACCTGTCTTTCTGATTTACTTTTTCCAGCGTTTCGAGAAAAAGATTCCAGTCGTCATACCGCTGGTCCTTTGTGATATGCAGCAAATGCTGGAAACGAAGCAGCAGCACGATCATGTTCGGGTGATAGTTGCGCGCAAGCACCACGGCATTTCCTATTGCCCGGATGCAACCGGTCTTCGCTTCCGGGGTAAGGTCATGCAACAGCCCTTCTTCCAGGATATGATCTGCCAGATGATTACAAAGGGTAAAACCAAACAGACGCAGCCTGGCTTCCTGAACCACCCTGCGGATTACCAGCGCATTCCAGAAACATTCTACCGGGAGCGCAATATAGCTGATTGAAATACCTGCGATGGTTTTTCCTATGGTATGTGTCAGCAGCCACCGTCCTGTAAAATTGGTGAGTATGATCTTGCATTTGTACAACAACCCGAGCAGCAGCAGGTTTTTTTTGGATACCCTTTTAAAAGGATCGATGCCCAGGATATGCATTTCAGGATCCGGTAATTCAAGCGCCGCCCTGGAAAGTATATTGGTAATACTGAAAGGGCCATCCTGAAGAAAGTCTTTGCCATGCCTGTGCATATTCACCAGCTCACTTACATCATGCACTGCTTTGAGTGCGATAATAAACAAAATGTAAAATTCAATGATAACAGAGACCAGCGTTACGCCGCTAACCCAGCTATATTGAATATACCATGGTTCATCCTGTTTTAAAACCGCGATATATACAGTAGGCCATACGCATACCAGTCCCGTAACCGCAGAAAGAAACATTCCTTCGACAGATATCCTGTTGACCTTACGTGTCAGTTCTTCATCGGTACAATCAAACGCGTGCCTGGTATTGTCCTTTCTCCGGAAAAGATTCAGGTAGTACACTCCGAATTTTTCCATTAAAGGCACTTTCCGTTGTTTGAATTCAATAGCCATGTTTCCTGGATGTATAGTTGTAACAATATTACTAACCCACCCTTCTGATATCCGCCCCTAAATTCCGCAACCGTTCATCTATATACTGGTACCCCCTGTCAATCTGTTCTATATTCTGTATCACACTCTTTCCTTCTGCACTTAATGCTGCGATAAGCAAAGCCTGTCCGGCGCGTATATCAGGACTGGTCATGGTTATACCACGCAGGTTATACTTTCTTCCAAGTCCGATCACAGTAGCGCGATGCGGATCGCAAAGGATGATCTGGGCGCCCATATCTATGAGCTTGTCGGTAAAAAAAAGGCGGCTTTCAAACATTTTCTGGTGAATAAGCACACTGCCTCTTGCCTGTGTCGCAACTACCAGTACAATGCTCAGCAGGTCAGGCGTGAAGCCAGGCCAGGGATGATCATAGATGGTCAGGATACCCCCGTCCATAAATGTTTGAATCTCATAAACATCCTGTGAAGGAATATAAATATCATCGCCTTTTACCTGGAACTGAATACCTAGTTGTTGAAATTTGTCTGGAATCACACCCAGGTGCTGAACACCTGCATCTTTAATGGTGATTTCGCTTTGTGTCATTGCAGCAAGGCCGATAAAACTTCCGATCTCAATCATATCGGGCAGCATCCGGTGCGAAGTGCCGCCGAGTTTTGGCACACCTTCAATGGTTAGGAGGTTACTGCCGATGCCGCTTATTTTGGCACCCATACGATTCAGCATATGGCAGAGCTGCTGCAGGTAGGGCTCGCATGCCGCATTGTAAATAGAAGTGGTACCTTCTGCGAGTACAGCCGCCATTACAATATTAGCGGTGCCGGTTACAGATGGTTCATCTAACAACATGAAAGTGCCGGTGAGCTGTGGCGAGCTGAGTTTAAAGCAACTGTGTGCTTCGTCAAATTCAAATTTGGCTCCCAGTTTTTCAAAGCCAATGATATGTGTGTCTAATCTCCGGCGGCCAATTTTATCGCCGCCGGGTTTGGGAATGTATGCTTTTTTAAATCTTGTCAGCATGGGGCCGGCTAACATCACACTGCCACGCAAACGCCCGCCTTTCTTCCTGAAATCATCAGATGCCAGGTAGTCTGTATTGATATTATCAGCCTGGAATGTACAGGTATGCCTGTCGGCATGGGATACTTTTACGCCTATATCCTGCAGCAATTCTATCAGCAGGTTAACATCCAGTATATCGGGTATGTTTGTAATGGTAATAGGTTCTGTAGTGAGCAGTACGGCAGACAGGATCTGTAACGCTTCATTCTTGGCTCCCTGCGGAACGATCTCGCCTTTCAGTCGCTTCCCGCCTCTGACTTCGAAGGAACTCATATAATGTAATTGAATGGATGATCAGTTAATTAAGCGAATATAATAGTTTAATGACGCAATATAAAAATGCCTTGGCGACCGGAGATGGAATAAAAAAGCACTGGTTGTATAAGCCAGTGCTTTGTATTTAAAACCCATAGGGTTATGAGTTATTTTTCAATATTAATACCGTTTCTTGAATTGCCCGTTGCGGTTATTATTGTTATTGCGATTACTCCTGTTACCGCCACCGCCACTATTATTGCGGTTATTCCTGTTACCGCCACCGCCACTTGTGTTGCGATTGCGTCCGCCAAAATTCTGCTGCCAGCGTCCGCCGCTTCTGCCGCCGCCATATTCGTCGCGTTCAAAGTTCTGGTTGCGGTGTTTAATGAAAGGTGTGTTACTGAATTCCAGTTCGCCGCCGGTAATGCTGTTCAACTCACTGCGTATCGCATCATCGTGTACCAATTCTTTATGCCAGTTGCTGTAAGCAAGCTTCATATAATAAGCTATTGCATGGGCAAAGCCGGCTTTCTTTTCAGGGTCTTCTTCTTTGAGGGCTTTGTCTATCACTACTTCCAGGTTCTTACCTAAGTGCGCATATTTTGGATGACGTTTGGGATAAGGGAGCGGATCTGGCTTTTGTTTGTAAGTTTCTTTCTGGGGAATGGGATAGGGACTGTCTACATCCAGTTGAAAGCCACTGATAAAGAAAAGATGGTCCCAAAGCATATGACGGAAGTCCTCTACATTTTTAAGGTGGGGGTTCAGAAAGCCCATTAATTCTATTACAGACTGGGCCTGTTGCTGACGCTTATCGCGATCCTCAATCGTCAGTAAATATTCCACCATCTTTTGTACGTGGCGGCCATATTCCTTCATGCCTAAGTAATTCCTGTTGGTATTGTATTCCATGTCATTATTCATCATGCAGTAGCAAATGTACGCAATGCCGGGCGGTAATGCTGCATATTTATTTATCTTCGCCGGATGGAACAGTTAGTGCAACAGATGGAAGCATACAAGCAGGAAATGGCCTCTTTTGAGGCAACTACTGCTGAAGCGGTTGAAGCTTTTCGTATCAAGTACCTGGGTACCAAAGGGTTGGTCAAAGAAGTGATGGGAGAGATGCGAAATGTGCCCAATGACCAGAAAAAGGCCTTCGGACTGCTGCTAAATGAGTTCAAACAATTTGCCGAAGCGAGATACGAATCTTTAAAAACGAATGGCCTGGTGCATGAAACCGATCATACCAGGCAGGCGGACTGGAGCCTTCCCGGTGATCCGGTTGCAGTGGGAACACGTCATCCATTAAGTATCGTACGCAACCAGATTGTCTCCATTTTTAAAAGACTGGGTTTTGCAGTAGCGGAAGGTCCGGAAATAGAGGACGACTGGCACAATTTCGGTGCCATGAACCTTCCCGAAGATCATCCGGCACGTGATATGCAGGATACTTTTTATATCAGTCAAAACCCTGATTGGCTATTGCGCACGCATACCAGTAGTGTACAGGCAAGGGTCATGGAAACACAAAAACCGCCCATACGTGTGATATGTCCCGGTCGCGTATACCGTAACGAAACTGTCAGCGCCAGGGCACATTGCTTCTTTCACCAGGTGGAAGGTCTGTATATTGATGACAATGTAAGTTTTGCCGACCTGAAGCAAACCCTTTATTTCTTTGTACAGGAAATGTTTGGGAAACATGTGAAAGTACGTTTCCGTCCCAGTTACTTTCCCTTTACAGAACCAAGCGCAGAGATGGATATCAGCTGCCTGATCTGCGGTGGCGCTGGATGTAATATTTGTAAACATACCGGTTGGGTGGAAATACTGGGTAGCGGCATGGTGCACCCGAAAGTGCTGGAGAATTTTGGTATTGACCCCAATAAATATACCGGCTTTGCCTTTGGTATGGGAGTGGAAAGGATCACTCAATTGAAGTACCAGGTCAACGATCTGCGTTTGTATTCACAGAATGATGTACGCTTCCTGAAACAGTTTACCGGCGCAGTATAATAACCATATTTAATTGTTAAAGCAACTATTTCACTGTTGGAGTCTGGATAAAGTTGTTATCTTACCGCTTTGCCCATGCATACCCCCTAATTACCCAACATGTTTGTAATCCTGTGCTTTTTCTTTGGACATTGGTTCCTTTCCTTGTTTTTTCATTCCTTCTTTCTGCATCGTTTCTGTTCGCACCAGATGTATACGACCAGTAAAAACTGGGAACGCACTTTTTATTTCACTACCTGGCTGGTACAGGGTTCCTCTTACTTAGTACCCAGGGCCTATGGCGTGATGCATCGCATGCACCATACCTACAGCGATACAGAGCAGGATCCGCATTCACCGCATTTTTTTACAGATGTGTACCAGATGATGCGCAGCACCATCCAGATATTCCGGGGGTTTCTGACCGGTAAAAATCTGCCCGATGCACAGTTTACAGTGGCCTATCTCCCGGCATGGGACAAGCTTGATAAGTTTGGCCATCATGCGTTTACAAGGATATGCTTTGGGGCAATGTATACGGGTTTCTATCTTTATTACGCTCCCAACCTATGGTGGTTGTTATTACTCCCGGTACATTTTTTGATGGGCCCTATACAAGGCGCTATTGTTAACTGGTGCGGCCATAAATACGGGTACAGTAATTTTGAGAACGGGGATCACTCGAAGAATAGTTCACCCTGGGGTGTATTGCTCATGGGCGAACTGTTTCAGAATAACCACCATTATGCCAAAGAAGATGCCAATTTTGCCAAGAAATGGTTTGAATTTGATCTTACCTATCTTATTATGAAAGGGTTGCATGGAGTAAAGATCATACAGCTAAAACCATTAACTGTACCTGTGGCGGTTGTAGCTGTCCCCGCTTCATTACCGGTTCCAGCAATGCAAACATTGCATTCATAACAATTCAGTCCCGGTACGGTATAAAAGTTGGACCCGCAATCCTAATTTTAGTACCGCAATAATTATAATTACCAATGGTTCATGCTACCAAAGGCATTGTTTTGCGTACCGTAAAATATGGTGATACCAGTGTCATCACAACCGTATACACGGAACTTTTTGGTGTGCAGAGCTATATTGTAAAAGGAGTACGCCAGCGTACTAAAACTTCTTCGGGTAAAGCAGGCTACTTTCAGCCGGCCGCCATACTGGAGATGGAAGTGTACCACAATGAATTGAAACAACTGCAATTTGTAAGAGAATTTCAATGGGCATACTTATATGAGCAGGTATTTTTCGATGTGGCACGCAATGCGGTTGCCATGTATGTGATAGAATTATTGCAGCACAGCCTCAAACAGCCCGAAGCCAACCCGGAATTGTTTTACCTGATAGAAGATACACTGAAACAATTGGATAGGGGAACAGATACTTTGACAGCCAACCTGCCACTTTATTTCATTTTACACCTTGGCGGTGAACTGGGTTTTCAAATGCAGGGAACCTATAGCGAGCAAAACCCCGTGCTGGATTTACAGGAGGGGCAATTCATTACTGCTAAACCATCTCACCCGTATTACCTTGATGGGCCATTGGCCAGTATTACTTCGCAACTACTGAGCCTTCAGTTTTATAACGATCTTGAACACATGCCATTGAACAGGAGCCTGCGGAGAGAATTGTTACAGGCCTACCAGATTTATATTGCCCTGCATGTTGCAGATTTCGGAGAATTGAAAAGCCTTGCCATTTTGCAGGAAGTGCTGGAGTAACCTGGTTTACAATAACCTGCTAACAGTTGTTTCTTCGCCGATATTATCTGCCGCCTGCTCAAGCAGCAGCACACCCGGCTTATTACCTTCTGCAAAACTGCCCGCCACATGGTCTAATTGTAATGCCTGGGCGCCATGATACGTTGCCCATTCCAGTAATTGGGCCAATGGAATATGGGGAAAGTGTTTGCGGATGGTCTTTAGCTCATCCAGTATGTTCAGGCTCCGGTTACTGGCCAAACTGTCTGTTCCGATCACAAGCCGGCAGTTGTTGCGCAAAAGCATATCAACCGGAGGCACGGCTTGTTCAATATATTGATTGGCATTGATGCACAGGCAATAAAATAATTCCTGGTTGTTGACAGCTGACTCCAGGCCGGCAAAAACAACATCAGCTTCTTTGGTAAACGTATTGTGCACCAGCAATACGTTTTTGGCCTTGTGAAACTGGCGAAAATAAGACTGCAGGCTGCTTTTACCGCTGGGTTTGAAGAAGGAAGTATCAAGCTTCATCAATGCATACATACGGGAGAAGTCCCCGGTGCCTTTTTCAAACAATTCGTCTTCAAAAGCAGTTTCCTGGTTGTGAATGGTAATGGTTTTGTTGTCAAAATGAGGTTGCAGGAGCTGCCATAATTCAGCGGAAACAGAATAAGGAGCGTGGGGGGAAAGGGAAAGCCTGGACCTGGAAGCCGGGAGCCGGGCATATTTATTGTATTGCTCCAGCGACCTGTCATACCTTGCTTGTGCAACTGCAGGCAGCCAGCCGCTCGTTTCAATGAAATTATAATAGGCAATCCTGTGTAATTGTTTTTGCGGTATGGTAAGCGTGTTGTTGCAGATGTCCCCAACAGCAACAATACCGTTTGCCAGCATTTCATCTTCGGCCCTGGCAATCGCATCTTCGATCTCTTCATCGGGGAAATGGCGCTGGGTAACTACTTTGAAAACAAAATCGACTAAACCGGTGTGTTCGGGGATGAGACCCCGCATATGACTGAGCTCAAGATGGCAGTGGCAATTGACGAACCCGGGGGAGAGGATGCCGTTTAATTGATGGATATCGTCACCAGCCTCTGATGCTGCAACAATATCTTTTATAATACCTTTTTCATCGGTAATAAGTACTGAATCACCGTCCAGCATTGCTGATCCGGTAAAGAGCTGGGTGGCCTGGAATTTTCTGTAAGACAAAATCTATTGGAGTTCGTATTCTTTAATTAATGCTTCTATCGGGATGTGTAATATTTTGCTGAATTTTCTGATCATTGTCAGTGATAAGGCCTGTTTGTAATTCAGCACTTTACTTACAGTGCCTTTGTCGCCATATTCCTTGGCAAGATCGGCTGCTTTGTATCCAAAATCTTCCATTCTGATCTTAATGAACTCAATAGGGTCTACTTCGGGCAGTGCAGAGGTTTTAGTTTCGTAATCACTGATTAAATGAGCCAGTAACATTTTCTCCCGGTGTTCAATAGCTCCCTTTTTTGCATACTTGATTTCCTGGAACCGGGTCATTGCTTTCTCGTATTCTGTTTCATTTTCAATAATAAACCATGTATTCATACCTATTGCTTTTATACAGTTGCCGGATCAATTTTATCATATTCGGAATGCGTGCCAATAAACCTGACTCCGACAATCTCATCGGCATAAAATACTTCAGCTATTAAACGGTACTTGTTATTTTACCTTATGACTCAGACTAAGTCGGATAATGCGAAGGTATTATAAAGTTGGTTATTTGCCAACTTTATAGTGTTCTCTGTACCCATGATAATGCAAACATGACCCGGAAGACTCCGGGCAGAGCGGAGTACTATAAGATTTCGGAAGCAGCGAAACCAACACTTTTCGACTATCGTATAAATAATGTGATTATTTTTTAATTGATAATCAATTAATTACGAATGTTCGATGAAAAATACACCCTGAAATCCTTGGAAAATCAAATACCATCGGCGTACCTTTGCCGTCCATTAAAAACCGGCGGGATAGCGCTGGTTAAACTTAAACAGAAATATCATGAGTAAACTTCATTTCACCACCAAGCATGCGAACGAGGCTACCGTACAGCACAACTGGTATGTGGTTGACGGTACTAATCAAACCGTAGGTCGTATTGCATCAAAGATCGCTGCTGTTCTTCGTGGTAAGAACAAAGCTTATTACACACCTCACGTTGACTGTGGCGACTATGTAATTGTAATCAATGCAGAAAAAGTTGTCTTCACAGGTAACAAGTTCGAAGACAAACAATACATCAACTACTCTGGCTACCCTGGTGGTAAAAAAGAGGAAGCTGCACAGGACCTGATCAAACGCCGCCCCGAAGTGATTATGGAAAGAGCGGTAAAAGGCATGTTGCCTAAGAATCGCCTGGGCCGTAAGATGATCAAGAAATTGTTTGTGTATGCAGGTGCCAATCACCCGCACAGTGCGCAACAGCCTAAAGCATTTAAATTCTAACAACTACATTCAAAAAACGCTTTAATTCCAACATAAATGGAAAAACAAAAAAACGCAGTTGGTCGCCGTAAAGAAGCCGTTACCCGTGTATTCATCAGCAAGGGCGATGGTAAGATCACTGTAAATGACAAAGACTACAAAGAATACTTCCCATTGGTTTATTTACAGAACCAGGTTGAGGCCCCGTTGAAAACAGCCGATGTTGTTGGCAAATTTGATGTGGTGATCAACGCTACAGGCGGGGGTTTAAAGGGTCAGGCTGAGGCTGCCAAATTAGGTATTGCCCGTGCACTGCTCGAAGTGAATGCTGAGTTCCGTCCTTCATTGAAGGCTGCTGGTCAGCTGAAACGCGACCCACGTGGTGTTGAACGTAAGAAATTTGGTCATAAGAAAGCGCGTAGAAGCTTCCAGTTCAGCAAGCGTTAATACTGGCGGGTTTGTAGTTTGTTGTTCGTGGTTTGTTGTTAGGATAAATAACACCAAACTAATTGACTGATAACAACCACAAACTGCAGACAACAGACAACAAACAATTTTCATATCATTATAACAAAATACCAAGATGGAAAATAACACTTCATTACAACAACAACTCCTGGAGGCCGGCGTACACTTTGGTCACCTGAAAAAGAAGTGGAATCCCAAAATGTTGCCTTACATCTTCGCAGAGAAGAAAGGCATCCACATCATCGACCTGAATAAAACCGTAGATCACCTGCAGGAAGCTGCTGCTGCTGTTAAGCAAATTGCCAAGAGCGGTAAGAAGATCATGTTTGTAGCTACTAAAAAGCAGGCGAAAGAGATCGTGAGCGAATGCGCCAAGCGTGTAAACATGCCCTTTGCTACAGAGCGCTGGTTGGGTGGTATGTTAACCAACTTCAACACTGTTCGCAAAAGCGTTAAAAAAATGCAGAGCATTGAAAAAATGCTGGCAGACGGGAGTGCTGAAAGCCTGACCAAGAAAGAGCGTCTGACATTGAGCCGTGATAGAGACAAAATGGAAAAAGTATTAGGCGGTATTGCCCAACTGGGCCGTTTACCAGCCGCTTTATTCTTAGTGGATATCGGACATGAGCACATTGCATTAGCTGAAGCAAAACGTTTAGGCATCACTACATTTGGTATGGTAGATACCAATTGCGATCCTAACAAAGTTGACTTTGCAATTCCTTCCAATGATGATGCAACCAAGTCAATTGCCATCATCGCTAACTATATTGTTGCTGCAATTGCAGAAGGTTTGGCTGAGCGCCAGGCTTCTAAAGATGAAGAAGAATCAGATGAGGGGAGCAACGAAAATGAAGCCAAAGCACGTCGCCTCGAAGCCGAAGCGCAATCTGAAAGTGGCCGTGGCGGCAGACAGCGTGGTGGTACCACAGAAGCTGGCCAGGGTCAGCCCAAGCGTCGCGTACCAGGCAACCGTCGCCCTGCCGGTGGTGGTGGAAGCAGATAATCTTATATAACATATCCATTGGGTCATTACGTCATTGTCTTATGGGTAATGGCATAATGACCCAATTCATTTTATCACTTTCGCTATACTTTGCAGTAATAAAAACTAGGCCGGATTTCATCAAACAGTAATATTGATGAATACCCGCAGCAATTAGTTTTGCTGACAAATTTCAACATTTCAACATTTCAAAATCTCAAAATAATATGAGTACTGTAACAATTACAGCCGCAGATATCAACAAACTCCGCCAGGCTACCGGCGCAGGTATGATGGATTGTCGTAAAGCTTTGACTGAAACCAATGGTGATTTTGAAGCTGCTATCGACTGGTTGCGCAAACAAGGCCAGAAAGTTGCGGCCAAGCGCAGCGACCGTGAAGCGAAAGAAGGTGTGATTATTGCGAAAACAGCTGCAGACAACAAGACCGGATTTGTGGTATGCATCAGTTGCGAAACTGATTTCGTTTCTAAGAATGCCGACTTCGTTGCATTTGCACAAAGTATTGCAGATGCTGCCGTAGCTAACAATGTAAAGAGCGCGGAAGAACTGAATGAAGTAGTAGTCAACGGCGCCAAAGTTGCTGACCTGATCAATGATAAACTGGCTGCTATTGGTGAAAAGATCGGTATTGCCAAATTTGAAAGGCTTGAAGCTCCTTATGTTGCTTCTTATATCCACGGTGCGTTCCGCATGGGTGTATTGGTTGGTTTAAACAGTGAAGCTGCTGAAGCCGGTAAAGACATTGCCATGCAGATCGCTGCTATGAATCCTGTGGCAGTTGACGCTGATTCAGTACCTGCTGAAACAGTGACAAGGGAAAGAGGTATCATCATCGATACTATGAAAGAAGATCCAAAGATGGCTGGCAAACCCGATGAAATGATTGCGAAAATAGCTGAAGGCAAACTGAATGCTTTCTTCAAAGAACAGACATTGCTGGCACAGGCTTTCGTAAAAGACGGCAGTAAGAGCGTGGGAGATTACCTGAAGAGTGTGGGCGCTGACCTGAAAGTGACTGAGTTTAAGCGTGTCGCCCTGGGATAATTTTATAATGGAAAACGAATCAATAAGGGGAGTGCATCATCTGCACTCCCTTTTTTTGGCTGCTCATCAAAAATTCAGGTTATTTGCAGTCAAATCAATAACCTACTCATGCTCCCCAAATTCAAGCGCATACTTCTCAAACTATCAGGCGAAGCCTTATTAGGCGATCAACCGAATGGCGATCCGTTTAACCCCAAGATTATTGAGCAATATGCCCATGACATTAAACTAGTAACAGACCTGGGTGTTCAGGTGGCTATTGTTATTGGCGGAGGCAATATATACAGGGGCATGAATGAAACTGACAGTGGTATTGAAAGAGCACATGGTGATTATATGGGCATGCTCGCTACAGTGATCAATGCAATGGCCATGCAGGCCATGCTGGAAAAAATAGGAGTCTATACCCGTTTGCAAAGCGCCATTAACATGGAACAGGTGGCAGAGCCCTATATCAGGCGTAAAGCCCTGCGACACCTTGAAAAGGGCAGGGTAGTGATCTTTGGAGCAGGTACCGGCAATCCTTATTTTACAACTGACACAGCAGGTTCATTACGTGCCATTGAAATGAAGGCAGATGTGATACTGAAAGGAACGAGGGTTGATGGCGTATACACTGCCGATCCGGAAAAAGATGCATCGGCAACCAAATTCGACAAGATCAGCTTCCAGGATTGTATCAATAAAAACCTGAAAGTAATGGATATGACGGCGTTTACCCTCTGCATGGAAAACAAACTTCCCATCATCGTATTTGATATGAATAAGCCTGGAAACCTGATGAAAGTAGTGGAAGGGATGAATGTAGGAACGCTGGTGAGCTAATCTCATCCGCTGGTGTAATATTTTCAGGTTCTTATACCGGGGTTGGTAATTTCACACCGCATGAAAAAATTATTGTTAGCCCTCTTATGTGCCGCTGCAATAGCCGGGCATACCCAGCAAAGACTGTCTTTAACCGATGCAGTGAATATAGCATTGAAGAACAGCTATGATATCCAGCTGGCTAAGAACAATTTAGAGATCAGTGCCATTAACAATGATGCCGGTGTTGCCGGCGCCCTGCCTCTTGTAACGGCTACAGCTAACGACAATGAACAGATTACCACCATCAACCAGAAATTTGCCGATGCCAACCGCGATACAAAACGAAGCAACGTAGAATCCAATAACCTTACTGCCGGCGTTACGGGCAGTATACTTTTGTTCAACGGTTATCGTGTAATGACCACTAGAAAAAGATTGGCGGAACTGCAGCAACAGAACCTGCAACTGGTTAATATCCGGATACAAAACACCATCGCCGCTGTTGCTGCCAAATATTATGATATAGTGCGCCAGCAGAGTTTCCTGCAAACAATCATACAATCAATTGCTGTTTCCAAACAAAAACTAGACATCCTGCAAACACGTAAGGAAGCAGGTATGTCCAACAATGCTGATATCTACCAGGCCCAATTGGATATGAATGCACTGGTCCAGTCAAAGCTGAGCCAGCAATTGGTCATCGACCAGGGAAAGACAGACCTGCTGAACCTGCTTTTTGTAAGCCCGGATTCAACAATCAGCATTACTGACACCATAGTGGTTGACAAAACAATCAGGTTGGAAGGTATTCGTGAAGTACTGAAAAATAATCCGCAAATAGTATCGGCCGACCAACAGGTGCGCATCAGCGAATTCCTGGAGAAAGAAACAGCAGCGTTACGCTATCCGAGCCTTCGTGCCAGTACAGGGTATAATTTCAGCAGTAATAAGAGTGCAGCGGGATTCAGCCTGTTGAACCAGAGTTATGGCCCCTTTGCCGGGCTGAACCTGGCCATCCCTATTTACAACGGGAGTGCTGCCAGGCGACAGGAGCAGACAGCAACTATCAATACCCGTAATGCCAGGATACAGAAAGACAACTTAGTGCTGAGCCTGGAAAGCGGGGCAGTGCGCACTTTCCAGTCATACAGTAATGCCTTGCAGCAATTGCAGACAGAACAGGAAAACTACCTGCTTTCAAAACAGTTGCTGGACCTTGTGTTACAACGTTTTCAATTAGGACAGGCAACAATTATTGATGTAAAGCAGGCGCAGCAAAGTTTTGAGAATGCAGGCTTCCGGCTGGTAAACCTTAATTATTCAGCAAAAATAGCTGAAGTGGAATTGAAACGTTTGGCTAATCAGTTAGCTCCCTGATGTCATCCTAAAAGAAAACATGTGCAACTCAACCTTCAATCAAAGCTGCCCGATGTAGGAACAACGATTTTCACTGTCATGAGCCAGCTGGCAGTTGAACAGGGCGCTGTGAACCTTGGCCAGGGATTCCCTGATTTTCCGATGAGCGAAGAACTGACTTCCTTAGTGGCTACGGCCATGCATCATGGATTTAACCAGTATGCGCCTATGAGCGGACTGCCTTTGCTGTGCGAAGGATTGGCAGAGAAAGCTTCAAAATTATATGGAGCAAATGTTGACCCTGGTTCACAGGTTACTATTACACCCGGCGGTACTTATGCGATTTATACCGCATTAACAACGGTATTGCGACCCGGTGATGAAGTGATTATTTTTGAACCGGCTTATGATAGCTATATACCCAATATAGAGATCAATGGTGCAAAGCCGGTGCTAGTCTCATTGCAATATCCCGGTTATTCCATTCCGTGGGATGAAGTGAGGTCGAAAGTAAACAGCCGCACCAGGATGATCATGATCAACTCGCCGCATAACCCCACCGGAAGTGTGTTAAGCGAAGCTGATATGCGACAGCTGCAAGATATTATTGCAGGAACCGGCATCATTATCCTGAGCGATGAAGTGTATGAACACCTCATCTTTGATGGTATTGCCCATCAAAGCATTTTGCGTTACCCTGATCTGCTGGAAAGAAGTTTTGTTTGTTTTTCTTTTGGGAAGACTTACCACTGTACCGGATGGAAGCTGGGTTATTGTATCGCTTCTCCTTCTTTGATGAAGGAGTTCAGGAAAGTACATCAGTTTAATTGTTTTAGCTGCGATATGCCCAAACAGGTGGCATTGGCCAGGCACCTGCAAAATGAAGAAGCGTATCAGACACTTGGAACATTTATCCAGCAGAAAAGAGATTATTTCCGTCAATTGATGAAAGCCACGCCATTCCAATGCATTCCCTCACACGGCAGTTATTTCGAGTGTTACAGCTATGGGCATTTTAGTCATGAGAAAGATACCGATTTTGCCATCAGGCTCACAAAGGAATATGGCATTGCTACTATTCCGGTATCAGCTTTTTATAAAAATGGCAAAGATGATAAAGTACTTCGCTTTTGCTTCGCAAAAAAGGAAGAGACCCTGGAGAAGGCGGTTAAACAATTAGTAAACCTGCACTAATCAGTTACTCACTAACAGCATAAAAAAGCCGCCAGATTTATAATGACACAAATCTTGGCGGCCCGATTATTAACCCAAAACCTAATTTAGAACCAGCTGCCAGTAAAAGCCTGGTTCACTTTAGCGTTATTTCTTAACCTGGCTTCCCGCTTTTTTCTGTCAATCCTGTGCCTGATCAGTGTGGCCACCATCAGAAGAAGGAAAACAATGGTCAATGGCGGAATGCCCATAAAGCTGATCCACTTACCGCCAAACATCCGGCGCATAGGCCTGCGCAAACGTTCGGCAATCAGGTACATGCTCGGCACTATGAACAGTGTCATGAAGAATGCAAAGGCAAGTCCAAAGATGATCGTCCAGCTTAACGGTTTCCAGAACACTACGTTATCGCCGCCAAAGAAAATATGCGGGTTCAGTTCTGAGAACAGTGTGATAAAGTTGATGTTAAAACCTGTAGCGATCGGAATGAAACCAAGGATAGCCGCCAATGCGGTTAACAATACCGGGATGATACGTGTTTTGCCTGCCTGTATAACAGCTTCTCTTGTTTTGATTCCTCTTGAACGCAATTCGTCTGCAAACTCTATCACCAGGATGCCATTCTTCACCACAATACCTGCCAGTCCAACGATACCCAGTCCGGTCATCAGCACAGATACTTCCATCCCTGTTATGGCAAAACCGATGAATACGCCAATAACACTAAAAATGATCTCGGTTAAGATGATGACTGGCTTGCTGACACTATTGAACTGCAGTACCAGCACCAGTAAGATCAATCCCAGGGCAATGGCCAATGCCTTACCAAGGAATGCTCCTGTTTCTGCCTGCTGTTCTCCTTCACCGGTTTGTTTGATGGTAACATTGTCGGGCTTTTTATTGAAGGCGGCAATGTGTTTGGCTATTACCTGGTTAACAGCAGTGGCATTAAATCCCTTTGTTGTCAGTACATTGGATCGGAGTGTAATCAGCCGTTTCTGGTTCTTACGTTTCACGCTACCCAGTGTATTGGTAGGTTCTACTTTTACCAGGGCACTGATCGGAATATTTTTTACAGCGCCACCGCTGGCCATATCCCTGAAAGATACCCGCATGTTTAACAGGTCAACCAGGCTCTTACGTTGCAATTCAGTATTGCGCAGCTGTATCTTGTATTCATCTTTACCTTCCTTGATCTTGGATACCTCTTTTCCGAATAAAGCGGTACGTATCTGGATGCCGATCTGTGCTGAGGAAACGCCTTCTATCAGGGCTCTCTCCCTGTCAACGGTAAGCGTGATCTCAGGATTCTTGAGATCCACATCCATTTTCAGTTCCTCAACACCGGGTACCTGGATAGAATCGAGGTAGTTCTTTAAGGAAGATGCCGTTTTGATAAGGTCATCAAACTCTTCACTGGCGATCTCAATATTGATCGGTGGATCAGTAGGGGGACCGCTGTTTTCCTGTGCTACACTTATTTCAGCTCCGGGTATGCCTTTCATTTCGGCCCTGATCTTGTCAAGATAAGGCCCGGTAGCAACACCGTGACGTTTCTCAAACTCCACAAATGATACCTGTATCCTTCCCAGTTCACTGCGTGTACTTCTGTCGCCGCTGGTAGGGTCACCTGCACCGATGGCCACGTTACTGATCACACTTTCCACCACCGGGTTTTGTTTGCCGTTGTCAACACCCAAGACTTTGTTTACACGGCTTTCGAGTAGTTTAGTGATGGAGTCGGTATATTCTACATTAGTACCTACAGGCAATTTAAGGTATACGTAGATCTGGTTAGGATCGCCTTTGGGGAAGAAGGTAACCGGTACCCTTCCCGAGCTGATCGATGCAGAAAAAACAATGAACGATATAAAGAACAACGCAATGGTTCCTAATAAAAGATGTACAGGCCTCCATCCCTTCAATGCCCAGCGTAAGAGAGCCTCATAGCGGCGCATGATCCAGGGTAACGCCCTGTTTTGAAAAGAATGAATAGCATTATCCAGTACAAAGCGGTTCAGTATGATCAACAGCATGAAGAAGATGAGCAGGTTGCCCCAGAACGGTGCACCGGCAAGGTCGAGCAGGAGTCCGATCGCAATAGCGATCCAGAAACCTTTCTTTTTGAAGATAGCGCCAGGCGCTTCTTTCTCTTCTCCTTCGGGATGATTCATGAAGTCAACTGCAAAAACAGGGTTCATGATAAAAGCTACCACCAATGAAGCTGCCAGCGTAAAAATGAGCATAGTAGGCAGGTACACCATGAACTTACCAATAATACCCGGCCAGAACAACAGCGGGAAGAAGGGAGCCAGCGTGGTAAGCGTACCGGCAAGTACCGGTATAAATACTTCACCAGCTGCCATCCTGGCTGAAGTGGTAATCTGTAATTTCCCTTTGCCTTCAGTGAAAATGCGGTGGGTGTTTTCAATCACCACAATGGCATCATCCACGATAATACCCAGGCCGAACAACAGGGCAAAGAGTACAATGAAGTTGAGCGTCACATGCGTACCTACGATCAGGTCAGCGCCCGGCAGGAACACAAATGCAACGAACATGCTCAATGGTACAGAGAGCGCCACGAAGAATGCGTTCACCACACCCATAAAGAACATAAGTACAATTAATACCAATATAAAACCGATCACGATAGAATTGACAAGGTCATTGAATGACACCCTGGTCTTAATACTCATATCGCCTGTGATGACTGCTTTCAGGTCTTTCGGAAATAAAACGCCTTTTGCATCTTCCACCACTTTCTTCACCCCATCGCTGGTTTCGATCAGGTTCTCGCCACTGCGCTTGATGATGTTCAGTGTAACTACATTCTTGCCGTCTAAGCGGGCATAGCTTTCTTTCTCTTTGGTGGTATCAATAATCCTGGCAATGTCTTTCAGGTAAATAGGAGCGCCGCTTGTGTTGCGTATGATGATCTTTTCAATATCGGGAGCAGTCTTCAACTGTCCTTTCAGCTGGAGGTTGCGTTTCATGTTGCCTACTTCCAGCAAGCCTCCGGATATGTCCATGTTCTCACGCTGCACGGCGTTTGATATATCATCGAATGTGATCCCGGCGCTTTGCATGCGGTAATTATCAACATTGATCTGGAATTCTCTCTCAGGAGCGCCTACCACATCAACCCTTGTGATCTGTGAAAGGTCCTCCAGTTTATCTTTCAGGTCATCTGCATATTTTTTCAGGCGCGGCAGGTCATAATCGCCGCTCAGGTTCACATACATGATAGGCTGCTCACTGAAGCTCACTTCAAGAACAGTGGGTTCCTGTGTGAGATCATTGGGCAGATCCTGTTTTGATTTATCTACAGCATCTTTTACTTTTTGCAGTGCGACGTCTGTTTTTACATCAGTGTCGAACTCAACGATTACGGCAGAATAGTCCTGCTGTGAAGTACTCGTAAATTTTTTGATCTTGGCACCAGTAATGCCTTTGATCTGTTTTTCAATAGGCCTTGTAACTAAGTTCTCAATATCTTTTGGAGAGTTACCTACATAAATGGTTTGTACATAAATAGTAGGGATCACTATATCCGGAAATTGTTCCTTTGGAAGGGTAACGAACTGGAAGATACCGGCGAGACTTACAAACAGCATCATTAAATAGATGGATGTCTTGTTCCTGATACTCCAGGTGGTGGGCCCAAACTCTTTGAATTTACCTTTTATATTGTCTATTATACTCATAGAATCAGTTTAAGTGGTGACTACTCGTCGTTCGATTCGTATTTATTTGGTATCAGTAGTGATCAGCTGGCCTTCATACAGGCTCTGGAAACCGTCTGTAACAACCATATCTCCGGTTTGCAGGCCACTCTTCACTTCCATCTTATCGCCGTAGAATTCACCGATCACCACCGTACGTTTCTTAGCAATCATTCTTCCGTTCTCTTTTACAGCCACCATTACATACTTGCCTTTGTCATCAGTCTGGATGGTGTTTACAGGAACAGTAATTGAATTGGGCTTCGTGTAATCCAGTATCCTCACCAGGGCAACCTGGTTGGGGTGGAATGCCTTGTCTGAAGGGATTCTCGCTTCTGCAAAGAAGCTTCTGTTGGTCAGGTCGATCACTTTGCCTGCGACACTGATGTTTGCATCAAGTGTTCTGTTGATATCAGGGAAACTTACTTTTATATGAGTGCCTGCATTTACCTTGCCCAGATAGTTTTCGGGTATTTGAGTAATTACCTTCAGATCGGAAGTGTTTACGATCTTGATCTGAGGCATTGTGCCTGCAATACCGGCAAAGGTTTCACCCACTCTTATGTTTACGTCTTCGGCCACGCCGTTAACGTCACTGTAAATGGATGTATAATTGAGTTGCTCCTTTGCGATCTTGATCTGCTCCTGGCTGGCTTTTAACTGGCTTTCCAGGTTGTCCACATTGTTTTTTGCGGTGATGAGCTGAACTTCGGTACCGATATTCTGCTCCCAAAGGTTTTTTTGTTTCTGGTACAGTGTTTTCAGGTAGGCCAATTGTGTTTTCAGTGTTTCAAGGTTTTGCTCAGCAGTAATGACATTTTGTTTGGGGATTGCATCTTCTAATTTTAAAAGAAGCTGCCCTTTGTTAACCACATCGCCCTTTTTTACATATACGGCTCTGACTACACCGGGGCCACCCTTTGGCGCCACATAGGAAATATTCATTGCTTCTACCCGTCCCTGAAGGTCTATATAGTGCATAAAGGTTTCAGGAGCGATGGCGTTTAATGTTACCAGCTTGGCTTTTTCTTCTTTAGCAGCAGCGGGATCTGTTTTTGCAATTTCTTTTTCTAAGTTTTCGATCTCAGCATTCAGGCTGGCCTGTTTTTTCCTGAGCGCTTCTAATTGAGATTTTTTTTCACTGGTAGCGCCGTCAGATTTGGCTCCGCAGGATGCCAGTGTAATGGCTGTTGCCAGCAATACCAGTTGTACTATCTTTTGCATATACTAGGTTTTAGGGTTGTTGTTGGTTTGGTTAATTAGAGTTTGCCAATTGCTTTTAAATAATCCACTTTAGCAATGATGGCAGCATACAATGCGTTAATATAATTGGTTTGCGAAGTGATCAGGTCCGTTTGCGCCGAAGTGATCTCAATATTGGATCCTGTTCCTATTTCATACTTTTTTTTGGTCTGGTTGTACACGGTCTCTGCGAGATCCATGTTCTTCTTTTGGTAATTCATAGCGGACACAGCAGACCTGAAATTGATCTTTGACTGCAGCACTTCATTGTCGATGGATAATTGCAGGTTGCTGATCTGGTTCTCTGTCTGGGCCAGTTCAAATTTTGACTTTTTGATCCTGGAATCCTTTGCGAAACCGTCAAAAATGGGAACGGCAATGTTCAGGCCGATATAAGAAGTGGTAAACCAATCTCCCTTCTCAAAAAAACTGAATTCGTTGCGTTGCGCATTTTTACTGTAGGACCCTGTCAGGGATACAACAGGATAGTAGCTCAGCTTGTAGCGCCTGATATTATACTCGTTCAGCTTCTTTGTCAGTTGCAGGTATTGAAAGTCTTTCCGATCGGTGTACTGGTAGCTGGTATCGTTCGAGAAGTCTTCCCTGATCTGGTCTTCATTCAGTTTATCCGACAGGACCAGCGTGTCTTTTACAGGCATACCCATCAGCGTTTTCAGGCCTAAATAACCTATTTCAATATTGTTGGTTGCTTTCAGCTTTTCTGTCTGCAGGTTGGCGAGCTGCACGGCAATTTTGTCAAGATCCAGTTTTTCGGCAAACCCGTTCTTGTACAATTCCCTGGTATCATGCTCTAATTTACCCAACCGGCTGATGTTGGCATCGAGCAGGTCTAACTGCGTTTTGCTTACCACTAACTGGTAGTATATCTTGTGGATATTGGTTTTAATGGTTTCTTCTGTAACCTCGGCATATTTTTTCCTCCAATCCATAGAAGTGCTTCTGGCCTGCAGCCCGATGAATACCTGCCCGTCAAACAATACCTGCTGTAATTGAATGCTTGCAGTTGAATTATATTTGGTACCGAACTGAACGGGGATATAAGTGCCCGCAGGCTGGCCAAATACCTGGCCCGGAAGCAGGGAGGTAGGGATCTTTAAATAATCAGTGGTGTTGATACTTCCTGTTACGGAAGGCAATGCCGCTGAGGTAATATCACGATTGGTCTGCTGCTGTATCTGCATGTCCAATAACGCGTTTTTTACCTGCACATTATGCAGTTGCGCGTATGCAACAGCCTGCTGAATGCTGAATGCATACTTAGCAGGCGGTGTTTGTGCGGCGATTGCACCACTTAATACTGCCAGGCAACATAGCCATACCATTTTTTCTATTCCTCTTTTGCTCATACGGTGGTTGTTTTATGCTTTAATCTTTGTTGTTTGTATTTCTGTATCAGTTTGAGTCCCTTACCGGTAACAATCCCGCGTAAAAAATTATCAGTGATCTCTTCAATTACATGCGAGAGATTGTTCTTTCCGGATGGGAATATCTCCGGGTTGAACAACAGGAAAACGGTGGCGAGCCTGTAACGGGCAAGGATGTCGGTATTGATCTCCTGGCGGTAGAGGTCTTCTTCTTTTCCTTTGTCAAGATTGCTTTTGATCACTTCGTATATGAATTTGTTTTTGTGCTCAGTGATCTTTCGGAATGCTCCGGTATGGTATTTTTCAAGATCATACACCAGGGAAGCGCTCCTGTTCTTCAATAACTCCATAATCATATCAGCCGCTATAAAGATCTCATGTACCGGGTTTTCGGATTTATTCCGGTAGCGCTCACAGTTCTGCATACTACTATTGATCTCTATGTCTATCACTGCTTCAACCAGGGCATCTTTATCAGAGAAAAACTGGTAAATGGTTTTTTTACTCATGCCAAGATGGTTGGCAATTTCATCCATGCTCACACTGCGTACACCATAACGCATAAACAACTCGTGGGCTTTCGTCACAATTCTTTCCTGTATTTCCATAGCTGTATGAATGGGGGGGAAGCGTAAAACTATGGAAACTTTTTTCGTTGCACAAGTTTCCGCAACAGTTTCAACCAAAATTTGTGTTAAACGGTTTTAAAATGAGATGAACGTAAAAGAGTTGACGTTTTACCGTACCGGATATTTTAAGCCCTGCGGATTAATATTTTTAGCAACCCTGCCTGAAACAAGCGTGATGCGGTACGGGTATTGCCAAATGTTATAACATCGAAATAAAGCAGGATTATGGACTATCAGGATCGGTACAGATTTGGGTTATATTGGATATTAACACAGTTATAATTCATAGATAACCCATAGATAAGCCATATCTGCATTATAATAGCTTATCTATGGGTTATCCCCGAATCTGACACGAAGCGGTCATGCAGTAGCAACCTGGCCTGGATATGGTTCATACAGTGAACGCAATATGGAACCGGGTGTAGCAGAAAAATGCATGTTATCTGAAGACCAACCTGGTATTAATTAAGTAGTTGTATCGTTAAACATTCCCAGCCAATTATGAATTAAGCATATTAAAATCTTGCTTACTTTACATTCAAATTCTACTGAATGAGCCGGAACCGGTTGACTACCAGCGCATATGCAAAAAAATTATTGCAGCTTTTTTTACAGGGACTGATTGTGCTGGCACCCATTGGTATCACTTTATGGGTGGTTATTGGCCTGTTCAGGTGGGTGGATGGCTTTCTTCCGAACTTAGTCGATTCCCTGTTCCCGAATCTTCTGGGAAAAGATGCAGCAGGCAACGTAAGCAGGATGCCGGGATTGGGCTTTATAGTAGTGGTCTCACTGGTGTTGTTTGTAGGATGGGTATCTTCCCTTTTTGTAGTGGGCCGGCTGGTAGCAGTACTGGATACTGTACTTGAAAGAACGCCTGGTATCAAATTCATTTATTCTTCGGTCAAAGATTTTCTCGAAGCTTTTGCTGGCAATAAAAAGAAATTCGATAAGCCGGTATTGGTGAATGTAGATGCCAATGATGTTTGGCGGATCGGCTTCATCACCCAGCAATCTGCCCGCGAATTTGGAATGGATACGCATGTTACTGTTTATGTTCCGCACTCTTATGCTATTTCAGGTATCACTTATATCGTCCCTAAGAGCCATATCAGGCCGCTCGATAATATCAGCGCTGCAGATGCTATGAAATACGCAGTTTCAGGCGGTGTTACAGATGTTCATGAGGGAGAGATACCCCGCGTCTCATGATTTACTGTTAATTTTGCGCCTCAAGCAATCGAAGATGAAACTGCACAACTTTAATTCCGGCCCTTCTATCCTGCCGCAACCTGTCATAGAACAGGCTGCTGAAGCCATTCAGAACTTTAATAACACGGGTTTATCCGTATTGGAAATAGGTCATAGAACATCCTGGTTTCAGGAAGTAATGGATGAGGCCGTGGGTTCGGTGAAACAGCTGATGCAATTGGGTGATGACCATGAAGTGCTTTTCCTGCATGGCGGCGCTACCACACAGTTCATGCAGGTGCCTATGAACCTGCTCGATGAAAGCGGTACCGCTGCTTATTGCGATAATGGCATCTGGGGCAATAAAGCCCTGAAAGAAGCTGCCCTGTTTGGTAAAGTAGAAGTGGTGGCCGATACATCGGACAGGAAGCATACCTATATTAAAAAGGACTTCACCATTCCGTCAAATGCAAGCTATCTGCACATTACTACAAATAATACTGTTGAGGGAACCCAATGGCACGAATATCCCACAACCGATATACCATTGGTGGCGGACATGAGCAGCGATATTTTCAGCCGCCCTGCCGGTTACAAAAAATTTGCCCTGATCTATGCCGGCGCTCAGAAGAACATGGGTGCCGCAGGCGTTAATTTAGTGGTGGCGCGGAAAGATGTATTGGGCAAGGTATCCCGCCGTATACCGGTTATCATGGACTACCAGAAACATATTGCAGCAGGCTCTCTCATGAATACCCCCCCCGTATTTGCGGTGTATATAAGCATGCTCACACTCCGCTGGATATTGAAAGAAGGCGGATTGGCTGAAATGGAGCGCCGCAGTATAGCCAAGGCTGACCTGCTTTATAGCACCATTGACAGCTTGCCTGTCTTTAAACCGGTGGTTGCAAAAGAAGACCGCAGTTATATGAATGCTGTTTTCTTTCTGCAGGATCCCGCACTGGAAGAGTCCTTCCTGGCATTATGTAAAAAAGAGGGAATGATTGGTGTGAAAGGATACCGTACCGTAGGCGGGGTACGTGTTAGTATGTACAATGCTTTGCCATTGTCAAGCGTAGAAGCTTTCTGCGGACTGATGCGCCATTTTGCCTCACAGAAAGGATGATTTTGATGAACGGTACAGGAAGTATTTTGTTTTTGTCTACTTTTGGACCGAAAAACGAATTTGGTCGAAAATGATAGCCACTTCAAAAGACGAGCTCATCAAGGATGATATTCTGCGAGAAGCGCAGAAACTCTTTCAGCAATTTGGCCTCAGGAAGACCACGATGGAAGATATTGCCAGGTCTATGGGCAAGGGAAAGAGTACCCTCTATTATTACTATTGCAGTAAAGAAGAAATTTTTGATGCAGTGATCCTCAGGGAAATGGACGATGTTTTTGACATGGTTAAGCAATCTGTTGCCAAAGCCCTTACCGCCGAAGAGAAACTGAAAGCATTTGCGCTGACCAAAATAAAAGCCCTCCAGAAAAAATCAAACCTGTACAAGATCGTAAGGGGGGAGATACAGGAAAATATGCGTTGCCAGAAACACCTGTACAATGCGTATGACCAGCAGGAAACCAAGCTGATGAAAGACATTCTCAGTTTCGGGATCACGAATCGTGAATTTGCATCAGCACTTGAAAAAGAATTGGATATACTGCCTTCTGTCATTGTCAGTTCACTGAGGGGGCTGGAGCGGGATATGTTTATCGGGAATAAATACAACAGGATGGAACCGAGGATGGAGACGGTGATAGGCATTTTAATACGGGGACTAAAAAATTAAAATATACCAGGGGGCAAATCGTCTTCTACCTGAAACAGTTTGCCTGATTGGGGAATCATAATGCTACAAATACCACAACATGAAAGAACAAATTCAACCTGCCGATGGCAGACTGGGCGTGCTGCTGCCCGGTTTAGGTGCTGTTGCCACTACGCTGATCGCCGGCGTTGCAGCCGTTAATAAAGGTATTGCGCAACCCATTGGTGCGCTGACCCAGATGGGTAATATCCGTTTGGGTAAAAGAACCGAGAACCGGTACCCATTGATCAAGGATTTTGTTCCGCTGGCGGGGCTGAATAATATTGCTTTTGGCGGATGGGATGTGTACAGCGACAATGTGTATGAGGCTGCCATGAAAGCCAAAGTCCTGGAACCTGCCCTGCTGCAGGCCATCAAACCCGAACTGGAAGCGATTGTGCCGATGAAAGCGGTGTTTGACAAATCTTATGTAAAGAACCTGGATGGTCAGCATATTAAAAAAGCTGCCACCAAGTATGACCTTGCCAAAGCCGTTATAACCGACATTGAAAACTTCCGTGACGCCAATGATTGCAGCAGGGTAGTGATAGTATGGTGCGGCTCAACAGAAAAATATACAGAACAGTCGGCTGTACACGAAACCATCGAAGCTTTTGAAGCAGGCCTTAAGAACAATGACCCTGCTATCTCTCCAAGTATGATCTACGCATACGCTGCCATCAGTATTGGTGTGCCATTTGCCAATGGCGCGCCCAATCTTACCTGCGATATCCCTGCGCTGGTGCAATTGGCAAAAGAAACAGAAACGCCGATCAGCGGAAAGGATTTTAAAACAGGCCAGACACTGATGAAAACCATACTGGCACCGGGCTTACACGCAAGGGCCTTAGGTGTTCGCGGCTGGTTTTCTACCAATATCCTGGGCAACAGGGACGGACTCGTGCTGGATGATCCGGACAATTTCAAAACAAAAGAGGTCTCCAAACTGAGTGTGCTGGAAGATATTTTACAACCGGAAATGAATCCTGATCTGTATGGAGAGCTGTACCATAAAGTGCGGATCAACTATTACCCCCCGCACGGCGATAATAAAGAGAGCTGGGATAATATTGACATATTTGGCTGGTTAGGATACAGCATGCAGATCAAGATCAACTTTCTGTGTCGCGACTCTATTTTAGCCGCACCAATTGTATTGGATCTGGCATTGTTTATGGACCTCGCCAAAAGGGCCAATATGACGGGTATACAGGAATGGTTATCGTTCTATTTCAAATCGCCGCAAACAGCACCCGGCCTGAGACCGGAGCACGATATTTTTAAACAACTGATCAAGTTGCAGAATACTTTGCGTCATATCATGGGAGAAGACCTGATTACGCATTTGGGACTGGATTATTACCAGGACCTGGTAGAAGCATTATGAGCAAAGTGCATCAACTTGTAGCCAGTTGCCTGGGTATCGGGTACACCAGGGGCGGCGGAACCATCACCGCTGCATTGTGTTGTACCGTGTGGTACCTGGCCCGGGCAATGAACACTTTTAATTGGATCGCTGCAATTGTTACCCTACTGGTAACAATTGCCGGGATCTGGTCGGCCGCGAAAGTGGAATCTGCATGGGGAAAAGACAGCAGCCGTGTTGTGATAGATGAGGCGGCAGGTATGTGTGTAAGCCTGCTTTTGATTCCTGTGGAACTGAAATATATCATAGCAGGATTGGTGCTGTTCCGGTTTTTTGATATTGCAAAACCACTGCTGATCCGCAAGACAGAAATGCTTCCGGGCGGCTGGGGTGTAATGATGGATGACCTGCTTGCCGGATTATACACGAACCTGCTTTTACACATCATTGTATGGTATAACCTGTTCTGACCAATGGTTACTTTTATAAAAGCGCAAACTGCTTCACTGGCGGCTACCATAGTAGACTTTTCTATCACTATTATTTTGGTAGAATGTTTTCACTGCTGGTACCTCGCCGCGAGTATAACAGGAACCATCTGCGGAGGTATAACCAATTTTATGCTGGGCAGGAAATGGGTATTTGATGCAACCGGAAAGAGAATATCGGGGCAGGCGGTTAAATACATCATAGTGTGGACAGGCAACCTGTTACTTGTTTCCGGCGGAGTGTATGTGGTAACACATTATCTCGGGGTCAATTATGTTTTGTCAAAGATCATTGTGTCAATTGTTGCAGGGTTCACCTATAATTACCTGATGCAAAAAAAATTTGTGTTTAAATAACTATACCATGGGAAGAATAAGAGGGGCTGTAAGATGGGGACTGTTCATGCTTTTCGCACTTGGAGGTTTTATTCAGGGCATTACACAAACAATTGTACAGGGAACTATAACAGATGCAGCCAGTAAACGGCCATTGCAATACGTTAGTGTGGTATTTAAAGGAGGAAGAGGAACAGTAACAGATAGTCTTGGTAATTACACGCTCAGGTCAACCGGAAATATTGCCATCATACAGGTATTCTATGTGGGCTATAAGACGTTGCTGAGAACCATTACACCCGGCAAAGAACAAACGATCAATGCAGAAATGGATATTGACCCCAAAATGGTGAATACAGTAACGGTATCCACCAACAAACGGGCTTCCTATCGTAATAAAAATAACCCTGCTGTTGAGCTGATCAGGCGGGTGATAGAAAATAAACCTATCAATCGAACAGAACATTACGACTATGTGCAGTATGACCAGTATGAGAAATTGGAAGTATCACTGAGCAGTATACCTGAAAAAATCACCAACAGTAAGCTGTTGCGCAAATACCAGTTCCTGTTCGAGAACAGGGATACGATTACCCTGCAGGGTAAATCGCTGCTCCCTGTTTACCTTGAAGAAACGCTTTCCAAAAAATTCTTCCGCAAAAATCCTGAAAAAACAAAGACCATCATAACAGGTGAAAAGCGGGTGAACTTTGGGGAATACATTGATAATGCAGGTGTAAGCACTTACCTTAACAGGCTGATCATGGATGTTGATATTTATGATAACAACATTCCCCTCTTCACCTACCAGTTTTTAAGTCCCATTGCCGATCTCGCCCCAACTTTTTATATGTTCTATATCAGGGATACCATTACTGATGCAAACGGGCATAAGCTGATCAAAATGTATTTCACGCCACGCAATACGAATGACCTGCTTTTCAGGGGGAATATGTATATCACGCTCGACGGAAATTATGCAGTGCAGAAACTGAATATGTTTCTCAGCAGGAATGCCAACCTCAACTGGGTGCGTGAACTGCATATTGACCTCGATTTTGAAAAAAGCGAGGATTCCCGTTACCACCTCAGCAAGAGCAGTGTAATGGCAGAAGCGGGTATTACCAAGGGAAAGGGCGGTGGTTTCTTTGGCGGCCGTACGGTGTCGTATAAAAACTTTGTCATCAATAAGCCGCAACCCGACAGCGTATACAGTGGCCCGGCCCTGGTTAAACTGCAGCACTCAGATAAACAGGCAGATAATTTCTGGGTCATCAACAGGCATGACACTTTAACAAAGACAGAAGCAAAAGTATATACCAATATTGATAGCCTGGAAAAAATGCCTTCATTCAGAAGGACCATGGCAATAGCCACTTTGCTGGTGGCCGGCTATACATCATTGGGCCCGTTTGAGATAGGACCTGTCAATGCATTTTATAGCTTTAATCCCATAGAAGGGTTCAGGTTAAGATTTGGAGGAAGGACCACACCCAAAATGAGCAAACGGATATATTTCGAAACCTATGCCGCTTACGGATTTAAAGATGAGCAATGGAAATATTTTTTAAGCAGCACTTATTCGCTCAACAATAAATCTATTTACGAGTATCCTTTGAACTTTATTCGTGCGAGCTATCAAAAAGATACTAAAATACCCGGCCAGGAACTGCAGTTTGTGACAGAGGACAATTTCCTGCTTTCATTTAAAAGAGGCAAGAACGATAAATTGTTGTACAATGATGTGTACAAACTGGAATACATACATGAATTACCCAGCCATCTTTCTTATACATTCGGTTTCAAAAACTGGCGGCAGCAGCCTGCGGGGGCTATTGTATATTCCAAGGTAGACAATGGAAGTACGGTCAATGTACCTGATTTAACTACCACCGAATTTTCTGGCGAACTGCGCTGGGCGCCGCATGAACAGTTCTACCAGGGTAAAGTATACCGTATCCCTATCATTAATAAGTACCCGATTATCACATTCCGGTTTACAGCAGGTATAAAAGGAATATTGAACAGTGAATACAACTACCAGAATGTCAATCTTCGCATGGAGAAACGGGCGTATATGTCGCAATTAGGCTATAGCGACCTGGTATTTGAAGGCGGTTATATTTTCGGCCAGTTGCCTTACCCGTTAATGACCATTCACCGGGCTAACCAGACCTATGCCTACCAGTTAAACTCTTATAACCTCATGAACTTTATGGAATTTGTGAGCGATCATTATGTGGGACTGACCGTTGATCATCATTTCAATGGTCTTATCTTCAACAGGATACCCTTGCTGAAAAAATTAAAGTTTCGTGAACTGCTGTCTCTGAAAGTATTGTATGGAGGTGTACGTGATGAGAATAACCCTGACCTGAACCCGGCGCTCATCCGGTATCCTACTTTTGCGGGTACTGCAAACACTTCTACTTTTTCATTGGCTAAGAAGCCATACATAGAAGGAAGTGTGGGTATAGGCAATATATTAAAACTGATCCGGGTAGACCTGGTAAGAAGGTTCAACTACCTCGAAAATCCTTATATCGCGACTTGGGGTGTAAGGGCAAGATTTAAATTTGATTTTTAGAGCGGGGCCGATAGCTTGAGGCTTCTCTCTTAATATAATTATTTTGTACTGAAAAGCACAGGGTGAATGGAAAAAGTTCCTTTTAGAATACAACTGCAACGCGGTATTTATGTTGTAATAGATCCGTTTGTGAAACTGTTGATCAGGTTTGGTCTCACGCCAAATGCAGTCACTACCATTGGGTTCCTATTGAATGTAGGGGTGACAATTATTTTTGTTAAGGGTGGAGAAACAGGACATCGCGGAGACCTGTCTTATGTAGGATGGGCCGGCGCCCTGATTTTGTTTGCGGGATTGTTTGATATGCTGGATGGCCAGGTGGCGCGTCTTGGCAATATGAGTTCGTCCTTCGGCGCTTTATATGATTCGGTACTGGATCGTTACAGCGAGCTGGTTATGTTTTTTGGTATTTGCTATTATCTGGTGGCACACCACTATTTTTTAAGTTCGATCTTTGCTTTTATTGCAATGATCGGTTCTGTTATGGTAAGCTATACCAGGGCGAGGGCAGAGGGATTGGGCATTCAATGCAAAGACGGACTGATGCAGAGACCTGAAAGGGTGATTACGATCGGCCTTACGGCCATCGTCTGCGGCATCACTGCGCACTATATTGGCGGCGACCATAAATGGTATTTGCCAGGCATCTCATTTCATGTGCTTGAAACCATGTCCATCTTCACAGTACCATTGACGGTTATGGCAGTGCTTACAAATGCTACAGCCATCAGGCGACTGGTTGAATCGGGCAGGGAGATGAACAAAAGAGATGCAGAGAAAACAAGTGTTGCGAAAAAACTATCGCTTATAGCCGGACTGATCATACTTTCAACCGGTCTTTTTGCAAATGATGTTCCGGGTAACAAAACCATCGCCCCTGCTCATGCAGTTGCCATTAATATAGACCCGCAGGATACATTTCCTGTACCAGCCGGCATTCCTAACCAGTTATTTTACCTCCAGCGCACGTCTAATACAAATACCATTGTCTGCGAGTTGAACCTGAACAGCAAGGGGCAACTGGATGAAGACAATCCCGTACATGTATACTGGATCCGCTACCCGGAAGGAGGCATGAAAAAAGAATTGTCTTATATACAAAGGATATTTGCTTATGGTATCAAAGCCAGACTGCAGGAAAACGGTTCCTATAAGCTGCATTTTGTATCCTACAAAAAACAAGCGCTTCACCTGATGAGGTCGCCCAAAGACAACAGGTATCATGTGTATGCAGCCATCAATCAAAAACTGGTGGTGCTGAACAGGATATTTGTCAGGATAGATCCGGGTGGTTCATTCTGGGCCCCTAATGTTATTTACATGGAATTAAAAGGAAAGGATGAAGCTAACGGAAAGGAAATGACGGAACGATTCAAACCCTGATATGCAAAAACTTTCATCACAGGGTGAGAGCCCTTTATTGACTGCGAAACATGTATGGATAACAGGCGGGCTGTCGCTGGGCTATCTTTTATTATCCCGGTTATTGATAGGGTTTAAGCCGGAACAGGCGATCCTCGTGGTATTGTTCAATGCATGTTATTATTTATCTGTGCCTGCACGCAAATTCATTACAGGCTTCTCCATCTTTATTGTCTTCTGGATCATCTTCGATTACATGAAGGCTTTTCCCAATTATCACTACAACACCGTGCATATTGAAAGCCTGTACCAGGCAGAAAAGCAATTGTTCGGTATCATGCAACAGGGTGTGGTGGTGACGCCCAATGAATACTGGCTGACACACAGTAATACATTCCTTGATGTCATTGCCGGTATTTTTTACCTGTGCTGGGTACCGGTACCCTTGGCTTTTGCCGGCTTCCTCTTTTTTAAGAACAGGAAATTATTCCTTCATTTTTCGCTTACATTTTTGCTCGTTAACCTTATAGGCTTTGCAATTTATTATATCTATCCGGCGGCCCCTCCCTGGTATGTGCAATTGCATGGGTTCGGCTTTGAAGCGGGCACACCGGGTAATACAGCGGGACTGGAAAAATTTGACCGGTTCTTCCATGTTCATACATTCAACTCGCTCTATGCTAAAAGCTCCAATGTGTTTGCTGCCATGCCTTCATTACATGCATCGTACCCGCTTATTGTTTTGTATTATGGATGGAAGAACAGTCTGGGGCTGGTCAACCTTTTTTTTGCAACGGTAATGGCAGGTATCTGGTTTTCAGCAATATATACCAGTCACCATTATATCTTAGATGTAATGGCAGGCATACTTTGCGCCATAGCAGGGATTTTGCTGTTTCAATGGCTGGTAACACGTGAAACTTTCCTGAAGAGATGGGTAGCAGCATTTGAGCAGCTGATTCAATAATCATCCCTGTTTCTTTTCATAATGTTTCATTTATAATTATTTGCAGATATTTGCTGCATGGCAATGATTAAACCCTTTAAGGCGCTCCGTCCGCAGGCACAATTGGCAAAGCAGGTGGCCAGCCGCCCGTATGATGTATTGAACAGTGCAGAAGCAAAAATAGAAGCACAAGGCAATCACAGTTCTTTTCTGCACATTACGAAAAGTGAAATTGACCTGCCCGATTCGGCAGATATCCATGCTCCTGAAGTATACGAACAGGCGAAAGCCAACCTGGAAGCATTCATTAAAAGAGATATCCTCTTTAGGGAAACAAAAGAATGTTATTATATCTATCAGCTGATCATGAATGGACGCAGTCAGACAGGGTTGGTTTGTGTAAGCAGTATTGATGATTATGAAAATGATATCATCCGCAAGCATGAATTCACTCGCCCGGAAAAGGAATTAGACAGGATCAATCATATCAAAACCTCCGGTGCACAAACAGGAAATGTTTTTCTTGCCTACCGTAGTCACGCTGCAGTAGATGCGCTGATAGCAAAATGGAAGGAAACAAAATCACCGGTGTACGATTTTACAGCAGATGACGATATACAGCATACCATCTGGATCGTAAATGATACCGATACCTGCCACGAGATTTCGACCCTGTTTCAAAAAGAAATACCGTACACCTATATTGCTGATGGTCATCATCGTGCAGCGTCGGCCGCAAAAGTGCGCGCAGCATTAGGCGACAAAGCTACGGCAGGCGCCGATTATTTCCTGACAACTTTGTTCCCGTCCAACCAATTATATATCATGGATTACAACCGAGTGGTAAAAGACCTCAAAGGGTTGGATGCAAATGGTTTCCTGGAGGCAGTCAGGGAAAGGTTTGATATTGTCTTATTAGGCAAAGAAGCTTACAGGCCCGACCAGTTACATACATTCGGATTGTATTTAGGGGGTAATTGGTATAAGCTCATATCCAAACCGGGAACCTATACAACCGACCCGATCGGCATATTAGACGTGACCATTTTACAAAATAATGTGCTGGACCCGATACTCGGCATTAAAGATCCCCGCACCGATAAACGGATAGACTTTGTGGGAGGTATCAGGGGGCTCAGTGAGCTGGAAAAAAGAGTGGACAGCGGTGAAATGGCGGCAGCTTTCAGCTTGTATCCTGTAACCATTGAACAATTATTTGATATAGCAGACAGTGGCAATGTAATGCCTCCTAAAAGCACCTGGTTTGAACCAAAATTGAGAGATGGCCTTTTGACGCATTTGATCTACTAATCGGCACTCCTGGCGGATAGCCCCACAGAAAGAGCTGCAGACAATAAACATCGCATTTATGAAATATATAGTAACCGGTATCCTTGCTTTCTTCACCCTCTGCGCTTCTGCCCAGCAGCAAACAGTACAACAATTACAGGAAACCGCTAAAACGCTGATGCAGCAAGGCGATCTTGTGAATGCGGTAGCGATACTGGAACGCGCTGCGCAGCAGGAGCCTGCCAACTTAGCGGTACTGAAAGACCTTTCTTTTGCCCATTACCTCAAAAGTGATTTTGCAAAAGCAATTGAAGTGGCAAAACCATTGCTCGACCGGCCGGATGTTGATGAGCAGACATACCAGATACTGGGTATGAGCTATAAAAATACCGCCCAGTATAAAGAATGTGCTAAAATGTATAAAAAAGCGTTGAAAAAGTTCCCTGGCAGTGGTGTTATTTATAATGAATACGGCGAGCTGATGGCCATGGATAAGAACCAGGAAGAGGCCATTATACAATGGGGAAAAGGGATATCGGCAGATCCTAATTACAGCAGCAATTACTATAATGCCGCTATGTATCATACTTTCAAGAACAACTGGATAAAAACACTCATTTACGGAGAGTTGTTCCTGAATTTAGAGAGTTATACAGCGCGTACCACGGATATTAAAAACGCGATGCTGATGGCGTACAGGAACCTTTTCAAGGGCACTGCCATTGAGCAATTAATGGCGGCCAGAACAACAACGGCTTTCGAAAAAGCAGTACTGGAAACACTGGCCAAAACAACAGCATTGGTCAAAGGCGGGATCGACATGGATAACATCACAACCATCCGTACCCGTTTTATCCTGGAATGGTTCCAGGGCAGGCAGGCGCAGTACCCTTTCCGTTTGTTCGATCAGCAGCAATACCTGTTACGCGAAGGTCTTTTTGAAGCATACAATCAATGGATCTTCGGGATGGCTATCAATGCAGATGCATACAAGCTGTGGCAAACCAATCATCCTAAGGAGGCAGCCAGCTTTAAGGCATTCCAGGAGAGCAGGGTGTTCAAGATGCCTGCGGTGCAGAACTACATGCTGAAATAAGTATTACCGGCACAACTTTGTTATTTCTGGCGTTTTGCATAAATTACCCCTGGTGTAGCTAAATACCAATGATTGCGTATGACCTTTAAGAGACTTTTTGATTGTTTAGATCACCAGCTACAGCATTTTCCCAAAAAGGATATGCTGGCTGCCAAGGAAAACGGACAATGGGTAACTTACGGAACAGAACAGGTTGCACATATTGTAAACCGCTTCAGTGCCGGGTTGATGCAGTTAGGCGTCAGCGGGAATAATATGACCCCCGAAGGCAGCGATAAGATCGCTATTATCAGCAATAACAGGCCCGAATGGATATTTACAGACCTGGCTGTACAACAATTAGGTGCGATACTTGTACCGGTATATCCTACCACCAATCCCGCCGAACTTGAATTTATACTGAATGATGCTTCGGTAAAATACATTTTTGTCAGTAACCAGGAGTTATTGAATAAAGCCAGTGAGGTGGCTGCAAGAGTGCCATCTGTTAAGGCCATCTATACATTTGATGTAATAGCAGGCGCGCATCACTGGAGTACTGTAACACAACTGGCTGATGACACTTTACTGCAGCAGGTTGAAGCGGTTAAACAACAAGTGCCTGTATCACACCTGGCCACCATCATCTATACTTCCGGAACAACAGGCACTCCCAAAGGAGTCATGCTGAGCCATAGGAATATTTACGCCAACCTCTGGTTTTCCAAAGAGAGCTTCCCTTTTGAAGATGCTCCTGACAGCAAAGTATTGAGCTTCCTGCCGCTCAACCATATTTTTGAGAAGATGGTCACTTATATCTATCTCTATAGCGGCATCAGTATTTATTATGCAGAAAGCCTGGAGACCATTGGTGATAACCTGCGTGAAGTGAAGCCCAATGGGTTTACCACTGTTCCGCGCCTGCTGGAGAAAGTGTTTGAGCGCATCATGAATAAAGGCAATGAGCTCACAGGTATTAAAAGAAAACTTTTTTTCTGGGCAGTTGATCTTGCTGAACAATATGATAACATTAAAAGCGGCGGTCTGTGGTATAATATGCAACTCGCACTTGCCAATAAGCTGATCTTTAATAAATGGCGTGAAGCTCTTGGCGGCAATGTGGCATTTATTGTTACCGGTGGTGCTGCCTGCCAGGTAAAATTGTTACGCATTTTCAACGCAGCAAAAGTACCGGTATATGAAGGCTACGGACCAACAGAGAATAGTCCTGTTATCTGCGTGAACCGTAAGGAAAAAGGGGGCACTAAATTTGGTACCGTTGGCCCGGTGATCGAAGGCGTTAATTTAAGGCTCGAAGAAGATGGAGAGATCTGCGTGAGTGGCCCAAGTGTAATGGAAGGATATTTCAAACGGCCGGACCTGACCGCCGAAACCATCATAGACGGCTGGCTGCACACCGGCGATATTGGTGTGATGACGGACGATAAATTCCTGAAGATCACCGACCGAAAAAAAGAGCTTTTTAAAACCAGCGGGGGAAAATACGTAGCGCCGCAGCCCATCGAAAATAAACTCAAGGAAAGCCCCTTTATAGAACAGGTAATGGTGGTGGGCGCTGAAAGAAAATTTGTCGGGGCATTGATTGTGCCTTCTTACCCTGCACTGCGCGAGTGGATGAAGGAGAAGGGCATCGTCTATACCACCAATGAAGAAGTGATCCTGCATCCCGAAGTATTGGAATTGTACCGCGGACTGGTAGAGAACTTCAACAGTTACTTTAACCATGTGGAACAGATCAAAAAATTTGAACTGCTGCCGCATGAATGGACAATTGAAACGGGCGAAATGACTCCAAAAATGAGCCTGAAGAGAAAGGTAGTAATGGAAAAATTCAAAGACGCTATCGAACGTATTTACCTTTGAGCTGCAGTGTTTACGTACCTCTTTGTTCCGAAAACAAATCTTGGCGGTATTCCAAATCTTCTCGAAATTGTGGAAAGCCCCTAATACTGCTGTATGGAAAACCCCGCTGTAAACGATTCCTTCATTACAAATGCACAAAATTTCAGGGCGCTACTCGAAAACACCACTGATATTATTATTCACGCCAATGCGCAAAGGGAAATCACTTATATCAGCCCTGCAGTAAAAAGGATCATGGGCTTTGAAGTAGCAGAAACAATCGGGAAACGCTTGCGTGAACTGGTATATGAAGAAGACCTGGCCAAGCTATTGGCTGAATTCGAGAAAGTGCTTGCTTCTCCCGGTATTTCATTCACCAATGAGTACCGGGTCAAAACAAAACAGGGCGGGTTCATCTGGGTAGAAGGAACCATTACCAACCTGATGCAGGTAAAGGGTGTGGAAGGGCTTATCATTAACCAGCGTGATATCACTGAGAAAAAGGAAAAAGAACAGGAGCTGATCAAAAGCAATGAACGTTTCCTGTACGCTGCCAAAGCAACAGATGATGCTATCTGGGACTGGGATATTGAGGCCGATGAGGTGGTAAGAACGGGTGATGGATTGGAAAAGCATTTTGGCTATGACCCTGTAGAGGCATCCAAAGAAAAAGAGTTCTGGATCAATAAGGTGCACCCGGACGACCTGCAACGGATGATAGAGAAGAGAAATGCGGTACTTTATCATTCAGGGGAATTATATTGGGATGATGAGTACCGGGTGCTGAAAGCTGACGGGAAGTTTGCTTATATTTATGATAAGGGATATATCATACGGGATAACGGGGGGAAACCAATACGAATGATCGGCGCCACCCAGAATATTACACAACGAAGGGAAGCAGAAGCATTATTGGTTGAGTTGAATACACGATTGAAGAAAAGAGCGGATGAGCTGGTAACATCGAATATTGAGTTGGAACGTTTTGCGTATGTAGCTTCACATGACCTCCAGGAACCATTGCGGATGGTGAGTAGTTTTCTTCAGTTGTTTAAAAAGAAATACCAGGGGCAGATTGATGAAACGGCCGACCAGTATATACACTTTGCGGTAGATGGCGCTGAAAGGATGAAGAAACTGATATTGGACCTGCTGGAATATTCAAGGGTAGGGTCTAACAGGGACATTCATTCAGCAGTGGATATGAATGAATTGCTGCAGGACCTTTTTGATCTGTTTGAAAAAGCCATAGAAGAAACAGGAGCCAGGATCATCATACAGCAATTGCCCCTGATCAAAGCAAATAAGACGCAGGTATTTCAGCTGTTTCAAAACTTAGTGGGAAATGCACTCAAATACCATAGTGACCTTCCCCCTGTTATCAGGATAGATGGCAGGGAAGAAGCCGGCCAATATTTATTTGCTGTTCATGATAATGGGATTGGCATTGACCCTGCTTTCTTTGAAAAAATATTCGTGATATTTCAGCGGCTGCACAATAAAAATGATTACAAGGGTACAGGAATAGGACTTGCAATATGTAAAAAGATTGTAGAGCGGCATGGCGGTCGCATATGGGTAGAATCGCAACCGGGCAAAGGGAGCAGTTTTTATTTTACTATCAGTAAATGAACATGATTACTGCTTCTGATAAATAAACGTGAAAATTGATAAACAGAGCAATAGTTTGTGTTTTTTTGCACGTCAATGATGCATTGTATGACCAGCAGGGAACTCATGTACAAAAACAATAAGTATGTCTGATAATCACCAGCCACTGGCTGTGCTTATTGTGGAAGATAATCCGGGCGATCTTTTCCTGCTGGAAGAGTTGCTGCATGTATCGGCATTGCCTGTAAGGGAATTATATACAGCAACAAACGCCGCAATGGCTGTGAAAATATTGCAGCAGCGGGAGGTTGACCTGGTATTGCTTGATCTTTCTTTGCCGGATAGCAACGGGCTTCAGTCTTACCTGCTCATTAACCAACACGCAGATACTATTCCTATCATTGTTTTAACCGGGTTGATAGACATGGATGTTGCGCTCGACACCATGGCAAAGGGCGCGCAGGATTACCTCGTCAAAGGAGAGTTTGATGAAAAACTGCTGTACAAGTCTATTCAATACAGTGTGGAACGGAAAAGAAGCCTGCGCAAATTGCAGGAAGAAAGACAGTTGAAACAGAAAGAGATCACGGAAGCAGTCATACGTGTTCAGGAAAAAGAAAGATATGAGATCAGTAAAGAACTGCACGATAATGTTAACCAGCAATTGACTGTTGCCATGATGTATATCGCCACGGCAATGAAAGGAGGCGACAATCACCAGGAACTGCTGAAACAATCTTCCGGCTTCATATTTACTGCCATTGAGGAGATAAGGAAGCTTTCCAAGGCACTGGTAACCCCTCTGATCAAGGACTTTGGTCTCGCTAAAGCGATCGACGGGCTGGTAGAGGATATACTTGTTGCCAATGAAATGAACATTGAATTCTTTGCCCAGTCGTTTTATGAAAAAGATATCAATTATGAATTCAAACTGAATATATTCAGGATTGTCCAGGAGCAAATGAACAATATCATCAGACATGCCAATGCCAGTAATGTGATCATTGAATTGTACAGGGATGAAAAAATAAGACTGTCTGTCAAGGACGATGGAATAGGATTTGACCTGGCAGAAAAAAGAAAAGGAATAGGACTGAATAATATCATCAGCCGGGCAGAACTGTACAATGGAAGCATATCGCTGCAGGCTACGCCCGGCGATGGATGCAGGTTGCACATTGATTTCCCCGCAACAACGGATATCCTTGTAAAAGTGATTCCAACCTGATCACTTGCTTTTTTGCAGGGAAGCAAGGTATTTTTCCCTGATAATGTTTTGAACGGGTTTACTGTTGATCTTGCTCTCTAACCAGGAAATAATATCTAAGTACATGAAGGCGCGGCTTTCAAGCCGGTTCTTCTCCAATGGTTTCAGGGAAGACAGCAGCGTTTCAAATTGCGGTTTGAGCTGGCGGGGCGACAGGCGGAACGATTTTCTCAGGAAGGAAAATATTTCTTCTTCAACCGTACTCAGATTCTCCATCTTAGACATGAACCGGTAAACGGATTTCAAAAGATATTCGAGCAGGTCAAAATTGCGTAATTCATAATGGGCAATCAGGTGCAGTAACCTGGCATAGCACTGGAGATCGGTACGCAGGTCCACCTTCCAGTTGATGATCTTGTTCAGGTAATCAATGCTCTTATCATGATTACCGCTTCCAAAATAAAGTGAAGCGATCTTGTAATAAAACACGAGTACCCTGTGACGGTCGAGGTATAATTCATATTCCTTGATCTTATCCATGATATAAGGAACGAGTGACAAACCTTCTGTAAATGTCCCCTCCATGAAATGTTTGTTCAGCTTGGCGGTAGTGAGGTAAACAAAAGTCTGTATCAGGTTGTTTTGGTTTTCCTGCACCACGGCTGTCTGTGTGAATTTTTCAAAGGCTCCGATCGCATCATTGAATTTCTGGTAATTGCGCAGGTCAAAATGCGCGCTCATTAAATTGTGCATGCCCTTGATATAATGCGCAGTCTCTATTTCTATCATTTTCGGATCGGCATCGAACAGGTCAACCCATTTCTGGCAATAACGGTAATACATCAGGAAATCCTGTGTAATGAAAGCATACCAGCAATAACACTGGTAGAGGTAAAGCCGTTCATAAAAGCTTTTATAGTCCTGCGACCGCTGAATGACTTCGTGTTTAAAGAAAGCGTCCAATGCCGCCGTGTCTTTTTCATTACGGGCATGACCGTTCTTGATATACCAGCTATATAATTGAAGCGACAGGTTAGATAAGATACCAATGGTGGTAAGTCTGCAGTTCACTTCTTCTACTTCAGCCGTTAACCGGTCGGCCCTGTCCTGCATACTCCGGGTAATGTGCAGCGATTCTATTTTCTTTTCGAGGAATAAGACCTGGAGGATATAAGTGACCTGGTTATTGGCCTTTGCCAGCTCCTTAACCCTGTCGAGGATCCTCAGGCTCTGGTGATACAATCCCTTGTTGTACAGCAAACGGGCAAAGTCGAGCTGCTCGTGTAATTGCAGGTCAATATTCTCCTGTTGTTTCAAAAGCCGCAGGCTGGCCAGCACTTCGTGGTATAAATGGGCTTTCAGGTTGGAAAGCTGCTGCTTTTGCAGTGAGGGGTTCTTTTTAAGCAGGGTTTCTTCATCATACTGCTTCATTTTGTCTAATGCGTCAAATAATTGAACAATCTTGAGGTCGCCGGAAGCCGAGTTACGGTTCATGTATAGCTTAAAATTCCGTTTTTCAGACCTTTCTAGCGACTGAACCAGTTGAAAAAGCGCATCTGTAGAACGGTTGGGCATCGTAATTAATTTAGACTAAAATCCAATACCAGTAAGGGTTGCAAGGTGCCGGATACTGTTTACAGGGTGTAAAATAACGCCAAATTTGATCTAATTGCCCCCCCGAGGTCGACTAAATTCGAAATAAAAATCAAAGATACATGGCTCAACAGGTCTATATTTTCGATACCACGCTGCGCGACGGAGAGCAGGTGCCCGGTTGCAAACTCAATACAAAAGAGAAATTGGAACTGGCCCTGAAACTGGAAGCGCTCGGGGTAGACATTATAGAGGCCGGTTTCCCGGTATCCAGTCCCGGTGATTTTGAATCCGTTTCACAGATAGCAAAAGCTGTTACGAATGCTACGGTATGCGGACTTAGCCGCGCCGTGCAAAAAGACATAGAAGTGGCTGCACAGGCGCTGAAATATGCGAAAAGATCCCGGATCCATACCGGTATCGGAACTTCCGATTACCATATCAGGTCCAAATTCAATGCCACAAGGGAAGAGATACTGCAAAGGGCCATACAGGCGGTTAAATGGGCCAGGAATTTTACCGACGATGTTGAATTTTATGCAGAGGATGCCGGCCGTACCGATAATGTGTACCTGGCTACAGTAGTGGAAGCGGTAATTAAAGCCGGAGCTACAGTAGTAAATATTCCTGATACTACCGGTTATTGCCTGCCCCATCAGTACGGCGAAAAAATAGCTTTCCTGAAAAACAATGTATCTAATATAGATAAGGCGGTGATTTCCTGTCATTGCCACAACGACCTTGGCCTGGCCACAGCCAACTCCATCGCCGGGGTGATCAACGGGGCCCGCCAGATCGAATGTACCATCAATGGCCTGGGTGAAAGGGCTGGTAATACTTCCCTGGAAGAAGTGGTGATGATCATCAAACAACACAAAGACATAGGTTTTTATACCAATATACAGGCACAGCAGCTCAATCCCATCAGCCGTGAAGTGGCAGATACCATGCGCATGCCGGTGCAACCCAATAAAGCGATCGTTGGCGCTAATGCGTTCTCACATTCTTCAGGCATACATCAGGACGGTTTTTTGAAGGATGCACAGACTTACGAAATCATTAATCCCGAAGAAGTGGGTGCGGATGGAAGTAAGATCGTATTAACTGCACGCAGCGGACGCAGTGCACTGGCACATCGGTTTCAAAAATTGGGGTATCAATATAACCGCAATGATATAGATGTATTATATAAATCGTTTCTTCAGGTAGCAGACAAGAAAAAAGAGGTGGAAGAAGCTGACCTGCACCAACTGGCCACGACATACAAGTCAGAGCCGGCCATTATTTAGGATTTTCTCATATGTATAGTTTTAGTACGCGTGGCATGTTCTCATGCCGCGCCTTTTATTCAGCTTTATGTTATTGCTAAAAGATTATTCGGGAAGGTGCCGGATCTGCATACATAAGAGACCGTCGGTATACACTTACAGGAGAATAGCAGCGTCAAGACTCTAAATAATTCTTAAAGAATGGAAAAGAAAATAGCGGTTATATTGGGAGATGGCATAGGTCCGGAAGTAACAGCACAATCAATGAAAGTATTGAATGCAGTAGCCCAGCGCTTTGGACATTCCTTTGAATACAGTTATGGCATCATGGGAGCAGATGCTATAGATAAAACCGGTAATCCTTTACCGGATGAAACCATTGAAACCTGTTTAAAAAGTGATGCGATACTTTTCGGTGCTATCGGTCACCCTAAATACGATAACGATCCAACAGCAAAAGTAAGACCTGAACAGGGATTACTTAAGTTGCGAAAAGCTTTACAATTGTTTGCCAACATTCGCCCGGTCACTACTTATCACGCCTTGCAGCATTTGTCGCCCTTAAAAGCTAAAAAGTTGGAAGGCGTTGATTTTATTGTATTCCGTGAGTTGACTGGCGGCATTTATTTCGGTAAGAAAGAATTGAGTGAAGACCAGTCAACCGCTGTTGATGAATGTATCTATTCAAAAAATGAAATTGAAAGAGTAGCTCACCTGGCATTCAGGTATGCGTTGACAAGGAAAAAGAAACTCACATTGGTAGACAAAGCCAATGTGCTGGAAACCTCACGTCTCTGGAGAAAAGTGGTACAGGCTATTGCACAGGAATACCCGGAGATTACGGTAGATTATATGTTTGTAGACAATGCAGCCATGCAGATCATTATGAACCCGGTTCAGTTTGACGTGATACTTACTGAGAACATGTTCGGAGATATCATTAGTGATGAGGCAAGTGTTTTAAGCGGATCACTGGGTTTACTGCCTTCTGCATCGGTTGGACATGCAGCGGCCCTGTTTGAGCCCATTCACGGTTCTTATCCCCAGGCAGCAGGTAAAGATATTGCCAATCCATTGGGTTCTGTATTGTCGGCAGCCATGTTACTGGATCATTTTCAGTTGCACGAAGAAGCGCAGGCAGTAAGAAATGCGGTGGACTGGACGTTGTCCAACGGTTTTGTGTCGAAAGATATCGATGCAGTGAACAATTATTCAACCACGGCCATCGGCGACCTGATAGCGGGTCACATTGAAAGGAATGCAGATGCAGGTATAGGCACCAGTAATGCGAGCCTGAACCGTTCAACCATCATTTAACGGAATCGTTGCTACTGATGGAAAACAGCTGAATGAGAAAATAGTTATAAAAAGTTCTTTGTTTTTTCGAGAGGTGGGAGTACTTTCGTGCTAACGAATCCTACATGTCCAGAAACAGATCATTTAATGTCAGCATCATTAACACAATAATTATTATTGTGGTTGTCATTATCATACCTGCACTGAACGGAGGAGGAGCCCTTATATAAGTTAACGAAAATATTAAACATAAAAAGCCCCGCCTCCACAAAGGCGGGGCTTTGTTTTTGAATAAAAAAATAAAAGATGGGCTTTGACCCTTATATATCATGGGAGAACTGAATAAATACTCGAAGACGATTACACAGGACGTAACACAACCGGCCGCACAGGCCATGTTGTATGGTATTGGTTTAACAGATGATGACCTGAAAAAAGCACAGGTAGGTGTGGTAAGTATGGGCTACGACGGCAACACCTGTAATATGCACCTGAACGACCTGGCTAAACTGGTAAAACAGGGTGTATGGGATAATGATCTGGTAGGCCTGATCTTCAACACCATTGGTGTGAGTGATGGCATCAGTAACGGAACAGATGGCATGCGTTACTCATTGGTGAGCCGTGATATTATTGCCGATTCCATTGAAGCGGTGTGCGGCGCACAATATTATGATGCGGTGATTGCATTGCCCGGTTGCGATAAAAATATGCCTGGTTCCCTCATCGCAATGGGACGATTGAACCGACCCGCTATCATGGTATACGGCGGAACCATCGCACCTGGTCATTATAAAGGACAGGACCTGAATATTGTTTCTGCTTTTGAAGCATTGGGACAAAAAATAGCAGGGCAATTGAACGAAGCCGATTTTAAAGGTATTGTTCAGCACTCCTGTCCCGGTGCCGGTGCATGCGGCGGTATGTATACTGCCAATACAATGGCTTCAGCCATTGAAGCAATGGGCATGAGCCTGCCTTATTCTTCCTCTAATCCTGCATTGAGCGAAGAGAAAAAACAGGAATGCCTTGACGCCGGCAAAGCCATCCGCAACCTGATGGAGAAAGATATCAAGCCAAGGGATATCATGACGCGTAAAGCATTTGAAAATGCCATCACAGTGATCATGATACTGGGCGGCAGCACCAATGCGGTACTGCACCTGATTGCGATGGCGAAAAGTGTAGATGTGGAATTATCGCAGGATGATTTCCAGGCGATCAGTGATAGGGTACCAGTGCTTGCGGATTTCAAACCAAGTGGCAAATACCTGATGCAGGATCTGCACCAGTATGGCGGCGTACCTGCAGTAATGAAATATTTGTTACAAAAGGGAATGCTGCATGGCGATTGCCTCACAGCAACCGGGAAAACACTGGCCGAGAACCTGGCAACGGTGCCCGACCTGGATTTTGATCAGCAAAAAATCATCTTTCCTTTAGAACATCCGATAAAAACAACCGGCCACTTACAGATCTTATACGGTAACCTCGCCGAAGGCGGCAGTGTAGCCAAGATCAGTGGAAAAGAAGGAGAACGTTTTGAAGGGCCGGCACGTGTGTTTGACGGGGAACATGAATTGATTAGTGGCATCAACAGCGGAAAAATAAAACATGGAGATGTGGTGGTGATCCGTTACGTAGGCCCCAAAGGCGGACCGGGCATGCAGGAGATGTTGAAACCCACGTCAGCTATTATCGGTGCCGGATTGGGTAAAAGCGTGGCGCTGATTACCGATGGAAGGTTCAGCGGCGGCACGCATGGATTCGTCGTCGGACACATCACTCCCGAAGCCTACGATGGCGGATTGATTGCATTGGTGCAGGACGACGATATCATAGAACTGAATGTAGCAACCAAATCGATGACATTGAAAGTGACCGGGGAAGTGATAGCACAACGGAGAGCCAATTGGGAAAAGCCCAGGCTGAAAGCAGAGAAAGGAGTGTTGTTTAAATACGCACAGTGCGTAAAAGATGCTTCGCAGGGATGTGTAACCGATGAGGCATAAGCAAACAGTAATTAATCATTCGCATTTAATCATTGATCGATGGAAACAGTAGAGGTCATAAAAAATAAAAAAGCGACAGCAAAAAAAACACCGGTGGAGATCTCCGGATCACAGGCTGTGCTGGAAGCTTTTATTGCAGAAGAAGTGGACACTATTTTCGGGTATCCCGGCGGCGCCATCATGCCCATCTATGATGCGTTGTATGACTATAATGAGAAGCTGAAACATATTTTGGTAAGACACGAGCAGGGCGGCATCCATGCCGGCCAGGGATATGCCCGTTCATCCGGCAAAGTAGGCGTTGTGTTTGCAACCAGCGGCCCCGGTGCAACAAACCTCGTTACAGGCCTGGCAGATGCGATGATCGACAGCACACCTTTAGTATGTGTGACCGGGCAGGTATTTGCCCACTTATTAGGCACAGACGCTTTCCAGGAAACAGACGTGATCAATATTACGGCCCCTGTAACCAAATGGAACTACCAGGTAACAGATGCCACGGAGATACCGGCAGTAATGGCCAAAGCCTTTTACATTGCTAAAAGCGGAAGGCCCGGGCCGGTGTTGATAGATATTACCAAGAATGCGCAACTGCAAAAGTTTGAATACAATGGCTATGAGAAATGCAATCATATCCGCAGTTATCGCCCCAAACCCATCGTAAGAAAAGAATACATTGAAGAAGCTGCAAAGCTGATCAATGCAGCAGAAAAGCCATTTGTAATTTTCGGCCAGGGTGTGATATTGGGCAAGGCCGAAAATGAGTTTAAAGCGTTCATCGAAAAAAGTGGTATACCCGCTGCATGGACCATTCTCGGGTTAAGTGCACTCCCCAGCGATCACCCGTTGAATGTGGGTATGCTGGGTATGCATGGCAATTATGGCCCGAATGTATTGACCAATGAATGCGATGTGCTGATCGCTATTGGGATGCGCTTTGATGACCGGGTTACAGGCAGGTTAGATAAATATGCAAAGCAGGCTAAAGTAATCCATCTCGATATTGACCCTGCTGAGATTGATAAGAATGTAAAAGCTACAGTAGGTGTATGGGGCGATTGTAAAGAAACCCTGCCATTACTGACCGACCTGGTAGAGACCAAAGTGTATCTGCAGTGGGTGGAAAAATTCAGGAACTACCAGCAGGAAGAAAATACCGAGGTCATTCATAATGAGTTAAACCCAACCACGGAACAACTTACCATGGGAGAGGTGTTGCGCATCCTGAACGAGCTCACCAATGGTGATGCCATCATTGTTACTGATGTAGGGCAACACCAGATGGTGGCATGCCGTTATGCAAAGTTCAACCAGACAAGGAGTAATATTACTTCGGGGGGCCTGGGAACCATGGGTTTTGCATTGCCTGCAGCTATCGGTGCTAAATTCGGCGCTCCGGAGCGTACTGTTGTTGCCATCATAGGCGACGGTGGTGTACAGATGACCATCCAGGAATTAGGAACGATTATGCAGACAGAACTGAATGTGAAGATACTGATCCTGAATAATCAGTTCCTCGGAATGGTAAGACAATGGCAGCAGTTATTTCACGATAAACGTTATTCTTTTGTTGACATTGCCAGTCCCGATTACGTTATGGTAGCAAAAGCCTATGGTATCGCAGGGCAGAAGGTTTCAAAAAGAGAAAACCTGGAACAGGCATTGTCCGCCATGCTTAACCACGATGGATCTTACCTGCTGGAGGTAATGGTAGGCAAGGAGAACAATGTGTTCCCGATGGTACCCCAGGGCTGCAGTGTAAGTGAAATACGTTTAAAATAACCAACATGAACAAACAGGAATTTACCATAACAGTATATACAGAGAACCGCATTGGTATACTGAGCCGTATTGCTATCATATTCTCCAGGAGAAAGATCAATATTGAAAGCCTTAACACATCGCCTTCAGAAGTTGAAGGCATACATCGTTTTACCATTGTGATAGAAGAGGCGGAAGACGTTGTCAGAAAACTGGTTCGCCAGATAGAGAAACAGGTGGAAGTATTGAAAGCCTATTTCAATACCAATGATGAGATCGTTTGGCAGGAACTGGCATTGTACAAAGTGCCGACAGATGAGATCGCCGAGAAAGTAAAAGTGGAAAGACTGCTGCGCGAATATGGTGCCAGAGCTGTGGTGATCAGGAAAGACTATACCATTTTTGAAACCAGCGGACACCACGAAGAAACAGATCGTTTGATCGCTGTACTGGAACCTTATGGGCTGATAGAATTTGTCCGCAGCGCAAGAGTAGCAATTATCAAAGCAAGCAGCGGCTTTCACGAAAAGATCAAAGAATTTGAAAAGAAAGATCCGGGAGAGGATATTGTAGAAAATGAGTTCCTCGATAAGCAGGATGAAGTATTCAGCATGTAAACCATTCAATTAATAAATCAAGTAAACCAAAAACCATAACCATGGCAAAATTAAATTTCGGCGGTGTAGAAGAGAATGTAGTGACTCGCGAAGAGTTCCCCCTGGCAAAAGCACAGGAAGTTCTGAAAGATGAAGTGGTGGCAGTGATCGGTTACGGCGTACAAGGGCCGGGCCAGGCATTGAACCAGAAAGAAAACGGTATCAATGTGATCGTTGGTCAGCGTAAAAATTCAAAGAGCTGGGATAAGGCTGTAAGTGACGGATTTGTACCAGGTGAAACCCTGTTTGAAATTGAAGAAGCACTTCAGCGCGGCACCATCATCTGCTATTTATTGAGTGATGCTGCACAGATAAAATTGTGGCCAACAGTAAAAAAACACCTGACGCCAGGTAAGGCTTTGTATTTCTCACATGGCTTTGGGGTTACCTATAATGACCAGACAGGCATCATTGCGCCAGCTGATGTGGATGTATTCTTAGTAGCACCCAAAGGATCCGGCACTTCATTGCGCAGGATGTTCTTACAGGGTCGCGGCCTGAACAGCAGCTATGCCATCTTCCAGGATGCAACCGGCCGCGCTTTTGAAAGAGTGGTGGCATTGGGTATTGCTATCGGAAGCGGATACCTGTTTGAAACCAATTTCAAAAAAGAAGTGTACAGCGATTTAACCGGTGAGCGTGGCACATTGATGGGTGCTATCCAGGGAATCTTTGCCGCCCAGTACGAAGTATTGCGTTCAAAAGGACATACCCCTTCTGAAGCTTTCAACGAAACAGTGGAAGAATTGACACAGTCGCTGATGCCGTTGGTAGCTGAAAATGGAATGGATTGGATGTATGCCAACTGTTCTACTACAGCCCAGCGCGGTGCATTGGATTGGTGGAAGAAGTTCCGCGATGCAACATTGCCCGTATTCAAAGATTTATATGAAAGTGTGGCAACCGGTAAAGAAGCTGCCAAATCAATTGAAAGCAACAGCAAGGCAGACTACCGCGAGAAGTTAGAAGAGGAACTGAAAGAACTCCGCGATAGCGAACTGTGGCAGGCTGGCAAGACGGTAAGAAGCCTGAGACCAGAGAACCAAAAAGTTGCTGCAGAAGCATAATTCATTCCATCTCCTGTTCCTTTTATACAAGGAGCAGGAGATGGTTCAGCAAAACAGGCATGACAACTGCTATCACATATACACTCGATTTCCAGGCTGCGGCAGCAAAATTGAAGGAAGTGGTGAACAGAACACCCCTCACTTACAATCATAACCTTTCGCGCAAATATGGCTGCCAGGTTTTCCTGAAACGGGAAGATTTGCAGGTAGTGCGTTCTTACAAGCTGCGCGGTGCTTATAATATGATGAGCAGCCTGCCAAAGAAACAATTGGAACGGGGTGTCGTATGTGCCAGTGCGGGTAATCATGCACAGGGATTTGCATACAGTTGTAAAAAGCTGAATGCAAAAGGAGTGGTGTTCATGCCTATCATCACCCCCAACCAGAAAGTGAGCCAGACCAAAATGTTTGGGGAAGGGTTTATTGAAGTGAAATTAGTGGGGGATACATTTGATGACTGTGCTGTTGCAGCAAAAACATATACAGCAGAACATAACATGGTTTTTGTTCCGCCTTTTGATGATATCAGGATCATAGAGGGACAGGCAACTGTTGCGGTGGAAATACTGGAAGATCAACCGGTTATTGATTTTCTTTTTGTGCCGGTGGGCGGCGGTGGACTGAGCGCAGGTGTTGGCAGCTATTTTAAAACTTTTTCACCAAAAACCAAAGTAATAGGAGTGGAACCGGAAGGTGCGCCTTCCATGTATGAGGCATTGAAGGCGGGCCATCCTGTTACATTAGAAAATATTGAGCGGTTTGTAGACGGCGCTTCGGTAAAACGCGTTGGCGATATCACTTTCAGCATTTGTAAAGAAGTACTGGATGATATGCACTTGGTACCGGAAGGAAAAATATGTTCTACCATACTGAAGCTGTACAACGAAGATGCGATCGTGGCCGAGCCCGCCGGGGCTTTATCCATTGCTGCCTTAGATGACTATGCAGCAGAGATCAAAGGGAAAAAAATAGTGTGTATCGTGAGTGGCAGCAATAATGACATAGACCGCATGCAGGAGATAAAGGAAAGATCGCTTCAGTACGAGGGACTGAAACACTATTTCCTTATCCGTTTTGCGCAAAGACCCGGTGCATTAAAGGAGTTTGTCAACCATGTACTGGGGCCTGACGACGATATCACACGTTTTGAATACATGCAGAAGCACAATAAAGAATCAGGCCCGGCATTAGTAGGGGTGGAGCTTAAATCAAGGGAAGATTATGATGTACTGCTCAGGAAAATGGACCGGTATCATATTAATTACACAGAACTGAATAAAAACGACAATCTTTTTGGATACCTGGTATAATATATGGTGAAATATATGTACCTTAGCCATCGCTTAAACAGCATGAAATTACAGCAGTCACATATCATTCCTTCCTCACAGACAGTTTCCCTGTTTGCTGCTGCTGTTATTACGACTACATCCACAACCCTGTAAAGGGTTGCATATTTCCATACCACCACCGGGCTTGAAAAAGCTGTTCTTTGTGAAGATATAACGCAGTTCATTTTATTCAAATACCTTAACCAGACAAGGGTTTTATAATACACAATATGAAGGTCTTAAAATTCGGCGGCAGTTCAATGGCCAATGCGGTCAATATGAACAAAGTATTAGAGATTGTGCAGCAGGCAGCACAACAGGAAACAACTGTATTGGTCGTTTCTGCAATGGGCGGAGTAACCGATGCACTGCTGCAAACGGGTGCCCAGGCCGCAGCAGGAGACGAGTCTTACAGGACCTCATTACAATCACTCGAGCAAAAGCACCTGGATGCGGTTCGTTCCTTACTACCCATACAACAACAGAGCGGTACGCTGAGCCTGGTAAAACAGAAGTTCAATGAATTGGAGAGTATTTGCGACGGTGTATTCCTGTTAAAGGAATTGTCCGATCGCACAAGAGACCGTGTCGTTAGCTTTGGCGAGTTGTTGTCCTCCCTGATCATCGCTGCCAGGCTGCAGGCGATACAGGCAGGTCATATATGGATTGATGCACGCCAGCTCATTACTACAAATGACAACTTTGGAAACGCAGCGGTAGACTTCGCAGTTACCAATAAAAAGATAGCAGCATATTTCAAAGAACATCAATCCCGGCTGTATGTTGTACCCGGCTTTATTTCTGCCGATGCAGCACAGCATACTACTACATTGGGGCGAGGCGGATCGGATTATACGGCAGCTATTTTTGCTGCAGCGTTAAAGGCTTCCGTATTGGAGATATGGACAGATGTAAGTGGTATGATGACAGCCGATCCGCGACTGGTACAGAATGCCAAACCCATACAGCACATCTCTTACCAGGAAGCGATGGAATTATCCCATTTTGGCGCCAAGATCATTTACCCGCCAACCATACAGCCGGTCATGAACTGCAATATCCCCGTGTGGGTAAAAAACACCTTTGAACCGGATGCTTATGGCACATTGATAGAAAATGCTTCCGCAGTAAATGGCCATAGCTTTATCAGGGGTATTTCAAGTATCAACCATATCAGCCTGTTAAGCTTAGAAGGAAGCGGTATGGTTGGTATCCCGGGATTCTCCAGGAGACTGTTTGAAGCCCTGGCCAATGAGCAGGTGAATGTGATATTGATTACCCAGAGCTCTTCCGAACATTCCATTTGTGTGGGAGTTAATGAAGCAGATGCACAAAAAGCAAAACTGGCCATTGACGAAGTGTTCGATATTGAAATACAGGCAGGGAAAGTAGATCCGTTGAAGGTGGAAACCGGCCTTTCGATTGTTGCCCTGGTGGGAGAACAAATGAAAAGCCATCCCGGAGTGAGCGGCAAAATGTTTGGTGCACTGGGAAGGAATGGCATCAATGTAAGGGCCATTGCGCAAGGATCTTCAGAAAAAAATATCTCGGCCGTATTATCTGCTTCCGATGTTAAAAAAGCCATTAACGTATTACACGAAGAATTTTTTGAAACCACTTACAAACAGTTGAATCTGTTTATAGCAGGTGCGGGCAATGTTGGCAGCAAATTACTGGAACAGCTTAAAAAGCAATACCAATACCTGCAGGAACACCTTCGGTTACAGATACAGGTGATCGGATTGGCAAACAGCCAGCGGATGCTGTTTAACGAAGAAGGCATCGATCTCAATAACTGGAAGTATTTACTGCAGGACGCACCACTTGGAAATATTCACGATTTTGTACAGCGCATCAAAGAAAAGAACCTGCGCAATAGTGTTTTTGTTGATGTAACAGCAAACGCAGAAGTGGCGGGAGTATATGGTGCTTTATTGGGGAAAAGTATTTCGGTGGTGGCCTGTAATAAGATCGCCTGTTCTTCTGCCTACACTTCATACCAGCAATTAAAGTCATTGGCAAGAGAGTACAATACAGCCTTCTTTTTTGAGACCAACGTAGGAGCCGGATTACCTGTAATAGGCACACTGAACGACCTGCTACGCAGCGGCGACCAGGTGAACAGGATACAGGCGGTATTATCAGGCACACTGAATTTTGTGTTTAATCATTACGATGGCAAAAAACCCTTTGCCATCGTAGTAAGGCAGGCGCAGGAGGAAGGATATACTGAACCCGATCCCAGGTTAGACCTCGGCGGAACAGATGTGATGCGGAAGATCATGATATTGGCAAGGGAAGCAGGGCAACATTTAGAAATGGATGATATCGCCAATGAATACTTTCTGCCTGCATCCTGCTTCGAAGGAAGTGTGGCAGATTTTTATGCAGAAATGGAAAAACAGGAAGCGCATTTCAAAGCCATTTATGAAGCGGCAGCAGCTAAAAACTGTAAACTGAAATTTGTGGCCAGTTATCAGGATGGTAAAGCGTCTGTTGGCTTGCAGCATATCCCTGCCGACTCAGATTTTTACCACCTGTACGGCAAAGACAACCTGGTACTGTTTTATACCGAACGCTATCCGGAACAGCCGTTGGTCATCAAAGGTGCCGGCGCGGGCGCCGATGTAACAGCCTCAGGTGTGTTTGCAGATATCATCAGGGTAGGGAAAGTATAATTATATAAAGCAGCATTCATGTTATCAGATCAAATAATAAAAATACATTCCCCTGCCACCGTTGCAAATATGGTATGCGGGTTTGACGTACTGGGCTTTGCAGTGCATGATCCGTATGATGAAATGCAGATCAGGTTTACCGGTAAACCAGGTGTTACCATCATCAATAAAGATGCATATAACCTTCCCACAGATCCCGAAAAGAATGTGGCCGGCGCAGCGCTGCTGGCAATGCTGGAAGAAATAAATGAAGAAGCTGGCTTTGAACTGAGCATCTGCAAGTACATCAAACCAGGCAGCGGTGTTGGTTCGAGCGCTGCAAGCGCAGCAGGTGCGGTCATAGCGGCCAACCGTTTGCTGGGCGATCGTTTCTCAAAGGCAGACCTTGTCCGCTTTGCCATGAACGGAGAGAAAGTGGCATCGGGTGTTAAGCATGCCGACAATATTGCGCCCTGTATTTACGGTGGCGTTACATTGATACGTTCTATTCACCCGCTGGATATTGTGCCTCTCCAGGCGCCGCCATTATATGTAACCATCGTGCATCCTCAGATAGAAGTACGGACAGCAGATGCCAGGAGTATCCTGAAACAACAGGTGCAGTTAAAAGATGCCATCAGGCAATGGGGAAATATTGCGGGACTTGTTGCCGGCCTATTACAAAACGATTATGATCTTATCGGCCGCTCATTAGAAGATGTATTGGTAGAACCGGTTCGCAGCATCCTGATCCCGGGCTTTGATACCATCAAGCAGCAAAGCAAAGAAGCAGGCGCATTGGGCGGCGGCATATCCGGATCAGGGCCTTCTATCTTTATGCTGAGTAAGGACGAAACCACGGCAAAAATTGTTGAAAAGCAAATGCAGGATGTTTATCAGCAGCTCAGCCTTGACCATCACACTTATGTAACAACCATCAATAAAGATGGCGTAAAATTCATCCATCAATAACATACTACTGATTATTCACCATGCAATACTATAGCCTCAATAAAATTGCACCCAGCGTAGATTTCCGTGAAGCAACCATCAGGGGGCAGGCACCCGATAAAGGTTTGTATTTTCCGGAACGGATTCCGGTACTGGACAAAAATGTCATTGGCAATATCAGCAATTACAGCAAAGAAGACCTCGCATTCAGGGTCATGCTGCCTTATGTAGGAAATACCATCACCGAAGATGTTTTGTATCAAATTGTAAGCGAGACCATTGCATTCCCTTTCCCATTGGTAAAGGTAACAGCTGCGATTGCCTCACTTGAATTGTTTCATGGCCCAACGTTGGCATTTAAAGATGTGGGAGCCCGGTTCATGAGTCGCTGCTTAGGTTATTTCTCGCAACGGCAGGAGCAGAAAGTAACAGTATTGGTAGCCACTTCGGGAGATACCGGGGGGGCTGTTGCCAATGGCTTCCTGGGTGTTGAAGGTGTAGAGGTAGTGATCCTGTATCCATCCGGTAAAGTGAGCCCTGTACAGGAATTGCAGTTAACTACCTGTGGCCGGAACATTACAGCATTGGAAGTGGATGGCAGCTTTGATGATTGCCAGGCTATGGTGAAAGACGCATTCATGGATGCAGACCTCAACCGGAAATTATCACTCACTTCTGCCAATTCTATTAATGTGGCAAGATGGCTGCCGCAGCAATTGTATTATTTCTTCGCATACCAGCAATGGCCCGACAAGGCAAACCCGCCGGTGATTGCAGTACCCAGTGGAAATTTCGGCAATATTTGCGCCGGGTTATTGGCTCATGCAAGCGGGCTGCCTGTGAAACATTTTATTGCGGCATGCAATGTTAATGATGCAGTGCCCCAATACCTGGAATCAGGTAATTACCAACCCAAAAAAGCAATGGCTACGGTTTCCAATGCCATGGATGTGGGAAGCCCGAGCAACTTTATTCGTGTATTGGAATTGTTCCACCATAACCATGCAACCATCACGCAGCAAATATCCGGCTATGCTGTAAGCGATGAAATAACTAAGCAAACCATCAGTGAAGTATTTGTGCAACATCAATATACATTAGATCCACATGGTGCAGTGGCATATCATTCCTTAGCGCAATACCTGGAAGTACACCCCGGCCAGCAAGGGATGTTCCTCGAAACCGCCCACCCTGTTAAGTTCCCGGAAACAGTGGAAGCGGCCACAGGAGCAACAGTTGCTATTCCCGAAGAAGCAAAACATTTGTTTGCCAAAGAAAAGTATAGCGTGAAATTGGAAAACAGTTTTGCCGCATTAAAAGAATGGTTATTGCAGCGATAACGCGACAGCGCCCATTACTAAAGGTTTGGAGGCCTTCTGTATTCTACATACATGTCAAGGTTGGCATACCGGCCGTTTATTTTCTTATGACTGGCGGTGTCTAAATAGCCATAGGTCTTCATGATATTTGCCGAATCACCCAATGTGTAATTGATAATGATCCACCTGTCGGTGTCAAGCGTAATAGGGTGTTTGATGTTTAAGGCACCATCATTAGCGCCAACGGTAATGTTATAAGTCCCTTTTTTATATTTCTTTCCCGGAATAAATTGCAGGCCAGGCTGTATGGTTGTCTGCTGCAGGATGTCTTTACCCGTTTTCCTGTCGTGGAGTGCTATAGACATATTTACCGGGGTACGATCCACACTTTCATTATTGATGATGACATAAGCCGTAGGCCTTGAAACATGACAACCAGCGAGGGTAAAAACGGTAAAAAGAGACAAAAATATGCACAGGCGATACATACTGACTGACATAGGATATTGGTTTATATATAGAAACAAATAAAAAAGTTTATAAAGCTACGGAGATAGCTTTTCATTCCAATGGCATAAAAATTGTGAAACATTGTAGTATTCTTCCCACAGATAACACGTTTTTCAACCACAGCGTTGCATGGAACAGAAAAAACAATTACCAACTTTGGACTACAAGGGGGGAGTCAAAAGTTGTGCCTTTGACAGGGCAAATTTAGGATAGTTTAATATATCCACTGTTTTTTTTATAAGATAAATCTAACAGGTGGTTTACATGCCCTTGTCAAAACAGCCAGGGTCGGGGGGTAATTAACGGGGATGGTCCCCTTCTAATGTATGGAGCTGCAGCTCACTTTTATTCCATACCAGGGTCCAGAAACAAGCCTGGTATTTCTTATTCACTTCCCAGAATCCCAGGGCCGTATAACGGCGTGAAGAAGATGGCATAACAATATCCGGGGCATATTTAACGTGCCCGAGCCGGCTGAGGCGGGCACCGAGGTCTACATCATCGCCGTAAAAAGTCAGGCTGGTATTATAACCGCCTGCCTGCTGTAATGCGGCAGCTTTGATAAATGCATTACCACCGATCAGTATGGCGCCGCGTTTAGCCAGTTGCACCATTTCGTTGGTTAACGGGTAAGTAAGGCACTGGGTAAGCAGGGTGGTGAAACGCATAAAACGTCCGCCGTCAAAATAGTTATAAGGCCCTGTTACAGACACGCTTTTGCTGCGTAACAGGCATCGCACGCCCTTGCTGATCCAGTTTACAGCCGGTATACAATCTGCATCTAACTGTGCAATGATAGTACCTGTTGCCTGCTGGCGCGCGCACTCCCTTGCATGGTTGGTTCCCTGCTGGCCTTCATAAAGCAGTGTCATAGGTATATGTGAATCAGCATGCCGGTTTATAAACTGCTGCACGCATGCTGCAGTTTGGTCTGTTGAAGCATTATTGGCAATGATGATTTCCATATTGGGATAATCCTGCTCAAGCAACGCGGTTAAAGTGCGGCAGATATACTTTTCTTCATTATAGGCAGGAATGAGAACAGATACTTTGGGCAGGGGGTGTTGTTTCATAAAACAGGGGTTTAATGCCAGAACATAAAATTGCAATTGAGGTATGATGCAGATGTTACAGGGAGGTTATGTTTGCGTTATCTTCCCCGGTTTTTGCAAGATCCCGGCAGATTGTTTTATTGCTTATGCGGTACTTTTCGCCTAATTTCATTTGCCTGATGAAACCATATAGCAGACTATTTACTAAGTAATAACAGCATGTTACAGATCGATTTATCTTTTTTGCACAATGCCTACCTCGAAGTGGTTGTCCGGGCATTGTCTGTATACATTTTCATGATTATTGCCATTCGGGTGTTTGGGAAAAAGGAACTGGCGCAATTGTCTGTAATAGACCTGGTTTTTATTCTGCTGATCAGTAATGCCGTGCAGAATGCGATGGTGGGGCCGGATACTTCATTAAGTGGCGGATTGGTTGCGGCCGGATCCTTGTTTGCTGCTAATTATACCTTAAAAAGGATCCTGTATAAGAGCAAAAAGATCAGCAACCTGCTCCAGGGCGAGGCCATGCCGCTGATTTATAAAGGGAATATTAATGAGGAAAACTGTAAACAGGCCGAGATCACATTACAGGAACTGGAAGCTGCGGTTCGTGAACATGGCGCCAAAGACATCGCGCATGTCGACTTAGCCATGCTTGAAGTGGATGGTAATATCAGTGTGATCAGTAATGAGTTCCAGAACAGGTCGGTCGTGGTGCATCCTAAGCGGCATAAATTGAAAGGAAGGGTGATAAAGAATTAGCCCCGCTCAGACAATACCTGTAATAAAGAACCCCAACCCAACCAGCGTAATAACAATGCTGGTTAACCAGAGTAGTTTTTGCCGGGTGAGGATGGCTATGGCCGATATGGCAATGGCTATCTGGAACAAGGTAACCGAACGGGCAAGTATTACGTGCCGCTCTAAATGGTATTTAGAGGAATGCTCCGCTTCTTCCGCCTGTTTTTTAATTTCTTCCTGCTCCTGTTTGTACTTATCTGCTGCCGCAGGGTCTGTGATACCGGCGGTTGCCTGTAACTTTTTGATCTCTCCTTTGATGCCTTTGGCCTGGTAGAAAGCCCACTGATCGGAAGACTTGATCTGGTCTATCAATGCTTCATTGGAATGGTGGCCGGCGAGTAAGCTGGAAACGGCTGCAAATACCGCCATCAGGGCAGTTGAAATGGCTACAAAGCGAAACCAGCCTGCTTCGTTTGCTTTTTCTTGAATGGTTTCGTGCAGGTGCTCGGTAGGAACTTCTATTTCTTCCATACAGGGTTTGTTTGCGTGTTAAGTTAATTAAAATTATGACATCCAAACCTGCTTTGCCTTCTTCCGTTCTTTACAACAGTAAAAAGAAAGCTTACCTTGTAGATGCTTTCCTTATAAAATCCTGCCTATGCCCAGCAATGTGCTTATCCAGTTAAACAACCAGCGCCGGTATTTTGAAACGGGTATTACAAAGCCTTATGCCTTTCGTCTGCAGCAACTGAAGGCTTTGAAAAAAGCAATAGAGTTAAATGAACAGGAGATCTATACAGCACTGTACACCGATCTGAAGAAAAGCCCGGAAGAATGCTGGATCACTGAAAATGGGTTTTTATTAAATGAGCTCAATTATACCATTGATCATCTTCGGGCATGGATGGAGCCGGAGCCCAAGCGAACCAACCTGCTCAATTTTCCCGCCAGCAGCAAAACATTGCCCGAACCCCTCGGGGTGGTATTGATCATCGGGCCATGGAATTATCCCTTACAGTTACTGTTCACGCCATTGGCAGGTGCCATAGCAGCCGGTAATTGTGTAGTACTGAAACCCAGTGAATTTGCCCCTGCTACATCTGCTATCATGCAACAGATCATTGAAAGCACTTTTTTGCGTGAATATATTCTTTTCATGCCCGGGGATGGCGCCACTGTCATTCCCGATATGATGAACCAGTTTACTTTTGACCATGTATTCTATACCGGCAGCACGGCTGTGGGCCGCATTATATATAAAATGGCAGCGGAAAGATTAGTCCCGGTTACCTTAGAGCTGGGAGGTAAAAGCCCATGTGTGGTTGAAAGCGATGCCAATATCAGCATTGCTGCCCGTCGTATTGTGATGACTAAATTTTCAAATGCGGGCCAGATGTGTGTGGCGCCTGATTATGTGCTGGTTCACGTATCGGTGAAAGATCAATTGATAAAGGCATTAAAAGAAACCATTGTCCGGTTTTTTGGCGATAGACCCGAAGAAAGTGAGGCGTATGGCAAGCTCATCAACGAAAAACAATTCCACCGTGTTGTCAGTTACCTGCAGCAGGGTACCATTTTACATGGTGGCCGTTCGCATGCCGCTTCACTGTTTATAGAACCTGCTTTATTGGCCGATGTAACCGTTGATGCGCCTGTAATGAAAGACGAAATATTTGGCCCCATACTACCTGTTATTCCTTTCAATACTGCTGAAGAAGCCAAAGCCATTATTGCACTAAACCCCAACCCGCTGGCCTTTTATATATTTACCGCTGCTATTGTCAAGGAACAACAATGGCTGCGTGACATTCCTGCCGGCGGCGTTTGTGTAAACAATGCCAGCTGGCATCTTACCAACCATCATTTACCGTTTGGCGGCAGGGGATACAGCGGCACGGGCAGGTACCATGGAAAATATTCGTTTGATACATTCAGTCATTTAAAAGCAGTAATGAAAACACCCATATGGTTCGACCCCCAGGTAAAGTATCCGCCATTTAAGGGAAAATTACGGTTGTTTAAATGGATATTAGGTAATTAGTAACGCAGGTTTTATATGAGAAAATTTTTGCTTGCAGTCATTATTATTGCGGTCGTTTTATTGATGATAAAACGCAGGGATATGACCTGGCGCCAGTCGTTGATGAAAACTTTTTATCCGCTGATCATGCTGAGAGGGGAATTATTTGACAACGGTAAGAATATATTGGAAAATAAAGGGCAGGTAAGACCACTCATTTCGTTTTACTCCTTACAGGCCACCCTGAATAATGATACCGTCATTGACTTCAGCAGGTTTAAAGGAAAGAAAGTATTGCTGGTAAATACGGCAAGCGATTGCGGATTTACAGGGCAGTACGATGAACTGGAAAGATTAGCAGAACAATACAGGGATCAGTTGGTGGTGATCGGATTCCCCGCCAATGATTTCAAACAACAGGAAAAGAAAGATGATGCGGCTATTGCCGCATTCTGCAAAATAAACTATGGCGTAACATTCCGGTTGGCGAAGAAAAGCCATGTGCTGAAAGGAGCTGATCAGCATCCTGTTTTTCAGTGGTTATCCGATGCAGGCAGGAATGGCTGGTGCAGGCAGGAGCCTGTCTGGAATTTTTGTAAGTACTTGGTGAACGAAGAAGGACAACTCGTTGCTTTCTTTCCGCAAACAGTCTCGCCATTGAATAAAAGAGTGACAAACCTGATCAGGTAACATTATAACGGGCAATGCTCATGATAGTTCTCTAACACAATCGGGTTCCTTTCTATTGTAAAGCCCCTGTAGTTGTCCTGCACTTCATCCAGCACCGCTTCCACTTCTTCCATTGTTTTCAATACCACCAAACGGTTGCGGTATTCTTTGATGCCGGGTAAGCCTTTCAGGTAGTTGGCATAGTGCCGGCGCATTTCATTGATGCCCACAATGGGGCCCTTCCATTCGAGCGATTTACGCAAATGCTTGCGGCATACTTCCACCCGCTCTTCCACCGTTGGCGGATCCATGAGTTCTCCGGTCTGTACATAGTGTTTGATCTCGCGGAATATCCATGGATATCCAATGGCGGCCCTGCCAATCATGATGCCATCCACGCCATAACGTTCTTTGTATTCCAGCGCTTTTTGCGGACTGTCACTATCTCCATTCCCAAAAATGGGTATGTGTATGCGTGGATTGTTTTTTACCCTGGCTATCAGGCTCCAGTCGGCCTCTCCCTTGTACATCTGGGAACGTGTGCGGCCATGAATACTGAGGGCTTTAATGCCTGTATCCTGCAACCGTTCGGCCACTTCTTCAATGTTTTTTGAATTTTCATCCCAGCCCAGCCTGGTTTTTACAGTAACCGGCAGGCTTGTGGCTTTCACCACTGCATCGGTCAGGCGCACCATCAGGTCAATATCTTTCAGCACGCCTGCACCGGCACCCTTGCCAGCTACTTTTTTAACGGGGCAGCCGAAATTGATATCGAGCAGGTCAGGATTTGTTACATCTACAATTTTAGCCGCCATAGCAAGGCTTTCCTCATCCCCGCCGAATATCTGTATGCCAATGGGGCGTTCATAATCAAAGATGTCTAATTTCTGACGGCTCTTAATAGCATCACGGATCAATCCTTCACTGCTGATGAACTCCGTATACATCAGGTCTGCTCCGTTGTCCTTGCAAACCACCCGGAACGGCGGATCGCTCACATCTTCCATGGGAGCGAGTAAAAGAGGGAAGTCGGGTAACACTATTTTGTCTATCTTAACCATATCTTAGCCCGCAAATTTACGTTCTTATTTGTCAATCTCATGAACCAGAAGCCTTCTGTCAGTTATCCGGCCCAGTTCGTTATCTTATTGGCCTTAGTAGGATTTTGTTTGATATGCGGTTCTTTCATCGTTGGCATATTGGGCAGCAATATGTTACACGTGCCTTTACTAAGGGTACCTGAATTACTCAACCAGCGGGAATTTGCAAATATTTCACGTTTTTTAAATACGTTAGCCTCCTGCTTAGCTTTTTTAGTGCCTGCTTTGCTATTGGCGCGGATCGTTAACCCCAAACCCTTTTCGTACCTGGGTTTCAATGGCCTGATGAGTGGCAGGCAGGCATTGCTGGTGCTTTTTCTAACCCTGGCAGGTATTCTTTTAAGCGGGGCGCTTGGTGCAGTGAATGAACAGATCCCGCTGTCTGCAAAATGGCTGGCCAAAGCCAAAGCAATGGAAGAAGCATACCGGGCTACAATGCTCACGATGGCTGCCATGAAAAATTTTACCGATTACCTGCTTACCCTGCTAACATTGGCCATTGCCCCGGCGATCTTTGAAGAAGTATTATTCCGCGGCGCTTTTCAGCGGATATTTATCGGCTGGACCCGGAATGCGTGGGCGGGTATCATCATTACAAGTATCCTGTTCAGTGCCATTCATTTCTCTTATTTCGGATTTCTTCCGCGTGTGGCACTGGGTATGATATTGGGGTTGATATTTTATTATGGCAAAAATATCTGGCTCAATATCCTCCTTCACTTCCTGAATAATGCATTGGTGGTTACGCAATTATATGTTGCAGGCAGGAGTGGTAAAGCGGTCGGGAAAACCATTGATGAAAACATACCGGTCTGGTTTGGCCTTATTGGAATTGGCTGGCTGATCTTCTTATTCATCCGTTTTCGTAAAGAAAGCAACCGCGTATTGTTGACAAAGACGACTACGCCTGCTGAATTAAACATTTTCTGATGGCACCCTGGAAAAAACTCTTAACCAAAAACAGCTACGCCGAAGCAAGCATCATACAGGGAATGCTCGAAGAAAACAATGTGCCTGTACAGCTATTGAACAAACAGGACAGCAGTTACCCGATGTTTGGCTATATAGAAGTGTATGTGCCCGAGCACCTGGAAGAGACTGCAAAGCAGTTGCTGGAGCAAACGTTTTTAAACTGATTTGTGAATTACCTTCGTGCGGCATTAAAGACTGGCATACCTCATGGCGTTTAACCTGCAAACCTTTAGAACCCGCGCCCTTACGGCGATTGTATTTGTGCTTGTGATGCTGGCGGGGTTGTTGTGGAACCAGTGGAGTTTCCTGGTCCTGTTTTCCATCATTCATTTTGGTTGCTGGGTTGAATACCAGGAACTGGTGGGGCTGATTGATAAAGACTATACGCAGTTATCGGTCCTGCACAGGTATGGCAGTATGTTGCTTGGCTGGATATTGGTACTGTGGATGACGGATAGCAGTTTCAATTTTGAAGGCATCATATTGCATACCGTGGCACGTAAACTTTTTTTGGGCCTGGCGATCGGCCTGCTTGTTGCAGAAGTCTTGTTAAAGCGGCTATTAAACCTGCGGGCATTGGGCTATTCTGTTGCAGGATTCATCTATATCTCTCTTAGCTGGGCCCTGATGGTTGACCTGCGGAGCAGTTCAGCCGGTATTTTCATTGGTTACCCGGGATGGGTGCTGCCAGTTATCATCATTGCTTCCATCTGGATCAATGATACGATGGCCTATATTGTTGGCTCATTCATTGGCAAAACACCTTTCTCGGTTATATCGCCTAAGAAAACCTGGGAAGGTACCATTGGCGGGGCCGTTCTGGCAGTGATAGCCGTAGCGCTTGCCGGTCATTATAGTTATGGTTTTGAATGGAAACCACTGTTGCTAATTGCTGCAACAGCTGCTGTTACCGGTACTGCCGGCGACTTGCTGGAAAGCAAACTCAAGCGGATGGCCGGAGTGAAAGACAGTGGCCGGCTGATGCCTGGTCACGGCGGATTTCTTGATCGTTTTGACTCCCTTTTAATCGCTACTCCCTTTGTATGGTTAGTGGTGAAACTGATTCTTTGACATACATTTGCAGTTCAATTAGTTCCGAATGACCATTCATAGAGAAGGATATAAAACCATTGGCATCGCTGCATTGATCTTTGGTGTGCTGAATGTGATCTCTTTTGCTTTCCTGAGCGCTTCATTGCCCTGGCTGGCAGTTGTAATATTTTTAATTACATTGAGTCTTTTCCTGTTTATCATTTCTTTTTTCAGGATACCCAATCGCGCCCTCACCATCAATGATAACCAGGTCATTTGCCCGGCCGATGGTAAAGTAGTTGTGATTGAGGAAATAACGGATACGGAGTATTTCAAAGACAAACGTATCCAGGTAAGTATATTCATGAGCCCTGCTAATGTGCACGTTAACCGTAACCCTATGAGCGGTGAAGTGATCTATAACCAGTACCACAAAGGCAAATACCTTGTAGCATGGCACCCCAAATCTTCCACCGAAAATGAGCGGTGGAGTGTGGTTGTCAATAACCATCATGGCGCTATTTTGTACAAACAGATCGCCGGCGCTTTGGCCAAGCGTATTTGTAATTACACGGCAGTAGGACAGCAGGTGAAGCAAGGCGCTGAATATGGCTTTATTAAATTTGGCAGCCGGGTAGACGTGCTGTTACCGCTGGATGCTGAGATCAATGTACAATTGAACCAGGTAGTTAAGGGCGGTGTTACAGTGCTGGCAAGCTGGAAATAAGTATGATAACGATCAATATTGCAGAGATGACGGTCATGGAAAGGCAGCATTGGCTGCAGCATGTTATTGCACCAAGGCCCATCTGTTTTGCGAGTACAGTTAATAAAGACGGAGAGGTAAACCTCAGTCCCTTCAGTTTCTTCAATCTCTTTTCAACCAATCCTCCCGTAGTCATTTTCTCTCCTTCAAGGAGGGGCAGGGATAATACCACTAAACATACTTTACAGAATATATTGGAAGTGCCGGAATGTGTGATCAACATTGTTGATTATGATATGATACAACAAACCAGCCTGGCAAGTTGTGAATATCCTAAGGGCACCGATGAGTTTATCAAAGCAGGCTTCAGCAAAGAGCCGGCCACTATTGTAAAACCTCCGATGGTAAAGCAGGCAAAAGTGAAATTAGAATGCAGGGTCAGTGAAGTAAAAAGCCTGGGAGAACAAGGGGGAGCAGGGCAGTTGGTATTTGCCGAAATAGTATGCATGCATGTGGATGAAAGCATTCTTGGCAAAGATGGAAGGATTGACCAGCGCAAACTGCACCTGGTAGCGAGGCTTGGTGGCGACTGGTACTGCAAAGTAGATGAAAGCAACCTGTTCAAAGTATCCAAGCCAAATACGCAGTTAGGTATTGGCGTAGACAACCTGCCTGCGGGTATCCGTAACAGTTCGGTTTTAACAGGGAACAACCTCGGCATGCTGGCGAATGTGCACGACCTGCCCGAAATAAATCCGGCTTTTGAAGACGACCGCCTGAAGAATATTGTACAATACTATGCGGTTAATCCGGTGGAGATGGAAAAAGAATTGCATCTCTACGCGGCAGAGCTGCTCAGCACCGGTAATGTACACGCTGCATGGCAGGTACTTTTATCCGGAGAAAGTGCGTGAGCACTTTCGACAGCTGGCAGCTTATGTTATCTGGTTCGGGAGGCATAAAGAGTATGATAAAATTGATACTTCGACGGTTAACTTTGATAAGGATATATTGAACTTTAAAAGCAAATAATATGAATTGGAAAGTAATAAAATTAAAAACGGAATATAATAAAGTGCTGAAGCGTACAATGGATATATTTCAGGCAGAACAGGGTACCCCAGAAGCTGATGAATTGGAATTATTGTTAGTCCTGATAAAAGACTATGAGGATAAGCACATCATTTTGCCAGAAGTTGATCCGATTGATGCCATAAAACTAAAAATGGAAGAAAGAGGACTAAAGGCAAAGGACCTGGAACCGTTGATCGGATCAAAAGGGCATGTGTCGTCTATTCTATCAGGACGCAGGGAACTGACTTTAAAAATGGCTCAGAAGTTAAAAGATTATTTTCAGTTGCCGGCAGATGTATTCATGCATACGGCGTAGATAAAACTGGATATTGTTATACCCAAATTGAATTGCGGAAATTTGTTGTAAAAGAGTAAAATAATAGTACCTTTCAGGAGAGAACTTTTAACCTAAAATGACAAGTATGAAAAAAATAGTTGTATTGGTGATGGCCGCATTTTTAATATCCGGCGTATCGTTTGCCCATGAGAAAACCGGTAAAGCCGGCACAAAAGGCGGAAAAGAATGTTGCAAGAAAGGCGGCAAGGAGTGCAGTAAAAAAGGAGACAGCAAGAATGCCAAAGCTGCCAGAACTGAAACCAAAGCTTAGTTGTTTCAACGAAAAGAAATGCCAGTCCTGCCATCCGCAGGACTTTTTTATTTCTTACAAGAACAGCATTATAAAATATCCTCCAGCTCTTTCAGGTGGTGCACTGTGTAAGTGGCCTGTACATGCGGTACAATATCCAGGTGGTTCACGAAAATGGTATCCATCCCTATATTAATGCCCCCTTGTATATCGGCTTCCAGGTTATCGCCGATCATGATACTCTCTTCAACAGTAGCGCCTGTTTGTTGTAAAGCATACTCGAAGATCTCTTTGTGCGGCTTGAGGCTGTTGCTGGCTTCGGAAGTGGTTACCGTATCAAAATATTCGTGCAAACCCGACTGGTGCAATTTGCTGTGCTGCACTTTTTCAAAACCATTTGTTACCAAATGCAGCCGGTATGATTTTGTCTTCAGGTAATCTAATATCTCAAAAGTATAGGGGAACAGGTTCTTCTTGCCCGGTAACTTTTCCAGGAACTGGACTGCCAGTGAACGGGCCAGGGGCTCATCAGCGATCTTGAAGTCCAGCAATGCAAGCCACATCCTTTTCCAGCGCAACTCCTCCTGTTTGATGAAACCTTTGGTATAACGGTCCCAGAGCCGTTCATTATGATAGCTGTAGCGGTCAAAAAATGCATCAAAATCAGTCACGCCCTTTTCGTGCAGTGTATTGGAAAGGGATAACTCATGCAGTGTTTCCTTTGCATTGGTCTCAAAATCCCAAAGTGTATGATCCAGGTCGAAAAAGAGATGGCGGTATTTCATGGTGCAAAAGTAATTATAGTCGGCGGTTTGCAACGGAACGGATAAAAGTTGCTGACTTCCGGATTCTGATTTTTAACTTCGGTGGTCAAACCACAGACCTATGAATTGCATCATCACAGGCGCGTCTAAAGGAATAGGCAAAGCTATTGCAGAACAGTTCGCTGCTGCGGGGCACACTTTATTATTGTGCAGCCGCAGTGCAAAGCCGTTGTATGATACGATGAATGAATTGCAGACCAGATACCCCCGCTGCACCATTAAAGCTAAACCGGTTGATATGGCAGTTGAACAGGAAGCGAAGGGATTCGGCGTTTGGTGCCTGGGATTTGGAGTACCCGATGTAGTGGTGAACAATGCAGGGCAGTTTGTGCCCGGGAGTGTACATAATGAAGCAACAGGACAACTGGAACAAATGATCCATACCAACCTGTACAGCGCCTATCATTTAACAAGGACGGTATTACCATCTATGATCGGGGCAAAAGCAGGCCATATCTTTAATATGTGTTCCATTGCCTCACTCCATGCCTATGCCAACGGGGGCAGTTACAGTATCAGCAAATTTGCTTTATATGGGTTCAGTAAAAACCTGCGGGAAGAATTAAAACCGCATGGCATTAAAGTCACGGCCGTGCATCCCGGCGCCACCATGAGCGCCAGCTGGGATGGATTTGATATTGCCCCTGAACGCATTATGGAAGCAGAAGATATTGCAAAAATGATCTATGCAGCATCTCAGCTGTCACCCATGGCAGTGGTAGAAGATATTGTATTGCGCCCGCAGCTGGGAGACCT
>CAZDQB010000003.1:135543-251156 GCA_964507525.1 uncultured Sediminibacterium sp. | reverse complement strand
TATATACCAAGACTTTCAAAGAACTACTAACTATTTTTACCGGACACTAATGATATATTATCTCTCTTAAAGAATCTTATTATGAACAAACCCGGAGCCAGCAAAGCGACAGAAAACAAATTTTCTCACAGATAGATGAACTGAATAACCGGTTAAAAAATGCAAGGGAATTGGTAGCCGACCAGAAACTTGACCCGGAAGATTACCGAGAACTGAAGTTGGATTGCACCAATAAAATCACCGTGCTGGAAGCAAAACTGGCGGGTTCTTCCCAGGCGGAAAAGAGCATTGATGGATTATTAAATCAGGCCATCAGCAACCTTTGCAAGTTGGATACTTTGTATGAAGAGGGAGCAGTTGCGCAGAAACGGCAAATCATTGGTTCGAGATATCCCGAAAAACTCATTTTTGACGGGTTTCAATATCGAACCACCCGATTAAATGAAGCCGTTCGGCTGATATACACGCTGGGAGAGGGTTTCAGCGAAATAAAAAACCGGAAAAGCAACAAGAATTTGTGCCTTTCCGGTGAGGTAGTCCTTATCGGACAAATGCCGAACTCATTTTTTAATGGATTAATACGTTTAGAAAAATTAGTTGCTTGATTTTGATGATGTTATGAAGATGGTTCATAGGGGTCTATTTCAGAGATAAGCCCGTTTTGTTTTACAAAATTTGGCAATCATATCCTGCCAATGCCATTGCCTGTTGTGTTGACCTCTATTGACGTTTTTGGATAAAATCAAATAGTTCATCTTGATGTAAGATTCCCTGTTAATGCAGTTCTTAATTGTTCATCCGCATATACCTGGGGGATCTTTTCCTGTTCTAACCGATTTTTTTCTATTGACTTTAGGTGATTAAAAAGGTTGCTTTCCTCACCGTCTAATAATGAAAGCTGTTCAGATTTGTTCCGTGTTCCGACAACAGTAAATTCAGTGAAGGATTCAAATGTTTTAAAATCCATCATGACACTATGGGCTTGGGGATGATAGCTTCTTAGTTGGTGAAGTATTTGAAAACCGTGCTCGTCAATATCTCCCCAATAAAAGATCTTTTTCCCAATAGATCGGGAGTTTTCTTACCGGAAATTGTCTAGGCAATTGGTCTTGCAACAATCCCAAAAACAGTCACAGCGAGGTGAGCGGTTACACGGCTTAGCGCAGCGCCAGAGCAGGTATACTTCACAGCACAACAAGTTGTTGGAAGAACTGCTGAAACCGGAACGCCAACAGGAACAGACACACCATGAACTGCTGCAAAAAAAACGTAAGCATAAACACAAAGGATTAGGATTATGAGCGAACTATTAATGCAGACAATCGTTGAAAAACTGGAAGGAGTTGAGCTGTTCCTGAATGCCGCTGATGGGAGCAAATCACAGCTGGTATACTTGGCACCGATGGTAAATGAAATAAAGGCTTTAAAAAAGGAGCTACCCGTACTGCTTGCCTGCCATTCTCCTGATGTAAAAAAAATGGAGGGACTAACCAGAAGCATTGACCGGCTACAGCAGCAAATACAAGAGATGCCTAATAATTCCAAAGTGGAGTACCGCCACCACTTCCATAAAGCTGTTTGGATATCTGTTAGCTTGTTCCTGATTGGCTTCTTTTTGGCACTGGTATGTATGAATACGTATAGCGGGCTAAAGCGATATGAAGCCGCCGATATAAAGTACCGGCATTTAAAAATTTTCGGTACGCAAACACTTAATAAATTGACCACACGCATTGACAGTCTGTACCAAAAAAATAAGATGGGTTTTCGTAACAGTGTGGAAGAGGAAGAACGGCATATTTCTCGCCTTGTCAATTCCCTTCGTTTTACTGGGGGAATAGAAAAGTAGTCCGTACAAAAATCACCGTCATTAAATGATTTGTGAACGAAAAATGAATATTTGCCGTGTAGTGTAGTATTTTCTTCATAAAGAGTGGTGTTTTTCCCATAAAAAATGGTGTTTTCCTCATGAAAAAATGGTGTTTTTTTACCGGCAAGTTTTGTAGACAGAAGTATATTTGTAATAGAATGATTTTTTTGTTAGCTAATTGTTCCTCCCCCCAAGCTATAGTTTAATGTACTCCTAAGGATAAGGATAGTGTTAAAATCTGCATAAAAGGCTGCAAAATAAGAATTGCGGCAAGCCTGGATTTAGATTACATGGTAAAATAGACATGTAATAAGTGAGAGCAAATAAAAGCAGAATTGCAAAGTAATATATGTGAATAGGTTATAACTGCAATACAAAATATTCATAATCATCTAAAAAATTCTGAACTATTGTTAGGGGAAGTGCTGGTTGAATTTTCACAATCTTTCCGCAGTTGAGGGTCTATATCTTTCAATAAATTCAGTGTATGAAATCGATTGCCAGATACTTGATATTTCTCTATTTAGGGTTCATTCTTTTCAATTCGTGTAGGCATTCTGCACCTGTAAACCTTTGCCAAGATGCTATTCCCTTTAAAGCAGGGTTACAAATTTCAGAAATTCATGGTGACAGTTTGGTTGAAACAGATACTGTATTAATTAATACAACTGTTTCATTCAAAGCTATTAGCCCTGTAAAGAATTCTGCAACGTTTGAATTTCAGTTGGGTGCTATCGATACGATTCCAAATGGAAACGAATTGCGACTTTATTTTGACGATAAAACTGTTTCACCAGGAGATTTAATAACCGTTAGACTTATTGCCAAAGGTGCTCCCAATACGCAATGTTTCCCCAATGACAAAAGCGTAGATACAATTGTGAAAAACTTCCGGATCATTCATTGGAAGGATGCGCCCATAATTGGAAAATACGCTGGATATTTTGGGAGTGACAAGGCAAAGGCTGACAAACAAATTGTAGAGGTTAGGTATATTAAACCAGATGCGCTTTACAACTATGGAAGATTTGAGGTGTTTAATATTGATAAGGGTTGTAATTCAACTATAACCAACCCGAATCTTCTACCTGATCCTTACGATGTTCTGGCCTCCTTAACAAGAGCAAGATTCATGATTGTTAGTGGAGGAGGAGAAAGTGGAGGAACTTTCACCAACAGTTGCCATGCGCCGGCAGGGGTATTGATTTTAAAAGGTAGAGACACGTTAAGTGCGGATTTCACCTATAGTAAATCTCCAACGGAAGTTATCCCAAGGATAAAGGAGTCGTTTCTCGGAATTAGAATTCAATAATTCATACTCATCAAAATTTACATTATGAAAAAGATTTTACTCATTCTGATATTTTTTTTCGGTTTCTTAAAAGTTAAGGCACAAATCAGTACATGTAATCCAACGGGGACGGGTATTACAACAAATCCTTCTGCTCCCGTGAATAACCAAAGACCTTCTAAGCTGAATACGTTTGATTGGACAATGCAGAATTATCCAATTAATCTTTTATATAATTACAATAATGCAACATCAATCAAAAATCCCTATTATCAAAATGATAATCAATATTTAAGCCCCTTATCAATTCCAAGTGATGGGTTAAGAGACATGTACCCTAGTGATGGTTGGGAGTTAATAAAAAAGGATTTCGGATACGAAGATAATGGAACACCATCTATTCCTGCAGCGACAAGATTATATCTAATATTATACAACAAATATCGTGGCATACTGCGTGTTTTCTTTGCCCGGGGTGATCAGCAGCCATATAATGGCGCTTCCGTCAAACTTACTTTTGATAATAGCTCAGCATCGCTTTCTTCCTTATTAGATTATGCCGCTGAGGTTCATGCGCTTAATGATTTTCAATTTAACAAACTTACTAATGTTCCACAAATCACACAGATATCCCCGTTAATAACTAACCCCTTGGTATGGTTTTTTGCAGATTTCCCCTTAATGTATGATCCATGTACCTGTTTCTATCAATCGTTGGTTAATGTTAATTTAAGTCTCTCAAGCACTTCAAATGTTACTCTAACAGGAAATATTAACGGAACCATTGTTACCCAAGGTCATTCTGACGGTGGTGCTACCGACTATGGAGTTTCTCAAACCAAGGACCTAACATTAGGATCTACTAGATTTGGGAAAATTGTTACAGCATTTAATGGGGTTGATGCGTTCAAAAGTAAATCTAATGATGTAGCAACTAATCTAAATGTAAATGGCAATGGCAATATTATTAATGGATTGGATAACTTGACTAATAGTTCAACTGGAATGAAAAGTTCTAGTTTTTTAAAAACAGGACTTTCCTTTATACCATATATAGCTGATGCAATCAGTTTATGGGATGCAATAATAGGTGGTGGCAAATCAGCTGCTGGCCCCCAACAAGTAGAAATATTACCACTGTCGGTCAATTTGGGAGTTAATTTATCTGGTAGCATAACAAGTAATTATGATTATTCTGGTTCTGTGTTTCGCACACCTGGTTCCGATGTAACAAATGCACCTGATTATGCGTATCCTTATTATAATGAGGTGCTCGGTGTGATAAATTTATTAAAGCGGCCTCAAATACAGATATTACAATATGACAGGGCCAGTTCTTATCCTACTCCTGGAAGCAATGTAAAAGAGACCTATATTAAATTAAGTGAACCGTTACAATTTGTGTTAAACCCGGCAGCAGGGGTCACTATATCAGAAATCAAGGGTAGTTATATTGCTGATTTTTTAGGAAATTTCAGTGGTAGCTATGGAAGTGTGACTGTTTCACCGGAAGGACCCAGTAGCTTTCGAACTGAATATATTGATGTTAAATCAATGACTAACAGAGAACTAATAAGCAGACCGACAAGTTGGACAGGAGGTGACTGGCCAACAAATCCAATGAAGATCAAGTTTATGATTAATTTAACAAGGAATAACGCTACTGCCAATACACAAAATATTTTTATTGTACTGACTTATCCTGTAGATTATACTTATTCCTACTCATCAGACGTTAACGATGTGACTGCATTTACAAATACGACGACCGCTGCTTCTTATACTGTAGATAATGCAACAGTAACTTCCTTTTGTCAGTCCACAGCTTATAAAACCGTAGCAAGAGGACTGAATTACCAGCACGGATACGAAAGAAGTATTAAAGCTATGGAGGATGCAGAAAGAAATATTTACCAAAAACAACAGTTGACAGGCGATAATTCGGAAAACAATGTTATCGTTTTTCCTAATCCTACTTCCAGAATATCAGTTATAAAATATCATATAAAACAACCCGGGAAGGTCAATTTGTCTGTTCTGGATGAAACCGGTAGATTTGTTCAAACATTGTTAAATGCCAATTTAAATTCTGGAAATTATTCTTTACAATGGGATGTCTCTAAGACAATACCGGGCGTTTATTATATCCAAATGAATGACAGAAATTCGCAAATCGTTAAAAAAGTAATCATTATGAAATAGATTAACATCCTGAATGAAAATATTGGGATATAATCTCATTAATTTTATTTTACTAACTTTAAATTGAATGAAAAGAATAATAGCCATATTATTTTGTTCGATTATTTCTACCTATTCCATTTCTCAGGGAAATGTAGTTCTACAAGAAAAGGACACTATAGCTGGATATTTCTTTGAGCCTGCTTATATTGATAGCTATAACATTGAACACCCCTTGCCTAATGAAAAGGTAAAAATCTTAACATACAAGCAGGTTTTTAAAACGTCTCTTATTTTAATCATGGATTCTGTACATTCTCATTTCTTAATTCCGAGTAATCCTGCAATCCGGATGATTGTAAAATGTAATTCACTTGTATTTAATGGTAATCCTAAAGATTATTTTCGCCTATATGAATTAACCGTGAATAACAAAACAAAGGATCGACGCTGCATAGTGGCAACTAACAAATCTTTTGTTAATTCTATTACAAATTATAATGATGGTCTTCGCATTACATTTAATAAGCTTAGTAATGATGTGTACGGACTGGTATTTGAAGATTTAAAGAATGGTAATTATGCTTTGCTGGTAAATAAAACTGTCTATTCTTTTGAAGTGAAATAATCGATATTTAACTTACTTATGTAATCAGGAGGGTTTTCATTGCTACGTTCGTTCGATCTGTCAGGAAAAAATCTGTTTTGACGGAACGCGATATCGAACTCTTTCAGTCAATCCGGTAGCCGAGGCTATCTTCTTGATAAATAATAAGTTATACTCATTAAAAAACCGGAAAGACGATGATTTTTCATGCCTTTCCGGTTGGTTGGGTAGTCCCGACAAGAATCGAACTTGTATCTAAAGTTTAGGAAACTTCTATTCTATCCATTGAACTACGGGACCATTCCAATTCACAGTAATAAGCCTATTACCAGAATGGGGTGCAAAAATAATGGTTTCTGTTATTCTGACATTCATTTCTTTCATTTACGTAATTTCAGCCCTTAATCTAAGAAAATGAACAGGAAATCATTGGTTCTTGCCCTATTAGGACTCATTGCTTGCGTACAACAAACCCTCGCCCAAAAGACCGACAAACCCAAAGCTACCCTCAACCACACCGCCATCTATGTGGTAGACCTGCAGCGGTCGAGCTTTTTTTATGAACAGATCATTGGCCTTGATACCGTACCCGAACCCTTCCATGATGGCAAACATACCTGGTTGCAGATTGCTCCTCACAGCATGATGCACATTATACAGGGTGCCGACGCCCCCAAAACCTATTTCAAGAACCAGCATACCTGCTTCAGCGTACCATCTGTAGAAGCGTTTACTGAAAAACTGAAACAACATGGCATCGGTTGGGAAGACCGCGACGGTAAACAGAACGCCATCACGATCCGCATAGACGGCATTAAACAATTATGGCTCAGAGACCCCGACGGCTACTGGATAGAGATTAATGACGACAAATATTAAAATGGCTGATTTGAAAATGGCTGATGGCTGATTTGATTGGTTGATTAAAACTTAATACCAAATCAGACATCACAAAATCAGCCATCAGCCATAAACCCATTATCTTTGCAGCCTCAAAATAAACCATGAAGTTTTATAATATCATTATTAAGTACCGTTTCTGGCTGAGCCTGTTTGCGTTGGTATTGGCTGTTGTGCTCAACCTGACCGGTACCGGTTTCTGGCCTACTTTTCCCCTGTATTTTGCGGCGGTCATTGGACTTTTCAGCCATTTCTTTATAGGCCCGCTTCGGCTGATACAGGAACCCATGGAAAAAGGTAATGTGGAGGAAGTGGAGAAGATACTGTCTACCATCTGGTTCCCCAACCTGTTATACAAGCCTGTACGTTCTACCTATTTTACAATCAAAGGCAATCTTGCCATGATGAAGCAGGATTTTGATACGGCTGAAAAGCACCTGAAAAAAAGCAATGAACTGGGCTCCCCGATGCCGGAGGCCGAAGGTGCCAATAAACTGCAGCTAGGCATGATGGCCATGCAGCGGGGCGACCTGAAACAGGGCGAAAGCTATATCCGCGCCGCCATCCGTGCCGGTATTCCCGATAAAGAAAGTGAAGCCGTTGCTTACCTGAGCATGTGCCAGATATTCATGAATAAAAGAGAGTTCCGCGCAGCGAAAGACTTCTTCCGCAGGGCCAAAGCATGCAAACCTACCACCAAACAGGTGCTCGACCAGGTCAAAGAAATTGAAAAGTATATCTCACGGATGCCCGGATAAGAGATAGCCGTTTATGTTAAAATAACTGCAAATATCCCCCTCTTTAACCCTGCATCAGTACCTTGCATGCATTGAAAAAGACATTCGTCATAGTAACCCTCGTATTGTTCTCATTATCCACGCTGGTAATGCCTTATGCCAATTACGATGACATACAGTCGTTACAGGCAGTGTACCACAACTGCCTCAGCCAGGATGCCGATACCAATTTCGTAGAGTTCATTGCGGAGAATTTTTTATCGGCCGGATTAGCGCTGGAAGAGGAACACGGGTCAGACGCACCTCAACCCAAGCACGCTGATAACACCGAGCTGATGGTGCAGATACAAACCGGCACCCTGTACCAGCAACCGGTTACCGACATGCGCATTGAGCAGCCGCTTGCACCTGCAACGGTAGCGCCCCTGAACCGCTTCAGCTTTACACCACAGGAATACCATCCCGGTATCTTTCATCCCCCTGCCAACGCATAAACATGCTTTGCAACAATCCTGAACCATTGGCCAGCAGCCAATCGGTGACCTATTGTTTATTTCAACCAATCAAACACCATGAAAAGAAATAGCCTATTGGCCATCTTATGTATAGGCCTCTGCACCACACTCATTGCCCAGGCAACAAAGACCACTGCTGCAGCTGAGAAAGCGCTGAAGCAAAAATTTCCCAACGCCAAAGAAGTGAAGTGGGACAAAGAAAAAAAGAACGAGTACGAAGCTTCTTTTGTTGTAGACGGGAAAAAAGGCTCCGCTAATTTCTCCGGTACCGGCGAATGGCTCGAAACAGAAATGGCCATTCCGCAGTCCGCTGCACCCAAAGCGGTGATCGATGGTTTTAACAAAGCGCACGCCGGTGCCGCCATCACCGAAGTGTACCAGATAACGTCGAAAGAAGGGAAGCACTATTTTGAAATTGAATACTCCCAGAAAGGAAAAACAAAAGAGGTAAAGCTCAGTGCCGACGGAAAAATGATGTAATAACCACAGGTGGCGCCATGCGCCACCTGTTTAAACTATGGACGATGAAAAGAATTAGCATACTGCTTTTATTGATACTATCTTCAGCTGCTGTTGTTGCGCAGACCATCAAAGGAACGGTCAGAAGCGCTGCAGATGGCAAACCATTGGAAGCTGCTTCCGTGGTGATCACAGCTACAAAAAAAGGAGTGGCAACGGATACGGCGGGAAATTTTGTACTCACCAACGCTACTCCCTTAAAAGGAAAAATAACCCTTCTTTTTTCACATACCGGCTATGATGAAAAAGATACCACCATTACAACGGCCGCTGGTACAGAGATCAGTCTCAGCATAGAACTCCGGCAGGCGAAAGAAGTGTTGCAGGATGTGGTGATCGTATCTTCTTCCCGCACCAATTCACGCATTGAAGACCTGCCCACCAAAGTAGAAGTACTGGGTGCCGAAGATGTGCACGAAGAGAACGGGATCAAACCGGGCAATATCGTCAGCCTACTGGGCGATGTTGCTGGCATTCAAATACAGCAGACAAATGCCGCTACAGGCAATGCCGATATGCGTATACAGGGCTTGCAGGGTAAATATACCCAGGTATTACGTGATGGTATGCCTTTGTTTGGCGGCTATTCCGGCAGCCTGGGTATTTTGCAGATTCCACCGATGGACCTGCAACAGGTGGAACTGGTAAAGGGCGCCAGCTCTACCTTGTATGGCGGTGGTGCCATTGCAGGTATGATGAACCTGGTTTCCAAGAAACCCAAACTGGGCGCTCCGGAAAGAAGCTTTACCATCAACCGCTCTACCCTCAGGGAAAACAATGCAAACTTTTTCTTCTCCGGCAGGAACAAAACGACTGGGTACACATTTTTTGCAGGTGGCACTTTGCAGGACCCAGTTGATATAAACAACGATGGTTTTTCAGATGTGCCATCGGTGAAGAGCGTGTTTGTGCATCCACGTGTATTTTTATATGGAGGCGAAAAATCAACTGTTATACTCGGCTACACGCTGAACTATGAAGACCGTATCGGCGGTGATATGAAAGTGCTGAACAAGACTGCCACTGCGCAGAACCAGTTCTTCATCCAAAATAAAAGCCTGCGTAACACGGCCGACATTACCTGGGAGCGCAACCTGGCTAATGATGCCCGGTTTACAGCTAAAGCCAGCACCAGTTTCTTCAACAGGGATGTAAACACCAATGTATTCGGGATGAAAGCCAACCAGCTTACCTGGTACAGTGAAGCTGCTTACACACAGCGAAAAGGAAATCATAACTACGTGATTGGTGTCAATTTTAATGGTGATGATTTTCAGAAGAAACTGCCAGACAGCAGTCTTATTCCCAACGAAGCTTCCAACACGATTGGCGTATTTGCGCAGGACGACTGGAAGTTTGCCAGCCGGTTTACTTTGCAGGGCGGCTTACGGATAGATGCGCATAATAAATATGGTGCATTTGTACTGCCACGCTTATCCTTGATGTACAAAATGAACCATGAAATAACCATGCGTCTCGGTAGCGGACTGGGTTACAAAACACCTACGCTGTTCAATGCTGAAATAGATGAAAGGGATTATCATTATTTGTCAGGTTATGTACCCGGCATAGAGGCCGAGCGTTCGATCGGTGTCAACTATGATATCAACTATAAAAAAAGGGTAGGTGAATGGTCATTGACCCTGAACCAAACTTTTTTCTACAACCAGATCGATCATCCATTGTTGCTGCAGGCAACCAGTACTGCCGCCTCACCGGTATTATTTTATAATAACGCCGCCAACCCATTGCAAACAACCGGCTTTGAAACCTATATACGGGCCACGCAACATGAACTGGAGATATACTTAGGCTATGTCTATACTGATGCCCGTAGAAAATATGATGTTGTCAATCCTAATCTGCCGTTGATCGCCCGTCACAAATTAGCGTCGGTGGTTTCCTTTGAGCTGAATGATGATTTTAAGGCAGGTTTTGAAGCTGCCTATACCGGTAGTCAATACCTCGATAACGGCACTGCAACAACGCCTTATATGTTTACGGCAGCCATGTTGCGGTACAATCTTGGCAAAGCTTCTTTTGTTCTCAATTGCGAGAACCTCTTTGATTACCGGCAGAACAAAAACAATGTAATGGTATTTCCACCCTACACCAATCCAACCTTCCCGGAAATATGGGCGCCGCTGGATGGAAGGGTGGTGAACCTGTCGTTGTATGTGAAGTTTTAATTACTCAATGCCTGGTACACCAGCACTTTGAATTTTTCAGCAATATCCCCATGACTGTTGGGGTATTGCTGTAATACAAATTGCGCTACGATCTTTTCCTTTGGATCCATCCAGTAAGAAGAGCTGAACATGCCGCCCCAGCTGAAAGTGCCGGGCGATAACATGGTTTTGGCACTGCCGGCATCTGTTACTAATTCAAAGCCGAGGCCGAATTTGTTGCCATTCCAAAGGTTGATATCGCCGATCTGGTTCTGTGTCATGAGCCGTACTGTATGCGCACTCAGTATGCGGTTGCCGTTATACACACCATTGTTCAGCAGGCACTGCATGAAAGCGGCATAGTCATACGCAGTAGAGACAAGACCGCCGCCGCCGGAATAAAATTTACCGCCCCCCACTAAAGGATAATCGCGGTAAAAAGTGCCGTTGATCGTAATGTATTCGCGCATGTTCACAATATGCTTGCTGTTGTCTTCTTCGTGCAGCATGGCCAATCGCTGTTGCTTCTCTTTGGGCAGGTAGAAATACGTATCCTTCATGCCTAAGGGTTCAAAGATGTGCTGCCTGAAATACTGGTCAAGGCTCTGGCCGCTCACTACTTCAACTAAGCAGCCCAGCACGTCTGTATTCAATCCGTAAGTGAACTTTTCACCGGGCTGGTGCATCAATGGCAGTGCGGCCAGCTTTTGAATGTTCTCGGCGGAAGTGCCCGCTTTTAAACCGATGCCACCCATTACACCGGCTTTGCCGTAGATGACATTGGACATTTCAGATCCGATCTGTGCATACGCAATGCCCGAAGTATGTGTGAGCAGGTCGCGGATGGTGATCTCTCTTTTGGCGGGTACCGTAGTATAAGTAGAATCAGTTTTATTGAAATGGTCAACCACCACCGGTTTTTTGAATGTCGGAATGTATTTGGAGATGTGATCGTCTAACAACAGTTTCCCTTCTTCATACAATTGCATCACCGCCACGCTGGTGATGGCTTTTGTTTGGGAAGCAATACGGAAGATGGCATCTTTTTGCAAACGTTTGTTTTGTTCTTTGTCATCAAACCCCAATGCCTTGTGGTACACGATATGACCATTTTTGGCAACAAGGGCAATGGCTCCTGCGATCCATCCGCTGTCGATGTATTGCTGGATCACCTGGTCAACACGTTGTAAACGCGCGCTGGAAAAACCATCTTGCTCAGGCGCGCTCGCTGTTAGAACAGCAGGCGGGGTTGTTTGTGCATGGAGATTGAACTGCTGGCAGCAGCAGGCTGCGATCAATAAAAGAAGGGACAGTTTTTTCATATATTATGGCTGTTAAATGATTGTCAATCCTTCGATAACAATTGCTCCACCTGCACAGGAAAATGCGCATGTTCCAGCGCATGTATCTTCTGCGCCAGACTTTCCGGTGTATCGGTTGGGTCAACCGTACAGCGGGCCTGGAAAATAGGTGCACCCTCATCAAACCGTTCGTTCACGTAATGTATGGTAATACCGCTTTCTTTTTCTCCGGCAGCAATCACCGCTTCATGTACACGCATGCCGTACATACCCTTGCCGCCGTATTTGGGTAACAATGCGGGATGAATATTAATGATGCGATTGGGATATGCCTGTATCAATGCAACCGGAACCTTCCATAAGAAACCGGCCAGCACAATAAAGCTGATACCGTATTGCTTTAATTCATCCACGTATGCATTACCCCGGAAGAATGGTTCTTTTTCTATCAGTAATACAGGAATATGATGGTCCGCAGCGATCTTCAGCACCCCCGCCCCCGGCTTGTTGCATACGATCAATGCGACTGTAATGAAAGGATGGCCCTTAAGGTGCCGGATAATTTTCTCTGCATTGGACCCAGCTCCCGACGCAAAAATGGCTACTGCCTGCTGCCGGTGTTTCAGAGCCGGCGCCTCCTGTTGCACGATCCGCTTCCACACCCGGCGCAGGTAATCGTTGAAAAAAACAAACTGTCCCAGCGGAATGCTGACAATCAAAACGCACAAAGGCCAGAGCAGGGTAATGAATAGTATATATATAATAATGTATAAAAGGCCGCCTTCAAGGTTAGTGAGACCTATCAGTTTTCTTCCGGCATAACCGCAAAGACTGCCGCCGATAGCAAACGTGCAAAAAATGATGGTGAATTGAGTCCAGCTAACCTGCCATTTTTCCTTTAATCGTTGAAACATAGATCAAAAATGCTATAAAAAGCTGAGTATTGTATAGGAATAAAGAGAATCATGTTTAAATCGTCATTTGCATCTTTCTGTCATCTGATTGCAATGAAATCATTTGCGAAAGCATGACAATAAATGAAAGATTTATTTGTGAATTCGCTGAAACACAAGCCAGATAAGGTTAAAATTTTTTTAACAAGGTTTAGTTTTTGTCAGCTTCCTGTCATATTTTTGCAGCCGTTCACGGATATTTTTCCACACCAAGAACCACCGTTTGTGAATATGATATCTTTTAGACGTATAGCCAAGACCTGTATCCTCAGTGCACTCTTTTTAGTGGGTTTTTCCCTGGTGAATCCAGCCTCCGCACAAGATGGAAAAACCTTGTTTAATACCAATTGCGCCGGTTGTCATAAAGTGAATGCTAAACTTGCCGGTCCTGCCCTGGCAGGCGTGGAAGACCGCTGGCCCGATAAAGCCAAACTGCATGCCTGGATACACAACAGTGCAAAAGTGCTGCAGTCGGGAGACAAGTACGCCAATGACCTGTACAATGAGTACAATAAAACGGCGATGAACAAGTTCGAAGGTATCTTAGACGATAAGCAGATCGACGCTATCCTGGCTTATATCAAGTCTGTACCTGCTGCAGGTGCAGCAGGAGCTGCAGGCGCCGCTAACCCGGGCGAAGCCAAAGCTGCTGAAAGTGATAATACCCTGTTATTTGGTATCCTCACCCTGATCCTGGCAGTAGTTGCCCTGATCTTATTACAGGTGAACTCCAACCTGAAAAAATTAGCCGACGAACGCGAAGGTCAACCCGCGCATGAACCCATTCCTTTCTGGAAAAACAAAAGCTATATTGCCCTGCTCACCGTTCTGTTGTTCATCGTAGGCGGTTACCTCACTTCCAAAGGTGCCATGGCGCTGGGCCGTTCTAAAGATTACCAACCCATTCAACCTATTTACTACTCACATAAAGTACATGCCGGTATCAACCAGATCAACTGCCAGTACTGCCATACAGGTGTTTACCAGGGCAAACAGGCAACGATCCCTTCTGTGAATATTTGTATGAACTGCCACATGGGTATCAATGAATACAAAGGAGAGAAGATATTCAATGAAGCAGGCGATGAAGTGAACGGAACCGGGGAGATACAAAAATTATACAAATACGCTGGTTTTGAACCCGGTAAGCCATGGGATGCTTCCAAAGCTAAACCAATTGAATGGGTGCGTATTCACAACCTGCCCGATCACGTTTACTTTAACCACTCACAACACGTAAAAGCAGGCCAGGTTGCCTGTCAGACCTGCCACGGTGAGATTACTAAAATGGGTGAAGTGAAACAATTTGCCGACCTGAGCATGGGCTGGTGTATCAACTGTCACCGCGAAACACAGGTGCAGTTCAAAGACAACGGCTTCTATAGCATTTATGAGAAATACCACCAGGACCTTAAGAGCGGAAAAATCGACAGCACCAAGGGTATTACGGTAGAAAAGATCGGTGGTACAGAGTGTCAGAAATGTCACTATTAAACAGAAGTTCTTATAATATTTTTATAACCGTTTTAAATAATCTCCCTTCAGGGCTTAGGCGTAAAATCCTCCTTTAGGGGCTAGGGGTTAATTATGGAGCAGAAAAAGTACTGGCAAAGTTTTGGAGAGCTGAATCAGTCTGAAGCTTACAATAAAGATGTAAAAGACGAATTCAGGGAAGAACTGCCGTTTGTTGCCGAAGAAAGCAAAAACTTTCTGGAAGCGAAAGCGCCGCGTAGGGATTTTCTAAAATACCTGGGCTTTAGCACCGCTGCGGCTGCAGTAGCTGCCAGCTGTGAAATGCCGGTAAAAAAAGCGATCCCTTTTGCCAATAAACCCGAAGACATCGTTCCCGGCGTCTCTAACTACTATGCTACTACTTATGTGCAGGATGGTGATGTGGTGAGTGTACTGGCGAAAGTGCGCGATGGCCGCCCCATTAAAATAGAAGGTAACGACCTGAGCCCCATCACCGGCGGTGGTACTTCTGCACGTGTGCAGGCTGCAGTGCTTGACCTGTACGATACAGCCCGCCTGCGTTTCCCTACCATCGATGGCAAAGAAGTGACTTTTGAAGCCATTGATAAAGCGGTGGCTGCTGCTTTAAACGGTCCCGTTGTTATTTTAACCAGCACCATTACTTCTCCTTCTACAAAAGAAGTCATTGCACAATTCATTGCAAAATACCCCGGCAGCCGCCACGTAACCTATGATGCGGTTTCTTACAGCGGTATGTTATTGGCCAATGAAGCTGCTTACGGTAAAAAAGCCATCCCTTCCTATCATTTTGAAAATGCAAAAGCAATTGTAAGCCTGGGTGCCGATTTCTTAGGTACCTGGCTGAGCCCGGTTGAATTTGCAAAACAATACGCTACTGGTAAAAAGATCGACGAGAAAAATCCGCAGATGAGCAAACACATTCACTTTGAAAGTGTGGCCAGCTTAACGGGTTCCAACGCCGATGAAAAATATGTACACCGCCCGTCTGAAACAGGCGCTGTTGCTGCTGCTTTACTGAGCGCAGTAAACGGACAGGGTGTTACCGGTATCAGCGATGAAAAGCTGAAAGCCGGTATTGAAAAAGCAGCCAAAGCCCTCAACGAAAACAAAGGCGCTGCATTGGTGGTAAGCGGCAGTAATGATATGCATGTGCAGGTCATTGTGAACGCCATCAATGAAGCGGTGGGTGCAGGCGGAAAGACCATCGACTGGTCTGCACCACTGAACTATCGCCAGGGTATCGACGCTGATTTTGTGAAATTAGTGGACGATATGAATGCAGGTGCTGTAGGTGCTTTGCTGATCTACGGCGCTAACCCTGCTTACAGCTGGTTTGATGCAGATAAGTTCAAAGCCGGTCTGAAAAAAGTGAAGATGACTGTTTCTTTCAGTGGAAAAGTGGACGAAACTGCCGAAGGCTGCAAATTTGTAGTACCAGATCATCATTTCCTCGAAAGTTGGGGAGATGCAGAACCCAAAACAGGTTATTTCTCACTCATACAACCTGCCATTTACCCCTTATTCAAAACACGCCAGTGGCAGGACAGCCTCCTGAAATGGAGTGGCGCTTCTGTTGACTATCTTGCCTTCCTGAAAAATTACTGGAGTGTTAAAATAGGCGGCGAAAGCGGATGGGATAAAGCATTGCAGGATGGTGTGATCAATCCTGCTGCAGCCCCTGCATTGACCGGTGCTGCTTTCAACAGTGGCGCTGTTGCCGGCGCTGTTGCTGCTGTTGCAGCGGCTAAGAAAGGCGGAAAAGTAGAACTGGTACTGTATGAAAAAATAGGTGTCGGTGCCGGACAGGGCGCTGCTAACCCGTGGTTACAGGAGTTACCCGATCCGGTTACCCGTGCTACCTGGGATAACTACGTGATTATTTCTCCTGCACTGGCAAGAACACTGCTGAACATTGACCTCAATAACGGCGGCCAGGCAGATGCTTATGAAGTAAACCCGCCAAAGAAAGTGGTGAGGGTTACCGTGAATGGCAAAAGCATTGAATTGCCGGCCCTGATCATTCCTGGTACACACCCTGATGCCATCGGTATTGCAGTAGGATACGGACGCAGCGAAAAAGTGGGTAAGGCGGCTGCCAATGTTGGTAAGAACGCTTTTATACTCGCTTCATTGAAAGACGGCGCGGTGAGCTTTGAAAATACCGATGTTACCATTACTGCAACAGGAGAGAAATACCCGGTTGCCCTTACACAAACACATAGCCGTTACGATACCACACAAGGTAACCGTACCGAAGTAATGAAAGAATTATCATTGGCTGCCTACAAAGCGCATCCAACTGAAATACGCGAAGACAGGGAAGAAGAACTGAAACCATGGGGTGGCCTGGAGAAATACGAAGGGCAGGGTACCATCTATCCTGTATACGACAGGCCAGGTATCAAATGGGGTATGAGCGTTGACCTCAACAGCTGTACCGGCTGCGGCGCCTGTGTGGTGGCTTGCAGCGCTGAGAATAACGTTGCTGTTGTTGGTAAGCCTGAAGTATTACGCGGACATGAAATGCAATGGCTGCGTATTGACCGCTACTACAGCGGCGACATGGATAACCCGAACGTAGTATTCCAGCCATTGATGTGCCAGCACTGCGATAACGCACCTTGTGAGAATGTTTGTCCCGTTGCCGCTACCAACCATAGCAGCGAAGGATTGAACCAGATGGCTTATAACCGTTGCGTGGGTACCCGTTACTGCGCCAATAACTGTCCGTTTAAAGTACGCCGCTTTAACTGGGCCGACTATACCGGTGCAGACAGCTTCCCTAACAACCAGGAAGGTATTGTAAACGATGTGGTACTGAACATGAGCGATGACCTCACCAGGATGGTACTGAACCCTGATGTTACCGTACGTTCACGTGGTGTGATTGAGAAATGTTCTTTCTGCGTACAGCGTTTGCAGGAGGCTAAACTGAAAGCGAAGAGAGAAAGCAGACCAATGGTTGATACCGACATCAAGGTAGCCTGCCAGCAGGCCTGCCCAACAAACGCCATCAACTTTGGTAATGCCAATGATAAACACAGTGCGATCACTAAAGTGCGGGTAGAAAATCCGAACCGTCAGTTCTATGTGCTGGAACAACTGCACGTATTACCTAACGTGACTTACTTAGCCAAAGTGCGCAACACAGAAGAAGCGCATGAAGCAAAGAAAGAACACGCGGCAGAGAAAGAGCACGCATAACGCGCTGTCATAAAAATAAAAAAACAATGGACCATGGTCAGCGGACTATGGACTAAAAATAAGACCAGATGCATTTAAAGTACGAATCACAGCTTAGGGAACCATTGGTGAATGGCGATAAAAACTATCACCAGGTAACAGAAGACATCGTTCGCCCTATTGAAGCCAAACCACCGAGATTATGGTATATTGGTTTCTTTACGGCCGTTGCCTTACTGATGTTTGGTGTGTATAGTGTGTACAGGGATGTGACCTATGGTATTGGCCAGTGGAACCTGAACAAAACAGTAGGTTGGGGTTGGGACATCACCAACTTCGTATGGTGGGTAGGTATCGGTCACGCCGGTACACTGATCTCAGCGATCCTCTTGCTGTTCCGCCAGGGCTGGAGAACAGGGGTAAACCGTGCGGCAGAGGCCATGACCATCTTTGCGGTAATGTGTGCGGGCCAGTTCCCTATCTTCCACATGGGTCGTGTCTGGATGGCTTTCTTCGTACTGCCTTATCCCAATACCCGCGGTCCTTTATGGGTGAATTTTAACTCACCGCTGTTGTGGGACGTATTTGCGATCTCTACTTATTTCACCGTATCCTTATTATTCTGGTATTCCGGTCTGATACCCGACTTCGCTACCGTCCGCGACCGCGCTTTTACCAAACTGCGCAAACACCTGTATGGTATTGCTTCTTTCGGCTGGAGCGGTTCTACCAAACATTGGCAGCGTCATGAAAGCTTATCACTGGTACTCGCAGGTTTGAGTACCCCGCTGGTACTTTCTGTACACACCATTGTATCCTTCGACTTCGCCACTTCTGTCATACCAGGCTGGCATACCACCATCTTCCCGCCCTACTTCGTTGCGGGTGCGATCTTCTCCGGTTTTGCCATGGTACAGACACTGATGGTGATCATCCGTAAGGTGTTTGAGATGGAAGATTACGTTACCATAGGTCACATTGAAGCGATGAACAAAGTAATTGTGCTGACCGGTTCTATCGTGGGTGTGGCATACCTGACAGAATTATTCATGGGCTGGTACAGCCAGAACAAATACGAAGGTTATACTTTCTGGTACAGCCGTGCGTACCTGTTCAGTCCCTATGGCTGGAGCTACTGGGGTATGATGGCCTGTAACGTATTGAGCCCGCAGATCTTCTGGTTCCGTAAAATGAGAAGGAACCTGTTTGTTACCTTCTTCATGAGTATCATTGTGAACATTGGTATGTGGTTCGAGCGTTTTGTGATCATCGTAACATCACTGTACCGCGATTACCTGCCATCAAGCTGGTCTGTTTATTACAGTCCGACTATATGGGAGATCGGTTTCTATGCCGGTACATTCGGATTATTCTTTACCTGCTTCTTTCTGTTTGCTAAATACTTCCCTGTGATCGCTATTGCCGAGATCAAGTATGTATTGAAAACATCAGGAGAGAACTATAAGGAGAAGATGGACAGTATTGACGAACTGAAAGTGGAAGAATTTGCGCATGAATATGCACATTAAAACCCACTAACCCCGTAACGGGGGTCAAACAGCGGGTTGGATTTATATATTATTAACCAAAATTTCCCCCTGGGGGGAGTACGGGGTATGGCAAAAAAGAAATTCGTAGTTGGTTGCTTTGATGACGAGGCCGTTCTGTTTCCTGCAGTAAAGAAAGTTCGTACGGCAGGTTATAAGATCCACGACGTGTACACGCCATTTGCGGTACATGGTCTTGACCATGCATTGGGTATCAGGGAAACCAGCCTGCATACAGCAGGTTTCATTTATGGTATTACCGGAACCACTACTGCATTGAGCGGTATGACCTGGATCCTGGCGAAAGACTGGCCGCTGAACTTTGGCGGTAAACCACACTTTGCATTGCCGGCCTGGATTCCCATCACATTTGAATTGACTGTACTGTTTTCAGCGGTTGGTATGGTACTTAGTTTCTGTTACCTGTGCCAGATAGCGCCTTTTGTAAAGAAACATCACTTCCATGCACGTGCAACAGATGACCTGTTTGTGATGGTGATAGAGTGTACCGACAAAACAAATGTAGATGACCTGAGGGCCTTCTTATCCAATAACGGCGCTGTAGAAACAGATGTACAGGTGGCAGAAGATGGCTGGTGGTTAGGCCGTTACGATAAAGATGAAATGCCTTTTGAAAAACAACACGCTGTTGTTGCTTAATTAATTTGAATAGAACGATGATGAATAAATTATCTATCATAGCTGTTTTGTCTGCCGCCGCAGTGTTTGTAAGCTGCAGTGATGTGAAACGTACCCCGGGACATATCTATATGCCCGATATGGCCTACAGCCGTGCGTATGAGACCTATGCCGACCACAGCAACCTTGCTGAGAAAGGGATCAATTATAATGCGATGCCTGTTGCCGGTACCATTGCCCGTGAAGAAGAAATGCCTTTTCATATTGCAAAAGATCTGCCCGGTGATACCACTAACTATTATGCATCAAAGCAGGTGAAGAACCCGGTAGATTCTTTGTCAGCTGACGATGCAAAAGAAGCAGAACGTTTATACCAGATCAATTGCGGTATCTGTCACGGTAAGAACTTAGATGGTAATGGTCCGCTCTGGAAAGAAGGCAATGGCCCTTTCCCCGCAGCACCTAAAAACTTAACGGGTGATCCGGTTGTTTCTGTGATGCCTGAAGGACAGATGTTCTATTCTGTAAGTTATGGTAAGAACATGATGGGTTCCTATGCTTCACAGCTGAGCCGCAAACAACGCTGGATGGTAATCAGGTTTATTAAGAACAAACAGCTGGAAAAGAAAGCAGCGGCCGCTCCTGCAGCAGCCGAAGCAACAGCTAAAAAATAAATTGATCTGCCCGGGGCGCAGCGCCGGGACTGTACTAAACTGATATAAAAGATTAAAGATGGCATCTATCAGAACGCAATTTGAGGTACCCGCAAAAATGAAAACCTGGTCAATGGCCCTGATCGGTATTGGTTTGCTGGCATTGATCGTGGGACTCGTAACAAAAGGATTCAGCAAGGATGAGCACGAGCAGGTGCATTTCTGGGGTACACTGATGTACAATACGATCTTCTGGACAATGATCTGTAATGCCAGTATGTTCTTTATCTGTGTTACTACAATGGCAATGGGAGGCTGGCAGGAATCGTTCCGTCGTGTGTCAGAAGCCATTTCTGCCATGGTGCCCATTTTCGGCTCTATTACATTCGTCGTTCTGCTATACGTGGTACTCAGCGATAAACACCATATTTACCACTGGTTAGATTCAGAAGCTGTGGCCGCCGACCCCATACTCAAAGGAAAATCAGGTTTCCTGAACCCTAAATTCTTCATCATCTGGACAACACTTGCCATCGGCTTGTGGAGCCTGCTGGGATGGCGGATGCGCCAGCTCAGCCGCGAAGCAGATGAAGCGCCGCTGACAGGCGAAAAAGGGGCCAGCTTTATCTGGAGAAGCACCATACGCGCTTCCCTGTTTACCGTTTGGTTTGCGCTGACCATTGGCTCTACCATTCCATGGTTGTGGATGATGAGCATCGATGCACACTGGTATTCTACCATGTACAGCTGGTATACATTTGCTAGCTCTTTTGTATCGGGTCTTTCATTGATCGCCTTGTGGGTGATCTACCTGAAAAACAAAGGTTATTTAGAACTGACCAATCAGGAACACCTGCACGACCTGGGTAAATTCATGTTCGCATTCTCTATCTTCTGGACCTACCTCTGGTTTGCCCAGTATATGCTGATCTGGTATGCCAACATCCCTGAAGAGACCGTGTATTTCAAGCACAGGGTACAGGGTCCTTATAAAGGATTGTTCTTCCTGAACCTGATCATCAACTTTGTATGTCCTTTGTTGATTCTCATGAAGCGTTCTACCAAGAGAAATTACACACTTGTAACTTTTATGGCGGTATTGATCATCTTTGGACACTGGATCGACTTTTACCAGATGGTCATGGGCAGCCTGTCGAAAGACCATGTTACATTAGGCTGGCTCGATTTCGGAATCCTGAGTTTATTCGTTGGTATGATGATATTATTTGTGGGACGGTCATTAGCAAGCAAACCATTGGTTGCGAAGTATCACCCGTTCCTCAAGGAAAGTGTTATTCATGTTGTATAGTGTATAATAGAAAACTTTGCCCCAGACTTTAGTCCGGGAGAAAGATTGTAAGAATTAAGAAAATATTGATAGCGTTATGACAATGTTTTTAACCATAGCTGTAATCGTACTGATATTTGTTGTGATCTTCCAGATTGCCAAAGCCAGTGAATATGTAGCCGTTCTGAAGGGCGAAGAAGCGAGCCGCAAACAGAATAATAAGATCAATGGTTTTTTGATGCTCAGTTTCCTGGTACTGGGTCTGGTCGGTGTTTGGTACTGTAACAAGCTGTATTATGGCAAAACCCTTTTACCCCACGGCTCTGCCAGCGTAGAAGGTGCCCGGGTAGATTCCATGTTATGGGTTACATTATTGGTAACCGGGGTCGTATTCATTATTACCCAGGTACTGCTGTTCTGGTTTGCTTATAAATACCAGGAAAGCGACAAGCGCAAAGTATTTTTCTTCCCGCACAGCAATACACTGGAGCTGATATGGACCATTATCCCCGCCATTGCCCTGACCATCTTAGTGGTGATCGGATTGCGTAACTGGTTCCTGTTCACCGGAGAGCCGCCTCAAAACGCCATGGTTGTGGAAGTAACGGGCAAACAATTCGGATGGATATTCCGTTACCCGGGTAAAGACGGCGCTTTTGGAAAAAAATACTTTAGAAATATTGATCCTGCCACCAATTCATTGGGCCTTATCTGGGACGATAAATTAGGCCAGGATGATATTGTTACCGAGCAGACTATGTACATTGTAAAAGGTAAGCCGGTGAAATTAGTGATCGGTTCAAGGGATGTGATACATGATGTGGGCCTGTCTCATTTCAGGATGAAGATGGATGCGGTGCCTGGTATTCCTACCACTATGTGGTTTACGCCTAAATACACCACTAAGGAAATGAAAGAGATCACCGGCAACCCCAACTTTGTTTACGAGATCAGCTGTGACCAGATGTGCGGTAACGGGCACTATTCAATGAAAGGTATTGTTGAAGTGGTGGACCAGGAAGAGTTTGATCTATGGAAGGCGAAACAAAAACCGGCTTATTTAAGCGCGTTTCCTGATAAAGATCCGGCCAATGCCAAACCAGCCGAAAGCATTACCGGTACCGCTGCCGCTAAAACAGCAGAATCCGCAGCAACAAAAATAGTTGCCGCAAAACTATAATAAAAACTTTGCCCCGGACTTTAGTCCGGGGAACAAGATTAATGAATAGAAATTAAAGAATATTGTATGAGTAACGAAGCAGTTGTGCACGCACATCCAGAACTGATACATGATGTGCATGGTGAACAGCACCAAGAGCACCATCATCACGAAACATTCATCACGAAATATGTTTTCAGCCAGGACCATAAAATGATCGCGAAGCAATTCCTGATCACGGGTATGATCTGGGCCGTGCTTGGTGGTTTGATGAGTGTACTGTTCCGCCTGCAGATAGGATACCCTGATGCTACTTTTCCCTGGCTGGAAGACATCCTTGGTAAATGGGCAAAAGGCGGCCGTATTACAGATGAAGCCTATTATGCTTTAGTTACCACGCACGGTACTGTTATGGTATTCTTTGTATTGACCGCCGGTTTGAGCGGTACCTTTGCCAATTTCCTCATTCCTTTACTGTTGGGTGCGAGGGATATGGGATCTCCTTTCATGAATATGCTGAGCTACTGGTTCTTCTTTGCAGCCAGTATTGTTATGCTGTCTTCTTTCTTTGTAGAAACAGGACCATTCAGCGGCGGCTGGACAGCGTATGCACCCCTAAGTGCCTTAGGTTCAGCTTCACCAGGTTCTAAAACGGGGATGGACCTCTGGCTCGTATCTATTATATTGTTTGTGGTCTCCTCCTTATTGGGTGGTCTGAACTATATTGCCACGATACTGAATATGCGTACCAAGGGCATGAGCATGACCCGTTTGCCGCTGACCATCTGGGCGCTGTTCTTTACAGCGGTATTGGGTGTATTATCTTTCCCTGTACTGTTCTCAGGTTTCATCCTGCTGATCTTCGACCGTAATTTCGGAACAAGTTTCTACCTGTCTGATATCTTCATCAATGGTGTAGGCGCCTTACCTAATGAAGGCGGTAGCGCCATCCTGTACCAGCACTTATTCTGGTTCTTAGGTCACCCTGAAGTATATATTGTGGTACTGCCTGCAATGGGTATCGTATCTGAAGTCATGTCAGTAAACGCTCGTAAACCGATCTTCGGTTATATGGCCATGGTTGGTTCCCTGTTTGCGATTGCTATCCTGGCGTTCTTAGTTTGGGCACACCACATGTTTGTAACAGGATTGAATCCGTTCTTGGGCTCTGTCTTTGTACTGTTAACCTTATTGATTGCAGTGCCTTCAGCTATTAAAGTGTTTAACTGGTTAACTACTTTGTGGAGAGGTAATATCCGGTTCACACCGGGTATGCTGTATTCCATTGGCTTTGTGAGCATGTTTATTTCAGGAGGCTTAACCGGTATCTGGTTAGGTAACTCTGCGCTGGATATTCACCTGCATGATACTTACTTTATCATTGCGCACTTTCACATTGTGATGGGTGTGGCAGCTATGTTCGGTATGTTTGCCGGTGTGTACCACTGGTTTCCTAAAATGTATGGCCGTTACCTGAACAATTCACTGGGATATATTCACTTCTGGGTAACGATCGCAGGCGCTTATATGATCTTCTGGCCTATGCACTACGAAGGACTGGCAGGTATGCCACGCCGTTATTACGATTATTCCAACTGGGAAAGCTTCAAACAGTTCATTGAGCTGAACAGGTTCATCAGTATCGTAGCAATGATCGTATTTGCTGTGCAGTTATTGTTCCTGTTCAATTTCTTCTACTCTATTTTCAAAGGAAGAAAAGTGACATCGCAAAACCCATGGGGTTCCAATACCTTGGAATGGACAGCGCCTATCCGTCCTGGGCATGGTAACTGGCCGGGTGAAATTCCTGAAGTGCACCGCTGGGCATATGACTATGGTAAGGACGGAACAGATTTTATTCCGCAAACCACACCGGTAGGGGCGGAAGAAAGTCAGCATTAATGGCTACTACCCGTACATCCGCTTCTTTTTCACTTGCAGCAAAAGTGAAAGATTACTTTCAGCTGATCAAATTCACGCTGAGTTTCACAGTGGTGTTTTCCTGTGTGGTCTGTTACCTGCTGGCGCCTAAAGTCGTGGTTTACAACTGGTGGATGATAGGCCTGTTATTTATTGCAGGCATGTTGGTCACTGGAAGTGCCAATGCCATTAACCAGGCTGTTGAGAAAGATACAGATGCCGTGATGAAAAGAACGGCCAAACGACCCGTAGCGAGCGGAAGAATGCTGGAACAGGAAGCCTTCACTTTTGCATTGATTGCAGGAGTATTGGGCGTGGCAATGATGTGGTACTTCTTTAACCTTTCAGCAGCACTGCTGTCAGTGTTCAGTTTATTTCTTTATGCGTATATCTATACGCCATTAAAGAAGATCAATTCAATAGCGGTACTGGTGGGCGGATTTCCCGGCGCATTGCCTTGTTTGATTGGCTGGGTGGCGGGGAATGATGATTTCAGTATAGGCGGATGGATCTTATTCGGTATACAGTTCCTCTGGCAGTTCCCGCATTTCTGGGCCATTGCCTGGGTGGCGCATACCGATTACAGCAGGGCAGGATTCAAACTGCTGCCCGCTGATAAGGGGCCTACGAAATTCACAGCACTGCAGGCAGTCATGTACTCCGTGCTGATGATACCGGTGGGCATATTGCCTTATTATTTTGGGTTAACAGGGCAGGTAAGTATGTGGATCGTGATCGGGTGCAACCTGTTCATGGTCGTACAGAGTCTGCGTTTATATAAAGAAATGGACGTAAAAGCCGCAAGGAGGGTCATGTTCAGCAGTTATATCTATCTGCCGGTCGTGCTGCTTTCCTTACTGGCAGATAAGTCATAAAACGTAACAGGTACGCTAACCATTAAAACAAATGTGATGATGACAGCCGTGCAGACAAATAACCCGCAGCGAATTCACCCGCATAAGTTCGCTTTATGGGTGGCTATGGGCAGTATTGTGATGATGTTTGCCGCGTTGACCAGTGCATACATCGTTAAAAAGAACCAGGGCAACTGGCTGGCGTTTGACCTGCCGAAGATATTCTGGTTTTCTACAGCCGTTATACTGACAAGCAGTCTTACCATCCATTTGGCAGTAAAAGCGTTCAAAGCACGCGAGATGGGCCGTTACCGTACCCTGATCACCGCAACTGCCATACTGGGGGTATTGTTCATTGTATTACAATACCTTGGGTTTCGCAACCTGGAGGAACATAATATTGCACTGGTGGGACTAAAAAGCAATTCGTCGGCTTCCTTCCTGTTCGTGATCACCGGCCTGCACATGCTGCACGTACTGGGTGGCGTAGTAGCATTATTAGTCATATTTGCAAGGGCATTCAGAACACATATCAAAAGTTATAACAGTGTAGCAGTGGAAATTGTAGGCATTTACTGGCATTTTGTAGATGCACTTTGGATATACTTGTTTATTTTTTATAACTGGATAGGGTAGTTCCTGAAAAAAGTTGCTATTTGTGCACCTTTTTCAAACAGTACCCAATATTTTTGTAACGAAATTTTTAGTGTAATCATGTCAAGTACAACGACTGCAACAGCAACCAAATTGTGGAGTGGCGGAAAGAGTCCATTCAACGTAGAGTACGGCAAACTGATGATGTGGTATTTTCTGATGAGTGATGCCTTCACATTTGGTGCATTCCTGATCTCCTACGGTACCATCCGCTTTTCAACCAATGGCTGGCCTGACCCGAATGAAGTGTTCAGAAGCTATCCTTTCTCAGGTGGAACGCATGCACCATTGGTCTTTGTAAGTATTATGACATTTATCCTGATCATCAGTTCTGTTACCATGGTGCTGGCGGTAAAAGCAGGGCACGAGATGGACAAGAAAGGAGTGGTGAGGAACCTCATCCTGACGATCATTGGCGGAATCGCATTCTTAAGCTGCCAGGCATGGGAATGGAACCACCTGTACAACGAAGGCGCCTGGTGGGGCCGCAACCCATTCCTCAATCATGATGGTACAGCTTCATCCACCAATTTCACCAATTACTTCTTTACTATTACCGGCTTCCACGGGTTTCACGTATTCTCAGGTGTGATCATCAATATTGTGATGCTGACCATGACCCTGCTGGATAAATTTGAAAAACGAGGTCATTATCTGATGATCGAAAAAGCAGGGTTGTACTGGCACTTTGTAGACCTGGTATGGGTATTCGTATTCACCTGTTTTTACCTGATCTAAGCATCATAAACATTATTCTGAAAAACACTTAAGCTATTTAACATGGAACATACAGCAGAACACGGAGAACACAGCGGCGGAGGTACCAAAGAAATCATGAAGGTTACCGGTATTCTTACGGTACTGACCATCATTGAACTGGCGCTTGGTTTCTGGATGATGAGTTTTCCACTTGAACAACACAGCATCCGTTTAGCTATCAAGGGAACAATCATTATATTGATGCTGGCAAAAGCATTTTATATTGTTGCATACTTCATGCACCTGAAGCACGAGATCAAGAACATGATCATGACCATTGTAGTGCCGCTTACCTTGTTTGCCTGGTTCATCACTGCATTCCTGTATGACGGAAACTCTTTCAGGAACCTGCGCAATACCTATGATCCTCATTTTAAAGAACAGAGTACGATCAAGGTAGAAAAGAAAGAAGAAGAGCACAAAACTGAAAATAAGGAAGCGAAACCAGCTAAGGAAACTGAAGCGGTGGAGCATGGTAAACACTGACCGGTTGGCCTGGTCATTGCAATATATTAATCCTAACCACCGGCTGTATGGCGGTGGTTTTTTTATACTCAACGGATCATGAATAAAAAAGCATTGCTTGGCTTGTCGGTTGCTGTTTTACTGCCGGTTCTCTGTTACCTGGCATTGAAATTAGCCAGCGAGGGCGCTGTTGATATGCCACGCAGGTACCTGCTTGATACCGTTGTAAGCCGTGTTGAGCAGGGCAAAATGATCACAGACAGCATCTGGCATAAAACAAAGAACATCCGCCTGCAAAACCAATTGGGAGATACAGTAAACCTGTACGACAACCCTGGTAAGATCATTGTAGCTGATTTCTTTTTTACCAGCTGCCGCAGTATCTGTCCCATGTTAACACGAAACATGGCAAAACTGCAACAATCCTTTATCAAAGGCGGGGAGGTCAGGAATAAGATAGATACTTCTATTGTACAGTTCCTCTCTTTTTCCATTGACCCTGAAAGGGATTCCGTACCTGTGCTTAAAAACTATGCCGACCGTTTCGGCGTTAACCATGACAACTGGTGGATGCTGACGGGCAGCAAAGATTCCATCTACCGTTTTGCATTTGAAGAAATGAAAGTGGACAAGTTCAGTGAGGAACCTGTCAGCCCTGATTTTGTGCATACCAGCCGCTTTGTATTGATGGATAAAGAGCGGGTGGTAAGGGGCTATTATAACGGACTTGATTCTGTTTCAATAGCTAAGTTGGCAAGAGATATCGGGCTTTTAATGCTGGAAAAAGACGTGAAACAGAAAAGCACGGTATTCCGGGAGATCATTGACCTGAGTTGGTTATGGTTAATTGTTGTATTAATGGTAACTTTCTTTGTGCTGTATATGCGAAACAGACGGAAAATCAACGGGTGATTCAGTTGATTCGTTTATGAACAGATCAATAAACGGATAAACCGATGAACCTGAACTAATAAACTATACTATGCTGGAAGCAACGATCACTAAAAATGATAAGCAGGCCAAATGGCTGATTGGTATTTTCTCTTTTGTAGTTTTTAGTGCAGTGGTCATCCTTGGCAGGGTGAAGCTCCATGTAGATACGGGGTTTAACATACATATCCTGGCCACTGTCAATGCTGTTATTAATACAATGGTAGCCATATTACTGGTGTCTGGCCTGATTGCGGTTAAACGGCACAAGTACCTTTTGCACAAAAGGATCATGCTGACAGCTTTGGTGTTGTCTGTGCTTTTCCTGTTATCTTATATTGGTCACCACCTGTTTGGTGGAGAAGCCAAGTTCGGCGATATCAACCATGATGGTATCGTGAGTGATGTCGAAAAAACAGCAGTAGGTATTAGAGTACGGTTGGTTTATTACCTGATCCTTTCCACGCACATTTTTTTAGCGGCTATTATACTGCCGTTTATCCTGTTTACAACCTACAGGGCATTGACAGGGGAGTTCTACCTGCACAAAGAACTGGCAAGGGTTACCTGGCCAATGTGGTTGTATGTGGCCATCACTGGACCTGTTGTTTACTGGATGATCAGTCCCTATTACCGTTAAAGAAATTAATCTAAAGACAGCTCCAGGGCGGGGTCCCAGAATTTTTTTTCAAAGTCAACGATCACGTCGTTCTCTACTTTGATCTTCTCCCTGGCCAGTAATTCTTCCATGCGTGTTGGTGTAGCAAAATGCGCTTTACCGCTCAGCATCCCATTCCTGTTTACCACGCGATGCGCGGGTACTTTGGGCTTTGCGGTAAAAGATCCGTTCATGGCCCAGCCAACCATGCGGGCACTCATCCGGCTGCCGAGATAAGCCGCAATAGCGCCATAAGAAGTAATACGCCCCCTTGGTATCTGCCTGGCAACATCATATACCTGCTCAAAGAAGGAAGCGTCTTTGTTACCGCTCGGTAATACGGTGCGCAGCTTTACAGTGTTTTTCCTGGCAGGCATAAGAGGGGTGGGTTTGTAGGGCAAGTTAAGTTAAAAGTCAAAATGTAAAAGTCAAAAAGGATGAAGGAGGATGTGTGCAAATTGGGGGTGCAGTTGTTTGCATTTAATTGCAGTGTAGAATGGTTAATGTGCGGGGTTTTCTCTTTTGGCGAGTAGTTCGCTTTTCCTGGGTTCGGGCACAGCTTCATAGTCATAGGGGCAATGCCTGCAACCGTTGCTGCAGCAATAGCCCTTGTCTAAATGGTATTTTTCTGTAAGTACCATCAGGCCGTTTTCATAATAGAAATCGACGCCTTCAGTCAATGGTTGATTCATCGCGCAGCAATTGTTTTAATTCTTCATCTTTTGCAAGCGGTAATGCTTTATTCAGCCGGAAGCAGAGATAGTGTATCCGGTTGCTTTGCGCAATATCCAGTGCTTCGTAGTGCGTTTTGATCTGCAGGTCGGGCTTCACCATTGTATGACCGTAAACATTGTCTGATTGCTCCAGCAGTTCCAGGTCGAATAAATGGATCACCATAAGCGTAAAAGCATAGAGATCGGGACTGTCCGTTTTTAAATGTACCAGCCCATCTGTTTGCAGCACCTGTTGGTACAAGCGCAGGAACTTCGGATGCGTTAATCTTTTCCTGGCCCTGGAGGCGCGCAGTTGCGGGTCGGGAAAAGTGATCCATATTTCGGCTACTTCACCCGGGGCGAAATAGTCGGTAACTTTATCTATATGGGAGCGTATGAAAGCCACATTGCTTAATCCTTCATCTAAGGCAGTTTTGGCGCCCCGCCAGATGCGGTTGCCTTTGATATCAATGCCGATGAAGTTCCTGTCGGGGTAACGCCTCCCCAATCCTACGGCGTATTCTCCTTTGCCGCAAGCGAGTTCCAGGGTGAGGGGAAAATCATTCCTGAAAAAATCCTTCCATTTGTCCCGCATGTGCTGGGGGTATTCCAGCACATTCTCGAAATGCCTGATCGCTTCAAAGCGGATGAGTTTTTTTTGTCCCATAAAGGGGCGAAGTTAAGAAGTCCTGCCCTATTGCAGGAGGGAGTAAATTTTCGTAACTTAAAGGGCGTCAATATCACCACATGAAACCGTATAAGGGCATCCTGCCCATACAACTGCTCCTGCTTATATGCCTGTGTGCTGTAACAGGATGCGAGAAACCATATACGCTGACCCCGGCAGATACGGCCGTAACAACACCGCAGCCATCATTTGTGAAATACCTTATTAAGAAAGGCAGGCATTATGCAAATGACGATTCTACCAAAATCGTGATCGTCAAAACAAGTGAAATGAAATTTATTGTGAAGTTTGACAGCAGCGCGATCTATCAAACGGTACTGGCTTCCAACCAGGGTGATATCAATAAGCTGTATGGCTTTTCAGACAATAATACTTTCCACCATTATTTCAGCGCCCGCTTCGGGTGGAACTGGCTGAATGACGGCTTGCACCTGTGGGGCTACAATTACAATGATTCCATCAGGGAATTCAAAGACCTGGGAGTAGTGCCGATTGACCAGGAGATCAATTGCAGCATCAGGGTACAGGGCAAGCAGTATGTTTTTGTATTGAACGGGAAAGAAACAGCCATGAGACGCACGTCTCCCACAGTAAAAGGCGAGGGCTACCAGCTATTCCCCTTTTTCGGGGGCAAGGAACCCGCCCCGCATGATATTACTATTTACATAAGAGACCTTTGAATTAGCAGGCAATACAGGCTTGCCCTGGCAGGACTTTTTGACCATCAACCCGGTGCAATTATTTTAGCTATCGTTTCGGGGTATAAAAAAGGACAATCGATTGCATAGCCAAAGGAAGGCCAGTTTCTCTATTTTTGGTAGCATACCTGTGCGGAGAGACTATTCATTATACAACGATAACAAACTGCTGCTGCTCGTTAAAGAGAATGACGAACAGGCTTTTCATGCGCTATACAAGCGTTACTGGAAAAAACTGCTGGTACAGGCGCTGATCAAATTAGACTCACAGGAAGAAGCCGAAGAAATGGTGCAAACCGTTTTCATGAACCTCTGGCAGCGACGCCATAAAACGGAGCTGAAGTACAGTTTCGCTACTTATATTGCTGCTGTTGCCAAATACGAGATCCTTGCGCAACTGGCACGCCGCAAGAAAGAAGAGGCGCTTAAAAAGAAAATGCAATCCGCTCATACTGAAGCCGACCTGGGTACCAGCCACTGGCTCGATTATGAACAGCTGCGCGGTGAAATGGAAAAAACCATCCGCACCCTTCCCGAAAAATGCCGTCTGGTATTTCAGCTAAGCCGTGATAAAGGGCTTACAGAAAAACAGATTGCCCAGGCCCTTCAGATCTCCCCCAAAACAGTAGAAGCGCATATCGGGAAAGCATTGAAATTATTAAGGACTTCTTTGCAGCATTTTTTGGGTTGCTTCTGAATAAATCCACTCCCGCTAAAAAAATTGCCCCCACCACTAAGGGTATTCTCTTTTTCTACACGCTATAATAAAAGACAAACTTTTTTTATATGCAACCTGTACTGACCAATGATCAGTTAAAGGAATTGGCCGACAAATGGATGGCGGGAACCCTTTCTGCCGATGAAAAAGCTTTGCTGGAGACATGGTACGATACCGAAGGCCCGGCTATTTTGCATTGGAATGGGGCAACAACAGAAGAAGCATTGGAAGAAAAGATATTTTCCCGGATTACGGAAAAAATAAAAGAAGAAGGTGAGGTGATCCCCCTCACCGCTAACCGGCAATCTGTGAAAAGATGGTGGCTGGCTGCTGCTGCGGTATTTATATTAGCGGTGACCGGCTACTTCTTGTACCAGCCGGGGAACCATATGGTGCAGCCTGTATTGGCCAGGTTAGCTGTCGATAGCGCCAGGCCTGCCAAAAACGCCATCTATACGCGCTACCTTACCCTGCCCGACGGAAGCGTTGTAGTATTACGTGCCAACAGCCATTTAAGGTACCCGCAGCAATTTACCGGGCGTACCCGCGAAGTAACCCTGGAAGGCGAAGCCTATTTCGATATCACACATAATGCAGCAAAACCTTTCATTATTCATACGGGTAATGTAAAGACCACAGTCTTGGGAACGGCCTTTAACATCAGCGCGTACCCCGGCACTAAAAAAATCATTGTTTCTGTTACGCGCGGTAAAGTAAAAGTAGAGCATAAGCAACAACTGATTTCGGTGTTAACGAAAGATGAGCAGGTATCTTATTCTGCTGAGACCACGGAAGCAGCCAAAGCAGTGGTGAATGCCACTACGCTGGTGACCGACTGGACCAAACAGGATATGATCTTTGAAGAAACCCCCTTCGATCAGACCCTGCAATTGCTCAGCAGGCGTTATGGGGTGGATATCAAATTCAAAAAAGACAAACTGAAGAACTGCCGTATCAAAGCATTCTTCAATGGAACAGAGCCGTTGGAAAAAGTACTGGAAGTATTGTGCATTATCAGCAATACACGGTATACCCTGTTGCCCGATGCCAAAACCGTATTGCTCGACGGGGATGGTTGTGGCGGATAAAATCGTGTAATAAAGAACCCCTCCTGCCGGGAAAGCTCAGAGGGGCCGCTTAAAACAATAAGGTCATCATTTTAAACTATTGCAAGTTATGCAAAAAACAACTGCTATTCCGTTACCGGTGCGCCAAAAACGAGGGGAACGGAGATTACTACCAAACCTGTCCTTTATTATGAAAGTGAGCCTTGTATCTGCCGTCGCTTTGCTCTTATCTTCACAGCTTTTGCTGGCAAAGGTAACGTACAGTCAAAAGATCGAAGACAAGCAGATTACACTCGAATTGCACGATGCATCCCTCCACAAAGCCCTTGACAAAATTGAGCGGCTTTCGGGTTTTCGGCTGGCTTATATGGTGGAGAAAGTAGCGAAGTATGAGAACATTAGCCTGCTCAAAGATACCCGATCGGTAGCGGCCACGCTTCAACTGATCTTATCGGGCATGCCGCTCGATTTTAAGCAGGATGGCAATACCATTCTTATTTATCCCAAACCACAAAATGACGCCGCTGTTGCCGCAACGGAAACCGTTGCTGAAGTGAAAGCCGGCATAGCGGTTCACGGGAAAGTGACCGATGAAAACGGTAATCCCATATCGGGCGCTGCCATCTATGTCAAGCACAATCCTTCCATCGGCGCCATCACCGATGAAAAAGGCGCGTATAAATTAGATGTACCCAATAACGCAGCCATACTCGTTTTTTCTTCGGTGAACTCCGAAACAAAAGAAATAACAGTAAATGGTAAAACAGAGATCAATGTAACCCTGAAACTCAAAACCATCCAGCAGGAAGAAGTGGTGGTGGTAGGGTATGGTACACAGAAGAAAAAAGACCTGACCGGCTCTGTCAGTTCAGTGAACAGCGAACACATGAACCTGGGCGGTACGACTTCCAATATTGCGCAAGCTATTCAAGGTCGTGCAGCAGGCGTGCGTGTACAACAATCTGATTTCTCTCCCGGTGGTGGTATTTCTGTAACCATCAGAGGCGGCAACTCTATCAATACTACCAATGAACCGCTGTATGTGGTGGATGGCTTTGTGACTGATAACGGGAAATTTGTCAACCCAAATGATATTGAAGATATCCAGATTTTAAAAGACGCGTCTGCAACGGCCATCTATGGTGCGCGGGGTGGTAATGGTGTAGTGCTGATTACTACCAAGAAAGGGAAGGCCGGAAAAATGCAGATCGATGCAGATGGTTCTAATGGTTACCAGTACCTCAGTTACAAACCTGCCTTGCTCAATGGTACACAGTATGCTGCCATTCAAAATGCGATTGCTGCGGAAGATGGCAAGCCTCCTGTTTTCCCGGCAAGCTTCCCGCTGGCCAATACCAACTGGTGGGATCTTACCACGCAACAGGCTTCTATTCTCAACAGGTCTGTCAGCTTCAGCGGTAACGATAAGAATTCCAAGTTCTATTTATCGGGTAATTATTTCAAGCAGGATGGAGTGTTGAAGAATACCAGCATGGAAAGGTATTCTGTAAGAATGGGCGGCGAGAAAAAATTCAACGAACGGGTTACGGTAGGCGCTAATTTTTATGGCGCCGCTACAAGCAGCAGGCTGCAGCGTTATGTGGCAGATATTACCGCGCCTTTGTTCTCTATTTTAACAGCCGCACCCAGCATACCTGTTTACAACGCTGATGGCAGCTATTACAAATACCTCGGTAAAGACAATGCACTCGCTGTTTTGCTGGAGCCTACCAACGTATCGAGCAATAAACTGATCAACGGAAACATGTTCGTTGATTACGAGATCATCAAAGGGCTTACCTATCATTTCAGTGCAGGAGCCGAATATTCACAATCTACTGCCGGCCAGTACACCCCCCGTACCCTTGTGAATGGTGCGGCCAATAATGGAGTGGCAGCAGAGCAAATGAGTACGGCGTTGCGCTGGTCTGCCGAGCAATACTTAACCTACAAGTATGCTACCGGGCTTCATTCTTTTACAGCCATGCTGGGTACGTCTAACCAGAAAGACGTTACAGAAGGGTTGGGTGCGGGCGGCCGTAATTTCTCTACCGACCTTTACCTGTTCTATAACCTCAATGCAGGAGCTATTCCGCAGGTAGCGGGTTCCAACTATACACCCGGGAGCAATAAGGCTGAAACCAAGCTCACTTCTTATTTCGGAAGACTGAACTATGCTTTCCACGACCGCCTGCTGGCTACCTTCACTTTACGGAGAGACGGTTCATCGCGCTTTGCGCCTAATAACAGGTATGGATTATTCCCATCCGGTGCACTGGCGTATAAATTAACCGATGAAGCATTCATTCAAAACCTTCATGTATTCTCTAATGTAAAGATCAGGGCCAGCTACGGTGTTACAGGTAATGACCGTATCGGCGACTACGCTTACATGAGCCGTTTCAGTAATTATGGAACATCGCTCGACCAGAGCAGCAACCTGTTCAGCGGTTTGGAACCGGTGTCTTTGCTCAACAATAACCTGAAATGGGAAAGCAACCACCAGGCCAATATTGGCTTGGATATGGGCTTCCTCAACGGCAGGCTCAATGCAACAATTGAGCTCTACCGCAAGAAAACAAGCGACCTGTTGCTGGGTGTACCGATTGGTCAGTGGTGGGGCTTCTCTACACAGATCATCAATGCAGGTTCTATAGAGAACAAAGGAATTGAATTATCTGTTACTTCAGATAATATTAAAAAAAGAGACTTTACCTGGTCAACTACTTTCAATATTGCTTACAACAGGCAAAAATGTTTGTCCTTGGCCAACAATGTGGCCATCATCAGCCAAAATACAGCCAATCCCAGTGGCGTGGTGTCAGGACGTGAGTTCACCAGGCTTGAACCCGGCAGGGAACTGGGTGAAATCTATGGGTTTAAATACCTGGGTGTGATCAAATCGGGTGAAACCTATACACCGCAGCCAAACTCAAAACCAGGTGATCCCAAATATGCCGATCTCAATGGTGATGGTATAATTACGCAGAACGACAGAACCTACCTGGGCAATACCAACCCGCATTATATTGCCGGTTTGGGCAATGACTTCCAGTACAAAAATTTCAACCTGAACGTATTCTTCCAGGGAGCATTTGATTATTCACTGTATAACATGAACCGCCTGGTACTGGAATCTACTACGAGCGCCGATGCGCTCAACCGCTGGGTAGCCGGCAAAAATGAAAGTACCAATATTCCACGCGAAGGTTATTTCTTAGGCAAGTATGGCAGCTATGTGAACTCAAGGTTTGTGGAACCTGCTTCTTATATCAGGTTGAAAATGGTTGCCCTGAGTTATAATGTACCGGCCAGTGTGTTGAGGCATACGAAATTCATCGATGGTATTAAAGTATATGCATCGGGTCAGAACCTGCTTACCGTTACCAAATACACCGGAACAGACCCGGAAGTGAGTACACACTCGGGTAATTTGAGCGGAGGTATTGACTTTAATTCATTCCCTGCATTCAAAACATTTGTATTCGGAGTTAAACTAACCATTCATTGATCGGGCACTGTGCAGAATGAAAACAATGAATACCCTAAAATCTTAGCGAAATGAAAAAACAGATCATAAACTTTCTTTTACCACTTGCCGTACTAACACAGTATTCGTGCAATAAATCACTGGAGCCAAAAGTATACAGTACACTTACCAATGCGAATGCTTTTCAGACCAGGTCTGATGCCATGGCCGCTGTGAACGCAGTATATGCCAGGCTGAAGGGACCGGTTGTGGGCGATAACTTTACTTACTGGACGGTGCGGCACTTTGCACTCACCGACCTTACCACCGACGTAGGGCATTGCAACTATGGCGGCGATCCTGGCCAGCTTTCCCTGGGCTTGTGGAATTCTACCAATGGTTTGATCGGTCAGGATTGGCAATACATGTACAAACTGATTGCCGATGCCAACAATGCCATTTATAATATTAATGCCATGACCACTATTTCCGATGCAGAGAAAAAACAGTTTCTCGCTGAAGTGAAATTCTTAAGGGCGCTGGCTTATATGGATCTTACCGATGCATGGGGTCCGGTGATCCTGGTAACCGAGAATGAAGTGGCCAATTCATCATTTACCAGTCAACCCAAACCCAGCCCGGTGGCTGATATTGAAGCATTGCTGATCAAAGACCTTACCAATGCTGCAATGGCGCTGCCTGTGAATTATCAGGGTAATTCCATTTATGCCGGTAACGACCTGGGAAGGGCTACACAAGGCGCCGCGCTTACTTTACTGGCTAAGCTTTACCTGCGCGCCAACCAGTGGCAGAAAGTACTTGATCTTACACAACAGGTCATAGCCATTCCAGGTTACAGCCTGTACCCCAGCTACCTGGGCCTGTTCGCAGAATCCAACAAATGGTGCAATGAAAATATCTTCTCTGTGCTTTCCGATGCCAATGTAAACGGTACCGAACTGCTCAACCACTTCGGTCCCTTACAACATACGGCACCAGCCTTGCAGAACAGGTGGCAGTACTATGCTGTGTCCTGGGATTTCTGGAACAGCTTCGACGATGCTGATGACCGCAAAGGCTGTTTCTATCCCAGTTACAAAGGCACCGATAATCTTCTTTACATGCAGACGCCTGCAGCAGGAGCAACACCTCCTGCCGGCAAAAGTTATATGGCTGATGTGGCTACTAAAAAATATGCCGACTCACTTGGCTCTACCACATATTATGATGGACACAGTGTTGACATTCTCCGTTATGCAGATGTGCTGCTGAGCAGGGCGGAAGCATTGAACGAACTGAACGGCCCTACACAGGAAAGTGTTGACCTCATTAACCAGGTAAAGAACAGGTCGCATGCCAGGCCGCTGCTACTGGCTGGTTTAACCAAGCAAAGCCTGCGCGATGCGTTGCTGCAGGAACGTGGCTGGGAATTTTTCTATGAAGGAAAAAGAAGGGCCGACCTCATCAGGATGAACAAATACGATGTGATCGTGAATGCTTATCTCAATCGTATTGGCCAGCCATCTAATATTGTAATGCCTAAAAACAAATATTTCCCTTACCCACAAGGCCAGGTGAACCTGAATCCCAACCTGGATAATACCGGAAGGTAAGGCTCGGTTGTGTAATGTTAAAACTGTTATTCATGCTGAAGTGTTTTGCAAGGACTGTGACGGCTTTTTTAGTAATGGCTTCTTTTACAGGATGTCTCAACAACAAAGGGACTATTGTAAAAGAAATACAGATAGGATTACACAATAATAACGAACTGAAAATTCAGATCGATGTAAAGACCACTTCTGAAGCTGAAGTGTGCGCAACGTACTGGGCCGATAGCCTGGGACCAGGTAAGCAGTATGTATCTACTGTCTCCAAAGCAGGGCTTACACATTCCCTGGTCCTGGGCAATATCAGTCCATCTACCAACTATTCATTCCAGGTTATTACCCAACAACAGGGCAGCAAGAACGTTAGCAAGGTTTACCATTTTCAATCGCGTACACTTCCGCTCTGGTTGCAGGACCAGTTCAAATACACCTGCGTTAAAGATGAATTACTGCCCGCTGAATTCAAAAGCGGTTTCATGCTCATCAATAAAAGAGAAGCGCCTGGCCTGGCTTATATTGTAGATTACAAAGGAAGACTGCGCTGGTACCATATGGTAGACGGCACAGGTTTTAAAGTGATCCATTTTACCAAAGACACCAGCATCATTTCCATTCTTGGCAAGAGCGACGAACCCACCAGTTATGGCAGTGAGATCTTGGAGATCAATTTATTGGGCGATACTTTATTGCATCTGAAAAAAGGACAGGGCGATTTCATGCAAACCATACACCATGAAATCCTGAAAAAGAGCCGCAATGAGATCGTAACCATTTATGTGGCCGAAAAAATAATGGACCTCAGTTCCAGGGGCGGCAGCAAAACCGATACGGTAAAAGGTGATGGCATACTGGTGATGGACAGGAACGGAAAAAAGCGATGGCAGTGGAGCGTGTTTGATGTGATGAATCCTTTGGATGATCCTGATATTGTAAAGAACAAGCGCGACTGGATGCATGCCAACAGCCTCAACTATGATAAGGACAGCAGCTTCATTATGTCGTTTTACAATAATGGCCAGATATGGAAAATAGATGCACACAGTGGTAAGTTGCTTTGGAAATTAGGCAAGGGAGGCAATATTCAACTGCCTGCTGAATGTAATTTCACCCAATCGCATGCAGTGCACATCAATCCTTATGGCAGCCTGATGTTCTTTGATAATGGGGTGGAGAAGAAACAATCCGAAGTATTTGCATTGAAAATGGATGAAGTCCGTAAAACGGCTGCCATAGACTTGCACATCAAACTGCCTGCTGAAATTTACAACGACCGTATGGGCAGTGCTTATATGATCAACGATTCTACTGTTTTGTGTTGTTGCTCTAAAAGGCATATTACGGTATTGGCCAATAAGAAAGGAGTGCTTTTGTGGACACTCGATACGGCCATACCGCCCTACCGGGTGCAGTTCCTGCCTGAAGCCATGGTAAAACCTTATATCGTTAATTAATTAATAGTAGCAGTTATGAAAAGTGTAGTGGTAACCTGTTTGTTGGTAGTAGTGAGTACTTCGGCGGTGTTTTTATCCTGCCAGACATCGGCACATGAGCGTAAAGAAGCAGTAACAGGCAGTGAGAAGTTCATTGCCATTGACAGCGCTCAAATTCCCAATGACCAGTTTGGCGAAGCGGTGCGTTATGGCAGGCAACTGATGCTGAATACGGCTTATTATATTGGCCCGGATGGCGTGAACGGCCGTTACCTGGGCAATAAAATGAACTGCACCAATTGCCATCAGGATGCAGGTACCAAGGCTTTTTCCTTTAATCTTATGCGTTCACACGATGAGTATCCGCAATACCGGGCAAGGGAGGGGGCGATATTAACGCTGGCTGAGCGGGTAAATAACTGCATTACGCATCCGCACAATGGTAAGCCATTGCCATTGGATAGTAAAGAGATGGTTGCTTTTCTTTCTTACCTCAAATGGGTCAACAGTTTTGTAGCAAAGGATGAAAAGTTCAAAGGCGCTAAAAACCTGCCGGTAGCATTTCCTGCAACTGCTGCCAGCCCGGAACGAGGCGCCACATTGTATGTTCAGCACTGCGCCCGTTGTCACGGTAATAATGGGGAGGGACTGTTCACTGCCGACAAAAAAACCTATACCTATCCGCCTTTATGGGGTGCCAGTGGTTACCAGCCGGGTTCGAGCATGCACCGCATCATTAAAATGTCGCAATGGTTAAAAGCCAATATGCCTTATGATAAGGCAAGCTGGGATAAACCTTTTTTAACCGATGCAGAGACGCTGGATATAGCGGCTTTTGTAAATAACGACGACCTGCACAAAAGACCAACGGTCAACGATTTCGAATACCCGCACTTCGAGGAAAAATCGATCGACTACGACCATGCCCCCTTTGCCGATACTTTTTCTGTGGCACAGCACAAGTATGGTCCTTATCAACCAATCATTGATTATTGGCAGGCGAAGGGGAAGAAGGCGGTGTATTAAAAAACAAAAAGCCGCAACCCATTGACGATCAATAAAGCTGCGGCTTTTCTGAGCTGTAGGGGGAGGGTTCGAACCTCCACGAGGCAGTTAGCGATAGCGCAAAGTTCAGTGGTCGACCCTGGTCGCCCGGATATTGCTACCCTGGCGGCTCTACACTATGTTTATCCTGTGATCCTCACCCCCGAGACAAGAGGGCATGTCTGCCAAAAATTTCATCACCCCACAGTATGAATAAGAACTGGTTTGTCGTTTGACAGTACAATATTAAGCAGAAGAATCGATTTGTTGTAAATATTTCAACAAATATTTTGAAATATTAGAAATTATTTAATAAATTGCGTATTATAATTACTTTTATCAAAAAAATAGTGCAAAAATGTCAACCAAATTGAATCTTGACAAACTCGATTTCCAGATCATACAGGAAATGATGGAGGATGCAGAGATATCTTATGCTGACCTGGGTAAGAAACTCTTTGTTTCCGGCGGCACGATTCATGTGCGCATTAAAAAATTAGAAGAGCTTAAAGTAGTTAAAGGTAAAAAATTATCTGTAGACTTGAAAGCCCTCGGTTATGATGTGATCGCTTTTATTGGTATTTATCTTGAAAAAAGCTCACTTTACGATACCGTTGCCAAAGAACTTAAAAAGATCCCGCAAATTGTGCGCCTGAATTATACCACGGGCAACTACAGCATGTTTGCAGAAATTGTTTGCAAAGACATCCAGCAACTGCGCTTCGTGTTGCACGACGAATTGCAAAAGATCAAAGGTATTGAACGTACGGAAACTTTTATTTCACTGGAGGAAAGCCTGGACAGGAATGTTGTCGTAGCTCCTGCCATGTAGCAGGCACTAGATTTTGCCGCGAACATTGAATGCATCGCGAAGTCCGTTTCCTAATAAGTTAAAAGCAAGCACGAGCAGCATAATGGCAAAGCCGGGCGCCAGGGCCAGCATGGGATTATGGGTGATGATGAAATTATAGTTTTCCTTGATCATCAACCCCCAGCTGGGCTGCGGTGGTTGTACCCCTACGCCTAAGAAACTGAGTCCCGCTTCTATGACAATGGCTGAAGCAAAATTGCTCGCGGCGATCACCATGACCGGCCCCAGGATATTAGGTAATATGTGCCGGAAAATAATCCTTGCATGCGAATAACCAAGTGCCCTGGCGGCCTCTACATATTCCAGTTCCCGGATGGCCAATACCTGGCCGCGTACCAGCCTTGCCACATTGACCCACATGGTCAACCCAACGGCTACAAACACCTGCCAGAAACCTTTGCCCAGTACCAGTGTAATCGCAAACACCAATAATAAAGTAGGGATGCTCCAAAGTACATTGATCAGCCACATGATCAGCTCATCGGCCCAACCTTTAAAATAACCTGCAACTGCGCCTAATAATATACCAATAGTAAGCGAAATGACAACAGCGACCAGTCCCACACCCAGGCTTACACGTACCCCTATGATCAGCCTGCTCAGCAGGTCGCGGCCAAATTTATCCGTTCCTAAATAATACCGTTGCTGCACAACCGGTGTTGTTGGATTGGTGGCTGAACATGCAATGGCTTTTCGCTCTGTAATGCCTTCATCCACAAATTTTTGATAGATGATACTATCCTTCCGGATGATGCAGGCAGTAATGGGAATGTATTGCCAGCCGTCTTCCCTGCCGCTGATGAGTTGCTCCCAGAAACCTGTTCCGGTCAGTATCTTGTCGCGCTTTACCAGCAGCAGGCTGATCTGGAACCCTGGTTTTTTACTGCCGATCTCAGGTATCATCCGGTTCGCATTGGGGGAATGATCGGGGGCTATAAAAAAAGCAAACAGAGCAAGCAACGAACTGCAAATGATGAGTATCATGGCAAAGGAAGCCCCTTTGTTCTTTAACAGTCTTTTAATGAAAAGTGAATGGGTAAGGCGATGTAACACGGAAGTAAAATAAATAAAATCGCCGACCTGGTCACCTGTTTCGCCGAAAAAGAAGGGAGGGGTTAAACATTTCCGGTTTCTTAGTGTCTATCATTTGGTTATCTATATCCTGAGTCTATTCAAATCCTGAGTCTATGAAAAGTATCGTAACATTTGTTGTGTCCCTTGTGGCATTGGTGTCACTGATCATTTATGCCTGGTGGCCTGAACCGAAGAAAGCGCAACATGGTGAGTAAAAACTATTATTGAACGGATCTTCCTTTCCATTGGTAAGAGCCGAATTTGCCAAGCCAGCCTGCTACTACTGTGTACGCTATATGGAAAGGCTGCATCAGCACAAACCAGTATAGTGCAGGTGTACGCTTATAAAACCGGCTTACAGGCAGCATGAAGCTTAGCTCAACCAATGTTTTGGCAAGGACCAGCAATAACCAGTTCAGCAATCCCTTCCACCCTTGCAGCAACAAGCCTGCAGGCAGCAACAGCAGCATGCTGACATTCAATGCATACACTAAAGCCAGCGTGCGGAAAATACCCCTGTCCTGGTATTTACCGGCCTTACTGGCCCAGCGGATACGCTGGTTAAAAAAACTTTTCCAGTCGGGCATTGGTGCGGTAAAAACAATTGCATTTTCCGAGAACAGGTACCCCAGTCGTTCCGGATATTTTTGTTTGATTTTATGCATCAGCAACATGTCATCTCCACTGGCTAATTGATCAATACCCCTGAACTGTCCTACCTCATAAAATGCATCCTTTCTGTAAGCAAGGTTGGCGCCATTGCACATGGTATGAAAGCCTGCTGAGACAGCTGCGGCTGTAATACCCTGCAGGCTTAGAAAATCGAGCAATTGAAAAACAGCTAAAAAAGAACGGTTGTTGGTGAACATCACCGGTGCGGCTATGAACACAGGTTCGTACTGATGTATATAATTATTGAAAAGAGAAAGCCATTCATCCGATACCTGGCAATCTGCATCGGTTGTAACAATCCACTGGCCGTTGCTTGCTGCAATAGCCATTTCAATCGCTTTCTTTTTATAGGCATTCAATTGCTTTCCCTGTAAATGCTCTTCCAGGTTGATGAGCTTCAGGTTACTATGCTGCGCCTGGAGGCTGTTTACAATAGCCGCAGTGTGATCGGTTGAGTGGTCATTGATGACGATCACTTCATACAGGTGGGTTGGGTATTGCTGCTTCAGCACAGCACTGAGGCAGTCTCCGATATTGGCTGCTTCGTTACGGGCAGGGATGATGATAGAAAAAAATGTGGTGAGCGGAATCGCAGGGTCTGCCCGGAAAGGCGATAAACGCAGCCACCATTTCCGGTATTGGAGGATCAGTGCTGCATAGACAGCCAATAATAATGTTGCGACAATGATCCCGGCGGTGTACATAAAACAAAGAAACTTATTAATGCGATAAGAAGTGTGTAAAAAATAAGGGCCGGGGTCAAATTTTAGGGTTTTATTCTTGGAGATTTCGGGGAAACAGCCTTACTTTGAAATTAGTTGCATAACTAACTATATGTCAAACAACCAATTTAAAAGGGGCGAATTATACAGTGTGATCAATGGTATGGCATATACAGCTGTAGCACGGCGCCTGCAGAAGAATTTTCGCCAGGCAGGTTTGGAAATTACCATTGAACAATGGAGTATTCTGTATCATTTATGGAAGGAAGACTGCCTCAGCCAGCAGGAACTGTGCAACCGTACTTACCGGGATAAACCAAGTATTACCAGGTTGTTGGATAACCTGGAAAAGCAAAAATTAGTGAAACGGGTGGCCTCTAAGGATGACCGCAGGGTTAACCTTGTTTGTTTAACAAGTACGGCACAGGAGCTGCAGGAACTGACGATAGACCTGGCCAATCAAACAATGAATGAAGCATTGGTTGGTGTTGACAGAGCAGAGATTGAAACAGTGAAATCTGTATTTCAGCGGGTGTATGATAACCTTACCTGAGTGCAGGATTTTGCAAACGAAGTAAGGTGTAAGCAAAGCAATAAAATAATAAACCGATAAACATTCTTGTCATGGAAACCACTCAACAAACAAAAGCCCTGCACGGGGGCGAATGGTTGATCAAGGAGAGTAATCCTTTTGACACATTCATTCCGGAAGATTTTAATGAAGAACAGGCTATGGTGATGGACATGTGCGCGCAATTTTTAGATGCGGACATATTGCCCGTCATTGATAGGATAGATAAGCTCGAGCCTGGCCTCATGCCTTCTTTATTACAGAAAGCGGGAGAGCAGGGATTGCTGTCCACTTCTTTTCCTGAGCAATATGGCGGATTGGGTAAAGACTTCATCACATCTACCATTGTGAACGAAGGACTCGGTGGCGGTCATTCTTTTTCTGTAGCGGTGGCTGCACACACGGGCATTGGTTCTTTACCGATCCTGTATTTTGGTACGGACGCACAAAAAGAAAAATACATTCCTAAACTGGCGAGCGGCGAATGGAAAGGCGCGTATGGATTAACCGAACCCAATAGCGGCAGTGATGCACTGGGTGCCAAGACAACAGCTAAACTAAGTGAGGATGGTAAATATTACCTGCTGAACGGACAAAAATGCTGGATCACCAATGGGGGCTTTGCCGATGTATATACTGTGTTTGCGAAGATCGATGGCGAAAAGTTCACCGGCTTTATTGTTGAACGTGGCTTTGAAGGATTCACACAAGGCCCGGAAGAACACAAGATGGGGATCAAGGGTTCTTCTACTGTGCAATTGTATTTCCAGGATTGTAAAGTACCTGCAGAGAATGTATTGGGTGAAGTTGGAAAGGGACACATCATTGCTTTCAATATCCTGAACATTGGCCGGTTAAAACTTTGCGCTGCTGCATTAGGCGGGGCCAAAAGAGCCGCTGATATTTCTATCCGGTATGCAAAGACCAGGGAGCAATTCAAATTGCCCATTGCCAAATTTGGCGCCATCAGGCATAAGATGGCCGAGATGGCCATCCGTATGTGGGTTGCTGAAAGCGCTTTGTACCGTACAGCCAAATGGATCGATAACAAAGAACATGAACTTGAAACAGGCGGTAAAACTTTTGCAGAAGCTTTATTAGGTGCGGCCGAAGAATATGCCATTGAATGCGCCATGCTGAAAGTATACGGCAGTGAAATGCTTGACTTTGTGGTCGATGAAGGGGTACAGATCCATGGCGGTAATGGGTTCAGTGATGAGTATATCATTTCAAAAGCCTATCGCGACAGCCGCATCAACCGTATTTATGAAGGCACCAATGAGATCAATCGTTTATTGACGGTTGATATGGTATTAAAACGCGCCATGAAAGGTAAGCTTGACCTGATGGGACCAGCCATGGCCGTTCAGAAAGAATTAATGAGCATCCCGGATTTTGGCGCAGAAGACGAAGGAGCATTCGCAAAAGAGCGTAAATACGTGGCTAATTTCAAAAAAGCCATTTTGATGGTGGCCGGCGCTGCCGTGCAGAAGCTGATGATGCAATTAGATAAAGAACAGGAAATGCTGATGAATATTGCGGATATGGCCATTGAGACATTTAATGCAGAAAGCGCTTTATTGCGCGTGCTGAAATTGTCAGACAGCAAGGGTGAAATTGCTGTGAGCCTCCAGGCCGATATCATGCGTACGTATATTTACGATGCTGCCGACCGCATTAATAAAGCCGGTAAAGACGCACTGAACAGCTTCGCCGATGGGGATGAATTAAAAATGATGCACATTGGCCTGAAGCGGTTTACGAAGGTAGAACCCTTTAATACCAAGGAGGCAAGGAGAAGGGTGGCCGATAAACTGGTAGCAGATAATGGGTATCGTTTCTGATAAAAATGAAGAAAATATTATTTCGTTTCAAATATTTTGTTAATATTTGTTTTGTTTTACGGTTGCTTGCTCAAACGAAGGTCTTACTGCTATTGTAGCGGTGAGACCTTTTAGTTAAACAGGTCGGAGGACAAATACCTGTCGCCCCGGTCACAGATAATACATACGATCACACCTGAAGACAATTCCCTCGACAATTCAACCGCTGCATGCACCGCTCCGCCGCTGCTCATTCCTGCAAAGACAGCTTCTTCCCTGGCTAAGCGTTTGGTCATGATACGCGCATCCTGTTCATCTACATTCATCGTCCTGTCAACCCGGCTCCTGTCGAATATTTTTGGCAGGTACGCTTCCGGCCATTTGCGTATACCCGGTATATGTGATCCATCGGTTGGCTGGCAGCCTACGATCTGTATGGCTGGATTTTTTTCTTTTAAATACTGGGATACACCCATAATGGTTCCCGTTGTGCCCATCGATGAAACAAAATGTGTGATCTTTCCTTTTGTATCATTCCATATTTCAGGGCCGGTTGTCCGGTAATGTATAGCGGGATTATCAGGGTTGCCAAACTGGTTCAGCATCAGGTACCCGCCTTTCGATACCTGCTCGGTGGCATAATCAATAGCTCCTTCCATCGCCCTCTCTTTTGGTGTAAGCACAACTTTGGCGCCAAACGCCTGCATGGTGAGCACCCTTTCGCGCGTAGCATCTTCGGGCATCACCAGTTCAATCTCCACACCAAAAAGGCTGGCAATCATAGCCAGTGCAATACCTGTATTGCCACTGGTGGCTTCGATCAGTTTAATCCCGTTTTTGATCTCACCACGGTCAATAGCTCCTTTGATCATACCATAAGCCGCGCGGTCTTTGACACTTCCACCCGGATTATTTCCTTCCAGTTTTGCATAAATGGTTACATTCTTATTAACCGGTACTTGTTTCAGTTCCACCATGGGGGTGTTTCCTACAAGGTCTAATATTCCTGGCATATTGTTTTTTTATGATCTTCAAAGTATGGCTTGGCAATACGGGGTATAAATATACAACAACCCTTTTCCCCCACAACGGGGCATGATTCGCATTATTTTTTATCTTCATGAGATGAAGCAACTACTTCTTGCGTGCTTTGTTATGGTTATGGTACAGGCAAATGCGCAAAATACAACACGGCCGTATCGCCTGGCAAGATCAAGCGGTAAACTGCCCTCCCTGTATGATGGCCTGGGTGACGACAGGTTAGGCGGCACTAAACTGGGATACATTGACACGAATGTGGTATTCAGGGTCATTGATTCTGCCAAAGAACTCTACACGGTTCAGCTTTCCAAATACCATACTGCCTATATGGAGAAGCAATACCTGAGATTCGACAGCGTTCCCCGGCCGAAGCCCTTCTACCTTACTAACACTATTATTGCCAAAGGAGATACTTCGGTTGACTATATCGGGATCAATATGGATGAAAGATTGCCCTACAAAAGCTGGATGGAGATCAATCCTGCTAAGATCATGATCGATGTGTACGGGGTGCAGAGTAACACCAACTGGATCACCCAGCTGAAGTCGCTGAAAGAAGTGAAGAATATTTATTATAGCCAGGCAGAAGATGATGTGGTACGCGTAACCATTGAACTGCAGCACAAACAGCATTGGGGATACAGCATCGGATACAAAGGCCGGACCTTAGTCATCAGGGTAAAAAGACAACCGGCAAACCTGCTCATCAATAACCTGAAGATTGCCATAGATGCCGGCCATGGCGGAACCAATACAGGTGCTTCCGGTATCAGAACAGGCGCTGAAGAAAAAAAATATACCCTGTTGTTTGCCAAAGCATTTGAACGGTACCTGAAGCAAAGAGGCGTTAAAAAAATTATCATGACGCGTACCACAGATACTACGCTTGAAATGAAAGACCGTATCTTATTCCTGCAACAGCAAAATCCTGATATCCTTATCAGCTTTCATCTGAATTCCAGTGATAATAAAGAGGTAAAGGGTGTCAGTACCTATTATAAACATATTGGTTTCAGGCCACTCACCACTGCTATCCTTAAAAATATGCTGCTGCTGAACCTGGATGAGTTTGGAAATGTCGGCAGTTTTAATTTCGGGTTAAATGCACCTGCCGATTTTCCGGGCAGTCTTATTGAGATTGCTTTCCTGAGCAATGAAGAAGATGAACGGCGCATCATTCGTCCTAAGTTCCAGGATGATGTGGCACGCAAAGTGTACCAGGGAATTGTAGATTGGCTGAAAGCGATCAAATAAAAAAGCCGCCGGAAATTTCCGGCGGCTTTTTTATTAATGTTTGATAAACCGCTCAAAAAATTCCAGCGTGCGTAACATCTGATCAATCCTTTGCCGGTTATTGCCACTGCGGGTCAGTTCATGCGTACCTCCCGGATGGCGTACGTATTCTACCGTCCTGCCCAATACTTTCAGGCTCTTGTATAACATCTCACTTTGTATCACACCTGTCCTGAGGTCATTCTCACCATGGAAAATAAGGTAAGGCGTATGGATGTGCTGTACATAATTGATGGGCGATTCTCTTTGTATATTGGCTTTGGTTGTTTCTTCCCAGGGATATCCGCCAAAATAATTGGGTACCAGCCGCCACGCATTACCCTCGCCAAAGAAAGTCCCGAGTTCATATACCCCGCGTTGCGAGCAGGCTGCTTTGAACCGCTGGTCGTGTGATATGATCCATGCTACCAGGTAGCCTGCATAGGAACCGCCCGTTACCGCTAAACGTGAAGTATCAATAAAACCAGCTGCAACTGCTTTGTCCAGCGCCGTCAGCACATCTGATGTTGGGCCTGCGCCCCAGTCATTGATATTGGCGCGGAGGAATGCTGCACCATAACCACCGGATCCTCTCGGGTTACAATACACTACAACATATCCTTTGGCGCTGTAGTATTGGAACTCATGCCACATGGAGCTTTCGCCGGGGCCCCACATAGCCGAGGGACCGCCATGGATATCTAAGATAGCGGGGTATTTTTTTCCTTCCTCATAACCGGCCGGTTTCATGACCCAGTATTCAACAGTGAGTCCCTTGTCATTGACGAAACTCTTTTTCTCCGGGTAACTCAGCTTTTTTGTTGTGACCCAGTCGTAATTAAAACTGCTGATGCGTGTTGCCTGTTTGCCCGAAGCATCAGCTGTATACAATTCAAAAGGATTTGCCACTTCAGTTTTAACGAATACAATCCTGTTGGCTTTCAAATCAAAACTGCTGATACCTGAATTAACATCGGATAATGGCTCAGGCTGTTTTGTTTGCCGATTTATCCTGTACAAAGGGGTTCCTCCGTTGCTTTGTGCAATGAAGTACAGGTATTGCTCATCCTGGCTCCAGGTGATATTGCCTTTATTCCGGTCGAATGAAAGATCGACGATATCTTTTTCTGTTCCATTCAGGGGCATGACAGCCAATGCGGGAATGTCTACAAAAGAGGTAGTGCCATGCTGGAATGCCAGCCATTTACCAGAAGGAGAAACCTGTGCACTGTAATAGGTTTTTCCTGCTGCACCTAGTATTTTTTTTAAATGATGACCAGTTACATCGGATATAAAGATCTCACTTTCGAGCGAACGATCGGGATGCTGCAGGGAATCAATATCTCCTGTAAGAATGAGCTGTTTGCCATCGGGCGTAAATACTGCCGCACTGAAACGATAGAAACCGTGAGTAACGGCAATGGGTTGTGCGCCAGGTTCCAAGCCGATGGTAAAAAAATGATTGAAAGACAATTCTGCAGAAGTGGTGGCTTCTTCCTGGAAATTGATTTTATTAATGACTTTCGCTTTCTTATCATTGACATTGTTGTCTAAGTATGCCCTTATCTCTGCTATGCTGCCATCAGGGTTGGGCTGGGCAGTATAAGCCTGCAGTGATTCATTTTTAGGGAACCCGGGTTTTTCGAAGGGCCATTTAGGGACTTCTCTGCCAGGATTGAGCGCCGTATCTTTTAAAAGGTCTTTCATAGGTATGCTGGCCGAAAAAAGGAGCAGCTTACCGTCCGGGCTCCATTTGGGTGAGCTGACGCCGTATTTGAATTTTGTCAGTTGTACCGGTTCCCCGCCATCGAAGGACAAAAGGAATACCTGGGCCTTACCGTCAACAGCCCGTACAAAAGCCAGCTGCCTGCCATCGGGGCTCCAGGCGGGTTGGGTGGCATTTTCCTTATTGGTGAGCTGTTTGGGCTGCATAGAACCGTCAACAGGGACGATATACAGGTGGTTGGCATATTTGTATTCCCACTTGGCATCGACATCGGCTTCAATACTGGTGAGGGTAAAGGCGGCTTTGCTGCCGTCGGGACTAATGCTGACAGCCACAGGCTGCCTGATCTTCAACATGTCTGTGACTTTGACCAGGTTGTTGTGCTGGGCATGCAGGAAATAGCAGCTGCCCGTGCATAACAGGAGTAATAATTTCTTCATATGTATGTGTTTGCCGCGTTAAAGTACAAAGAAATGACAGTAAGGCCGGCCGCCTTTCGTATTTTTGTGGCCTAAAGAGGCAATTATGGGTAAGTTGGCAGAGGAGTTTAATGCGTACCGTGAAAAGATGAATGAAGTGATCTTAAGCAAGGATAACCTGGTCATGAAGCGCTTATGGAATTTAGATACCAACACTTATGAAGAAGGGGCATTGGACAAAAAGACCAAGGAAATGCTCGGACTGGTAGCCAGTATGGTGTTGCGATGCGATGATTGTATCAAATACCATCTTGGCAAGTGTTATGAGTTGGAGGTGAACACTAAGGAGATGTATGAAATTTTCGCCGTAGCCAATATAGTAGGCGGCACTATTGTTATACCGCATACCCGCAGGGCAGCAGAATACTGGGAAGAACTGATAATTAGTAAGTAGCAATTACCAATTATTCGTGAACTTTGCTTCCGCAACAAAAGATTTTTAAGTACTAATTACGAGTTAATAAATGTCAGCAACTACAACAATTCAGCCGGTTCTTACTGCAAAGGATTTCGCGACCGACCAGGAAGTGCGCTGGTGCCCGGGTTGTGGCGATTATTCTATATTGGCACAGGTGCAGAAAGTGATGCCCGGTATAGGTGTGCCCAAGGAAAATATTGTGATCATCAGTGGTATCGGCTGCAGCAGCCGTTTTCCCTATTATATGAATACATTTGGCATGCACTCCATTCATGGCCGTGCCACTGCTATTGCGAGCGGATTAAAAGCAACCCGCCCGGAGCTGAGTGTATGGATTGTAACGGGAGATGGGGACAGCTTAAGTATCGGTGGCAACCATACCATTCATTTACTGCGCAGGAATTTTGACGTGAATGTATTGTTGTTCAATAACCAGATCTATGGGTTGACAAAGGGCCAGTACTCTCCTACATCTGAAGAACAGAAAGTTACCAAGAGTACACCTTTCGGCAGCATTGATCATCCGTTCAACCCGTTGGCATTGGCCATGGGTGCCGATGCCAGTTTTGCAGGGCGCAGTATGGACCGTGATCCCAAGCACCTGCAATACATGCTTACCCGTGCGCACCAGCACAAGGGCGCTTCTTTCCTGGAGATATACCAGAACTGTAACATCTTTAATGATGGTGCTTTTGAGATATTTACAGAAAAAGGTTCCAAACCTGATGAGGCACTGTTCCTGGAACAAGGCAAGCCATTAATATTTGGCGCTGCGCAGAATAAAGGCATTAAATTAGATGGCCTTAAACCGGTAGTGATTGAACTGGGCAATGGTACCAGTGCAGATGATCTCTGGGTACATGATGAAAAAGATTTCTTTAAAGCACAGATGCTGGTTCGTTTGTTTGATGATCCTGCTAAAGCAGGCGGACATTTCCCCCGTCCGTTTGGTGTATTCTATGAAGAAGACAGGGCTTGTTACGAAGATCTGATGGCCATGCAGATAGAAGAAACCATTGCAACCAAAGGGAAAGGCGATTTAGACAAGTTATTACGTGGCAAAGAGGTTTGGGAGATCGTCTGAAACATGCTTACTGTTAAAACCTGGTAAGGTTGTTACGCATAGCAAAGAGTGCCAGCCCTACCCTGGAAGTGGTTTGTAGTTTTTCATACAGCATATCGCGGAAATTATCAATGGTGCGAAGGGGTACTCCCATCACTTCTGCTATTTCCCTGTGCGATTTCTCAGTGCAGCATAAAGCAAGGAATTCTTTTTCCCGTTCGTTGAGTTTATTGAGCTTGTCAAATTCTTCATCAGCTTCTGCGCCGTGGTATTTGAAACTGTGGATAATGTTGTCACACATTGCTTTGTTGAGGTAAACACCTTTATTAGCCAGGCCATCTAAAGCTGCTTTGAATTCCTGTGGCTTGCTGTCTTTCAGCAGGAATCCCTTGGCTCCATTTTTAAACATCCTGATAATGGATCTTTCATCATTGATCATGGTTAGTGCCAGGATCTTTATTTGCGGATATTGGGTCGTGAGCCAGAGTGCAGTTTCATAGCCGTTCATTACGGGCATTGTGATATCCAGGATCGCAATATCGGGAAGGTTAGTGGCGTCAAGCAATTCTATCAACTGCTTCCCGTTATTCGCTTCGAACAAAACCGTATAATCAGAAAAAGAATTAATCAGTGAAACGAGCCCGCTTCTAAGCAATACATGGTCATCGACCAGAACAATCTTTGTCATATCGGTGCATTATAGTCAGCTACAAACCTGTCCGGGTAAACGTTTAAAAGTCGGGCAGGGCGGGGGTAACTACAAATTTGCATTATCTGAATGAAAAAAATGTAGGTCTTTTCACCGAATTTATGGTTTAAAACACTGTTTTTGGCTCGGTGTTTTCCGCATCATCAAGCGCTTTTGCAGCAGAATCAAAGATCTTTTTCTTTTTCCAGTCATACCAGGGATGTGGCAATGTTTTCTTCATAACGGTATCAATGGTACGCATACCAAACAGGTTCCATACACCATTTAATTTACCGCTCAGGGATGACTGCAGTGCGCGGAGGCTCATGGCAAAACCACTGTCTATATATTCCATGTGATGCCAGTAACCGGCAGGCATGAACAGGGTATCGCCATGTTCAAGTATGACCTCATAGCCTTTTGCAAACCTGAGTGCAGGAAATGCATCATAGTCCGGTGTGCCATTACCAAGGTGGTAATTACTGAAATCGGCTAAGCTCAATACTTCAAACGGTTTCCGGTAAAGCTTATGCTGCTCTTCATTAGGAAAAAGCAATACTCTTTTCCTTCCTGCAAACTGGGTGTGCAGAATATGACTGAGGTCAATATCAAAGTGCATGTGGGTAATGCTGGAGGCACCGCCAACAAAAAGCATGGGATAGCGCTTTACGAAGCCCTTCATCAGTTCTTCGGGCCATGTAAAATCGGTGGTTAACTGGGGCGCATGCTCAAAAATATTAAAGAGGAATATCCGCCATCCTGCGGGCCCCTGGCTGATCATATCAATATATTCACCAAAAGTTTTATAATCGTCGGCCGTATTAATGGGTGTATAGGCGTCGCTTTTGATATTGTTATATAACCCTACTTGCTTATCACCGACCAGTTCTTTAAAATAATTCCAGTTCCATTTGGTATATGCCGGCCAGTTTTTTGCAAGATCCTTAATGATCAGCGGCTGTTGAGGCAGGTAATAGTTATTTTTGAAATCAGTCCCACTGATCGAGTTCACTACATCAATAGCCTGTAATTGCATAATGGGATATTTTAACGGCAAAAATAAGAAAGCGGGATGTAACTTTGATAAGAACGATCCACAAATGCTCTTAAAGCTTCACCCCGATAATCCCAACCCCCGTCACCTGAAAACCATTGCTGAGTGCTTGTTGTCAGGCGGCGTGATCGTTTATCCAACTGATACCATTTATGGTTTAGGCTGTGACATTTTTCACCACAAAGCCATTGAACAGATTGCCCGCATCAAACAGGTAGATCCTAATAAAGCCAAGCTGAGTTTTATTTGTTATGACCTGAGCGACCTTAGTCAGTATACCAAAAGCATTTCAACGCCTTTATACCGGATACTGAAAAATCATTTGCCCGGCCCGTATACTTTTATTCTTCCCGCAAGCAAGGAAGTCCCCAGGATCTTACAGAGCAAAAAGAGTACCATCGGCCTGCGTGTACCTGACAACAATATTGCAAGGAGCATTGTCAAAGAGTTACGTCATCCCATCCTGTCGGCATCACTGCCCGGGGGCATGGTAGAGGAATACACAGATCCTGAACTGATCTATGAAAAATTCAGGAACCTTGTCGACATCGTGGTCGACGGCGGCATTGGCGGCATGATCCCTTCTACTGTAATTGATTGCACCGGTGATGCATATGAAGTGATCAGGGAGGGAGCAGGGGTAGTGGATTTCTGATGTAGGATTAGTATATAGATCCTACATTATCAAATCCTACATCAGAAATCATCAAATCCTACATTAGTTTCAGCTGTTTCGGCACAATATTAAAACTGTGCCTGTGGTATTTGCATAATCCATATTTTTCAATGGCCTTCCTGTGATCAGCGGTTCCGTAACCTTTGTTCCTGTCCCACCCATAACAGGGGAATTCCTGGTGCAATTGTTTCATGTAATCGTCGCGGTAGGTTTTGGCAAGGATACTGGCCGCTGCGATGCTTGCATAAGTGGCATCGCCTTTTACAATGCAATGATGCAGAATTTCCCGGTATGGGATAAAACGATTGCCATCGATCAATAGCAGTTGGGGGACAGGCTTTAACTGATCGATAGAGAGGTGCATGGCTTTAAAAGATGCCTTCAGAATATTGATCCGGTCTATCTCATGATTGTCGATACTTGCAATGGCCCAGGAAATAGCAGTTGATTCAATTACTTCCCTGAGCAATGCTCTTTGTGTTGCTGTTACCTGCTTGCTGTCGTTTAACAGCGGATGATAAAAATCAACAGGCAGCATAACGGCAGCGGCAAATACCGGACCTGCATAACATCCTCTTCCGGCTTCATCGCAGCCGGCTTCCATTTGCCTGGTTTGGTAGTTAGCTTGTAACACAATGGTAAAATTCAACAATCCGTGTCATATCTTCCAAATTCAATTGATTAAAATAACCGGCACTTTTGTTATACCAGTACCTTTGTACCCAATTTTGAAACAGTGGCCTATGCATACAACGGATCGTTCTTCAAGACTGGTAGCTGCCTGGTTATTAATTGGTGCCGGCATGACGGTGATACAGTTTGCGTTAGGCGGTATCACCCGTTTAACAGGGAGCGGGTTATCCATTACACAATGGGATGTTATAACAGGCGCACTCCCGCCGCTGAATCAACAGCAGTGGCTGGCCGAATTTGATCGATACAAACAGACTCCCCAGTTCCATTTGCTCAATTTCGATTTTACATTGGCTGACTTTAAGTTTATTTTTTTCTGGGAATGGTTTCATCGCCTGTGGGCCCGGCTGATCGGCGTAGTATTTGCTGCGGGCTTTATCTGGTTCGTAGTGAAAAAACACTTTAAGAAAGAAATGATCAATCCATTACTGATCCTTTTCTTACTCGGCGCTTTACAGGGGGCTGTTGGATGGATCATGGTAGCCAGTGGACTAACGGGCGACGCAATTTATGTAAAGCCCTCCCGGCTGGCATTGCATTTTATTTTTGCACTGGGGGTGTTGTGCTATACTTTCTGGTTTGCGCTGCAATTATTGGTAAAAAAAGAACAGCTCACATACCATGCAGCTACCAGGAAATGGAACTGGGCCTTATTGGTTTTATTAGTGGTGCAACTGATCTATGGCGCATTGATGGCTGGGCACAAAGCTGCTACTGCCGCGCCTACCTGGCCCACTATTAACGGGCAATGGATTCCCGAAAAATTATTTTCACACGAACCCTTCCTCCTCAATTTTATTGATAATAAAATCCTGATTCATTTTATACACAGGGGAATGGCTTATTTGTTGCTGGTACTGATCATAACCTGGTCTGTCCGGCTGTTCAGCATCAAAGGGGCTGCATTGTTCGGGAAAACGAGATGGGTACCCCTTGCAGTGGCGGGTTTACAAGTAGTATTGGGTATTTCCAGTGTGTTAACGAGTACAGGCATTGTTCCGGGCAAATGGGGTACATTTGAATGGATGGCACAATTACACCAGTTGGTGGGGATGCTGTTATTGCTTTCTTTGGTCTGGATGTTATTTATCGTACGCAGTGGGGTAAGAAAAGTTTAAAGGCAATAATAAGCAGCAGTGCCTGTAAAAAAATAGTCTTGCTAGTATGAAAAAATACCTGGTTGGTTTCTGGTTTTCCCTGCCTGTGCAGTTGTTCCTGCTGCATTTTCGCCGGTACCAGGTATTCCTGTTGTTTTGGTATATTTTATTCGCTACGGTAGCGGGTGATTTCATGCACACATTTGGCGCCAATTCACTGTTCCTGGCACCTGAATATTTTGGCGAAGTGAGCCTGCTCAGTACCTCTATTGTTGGGTTTACGCTGGGCGTTTTTATTATGAGCTGGAACATCACCACGTTTATATTACATAGTAAGAACCTGAAATTCCTGGCAACAACTGCACAGCCTTTTTTAAAATACTGTATCAATAATGCGGTTATTCCATTGGGGTTCCTGGTATTCTACTTTATAAAAGCGATAAACTATGCCCGTTACCAGGAATTGTTTGCCACACCTGAAGTACTGTTAATGATGGGTGGTTTTGCTGCCGGCATTTTTCTTTCTATCCTGATAGCATTCGGTTATTTTTTTGGTGCAGATAAAACGATCTACAAAAGCATGGCAGCGGTTATCACTACTGCCAATTCGCGTTATGCCGAAATAGCTAAGGCCAATCCTCTGCCTAAAGAAAGGGGAGAGCTGAAAGTGGATTGGTTCCTGAGTGCAAAACTACGCCTGAGGAAACCGAGGGATGTCCGTCACTATAGCCAGGACTTCTTAGACGCAGTGTTTAAACGACACCATTTTGCAGCTGTCATTGCTATCGTTATTGCTTTTATATTCTTAGTAGCAACCGGATATATTTCTGATACCCGTTTGTTTCAATTACCGGCGGCGGCCAGCATTACTGTTTTCTTCGCCATCCTTATAGCTGCTGCCGGCGCAATCTCTCTTTTCCTGCATAGCTGGAGTATTCTCTTGGTAGTGGTGTTGTATATGGGGGCTAATTTTCTCTACCAGCAGAACATTATAGATCCGCGTAATAAAGCATATGGATTGAACTACAACAACAAAGAAAAACGCCCGGTTTACAGCAGGCAAACAATTATGCGAATGGCGAGCGACAGTAACCTGGTTGCCGACAAGCAGCGGTACATTGCCATACTGAATAAATGGAAAGCGAGACAGGGGGTAGACAAGCCGGCTTTTTATATCATCAATACAAGCGGAGGTGGTACACGCAGCGCGGCGTTTAGCATGAATGCTTTGCAGCGGTTGGACAGTTTGTTCGGTGGTAAACTGATGCAGCAGACTTTTTTGATCAGCGGTGCTTCTGGGGGCATGCTAGGAGCAGCTTATTTCAGGGAACTGTATCTGGAAAAACGAAAAGGAGCTCCTGTTAATTTGCAGAACAGGCAATATGCAGCCGATGTGTCGAAAGACCTGTTGAGCCCCTTGTTCTCTTCTTTTGTATCCAGGGATATTATGGGGCCTGTGCAGAAATTCAAAAAGAATGGGTATCAGTATTCGAAGGACAGGGGTTATGCATTTGAGCAGAAGCTAAATGAAAACACCCATGGTATCCTGGATAAGCGGCTGAAAGATTATGAAGCAGCAGAAGCCAATGCAGAGATACCACTCATATTCTTTAATTCCGTGATTAACCGCGATGGCAGGAAAATGATCATCGGCACGCATCCGGCCAGGTTTTTAATGCGCTCACCCAATAACGCGGATAATATTACACCCTTCGATCCTGATGCGGTTGATTTCAATTCTTTTTTTGCCGGCCAGGATGCGATGAATATCGGCATTCTTTCTGCTTTGCGGATGAATGCCACTTTCCCTTATGTGTTACCCAACGTATGGTTGCCAACACAACCCGTTATTGATGTGATGGATGCCGGTCTGCGCGATAATTTTGGACAGGAAACGGCTTTACGTTTTGTGGAGGTGTTCAGGGACTGGCTCAAAGAGAATACCAGCAAAGTAATATTGATACAATTGCGCGACCGCAGCCTTGGTGACTGGGACAGGCCGCTCGAAGAAAGCAATTTATTGGACATGCTTACCAAACCATTCTTATTGTTACACAATAACTGGTATAAACTGCAGGACTATTACCAGCATGACCAGTTGGAGTATTTGTCCAAAGCTTATGGTCCGCAATTTCACCGCATCTGTTTCCAATATATTCCCTCCCGGCAGGATGCACCGGCCAGCTTGAGTTTTCACCTGACAGCAGCAGAAAAAAGAGACATTGCCCTGGCACTTGACATTCCGCTGAACCGGCGCGAATTCAGGCGGTTGCAATACCTGCGAAAATGAAAATGATCAGGGTTGTATTAACCGGAAGCAATTCTTCCAGATTTTAATGTTGAACTCCTCTGCTGTCTCTCTCGGTTCTCCATCAATATGCAATGGCGCATGTTTCAGGTTGCGGATGGTCAGTGATGGTGTCTGGAAATATAAGATGTTCTTCTGGCTCATGTCTTCTACCAATTGCTGCAGTTTGTTGTTGCCACGTATCTGTCTCAAGATGGCAAATGGAAGTTTAGCCTTGTTCATCTTCTGAGCGATCACAATGTCAAGCAAACCATCGCTAAGGCTGGCCTGCGGGGCAATGGTAAAGTTGTTGCCAAATTGATTACTGTTGGCGATACTGATAAAAAAAGCCTCTGCAAAAAAGGAAAAATTATCCAGTACGATCTCAAACTGGTAAGGATGCGCCTTGAAATAATTCAGGATACTTTGTTGCGCATAGGTGAATAAGCCACGTGTTGTTTTGGTAGAAAAATGATAAGCTACCTGTGCGTCAAACCCGATACCGCTTAACATGCAGGAGTATTGGTCATTAATAAGAAATGCATCTATGGGAGATGCTTTTCCGGTAAAGATCAATGCCAGCGCCTGTTGTGGTTTCGTAGGAATGCCTGCCGCCAGTGCAAGGCCATTTCCTGAACCAACGGGAATGATACCGAATTGTACCGGCAACTGGTGTAATGCATGTGTTACCTGGTTTACCGTACCATCGCCGCCAATAATCACCACGTCTGTAAAATGTTCGGCCAGTATCTTTTCTTTCAGAAGCTCATAATGACCATTGGCATTGGTATGTGCTATTTCGAAAGGAATGCCCTGCTCACCTGTTTCCCGCTCCACTAACTTCCTGATACCTTCTTTCTTTGAAGTACCGGATACGGGGTTGATTAAATACACTATTTTTCTTTCCATCTTCAATAATTAAAATACATGCTCAGCGCTAGTGTTGTTGTATTCAAAAATACAAATGTCAATGCTAATCAATATTTGATGCTATTCCTATAAAATGATGTTAATGATTTTAGCGATCTGTTTCTTTCAGGTTGAACATAGTCATTAAAAATGTACTTGTTTCCTGTTCTACACTCCCGATGTCCTTTGATACGATTGATGAACCTAATACGTGGTTGCCGGCATTGGGGAGGGCGACTAATTTTTTCTGACCGGGAGGTGTACCCAGTTGTACAAACATGTCTTTCATGGCAGATACTTTTACTACAGGGTCCTGGTGCTGTTCGTCTTTGTAATAACACAGGATAAGAACAGGTTGTTTGACCTTGCTGAAAGTGGAGGTATTCATCGCAGTTTCGAGCAGCTCTTCTAATTCGGTGGCAGCCTCGAGACGGTACTGTTTATTCCAGTACTGTTTGTAAAGTGTATCATTATTCGAAGCGGTATTGAACTTAGACCCTTTTACGAGCCGGGCAATCTGCAGTCCCCATGGATCGTTCAGCAACCATGCATTTGGATCATTGATGGCAATATTGGGCGACAGCAAAATGAGTCCGGCCACATCGGGATAGGCGGCTGCCAGTTGCAATGCCAGCGTGCCGCCGGTTGAAGTTCCCATCAATATCACTTTTTTACCCAGTTGTTTTCCGATAGCATAAGCCTCTTTGGCGGTTTCCCATAGGTTATCGGCGGTCATATGGAGCAATGCATCGGAAGTATCAATGCCGTGCTGGGATAGCCTCGACAGGTAAAGGTTGCAACCAAAGCGTTTGGCAATATCGCGGTGCACCGGGTTACCTTCTGCCTGGCTGGCGCTGAAGCCATGGAGGTACACAATGGCATATTCAGTCTTCTGTTTCAGCGAATCACTGGCCCATACAATACGGGCTTCATTATCAGGCTTGAGTTTATGCTTTGTTTCTTCCTGTACAATATGCTGTTCCAATGAAGCCGCAGCCTGTGGCATCGAAGGCAGTGCCATGCTATAAACCGGTTTGTGCGGATGTGGCCCGATAAAAAACAGTACCAGCAATACAGCCAGTATGATCAGCAATCTTTTCAATAAGCGCATAGCATGGATTTTTCTTAAAGCTAACGAAGAAGTCTGACTTTTCTAAGTATATTCGGTACCAGCAAAACACCTGCTATGACCGCTAACCAACGCTTCCTGGCATTGGATGTCTTCCGGGGAATGACGATCTGTTTTATGATCATTGTGAATACGCCGGGCAATCATGCTACTACCTATGCACCGCTGTTGCATGCACAATGGCATGGTTTTACGCCAACAGACCTGGTATTCCCTTCCTTTTTATTTGCAGTGGGCAATGCGATGAGTTTTGTAATGCCTAAGTGGGCAGGTAAGGACCAGTCCGAAGTATGGGTAAAAATAATTAAAAGGACCCTGCTGATCTTTTTGCTGGGGTATCTTATGTACTGGTTTCCTTTTTTCAGGATCGATGTAGCCCATCATATGAGTTTATCTCCTATTGCCGAAACAAGGATCATGGGTGTGCTACAGCGTATTGCGCTTTGTTATGGTATTGCATCGCTGATGCTCTATTACCTGAAACCCAGGGTTGCTGTTGTGGTTAGTGCAGGGCTGTTATTATTGTATTGGGGCCTTTGTTACTGGTTCGGGGATGCTGCCGATCCATTAAGCCTGCAGGGTAATGCCGGGATCAAATTGGATAAATGGCTGTTAGGTGAAAGACATTTATACCATAAAGGCGCGATGGCTTCGGAACCTGAAGGATTGCTGAGTACCCTGCCGGCCATTGTTAATGTGGTGGCCGGGTATATAGCGGGACAATTTATTCAACAGAAAGGAAAGACCTATGAAGGTATCAGCCGCCTTTTACTGGCAGGGTTTGTTTTGTTTGTTGTTTCCTATTGCTGGGATTTCAGTTTTCCTATCAATAAAAAATTATGGACAAGCTCTTTTGTATTGCATACCGTTGGGCTTGACTGCATGATTCTGGCAGTCATTATTTATGTGATTGATTTTAAGCACCGTACCAGGTGGACCTGGTTTTTCGAAATATTTGGCAGGAATCCCTTGTTCATATACCTGTTATCGGAAATATTGGTTACCATACTGTACATGATCAAAGTGGAACCCGAAGTGAACCTGTTTCATTGGCTGTACCTCCATATTTTCGGCTATAGCGGTGCCTACCTTGGCTCCCTGCTCCTTGCCCTGGCTTATATGTTATTGTGCTGGCTGGCAGGTTACTGGTTAGACAAGAAAAAAATATACACCAGGGTCTAATAATGGAAGATATATAAACTATTGATAAACATCATCTTATAGCCGTCCCTACCAAATCCTACATCAGAAATTCTACATCCCCCAATCAGCCATCCTACATCCCCAAATCCTACATCCGCCCGCCCGCCCCTGTTAACTTTCCGCTTACTCTTTGCCCTCCGGGCATAAAGCCGTAACTTTGCAGCCTTAAAATTTTACATGGAAATAAGAAACATTGCCATTATTGCACACGTTGACCACGGCAAAACCACGTTGGTTGACAGGATCTTGCATGCTACAAAGGTATTTCGCGACAACCAGGAAACTGGTGAACTGATCATGGACAGTAATGACCTTGAAAAAGAAAGAGGGATTACCATCTTCAGTAAAAATGCCGCGGTTACCTATAAGGGCATAAAAATAAACGTGATTGATACGCCGGGTCACAGTGATTTTGGTGGAGAAGTGGAGCGGGTATTGAAAATGGCAGACGGGGTGATATTGCTGGTAGATGCTTTTGAAGGACCGATGCCTCAGACGCGTTTCGTACTTCAGAAAGCGTTGCAACTGAACCTGCACCCGATTGTAGTGATCAACAAAGTTGATAAGCCCAATTGCCGTCCCGATGAAGTTCATGACGCCGTTTTTGAATTGTTCTTTAACCTTGATGCTACAGAAGAGCAGCTGAACTTCCCTACTTTTTATGGAAGCGGTAAGAATGGCTGGTTCAATGATAGCCTTACCCAAACAGAAGATATCCTTCCGTTAATGGACGGTATCCTTAAGTATGTACCCGAACCGAAAGTGTCGGAAGGTACCTTGCAGTTACAGATTACTTCACTCGATTATTCTTCCTTCCTCGGCCGGATTGCCGTAGGTAAAGTAACGCGCGGAACTGTCAAGGAAAATCAGCTGATTGCATTGGTGCAGGCAGATGGTTCTATCAAGAAAAGCCGGGTGAAAGAATTGTATGTGTTTGAAGGAATGGGTAAACGAAAAGTGACAGAAGTATTGTCGGGCGATCTTTGTGCGGTAGTTGGACTGGAAGAGTTCAATATCGGTGATACTATTGCCGATGCAGAAAACCCTGAAGCATTGCCCATCATCAGTGTGGATGAGCCAACCATGAGCATGACTTTCAGCATCAACAACTCGCCTTTCTTTGGAAAGGACGGGAAGTTTGTAACGTCGCGTCACCTGCGCGACCGTTTGATGAAGGAAACAGAAAAGAATCTTGCACTGCGTGTAGAAGATACAGATAGTGCAGATAGTTTCTTGGTATATGGACGTGGTATTCTTCACCTGGGTGTACTGGTGGAAACCATGCGCAGGGAAGGCTATGAACTAACGGTAGGTAACCCGCAGGTATTGGTTAAAACGATCGATGGCAAGAAGCATGAGCCTTATGAGAACCTGGTAGTGGATGTTCCATCAGAATTCAGCGGTAAAGTGATCGACCTGGTTACACAGCGAAAGGGTGAAATGCAGATTATGGAAAGTAAGGGCGAAATGCAACACCTGGAATTTGAAATACCTTCCAGGGGATTGATCGGGTTGCGTTCACAGATGCTGACCAATACTGCCGGTGAGGCAGTGATGGCGCATCGCTTTATTGAATACAAACCATGGAAAGGGCCGATCCCCGGTCGTAGCAACGGCGTACTGATTGCCAAGTTCCAGGGAACCACAACGGCTTATTCAATTGACAAGTTACAGGATCGGGGTAGTTTCTTTATTGATCCGGGAGAAGAAGTATATGTAGGCCAGATCATTGCAGAACATATTAAACCGGGCGACCTGAACGTAAATGCAGTTGAAGCTAAAAAATTGACCAACCACCGGGCAAGCGGTAGCGATGACAGCGTGCGTATCACACCAAAACTTCAATTTACATTGGAAGAATGTATGGAGTATATCCAGCAGGATGAGTGTATTGAGGTAACACCAAAGACCATCCGCATGCGTAAGACAGTACTGAATGAAGAAGACAGGAAAAAATTCGCAAGAAGCCTTCAGTCTGAAGCGATAGGATAACAGCTGCTATAGTAGTTTATATAAATTGAAAGTCATCATGCAGCCCGCATGATGACTTTTTTTATCGGGTATCATACGGGCATAAAAAAACAGCCATTGAAAGATCAATGGCTGTGGCATAAAAATCATTGGTTGTTGGATCTAAAATTAGTTCCTGCTTACAACTACATCTGTGATTTCGCGGGTGTTGATATTTACGTCAAACACTTCTCTGTAGCTTTCTTTGCCATTCAGGATCAGAAAAGTAAGCTTATTGATCTCTGTTGTTTTTGGCATTTTGAATTCTTTACTGAAGTTTTTGTCGGTATAAGTGGCTTTGAACAGCGGAGACTCGCCACTGTCATCAAATACAACCAGGCTGAATTTGCTTCCTGATTCGTTTTTGTATTTTACTGTGAATGACAGTAACTCATTTTTGTCCACACCCTTATAACTGATCTCTGCTTTGTTAGCTGCAGAGTCAACCTTGTTTGTGCTACTGCCATTAGCAGTAGAGGCGTTTGCATTAACCGAGAAAAGGATAGCAGCAGATAAGATACTACCCAGGAATAATTTCTTCGTGATTGCGTTTACTGATTGCGTTTTCATAGTGTTTAATTTTTTTTCGTTTAAAAAATGAATCTCGTAGGGCAATAACGATCCGGTCACTTGTAAATCAATACAAGTATTTACTCAGGCAGGCAGCGATCATTCGTAGCAGCAAACAAGGGATTCGTAGGCGAAAGAAATCAGAAGTAAACAGGTAGGGTTGAAATGTGGTTCATTTCGGGTGATGTACATCCTGGAACCTGTGTGTATACTGGTTAATACCAGAACAGGACAAAGGTAACCCAAAAAAAATAATATAGTTGTTAATTTACTATTAATGCGTCGGCGGGCGCATGTTCTATGCCTGTAAAAATTATGCAGCGGGCTTGTTGAGTGTTTGCCAGAGCATGTCTTTCAGCTCAGCAAGTCCTTTATTGGTAACCGAAGAAATAAACAGGAAAGGAATATTTGCTGGCAGCTCTTTGGTAATGGCTTCTTTCAGCTCTTCATCAAGCATGTCGCTCTTGCTGATGGCGATGATAAAATCTTTCTGAAGCATGTCTGGATTATATTTTTCCAGCTCATTGTGTAGTATTTCGAACTCTTTTTTATGATCTGTACTATCTGCCGGAATCAGGAAAAGCAGAACGGAATTGCGTTCAATATGCCGGAGGAAGCGGTGCCCAAGCCCTTTACCTTCTGCTGCACCTTCAATGATACCGGGCAGGTCGGCAATGCAAAATGATCTTGAATCGCGGTATTCCACCATCCCTAATTGCGGTATCAGGGTGGTGAAAGCATAGTTGGCTATTTTAGGTTTCGCGGCTGTGATGACGGAAAGAAGGGTCGATTTTCCTGCATTTGGAAATCCAACCAAACCTACATCGGCCAATACTTTCAGTTCTAAATTTTTCCATCCTTCCACACCAGGTTCACCCGGCTGGGCGTGTTCAGGTACCTGGTTGGTAGGAGTGGCAAAATTACTGTTACCCAATCCGCCGCGGCCTCCTTTCATCCAGATGATTTCCTGGCCATCTTCTAATATTTCAGCTTCTGTTTCACCCGTTTCTTCATTCCTTGCTACTGTACCCAGCGGTACTTCTATGATAATATCCTTGCCGTCGCGACCGGTGGAATTATTCTTACTTCCGCCTTCACCATTCTCTGCCAGTACGTTTTTAAAATAACGCAGGTGCAGTAATGTCCATAACTGGGCACTTCCTTTTAAGATAATATGACCACCACGGCCACCATCACCACCATCCGGGCCGCCTTTGGCGGTTAATTTATTGCGCATGAAATGTCTGGCGCCGGCACCACCATGTCCGCTGCGGGCGAATATGCGGATATAATCTATAAAATTGTTCTTGTCTGACACGAATTACACGAATTGAGCTAATGAATGACCCGAATTAGGGAGCGAAGGTACAGCAATGTTAGTTGTCAGCATTATCCTTGCTTTCATGCCAGGTTTTATAGGCTGTTCCTGTTGGTGGCTGGTGGCTTTTGGCCTGCAGTGCTTCCCGTAACGGCTCACAGGGCTGCCAATGCTTTTTCATTTCTTCCGGTAAGGCTTGGTACAGCGCTGTTCCTGCCGTTTTCCAGCGGATCATTTCATCACTCACTTCTTTTATTTTTTTTGCGGGGTTGCCCACAATCATACTCCTGCTTTCGAAGTGCCCATCTGCTTTAATAAAACTTAAAGCGCCTACAATGCATTCATCTCCCAGTATTACATTGTCCATAATAACGCTGTTCATGCCAACCAAACAATTTTTACCAATGACAGCGCCATGTATAACGGCACCGTGGCCAATATGAGCGCCTGCTTTCAATACAACAGTAACACCCGGAAACATGTGTATGGTGCAGTTCTCCTGTACATTACAGCCGTCTTCAATAACAATACCACCCCAATCGCCGCGGATAGCGGCACCCGGACCCACATACACGTCCCTGCCAATTATTACATTACCGGTAACGGCTGCCTGTGGATGAATAAAAGAGGTTTCATGTATGACCGGGATAAAATCTTTGAATGCGTAAATCATACCTAAAAATACTTATTAATGATGGGAGCCTGAAAACAGGTGTTAAGCCCGACAGGTTTTATTGCTATACGCCCTCTTTTTACACAGTATAAGGCCTACCGTAAAGCTGCTTCAATGGTTTTTTCAAATATGCCCGTACTCCTGACCATTAAATTATAAGTTTCTTTGGTGGTGTAACTATATGAACCCGCATGGTCTATTTCAACTTTTCCGGTAGCGTTTGCAAGCCTTGTGTTTATAATAGTTTTATCGCCTTCCTGTTTTACGCGTATAACCCACTGCCCGGTCAGAACAGCTGGTTTTAAAGAGGCTGGAATTGTAAATGGCCCTCTTACTTTGCTGCAAACTACCAACGCACCAGAATTTGTTAAAATGCCCCCTTTGCTTTCCCACGCGTACGAATCCAGGAAAGAAGTATGATCGGTGGTAATGATACCGTCGTTCTTGTCAATTGTCTTAATGGCGAGCCCTTTTGCTGTGAACAGGTCCACGAGGTTAGTCCATACCTGCTCTTTCGAAGCTGTGGTAACGATTTGATAAGGCTGATCCTGGTAAGTGCCCTGTAAGGGAACAATTCTATTATTGCAGCCGGCAAGCACCAGCAAAATCGCAAAGCCCGATTTTACAAAAAACGCTTTCATACATCATTTGTTTAGGTTATTGAATTGTATTGGTGTATTGACATCCCGAATGATCCAATCGCTGCGATGAATAGATATAAATAAATCATAAAACAACGACAACGCTCCCATGTCTTAAGTAGTAGCTGGATATAGGTATGCTGCTGCTGTATGGTGTACCTGCAGTATGCGCGCTGTGTGCATGAAGTGAACATAGATATGGGTCTCTATAAGGTAATGTCAGGGTCTCTATAAGTACACTGTGATATCTCTATAAAGCCTCTGTAAGGTCTCTATAAGGTCAGGAACCTGATGACTCCTCTTAAAGGAGTTATAAGCGGCAAAGTATTATTCAAGGCAAAACAATTCATTGCTAATAGCTGCCTTAAAGTACAAAAAAAATCGGAATATACCGTTTCTCTTACAGTTGGTCGTGTGTATTTAATTTATGGAGCTCCAGGATAGTGGTCTTGCCATCATCGCTTTCGCGGTACATGGGCACAAATTTTCGGTTGAAAAGTATTTCCTGGTAGGTATAAGAAGTACGCTGCTGTACAAAGTTTGAAAAAACATCGTCAAAGCCCCGCAGTGCTACATAAAGTTCCACGTCTGCATGCTGCATGTCAATTTCTGAAAAACCGTAGAAGGGGCTGCTCTCGTCTATCGGATGTACTACTGTCCAGCTCATGGGCATACTCTCAACGCGGTTTCTTTCAAGGTTTAAAGCAAAATATTTATAAACGGGAGCTTCATTCTCCTTTTCCAATATTGTCATGCCCACATTTACCATGATCTCCAGGTCGGATAATGTGTGTTTGTCTTTGAATGCAGTAAAACGGAACATGATGGCAGTTATTCCTTTATAAGGACTTACCAATGCATGATCGCTGAAAGCAAGGTAGCTTTGGGGTTTGGAGAAGCGGCCGTATATCAGACCAGTGGCAATAGCAAGGGATAAAAACCCGGTCAGGGCTTCAATGCCCGATACAAGATTAGCCAGATCACCTACAGGAGTAATGCGTCCGTAACCTACCGTGGTAAATGTTTGTGTACTGAAATAAAAAAGTTCTTTGAAATTTTTCCAGTCACTTCCGATGGGCAGGCCCTGCAGCTCTGCCGGCCCTATTAAGAAATAGACGACGGTGAAAACGACATTGATGCCTATATAAAACAAAAGGATCACTGCAATGAATTTCCACAGGGGCAGGTTAAGCATGTCATGGAAGACACTGAACCGTTTCCAGAAAGGCATGCCTTCTTTCACCAGGTTGTAACTGCCATCCTTGTTAATAAAACGACCACCGAGGTTATCAGTGTTGGTGCTGAACCCTGTGTTGTTGTTTTGCCTGGAAAAGGGATTGATCTTTTTATAAATGGACATGGCTTTGCTCATATAAATGAAAACTGCTTTTGCATCAGACTGTTTCAGGGTAGACCAGCAGGTCTTTCTCTGTTTTGTAACAGGTTCCCTTGAATACTGCTACCAGTTCGTTGTTTTGATTGGTTACGTCTATCATATACAAACCTGTACGGTTGGTTTTATTGACCTGCCTGGCTTCGGCAATCAGTATATCGCCTTCTTTACCGGGTCTGGGAAATGAAATGGATACGTCTAACGCAACTGTTACTTTACCATCGCTGTTACAGGCAAAGGCAAAAGCGCTGTCTGCCAGGGCAAAACTGATGCCACCGTGGGCAATACCAAAGCCATTCATCATTTCTTTGCGCAGGGTCATTTGTATTTTGCTATAGCCTTCTTTTACTGCCAACACGGTGATACCCATCCATTGGCTGAAGTAGTCGTGCTGCATCATGTGATCTACTACGCTTTGTGCAAGCAGGTCTTTTTCAGTCATGGTTATAGTCCTTTAAAGTCGGGTGATCGTTTCTCAAGAAATGCCTGTACACCTTCTTTAAAATCATGTGTAACGGCAGCTTTTTGCTGGTATTCATCTTCCAGTTGCAATTGTGCTTCGAGGTTGTTGCCGGCGGACTGGTGCAATGCATGTTTGATGTAAGCCAATGTTTTTGTGGGCATTTGTGCGAGTGTTTTTGCGATCGCTTTGCTTTCGTCGGCAAAACCATCATCGGGAAAAACTTTATACAACATGCCTAATTGTTCTGCTGCTGCTGCTGTGATCTTATCACCCAGCATCATGAGCGCTGTTGCTTTTTGCCAGCCTACCAGGCGGGGTAATATGTAAGTGCCTCCGCTATCCGGGATCAGGCCTATTTTTGAAAAAGCCTGCATAAAGGAGGCAGATTGTGCTGCAACAACAATATCACAGGCAAGGGCAATATTGACGCCGGCACCCGCGGCAACGCCATTGACGGCAGCTACCACCGGCTTAGGCATATGGTGCAGCCGGGTAATGATGGGATTGTAATGCTCACTCAATATTTGCTGCATACCCGGCCCGTCCGGATCAACCACTTCAGCAAGATCCTGCCCCGCACAAAAACCTTTGCCGGCACCGGTGAGGTATACACAACGGACTTCATGCAATGACGCGGCTTCATCTAATTTGGCCTGCAGCAGCAAAGCCATCTGCCGGTTAAAAGCGTTAAGTTTATCGGGACGGTTTAGTGTAATGTGGGCGATATGATGTTCAATATGGAAGAGGATGCAGGACATGGTCTGAAAATCTTTTACGAATATAAACAATACCTTTCAGCAGGCGTATCAATGGCACTTGAAATAATCAAAAGGTTCTTTACAATCATTACACTGGTACAATGCCTTACAGGGGGTGGAACCGAACCTGGATATCAATCTTGTATTAAAGGAATTGCATAACGGGCATTGGATGGCTTCTTCTTCCTGGAAGGCTTCGGGTGTGCAAACCAGCTGTTTATAATGCGGAGGGGCAATACCATAAGCTTTTAACTTCTCTTTGCCGCTCTCACTCATCCAGTCGGTCGTCCATGCCGGCGACAGCACTTCTGTGATCTTTGTATTCGTAAACCCTTCCTGCAGCAATGCCATCCTGATGTTCATCCTGATCACATCCATGGCCGGGCAACCGGAATAGGTAGACGTGATGCTCACTTCAACGTCGAATGGCGGGGCAGCAGCTGCCTGTACTTTCCGCACAATGCCAAGATCCAATACAGTCAGTACAGGAATTTCCGGATCGTATACGGTTGCTAAAACGGACCATATCCTTTCTTCCAGCTCATTACTATGTTGTTGTGTTGCTACCATGTTGCTCCCGGATAAGCGCGTTGTAAGAATTGCATTTCTGCCAGTATATAACCCAGGTGTTCTGTATGAATACCTTTCTTACCTCCTTTCTGCATCCATGTATTCGCAGGAACCGTTAAAGCAGCTTCTTCAAATACAGCCGCTACTTTCTGATCCCAATGCCCTTTAACCACGGAAAGATCAACCCCATATCCCTGTTGCAGTGCATCTGTCTCATAAGTTGCCGGTAAGAACATTTCACCGGTGTACGGCCAAATTGCATCTATTGCATGTGCCATCCTTTTCTTACTTTCTGTTGTTCCATCACCCAACCGTATGACCCATTCGCTGCTCCAGCGGAGATGGTAGGTTACTTCTTTCAATGATTTTTCTGCAATGGCAGCTAATTGCATGTCTTTACCATGTTGTAGCTGCCGGTAAAAAAAATATTGGTACGTACTAAAGAGGAACTGTCGTAAGATAGTTTGTCCCCAATCGCCATTGGGCAATTCTGTGAGCAGGCAGTTTTTATATTCCGTTACATCCCGCAGGTAAGCAAATGTATCTTCTGTAAAGCCATCGCCTGTTAACTGTGCTGCGTACTGGTAAAAATTACGCGCCTGCCCAATCAGGTCTAATGAGATATTTGCGATAGCAATATCCTGTTCCAGCACAGGCCCGTGCCCGCACCATTCACTGTTCCTGTGACCAATGATAAGTGCATTGTCGGCCAGGTGAAGTATATAATTGATGAATGATGAGTGCATGGTTTAATACTCTATATTTTGAAAGAGATCCTACATATGTTTCAGCTCATCCGGCAGGTCATAGAATGTAGGATGACGATAAGCTTTATCGTTGGCAGGATCATACAATGATTGTGCATCATCAGGGCTACTGGCGTGGATGTATTTACTCTCTACTGCCCAGATGCTGATGCCTTCCATCCGGCGCGTGTACACATCTCTTGCATTTTCAATTGCCATCTGTGCATCGGCAGCGTGCAGGCTGCCCACATGTTTATGGTCGAGGCCCTGTTTGCTGCGGATGAATATTTCCCATAAGGGCCATTCACCACCAGCCCCCGGGGAAGCCTGCCGGCTATCGGAACCACCGCCTGTATGCTCTCCGCCGAAATCGCCATAATAATTTTTTCTTAGTGAAACCATAATAACAGTTTAAATGAGTTACGCAACCTTTAATTCCTCTTCAGGGGTCAGGGGTTTTCTTTTTGCCGCATGTGCAATGGCGGCTTCCCTTACCCAGGCGCCTTCTTCCCATGCTTTCCTGCGCGCATCCAATCTTTGTTTATTACAGGGGCCATTGCCTTGTACCACCTGCCAGAATTCATTCCAGTCAATAGCACCAAAATCATAATGCCCTCTTGTTTCATTCCATTGCAGGTCTTTATCAGGAATGGTAAGCCCTAATATTTTCACCTGCTCCGCACACACGTCTATGAATTTTTGCCTTAGCTCATCATTGGTAAAACGTTTGATCTTCCATTGCATGCTTAATTGTGTATTCGGACTCTCATCGTCTTTCGGACCAAACATCATCACGCTGGGCCACCACCAACGGTTAACAGCATCCTGTGCCATATTGCGTTGTGCGGGTGTTCCTTTACTGAGTGTGAGCAATATGTCAAAGCCCTGCCGCTGGTGAAAACTTTCTTCTTTACAAACCCTGATCATGGCCCTGGCATAGGGGCCAAAACTGGTACGGCACAAGGGCACCTGGTTCATGATGGCGGCGCCATCTACCAGCCATCCGATCGCTCCCATATCTGCCCAGGTTAAAGTAGGGTAGTTGAAGATGGAAGAATATTTTGCCTTGCCACTGTGCAGCTGTTCATACATTTCATCACGGCTGATGCCCAATGTTTCGGCGGCGGAATAAAGATAAAGACCATGACCCGCTTCATCCTGTACTTTGGCCAGCAGAATGGCTTTGCGGCGAAGGCTGGGCGCGCGGGTAATCCAGTTGCCTTCGGGCAGCATACCTACAATTTCACTGTGGGCATGCTGACTGATTTGCCGGATCAATGTATGACGGTATTTTTCCGGCATCCAGTCACGCGGCTCAATCCGGATCTCCTTACCGATCTTGTCCAGGAATATTTTTTCTGCATCCTTCTCCATGGCAAACTGGTTGAGCTCCAAAAATAAGAAAAGAAAGCGGAATGCTAACAAATGTTAGCGTTGTTAATATGTTATAAAACTTTTTCTGTTAGCCATTCTTAATACAGCTATGCTTTATCTTTCTGCCATGAGAAAAATATTTTTACTGTTGGTTGGCTGCATGAGCATGGTTTTGTTGCATGCCCAGCGAGGATCGGAACCGTTTTATGCAGAGATAGCAGCGTTTAAGCAACAGGACAGCATACGCATGCCGGCCAAACGGGCTATATTATTTGTGGGCAGCTCTTCTTTTACCAAATGGAAAGATATCCAGGATTATTTTCCGGGTTACCCGTTGATCAATCGGGGTTTTGGCGGTTCTTCGCTCACGGATGTGATCAGGTATGCAGATGATGTGATCTCACCCTATGATCCCAAGCAAATCATTATTTACTGTGGTGAAAATGATATAGCAGCAAACACCACTGCTTCAGTAGTACTGCAACGTTTCAAACAATTGTTCGCGATGATCCGCATGGGGTTTAAAGCAGTACCGGTGTACTTCATCTCTGTCAAACCCAGCCCCAGCCGCTGGAAATATGAACAGGTGATTGTGGAGGCCAACCGTTTGGTGAAACAATTCTTAAGCAGGCAAACGCACGCTGGCTTTATCGACATACACCAGGACATGCTCCAGGCAAACGGTTCTGTAAAAGATGAATTGTTTATCGAAGACCGGCTGCACATGAATGCAAGGGGATATGCCATCTGGCAAAAGAAAATTACACCTGTATTATTGGCCAACCATTAGCCTGGGCGGTTATCTATTTCGCATCAAAATCAACTACCACACGATCTGTTTTGGGATGCGACTGGCAGGTAAGGATATATCCTTTGGCCAGTTCCTCCGGTTCCAGGCCGTAATTGAGGTCCATTTCAACCTGTCCCTCCACTAATTTAGCGCGGCAGGTACAGCATACACCTCCTTTGCAGGCATAAGGAAGGTCGGCGCCATGTTTTAATGCAGCATCCAAAATGGCATCACCTTCAAATCCCAGGTCAAAATCAAACATGACCCCATCTAATCTGACAGTGATCTTACTCCTGGGTTTGGCCTCAACGCCGGTACCAGGGGCGGGCGTTTCATGTTTCACTATTGGTTTGCCCTGTTGTCCCGGTGTGGTAAACAGTTCCATATGAATACTTTTTTTATCAACCCCCATCTTTTCCAACTGTTCCTTCACTGTGAACATCATTGTTTCCGGTCCGCAAATGAAAAATGCGTCTGTTGTTTGGATATTGATGGTCTTATTGAAGAGCGTCATACATTTTTCTGCATCGATATGTCCCGCGTTAATGGGCGCGTCTGTTTTTTCTCTTGATAAGATGTAGACGATCCGGAAGCGATCCATGAATTTATTCTTCAGTCCTTCCAGTTCCTCCCTGAAAATAATGGAATGCCTGTTGCGGTTGCCGTATACTAATGTGAACTGGCTGCCAGGTTCTGTACGTAAAGTAGTTTTGATAATGGATAGCACCGGCGTAATACCGCTGCCTGCCGCAAAGCCAACATATTGTTTGCGATTGGCGGGGTCGAGCGGGGTGAAGAATTTGCCCATGGGGGGGATGACATCCAATACATCGCCTTGTTGCAGCTGTTCATTTGCATAGGCTGAAAAAACACCATGCTCCACTTTTTTCACGGCAACGCGTAATTCATTATCGAGCGGAGAACTGCAAACAGAATAAGAGCGGCGGACTTCTTCACTGTTGATATAAGTGCGCAGTGAAATATACTGACCCTGCTTGTATTGAAAGAGTTCTTTCAATGCTTCAGGAATATCAAAACTGATGGAAACGCAATCAGCGGTTTCTCTTCTTACTTCTTTTACTGCTAATGGATGAAAGTGAATTGACATGAGATGCAGGGGCTAAAGCCCCATCTGTTTATCTGATCATTTGCCCCGGGCTTAAGCCCGGGGCAAGAAATTTTTTATAGCATGGACTTTAGTCCTGGTGATCACCGGTTCGTAAGGCCGCCAACCAATATGGTGATCATGTTTTCTTCCAGTTCCTCTGCGCTGATCCTTTGTTTGGAGCGATGCCAGCTTTCAATGCCACTCACGGCATGAAGCATGATCAGTACGGCAGTGGGAGCATCTATATTTTTAATCTCTTTGTTTCGGATGCCGGATTCAATGATAGCAGCAAAACGTTTGCGGTAAATACGGCGCTGGTTCTGGTAGTTAGACAAATAAGGATCGGCGAGGTGTTTCCATTCGCGGTCGCTCACGTACACTTCTTCGTAATGGTTCACCATTTCGGTGATATGAAAACGCATGAGCTTTTCTATCTTTTGAATAGCGCTGATCTTTTCCATTTCCACTTCGTCTATATGATGCATGAAACGGTTGGCCACACTGAAACAGAGCTCATGCAGTAATTCTGTTTTCGATTTGATGTGATTATAGAGGCTTGCGGCTTCTACGCCAACAGCTTCTGCCAGGTCGCGCATACTGGCAGCTTTGAATCCCTTCTCCCTGAAAAGGGAAGCAGCTTTGGTGATGATGACCTCTTTGCGCGAGATGTTTTTGTCGGTCTTGATTCTTGCCATACCGCGAATATAACATACTAACGCGTGTTAGTGAAAAAACTAAGCGGAAAATATTTTTTCTGTTAGTTTTTTATTTTAGCCTTCATTCCCGGCTTTTAAGCCCAAATACGCTAGTTTCGCAACCCGGTAACAAACCCTTAATTATGTCATTAGTTGTTGTCGGGTCCATGGCCTTTGATGCCATTGAAACACCCTTTGGAAAAAGCGATAAAATCATTGGCGGCGCCGGTACCTATATAGCCTGGTGTGCTTCCAATTTTACCCCTGTTAAGCAGATATCAGTTGTGGGCGGCGATTTTCCGCAGGCGGAACTGGATGCTTTAACGAACAGGAATGTAGCCCTCGAAGGCGTCCAGATCAAAAAAGATGAGAAGACCTTTTTCTGGAGCGGTCGTTATCATATGGATATGAATACCCGCGATACCCTTGAAACACAGTTGAATGTACTGGAGCATTTTCAGCCGGTGGTGCCGGAAAGCTACCAGGACTGTGAGTTCCTGATGTTGGGCAACCTGGTTCCGGCCGTACAGCGCAGTGTAATAGAGCAGCTGAAGACACGCCCGAAGCTGGTTGTGATGGATACCATGAATTTCTGGATGGAGATTGCCATGGAAGACCTTAAAAAGACATTGGCACTGGTAGACGTGCTGATGGTGAATGACAGTGAGGCCAGGCAGTTGAGTGGTGAATATTCATTGGTGAAAGCGGCGGCGGTGATTGAGAAGATGGGCCCTAAGTTCGTGATCATCAAGAAGGGAGAGCACGGCGCTTTATTGTTTCATGAGAACAAAGTATTCTTTGCACCGGCCCTGCCATTGGAAGATGTATTTGATCCTACAGGGGCCGGCGATACTTTTGCCGGCGGCTTTATCGGCCACCTGGCCAAAACCAGGGATATCTCCTTTGAGAACATGAAGACTGCTATTATCATTGGCAGTGCCATGGCTTCTTTCTGCGTGGAAAAATTTGGAACAGAACGCCTGCGTGAGATAAGCAAAGCTGATATAGATGCCCGCCTGGAGCAGTTTGTGGAGCTGGTAAATTTCGATATTGATTTGGTTTAAAATTCAAATGCCCTTATATTCGCACCGCAATGATGACAATGAAGCATACAAAACGTAGTAAGAAACCTCTCTGACGGGAAGGTGCCTGATCGTTTGTGTATGATAACAATATACTCAGAGGCCTTCCCAAAAACGGGAAGGCCTTTTTTATTTATTAATCAATCAAAAAAGGGATACGTAACCCTCAAAAAAGGCGATGAGCAAAATGAAAGTAGCTGTTGTTGGTGCCACCGGACTGGTTGGTACTAAAATGTTGCAGGTTCTGGCTGAACGCAATTTCCCGGTAACAGAATTAGTTCCTGTGGCTTCTGAAAGATCAGTAGGTAAGGAAGTTGAATTCAAGGGAAAGAAGTACAAGGTCGTTAGTATGGCCGATGGTATTGCTGCGAAACCTGCCGTAGCTATTTTCTCTGCCGGTGGCGGTACCTCACTGGAATGGGCACCCAAATTTGCCGAAGCCGGTATCCGTGTCATCGATAACTCTTCTGCATGGCGTATGGATCCGTCTAAGAAATTAGTGGTGCCTGAAGTGAATGCAGCTGTGCTGACAAAAGACGATTATATCATTGCCAATCCCAACTGCTCTACCATTCAAATGGTGGTTGCTTTACAGCCATTGCATACGAAATATAAGATCAAAAGAGTGGTGGTAAGCACTTACCAGAGTGTTACAGGCACAGGCAAAAAAGCGGTTGACCAGTTATTCAACGAAAGGCAGGGTGTATCGGGCGATATGGCTTACAAATACAAGATCGACCTGAATGCAATACCGCAGATCGACGTTTTCCTGGACAATGGTTACACCAAGGAAGAAATGAAAATGGTGAACGAAACCAAGAAGATCATGCAGGATGACACTATCCGCGTAACTGCCACCACTGTTCGTATCCCTGTTATCGGCGGGCACAGTGAAAGCGTGAACGTTGAGTTCGAAAATGATTTTGACCTGGATGAAGTAAAACAATTGCTGAGTGCAGCGCCGGGCGTTGTTGTTGAAAATGATGATGCTCAACAGTTGTATCCCATGCCACTGAATGCGCATGAAAAAGATGAAGTGTTTGTGGGAAGGCTGCGCAGGGATGACACACAACCGAACACTTTGAATATGTGGATCGTCAGCGATAATCTCCGCAAAGGAGCTGCTACCAACGCGGTTCAGATTGCTGAATACCTGCTGGGTAAATCATTATTGTAATAATAAAATATTGTGTGAGTACCAGGGCCTTCAGTAATGGGGCCCTTTTTTTATTTTGTTATCTTTAGCATACGCAAATGATTCATTATGAAATTGCTTACAGCACAGCAACTGCAGCAATGGGATGCTTATACTATTCAGCATGAACCGGTTGCTTCCATTGACCTGATGGAGCGGGCTGCCATTGCATGTACGAACTGGCTGATAGAAAAAGGATTTGCCAGGCAGCCGGTTAAGATCTTTTGCGGTAAAGGGAATAATGGCGGTGACGGATTAGCCATTGCAAGACTGCTGATACAATCAGGTGTACAGCCGGTTGTTTATATCATTGAATTTGGCTCCATCGGAACCAGCGATTTTCAGCAGAACCTGCAAAGACTGCACCAGCTTACCACAGACATTCATTTCATACAGTCGGATTCTTTTTTTCCTGTCATTAATGCTTCGGATGTTGTCGTTGATGCATTGTTCGGCACCGGGCTGAACAGGCCACTGCATAACCTGGGCGCTGCATTGGTGGAACATATCAATGCTGCTGCTGTAACTGTGGTAGCGATAGATGTCCCCAGTGGCATGGCAATAGATAAGAGCTTACAAGGCAACACCGTTATCAGGGCAAAACATACCCTTACATTTGAGTCACTTAAATTATGCTTTCTCTCCGCAGTGAATGCAGCCTTTTTTGGTGAGGTAGTTGTTTTGACTATCGGGCTGTATCCTGGCTTTTCAGCTACGGTTGATGTTGTCTTTGCAATAACCGAAAGGAAAATAATAGCGGATGGACTTAAGCCAAGGGACCGCTTCTCACATAAAGGAAAGTATGGACATGCTTTACTGCTTGCAGGTAACAAGGGTAAGATGGGGGCTGCTGTACTTGCAGCAAAAGCCTGCCTCCGTTCAGGCGTGGGTTTGTTAACAGTTGCTGTACCGGAAGCAGGGTTGCAGGTAATTCAGACTGCCGTACCTGAAGCTATGGCCATGGTTAGGAATGAAGCTGGTCAGGCTTTGAACCCTTTTACAACAATCGGAGCTGGTCCCGGTTTAGGAACCGCCACTACGGAACAGGCTGCCATAGAAACATTGTTACAACAATATGCGAGACCACTTGTACTGGATGCAGATGCACTCAATATATTATCGCAACACACCAGCTGGTTAGTAAAGATTCCGGCAGGTTCTTTATTAACGCCGCATCCCAAAGAATTTGACAGGCTGTTTGGCGTATGTGCAGATGAGTTTGAACGCTGGCAAAAAGCCATCAGCCTGTCGGTGCAATACCCGTTCATCATCCTGTTAAAGGGACATTATACCCTGGTAGCTGCCGGTGGCAAAGGGTGGTTCAATAGTACCGGTAATGCCGGAATGGCCAAAGGGGGTTCGGGGGATGTGCTAACGGGAATACTCACCGCCCTGCTTGCCCAGGGGTATGAACCTTTACAGGCAGCAGTAACGGGTGCGTACCTGCATGGACTGGCCGCAGACCTTGCATTGGAAAAACAGGCGATGGAAAGCCTTTTACCTACAGATATCATTGATGCCCTGGGAAACGCTTTTAATTTTCTGAAGAGCGAATGATGATAGCAGCCAGGCATTTTATTCATCCAGGGCCCCGTTCAGAAAAATGACCAGGGGTTGTAATGTTTCAAAAGCGGTTGTTATTTTTTTGGCTAAGTTCTTTTCTGTGAGCTCCGTATCCGTTACCGGCGCCGTGGCGATCCAGCTTTTAAGTTTGATGTATTCAATGGCCGGATTATCTTTTTCATACCCTTTGGGTTCACGGCTGAGCGACATGCCCTCTCCTGTTGCTAGTTTATCATAGAGGCCGGTAAATTTTTTCGCATGGACAAGCTTGCTGAACTCCTCCCAGTTATAGTCAATTTCCTGCCTTACTTTTTTTATCTTCTCCGGTTCAGCCATATACAGGCCACCGCCAACAAAACTTTTACCACCGGGTTCGAGGTGAAAATAATAGCCAGCATAAAAGGACTTCCTTCCACCCCTGGCAAAGCTGGCGCCCATATTGGTTTTATAAGGGTCTTTGTTCTTGCTGAAACGGATGTCGCGGTTGATCCTGAACAAACAATCCTTGGCTGCCAGCGAAGCAATATTGGTATCCTTCCTGCCAAACTGATGAATAACAGTATTAACCAATGCCGTAAAATCTGTTTTGGCAGCATCGTATGCTTTCCGGTTTTTGTCGAACCATTCTTTGGTATTGTTCTTTTTCAATTCCTTCAGGAATTTGAGTGTGGATGCCTGTAACATATTTTTATAATGGTTTAATAAGGTCTAAGAATTCGTCTTCTGAAATGATCCTGATGGTATTGATCTTCTTCGCCTTCTCTAATTTACTGCCTGCATCGTCGCCCACTACAAGATAATTCAGTTTACTGCTTACGCCACTCATGATCTTCCCGCCATTGGCTTCTACCATGGCTTCCGCTTCACTGCGTTTCAGTTTATTCAGTGTGCCCGTAAATAAAAAAACCTGCCCATGCAGGGTGTCAGTGCCACCCGTTTCTCTTTTCTCATTGTTGAGCTGCAGCCCTAATTGCTCCAGCTGGTGCAGTATGTGCAGGTTCTGTTCGTTCTGGAAAAACTGGTGAATGCTGTGCGCCACTTTAATGCCAACATCTTCCAGCTGCAGCAATGCTTCCTCAGTTTTATCCTTAAAGTCAAATAAATGGCTGACAGCATTGGCCAGTGTTTTGGCAGTAGTTTCACCAACGAAACGGATACCCAATCCGTAGATGAGGCGGTATAATGGTTGTTGTTTGGAAGCCTCTATGGCTGTTTTTAAATTCTCTAAACTCTTTTTACCAAAACCTTCTAATGTGCCGATCTTTTCATAGTCCAGCGCATAAATACCAGGTATGTCCTTCAATAAACCCAGTTCATAGAATTTGCGCACATTGGCTTCACCAAAGCTTTTAATATCCATTGCATCCTTGCTCACAAAATGGATCATCTTCTCCACCACCTGCGCCTCACATTCTATATTGATACAGCGCCAGACAGCTTCACCTTCTTCTTTGTACAGTTCGCTTTTGCAAACAGGACAGGTTTTTGGAAACAGGATCTCCAGCTCAGTACCTTCCCGTAGTTCGGGCAATGATTTTACGATCTGGGGTATCACATCGCCCGCCCTTTCTATCAACACACTGTCGCCAATCTTCAGGTCTTTTTCTTTGATGTATTCTTCGTTGTGCATAGAAATACTTGATACCGTTACGCCCGCCAAAAAAACGGGATCTAATTTGGCCACCGGTGTTACGGCACCTGTTCTGCCTACCTGGAATTCCACGCTTCTTAATTTTGTTGAAGCCTGCCTTGCTTTGAATTTGAACGCAATGGCCCAGCGGGGATGATGGGATGTCATACCCAGTTGCTCCTGCAGTTGCAGGTCATTTACTTTCACCACCATACCATCAATCTCATACGGGAGGTTATCCCGTTTTTCCTCAAATTCAAGACAGTAAGCAATCACATGCTGTATGTCTTTGGCCACTTTCTTTTCCTTTTCGGGAGAGCGAAAACCAAGTTCCCATAATAATTGCAGTGAACCGGCATGGGTGGAAAGTAAGTTATTGGATGAGGGGTGAGCCTTTTCTTTGCCATCTTTCACATAATAACTGATATGGTACAGAAAAGCATCCAGGTTCCGTGCTGCCACATCTTTCGGGTCTTTCATCCGCAGGCTTCCCGAAGCGGCATTGCGCGGATTGGCCAGCGGGGAGAGACCCTGGTTAACCAGCTGCTTGTTATAGTCTTCAAATGCTTTTTTGCTCATGATAACCTCACCACGTATTTCTATCTGCTGAATCCCGTATCGCGAGAAAGGAGCGGAGAGCGGAATGGAACGAACCTGTTTGATATTGGCAGTAATATCTTCCCCCTCAACACCATCACCCCTGGTTGCAGCCCGTACCAGCAGGTCGTTCTCGTAGATCAGGGAGATGCTGGCACCATCGAATTTGGGTTCCACGCAATATGCTATGAGCTCAAGCCCGGAAGCTTCCCTTGCCTTCCGGTCAAAATCGGCCAGGTCTTCCGCATTGTAACTGTTGTCTAAGCTCAACATGGGAACTAAGTGTTGTACCGTATTGAACTGCTGGTTGAGGCTGCTGCCCACTCTTTGTGTTGGTGAATCGGGTGTTACGAGGTTGGGATAATCAGCCTCCATTGCCTGTAATGCCTTGTATAAACTGTCATATTCATAGTCGGCCACCAGTGGTTCATTCAATACATAGTAACGGTATTCATGAAAACGCAGTACTTCCCGTAAATGGCCGGCTTCTGCGGCACTGATAGGAGAGGCGGGTTGCCCGCCGGTGATCAGCTGCAGTAACCGGATGGTATCCTGCTGTAATCCTTTTGTTTGCTCGGAACTGTACATAGGTCAAAATTCGGGATTAAAGTTAACGTCAAACCATATATGCACACTATTACTAAACTTTGTATCTTGACACTCCTGAGTAAAGCCATTACCTTTACTGCTCGTTTTTAATCTTAGTTCAAGATGAAAAAAAATACTATACCTATGGTGGTGCATGAGCCGCATATGATCAAAGATGCTGTGAAACTGGTAGGATCTTATCCTACAGTACCATTAACGGTTGACTGTGTGATCTTTGGTTTTGAAGAAAATGAATTGAAGATCCTGGTGATCAAAAGTGACCTTGATGTATTCAGGGACAAATTTTCCCTGTTGGGTGATATTGTAAAAGATAATGAGGAATTAGATGACGCGGCTTATCGGGTGTTGAAAGAAAGGACGGGTATGAATGATGTGTTCCTTGACCAGGTAAGGGCTTTTGGCCACCCCAACAGGCACCCCGGCGGAAGGGTTATTACCGTTGTGTACTGCTCTTTGCTGAACATCAACCACCATGAGCTGAAGATACATGATAATGAACTGAACTGGCATAATGTAGCCACACTGAAAGAAATGGCATTTGACCACAAAGCTATTGTTGATGCCTGTTATGCCTGGTTGCAAAAAAGAATACAGGAGCATCCGCTCGGTTTTAATCTCCTGCCCGAAAAATTCTCCTTACGTGAATTGCAGAATCTTTATGAAGCCATCCTGGGCGTGAGCCTCGACAGGCGGAATTTCCGCAAAAAATTTGCTTCCATGGACCTCCTGATCGACATCGACGAGATGGAACAGGATGTGCCGCACCGGCCCGGTAAGCTCTATAAATTCAATTACGAAAAGTACGAGAAGAGCAAAAAGAAATGGATAGGGATCGATTTTTGATCCCTTTTTTATTGCAAAGTAATATCCCCATCGCGACTTAAATTTCTATTAAAAAAAGAAAAAGCCGGACAAGGCGTCCATTATTTCTGAAATAAGCTTTACTTTGTCGTAAACAATGTGTATAATTTACACATTGTTGAATTTTAAGACCTCTTGCTTTGCCATATATGAGAACCCTTTGCCTAATAGGTTTTTTGCTATTGTTTGTCCCCCCGATCAATGCACAATTGCTCGGCACTTCTCCTTTTTTTATACAGGACTCTACTTCTTCCGTTGATATTATCTGTGACGCTGCCAGGGGAAACCATGGATTACTGAACTACACTCCTGCAACAGATGTTTATGTGCATATTGGTTGTATCACTACGGCCAGCTCCAGTACATCAGACTGGAGATACAGTAAGTTTACCTGGGGTACTACCAACAGTGCCGCCCAATGCGTTTATCTGGGCAACAACCAATGGAAATACACCATCACAGGCGGACTGCGTTCCTTTTTCGGCATTACCAATAGCGCAGAAAAGATCATCAAAATAGCCATCCTTTTCCGCAACGGAAATGGCAGTAATGTATTGCGGAATGCAGACGGCAGCGATATGTATATTCCGGTTACTGATGCTTCCTTACAGGTTCGGATTGCCCAACCTTATACACAGCCTACTTATACAAGGCAGCCTGAACCCATGGCCAAAATAGTGGGCGACACCTTAACACTTGCTGCCAACGCCAGCCAGTCAGCAGCGATGAAACTGTATTTTAACGGAGTAGTAGTTGCTGCACAAAGCGGTACTGCTACTCTCTCAGCCAATGTTGCTATTATTTCACCAGGTACGCAAACGATTGTGTCAGAAGCGGTGAACGGTACATCAACCAGCATGGATACCCTCAATTTTTTTGTGGCTCCCCCAATTGTTACTGCGCCATTACCTGCCGGGGTAAAAGATGGCATCAATTACGAACCGGGTGATACTTCTCTTACCCTTGTACTGTACGCGCCTTTGAAAAAAAGTGTAACCGTGATTGGCGATTTCAACAACTGGTTACAGGCCAGCCAGTACCAGATGAACCGTACACCGGACAGCAGCCGCTACTGGTTGCGCATTACCCATCTTACACCCGGTACCGAATATGCATACCAGTATGTTATTGATGGCAATCTCAAAGTGGCTGATTATAGTACGGAGAAGATACTTGATCCGGCCAACGACCCGTATATTTCATCGGGTACCTACCCATTACTCAAAGCTTATCCTGCCGGTAAAACAAACGGCATTGTCAGTATTTTTCAAACGGGTAGCACGCCGTACAACTGGCAGGTAACTGCTTTTAACAGGCCTGCCAAACAAAACCTGGTTATTTATGAATTATTAGTGCGTGATTTTATTGCCGCGCAAAACTGGCAGACCTTAAAAGATACGTTGAGTTACATTAAAAGGCTTGGCGCGAATGCGATAGAACTCATGCCTTTTACTGAATTTGAAGGCAACAACAGCTGGGGCTACAACCCGATCTTTTATTTCGCGCCCGATAAAGCTTATGGCACAGCAACCGCCTTAAAGCAATTGATAGATGAATGCCATAAACAGGGCATTGCCGTGATCATGGATATGGTGATGAATCATTCCTTTGGCCAGTCCCCAATGGTTCAAATGTATTGGGATGCGGCTAATAACCGTCCCGCTGCCAACAGCCCCTGGTTCAATGTAACGGCAACACATCCTTTTAGTGTGGGGTATGATTTTAATCACCAGTCACAGGCAACCAAAGATTTTGTTGACAGGGTCATGACGCATTGGCTGGTGAATTATAAGATCGATGGTTTTCGCTGGGATCTCTCCAAAGGATTTACGCAAACGAACAATCCCACAGACGTTAATGCCTGGAGTGCATACGACAGCAGCCGGATTACTATCTGGAAAAGGATCTACGACAAGATGCAATCCATCGCTGCCAATACTTATTGCATACTGGAACATTTTGCAGCCAACCAGGAAGAGATGGCATTATCCGATTACGGTATGCTATTATGGGGAAATGCCAATTATAATTTCAACCAGGCTACCATGGGCTATGCCACTGACTGGAATTTTCAGTGGGGTATTTCCAAAAGCCGCGGCTGGAGCAATCTTAACATGGTGACTTATATAGAGAGCCACGATGAAGAAAGGCTGATGTATAAGAACATCACATATGGTAATTCAAATGGCTCCTATACTGTTAAAGACCTCAATACAGCATTGAAGAGAAATGAGATGGCCGCTGCTTTCTGGGCTATGATACCTGGTCCGAAATTATTGTGGCAGTTTGGTGAACTGGGTTATGACTTCAGTATCAACCGTTGTGAAAATGGTACGATTGACGCCGGCTGCCGCACTGCGCCCAAGCCCGTGAAATGGGATTATACTGCCAATAGCAACAGGGCCGCGTTGTACAATGTTTATACACAGTTGATCAGGCTTAAACTGATGCCAAACTATATTTCAACGTTTACAACACCTAACGTTACGTATGATTTATCAGGCGGATTGAAATGGCTTAAATTAGATACAGACTCCCTCAAAGTGATGGTAGTAGGCAATTTTGATGTTACTGCAGCCACTGCATCCGTTACTTTCCCTGCAGCAGGTACATGGTATAGCTATCTGACCAATGCAACACATCCTGCCACCGGATCGCTGGAGAGTATCACTTTGCAGCCTGGTGAATATTACGTCTACACCAATAAAAATATCAATAACAATCTTATTACAGCAATCGGCCCTGCAACAGGAAGGGCAGATGGAATAGCGCAACTCTCCATACTGCCTAACCCTGTTACGGGTAATGCTGTTATACAGTATGAACTAACCACTTCAGGCAATACGCTGCTTGATGTCTGGAACCTGATGGGCAGCCGTCTCGCCGTATTGGAGAACGGGTTCAAAGCGAAAGGAGTACACAGGATAACGATGAACCGGAAAGATATTTCCTTAGGAAGCCACCCTGCCGGTACTTACCTGTTGAGAGTGACGGTGAACGGTAAACAACAAACAACAATTCCATTTATAGTAACCAATTAAACAGATGATACAATTTTTTTTCAGAAAACCAGAAAAACAAAGAATATGAACCTAAAACGACTGCTTCTCCTGATGATGTTTCCTGCGTTGCTGTTGGGCCTGTCTGTGCAGGCGCAGGACAGGATTGTTACCGGCAAGGTAACAGATGCCAAAGACGGCACTCCTTTGCAGAGTGCAACTGTTAAAGTCAAAGGCCGTACTGCTGCTACGCAGGCTGCCGCTGACGGAACATTTAAATTAACCGTACCAGCCGGTGCAACCACACTGGTGATTTCAAGTGTGGCTTATGCTGATAAAGAAGTAAAGATTGGAACCGGGTTTATCAATGTCTCGCTTGAGCAAACCGATAAATCACTGGGCGATGTGGTGGTAGTTGCGTATGGTACGCGTAAGAAAAGCGACCTTACTGCTGCTGTAACATCGATTGCAGCCAAGGATTTTCAGAAAGGCAATATTGCATCTTCAGAACAATTGCTGCAAGGTAAGGTTGCCGGATTGCAAATCACTTCCGGCGGCGGTGCTGCCGGCGGTGGCAGCAGGATACGTATCCGCGGCGGTGCTTCGCTGAACGCCAGTAATGACCCATTGATTGTAATAGACGGGGTTCCTGTTGAAGGCAATGGCATCAGCGGATCTGCCAATCTCCTGAATACCATCAATCCCAATGATATCGAATCTGTGAGTGTTTTGAAAGATGCATCTGCTACAGCCTTATATGGTTCAAGGGCTTCTAACGGTGTATTGATCATTACTACCAAGAAAGGCACTAAAGGCAAGGTGCGCTACAATTTCAATACACAGGTTTCTTCAGGCACAGTGCCTAAACAGGTGGATGTGCTGACGGGAGATGAGGTTAGAAGCATTATTAATGCAGATGCCGCTGCAACAGGGAATAATACCTATAAAAAATTACTGGGTACCGCTAATACAGACTGGCAGAAACAAATCTACCAGTCTGCCATAGGTAATGACAATAATATCAGTGCCAGTGGCGGTATAGGAAATATGCCATTCCGTTTATCACTTGGATACCTGAACCAGGAAGGCGTATTGAAGACCGATCATTTTGACCGTCTTTCTTCTGCCCTGAACCTCTCACCAAAATTCTTCAATAACCATTTGTCTGTTGAGTTAGCAGTAAAAGCCAGCAAAACCACCAACCGTTTTGCCAATGAAGGCGCTATTGGTTCTGCTGTAGCTTTTGATCCTACCCAACCCGTATATGCTACCAATAAATATGGTGGATACTACGAATGGTTACAGCCGGATGGGAAACCGATCGATTTGTCTACACGCAATCCGCTGGCCCTGTTAAATCTGAGAGACAACAGGTCAACTGTGAACAGGCTGATTGGAAATATTCAGTTGGATTATAAACTTCACTTCTTCCCTGATCTGCACGTGCTGGCGAACCTGGGAATGGATAACAGCAGTGGCAGTGGCAATGATAATACCGATTCCATTGCTGCCACCAATTATAAAACAGCCGGACGCTATGTATATTATGAGCAGAAGAAGAAATATACATTGGCTGGTGTTTCTTTATTTTATGATAAAGAAATCAAGAGCATCAACAGTAAACTTGATGTGTTGGTAAGCCATGAGTACCAGGACTTCATTACAGAAGTGAGCAATTTTGCTTCTTATGGTCAGAATGGAGTAATCATCCCCGGTAGTGCACCTACCTATCTTACCGATAAGCCAGAATTCCGCATTGAGTCTTATTTAGGAAGGCTAAACTATACACTTGCCGGCAAATACATTTTAACTGCTTCCATCCGCAGGGATGCGAGTTCCAGGTTCTCTGCAGCTAACAGGGTAGGTTATTTCCCTGCAGTAGCATTTGCATGGAAGGCCAATGAAGACCTCTTCAAAGGGAGCAGCGTGGTGAATGAATTGAAGCTTCGTGCCAGTGTGGGTGTTACCGGTCAGCAGGATATTGGTAATAACTACGCATACCTGCCCAAGTATTCACAAAGTAATTCAACGGCGCAATACCAGTTTGGCAACTCATTCTACAGCTTCCTGCGCCCTTCCGCGTATGATCCGAATATCAAATGGGAAACCACTACCACTTCTAACCTGGCCCTGGATTTTGGTTTCCTGAACAACAGGATATCGGGTTCGGTGGATTTCTACTTTAAGAAAACAAAAGACCTGCTGAGCACCATACCCGTAGCTCCGGGCTCTAACTTTGATATTGCGCTGTTAACCAACGTAGGTAATATTGAAAACAAAGGCGTTGAGTTTACATTGAATACCGTTCCAGTAAAGCAAAAAGACCTGCAGTGGGATTTCGGTTTTAATCTTACTTACAACAAATCTGAGATCACCAACCTGCTGAAACAGCAGGACGCTAATTTTAAAGGCATTGATGTAGGCAATATCAGCGGTGGTACTGGCAACAACATCGGCAAATATGCGGTTGGGTATGCTCCCTATGTATTTAATGTCTACAAACAAATCTACGACAAGGCAACAGGCAAGCCTGTTGAGAGCTTGTACGATGACCTGAACAGGGATGGAAAGATCGATGAATCTGACCGTTACTATTATAAAAAACCTGCACCGGATGTATTGCTGGGTATTAATACCCAGGTGGTATACAAACAATTCAGCTTCGGCATAGCTGCGCATGGTTCTTTTGGTGGTTATTTGTACAATAACTATAACTCCAATAACGGTGTTCTCAGGGCCATTAAGAACCCCATTAACTTTATTGGCAATGCTTCACGCAACTATTTAGCAACCAATTTTCAGAATAATCAATACCTCTCCGATTACTACATAGAGAATGCTTCTTTCTTAAGGCTGGATAATATCAACCTTGGTTTTAACGCCGGGAAGGTATTCCATAAGCACGCTAACATGCGCGTAGCTGCAAGCATCCAGAACGTATTTGTAATTACCAAATACAGCGGGCTTGATCCTGAGAATGCAAACAGTTCAGGTGTTGACAATAATATCTATCCACGCCCAAGGGTATTCTCACTGGGATTAAATTTTGATTTCTAATTAGGAAAAAATGATTTGTATGAAAAAGAGTAGTATAAAAAACACAATCATAGCAGCAGTTGCAGCATTGTCTGTAACAGCCTGCTCCAAAAAGCTGGACCTGTTTCCGCAGAATGATCTTACACCTGAAAAAACATATTCTACAGCAGCAGGTTATAAAAGCGTATTGGCTAAAGTATATGGATCGCTTGCCATTACCGGTAATGCCGGCCCTGCTGGTTCACCCGATATCGGGGGCGGCCTTGACGAGGGTTCGCAGGTGGCATTCATCCGCGGTTTCTTCAATTGCCAGGAACTGCCAACAGATGAAGCCGTGGTAGCCTGGAATGACCAGACCATTCATGATTTTCATGACCTGAAATGGACGAGCGCCGACCCTTTTCTCAAAGGAATGTATGCAAGGCCTATTTATAATATTACACTGGTCAATGAATACCTGCGGGAATCAACAGATGATAAGCTGGCTGCAAGGAATATTACAGGAGCTGACGCGGCGGAAATTAAAAAGTCAAGAGCGGAAGTTCGTTTTATGCGTGCTTTCAATTACTGGGTAATGATGGACCTGTTTGGTAATTCCACTTTCATCACCGAGGCCGATGGAATAGGAAGCAGCCTGCCCAAGCAGATCAAAAGGGCCGACCTGTTTGCTTATATTGAAAAAGAACTGAAAGCCATTGATACCGACCTGGCGCCTGTAAAAACAATTGAGTACGGCAGGGTTGACCAGGGTGCAGCCTGGGCTTTACTGGCACGCATGTACCTGAATGCAGGCGTATATACAGGAACACCTAAGTATACAGAAGCAATCACCTATGCAAACAAAGTGATCAACGGCGGTTATACGTTGAAGTCAGGTTACGGCAAATTGTTTATGGCAGATAACGACAAACAAAAAGATGAATTCATCTTTGCCATCAATTGCGACGGCCTGCATACCCAGGCTTACGGTAACACTACCTTTTTTGTACATGCTGCCTGTGGCGATGACGCTTCAGAGTACGGTGTAGGAGGTGGATGGTATGGCTACAGGGCTACCCAGGCTTTGACCAACCTGTTTGCAGATAAATCAGGAAATTCAGATCAGCGGGCGCTTTTTACTACTTCAAAGTTTGGCACCTCCAATGCACAAACGGCTATAGGTGATGTTAGCAATTTCTCTAACGGTGTGCATGTAAAGAAGTACGTTAATATCCGCTCAGATGGCGGCGCTGTTTCAGATATTACGAAAACATTTTCCGATGTAGACTTCCCTGTTTTTCGCCTGTCTGAAATGTACCTGATCTATGCCGAAGCAGTGCTTCGTGGCGGAGCAGGCGGCGATGCAGCTACTGCCTTGTCTTACCTCAACAAGATCAGGTTCAGGGCTTATGGCGATAGCTATGGCACTAATAATGCCGGGCAACTGAATGCCGCTGACCTGACCTTGCAAACCATATTGGATGAAAGAGGACGTGAATTGTATTGGGAGGGGCATCGCAGGACGGACCTTATTCGTTATGGGTTGCTGACCACCAATACCTACCTGTGGCCATGGAAAGGGGGCGTTGCATCAGGAACAGGTGTTGATGCCAAATACAACCTGTTCCCGGTTCCGGCATCCAACAGAACTTCAAACACTAACCTGGATCAGAATCCGGGATACTAATTCTTAAACAGTTAAATATTTTGATATGAAAAATATTTTTAAATACCTGTTCTTATCATCGCTGTTTGCAATAGCCATCGTAGCCTGCAAAAAAGATGAGTTCAAGAACTACCTTGAAGGGGGTACCAGCCCTGCATTAACTGCGTCAGTAACCAATATCATACCGCTTGATTATACCAACAAAGACCAGGAGGCGATTAAACTTTCCTGGACCAATCCAAATTATAAGTTCACAACAGGTATTGGTTCGCAGGATGTTTCTTATCTCATAGAGATCGATACTGCCGGTGCGAATTTCACCAATCCTGGTAAGCAAACAGTTTCTGTAAGTAAAGACCTCTCACAGTCGTTCACACAGGGGCAATTCAATGATTATTTGCTGAACCAGTTGCAGTTAAAACCAGGAGTACCTCATAACCTTGAGATAAGGGTTAAATCATACATGGCAAATAATGCAGCCATGCTTACTTCTAATGTTTTAAAATTCTCTGCCACCCCGTATACCATTCCTCCCAAAGTACCACCACCCACTACAGGTAAACTATATATCGTTGGCGATGCTACAGTTGGCGGATGGAATAACCCGGTACCGGTACCCAGCCAGCAGTTTACACAGATCAGCCCAACGTTTTATGAGATCACCGTTTCACTAACAGGAGGCATGCATTACCTGTTCCTGCCACTGAACGGTGACTGGAGTCATAAATATGCGGTGAAAGACAATTCAATTGCCGGCTTAGGAGATAGCGGTGGCGATTTTGGCTATGATTTCAGTAAAGATATTCCTGGCCCAACTGTAAGCGGCACCTATAAAATACAGGTAGACTTCCAGCGCGGGAAATTCATTGTAACAAAACAATAACTGCAACGATTAAAAAAAGTATTATGAAATATTCAGCAAAACTCGGTTTATGCATGCTGCTACTGGTTGGTTGTTTTACAGCCTGTGAAAAGAAGGTCGACAACCTTCCCTTTTACCCATCGGGCACATCGGCTGTGTTAAGCAGCTCAACGCCCACTGTAGCTGCAGCACCGGCAGATTCTTCCAAAACAGCACTTACGCTCTCCTGGACAAACCCTAAATATGCTACTGATTCAGCGACAGCGAAATATATTGTAGAGATAGATTCAAGCGGCAGAAATTTTGCAAAAGCGGTGAACCGTATTATAACCGGCAGCCTCAGCACTTCATTTACAGCCAAAGAACTGAACGCTATTCTCCTGGGCTATGGCTTCTCTTTTGGAGTGGCATATGATATGGACATAAGGGTAACCTCTTCTTATGCCAACAACAATGAACAATTAAAATCGAATACGGTTAAAGTGAAAATGACACCGTATAAGATACCTCCCAAAGTAGCCCCCCCTGCTTCAGGAAGGTTGTTCATTGTAGGCAGTGCCACAGCGGGTAGCTGGAACAACCCTGTTCCAGTCCCTACCCAGGAACTAACTAAGATTGATTCAGTAACCTATGGTGGTATTTTTGACCTGACCGGTGGCAATGAATACCTGATCTTACCTGTCAACGGCGACTGGAGCCATAAATTCGCCGTAGCAGATAAAACAGTAGGAGGCCTCAGCTCAGGCGGTAGCTTTGGGTATGACCTGAGCGATAATATTCCCGGTCCTGCTACATCGGGTAAATACAAGATCATACTTGATTTCCAGGCAGGCAAATTCACTGTTACGCCTTACACAGATGTACTGCCTGCGAACCTGTTCCTGGTGGGCGATGCCAGTCCGGGTGGATGGAGCAACCCTGTTCCCGTTCCCAGCCAACAGTTTACACGCGTGAATTCCACCCAGTTTGAACTAACAGTGGCATTGAACGGAGGCAAGCAGTACCTGTTTTTACCAGTCAACGGCGACTGGAGCCATAAATTTGCAGTCGCTGACAATACAATTGCTTCGCTGAAAACCGGCGGTACGTTTAAATATGATGCATCTTCCAATTTCCCCGGACCAGATGCATCGGGCAATTATAAGTTCGTTGTTAATTTTATCAATAACAGCTATACCGTAACCAAGCAGTAAAACCTTCTCTCGGCAGTTTTTGGAATGGGGGGCAGCAATGCCCCCTTTTTTATGGAGCCGTTTGAATGCTATCCGGTTACCAAACATTACTTACATTGCACTAATAATCTAAAAGATATGCTGCATTCGATGACAGGTTATGGCAGGGCTGAACAAACGCTGGCCGATAAAACCTTTCTGGTGGAAGTCCGTTCGCTGAACGGAAAACAGTTCGACCTGCGTTTAAATATCCCTTCTTTATTAAAACCATTTGAATTTGAAGTGCGCAATCTTTTGAACGAAGGATTGCAGCGCGGTAGTGTGGAATGTATCATTACCATTAAACAGAATGGCGCATCCAAACCGGTTTCTATCAATACCGAACTGGCCAAAGCCTATTACCAGCCGGTAGCGGAACTGGCAGATGAGCTGCAGTTGCAGAAAGGCGATATCCTGAGCACGATCCTGAAACTGCCGGATGTCATCACCCCTTCAACTGAAATGTTGAGTGATGAAGAATGGAAGGGATTTGAAAAAGTGCTGAAAGCTGCCATTACAGAATTGAATGAACACCGGAAGGACGAAGGCAAATCGCTCGAAGTTGATATTCTAACACGGCTGGCCAATATTGAAGCGCACCAGAAAACCATTGCCGAACTGGAACCCCTCCGCAGGACAAAGATCAAAGAAGGGCTGGTTAAAGTGCTGGAAGACAATGTGGGCAAAGAAAACTATGATCCTAACCGCATGGAGCAGGAACTGATCTACTATATTGAAAAGATAGATATCAGTGAAGAACAGGTACGCCTTAAAAACCATTGTGATTATTTCCGGTCTATACTGGCAGAGAAAGACATCAGCAAAGGCAAAAAGCTATCTTTTATCCTGCAGGAATTTGGCCGGGAAATCAATACCACCGGCTCTAAAGCTTACGATTCACAAATACAGCAATGTGTGATCCTTATGAAGGATGAACTGGAAAAAGCTAAGGAACAGATCCTGAATGTATTGTAACTTATCTTTGCCCAAACCATACCAGTGAATAAGTCATTTCTTTTAATAGCTGCGATCATCTTGTTGCAAGCCTGCAATACTTTGGATGTTTATGAAAAGAGCACATCCTTTCCTAAGCATGAATGGAAGAGCAGTATGAAACCCTCTTTTACATTCACTATCGAAGACACACTTACGTCCTATAATATTTATATAGTGCTGCGGCATGAAGACGCCTACAGGTATAATAATATCTGGCTGAATGTTGCTACGCAGTCACCCGGCGATACCGCCCGCACACAATTAGTGGATGTAACATTGGCCAATAATGCCAAAGGCTGGCTGGGTACGGGTATGGATGATGTATTTGATCACCGGATACGCATTACCCGTACACCGGTTAGGTTAAAGAAAGGGAATTATACTTTCGTATTACAGCAGGCCATGCGTGAGGAACCATTGCAATACCTGCTCAGTGCTGGCATACGCGTTGAAAAAGCAAGATCATGAGCTTTTTTAAATTTAAGAAATTAACCATCGTAACCACTGTATACTGGTTTTTGCTGGCATACATGGTGTCGGCATTGTCCTGGTGGTTCATTGCACTGGAGCAGCAGAATAAGGAGATCACCGATATCCGTCTGGGTGAATTAAAACATGATGATCCTGCTTATTTTCAACGGGCAGTGACCATAGGAGCAGCGAAGAACCGGAAAACATCACAATATATAGGAGAAGGAATGACTTTTTTATGTATTGTGGTAGTTGGCGCTGTGTTTGTATTCCGCGCTACCAGAAGGCAGTTTAAGTTTTCGCAGCAACAGCGCAATTTTATGACGGCTGTTACCCATGAGCTTAAAACACCCATTGCTGTTACCCGCCTCAACCTGGAAACATTGCAGAAAAGAAAATTAGATGAGGATAAACAGCAGCAACTGATTGCCAACACCATACAGGAGGCCAACAGGCTGAATACACTTTGCAATAATATTTTACTGACAGCACAGTTGGAAGCAGGCGCTTATACCTCCGATGCAGAAGAGCTGAATTTCTCTGATCTTGTTGCAGGCTGCGTGGATGATTTCAGTAACAGGTTTCCGCACCGGCATATAACAGAAGAGATCGGTGAAAACATATATATCAATGGGGAGGCCCTGCTATTGCAAATGCTGGTGAACAACTTGGTTGAAAATGCCATGAAATATTCACCTAAGGAATCCGTTATTACGGTTAAGGTCACTGAGGTGGATAGGGAAGTGCAATTAACAGTTATTGATGAAGGCCAGGGTATTCCGGATGATGAAAAAAGAAAAATATTTGACAAGTTCTACCGCGCGGGGAATGAAAATACCCGTACAACAAAGGGGACCGGCCTCGGGCTTTACCTCTGCCGGAAAATAACGGAGAGCCATAATGGCTACATTTCCGTGACAGATAACCATCCGCAAGGAAGTATTTTTGCGGTATTATTTCAATCAGCATGAAATGAGCCAGACAAAGCAGATCTTTATTAACCCGGATAATTTTATGGCAAATTCCATGTGACCATTAGACAATGACTGATACACATGAAAGATAATAAAGCAAATATCCTGTTGGTGGAAGATGAAGAGAATCTTCACGAAGCGCTAAAACTCAACCTTGAGCTGGAAGGCTATGAAGTAACATCTGCCTATAATGGCAGTGAAGCCCTGAAAAAGGTGAGTAATGAATATTTTGACCTGATCATTATGGATATCATGCTGCCTGAAATAGATGGCATCGGTGTTACAGAAAGCATCAGGGTCAACCACAATGAAGTGCCTATATTGATACTAAGCGCGAAAAATACCAGTGCTGATAAGGTACTTGGATTAAAGAAAGGGGCAGACGATTACTTGACCAAACCTTTTAACCTCGAAGAATTATTGCTGCGGGTTAACAAACTGATAGAAAAGAATAAAAGACTGCAGGAAAAAGAGACCATTGGCGACAGTTACGATTTTGGCAATAATAAGATCGACTTCAAAGCGCAGGATGCTATTACCTGGAATGGCCAGCGAATAGAATTGAGTAAGAAAGAGGCCATGCTTTTAAAGCTGCTGATTGAGAACAAAGGAGAAGTAGTTACCCGCGAAAAAATATTGCAGGTGGTCTGGGGCTATAATGTCTATCCTACCACAAGAACCATTGATAATTTCATCTTAAGCTTCCGTAAATACTTCGAGGAAGACAGCCGTAATCCCCGCTATTTCCATTCGGTGAGAGGGGTTGGGTATAAGTATATCGACTAAACAATTTTTCTACAACATTTGCGTTATGTTTGTCACAAACACTGCTACATGTCACTGCAAACGATCATAGACTTCTTAGAACCGGTAAATATTGCACAATTGTCGAATGATGAAGGATTCAGGGATACCCAGCTTGGCAGGCATATTGCAGTGTATGATGAGGTTTTCCCGGATATAGCGCATACTGATATGGTATTGGTTGGCTGTGGCGAGATGAGAGGCGCCGGGATACAGTACACAAACACCGATGCGCCAGATGCTGTGCGGAGTGAATACTATAAATTGTTTCATTGGCATACAGACGTAAATGTAGCTGATGTGGGAAATGTAAAATGCGGCGCCACTTTGCAGGACAGTTATGCCGCATTGCGTATGGTGGTAAGCGAGCTGGTGGCATTGGGCAAGAAAGTTATTATACTGGGGGGCTCTCACGATATAACCAGCGCACAATACCAGGCATATGGTTCTTTGAGCAGGATTATTGATGCGGTTTGTGTCGATGCGCGAATGGACCTGGATATGGACAGCACATTGCCTGCTGATAATTTCCTGGTGGAATTGTTTACAGGTATGCCCAATCATTTAAGGCATTACAGCCATATTGGATTTCAGAGTTACCTGCTGCACCCGGAAATGCTTGAAACAATTGATAAGCTGAGATTCGATTGTTTTCGTGTTGGCAAGGTGAAAGAGAATATAGAAGAGATGGAGCCAACTGTCCGTAACAGTGAATTATTCAGTTTTGATATGGCAGCCATACAACATGCGCATGCGCCGGCAAATCACATCACACCGAATGGGTTTACCGGTGAAGAATCCTGCACCCTGGTGCAATATGCGGGTATGAGCCAGGTTTGCAGCAGTATAGGTATTTATGGATATATACCAGCACAGGATGTACACAACCTCACTGCTAAACAGATAGCGCATATGCTGTGGTATGTGATGGATGGGATCAATAAGAGCAAACACGAAGCACCATTGACCGAGCGGCATCAGTTCAATGAATTCACCATGGCTTTTGCGGAAGTGGAAACCATCTTCCTGCAAAGCAAACGTACCGGCAGGTGGTGGATGCAATTGCACGATGGTAATTATATAGCCTGCAGTTACAAAGATTATTTAACTGCCTGTAATAATGACATCCCGGAAAGATGGATGCGTGCAATGGAAAGAAGCTGAACAGATAATGAGATTGACACCAGGTTAACCGATTCAAAATCAAGATATGAAATTCAGCAGCGTTTTATTGACAGGGATGACCGTTTTGGTGTGCGCTTCATCATGCAATACCGCCAGGAGGGCAACTGTACAACCTGCGTTTTCTCCCATTGAGTCCAATACTTTGAACGATGCACAGGATGAACTGCTGGCCACTCCAGGGTTAAAAACTGCGCATATCGGTATCAGCGTCTACGATCCTGCGGACAATAAATACTTGTATAATTACCAGGGAGATAAATATTTTGTGCCTGCCAGCAATACCAAAATTGCCACCTGCTATGCGGCTATGAAATACCTCGGAGATAGTTTGGCTGGAGCCAGGTATGCAATGGTGAATGATTCAACCATTGAAATAGAGCCTGCTGCCGATCCCACTTTATTGCACCGCGATTTTAAAACACAACCCCTGTTCTCTTTGCTGAAACAGTTTGCTATCATCAGGATTGCAAAACCTGTATATGATGGTGGGTTTATGGGAGATGGCTGGGCATGGAATGATTTCATGGATGATTATATGGTACAAAGGAGCAACCTGCCCGTTTACGGTAATGTGGTGCTGATCAATAAAAAAACGGATACCAGTGTTGCAATGATGCCCGCAGCCTTTAAAAAAACGAGTACAGTAACTGAAAAAATGACAAATGGATTTGAGCTGGCGAAATCCTGGGATGCTAATGTATTTGTTTTTAAAAACGGGGGCAGCAAGCTCCGGGAAGTGCCGTTCAAGCCAGACCTGGCCACGATTATTGCATTACTGTCCGATACCCTCAACAGGCAGGTAGAAGCAGATTTTAACTGGAAAGCTCCTTTTAGTAATACCATTTATTCGCAGCCGACAGACTCCATGCTCAGGCCTATGATGCATCGCAGCGACAATTTCTTTGCCGAGCAAAGCCTGCTGATGGTAAGCAATGAAAGATTGGGGGTAATGGATGATGCGAAAATTATTGATGTATTATTGAACACAGACTTTAAAGACCTTCCGCAAAAACCCAAATGGGTTGACGGCAGTGGCCTTAGCCGCTATAACCTTTTCACACCGCAGGATTTAGTAAGCATTCTCAACAAAATGAAAAATGAATTCAGCTGGAACCGGATCACTTCCATTTTCCCAACAGGAGATAAAGGCACACTGGAAAACTATTATAAGAACCTGCCAGGAAAAATATTTGCCAAAACAGGTTCTTTAGGCGGGCAGGTGGCATTAAGCGGATATCTCCTCACCAGGAAAAACAGAACACTGATCTTTTCTGTGCTTGTCAACAACCACCAAACTTCTACCGCTACAGTGCGGAGATCAGTTGAGAAATTTCTTACAGCGGTGTACAACCAAAATTAATTGGTTCATTTCCCAAACATCCGGTCAAGATAATCCTCTTTAAATTCAAGGTAGGTCGGACTCCCTGTAGGTGTAACATTAGCGGTGTCGCAGGCAAATAATTCTTCTACCAGTACCAGCATTTCTTTTTGTGATAAGGATTGCCCGGCCTTGATAGCCTGTTGTCTTGCCATACAGCGGACTAATTTTTCCCGTTTGCTGAATTTGACATCACTGCTGAAATGTTTGAATTGCTCAATCAATAATTCAATCGCATGCTTTTCATTACCCTGTGCTACGTCTGCTGGTATACCCTGGATAACAAAGCTGTTGTTGCCAAATGGTTCTACCTGGTAACCAATGGCAAACAGATCTGGTAACAGATCAGACAATAAAACGGCGTCAGCAGCGGCTAATTCCAATGTGGCTGGAAATAAGCTTTGCTGGGTAGCTACCTGTTTGCCATGTGCAGCAATGCTGTAACGGTCGTATAAGATCCGTTCGTGTGCTAATTGCTGGTGTACAAGGATAAAACCGCTGTTGGTGGAAGCGATGATATAGGTATTGTGTAACTGCAATAATGGGGTATCGGGAATAATATGCAGGGTCTGTGGTTTGTAGTCTGCAGTTTGTAGTTGTTGGGCGATTGCCGGTTCTTTTGCTTCAGGGGAGGAGAAGAAATCTTTCCATTCTTTCAAATCAGTTTTGTTATCCTTTTCAATGAAGTGCGCCTGGTTTTTCCGGGTAAAAGTTTTGAACAGGTTAGAGGCAGCAGCAGCATCCTTTTGGTCGGCAGTGAAAGGTTTGTTTACTGCGTCTAATTGCTGTATCTCCGGATTCAATGTAAAGTCCAGCGAAGGAGCAATACTGAATTGTGCCAGTGCGTGTTTTACCGCAGCCTGTACAAATGCATAAATAATTTTTTCATCCTCAAACTTTATCTCCTGTTTGGTAGGATGCACATTGATATCCACCTGTGCAGGATCGAGGTCTATGTAAATAACATAACCGGGAAAACTGTCTTTGGCAATCATGCCCTCAAAAGCGTTGTTCACTGCATGATTAAGATAGGCGCTTTTGATGAAACGGTTATTGACGAAAAAATATTGATCGCCGCGCGTTTTACGGGCCGTTTCGGGTTTGCCAGCAAAACCGTAGATGTTCATGTAGTCAGTCTCTTCGGACACACTCACTAATTTTGCATTATACTGGTTGCCCAGTACCTGTACAATGCGTTGTTTTAAACTGCCTTTTTCCAGGTGAAATACTTCCTGTCCATTACTGGTCAATGAAAAGAAAATATTGGGAAAAGCCATCGCCACACGGATGAACTCATCTACAATATGCCGTAGTTCGGCTGCATTGCTTTTTAAAAAATTCCTTCGGGCAGGAACATTGAAGAAGAGGTTCTTCATACTGATGCTGGTACCGGCCTGACAGGTGCATAGTTCCTGCTTCATCACCTGGCTGTTTTCTATTTCAATATAACTGCCCAGTTCATCTTCAGCTTGCCGCGTTTTTATTTCTACTTGCGCTACCGCAGCAATAGAGGCCAGTGCTTCACCGCGGAAGCCCATTGTTTTGATGCGAAAAAGATCTTCGATCTGCCTGATCTTACTGGTCGCGTGCCGCTCAAAAGCCATCCGCGCATCAGTCCCGCTCATACCCTTACCATTATCTATTACCTGTATCAGTGCCTTGCCTGCATCGGCAACAATGAGTCGTATATCAGTGGCGCCCGCATCTACTGCGTTCTCCAATAACTCCTTTACAGCACTGCCCGGACGCTGGATCACTTCACCCGCCGCTATCTGGTTCGCTATATTGTCCGGTAATAACTGTATGATATCCGCCACAAAAACTCCTGGTTTATGATAAAGTTTGTAAAAATACTACTTTGAAAAGCTTCGGGAAAGTTTAAAACTGCCTAAAAGTTGCCTCGTTCCGCTACTTTTGCCTTTCAAAATTGAAAACGATGACATTGAGCGCGGATATCAAAAAACTGGAAAGGCATTTTGTGCCGGATGACTTTACAGTAACCACCTGGGAGGCCCTGGAACCCTTTTTCAAAGACCTTACAGAAAGAACCCTCCATACCAGGGCCGACCTGGAGCAGTGGCTGAAGGATCTCAGTGAACTGGAAGCCGTGGTGAGCGAAGATGCCTGCTGGCGACAGATCAGGATGACCTGTGATACTACTGATCCGGCGCTTGAGGAAGCATTTACTTATTTCTGTATGGAAGTACAACCCAAGCTGCAACCTTTTAGTGATCAGTTGAACAGGAAATTGATCGATAGCCCTTTAACAAAAGAACTGGACCAGCAGAAATATTTTACCTATCTCAGGAGTGTAAAGAAAAATATTGATCTCTTCCGCGAAGAGAATATTCCTTTGCAGGCAGAACTGAGTGTCATGCAGCAGCAATATGGCGCTATTGCAGGGAAAATGACAGTAGAGGTAGACGGACAGGAATATACCCTGCAACAGGCGGCAAAATTTTTAGAGAGCCACGAAAGAGATCTGCGCGAACAGGTATACCGCAAGATACAGGACAGGAGATTACAGGATCGGGATGCAATGCATGATCTGTATACGCAGCTGATCAATAAAAGGGACCAGGTTGCTAAGAACGCAGGGTTTTCCAATTATCGCGACTACAAGTTTGTTGAGATGGGGCGTTTTGATTATACCAAAGAAGATTGTTTCCAGTTTCATGAAGCGGTTAAATTGCATGTGCTGCCATTGATTGATAAGATTTATCAAAAGAAAAAACAAAAATTAGGGTTAGACACCCTGTGTCCATGGGATACCGAGGCAGAGCCTGAAGGCATTATGCCTTTGAAACCATTTACCGATGGTAAAGACCTCTATGAAAAATCAGTAACCTGCTTTGAGCAGCTTGATCCTTTCTTTGCCGCCTGCCTTAAAAAGATGAATGAGCTGCATCACTTTGACCTGGAAAGCAGGAAGGGAAAGGCTCCCGGAGGATATAACTGTCCCCTTGCAGAAAGCGGCGCGCCGTTTATTTTTATGAATGCAGCCGGACAAATGAATGATGTTACCACCATGGTTCATGAAGGAGGCCATGCTGTTCATTCTTTCCTGGCGCATACATTAGAGCTGAACGCTTTTAAAGAATACCCGATGGAGATTGCAGAAGTGGCCAGTATGGCGATGGAGCTTTTTACCATGGATCACTGGCATGCTTTCTTTGATAATGAGGCCGATCTTATACGCGCAAAAGAACACCAGTTGGAAAGAACCATTACGATCTTCCCATGGATTGCCATCATAGATAAGTTCCAGCATTGGGTGTATGAACATCCGGCACATACCGTTGAAGAAAGAACAGCCAGGTGGATGGAAATACTGGAAGAGTTTTCTACAGACAGTATTGACTATACGGGGCTGGACAGGTACCGGCAGATTGGCTGGCAACGGCAATTACATTTGTTTGAAGTTCCTTTCTATTATATTGAATACGGTATTGCGCAATTAGGCGCTATAGGTTTGTGGATGCAATACCAGCAAAACCCGGAACAGGCGTTGCAAAACTATATTGCTGCATTAAGCCTCGGCGGAACCAGAACATTGCCGGAATTGTACAAAGCTGCCGGACTAAAATTTGATCTCTCTCCTGCGCATATTAAAACATTGATGGAATTTACCGCAGCAGAGATGGATAAACTGGATTGAATCAAAAACGCCCCGCATTTATGACGGGGCGTTTTCTTTAATTATCTTGTTTAGGAGGGGCCTGCGGCGGCCTTGGTTGTTGTGGTGGACGGTTTTGCTGTTGCCCGCCTTGTTGTGGTGGTCTTGGTCCCTGGTTTCTGGGCCCCTGTTGCGGTGAACGGCTTTGTTTTTGCCCCTGTGGTCTTCCTCCACCCTGGTTCCTGTTTCCCCCTTGACCTTTTGCCTCCTGCTGTTGCGGCCTCGGTCCCCTTTGCTGGTCACGGCGACGCTTGTCGTTGCGTTCCAGGCTTTTCAGGCTGATTTGCCCTACTAATTCCACAAATGCAGTTTCGGTCTCTTTTTGTTTACCGCTGGTGATCTCAACAGCCTGTAATTCATCAACGCGTTGTCCCTGTTGGTTCAGCCGTTTGATTTCTTTAACGCGTTGAATGGTTAATGGATAATGCTTGTTATTGTTGGGTAACATGTACCACATCAGGTTCTTGAAAATATCTTTCTTGATCAATTGTGCCATACCCATTGCGGTGTCGAGCGTATCAGCATAATCAGGGAAATGCTGAAGTGCATCTAAATAGGTATCCAGTTCGTAATTCAAACAGCATTTCAGGCGGCCGCACTGACCGCTGAGTTTGGTTTGGTTGATGGACAGGTTCTGGTAACGTGCGGCAGTGGTATTGACACTTTTAAAATCGTTCAGCCAGGTACTGCAGCAGAGTTCACGGCCGCAACTGCCGATACCCCCCACTTTGGCGGCTTCCTGGCGGATACCGATCTGGCGCATTTCCACCTTCACTTTGAACTCGCCGGCGTAGATTTTGATCAGTTCGCGAAAATCCACGCGATCATCAGCCGTATAGAAGAACGTTCCCTTTTTGCCATCGGCCTGTATTTCCACTTCACTCAGTTTCATCTGCAGGTTCAGCTGCCTGGCAATGGCGCGGCTGCGGGCCTGGATCTCTTTTTCACGGCCTTTGCTGATTCTATAAGTTTCTATATCCCTTTCGGTACTGCGTCGGAGAATCTTTTTCATCTCGGGATTGAATTCATCTACTCCCTTTTTCTTCATCTGGATGCGGACCAGTTCGCCGGTAAGACTCACTTCGCCTACATCAAATCCACCTATGCCTTCAACGGACACATAATCTCCTTTCTCAAAAAATTGTAAAGTAGAGTTGCGGAAAAATTCTTTCCGGCTGCCCTGTTTAAAGCTTACTTCAATCACCTTGCAATTGCTTTCAGGGTCACTGAACGGCAGGTTCATCAGCCAGTCGTGTACATTCATCCGGTTACAACCGCCACTACAGCAACCGCCATTGCTTTTACATCCTCCCCGCGTACCTACCCCACTGGCGGTAACACATGATCCACATCCCATATAATCGTTTATAGGTTGTTAAATTGATTAATAACTAAAACTAAATAAGGGAAGAATTATTGTGTGGCGGGCTGTAGTCAGATATTATTAATATATATGATAAGCTTTTATGCGAAGCTTTGCACAGTTTTATCAACCCCCGACATCTCCACTTCGTTCCCTTCCTGCCCGAGGCAAGACTCAATTATTCAAAATTACGGTTTTGTTCTGAATGATATGGTAGAGTTTAATGGTAAGCGCCTGGAACAGCATTTTGGCGTTGGCATTGCGTTCTATATAATAAGAGGCCCGGTCCAGCTCCTCAATAATGGCCTGTTGCTGGCTGACAGAAGCAATTTTATTGAGCCTGAGAGCGAAATCCTTTTCATTATCGCCCAGCATGAGTTGATCGGGTCCCAACACCTTGATCCTGACACTCAGTTCGAGCAGGTGGTTGAAATAACGGAGGAACTGCTTTTGTTTTTCTCTTCCCAGTTTACTTACTTCCTCGGTGAATTTTACCTGGGCAATGGGGCCACCTTTCAGGGTGGCGTTGAGCCATTCTCTGAGCAGGCTTTGCCAGTCCTCATCTGCATGTTGCAGTAATTGCAATGCCTCACGGTAATTGCCTTCGCTGATCCCTGCTATCTGGCGTGCTGTTTCAATACTGGCTTTTGCCCGTTCTGTCAGCGCCTGCTCTACCTCATTGTTTTCCAACAATGGTATTTTAACCAACTGGCAACGGCTGAGGATGGTGGGCAGTATCTGCTCGTCATTTTCAGCAACCAGTATAAACAGGGTATTGGGTGGGGGTTCTTCAATCAGCTTGAGTAATTTATTTCCTTCTTTACCTAAGTATTCTGGCATCCATAATACCAATACTTTGTATGCACTCTCAAAGCTTTTAAGGCTCAGTTTACGGATGATATCGTTACACTCATCGGCTGTGATATTACCCTGCTTGTTTTCGGCTCCGATAAATTGCAGCCAGTCATACACATTCCCGTAGGGAAACTGCGTAATGAACTCCCGCCATTCGGCGATATAATGAGTGCTGACAGGTTTATCACCTGCTTTTTTGGGGATCACCGGGTAAGAAAAATGGAGGTCGGGATGGATCAATTGTTCGGCCCTTCGAAAAGCGGGCAGCGAAGCGATATCATCAGGATGTATAAAAGCATGACCCGCTTCAAGTGGTGTAATACCGCCGAAAAGATCTGCAACGGCAGGTGACACAGTGGGCTGGCTGACTACGTATTGTGCAAAAGCAAGCGCCAGTGGCAGTGCCCCGCTTCCTTCCCTGCCAAGAAAAAGCAACGCATGACTGAGCCGGTTCTGTTCAATCATCTCTGTTAAATGCTGTTTTATTGCTGACTGGCCTATGATGTCTTTAAATAACATGACTAAGTGATTATTTTGCGAACGCTGCTATTGGCGAAGCTCAAAAGTAAAGCAAATAAAAAGAGGACATTCCATCAGGATGCCCTCTTTGCAGTAAATCTTTTTTGCAGAATGCCTATTTCAGGTATTTCAAAATCTCTTCGCTATCGGGTGTTACTTTACTGGGAAAATAAGCGATCATCTGCCCTTCTTCATCCAATAAAAATTTATTGAAGTTCCAGGTAATGGTTGCATCCAGCACACCATTTTCAACCTTGCTGGTGAGCCATTTGTAGATGGGAGCAGTATCATCGCCTTTTACACTGACTTTACTGGCCAATGGGAATTTCACACCAAATCTTGCTTTACAAAACTCCTGGATCTCACCATCATTGCCAGGCTCCTGTGCACCAAAGTTGTTGGCCGGAAAACCAACGATGACTAATTTGTCCTTGTATTGTTCATATACTTTTTCCAATGCTTCATATTGTGGTGTAAAGCCGCATTTAGAGGCGGTATTTACTACTAATATTTTTTTGCCTTTGAATTTGGCAAAATCAATAATACCACCTTCTATGGATTTTACTTTAAAACTGTGAATGCTGGGACCGCCGGGCAAAGTAAATGCACTGAACATGGCTACTATTGCGATGGTTAAAAGGTATTTCATGGCTGTTTTTTTTAAAAGTAACAACTAAATCAGGACTTTGGTTTAAAAATTTGATGAGAGGATGACCATAACGGTCAGATCGTATACGCTACCGTCCCAACACTTAAACGAAGACCAGCAACTTTTAATAATTCCATTCCGCAGACTTCTATGGTAGCACCGGTAGTGATCACATCATCAATTAATAATATGTGTTTGTTTATAAGACATGATTGGCTGGTAACAACAAACGCATTTTCCATATTCTGCCATCGGCTCAGGCGATTCTGGTGCGTCTGTGTTTCGGTGAAACGCGGCCTGCTGATGGCACCGGTTACTATCGGTTTCTGCCATATGCTGCTGATGCCTTCACAGATCAGCTTAGCCTGGTTATAACCTCTTTTGTATTCCCGTTTTGGGTTTAATGGTAATGGAACCAGTGCATCAACATCCTGAAAGCGGCCAGATTGAACCAGTGCGTAGCCCATCATCCGGCCTAAGAAATAACCCGCATCACGGTTATTCCTGTATTTCAATTGGGCCAACAGATGCTGTAACAAAGAATCTTTGGTGAAATAATAAGCAGCGCCTGCCTCCGCAACAGGAAGCCGCCCATACAAAGATCTTTCTACCGGGTTGCCGGGTATACCAAGGAAACCGGTCACGGGTAACTGTTTCATACACCTGGCACAAAGCAGTGCATCATTAGCCAATATGTCTGTACTGCATCCTTCACAGTGGTGAGGAAAGAAGAGATGAGCAAGATCAGAGAGGACCGATTTTATTATTGCAATCATCGGGCTAAAATAATGGATAAGGGGAGAGTGGTGAACAGGTATTTACCGCAGGAAATCAGCCATCAGCGATCAACAAATCAGCCATCAAAATAATTGTTGGTATACTTCATCAACCCTGCTCAGAGCCACTACATTGATCTTGTATGCTTTTGGGTGAAAGCTTTTTTTGTTATAACGAGATACGATGATTCTCTCAAAGCCTAATTTTTCGGCTTCGGCGATCCGTTGTTCAATCCTGTTAACAGCCCTGATCTCTCCATTCAATCCAACCTCACCTGCAAAGCAGGTGTGGTGGGGGAGTGGAACATCTTCATACGAAGAAAGCAAAGCGCAGATAACGGCAAGGTCAATCGAAGGGTCTTCTACTTTAATGCCTCCGGCAATATTGACAAAGACATCTTTCATCCCGAACTGGAACCCACCTCTTTTCTCAAGAACGGCCAGCAGTAATTGTAATCTTCTAAGGTCAAAACCTGTAACTGTTCTTTGCGGGGTACCATATACGCTTTGTGTAACCAGGGCTTGTACTTCTATCAAAAACGGGCGCATACCTTCGAGTGTGGCAGCAATGGCACTGCCGCTGAGCTGGTCTTCGCGCTGTGCAATCAGTATCTCGGATGGATTGGATACCACACGCATGCCATTGCCTGTCATTTCATAAATACCTAACTCAGATGTACTGCCAAAGCGGTTCTTCAGTGTGCGTAAAATGCGGTAAGCATAGTGCCTGTCGCCCTCAAACTGCAACACCGTATCAACCATGTGCTCCAATATCTTGGGACCGGCAATGGCACCGTCTTTGGTAATATGCCCGATCAGGAAAACAGGTGTATTGGTTTCTTTTGAAAAACGTTGAAATTCTGCAGCACACTCGCGGATCTGTGATACACTGCCGGCAGAAGAATCGATGAGATTGGATTGCAGCGTTTGAATGGAATCCACGATCACCAATTGAGGTTTCAGTTTTTTGATCTCCTGGAAAATGGTTTGTGTGGAAGTTTCAGTCAGGAGGTAAAATTTTTCATTGGAGATATTTAAACGATCGGCCCGCATTTTAACCTGTTGTTCACTTTCCTCACCACTGATGTATAACACAACAAGCTGATCGGCCAATAGCCCGTTTTGTAAAAACAAAGTACTTTTCCCAATACCCGGTTCACCGGCAACCAATACTAAGCTGCCTGGCACAATGCCACCACCAAGTACCCTGTTTAGTTCAGCATCTTTTGTAACAATTCTTTTTTCCTCACTAACGGTTACTTCATTCAGCGCGATAATTTTTGAGGCCCGCTTTTCATTGCTGTAACCATCCCATTTTACTTCTTTATTATTTCCTTTGTCTAATACTTCTTCAGTAAATGTGTTCCATGCTGCACAGACGGGACATTTGCCCAACCACTTTGCACTTTCATAACCACAGTTACTGCAAAAGAATGCAGTTTTGATTTTACTCATGGGCTAAAGGTAATTGGAATTTGGTATCAGGGTTATGGCCGGAAAGATGCTTTAGAAAGGCTTACATACAGTTGAAAGCCGGTACGGAAACCGGAGGTGTGGGGCATGTAAAAGGGCCAACATTACTGTTGACCCCGTTTACTTACTAACCCATTAAATTCTGCCACTAAATTACAAAAACAGGCCACATTGCAAAATTATTTTTTGTTCTTGTGTATAAATTTAATGCCCTAAACAGGGACTCCTGGCTTTAACTTTTTGTAAACTGACAAGTGGGCGAATGATCAGGAGCAAGTGGAAGGAATTAGTTCAATAAAAGCAGTGTAATTAATTAATTATCAACTATATATATAGTTAATTGTAGAATATGCTTACTGGCTGCATTTGTACCAGGTTTCACTTGTGTAGATGATACACAAGTGAAAATACGCAGCGATAAAAGCAGGTTTTACCGAGAGTAAATAAAAAGGACAGCGCTTATAAGTTAAAAATAAGTAAAATATGTTTTACTTGTAATATATATAATTGCCATTGAGTTGCTTTTTGTCTTTAAATGTTTATAAATGAGTACGCTTACTCTGTTCATCAGCAATGATTAGAGGTCAAATCTAACGGAGGCCGCTGGAAATTTTCCGGCGCCGCCGGTCACATGTTTGCTATAAAGGCACCTACCTGACCAGACCCTGGTTCCTGCTGGAAAAAAGCTTTGCAAAATGTTGTGTGTATAGTTTATACATTAAAATTGAATTAAAACTTGCAACAAAAAGAGGATTGTATGCAGCTTTTAATTTATTTAGAAGGTCAGTTTAGCTTACAAACGGTTGTATGTACCAAAACCAGACAGCATGAAGGAAAAAAAAATCAGTTCTCCTTACACATTGACGTACAACTATTACAGCGTGAAAATCCCGGATTTCTGATGGGATGCTTTTTTAAGAAAAGCTTAAGAATGGCTTAAAATTAACAAATTGCTAAATTTTTTTGAATGGCTTAGGCTACCTTATACATTCAGATTGATTCACCAAAGATCAAACCGTCTAAAACTTAACAACATGAGAAAAAAACTTTTTATGGGTTTTTGTGCCTTATTTTTTGCATGTATTGCAGGATTGGCGCAAAAAACCACGGTTACGGGAAAGGTAACGGACGACAAGGGAAGACCCATCGAGGGCGCTTCAGTCGTTGAAAAAAAATCGAAAAACGGCACAGCCACTGATGCTGAGGGCGCTTTCAAACTGGTGGTTAGCCATAGTGCTACACTTGTTGTTTCCGGAACAGGGTATGAGAGAAAAGAAATCATAGCCTCCGGGGTACCTGTAACAGTTTCCCTGAAAAATGTAGATGAAAACCTGAGCGAGGTGGTGGTAACTGCGCTGGGCATCAAACGCGAAAAGAAAGCCCTGGGTTATGCGGTTACATCCTTGGGTAAGAAAGACCTTGAATTAAAGCCGGAAGGTGATATCGGACGTGTGCTGGCGGGTAAAGCTCCGGGTGTAGATATTCTTGGAACAAGTGGCATTTCAGGCTCCGGTACCAATATTGTTATACGCGGCGTTAGTACAATTACGGGCGGAAGTGTACCACCCCTGTTCATTGTAGATGGTGTGCCTTTTGACGGCAGTACAAATGCGCCTTCTAATTTTACTTTCGGTGCGCAGACCTCCAGCCGCTTCCTGGATATTGACCCTAATAATATCGAAAATATTACGGTATTGAAAGGATTAAGCGCTGCGGTTCAGTATGGTGACCTGGCACGTAATGGTGTTGTTTTAATCACCACCAAAAATGGCTCAGCCAACAACAGGCAGAACAAGAAAACAGAAATAACGGTTTCCCAGTCCTTGTTTGCCAACCAGGTAGCTAATTTGCCCGACTACCAGGATTCATACGGTGGCGGTTTCAACCTGGCGCCTTCTCTTGCCTTCAGTAACTGGGGCGCGGCTTTTAAAAACCCGCCTGATTCATTCAACCACCCCTACAGCCGTTCTTCTCTGAATGTAGCTTTCCCTGAATACAAGGGTACTAAGTATGCATATAAGCCTTATAGAAGTGTTCCCGCATTCTTCCGTACAGGGTATGTAAACAATACTTCTATTAATGTATCCGGTGGTAATGCTGTTACCCGTTTCAGTGGTAACTATTCTTACACCAGCGACCAGGGCTTTTTGCCTGGCAACAGCGTGTTTAAAAACAATTTTGGCTTTGGTGGTTCTACCAAACTTTCCAACAATTTCACATTGAGTGGTACCATCAATTTCGCTACAACTGATTATGTTACTCCTACAACGAGTACCAGTTTCGGAAGTAGTGCCAATAACCCGTCTGTTTATGGCGATCTGATCTATACGCCACGCAGTATTAATCTGATGGAATGGCCTTATAAGAATCCCATTGATAATTCAAGCGTGTATTACCGTGCGAACAATGGTATTCAGAACCCCCGATGGACAGTAGAAAACTCACTGATCCGGGAAAAGATCTACCGCACATTCGGCAACTTCCAGATGAAGTATGATATCATGAAGGGTTTGAGTGTTTTGTACCGGATAGGTATTGATACTTATAATCAGCTGAACGCTTTAACAGTGAATAAAGGTGGCACCACAGGTGGCTTACAATATACAACGGGCATGTACCGCACCATTAATTCCACCAATTCTATTTTGGACCATAACATTCTGGTCAATTATACAAAGGATATTAATGATGATTGGAACCTTGCGTTAGACGGAGGCGTCAACCTGCGGAATGACAGTTATTCACAAACTGGTATGAAGAGCACACAACAATTGGTATACGGTCTCTTTAACCATGGCAACTTCGTAAACCATGAAGCAATAGGTGAAGACGGAGGTAATATCGATTTTGCTTCTGACCAGAAACGATTTGGTGCTTTCCTGTCTGCATCGGGGGGCTTCAGAAATTACCTGTACCTGAATGCGGGCGGACGTGAGAGCTGGGTATCTACACTGGAGCAAAACAATCGTAAGATATTTTATCCAAGTGCCAGTATTTCTTTTATCCCAACTGCTGCTATTAACACGCTTAAGAATAATAAATGGGTCAACTTCCTGAAGATGCGGGTGGGCTATTCTACCAGCGCCCGTTTCCCGGATCCTTATACTACAAGAGCAGCTTTGAATATTCAAACGAATGCTTTTGTTGACAGAAACGGAAATGTGATCAACCAGAACACCATCCCCAACCGCTTGCCGAATCCAGATCTGAAACCGGAGTTGTTAAAAGAATATGAGGCAGGTATTGAAGGTACTTTCCTGAATCACCGCTTAACGGTTGATCTTACTTTCTATAAGAGAATTTCCAGCAACCAGATACTGGATCGTTCCCTGGATCCTTCCACAGGCTTTACTGTTACTTCCGTAAATGCCGGTAATGTTAGCAACGAGGGCATAGAACTAGGATTAGGTTATAATGTGATCAAGCAACACGACTGGAACTGGCAGTTAAACGCTAACTGGACAATCAACAAAAGTCTCGTGTATGATCTCCCTAGCTATATCAAACAAATTAATTTTTCCGGTTATGGTAACCTTGGAAACTTTGCCATCAATGGCCAGCCTTTAGGTATTTTACAGGGCAGTGTTACCTCGCTGGATCCAAAGACCGGCCAGAAGCTGATCGATGATAATGGTTATTATATAGCAGACCCGAATATTGGTATTTTGGGTAGCCCATTACCATTATATAAATTAACAGGCATCAGTGAATTAACCTGGAAGCAATTTACTTTCCGCACCCAACTGGATTATTCAGTTGGAGGAAAGATGGTTTCTTTAACTACTTCCTCACTGATGGCCCGTGGCCTGACCAAGGATACTGATTTTGACAGAACCATCCCTGTTACGTTACCGGGTATCAGTCAATCAACAGGTAAACCCAACACCATTCAAACCAGCGCTACCAATGCTTTCTTTAACACGTATTTTGGTACAAATGACTTCAACGTTTGGGATGCCACACTTGTACGGCTAAGAGAAGTTTCATTAAGTTACTCATTGCCTGCCAAGTGGTTGGCCAAAACCCCTTTCGGCAGCGTTTCAGTAGTGGCATCCGGTCAGAATCTTTTCTATCTGGCGCCCAATTTTCCAAAGTACGTTCGTTTCGATCCTGAAACCTCAAGCCTGGGTGTAGGTACCGGTCGCGGCCTTGAATTATTAACCGGCCCTTCCTCACGCCGTTTTGGTGCGAGCATTCGTGTAACATTCTAAACTTCAATAACCAAATAAAATGAATATGAAAAAGTTGATAATATGCTGTTCAGCCATTTTACTGCTGGTATCATGCAGCAAGCTGAACGACGATTTTAGCGGGTTATTGAATAACCCCAACCAACCTACGCCTAATTCTGCCGACGTAGATCTTTACCTGAATTCAATTGAATTGAGCTTTTCAAATTTCTATTCGGGCTTATCTGATTTAGGAAATCAATTGACCCGGATGGAGATCATGTTTGGGCCTACTTATAATGCTGCGTATCAGCCACAAACCACAGATGGAACCTGGACTACTGCCTATGCTTCCCTCTTTAAGAATGTGAATGCAATGATCCCAGTTGCTTACTCTCAGAAAAAAACGATCCATGTTGGTATTGGTAAAGTGCTGAAAGCATATGCCATGATGACCTTGGTTGACTATTTTGGCGATGTTCCTTATAGCCAGGCAAACCAGGGTACTGCCAATACCAATCCTGCCCTTGACAAAGGAAAAGTAGTGTATGACAGTGCCATTGCCATTTTGAACAGCGCCATTACTGATTTAAGCAATTCCGGGCCCTTACCAGCCAATGATATTTTCTATGCTGGCAGCCGTACCAGCTGGAGGACTTTGGCGAAGACCCTGAAATTAAAAGCCTACATGAACTACCGGCTGGCAGATGCTGCTACAGCTACAACAAATATCACTGCATTAATCAGTGAGAACGATCTGATCAATACCAGTTTACAGGATTTTCAGTTTCAATATGGCTCTAAATCACTGGCCCCCGATAGCCGCCATCCCAAATATGCAGGTAACTATACGCCTACAGGCTCCAGTGATTATTTGGGCAACTATTTTATGTGGACAATGATCATTGAAAAAGGTTTTGTAGACCCAAGGGCACGTTACTATTTTTATCGCCAGACTACTGATATCACCGCAAGTATTACAGATCCGGTTACTTTGCAATTTACTGTTCCGTGCCGCTTCCAGGCTTACCCGGCTAATTACCCGTCCGGCACTGTCTTCTGTAAAGTAACAGATGGTTATTTCGGCCGTGACCACGGTGATAACTCTGGTACACCTCCGGATAACCAGTTCCGGACAACCTGGGGTGTTTATCCTGCAGGTGGCCAGTTCGATGCCAACCAGAATACCGCTGTTAAACCAGGTATTGGTGGATTAGGGCAGGGTATTTTACCTATCTGGATATCCGCTTTCACAGATTTCCTGAAAGCAGAAGCCGTTTTAACCTTAGGTGTTTCCGGTGATGCAAAAGGATTAGCCCTGTCCGGCGTCAACAAATCCATTACAAAAGTTATCGGCTTCCCTGCACTGGTAGGTGTAACACCTCCGGCTAACTTAGTACCAAGCCAGTCGAGCATTAATAATTATGCCGCATATGTTGGGAATGCGTATGATGGAGCCGCTGCTAACACAGATAGATTAGCGGTTGTGGCTAAAGAGTTTTATATCAGTTCTTGGGGTAACGGAATAGAATCCTATAACCTGTACAGGAGAACAGGATCTCAGGCAATTAAAATGCAACCTGCCCTTCAGGCTAACCCAGGTCCATTTATCCGCTCATTTTTCTATCCATCTGTATATGTGAACTTTAATAATACAGCCGTGCAGAAATCCGACCTCACGACCCAGGTATTCTGGGATACAAATCCTAAAACTGGCTGGGTTTATTAATTATTAAAAAACAAGAACATGAAAAAACTAATTATACCATTCCTTAGTTTATCTGTCATTCTGCTTATGTACGGCTGTACAAAGGATAATGACCCCTCCATTAACCTGATTAATGGAGTAACGAAAGGCGGTTTCCTGCAGTGGAATCAGAAAGTGCCCGGTACACCGCTTAAATTCGACCCAAATAACCTGGCAACCTCAACCGTTTCCATCAATGTGAAAAGATATCGCGGTGGTTCAACCATGACAGGAGTTAATGTTTATGTAGGCACCAGTTCCAGTAAGTCAACCTGGAAGCTTATCAAAAATGTTCCCATGACCGACAGCGGTACATTGAGTGTTTCAGGTGCAGATGTAGCAAAAGCAATGGGTGTTAACATCAATACTTTTGCTATTGGTCAGCAGTTTACATTTTACAATGAAATGGTTGCATCTAATGGAACATTGTATTCCATGGATAATACCAATTCTGCTGATTTTGAAAGCCAGGCGCCTTATAACGCCAGTTTACGCTGGTATGCTGTTATATTTTGTAATTACGATCCAACGGTATTTAATAATGCCACTTATGCGGTAGTCCGGGATGACTGGGCGGATTATCCTACTCCCAATGCATCTCCTATTACCAGTACGGCTTCAACAACTGCCAATACAGATGGTACGTATAATATCAGCTTGTTGTGTTATCCGAATATGGATCCGGTGAATGGGGGCGCTAACAGGCGTGCAGTTACATTAGTGGTTAGCCCTGCTGATAATTCAGTTGCAGTAGCCAAACAGATATACGGAGATTATCCTCCTGTTACCGGGGCATCTCATGCCGGTACAGGCAGTGTTAACTCCTGTAAAGGCACCATTACTTTAAACCTGACCCATTATTACGGTGTAAATTCTTACCCCGGACAGGTAATAATTTTACAGAAAAAATAAGTAAAGGAGAAACCTTAAAAAAAGAGGGGCTGATTTTTTAATCAGCCCCTCTTTGGTTTATTGTTATGTGTTTCAGAATTTTATTTCTTCCTCCCGCTCATCAAAGAACCTGAATTCGATCAGCTGGTAATTGGTATTGGCCTGGGCCTTCAGCTTCATGTTGAATTTCCTTTTCCATTTCTTGATAATGGATGTAAAGAAACCTTTGGTCAGGTGAGAATAGACGATCGGATGTACCACAATGGTAAGATTGTTGTGCGCGTGGGTAACAAGGTAATGCAGGCGTTTTTCAATTTCATCTTCCAGCAATAAAGTAGAAGTGATTTTGCCGGTGCCATTGCAAACGGGACAGGCTTCTGCGGTATTAATATTCACTTCGGGGCGCATCCGTTGCCTTGTTATTTGCAATAAGCCAAACTTGGAAACCGGAAGAACAGCATGTTTAGCGCGGTCAGTTTTCATGAAAGACTCCATTGCTTCCTGCACTTTGCGCTTATTATCGGGCAGCTTCATATCAATGAAGTCCACTACGATAATACCGCCGATATCCCTGAGACGTAACTGGCGCGCAATTTCTTCCGCTGCTTCTAAGTTGGTGCCAAGGGCATTGTCTTCCTGGCTATTGCTCACACTTTTATAACCGCTGTTGACGTCTATTACGTGTAATGCTTCTGTATGTTCAATGATCAAATAAGCGCCGCTGGGCAGGTTCACTGTTTTCCCGAAAGATGATTTCACCTGCTTGGTAACACCAAACTGGTCAAATATGGGCAGGCCATTGTTGTAATAGGATACAATATCTGTTTTATCAGGTGCAATGCGCTGAATATAGCTCTGTGTAACGGTAAAGAGGTTTTTGTCGTTCACCACAATTTTATTGAAATCTGCACTCAGCAGATCGCGCAGGATGCTGGTGGTCTTATTCTCCTCGCTCATGATCCTTATGGGTGCAGTAGCCCCTTTCAGGTTTTTCTGTATGGTTTTCCAGGTATTAATCAGAGCTATCAGATCCTGATGAAGTTCCGCCGTAGTCTTTCCTTCGGCCGCCGTCCTTACAATCACACCAAAGTTCTTTGGGCGGATGGCTTCCACAATCTTGTGCAATCTTTTTCTCTCCTCG
>CAZDQB010000003.1:0-135533 GCA_964507525.1 uncultured Sediminibacterium sp. | reverse complement strand
TTGGAAACGGCAACGATCTCATTAAAAGGGGTTACGACTACAAACCGTCCGGGTAAAGATATTTCGCAACTTAACCTCGGCCCCTTCGCAGCAATGGGTTCTTTCAATATCTGTACGAGTACATTGGGTTTACCATTTAGCACTTCATTGATCTTCCCGGTTTTTACGATCTCAGCTTCTGATTGAAATTTGGCAAAATCAAAACCATGCTCATCCTTATCATGCATGGCCATCTGCGTGAATTTGATAATGGAGCGGGCATAGGGGCTCAGGTCGGTATAATGCAGAAAGGCGTCTTTTTCAAAACCCACATCCACAAAGGCCGCGTTTAGTCCGGGGATCAGTTTTTTAACCTTACCCAGGTACAGATCGCCCACAGCGAAATTGGCATCTGCTTTTTCATTATGCAGTTCTACCAGCTTCTTATCTTCCAGCAATGCGATCTCCACACCTGCGGGGGCCGCATTAATAATTAGTTCTTTGTTCACAAATCAGCAACTTTTAAATACAAAATCACATACCGTTATGATATACGGCAAAAAGGGCACACTTGCATCTGTAAGATCGGCCACCAGATCAGGAAGGAGAAGGTAAAAGTTGCAGCGAAGAAAGGAAAAGTGGCTTAATTCAGATAAGTGTTAAACGCGATCCTGTTCCGCTTGTCGCGGAGCGGGATCGCGTTTTGTATCATGGTCAAAAAGAATGAACAGGATTACTTATTCTTCTTTTTGTGACGGTTCTTTCTTAGACGTTTTTTACGTTTGTGAGTCGCAATTTTATGACGCTTTCTCTTCTTACCACAAGGCATACTCAAAGTAATTTTATATAGTTAAACAATAAATTTATTTCTTCAGTTCCGTAATTCTTTTATCAAGCGCCGCTTTTGCTTCCGGCACTTTCACCAGGTGCCTGGCTGTTTCATACCATTTTACCGCATTGGCTTTGTCGCCTTTCAGGTCATAGCATTCTGCCAGGTTGAAAATTGCTTCTATATGATCTGGCTGCTGCTGTACGATAATATTAAACCTTTCAATGGCTTTATCATACTGCCCGCTTTTCTTCCCGCCCAAACCCAGTATCATTTGTCCGTACAGGTTCTCAGGATGTTTTTCAACGATCTCACGCACCGGCAAAATACCCTGCATGGGATTATCTGAGATATTGCCAAACATATAACAGGCACCCAGTCCGATCCTGCTCGAATCGTTTGCAGGATTAATGGCAATGGCCTTATCTAAAAGAACTTTTGCGTTTGAAGCCAGCCAGTTTTGCATGGCCGGATCACCCTCTGTTAGCAGGTTGTCTAAAAACAGATGGGCGGCAAAGGTGAGGTTTTTTTCAGAATTTTCCAATTTCGCTTCTTCCGCAGTATAAAAAGCAAAGGGCTCGAAGACATGCGCAGAGTCGGCCCAAAACCTTGCCAGCTGGTGGTACACATGGATCTGTTGTTCTTTAACATCACCCCTGACAACGGCATTTTCGAGTTTGCCCAGGCGGATTACCTGTTCCGGGCTAATCCTTTCTTTTGCCTTAGCCAATAGGTCTTCAAACTTAATTGATTGATTTACAGGTGATTTTCCTGTTGAAACAGCGCTATCTGCTTTATGAGGAGGGATTGTTTTACCAAAGGCGAATAATAGAATAAATACTACTAATCCGCCGCCAACCAATAACCATTGCTGTTTTTGCACGTACTGAAAAATTTCTGCAAAGTTACTCCGCCTTTCGTTTGCTTTTCACTTCGCTTACAAATTCTTTGGCCGGCTTGAAAGCAGGAACATAGTGCTCCGGAATTTCAACAGCTATGTTCTTTTTGATGTTCCGGCCAATTTTGGCAGCCCGTTTCTTGGTTATAAAGCTCCCAAAGCCACGGATATAAATGTTATGGCCATTGGAAAGACTTTCCTTTACTTCCTTGAACATGGTTTCCAGTGTAACCAGTACGTCCACTTTCGGAATACCGGTTTTATCTGAAATCTGGTTGATGAGATCTGACTTTCTCATTGGTTGGGGTTTTAGATGGTACAAATTAAAATAAGACAAAAAAAATGGTATTTGCAAGAAAGATGGCTTAAATATTATAGACGTTATTGATTGATAGATAAATGGTTCAATCCTTCAAAACAAAAAAAGGGTTTCTGCGTGCAGAAAGCTTCTTTTGTTGAATATTTGCCGGGGAAGATGAACCGGCAATTTTCAGACATATTAATGCAGTGGCATCATAACGACAATAACCGCCAAATGCCCTGGAAAGGGGAAACGGATCCGTATAAAATATGGCTGAGTGAAGTTATACTGCAGCAAACAAGGGTGGAACAGGGGTGGCAGTATTACCAGAATTTTGTTAAAAACTATCCTACAGTCCAGCACCTGGCTGCTGCCAGAGATCAGGAGGTTTTTAAGTTATGGGAGGGACTGGGCTATTATAACCGTTGCCGGAACCTCCTTTACACTGCCCGCCAGCTGGTGAAAGAGCGCCGTGGAAAATTTCCAGAACAGTATGAAGGATTATTGGCCCTGAAAGGAGTCGGCCCCTATACCGCAGCAGCCATTGCTTCTTTTGCGTATAACCTGCCGCATGCCGTAGTGGATGGGAATGTATTTCGTGTATTGTCTCGTTTCTTTGGTATCGATACAGCGATTGATTCAACAGAGGGCAGGCACCGGTTTACGCAACTGGCAGGGCAGGTGCTGGATCAACAAGAGCCTGGCCTGTTCAACCAGGCCATCATGGATTTTGGGGCTACAGTATGCAAGCCATTATTGCCTTTGTGCTCAGGCTGTCCTTTGCAAAAGAACTGTGCAGCTTATCAAACAGGCAAAGTAAATGCACTGCCGGTCAAAGAAAAAACACTGCAGCGCAAACACCGGTGGTTCTATTATTTCTTATTTGAGTACAAGGGCAAGTACCTTGTACATCAGCGCATGGCAAAAGATATATGGCAGCATTTATTTGAATTCTATCTGCTGGAAACAGAAGCAGCGCAAACATGGGATAACACCAAAGTAAAGCGCTGGCTTGCAGAGCAACTGGGAGTACGTAATGGGGAAATAACAGCCATTTCACCTGTGTCTGTCCAGCAACTAACACACCAGCAGATCAAGGGGCAGTTCATTACAGTTAAATTATCTGCCCTGCCAATCTTCTTACAGCAATACCAATGGCAATCAAAACCACGCCTGATTGAGCTCCCGTTTCCGAGATTTATTACGCAATACCTCAGCAGCCGGCAATAAACATCCCTACTTTATTTTTCAATGCCTCTTTTTTTGTTTCTTAAAAAAAGTTATTTTTAAGAGTGATATAACCTGCGACGAACTTAAAATCAATCGTATGAGAGGTGTTAACAGAGTCATGTTGATCGGTAATCTGGGAAAAGATCCGGATGTGCAGTACCTGGAAGGCAATATTGCAGTAGCCAAATTCCCATTGGCAACAACAGAAACTTACAAAGACAGGTCGGGCAAGCTGATCTCGCAAACAGAGTGGCACACAGTGGTATTATGGCGGGGACTGGCCGAACTGGCACAGAAATATCTCCATAAGGGGAGTTTGATCTATGTAGAGGGACGCTTACGTACGCGCAGCTGGGAGGATAAGGAGGGGAATAAAAAATTCGCTACCGAGGTAGTAGGCGATAACCTGATTATGCTGGATAAACGCAGCGATGGGCACGGTGGTCATGGAGAAACGATCGAAGGGTACAATCCTGAGGATATCCCGCCACCCGCAGGCGACCCGGGCGAAACACTACCTTTCTGATGCGATGTAAACCAGAAACAATATTTTTGTGCATGCAGCATTTCAGGCTATCCTGTGATGTCGATGCTTAAACTAAATCACCAGCCTTGGATTTTCACCCGGTTTTGAATGTATCACTGAATCAGGTTCTGTTGTCTGCCATACAAGCGCAAGGTACCACTGTATTGGTAATGGTGCTGTTTGTGCTGTTATTCCTTTCATTTATACTATCGGGTTCAGAAGTTGCCTTTTTCTCACTCACGTATAAAGACATCAACCTCCTTAAATCAAAACAACAACCTCCTTATCAAAGGATTGTTGATCTGCTGGAGCAGCCCAAAACATTATTGGCGTCTCTGCTTATTGCCAACAGCTTTATCAATATTGCCATCATCATCATTTCCAATTTGCTGATAGATGATATGTTCAATTTCGAGAAGTTTGACGCAGCATGGGTTGAATTTGTGATCAAAGTGGTTGCTGTTTCCTTTCTGCTTGTATTGTTTGGCGAAGTGATGCCCAAAGTGCTGGCTACGCAGAACAATATCCGTTTCGCCAAGGATTTTGGCGGTATAGTACAAGGCGTTGCTTATGCCTGTGCGGGATTAAGTAAAGGATTAGTGAAGTATTCCGATATCATTGAAAGAAAACTGGCAAAACGTTCCAACGGCGCATACAGCCTTGAAGAATTAGACCATGCCATTGACCTGACGACGGACAGCACTGCTTCTGAAAATGAAAAAAACATCCTGAAAGGAATTGTAAAGTTTGGCAACATAACGGTGAAGCAAGTGATGAAGACCAGGATGGATGTGCATGGTGTTGATCATAGTGCTTCGTTTGGCGAACTGATCGTAACAGTCCGCGATCTTCATTACAGCCGTTTGCCGGTATACAAAGAAGACCTCGATAATATGGTTGGCATGATCCATACCAAGGACCTCATTGCCCACCTGCATGAGTCTGACCAGTTCAACTGGCATGGCCTTATCCGGCAACCCTATTTTGTACATGAACAGAAACTGATTGAAGACCTGTTGAAGGAATTCCAGTCCAAACGAATACATTTTGCCATTGTGGTAGACGAATTTGGCGGCACCAGTGGTATTGTAACGCTGGAAGACATATTGGAAGAGATCATTGGAGAGATCAAAGATGAATTTGATGAAGAGGACAGCGGGTATAAAAAATTAGACGACAATAACTATATTTTCGAAGGCAGAACCATGATCAATGATGTTTGCAAGATCATGGAACTGCAGGCCGATACCTTTGACCGGATAAAAGGCGAAAGTGATTCGCTTGCAGGACTCGTACTCGAACTCGCCGGAGATATCCCGCAACCCTTACAGGTGATCAGCAGCGGTGATTTTGAATTTACCGTATTGGAAGTGGAGAAGAACAGGCTGCAAAAAATCAAAGTATCTATTAAACCGCAAATGGATCAGGAGTGATGAGGAAAGATATAAGATGTAAGATGTTAGGTGTCATTGCCTTTTTCGTACTTGTCTCCTGTAACAGCACATTCACACCAAAACCTAAAGGGTACTTCAACATTGATTTTCCAAAGAAAGCATACCAGGTGTTTGACAAGCCTGGATATCCTTACTCCTTTGAGTACCCGGTGTATGCAAAAGTGGTGAAGGACAGCACGTTTATGGGCAGGGCCGCAGAAAATGATCCCTGGTGGATCAATGTTGATTTTCCTCAGTTCGGGGGCAGGATCTATGTAAGCTATAAAGCGATTGGAAAGAACCTGCTCGATACCCTCATTAAGCATGCGTATGTGCTGACGGAGAAACACTCATCCAAAGCCTATTCTATTGAGGATTCTGCCATGGTCACCCCCCATCATATCCATGGTGTTTTCTTTACGGTAGGTGGCGACGTGGCCACAGCAAATCAATTCTTTCTTACCGATTCTACCAAACACTTTCTTCGTGGTGCGCTCTACTTCAATGCTGCTCCGAATGCAGATTCATTGGGCATTGTAAACAGGTTTCTGCTGGAAGATATGAAGCACCTGATTAATACGTTTAAGTGGAAGGAATAACAGCCCCGGCAATTACTTTCAGTTTATCTTTGCTTTATGATAGCGATCGATAATAAACTCATCAGCGATGAAGTGATACAGGAGCAGTTTGTGTGCGACCTTTCCAAATGTAAGGGCGGCTGTTGTGAAGATGGTGATGCCGGCGCTCCATTGGAAAAATGGGAAATGGACAAACTGAAGGAATATTATGAGGTGATCAAACCTTATATGACCGAAGCAGGCATCGGGGAAACAGAGCGGCAGGGGAGATATGTTTACGACAAAGAGTTCGGATGGGTTACACCTACCGTCAATGGCACTATTTGCGCCTATGGTTACCGCGATAAACAAGGCGTTATCAAATGCGGAATAGAACAGGCTTATAATGAAGGAAAGCTTGATTGGAAAAAACCACTCAGCTGTCACCTGTTCCCGATAAAGATCCAGAAAAGTAAGCGTGACCCGGATGTGGAATATGTGAATTATGAACCCAGGCAAGACCTGTGCCAGGCGGCCTGCAGTTTGGGAAAGAAACTAAAAGTGCCGGTATATGTTTTTCTCAGGGATTCATTGATCAGAAAGTATGGAGAAGAATTTTATGAAGCACTGGCAGCAATGGCAGCACACATGAAGCAACAGGATAAATAAAACAACCATGACCGATAGGGCAGCGTCTTTTATCGCAAAGAGTACCATTAAGGCGGCAGACCTTGATCACAGGCGTAAGATCAACTTCAATATCAGCAGGTATAATGCTGTTGTGCCCCAGGGTAAGAAACAGTTCAATAACATGATGCTGGCACGTGAAAGGGCCAAGAATGCCAAGTGGGAGGCAATAGAGCATCTCGACCGGTACTTAACGGAATTTGAAAGAAAGATCACTGCCCGCGGCGCTAAAGTGATCTGGGCGGAAGATGCCCAACAGGCATTGGAAGCCATAGGAACCATTTGCCGGGAACGCAATTGCAAAACATTGGTGAAGAGTAAGAGCATGGTGACAGAAGAAATTCACCTGAATCCTTACCTGGAAAAAATGGGTATTGAAAGTGTTGAGACCGATCTGGGCGAATATATCCAGCAATTAGATGGAGAAGCACCTTATCATATTGTAACCCCTGCAATGCATAAAAGCAAAGAAGATGTTGCAAAGCTGTTTACAGACAAGCTGGGTAGTGCGCCAGGGTTGAGTCCTGAAGAACTCACCCTTGTTGCGAGAACCAGGCTCCGCGAAAAATATGTGCAGGCAGAAGTGGGTGTCACCGGTGCTAATTTTATTGTTGCAGATGTTGGTGGTATTGCTGTTACAGAAAATGAGGGGAATGCAAGGCTTAGCTGCGCCTGGCCAAAAATACATATTGTTATCGCAGGTATTGAAAAAGTAATTCCGTCCTTACATGATCTTTCTTTATTCTGGCCTTTACTGGCAACTTATGGCACGGGCCAGCAGGTAACAGTATACAATACAGTTGTTACCGGTCCTAAACAAGCTAATGAAACGGACGGCCCTGAAGAAATGTTTGTGATCTTATTAGACAATGGCCGCACCAATCTGTTGGCAAATCCTGCAGCACGTGAGGCATTGTATTGCATCCGCTGCGGTGCCTGTTTAAATGCCTGTCCCGTTTATAAAAACATTGGCGGCCATGCTTATGAAACAACTTACAGCGGCCCTATCGGTAAAGTGATCACGCCGCATTTGCGTGGAATGGATGAGTATAAGCACCTGAGTTATGCTTCTTCCCTGTGTGGTAATTGTACGGAAGTTTGTCCCGTTAGGATCAATCTGCATGAACTGCTGTTAGAAAACCGCCACGAAGCGGTCGTCAGCGGTTCCAGTACCCTTGCAGAGCGTATTGCCTGGAAAGTATGGAAAACAGCCAGCCTTAACAGGGCCATGATGAATATGGGTAATGGCAACATGAAGAACTGGGTGGTCAATAAAGTATTCAAAGGCTGGACAGCCCACCGGAGTGAACTTGATTTCAGCCAGAAAACGTTTAATGAGCTCTGGAAAGAGCGCAGCCAGTCTCCGAAGGCTTAGTGCCGGAAATGCCGCATGCCCGTCATTACCATGGCCAGTTTGTGTTCAACACAATAAGCAATACTGTCTTTATCCCTTACCGATCCGCCCGGCTGGATGAACGCTGTTATGCCTGCGGCGTGCGCAATCTGAACACAGTCATTAAAAGGGAAGAAAGCATCGGAAGCCAGTACAGCACCCTGCAGATCGAAATTAAATTGTTTCGCTTTTTCTATGGCATGACGAAGCGCATCAATGCGGCTGGTTTGACCACAACCCTTTCCTACCAATTGTTTATCCCTGACTAAGGCAATTGCATTGCTTTTCAGGTGCTTGCAAACGAGATTGGCAAAAGCAAGGTTTTCTTTTTCGGCAGCAGTTGTTTCGCGGCCACCCACTTCTTCCCATTTGCTGTAATTGCCCTCGTCAGTACTTTGTGAAAGAGAGCCATTGAGCAAAGATTTCGAAGGTGCGTTCAGCGTTAAGCCTTCAGCCTTCAGCACTAACAGTATCCTGTTCTTTTTACTTTTTAATACTTCCAGCGCAGCTGCATCAAAAGCAGGTGCAATCAATACTTCAAAGAATATTTCAGTGATGGCATCAGCCGTAGCTTTGTCAATGGTACGGTTACATACCAGCACACCGCCAAAAGCGCTTTCAGGGTCTCCGGCCAGGGCTGCATCCCAACTGTCTTTTATTGTTGGCCTTGCAGCAATACCGCAAACATTGGTATGCTTGATGATGGCAAAAGTGCAATCCCCCCCGCCCTCTGAAGAAGTATTCGAAAACTCGCTGACCAGTTGCACGGCAGCATCAACATCAACAAGATTATTATAGGATAGTTCTTTGCCATTGAGCTGGGTAAATAATGCCTCGAGGTTACCATGGAAAGTGGCCTGCTGGTGTGGGTTCTCGCCATAACGCAATGATTGCTGATGACCGGGATTGAAGTAATTGCTGATAGCTGTATCATAGTGCATCACTACTTCAAAAGCTTTGGCAGCGTATGCTTTACGCTGTTCTAATGAAGTTTCCCCCTGCTGCGCGATCAATAGTTTTTCCAGTGAAGCGTAATCATCTTTAGCCGCAATCACTACCAGGTCTTTAAAGTTCTTGGCAGCAGCACGGATCATGGATGGCCCGCCGATATCGATCTTCTCAATAATGGCTTTTTCTTCAGTGGTAGTACGTAGGGTTTCTTCAAAAGGGTAGAGGTCTACAATCACCAGGTCTATCTCAGGAATATGGTAGGCTTTCATTTCCTGCAGGTCCTGGGGCTCATACCTCCTGCCAAGGATACCGCCAAAAATGGCTGGATGCAGGGTTTTAACCCGGCCGCCAAGGATGGAGGGATAGGTTGTAAGACTTTCAACTGCCACACAGGGGATACCCAGGTCTTCCAGGAACTTTTGCGTGCCACCGGTAGAGTAGATGGTGATATCCAGCTGGTGTAACTGTTTGGCAATGGGTTCCAGGCCGTCTTTGTAGAAAACGGAAATAAGGGCAGATTGAATTTTCTTTTGCATGGTGATAGATTCTTTAAAAAGAGGGTGCAAAGGTAATATCTCTGGTTCATTGTGCAAGGCCAATGCAGCGGATCAGCAGAAATAGCGCCAGTGACCCCATACCGGCTAATAACCCCCTTACCTGTTTTTGCAGCAGCCACCAGCCAAAGCAGCCAATACAGCCATATAAAAGCAGGCATTGCAAAAATGTAATCTGTATATTACCGGTAACGGAAAAAGGCACACTGTCCGTGCGCCCTATCAGGCCATTCATTTGCATAATAAGCCATGAAATACCTTTACCGGTAAGAGTTCCGAGTACAGGAATTTCAGCCACTCCTAACAATGCCAGGCATCCATACAAAATAAATCCGGACAGGGGCACCACGAAAAAATTGGTGAAAAGAAAGAGATTGGGGAACTGGTGAAAATAATAAAGCAGCAAAGGAAATGTGAGTATTTGTGCAGAGAGTGTTACAGCATTCAGCTGCCAGGCAATACCTAATAATTTGTTTTTAAAATACAGGCATTTGTATACAGGTTTCATAAAAATGACGATACTCAGAACTGCTGTATAGGAAAGCTGGAAACCCGCATCCCATAAATAATAAGGATTATAGAGTAGCAGGCAGAAAGCGGAGGCAGCGAGTGTATTGTATATATTGGTTCTTTTGCCCATCGCTTCCCCAACCACAATGAAAGAGAACATAACGGCAGACCGGAGAATAGAAGGCACTGCTCCTGCCAAAAAACTAAAGCCCCACAGTACTGCCAGTATTACTAATGGCTTTATCCACCTGCCTCCTTTCCTGTTGCGTAAGGGCCTGAGCAAGGCGACTAATAATCCATAGATCATTCCCAGGTGCATGCCGCTGATGGCAATGATATGGACAACGCCGGTATTACTATACGCCTGCAGCAGGTCTTTATCAAGCCCGTTCTTGTACCCGATCAGTAAAGCTGCTGCAATGCCTGCTTCTTTGTCCCCGGTAATTTTATTTTGCAGCGTTGTTACTACAAATTGCTGTGCAGTGATCAGTGCTGTTGCAAAACGGCTTTTATTAGCCGGCGGTACTATCCGGTAGTCGCCCTGTTGCAGCAATACCTGGTGATAGATCCCTTGAAAAGCGCAGTACCGCTGGTAATCAAAAGCATCCTTGTCATTCCTGTTAACGATGGCCTGCAAGGGTTTATTGATAACTAATTGCGAACCATAGTCCGGAAGAACCATGCCACTATCTTTTCTGAAATATAACAGTAAATATCCGCTTGCTGTACGCCATTCCCCATTCAGGCCCGGCGTAACAGGTTTTACGAACCTTAGTTTAGCCAGTGCTTTGAACGATTTCTTTTTCTCGATCAGCGGCTCTTCTACTGAGACCAGGATCATTGTTTTTTGGTGGTACTGATTACCGATCCAGTTGCTCCTGTGTGTAATGTCGTTGTTATAAACAACTGTCATGCCGGCACAGGATACCAATAAATAAACAGCTATTCCATTCAGCCAGTTCAACCGGTACCGATTGTACACTGAGCGCAGCCGGAGCCAGCCGAGTATCCCTGCTGCGAGCGGAATGATAACGCAGAGCACCATGAGAGACGGGTTGCAATAGTACTGCAACAGGATGCCTGCTATCAATGCAGGCAACAACCGAAAGAAAGGTGCTGTCTTCCATACTATTTTCCCATAACGTTTCATGGGACTAAACCTAATAAAAAAAGCCACATGCAGTGCTGTGGCTTCTAAAATCAGGTATTTATACTTAAGGGTTATTTGCTCAAATTCATGCTTCGTTCCTTGTACAGGGTTCTGAAGTAAGGATCTCTTAAATCTTTGATAAAGCGAATGGCTTCACCAGTACTTTTCATTTCGGGACCGAGCTCTTTGTTTACGCCGGGGAATTTATCAAAGCTGAACACCGGCTCTTTGATCGCATAGCCATCCAATTTTTTCTGCATGGTAAAGTCGGTCAGTTTGGCTGCGCCGAGCATTATTTTAGTAGCAATGTTCAGGTATGGTATCTGATATGCTTTTGCAATGAAAGGAGTTGTTCTTGATGCCCTGGGGTTGGCTTCAATGACGTACACTTTACCGTTTTTAATAGCAAACTGTATGTTGATCAGGCCCCTGATATCTAATGCGCGGCTAATTTTTTCGCTGTAATACTCCATGGTTTCAACCACCAATGGGGTGAGGTTGAAAGCAGGCAGTACGGCATTGCTGTCGCCACTGTGAATACCTGCGGGTTCAATATGTTCCATAACGCCCATGATGTGAAAATTCTCGCCATCGAAAATGGCATCTACTTCAGCTTCCTGGCAGCGGTCCAGGAAATGATCGATCAGGATCTTGTTTCCGGGAAGGTGCTTCACTAAACTGATCACCGCTTTTTCCACTTCCTCATCATTGATAACGATGCGCATTCTTTGTCCGCCTAATACATAACTCGGGCGAACCAGTACCGGGTAACCTACTTTATTAGCTACTTCAATGGCTTCTTCAGCAGTGAAAGCGGTGCCGTATTCTGGGTAGGGTATCTTCAGGTCCTTCAGCAGGTCGCTGAAGCGGCCACGGTCTTCGGCAATGTCCATATTGTCGAAAGAAGTACCAATGATCTTAATCCCTTTTTCGTGCAGGCGTTTGGCTAATTTGAGGGCTGTTTGTCCGCCTAACTGAACGATCACACCTTCCGGCTGCTCTAATTCAATGATCTCCCACAAATGTTCCCAGAATACAGGCTCGAAATACAGTTTATCAGCCATATCAAAGTCGGTCGACACGGTTTCCGGATTACAATTCACCATAATGGCCTCATAGCCACACTCTTTGATAGCCAGTAAGCCATGTACACAACAATAGTCAAATTCAATACCCTGGCCGATCCTGTTGGGTCCGCTGCCTAAAACAATGATCTTTTTTTTCTGAGAAGGGATTGATTCGTTGGAATTAAGTATAGGGTTCATTTGCACAAAAGATTGCGCAAAATTAGGGATATAGGAGAATTTTTACGGGTATTTTTTTAAAATTAATGCCAAAACCCATGCTGTACAAGGGTTTTAGCGTTTCCTGCAACGTTCTGCCCACTCCTCTTTGAGTTTTTCCCTTTCCTCGGGTGTCATGGCATGCCATTTTTCGCGCATCTTATTTTTCCAGCCACCGCCACAATGGTCTCCGCCACCCCATCTTCCTTTAATGCCGCCAAACAATATTTTAGAAAGGATCAGTAAGCCGATGGCCTGCCAGAAACTGACGAATGGCACATGCAATACTTCTGCCAGGACATTATTCCATAAAGCCATTACTACATAGCCAAGCAGGGTGCCAACAGCAAGGGCAATGATAATACAGCCAATGATCTTTTTTATCCAGAATTTTTTGTTCATCTTATTCAATTTAATCAATGATTTAATAATAGTTCATCACGCAGGGTACCCAGCCGTTCCCTCAGGTGCAGCACAGCATAACGTTTCCGGCTGATCAGGGTGTTAATGGTTTCTCCGGTCTGGCTGGCTATTTCCTTAAAGGGAACCCCTTCCAGCTCATTCAAAACAAAAACGTTACGCTGCGACGCTGGTAATTCGTCCAAAGCATTTTGAAGTGTTGCCCAGAAGAGTGACCGCAGGTATTCTGTTTCAGGCGTACCGCTGTCATCAAAAAAAAGTTCAGTCCAGTCAAACCCGTTCTCTGCATCATACAGGTCATCCAGTAATTCAGGCTTCTTCTTCCGGTTCTTGTCGGTTATCTTGTTTCGTGTTACGGTAAACAGCCAGGCGGTCAGTTGCTCAATAGGCTTGGTATTACCGATCAGCTGGTAGAAAACATCCTGCAGGATGTCTTCTGCATCGGCTTCATTACTCACCCGTTTACGGATAAAGCCCATCAATCGTTTACTGTACGTATTGATGACCTCGGTGATATTAGCTTTACGGGTCTCAGACATGTCTAATGCTATCGTCAGCGTCTTATCCATTGTAAAAAGATAGACGGATATGGGGTACTAATATTTTAAAACTACAGATTTTTGATGGAGGATAGCGGATTTACGATTTTTGATTGCAGATTTTGAAAGAATGTAACCATTCAGCAATCAAATTGCGGATCTTTGAATCAAAGCAATCATTCAACAATCCTGCTTTATGGAATTTGGCCGTGTACCTTTAACCGAACTGGATTCGATCAATTTTAGCCTGCCGCCCGAGCCTGCATTCAACAGGCAGGTGTTACCGGGCAAACGGGTTGCAACGCCCAAAGTATACCTTGGTTGTGCAAAATGGGGACGGGCAGAATGGGTGGGGAAGATATACCCGGCTAAAACCAAAGAAAAAGATTTTCTAGACCACTATGTAAAACATTATAACAGCATAGAACTGAATGCCACGCACTATAAAGTATATGACGAGGAAGGCATTGCCAAATGGGCGGCTAAAGCGGCTGGCCGGGATTTTCTTTTTTGCCCCAAAATGTACAAAGGCGTTACACATTTCGGCAGCTTACAGGGGAAGGAATTCATCACCACCGCATTCTTAAAAGGGATACTGGCTTTTAAGCAACACCTGGGCCCTGTTTTTGTCCAGGTAAGCGACAGCTTCACACCCGGCAGGAAGACAGAACTGTTTAATTTTCTGCGCTCATTGCCGACCGACCTGTCATTCTTTCTTGAAGTGCGGCATCCCGGCTGGTTTGCCGATGGCCCTGTTAAGGAGGAGCTGTTCCATACACTCAGGGAAATCAATATGGGAGCCGTGATCACCGATACCAGCGGCAGGAGAGATTGTGCGCACATGCGCCTTCCCGTACCTAAGGCATTTGTCAGGTATGTAGGCAATAGTCTGCATGCAACTGATTATACAAGAGTGGATGAGTGGATCGGGCGGATGAAATACTGGTTAGACCAGGGCCTGCAGGAACTGTACTTTTTCATGCACATGCATGATGAAGCATATTCACCCGAACTGACTATTTATCTGGTTGATCAATTGAATGCAGCCTGCGGGCTCCATCTTGTTAAGCCGGCTTTTGTACAGCCCTCGCTGTTTTAGCGGATATCGTATAGTTCTTCCCACCTGGTGGTATAACGCGGACTTCTTAATTCCTGCCTCATTTTCCAATCACGCGTGGTGCCGGAGGAAGCAAATTTTACCACATCGTCGCGCATGGCAAAGTTTACATTATCCATCGTGCTCATGAGCAGGCGGCCGTTATTTTTTTCAGCGGGTGAAAACAGGTTGCCCTGTATGGAACTATCCGGAACAATGCCGCTGAGCATCACTCCTGCCTTTTTATAGATGCGTCCTTTTTCATACAGCCGTTCTACGAGTCCCACTGCAGGTTTGATCAGCTCCTGTGTTAATGAAGTGGCCAGCGGCAAGGTAACATGACTGCTGATGGTGGGTCCATGCCTGAAGTAGGCAGTGTGTGATTGTTCTTTGGGAACCACAAATACACTGATCATTGTTGCTGCGCCGTGCTGCCGCCTCAGTTTTTCCGCTGCGCGGGAAGTATAAGTGGCGATGGCCTCTTTAATATCCCTGATATCAGATACCGGCGAGCCGAACATGCGGGTGGTAGCAATCATTTTTTTGTTAAGGAGTTCAGCTTCCATTGCGATGCTTACCATACCCTGTAGTTCGCGCAACAGTCTTGTTCCTGTTACGCCGCCTAAATTTTTATGTGCCCATGCTATGTCTTTCCTGCTGAGGTCAAGTCCGGTGTCGATGCCCATCCGTCTCAACTTATAAGCGTACTGGTAACCAACACCCCAGATGTCTTCGACATCAGTTTTGATCAATGCCTGTTCTATTTTCCTGGGAGTATCCAGTACCAGTACACAGTTGGTAGCTGCCTTGTGTTTTTTTGCCAGCCGGTTAGCCGCCTTACTCAGCACTTTGGTAGGCGCTACGCCAATTGATACGGCAATGCCCGTCCATTGCTCTACAGTCTCGCGTATGTGCAATGCTGTTTGGTGTAAGCTTGCGGCAGGTATATGGCTGAGATCGAGGAAAGCTTCGTCGACCGAATAGACTTCCACAGAACCGGGTGGCAGTAACATGCGGAGGGTTTCCATAACCCGCCAGCTCAGGTCGCCATAAAGGTTGTAATTGGAAGAAAAGGCAGCCACGCCATATTTTTCTATCAAAGGCCTTGCTTTAAAATAGGGACCTGCCATTTCCACGCCTAATTGTTTGGCTTCATCACTGCGGGAAATAATGCATCCGTCGTTATTGCTCAATACCACTACCGGTTTGTTCTTAAGATGCGGCTTGAACAAACGCTCGCAGGAACAATAAAAACTGTTACAGTCGACAATGGCTTTCATGATGTGTTGTTTCTTACTCATTCTTCCGCTCTAAAGAGCGGGGCAAAGGTTCAGACCTGGTGTATGGTATAGACTACCACCCCCCATGGCTTATATTCGGAGAACTCGTCTACCTGTATATCGCCATAGCGTTTATTCTCTGCCAGGAGAGTAACACCCCTGATCTGTGTATGTAATCTTCTTACCAATAACTCTCCGTTCAGGATGACAACGATAATCTTCCCGTTGACTGGCTTGATACTGCGGTCCACAATAAGTACATCACCGCTGTAGATACCTGCGCCGATCATAGCATCGCTGTTCATGCGGAAAAAGAAAGTGGCGGGTTTGTTGCGGATCAGTTGCTCATTCAGGTCGATACCTCTTTCCATGTAATCGTCGGCCGCTGCGCCGAAACCGGTGGCATTGGCGGCGGGTATTTCCCATTGACTGAATTGTTTGGAGCCTTTATAGGCGGCTCCGTGCCATTGTTCCCCATCCATATAAATAAATTTTGTTTGACTAAATTATTTAGTAAATTTATGCTAAAATTATTATCACTGTAAAAAATATTTATGGAAAGAGCTGATTACAGTTACCAGTTGGTGGCCCGTTTTGATGAAGGGGTGCTGACCCTGGTCCATTTTATGGCAAGAGAGGACATGGAAGCCACCCTGATCCGCTGGATGCACCGGATCATCAGTGCGCAGAAAAGCTTTACAGTGGCATGGCAATCCAATGGCGGGCAGTCGCCTTCCAGCCATTACCTGCGCATACAGGACCCGCTGCCTTTTCAGCAGCTGGCCAAGGAGTTGCAGGTGGTGGATCAGTACGTGAAAAGTTACGGTTGCCCGGAAATGACATTCATCACACAGCCCTGCATACCGGCAGGTGCCCGTTTAGCGGCAACCGCCGGTGACTGCGATGATGTATACCGGCCATTAGAAGTAAAGGAGCTGGTATTACTGCGCAGGCAACACCAGTATGATGCCTGCAAACAGGTCAATGTATTTGGCCTGCAGCCCGCATCAATGGACCAATAAAATGAACACAGGTGAAACAAAACAATATGCAGCATCCGGCAAACCCTTTAGCTTCTTATGCCATGAGTGATTACTTGCTGGTATTGGAACCGCATGAGGCATTACGGACGGATATCATGGACATCAAAAAGAAGTTTGCGGCCGGTTATGAATGCCCGGCGGCGGCGCATGGCAAACCGCATATTACCCTGGTAAGATTTCACCAGTATGATATGCTGGAGACAAGGATCGTGCAACGTTTAAAAGTGATTACCATAGCGCAGGCTTCTTTTATGGTAGAGTTGGAAGACTTTGGCAGTTTTCCCGCACATACCATTTATATCCAGGTGAAGACCAAAGTGCAGATTGTTGAACTGGTCAGATCGTTAAGGCCGGTACAGCGATTGATGAAGATGGACAAAGAACACAAACCGCATTTTATTACGGAACCGCACCTGACTGTTGCAAGAAAATTATTGCCCTGGCAATATGAGAAAGGATGGCTGGAATACAGCAACAGCCATTTTGCCGGCAAATTCATGGCGGATCACCTGTTACTGCTGCGGAAGAGGCTGGGCGAAAACAGGTATGAAACAGTGCAACGGTTCGGGCTGATGAATGTGAAGGGAGAGGTTACACAAACCACATTATTTTTTTAAGATGGATGAAACACAGCAGGATCAGGCGGATCAATATTTAAAAGGGCGCGGTGCACAGTTCAATCCGCGCAACCGCTTTCTGAAAAATGAAAGGGTAAGGGAGCAGATTGAATCGATCGATGACTGGACAGAACCCAATGAAGCAACCGTATATTTAGAGGATAATGCCAAGGGCATTGTGAATAAGGTGGACAGTCCCGATGTAGGCATGTGGTACAGCATGAACCCTTACCAGGGATGTGAGCATGGTTGTATCTATTGTTATGCCCGTAATGCCCATGAATATTGGGGGTATAGTGCGGGACTGGATTTTGAACGAAAGATCATTGTCAAAAAAAACGCGCCTCAGTTGCTGCGGAAATTCCTGATGAATAAAAACTGGCAATGTGTTCCCATCAGTTTAAGCGGTAATACGGATTGTTACCAGCCTGCTGAGAAAAAATTCAGGATCACGCGGCAGTTGCTGGAAGTGTGCAATGAATTCAATCAGCCGGTGGGTATGATTACCAAGAATGCGGGCATACTGCGCGACAAGGAACTGCTGCAGGAAATGGCAAAGAAAAAGTTAGTGAGTGTATTGGTCAGTATTACTTCGTTCAATGAAGACCTGCGCCGTGCCATGGAGCCAAGGACCACTACCGCAAAACAAAGACTGCGCGTGATCAAAGAGCTGAGCGATGCGGGTGTACGTGCAGGAGTTATGCTGGGGCCAATGATACCGGGATTGAATGAACACGAAATGCAAAACATTATGCAGGCAGCAAGTATGCATGGCGCCTCTTTCAGTGCGTACACGTTCATCCGGCTCAATGGTGCGATCAAGCTGATCTTTCATGACTGGTTGTATAAAAATTTCCCTGACCGGGCAGATAAAGTATGGCACCTGATCGAAAATGGCCACGGGGGCCAGGTAAATGACAGCCGTTATGGCGTTCGCATGCGCGGCGAGGGCCCCATTTCAGATTTAGTAAGACAGCAATTCATCAAATACAATAAACGCTACAAGCTGAATGCAGAACGATGGGAGTTGGATTGTACGCAATTCCGAAGGCCGGGAGAGCAGGGACGATTGTTTTAGGCTGCAATCCCTATCTTTAAGAGCAACTATCGCTCATGCCGCTATTGAAACGCAACCTGTCGCTGTCAACCACTATCGCCATTGTAGTCGGTGGTGTGATTGGTTCCGGCATTTTCATGAAACCTGCGCTGATGGCTTCGCAATTAAGATCGCCCTTATTGTTGTTGAGTGTTTGGGTAGTGGCAGGTATTGTTACACTGTTTGGCGCTTTGTCCAATGCCGAAGTGGCCGCTATGTTTCCGGAAACAGGGGGACAATACATCTTCTTCAAAAAAATGTATGGCGATGGATTTGCTTTCCTGTACGGGTGGGCTGCTTTTGCAGTGTTTAATACTGCAGGCAATGCTTCCATTGCTTATGTGTTTTCACAGTATGCCAATTATTTCATTGACCTGCCACGGCTCCCTGCCGCTACTGAACAGGCATTCAGGCTGCATATACCATTGGTGGGAAATATCTTTCCGCTGGAAAATACAGGCGTTAAACTGCTTACGGCCTTCATCATACTTATCCTCACATTCATCAGTTACCGCAGTGTGCAATATGGCAGTGCGCTGCAACGCTTCCTGACTGCACTAAAAGCAATAGCCATTGTTTTACTGATAGGAGGCGTTTTGTTTTCAGGTAAAGGCGCGTGGCATAATATAGTTGCCATTGCGCCGGGGATGCCGTCGGGATGGGCACTGGTAAGCGCTTATACGGCCGCTATTGCCGGCGCTTTCTGGGCATATGACGGATGGAATAACATCACATTTGTAGCAGGAGAAATTAAAGACCCGCAGCGAAACATTCCATTGAGTTTATCAACGGGTTTGTTTTTTTGTATGATCGTATATACATTGGTTAATCTTGCATTCTTGTATGTATTACCGGTAGAGAAAATGGCTGTTTCTTCTTTTATAGCATCCGATGCGGCGAAAGTTGCGTGGGGTACCGCAGGAGGCAGCCTGATTGCCCTGATGGTCATGTTGTTTGTACTGGGTACAACCAATGCCAATGTGCTGGCCACTGCAAGGGTAACTTATGCGATGGGAACGGAAAACAAATGGTTTGGCTGGGCAGGTAAAATACAGCCGCGTTATAACACTCCCGGTAATGCATTGGTGTTAAATGCCTGCTGGACCATCCTGCTTATCTTCAGCGGTTCCTTTGACATGCTGACCGACATGCTCATTTTTGTAAGCTGGTTCTTTTACGGAATGAGCGCATTGGGTGTTTTTATCCTGCGAAGCAAAATGAAAGACGAACCCCGTTTCTACAAAGTATGGGGGTATCCTGTAGTACCTTTGGTATTCGTATTATTTACTGTTTTCTTCCTTTGCATCACTTTATATACCGATATCATCCATTACAGGAATGGCGCCACGCCTGTTATAAATGCCTGTCTGGGAATACTGATTACCTGCTTAGGCATACCCGTGTATTACTTGTCGGGAAAACGCAAGACATCGTAACTGTTAAAAAATAAATGCTAATCGTGGCGCACATCGGTACTATCTCCATTAATACCGTATCAGAATGTTGTGGTCTTTCCATAATAAGCAGCGCGCCTGCAGCTGTTCACAGAAGTCTCCTGCATTAATGAATTCCTGACAATTAAGCATATTTTCAGGTAGAATGAACAGGTTTTCAACGCTTAGTTTTATTTTCGCCTGAAACCCACGAATGCATGATGGAGGAAGCGATTAAAGCGATTGATGGCCTGTTCCTTTTATTACAGAAAAGGAAAGCGGACAGAATAGAAAAATTGCCACAAAGCGGGAGCGACAGGAGCTACTTCCGCATTTATGCAGGCATGGACACTTATATTGCCACTTATAACCTGAACAGAAAGGAAACACAGACCTTTATTAATTTCAGCAGGCATTTTAAAGATACGGGATTGCCGGTACCATTGATCCTGGGGGTGAATGAGGAGGATACCATTTACATACAGGAAGATTTAGGCAGGGATTCTTTACTGAATAAACTGGAACAGAACGGACATAACGGGTATACTTATAGTTTGTTTCAGAAGAGTTTGTCGCAATTAGCCAAAATGCAAATCCTCGGCGACAGGGGCCTGAATTATGACTGGTGCCTGACAGCCAAAGAATTCGGCAAACAGGCAATCCTGAGCGACCTGTTGTATTTCAAATATTATTTCTTAGACACTTTGCAGTTGCCGTACGATAAACAAGCCATGCTCGACGACTTTGAAGCATTAAGTACCTACCTGACCCATACGGAGTACAAATACTTTATGTTCCGCGATTTTCAGAGCCGCAATATCATTGTGAAAAACGATGAAGCCAGTTTTATTGATTACCAGGGCGGCATGAAAGGCGCGTTACAATATGACGTGGCTTCTTTATTATGGCAGGCAAAAGCAGAACTAAGCGAAGCCTGGAAAGACAGGCTGCTGGATTATTACATGGATGAAATAGATCAACTGCTGGAACGGCCGGTTGACAGGATCACATTTGTGAGCCAGTATAACGGGTACGTATTAATACGGTTATTGCAAGTAATGGGTGCATACGGGTTCAGGGGCTTGTTTGAACGCAAGGCGCATTTCTTAGCCAGCATTCCACTGGCGATGCGCAACCTGAAATTTTTTATCAACCACAAAAGAATTGGCATCAATACACCTGAATTTGACCGGGTATTGAAATTAGTAGTAACCGATGATATGATAGAACGCTTTGAACCGCTACAGGCGAATGAGCAAACACCATTGATCATTCAGGTCAATAGCTTCAGTTATAAAACAGGGATACCGCAGGATGATAGTGAAAATGGCGGTGGATTTGTGTTTGATATGAGGGGGATACTCAATCCCGGCCGCTTTGAGGAATACAAACGGCTGAATGGAACAGATAAACCCGTGCAGGATTTCTTAGAGCAGCGTACTAAGATGAATGAATTCCTGAACAGTGTATGGGACCTGATTGATATTACGGTAGAGAATTACCTGGGCCGGGATTTTGAGAACCTGATGATCAATTTCGGTTGTACCGGCGGCCAGCACCGCAGCGTATACGCCGCCGAACAAACAGCCAGGCATTTGAAAAATAAATACAAAGTGAAAGTGGTATTACAACATACCAACCAAAAGAACTGGCTGCAATAAATCCGTGTAATTCGTCAAATCCGTGTAATTCGTGCTCATATGAAAGCAATGATCTTCGCTGCCGGCCTTGGCACGCGTCTTAAGCCCTGGACCGATCACCACCCCAAGGCCCTGGCTGTGGTGATCGGTAAAAGCCTGTTGCAGCGTAATATCGAATACTTACAATTGCATGGTATTACAGAAGTGATCGTGAATGTGCATCATTTTGCAGACCAGGTTGTCCATGCCATTGAGCAAAACAAAGGCTGGGGAAGTACAGTCACTGTTTCTGATGAAACGGATGCGGTATTGGAAACAGGCGGCGGTTTAAAAAAAGCGGGCGGGTATTTTACAGGAGAAAAAGATTTTATAGTGATGAATGCAGATATCCTGACAGATATGGACCTTACTGTCATGATACACCGCCACCAACAGGAACAGCCACTGGCAACACTGGCAGTATCAGACCGGGAAAGTTCACGGTATTTTTTGTTTGATGATAGAGGGTTGTTGCGGGGCTGGCGGAATGTGAAAACGGGAGAAGAAAAACCGGCATCAATCATTTCAGACAAAGACTATCATAACTACCGGCCAAAAGCATTCAGTGGTATTCATGTGATCAATACAAAATTATTCGACCTGTTCAGGCAGGAAGGAAAATTCTCAATGGTGGAGGTATATCTTAACTTGATGACCAGCCACCGCATTATGGCATTTGATCATACCGGCACCAAATTTATTGATGTTGGTAAGCCGGAAAACATCCGGAAAGCGGAACTTGTTTTTCTTTAATTCTCTCTCTCTCCCGCTCTAAAGAGCGGAGCAATTTTAAGAGCGGGCAATTGAGTGTTATACTTTGATGTATATCTTACGTTTATCCAGCAGGTAAACGATCAGCCAGTAAAAAGCGATGGTGATTAATGCATATACTAATGAGCCTACGCGCAGGTCGGCGGCTACGTTTTTGCATATATGGTTGTAAAACCAGGGAAAGGGAGAAGTGTATACGTTTTGCCCCGCATCATCTAAGTGATCGGTCCACCTGATCAGGGCAAGCACACGGGGCAGGAAACCGCTTAATACAAAAATGAACAAAGGGTTCTTGCCAAATACATCAAAGAATTTACTCCATGCTCCCTTAACGCTTTTGAATTCGACTAAGTAGATCAATGTACCAATGACCAGCATGGCAAGACCAGTGGTGTACATGACATAACTGCTGGTCCATATTTTTTTATTGACAGGAAAAACCATGTCCCAACAAAACCCCGTAAAAATCAGCACTACACCGGCGATCAACAGGTTGGCAAGCATTTCATAATTTTTTCCTTTTTGCTGGATGTATTGTCCTACCATAAAGCCAAATACCACCTGTACAATCGCAGCCGGTGTACTGGCTAATCCTTCCGGATCAAAGGCTACACCTTCACCCCTGTACATGTGTGAAATGCCCAGAATGCTTTTGTCAAATGCGGTACCAAAATATCCCTGGAGGCTATAAGGGTTACCGGGAGTGCCCAGCCAGTTACAAATAAACCAATAGACAAGCAACAATATTCCGCTGATCACAAAAGCGCCTTTTGTTTTACCGTAGAATACAATCACCGAGCCAAAAAAATAACAGAGTGCAATCCGTTGCAGCACTCCCATGATGCGAATGTTTTCCCATGCTTTGCCTACTAAGCTGTTGCCATCCCATTTTACAAAAGGGCTCCAGTTCAGCAACAGGCCAATCAGGAAGATGAGCAAGGTTCTTTTGATCACTTTTCGCCAGAAAACAGCCGGGCCTGCCTGTTCAAAACGGGGCATGACAAAGGCCATGGCATTACCTACGGCAAAAAGAAAGAAAGGGAATACCAGGTCGGTAGGAGTGCAACCGTGCCAGGTGGCATGCTCTAAAGGGCTGTAGATATGTGACCAGGTTCCGGGATTATTAACCAATATCATCAGGGCTACCGTGGCCCCCCGAAAAACATCCAGCGAATAATAACGTTGATTCATGGCAAGGGATTCTCTGCCCAAGATAAGCAATAAGGAAGTAAAGCGAAATATATGTTAACTGATAGGAGCCCAGGGTGAATGAATTGCCCCGATTTGCTTATTTTGCGGCCCTTTAAGAAAGCAATTAACAGATGAGCAAGCATATCCTGATAACAGGCGGCGCCGGTTTCATTGGTTCACATGTTGTGCGCCTGTTCGTAAACCAATACCCGCAATACCAGATCATTAACCTCGATGCACTTACTTATGCAGGCAACTTAGAAAACCTGAAAGACATTGAAGGGAAACCGAATTATACTTTTGTCAAAGCCAATATCCTTGATGCATCCGCATTAGAAACCATTTTTGACCAGTACCAGGTGACCGATGTGATACACCTGGCAGCTGAATCGCATGTGGACAGGTCCATCGTATCACCCCTGGATTTTGTGTACACCAATATCATCGGTACGGTAAACCTGCTGAATACCGCCAGGAAAAAATGGGCGGCAGATTATTCCAAACACCGGTTCTACCATATTTCTACCGATGAAGTATACGGCAGCTTAGGTGAAACAGGTTTCTTTACAGAGACCACGGCTTATGATCCCAATTCACCCTATTCGGCCAGCAAGGCTTCTTCCGATCATTTTGTAAGAGCCTACCACGAAACCTACCACATGCATACAGTGGTATCGAATTGCTCTAATAACTATGGCCCTTATCATTTTCCGGAGAAACTGATCCCGTTGTTCATCAATAACATCATCCAGGAAAAACCATTACCGGTCTATGGCGATGGGCAATACACGAGGGACTGGCTCTATGTAAAAGACCACGCTTCAGCGATTGATCAGGTGTTTCATCATGGTGTAACCGGTGAGACCTATAATATTGGCGGGTTTAACGAATGGAAGAATATTGACCTGGTGAAACTGCTTTGTACGCTGATGGACGAGAAATTAGGTCGCGCTGCAGGATACAGTGAGCAACTGATCACTTATGTAAAAGACAGGCCGGGTCACGACAGGCGCTATGCAATCGATGCATCGAAGATCAATAAAGAATTAGGCTGGAAACCCTCTGTTACTTTTGAACAGGGATTGAGTGAGACCATCGACTGGTACCTGGCCAATACCGAATGGTTGCAGCATATCACCAGCGGCAACTACCAACATTATTATGAATCCATGTATGCTAACCGCTGATTATGCGCATTGAACCAACAAAATTAGAAGGGTGCTTTGTTATTCATGACACTGTATTTGGTGACAGCAGGGGCTATTTCTTTGAGAGCTTCAACAGAAAAACATTCCTGGCACAAACAGGTATGGATATTGATTTTGTACAGGACAACCAATCCAAATCGCAAAAAGGGGTACTGCGCGGCCTGCATTTCCAGCAGGGCGAATTTGCGCAAAGTAAATTAGTGCGGGTATTGGAGGGGCGGGTGTTGGATATAGCGGTTGACCTGCGCAAGCAATCACCCACATTCGGACAGCATATAGCAGTTGAACTATCCGGCGACAGCCACACGCAATTCTTCGTTCCTCGTGGTTTTGCACATGGTTTTGTGGTATTAAGTGAGGAAGCTGTTTTCTTTTACAAGTGCGACAACTACTATAACAAAGCTGCCGAAGGCGGGATCATTTACAATGATCCTGAACTGGGCATTGATTGGAAATTACCTGAAGAAGCATTGCTTCTGTCAGGTAAAGACACCCAATTGCCTACACTTCAGGAAAGTATCAACGAACTTAACTTCTGACCTATGAAAGGAATCATCCTGGCCGGCGGATCCGGAACAAGACTTTATCCGATTACCAAGGGTATCAGCAAACAGCTGATGCCGGTGTATGATAAACCGATGATCTATTATCCGCTGTCCATCCTCATGCTGGCGGGTATTAAAGACATACTGATCATCACCACGCCGGAAGACAGTGCACAGTTCCAAAGACTGCTGGAAGATGGCGCTGAACTTGGCTGCCGTTTCAGCTATGCAGTGCAGGCTGTTCCGAACGGACTGGCACAGGCATTTGTGATAGGAGCGGATTTTATTGGCAAGGATAAAGTGGCATTGATATTAGGGGATAATATCTTTTATGGTGCAGGCTTCAGTCAACTGGTGCAATCCTTCAATGATGTAACCGGCGCGGCAGTATTTGCTTATGAAGTGAATGATCCGGAGCGGTATGGTGTGGTTGAATTTGATGATCAGCTCAATGCCGTATCCATCGAAGAAAAGCCGAAGCAGCCCAAGTCGAACTATGCAGTGCCGGGACTTTATTTTTACGATAATGAAGTGGTGTCCATTGCTAAAAACATTGAGCCTTCTGCCCGAGGTGAATATGAGATCACTACAGTGAACAACGAATACCTCAGGCGCAAGCAATTAAAAGTGGGCATCATGAGCCGCGGCACGGCCTGGTTAGATACCGGTACCTTTGATTCATTCAGCGATGCCTGCGAATTTGTACGGGTGATAGAAAAAAGGCAAAGCCAGAAAGTGGGCTGCATAGAAGAAGTGGCTTACCGCATGGGGTATATCAATCGTGAACAACTCATGAAATTAGCTGATAAGTATGCCAAAAGCGGTTACGGCGAATATTTACGCAGACTGAGACCCTGAAGACATTGAATCTTTTTTTGGTTTTTTTTCTGCATTGTTAAACAAAAGTCCTGCAATGCTGTTATCAAGGCATGGACGCGTTTACCATTAAAGACCTGGAGAACTTGTCCGGGATCAAGGCACATACCATCAGGATATGGGAGCAGCGCTATTCCTTCTTGCGGCCGCAGCGTACTGAAACCAATATCCGTTATTATTCCAACTTAGAATTGAAGCAGGTATTGAATATCGCCCTGTTAAATAAATACGGGTATAAGATATCCCATATCAACAAAATGACACAGGGTGAAATGAAAGAGAAGCTGTTGTCATTGTCGCAGGTGCAGGCGCAGCAGGAAAGAATTGTCAATGAACTGATCCAGCGTATGATTGACCTGGAGATGGAAGAGTTTGAAGCGGTATTGGATGGTTATATTGCAGCCAAAGGCATTGAGCGGGCCATCATACAGATCATCTTTCCTTTTCTTGAACGGATAGGCTTGCTCTGGCTCACCAATCATATTAACCCGGCGCAGGAACATTTAGTGAGCAATGTCATCCGGCAGAAACTGGTGGTAGGCATAGAAAGTACAAAAAGCCATATATCGATCGAGAAAACATTCCTTCTGTTTTTGCCTGAAGGAGAACACCACGAACTGGGACTATTGTTTGTGTATTACCTATTGAAAAGCAGGGGAGCGAAAGTATTGTACCTGGGGGCTAACGTTCCGCTGAAGGATGTGGAATATGTGGCACAACTTAAAATGCCGGACCTGCTGTATACACACCTCACTTCGGTGTCGCATAATTTCAACCTGGAAAAATTTTTGCTGAAAACGCATCACCTGATGCCAGAGATACCCATGATCATTTCCGGGCAGCTTACGCAATCTTTCAGGAAAAAAATGCCCGCCAATGCCAGTTTCAAGCGCTCATTATCGGAGATCATGGAATATGTAGCATTGCTCTGAAACAGACAATTGCCTGATTCACTAAGCTTTGTAATGGTCGCCTGTCTGCCCAAATAAATAGCTACCTGGTACGCATTTAATTGTTTAACTTTACAGTGCAAACATTTAAACGTTTGGGCTATGTCAAGTGTTGAATTTGATAAAGTCTTACTCAGCAACGCCGCGTTCCTGAAACCATTCACGGTCAATCTGACGCACGACGAAGATGCAGCCAATGATCTTTACCAGGAGACACTGTACAAAGCGCTGGCCAACAGGGATAAGTATCATGCAGGGACCAATATCAAGGCCTGGTTGTATACCATTATGCGCAATATCTTCATCAATCATTATCGCCGCAGGTCAAAACAGCGTACCATATTCGACAGTACGCCAAATGAATTTTTGTTGAACCAGCACAGGAGTGCGGTTGCTAATGCTGCCATAGCTACGATCAACCTGAAAGAAATAAAAGCAGCCATTCATCATCTCCCGGCCATGTTCCGCATTCCTTTTATGCTTTATTTTGACGGGTATCGGTACCAGGAAATTTCGACCATGCTGGGAGAGCCGCTTGGTACCATTAAAAGCCGCATACATTTTGCGCGTAAATTACTGAAGAAGCAGATCCAGCGTTACTGACCGGGTCTTTGTCCATTCTTCAGTCATATCACTTATTTTTAATGCATGGAACAGGTTATCTTAGTCGATGAACAGGATATCGAACAGGGGACAATGGAGAAGATGGAAGCCCATGAAAAAGCCCTGTTACACAGGGCTATCAGTGTTTTTGTTTTTAACAGCAATGGTGAAATGCTGTTACAGCAAAGGGCGGCTGGTAAGTACCATAGCGGGGGCCTGTGGACCAACAGTTGTTGCAGTCACCCGCGTCCGGGTGAGGACACTCTTGTTGCAGCCACGCGCAGGCTGGGAGAGGAAATGGGTTTTGAAACACCCATCAAAAAAGCATTTGATTTTATTTACAGGGCTGAATTTGTCAACGGGCTTACCGAATATGAGTTTGACCATGTGTTCGTTGGCTATTATGACGGTAAGGTGACGCCTGATATGAAAGAAGTGGCAAATTATGCCCATCGTTCCATGCAGCAGATAGCAGCGATGCTGGAAACGGAGCCGGGCAGTTTCACCGCATGGTTTCATATTGCTTTTCCGAAGATAAGGGAGTGGTGGGGGCGTCAGAATGTATCCTGAATGTTTAACAGCTTTCCATTACTTTTGCGCCCAGCCGGGTGCACCGGCTTTCTTGTGAGATATATGGCCTTGTAGTACAATGGATAGTATAAGAGTTTCCGAAGCTCCAGATCCAGGTTCGATTCCTGGCGAGGCCACCAGTATTTAATTTATAACGCTGATAATCAATGTAGTCAGCGTTTTTTTATTTTGCAGGGGATGCTATGGGGGAGTGCTTTGAGCTGCACTAGTTTTTAATTAACTTTCCTTTTAACAATTAGCCCACGAAGCCATTGATTATTTTTCACATGGGGATCCTTAATGCGGTTTTGTTTTTGGTTCCGGTTACTGCCGGCGCGCAACAAGCTGTTCAATCAGCTTAAACATTACTAAACGATTATAACCTGCTGCAGGTTTGTCGTGTTTGGCTCGTGTTTGACTCGTGTTTGACTCGTTTCCGCTTCGGTCTTTGTTCGGTCTTTCTTCGAGTCCGCTTCGGGGTTTCTTCGGTAAACCCCGAAGGTTCTTCGGTATTTACCGAACAATCTTCGAACAAATGCCCTTATTCGGACGGGCCAAACACGAGTCAAACACGACTCAATTCCAGCCAACGCTGCATTTATATTCGTTCAACCCCTAAAAACCGCAATTTTTTGGTAGTAATGAACTGTTATTCATATAATTACCTGGGGTTGTACAACCCCTGCAACCCCTAACGCATCAAACCCCGGTCTAAGTTTGCATTGTTAACACAACCACTGGTGGTCCCGTCTGCAGCGGGAGTCGTAAACAAGATTTGATTACAGTTAAAAACGAAACAATGTCAAAATTTAACAAAGGGATCCTTGGTGGATTCTCAGGAAAGACCGGAACAGTAGTGGGCGGTCATTGGCTGCTGAACAGAATGCGAACGAAGCATTTATAGATAACTCTGGTAGTGATGGTGTTATATATAAGGTATCAACATCTGGGCACACGATAGAGCATTGTAAGTAAAATCAGCGAAGGCTGCACAGCAGGCAACTGGAACTAACCAGTAGTAAAAATTCCGTTTTATTTCTACTTTTATAAGAATTGCTTCACTTTTTTCACCTCAATCCACTACTATGATTACTGATATAGCCACTGAAAAAGCAAACACTGCAATTTCGCTCAATCCATCCAAAATCATGCAGATAGGTATGGGCTTCTGGGCCTCTAAAGCAATGCTCACTGCCGTTAAGTTTGAACTCTTTACCCTGCTGGCCGGGGGATCGCTTTCTGCAAAAGGTATCAAAGAAAAAATTGGTTTGCATTGTACCGAGCGGCACGTATTTGACTGGTTGGATACCTTGGTTTCACTTGGCTTCCTGGAACGCAAAGGTTTGTTAGAAAATGCGATCTATGCCAACGCAGCAGATACGGGTATCTTCCTTGATAAAAACAAACGTAGTTACATAGGAGGAATTTTAGAAATGGCAAACAACCGCCTCTATCGATTTTGGGGTGACCTGGAAGAAGGGCTACTTACGGGCGAGCCGCAAAATGAAGGAAAGGGCAATTCCCAGGGCAACATGGAATTCTTTAGCGAGCTCTATAAAAATGCCGATAAGCTCCAGGAGTTTATGAATGCTATGAGCGGTATTCAAACCGGCAATTTTATGGCGTTGGTCAATCAATTTGATTTCAGCAGGTACAACACCTTACTCGATGTAGGTGGTGCAGATGGATGGTTGAGTATACAAGTCTGTTTGCGTCACCCCGGTATTCGTTGCATCACATTTGACCTGCCTCCTGTAGAGCCGTTGGCAAAAAAGAAAATTGAAGGTTTTAAGTTGAACGATCGTATCAGTACGGCCAGCGGTAGCTTTTTGAAAGATGGATTACCCGGAGCTGATATTATTACCATGGGCAATATCCTGCACGGAATGAATGAAGCTATGAAACAACAATTGATACAGAAAGTATACAGTGCCCTACCCGACGGGGGTGCTCTCATCGCCATCGAAAATGTTATCGATAATGAACGGAGGCAAAATGTGTTTGGCCTGCTCATGAGCCTGAATATGCTGATTGAAAACGGCGATGGGTTCGATTATACTATCAACGATTTCGAACAATGGGCAAAAACAGCCGGTTTTAAAAGAGTTGAGTTAATGGCATTGACCGGACCGGCGTACGCAGCGATAGCATTTAAATAAACTGCGGACAGATTGCATACGGAGCAACTATAATATGACTGCGGAGTTGAGGTTAATGGGGGTCTTTATGAAGTCTCTATAAGGATCCTTGCTTGTCTTCTTCTGAAATAGTTTACCAGATAATGTGATTATTACGAAAGCAGTTATCGCCCTGCTACTATTTACTTCAAAGATAAACATCTATGCGCATCTGACAATCTCAAGCCGGGCAATTAAAAAAGCTTTGATAGCAGCATTACCATCAAAGCTTTTTTAATTACTTCAGAAGCTTTTGTAATAAAGCGCTAAGCCGCTTTCTTCATGGCCGCTCCCTTCATATGCTCCGCACAAAGTTTTCTTGTCATTTGTGTAGAAGCCATGCCGCAGGCAGGGCATTTACCGGCTTTGGCACCGGTCGCTTTCATGCAATGGGTGCAATAATAAGTGCCCAACTGTACCTTGTCTGTCTTACAGCTGGCGCATTGTCCGCCATCTTTGGTAATGGCGTAACATTTCGGGCAGGCCCAGGCTGCCGGATGCTGCTGCACTTGCTTGGTTGCTTTCTGTGCAGCTGCAGGAGCAGCGGCTGTGGCTGTTTTCTCTTGTGCAAAACTGATGGCCGCAATGGCTAGGAAGAAACTTAACAGGATTGTTTTCATATACATTTTGTTTGGTACGAAAAACGAAGTGTTCAGTTGAAGCCAGGATAGCTAAAACAATGCATCTTCACTTACCTAAATATACATCAATTTTCAATTTTACGCCATGCTAATATTGCCTTATGGCCGGAACCTCGGGGCTTGCTCACAAAACTAATAATGTGTAAATAAAACATATTGCCTATCCGGGCACTGCTTTTGGCGAGGGTTTCAATCTTTTAAAACAGGAAGCAAAAATTTAACAAAATAGAAGTAATTTAGATTGCTATTTACCGATTTTGGATTGCCATTTACCGACGATTGCTTATGTATAACGACGAAATCTTATGGAAGGGATTAATGGAAGGAGACAGGGACATGTTCCTGGCTTTGTACAGAAAATATTACCATAGCCTGCTGTTTATAGGGCTGAAAGAGATCAGAGATCCACACTTAGTTAAAGATGCGATCCAGCAACAGTTTTTGTACCTGTGGGAAAAAAGAGCAACCATACATGCAGCCACCAATGTCAGAGCCTACCTCATTACATCCTTTTTAAGAAAACTTACAGCCGACTGGAAAAGAGCTGAAAAAGCGGGCAATTTGCAGGTTGCCTGGAACAATCTTTCAGAAGAACCCCTGCCTACACCGGAAGAAAAGCTGATCAGGAAAGACGAGGAACAACAATTGTATGAACACCTGATGAATCATATCAATGCCCTTCCTGCCCGCCAAAAAGAGCTTATTATGCTCAAATTTTATGACGGCCTTAGCTATGAAGAAATTGTGCAGAAAACCAACCTGACACACCGCACTGTCTACAACAAAATACACGAAGCGCTGAAAAAATTGAAATCAGAACTGGAACCCGCAAAAGAAAAAGAACGGTTTTCCTTTGGCTTTCTCTTTTCTGCGGTACTATCCCTATCCATTACTACCATCATTTTCTGAATAATTACATTACCCCAGCATCGAATCCCAGCCTGCTCCTTCTTCAAAATTGACCATTTATGATACGATTTTGACAAAAAAGGTTTTTCATTGTTTTCAGCAGGTAAAAACTCAGACCGGAATACTCTGTTTTATTAAAGCCATCAAATGGAGTTTGGTAAAATGGATATGGAGGATTTATTAGCTGACGAATCTTTTATTAATTACTGTAAACAAACTGCTCCCGCCGATATCGCCCGCTGGGAAGCCCACCTGCGCGAACATCCCGATGACGAAATATTCATCGGAAATGCCAAAGCAAGGTTCGCTGTCATATTCAATGCTATGGCAATGACAGACAGGGATGAGCAGGAAGCGCTGTTAAAAAGCAGGCTGACTTCAGTTGATCCCGCCCCCATTGTTCAGATGCAGGGATATGAGGACAAAAAGCCCAAGCATATTTTTTCAATGTTCCTGAAACTTACGGCAGCTGTGGCCGTAGTGATACTGGCTGGTTATTTCATCCTTAAGAACAATGATCATGCAAGAAAAGAGGGCCTGAAAATATTTGCAGCGGCTTATGGCGAAAGGAAGAATTTTCAGTTACCGGATGGTTCTGTGGTCATACTGAATGCAGGCAGTAAAATGCATATCAATGAACGTTATGGCATTTCCACGAGGGATATATACCTCGAAGGAGAAGCTTTCTTTGATGTAAAGCATAACAAAGCGCTGCCGTTTATTGTGCATACTCCTGCCATGGATGTGAAAGCATTGGGTACAGCTTTTAATGTAAAAGCATATCCTGGCGAAAAAATGACTGAGACTTCATTGGTCAGGGGTCTGGTGGAAGTGACCCTTAAAAAGGGGGAGAACCGGAAAGTATTGCTCCACCCCAATGAAAAAGTACAATGGGAACAGCCAGGTGCTGAAACGGGTGTAGACGAGACAGCAAAGGAGAAAAAGATATTGCTACCCCAAAACCTGGTGCAATGCCTTACAAAGACAGACAGGAACGAGATCAAAGAAATCGCCTGGACTGAAAATAAATTGGTATTTGCCGATGAAACTTTTGCGGATATTGCCATATTACTGGAAAGATGGTATGGCGTTAAAATAGCGTTTGCTGATGAAGTGACACGCAATTACCGGTTCACCGGGATTTTTGAAAAAGAGGAGATAGGTGCCGTACTCAGCTTCTTAAAAGAATCCAGGAATTTTAATTATGAAATAATACCAGGAAATACATTAACGGTCAGGATACATCAATAAAACACAGGGGTAAATGCGCTAACATTTCCCCTGTTGGTCAAAACTTTGAAACAGCTACCTGCAAAAGAAGCTGCTTCTATTTTTAATTTTTAAACCAAAATAAAGGTATGAAAAAAAGTCATGCTTGCTTGTGGCATCCCCTTATGCCACCACCTTTAATCAAACTGCTTAGAGTTATGAAGTTAACAGCTGTTTTAATGTTTGTAGGCATTATGTCGGTCAGTGCCGGAGGATTTTCGCAGGATGTTAAAGTTTCCCTCTCCCTTAACGGGGTCAAGCTTACCAGGTTCTTTAAAGCGATTGAAAAGGAAACCAATTACCGCTTCGCCTTCAGCAATGACATCATTCCGGCTGGCCGGATGGTTACAGTGAATGTAAAAGACATGGCTGTATCGCAGGTGCTGAACGACGTACTGGGTTCAACGAAACTTAAGTACAGGTTTGTTGATGAATCCGGTATTATTATTATTTCTGAAAAGGCCGGAAGCACCGCTGGCGACAATGCAGCCGCGGCTGTGCATGCTGTCGTTACCGGGAAAGTGACCGATGAAAAAGGGGCTGGAATAGCCGGTGTAACGGTGACCGTAAAAGGAACCACCCGCAGGGCACTTACGCAGGAAAACGGCTCTTTTTCGATCGATGCCAAACCAGGCGAAACGCTTGAGTTCAGCATGATCGGGTATAACAATCATATAGTAAAAGTAGGCAGCCAGACCACTATTGGGGTTACCCTGCAGCAAAACACATCCAACCTGAGTGATGTGGTAGTGGTAGGTTACGGTACACAGCGAAAAGTTACCATTACGGGCGCTGTAAGCGCCGTGAAAGGTGATGCGCTGGTAAAATCACCTGCTGTTGATCTTTCCAACTCCCTTGCCGGCCGGTTGCCAGGACTGGTAGTTATTCAGCAAAGCGGCGAACCGGGTTACGATGGCGCTACCATCAATATCCGCGGTATCAACACACTTGGCAACAGCGGCCCGCTGGTGGTTATTGATGGCGTTCCCGACAGGGATGGCGGACTCGGTCGCCTGAATCCGAAAGATGTAGAATCCATTTCCGTACTAAAGGATGCCTCTGCGGCTATTTATGGCGCCAGGGCTGCCAACGGCGCTATCCTGATAACCACCAAGAAAGGTGCGAGCGGTAAACCTACGATTACGTACGACTTTAACCAGGGATTTTCCCAGCCTTCCACTATTCCCAAGATGTCTAGCGCAGTGGAATATGCGAACATAATGAATGAACTTCCTATTTATAAAACCATACCGGCAAACGAATGGCCAGCTGCCTGGGCCGCTATTCAGCAAACAGGCGTCTATAAATCACCTACAACGGGAGTGAGCACGCTGAACGCGAATTATAGCCCTGATGCAATTAAAAAATACGCCAGTGGATCTGATCCATGGGGATACCCGAATACAGACTGGTTTGGCGATGCTTTCAAAACCTGGGCGCCACAATCGAGACATAACCTGCAAATCAGCGGGGGTAATGATGCTATCCGTTATTTTACTTCCATAGGTTATGTTTACCAGGATGCGATTTATAAAAATTCTGCTACGTATTACAAGCAGTATAATTTCAGAAGCAATGTAACGGCCAAAATAAATTCCTACATCACTACCAACCTGGGCATAATGGTGCGCCGCGAAGCAAGGCATTTCCCCACTGAAAGTGCAGGCTCCATATTCCGTATGCTGATGAGAGGCCGGCCCACGGAACCGGAGGTTTGGCCCAATGGCAAACCCGGTCCGGATATTGAAAACGGTCAGAATCCATACGTGGTTACGACCAGTGCAACCGGGTATGAAGATAACCCGACAGACTTTACCCAGGCCAATGGTTCCGTTGACATTACCAATCCCTGGATCAGTGGCCTAAAACTTACTTTGTCCGGAGCAATTGATAAAAACACACAAACAGATAAAGTATGGCAAACTCCCTGGATGCTGTATTATTGGGACAAGATAACCTATGAGGCCGATGGTAAAACACCCAAGCTGGTTGGCGCTGTGCGTTCTAATTATACGGATCCAAGGCTTACGCAGCGTTATCGTTCCGTATTAAATACCAACCTTACTGCGATGCTGAGTTACGATCATAAGTTTGGTGCCGCCCACAACATATCATTACTGGCCGGGGTAACACGGGAACAATTCAAAGGAGATGCTTTTACAGCGTTCCGCAGGAATTATATTTCCTCAGCTGTTGACCAGTTGTTTGCCGGCGGCACCATTCAAACAGTCGATGGCGGCGCATACGAACGCGCAAGGCTCGGTTATTATGGCCGTGCTCAATACAACTACAAGGAAAAATATCTTGCCGAGTTTATCTGGAGATATGATGGTTCTTATATATTCCCGCCTGCACACCGTTTCGGTTTCTTCCCCGGGTTGCTTTTGGGATGGAATATTACCAACGAAGATTTCTTCAAGGTTAAACCAATCAACTATCTTAAGCTGAGAGCTTCTTACGGACAGATGGGTAACGACCAGGTATTCTTCAATGGCGCCCTGCAGGAATACGCGTTCCTGTCACTGTTTAGGTTTGACCAATACCCGATTAATGGCCAGGTTGCCAAAACACTGGCGGAAAAATTACTTGCCAACCCTGATTTTACCTGGGAGCGTGCAAATAATTATAATATTGGTCTGGATGCATCATTATTCGGCAATAAGGTGGACCTTACATTGGAATATTTCTATAACAAAAGAGATCACATCCTTATTCAGAAAACAGGGTCTACACCGGCTTCTTCCGGTATAACAGACCTCCTGCCACCTGTAAATGCGGGCAGGGTAGATAACCGGGGTTTCGAATTTTCGGTTAACTATAACGGTAATGTAAATAAAGACCTCAGTTTCCGAGTTGGTGTTAATGGCGGGTATGCTAAAAACAAAGTGGTGTTCATGGACGAAGTCCCTGGTATTCCGGATTACCAGCGCCAGGAAGGAAAGCCTATCGGTTCTTACCTGGTATATAAATCAGCAGGGGTATTTTATGATCTGGCAGATATTGCGAAAAATAAAATCGACTATAGCGGTGTAACCGGTGCATTGAGACCGGGCGATATGAAGTTCGAAGATGTAAACGGGGATGGTAAAATAACTGCCGACGACAGGGTACGTCTGGAAACCGGCATTACACCCACTTTCAATTTCGGTTCTACCATTGAGGTTCGTTACAAAAATTTCGATCTGAATATTCTGTTTCAGGGAGCAACCGGTGCATCACTCAGGATACAAACAGAATCCGGTGATATCGGCAACTTCCTGAAATATTCGTACGACCATCGCTGGTCCATTGATCATCCAAGCAGTACAGATCCGAGACTTGCCAGCAGGGGTGATACTTATTTTACAGGAGGAAGCTATGGAAACAACACGTATTTCCTTTTCAGCAAGAATTATATCAGGTTAAAGAACATCGAAATAGGTTACAACCTTCCGGCCAAATTGCTAACCAAGTATAAAATCAGTAATCTGCGTGTATTTGCAAACGGGTTGAATGTATTGACATTCCAGAAAAGTAAAATATTTGACCCGGAAGCAACAGCCGCCAGCGGTGTTTACTATCCTCAATCAAGGGTTTTGAATCTTGGTTTTAACGTAACCTTCTAAAAATTTTCAGATATGCGAAAAATAAAATATCCCATAGTATTCATGTCCTTTCTTACACTGGCAGTTGTTGCCTGCCAGAAAGGATTCCTGAATACACAACCATTGTCAACCGTGTCTGCTGACGCAACATGGGCCGACGGACCATTGTCAGAAGCATTTATTTTTGGCGTCTATTCCTACCTGGGATACGGCGGTTTCGAAGAACAGGGGCTCGCTGCCTATACAGATGAGGCCATGTTTACCCACGCAGGCAGAAATATCAATAACTTTACGGAAGGGACGGAAACCCCCGGTAACACGGCATGGATGAGTGGTACATACGAGTGGGGCAGAATGTATAAAGCCATTCGCGAAGCCAATATTGCAATAGACAAGTTGCCTGGCGCTACTTTTGCTGACACAAAACTGCGTGATAAACTCCTGGGAGAAGCTTATTTCCTGCGGGCTTATTATTATCAGCAATTGCTGCGTTTTTACGGTGGCGTTCCCCTGATTGATAAACCATACGCATTAAACCAGGATTATTCAGCTGCGCGGAATACTTATGAACAGTGTGTAAATTTCATAGTAGCAGATTTAGATAAAGCTGCTACTTTGCTGGATGGTAAATCAACACAGCCCGGACGTGCATCCAAACTGGCTGCCATGGCGTTGAAATCACGTGTACTTCTTTATGCTGCCAGTGATTTGCACGATGCAACCACAGCAAAGGCTAACTCAGGCACGCTTGCTTCATTTTCAAAAATTGAACTGGTGGCTTATACTTCCGGCGACAGAACAGCACGCTGGAAGGCTGCACAGGATGCTGCCAAAGCTGTACTGGATGCCGGCCAGGGGTATAAACTGGGTCTGGGCGCTCCTGTTTCTGCAGCAGAAGGTAAAATGAATTACATGTCTATTGCATTGGGAGGTCAAAGCGCCATTGGTGATAAATCTGCTACAGTAGAATTAATCTTCCAGCGTTCACTATCGTCATTGTATACACCGGAAGACAACTGGCCGATGGGAGGCACACATTATGGTATTAATAATGGCCCGAATGGTTATCATAACTGGGCAGGAAACACACCTATTCAGCAGTTGGTTGACGATTATGAAATGATGGATGGAAGCAAATTCGACTGGAGCAATCCTGTTGAAAAAGCCGATCCTTATTCCAACCGCGATCCCCGTTTTTATGCTACTATCCTTTATGATGGCTCTGACTGGAAACCCAGACCACTTGACGTATCCGGAAAAGATCCTGTAAACCAGATACAAACAGGTTACTATACTGATGGTGCCGGTGGTGTTATTAATGGTATAGATACCCGTGAGTCTCCGGTAGAAAACTGGAATGGCAGCCGTACACACTACTATACACGCAAGTTTATTGATCCCAACCCTACGTTGGCAGATAACCAGTCCAATGCACAGACCATTCCCTGGCCATTTATCCGCTATACCGAAGTAGCGCTTAACTACGTAGAGAGTTGTCTGGCCCTTGGCCAGGAAGCGGAAGCCACAAACTGGCTAAATAAAATAAGGTTCAGAGCCGGGATGCCTGCCGTAACAGATGCAGGAGCAGCATTGGTAGACCGTTATCACAATGAACGCCGCATCGAACTTGCGTATGAGGAGCACCGCTACCACGATGCGCGCCGCTGGATGATACCGGCCACTACAGTAGGGCGTGGTATTAAGGCCATAAAAGTTACGACAACGTTGAATCCGGGGAAAACAGCATTGGCACCTTATCGTAACGATAAAACTGTTTACAGCTATACGTACACGGTAGTTGATAACACAGAAAACGAAACAAGGGTATGGAAAGATAAAATGTATTATCGCCCGATTTCTAAGGATGAAGTAAACAGGAATAATAAGCTGGTTCAGAATCCGGGTTACTAAGCCTGTTATGCATAAATCAACATAAAAAATCTGTCTCGCTGTTGAGATTGAATGAAAAGATTTCAGTTGCACAACAGAGTGAGACAGATTTTTTTTATTTTCATTGCTAATGAAACTATCTCACTATTTAAAGCTTCTGAGTGCAGCTGCCGCATGCTGGCTGATCTCTTGTTCGCAACCCGGAAAAGAGAAAAATGATAAACAGAATGAAAACGTTCCTCATTTGTTTACATTGCTAAAGCCCGGGCAAACCAATATTAATTTTAAGAACACACTGACAGAAGGGTTGAACACAAACATCCTGATGTATGAATACTTCTATAACGGAGGAGGTGTTGCTGCCGGCGACTTCAATAACGACGGACTTGTAGATCTCTATTTTACTTCCAACATGGGAGATAATGCGCTTTACCTGAACCGCGGTAATATGCAGTTTGAGGATATTACTGCTATTTGCGGAGCAACTGGAAGACCCGGTCCCTGGAAAACTGGTGTAAACATTGCAGATATTAATGGCGATGGAAAGCTGGATATTTATTTGTGTTATTCCGGCGCCCTGCCTGCGGAAAAAAGAGTCAATGAACTTTATATCAATATGGGGAATGACAGCCGCGGCATTCCCATGTTTCAGGAAAAAGCGGCTGAATATGGATTGAACACGGCAGGCTTCAGCAGCCAGGCTTATTTTCTCGATTATGATAAAGATGGCGACCTTGATATGCTGTTATTGAACCACAATCCCAAAAATCTTCCTTTACTCAATGAACAAAGTACTGCTGAAATGCTCCAAAAAGACGATCCTCAAAAAGGATTGAGGCTTTTTAAACAAACCGCTGGTCATTTTGAAGATGTAACTGTTCGCTCTGGAATCAATGGTTCGGAACTAAGCTATGGACTTGGACTGGCTATCTCCGATTTTAACGGGGATGGATGGCCCGATTTCTATGTATCCAACGATTATTCGGTACCCGATTATCTTTATATCAATAACGGCAATGGAACATTTACCAATAAACTGCAGGATTACTTAAGGCATACCAGCCAGTTTTCTATGGGGAATGATGTAAGCGATATCAACAACGATGGGTTACCCGATATTTTTACGCTTGATATGTTGCCCGAAGACAATCACCGGCAGAAACTGTTGCTGGCACCAGATAATTACGACAAATTCGATCTTAACGTTCGCAGTGGCTTTTATTACCAGTATATGCGCAATATGTTGCATTTAAACAATGGTAACGGAACTTTCAGTGAAATAGGCCAATTGGCCGGCATCTCCAATACCGACTGGAGCTGGTCGGCTTTGTTCGCAGATTATGATAATGACGGATGGAAAGATTTGTACGTAACCAATGGCTATCGTCGGGATTATACCAACCTGGACTTTATTAATTACATGAACGAGTTTACACAGACAAAAGGAAGATTGCAGCGCGAAGATGTTATGAAGATTATTGAACGAATGCCCGCTTCCAATGTGGTAAACTATATCTATAGAAACAAACATGGATATCTTTTTGAAAACAAACAAACCGACTGGGGTATTACCCAGGTTTCCAACAGTAACGGAGCACTGTACGCCGACCTGGATAATGACGGAGATCTCGATCTTGTTGTAAATAATATAGATCAGCCGGCCTTTGTATATCGCAACGAATCGCGCCAGCAAAATAAAAATCATTACCTGCAGGTTAAATTGGCCGGCGATGCTGCCAATACACAGGGATTGGGAGCACATCTCTCGTTATATAAGAATGGCATGTTGCAAACGCTGGAACAAAACCCCGCCCGCGGATATCTCTCGAATGTCTCGTACACATTGCATTTTGGTCTTGCCGCTTCCGCTTCCGTGGATTCATTGATCATTACATGGAACAGTGGCAAAACGCAAAAGCTCTATGATATAAAAGCCGATCAGATTATTACTCTTTATGAAAAGAATGCATCGCTTGCAAGACCTGCTCATCATTCATCCGGAGCACCCTGGTTTAGTGCAGTGAAATCACCGATAGTTTACCAGCCTGCATCCCAGGTGATCAATGATTTCAACCGGCAAACTTTGCTTATCAGCGAATTTTCCTGGCAGGGGCCTTGTATGAAAAAAGCAGATGTAAACAAAGATGGTCTTGAAGACATCCTTATTGGCGGGCAGGCCGGACAAGCTGTAGCGCTATATCTGCAGCAGAAAGACGGTAGTTTTGCAGAGAAGAAAATACCGGCATTTGAACAGGATAAGGCCTGTGTTACATCGGATATTGCAGTATTCGATGCCAACGGAGATGGATATCCCGATATTTATTGCGTCGGGGGAGGATACCACCATCTTACCGATAACGACAGTTTGTTGCAGGACCGGATTTATTTCAATGATGGTAAAAACAATTTCAGGAAGGGCGAGGGGGTACTACCGGTAATGCGCACCAGCAAATCCTGCGTTCGGGTGCATGATATTAATGGAGACGGAATACCCGATCTGTTTGTGGGTGGAAGAGTGATACCAGGCCGCTATCCTGAAGCGCCGCGTAGTTATATACTGATCAACGACGGGAAAGGACATTTTATCGATGAGACCGAAACCATTTGCGCTGCATTGAAGAACCCTGGTATGATAACAGATGCCCAATGGATTGATCTGAATGGCGATAAGAACGAAGAGTTGGTGATTGCAGGTGAGTGGATGCCGGTTTTGGTATTTGAACTAAAAGGTGGCCGGATGAAGGATGCAACCTTACAATACTTCAATCAGCCATTGCGTGGCTGGTGGAATACCATACAAACCGGCGATTTCAATGGCGATGGCAAACCCGACCTTGTGATTGGCAATATGGGATTGAATGCACAGTTCCACGCAAGCGACAAAGAGCCAGTGGAAATGTATTATGCCGATTTTGATAAGAACGGTTCAATAGACCCCATATTCAGTTTTTATATACAGGGGAAACGATATCCGTATGTAACCCGCGATGAACTGGCAACGCAGATACCGTTGATGCGTAAGCGATTCTCCGATTTTAAAAGTTACGCAGACATTACGACGGATGATCTTTTTTCTGCGGAACAATTAAAAGAGGCGGGGCACCTTGTTGTCAACCACATGGCTACTACTTTGTTTTTAAGCGGAAAGAATGGAAAATTCAGTGTTGCTGATTTACCCGATGTAGTGCAATTTTCGCCTGTTTCTGTTATTGTACCACTTGACTTTAATAAAGATGGCAATACGGATTTGCTGTTCGCCGGTAACAACAGCCATACCAAAATAAGATTGGGGAAGTTTGATGCCAACTATGGTGTATTGCTTGCAGGGGATGGTCATGGTAAATTCCGTTATGTAAACCAGAAGGAATCGGGATTTGATTTAAGAGGAGACGTGCGGGCTGCGGTGCAAACCGGCAACCGCATTTGTTTTGGCATAAACAACATGCCGCTTGTAACGTATTCATTAAACCACCGGAAAAACTGATACCAGTTAAGCAACTCATGAAACCTTTTTGTTATTACCTGGCAATTGCCTGTTGTGCATTGGTTATTTCCTGCAAACAACCTGCCGATACACCGCCGCCGGATTATGAACTGGCCGTTACCTGGGCAGATATGACCAATTATATTACCAAAAACACGCCTTCCAATTCGCCCACCTTTGCATCGCGTTGTTTCGGATACATTGGCCTTACCATGTACGAATCTGTCGTGAATGGTTACCCGGGATATCAATCGATAGCGCCGCAGCTTAATGGATTGGGCAGCTTACCAATGCCCGATACTGTATATAAATACAACTGGCAAATGGCCCTGAATGCAGCACAGGCAGAAGCGCTGCGGCTTATTTATGTACAGACTTCCGATAGCAACAAACATAAAATTGATTCGCTGGAACAGGCATTGCTGGAACGGCTGCAAACATTGCAACCCGATACTGCAATTGTAAATCGTTCCATAGCTTATGGCAAAAACATTGCCCAAAAGATATTCAACTGGTCAACGACGGATGGAGGACACCGTGGCTACCTGAACAATTTTGATAAAAAATTGGTGTTTGAACAAAAACCCGGCTGCTGGATGCCGCCATTGTATGCGCAATCGTTCAGTCATTATCCATTGCATCCGTATTGGGGAAAGAACCGCACCTTTCTTGCTATTGATTCAACAATAGAAGCACCTATTTTTATTCCTTTTGATACTACGCCCGGTTCGCCTTATTACCAGCAGTTTATACAGGTTTACAAAAAGAAATACGTACTGACACAACAGGAAAAAGAAGCAGCTATATGGTGGTCCGATGATCCTGACGTTACATTTACACCACCAGGCCATTCCTATTATCTTGCTACCATTGCTGTTCGTAAAACAAAACCCGATCTTGTCAAGGCAGCCTCTACTTATGCGCATGTAGGCATAGCCGTTGCAGACGCATTCCGCAATTGCTGGAAATGGAAATATCAATTCTTCACAGAAAGAGCCAATACTTTTGTTCCCGCACACATCGATCCGCATTGGGAATCTTTCTGGCCCGATCCGCCTTTCCCTGCTTTTCCATCCGGGCATGCTATACAAGCTGGTGCTGCTGCAACAGTGTTGACTGAACTCTACGGAGATCATTTAGAATTCACCGACAGTGCACATGTAGGAAGGCCGCGTGATGAAATAAGGAATACTGATTTTAAAGTAAGGCATTTTACTTCTTTCCAGGCAGCAGCAGAAGAAACAGCAATGTCGAGGTTTTATGGAGGGATACATACTCCGCAGGATAACCAGCGGGGATTGGAAAAGGGAAATGTTATAGGAAACAATGTAAACCATCTTAAATGGAAAAAATGAAACGGTTTGGTCGCAAAAGTTATATGCTGTACACGGTCATCCTGCTGTGTATATATGGAAATGTGTCCGGACAAATTCATTTTACAGATGTAACTGCAAAAGCAGGCATTCATCATGTGTTTAAAGTATATGAGGGTATGTTTGGCGGCGGCGCCTGTGTAATAGATTTCAATAACGATGGTTTTGAAGATGTGTATATTACCGGTGGTGCCAACGATGATGTGCTGTATAAAAATAACGGCGACGGAACTTTTACTAACGTATATGCCCAGTCTGGCATGACGATAACGCGGAATTTCGTAACCCAGGGAGTAACGAGTGCGGATGTGAACCGTGATGGTTATACAGACTTGTTTATAACCACCATTACACGCCGGGACAAAAAGTTGCCCATACCCCGTTCCATCAACCTGCTTTTCCTGAACAATGGTGACGGCACTTTCCGCGACGCCACCAAAGAATACGGACTCGACCAGATGCTTTCATTCAGCACATCTGCCAGTTTTGGCGATTTTAATGCAGACGGGTGGCCCGACATTTATGTAGGTAATTACTTCAATGAATTTAAAGGCAAGCTAAGTGTGGTAACCGATGCCACTGTTGTTGGCGCTAACCAGACCGCAAAAGGATACCTGCTGCTTAATGAAAAGGGAAAGCATTTCCGTGATGTTTCTTCGGAATATGGTTTGGATTTCCGCGGCTTTGGATTTGGAGGCATTTTTACCGATTACGATAACGACCGCGACCAGGATCTTTTCATCAACCACGATTTTGGCTATAAACGCACGCCCGATATGTTGCTGGAAAACCAGTATCCCAGGAAATCGTTTATAGATGTCGGTAAGGAAAAGGGAATGGATCTGCGTATCAATTCCATGGGCACTGCCGTAGGCGATTATAACAACGACGGCTGGCTGGATTACTACGTTACCAATATCAAGTTCAACTATTTTATGGTGAACCAGGGTCCGGGGAAACCATTTGTAAACAAGGCAAAAGAACTGGGCGTTGACTTTTTTACGATAAGCTGGGGCGCCAACTTCGCCGATTTTGATAAAGACGGTGACCTGGATTTGTTTGTTTCTAACGGTGACCTTAACCCAAACTGCGTACCTATGGCCGATTTCTATTTTGAAAACCTCGGTGGCCGGTTCGAGGATCATGCCAGCCGGGTAGGGTTGGCCGATTATGGTATTGGCCGCGGTTCGGTAGTTTTTGATTTTGATAATGATGGCGACCTGGATTTGCTGGTAGTAAACCAGGAACCGGTATTGCCCGGCTATCCTGTTGAATCTGTTACCCATCTTTACCGGAACGATTGTCCCAATGGCAACTGGATCAAAATTGCATTGAAAGGAATTCAGGCCGAAAGCCACGGACTGGGGTCAAGAATCGAAATTGAAGCGGGTGGGAAAAAAATGATTCGCGAAATAGATGGAGGCGCTTCCAGCCACATGTCACAAAATTCCGTGATAGCCCATTTTGGTTTGGGCACCATAACAAATATTGACAGGATTACGGTTTATTGGACGGGGGGCAACGAACAAAGTATTACTAATGTTCCGGTAAACAGGCAAATAGTTATTACAGAAATTCCTTCTGTAAAGAAAAACTACACATGGTTATATATATTGGGAGGATTGCTCCTCGGCGTTTTGTTATTTTACGTTGCATGGCGGGTTTTTGCTAAATTGTAGACACATTTCTTCGGTGATAACTTTCATTATACCGATAGTGTAGAGGTAGACTACGGATTACCGACCAGGAGTTTTACTTCATTCAAACAGGCTGCGGAAGAAGCAGGCATATCAAGGCTTTATGGTGGTATCCATTTCAGGGATGCCATTGACAATGGCATGGCCCAGGCACTGAAAGTGGGCGGGTGGGTACTGCAAACAATGGGAAAGAGAAACCTTATATCCGGTTATATTTGTGATTCAGTGAACCAAAAGCGGTATGTATACAGAAAGTGGTATCCGGCACTTATTTCCTTCCTTCGAAACCGAACTTGTGACGGACATTATTGCGCATGCTTCAACGCGAACGTATAAGGAAGGGGAGCTGCTCATGAAAACAGGACAATATTTCCGTTCTGTTTTAATTATTGTGCATGGCCTGGTTAAGATCTTTCGGGAGGATGAGGATGGTAATGAATACTTTATGTATTACCTGCAGCCGGGACAGGCATGTGCTTTATCAATGATATGTGCCACCCGCCAGCAGGCCAGCCAGCTAAAAGCCATTGCTTCAGAGGATACGGAAGTTATGACGGTGCCGCTTGAGTACATGGATAAATGGATGCATGCGTATAAAACCTGGTACTATTTTGTACTGGAAAATTACAGGGCCCGCTTCCAGGAACTTATTCTTACCGTTGATCATATTGCTTTTCGCAAGATGGATGAGCGACTGTTGTTTTACCTCAAACGGCAGCAAGATACTTTTGGAACAGACATTCTTACAGTAAACCATACTGAAATCGCAAAAGAACTTAATTCATCAAGAGAAGTGATTTCCAGGCTGATGAAAAAATTAGATGAAAATGGCGCCATCCGTTCTTTAAAGAACCATCAGATACAAATATTGCATCTTGATATTGACTGATATGATCTGTATCAGCAGCGTCATTTTCAGCGTGTAGCATATCCTTATCTGGTACAGCATTTATCTGCATTCCCGCATAGCGTGATATCAGTCACGGTAATAGCCATACTGCCTGGCTACTTTTGCTTTTCAAACAATTAATGATGCAAAGCAAAAGGGTGATGAAAAGCGTGAAAAAATGTGGCACTGTTCTGGCATTGCTTGTCAGCTTTTATGCAGGTGCACAAGACCATGTCACGCTCTTGAAAATGAATGATGCCATCCGGACGGCGATAGAACAGAATAGTAATATCAACCTTGCGAAGCTGGATGAAAAAATTGCCCTCTCTGTGTACGATCAGACGGAAGCAATATTTCTACCCCAGGTAAATCTTTCCCATACATCATTCATCAGTAATAATCCGTTAAATGCATTCGGATTTAAGCTGCAACAGAAAATCATAGAACAGCAGGACTTTAATCCTGCTACATTGAATCATCCGGGGTCGGTATCGGACCAGGTAACCCGTCTAAGTGTGCAACAGCCATTGCTTAACATGGATCTGCAATACCAGCGGAAAAGTGTTTTTAAACAGGCAATAGTATACACATATAAAACACAAAGAACGAAAGAGTTCATAACATGGCAGGTTCAGCAGGCTTATTTACAGCTTCAGTTAAGCTGGGATGCAGTAAAAGTAGCTGAAGAAGCATTAACAACTGTCCAGGCAACCTATAAATTTACCAAAGACCGTTTTGAACAGGGCATGTTACCGAAGTCAGATCTGCTTAATATACAGGTACAGATAAAAACAATTGAAAGTGACCTTGCAGAAACCAAAAGCAGTATCGCTACCGTTTCAGATCACCTCAGTGTTTTGATGCATACACCGCCGGGGCCCATTTATCAACCTGAAGCGATATTCTTTGGCGAACAAAATAACCCGGCAGATACCTTGCCTGCTTTCCGTGCCGACTTTAAAGCAATGGAAGCTGCACTCGAATCCTATGATCTGATGATCAGAGGCAGCAGAATGAGTTACTTGCCGAGACTCAATGCTTTTGCTGATTATCAATTGCACAATAAAAACATGCCAGGATCCGGTACCGGCACTTACCTGGCAGGGATACAGTTGTCATGGGACATCTTTAAAGGGTTCCAAAACAAAAACAGAATCAGGACGCAGATACTCGAAAAGAAAAAATTAGCCGAAGAACTGGACAATCAAAAAATCGAGAGTCGTACTGACATCAGTAAAACACAAAGGCAATTGGCCGATGCAACATATAAAATAGACAAGCAGGCAGCAGCCGTTGAACAGGCTGCAGAAGCTTTATATATTCTTGAGAACAGGTATCGGCAGGGGCTGGTAAATACTACTGATATACTGCAGGCCCAGACTCAGCTCGCGCAAAAAAGACTGGCCCAAGCGCAGGCAGTATTCAGTCGCAATAACGCGCTGGTATATCTTCAGTACCTCACAACTATTCGTCAATAGCTTAACATATTAACTAATATAATGAATATGACAATCAGCAGATCAATAACCATGGTTGCTTCCTTTTCAGCTTTGGCTTTACTGAGCTCCTGTTCGGGTAAAAAGAATACCGGGCAGCAATGGGAAGAAGATAAGCCTGTAACCGTTTCTGTTAGCCTGCCGGGAATACCTGGTAATGCGGGCAACATAACAGCAAGCGGAAAAGTAGAAGCCGTAGAGACCGTGAATATCAGTACAAGAGTGATGGGTAGTATTGCAAAGGTGTTTGTAAAAACGGGTGACCATGTCAATAGCGGACAGTTGCTTTTTACTGTAAGCAATGCTGATATTCTGGCCAAACGGGCACAGGTTGATGCAACTGTTGTGCAGGCTGAGGCACTTTACCAGAACGCGCAAAAGGACTATGGCCGTTTTACAACCTTATATAAGCAACAAAGTGCAACATCTAAGGAACTGGATAATATCACGCTGCAATATCATTCAGCTAAAGCCGGGCTGGATGCGGCTAAGCAATTGCGCAATGAAATCAATGTACAGTTGTCGTATACAAGAATTACGGCTCCTTTCAGTGGCATAATAACACAAAAAATGATGGATGTAGGTAGCATTATTAGTCCCGCAATGCCGGTATTGACCCTTGAACAAAGCGGACAGCTGCAGGTAATCGCTTCTATACCGGAAACGGAAATAACTGCTGTTCAACAGGGAGGCCGTGCTGTGCTTAATATAAGATCGGCCGGTAAAATTATTACAGGCACTGTAACACAGATTATTCCTTCGGCGCAATTTACAGGCGGACAATACCTGATCAAAATAAGTGTACCAGATGCAGATAAAAGAAATCTTTATGCAGGTATGTATGTTAATGTTACAATACCGGCGCCGGAGGCAAAGCATACAGTTGCAAAGAATGATGGTATTCTGGTACCAGTGAGCAGTATTGTTCAGAAAGGTGAACTGGCGGGGTTATATACCGTAGGCAAGAATAACAGGGCATTTCTTCGCTGGGTTCGTTTAGGAAAAACGATGGGTGATAAAGTGGAAGTGTTGTCGGGTCTTGACAAAGATGAGCAGTTTGTTTTGCAGTCAAATGGTAAACTTTATAATGGAGCTCCGGTAATGGTGAAATAATTGCTGTCAATAAAAAAGCCAGCCAGTAAAAATAAAAAAATGGAAAAAGGATTATCAGGAAAAATTGCTAAAGCATTTCTTCAGTCGAAGTTAACCATACTTCTTATGGCTGCGTTTTTGCTAATCGGAGGTTATAGTACGATGCTGATACCCCGTGAAGAAGAGCCACAGATACAGGTGCCAATGGCCGATATATTTATTGGGTACCCCGGTGCGGAGCCAAAAGAGGTGGAAACCAAGGTGGCGGCTCCAATGGAAAAGATCATTTCCAATATTAAAGGTGTTGAATATGTCTATTCCACTTCCATGAAGGGCCAGGTAATGTTGATCGTGCAATTCTATGTTGGGGAAGATATAGAGCGTTCATTGGTTAAACTATACAGTGAATTGATGAAGCATATGGATAAGATGCCGCAAGGGATTACCATGCCGCTGATCAAAACACGTGCAATAGATGATGTGCCGGTCCTGGGTCTTACACTCTGGAGTGAACATTATGATGACTACCGGCTGAAGCAGTTGGGGCAGGAACTGACCAACGAAATAAAAAAGCTGCCGAATGTATCCGATGTTAATATTATCGGGGGAAGAAATCGCGAAATTAAGGTGTTGCTGGATAAAGACAAGATGATAGGGAATCATGTAAGTTTTGTCAATATCAGCAAAGCGCTGCAAGGTAATAATGTACAAATGCAGGGTGGTACCTTACTGCAGTATGATACAGCTTATGCAGTAGAGACGGGCAATTTTCTTACAAGTGCAGCAGATGTTGCAGATCTGGTGGTAGGCATTAATGCGCAGCAGCCTGTATATTTAAAACAGGTGGCACAGGTAATTGACGCACCTCAGACACCATCGCAGTATGTTTTATTTGGTTACGGCAGGGCGGATACAGCGGAAGCCAGGAAATTCAGGTCAACCTATCCTGCAGTTACGCTGGCCATAGGCAAAAAGAAAGGAGCTGACGCTATGGAACTGAGCAGGAAGATACTGGCAAAAGTGGAGCATTTGCAAAAAGAGATCATTCCCTCAGATGTACAACTGGCCGTTACCAGGAATTATGGTGAAACTGCTTCAGATAAGGTCTCCGAACTTCTGTTTCATTTATTCATTTCGATTGTTGTAGTTACACTTTTTGTGATGCTGGCCATGGGATGGCGCGGTGGATTGGTTGTTTTTCTTTCTGTACCGGTGACGTTCGCATTAACCTTGTTCAGTTATTATATGATGCATTATACCCTGAACAGGATCACGTTGTTCGCATTGGTTTTTATTACAGGCATTGTTGTGGATGATTCTATTATTATAGCGGAGAATATGCATAGGCATTTTAAAATGAGACGCCTCCCGCCATTGCAGGCTGCCATATATGCTATCAACGAAGTGGGTAACCCTACTATCCTTGCAACATTCACGGTTGTTGCTGCCGTATTGCCTATGGCTTTTGTATCCGGACTGATGGGTCCTTATATGAGTCCGATGCCTATTGGTGCTTCTATTGCAATGTTGCTATCGCTGATAGTGGCGCTGACACTTACGCCATACCTTGGATACATCTTTTTGCGTGAAAAAGAAAAGCATGGCCTGGTACACAAAGAGCAAAAGCCCATGATATTGGAAGACACGCGTATTTATAAACTATACCTTGCTTTTATCCGTCCATTACTTGAGGTACGCTGGAAGCGGTATGTATTCATTTTCGGGACAGTAATTATTTTAATTGGTTCATTGCTTCTGTTCTATACCAAAACTGTTGCAGTTAAAATGTTGCCTTTTGACAACAAGAATGAATTCCAGGTGGTGATTGATATGCCAGAAGGGGCAACGCTGGAAAAAACGCAGGCGGTGGCGAATGATATTGCAACTTATATTGCGCAGCAACCTTTGGTAAAGACATACCAGGAATATATAGGTACATCGGCTCCCATCAGCTTTAATGGACTGGTGAGACATTATGACCTGCGCGTTGGCGATAACGTAGCGGATATACAGGTAAACCTGGTGGATAAAAAAGAGCGGTCTGAACAGAGTCATGCGATAGCTAAAAACATGCGTGCGCCAATACAGGCCATTGCAAAAAAATACAATGCTAATGTGAAGATGGTGGAAGTGCCACCCGGGCCACCCGTATTGTCTACACTTGTGGCAGAAGTGTATGGTCCGGACTATAGACGGCAGATGGAAATAGCGGCCCGCATGAAAGATCAACTCAGCAAAACAGCGGATGTGGTAGACATTGACTGGATGGTAGAAGATGATCAACCGGAGTATCATATAGCGGTAGACAAGGAAAAAGCGATGCATTATGGAGTAGCTGCCTCACAAATCACTGAAACGATTAATGCGGCATTATCAGGCATGCGTGCAGGTCATATTTATCAGCCTGCAGCTTACGATCAAACAGGTATTAATATCCAATTGAGCGATGCTGATAAAGGAAGTATAGACGAGATCCTGCGATTGCAGGTAGAGGGTATGCAGGGGAATGCCGTTTCTCTTAGGGATGTAGTAACGGTAACAAGGCAGGTGAAACAAAAAAATATTTATCGCAAGAATCAGAAAGAAGTGGTTTATGTACTGGCGGATATGGCAGGCAAACTGGAAAGTCCTTTTTACGCCATTTCAAAAATGTCGGACAGTCTCAAAAACATTAAAATGCCTCCTGGATACCAGCTCGCTGAGGCATATACGCAGCAGCCTGAGTTCGATGATAATTATACGGTAAAATGGGATGGTGAATGGCAGATCACTTATGAAGTGTTTAGGGATCTGGGTATTGCTTTTGCTGCTGTGATCGTTATCATTTATATATTGATCGTAGGCTGGTTTCAGAATTTTATGGTGCCATTGGTTATGCTGGCAGCTATACCCTTATCGCTCATTGGAATCGTGGCAGGTCACTGGATGATGGGAGCTTATTTTACAGCTACCTCAATGATTGGATTCATTGCACTTGCCGGGGTAATGGTCCGCAATTCAGTATTGCTGATTGACTTTATTAATATCAGGCTAAAAGAGGGAGTGCCGCTTCAACAGGCCATTATAGAAGCAGGGGCAGTGAGAACAACGCCGATACTGCTGACAGCAGGCGCAGTGGTGTTGGGCGCTGTTATTATTCTGTTTGACCCTATTTTCCAGGGACTGGCTATTTCATTGATGGGAGGAACCATTACTTCTACTTTCCTCACACTGTTGGTAGTGCCTTTATTATACGATAAGATGATGCGGAAAAAAGTAAAATAGAATACCCGAAAAAACATAATTATGAAATTATTGATTGTAACCAGCCTGAATGAATACCAGCAAATTGTGGCTGAAATATTTGAAAAGGCAGATGTCAGGATATTCAGTACCACGGGTACTACCGGATACAGGGCAAATCACCCTGATAATATCTTAGATAACTGGTTTAGCTATGGCCAGGAAAGTTTTGATTCGGTATTCATTTTCAGTTTTACACCGGATGATAATGCTTCAGGTGTATTGTCATTAGTGAAAAAATACAATGATGAAAACCCCGGCGATTACCCAATCAGGGCATTTGTCGTACCTGTGGAAGCTTTTGTTTAATTAAAAAATAAATGACATGAAGAAAGAAAGAATCGTAAGGGCAGTTGCAGGCAGTTTTGTACTGATCAGTATTGTCCTGGCCTACTTTGTACATATGAACTGGCTATGGATGACGGCTTTTGTTGGGGCCAACCTGCTGCAATCATCCTTTACCCGGTTTTGTCCGCTGGAGAAAATATTAGATGCGTGTAGCGCAAAAAATCAGGGCCAGGATAATAAAGATTGCTGTATGAGATAAGGTGAACAAACAGGAGGTCAGTTGCAATAACCAGTTGCATAACGATTCATGAAAGTGGCCTGTTTTCCTGTTAATAAGCATATACCATAGCCAATGATTCCCTCGCCATCTGCTGGTTGTATTCGAAAGTGAGCTTTTTATGATTGATGGTATCCACGATGGTTCCAATGAAACAAAGTCCGCCTGTGAACAGGTATAAAATGCCCATCCCATTCTGTCCAACCATAAAACGCTGGATGCCGCCCACAGCTACGAAACCTAGTATACAGCCCAATAGTACATGATCTGTTTTTCTTCGCTTGCCGTTGTATACGGCAATGAAATTCTGTAACTGCTCGTCAGACAGCTCCTGCGTTATACTTTGCAGGTAAACGAGTTCCTCGCCTTCAAGAGCCGGGATGAGGTTAATGAGATTTGGCTTCATATGGGTTAATTGTTGGATTGAATAATTGCCTGATACGCATAAATATAATTATTACTGCGGGTATTCCCATCGGGTGGTAACCGAAAGATGTTTTGAGATCCAGGTACAGTGCATAATGAATGGCATGGCCAATACCGCAACCCGGACAATGACCAAGGCCCAGTAAACTGAACACACAAAACGAGGATGCTGCTTTGTTAACGGGTAGAAAAAAGAGTGTTGTTAAAGCTGTTACCCAGAAAACCAGTTCAAAATGGTCAAACAACCATTTGGCAACCATCGTTAAACAGGATGTTATATATGCTGTTTTGATCATTTTCCGAATGCTGCAATATTGCTGCTGAATATTTTAACGGCAATGGCCAGCAAAATTACCCCGAAGAATTTCCTGATGGCTAATAGGCCGGCCCGTCCCAATATCCGCTCTACAAACTTTAATGAATGGAGTACCAGGTAGACTACTAAAAGATTGATCACAATACCGGCTAAAATATAACCCGTTTCAAAGTTGGCTTTGAGCGACATGATCGTGGTTAAAGTACCGCTTCCTGCAATAATCGGGAATGCGATAGGCACCACACTGCCTGCACTTGTATCTTTGTCTCCTTTGAATATCTCGTGTCCGAGTACCATTTCCAGTCCCAATAAAAAGATCACCACCGAACCGCCAACAGCAAAAGAACGAACATCGAGTCCCAGCATCTTTAAAAACGGTTCTCCCACAAACAGGAACAACACCATCAGCGCCCCAGATACAAATGTTGCCTGCAATGTGCGGATGCCACCCATCTTCTCTTTCAGCGAAATAAGCAACGGAATAGATCCTACAATATCAATAACGGCAAACAGCGTGAAGGAAATAGTTAACAACTGGTCAAAGCTGATGCCCATGGTTGGGTGAGGATTTTTCTAAAGTTAAAATTCAAAATTCAAAATTCAAAATTTCAGATTTTAGGCTTTCTGGGATGGCCGGTGCCATTCTTTGCCGGTGGTGGAGATGTTGTAAAGTACTTCGTGTGTGAAACCGGTTTCCTGTTTAGTCAGCCTGACAACGCATCCATAATGCAGGGTAAAGGCATCGAACGACGCTTTGAGCGGGGTGTTGGTGATATGTGAGAGGATACTGCGGAGAACGCCGCCGTGGGCTACAATGACTGCTGGGCCGGACTGCTGCGCTATATGCTGAAAACAATCTACTACGCGGGCATGCAATTGCGTATAGCTTTCACCATTTGGAACTACTACGTTCACAAAATCAGCCATCCAGGGTTGGATCTCTGCCTGAGGAATATCATCCCATGGCTGCATTTCCCAATCACCGCAATAGAGCTCTTTCAGATCAGGGTGTAACTGAATATTGTGTTGCGGAAATAAAGCTGTGGCTAATTTCCTGCAACGTTGTAATGGGCTGCTGAATACCGTTTGAACATGCATTGGCAAATGTTCTTTTGTACGCAATACTTCTTCTTCAAAAGTATCAGTTACATCGAGATCGGTTTGTCCGTAACAAATGCCTTTCGCAACATCGGGTGTAGTGTGTCTGATGAGGTAGATCTCCATGAACTAAAGATAGGATGTGAGTAGTAAACAGGATACATAAAATATGAGCTCGCAAACCTGTTGTGTGGCGCCGAGGCAATCGCCTGTGTAGCCGCCAATCCATTTTTTAAAATAACGGCCGGTATACCAGCGTGCAATGATAACAGGTAACAAGGCAAGCAGATAATAAAAAGATAACATGGCAAAGGGCAACAATGCGCCGGCTGATGCAATGATGAGTTCTGTGGTGGTCAGCTTCCGGTTGGCCAATGGCTTGCTCTTGCTGGTGTCAGTATCCTGCACGTAAGCATATTGCTGCATGATACTCACCGCCATTAAACGGCTGCTGCTGTGTGCGGCAATCATGAGCAACGCTAGCTGTAAGGGATTTGTGTAAGTAAGCAGTTCGGTGAGCAGGAGGAATTTGAAAGCCAGGACGGCGATCAGCCCCGTTACCCCATAAGTACCTAGCCTGCTGTCTTTCATGATGAGGAGGATCTTTTCTTTGGTCCATCCGCCGCCAAAAGCATCACAGCAATCGGCAAAGCCATCTTCATGAAAAGCACCGGTGGTGAGGATAGTGGCAAGTATGGAAAGCGCGACGGACAGTTGCGGTGAAAATATTTTTGCAGCCAGGAAGAAAACCGCAGCGCCAATGAACCCCACTATTAATCCCACCCAGCTGAAGTAACGGGCAGAACGTTGTAACATATCATGGTTGTGGTCAATGGTCCGGGGTACCGGGATGCGGGTGAAGAACATAATAGCCGTTAAAAAAATGTGGATCTCTTTTTTCACGCCAGGTTAATTTATTGCAGTTGGGATATTCGCAGATTCAAAACTCGCCATTTCATTCAGAAAATGAACAGCACTCTGTATTAAAGGAATGGCCAGGGCTGCGCCGGTGCCTTCGCCCAGTCGCATGCCTAAGTTAAGTAAAGGTTTTGCTGCTAAATATTGCAGCATCTTTTCATGACCCTTTTCCCCGCTCGTATGTGCAAAGATGCAGTGGTCCTGAACAGCCGCCTGTAACTGCCGGGCAATCAATAACGCTGCAGTGGTGATGAATCCGTCCACGACAATGATCATTTTTTCCTCGGCAGCCTGGAGAAAGGCGCCAACCATCATGGCTATTTCAAAGCCGCCGACCCTGGCGAGTAAACCAATGGGTTGATGGGCCATAAGATGTAGCTGGTGTTGCCGGTATGCTTGCTGTAAAGAAGTGACCTTTCTTTGTAACTGTTCATCAGAAGCGCCGGTGCCGCGGCCGGTGCAATCTTCCACAGGTAATCCCGTAATTGCGCTCATGATCAATGCGGCGGCGGAAGTGTTACCAATACTCATTTCACCAAAGCCCACACAGTTGCAGCCGCTGGCCCCTATATTTTGCAGGATCTGCCTTCCTTTGGCGATGGCCTGCAGTACTTCAGCTTCTGTCATGGCAGGCTGGTCGAGGTAATTGCAGGTGCCATATCCTATTTTAGCCTGGATAAAATCCTGCGATTGGATTTCTCCCGGTTTCCATACATGATTAACACCGGCGTCTACAATCTTTAATGCAACCTGGTGCTGCTTGCAGAATACGTTAATGGCAGCACCGCCATTCAAAAAGTTAAGTACCATCTGGGTGGTTACCGCCTGCGGATAGGGATTTACCAATCCCGTTTTGGCAATACCGTGGTCGGCTGCAAAAACAATGATATGCGGATGAAGGATAGAAGGCGAAACAGTCTGTTGTATTAAACCGGTCTGCAAGGCGATCTCTTCCAATTGCCCTAACGCGCCGATGGGTTTTGTTTTGTTGTTGATCAGTTTTACCAGCAGGTTTCCCAACGTCTCTTTTTGCGATCTTGCGGGTTGACTGGCTGGTATCATTGGTTCCTGCTGTATGTCAGGTACTCCTGCCACTTCTTTGATCTCTTTCACTGTAGGCATGGCTGCTTTTGTTTTCCAGCCAATTTGCTGCAGCATGGGCTGGCTGTCATAATCTGTTGCCGGTTTGCCTATGCAGAAATAACCGAGCGGAAGTTCATGCGCAGGTAATTGCAGTAGCTGCTTTAATTTATTGTAATTCAGGATAGATACCCATCCCAATGAATACCCCTGCTCTGTTAATGACAGCCACATATTCTGCACCGCACAAACACTGCTCCATTGCAAAGTATCAGCAGTGCCGGAAACACCAATAGTGAACTGGTGCAGGACCGAATAGTCGGTCGTAACTACCATACCAACAGGCGCTTCAAGGATGGCCTGCAGCTTAATGGGGTCATACCTGCTTAGTGTATCACTATCAGGGGCTAATGATTTTTTTATCTTGTTGTTCTCAGATTCAAACAGGTGGTAAATGTTTTTTTTAACGGCAGCATCTTTCACTACATAGAAACGGACCGCTTCGCTCAGGCCAACGGATGGCGCTAAATGAGCGGCCGACAAAGCTTTTTGCAATACTTCATCCGGTACAGCATCTGTTGTAAAGTGCCGCGTATCCCTTCTTTTTAATAAGATATCATGCAGGTTCATAAGCTACGCTAACATTAGGTCGCAGAACCAGAAACCCATATTGGCTGGCCTCGGTCTGTCGGCTGTAAAACAGTTGTCCTCCTGGTTCTTGGGTGCCTGGTATTCCCTGAACACTTTTTCACCCACCTGTATCGGAATGGGATGCTTAAAGACAGGCCCGTCAAAAACGAACGTATGGAACTCACCGTTCTCGCCACAGGGGTCTACATTCGGTGGAAGGTCCTTCAAAAAATCTTTGTCAATGATCCTGCCTGCAAAACTCTCGTCCAATAACTCCGATTTTACGCAGGCGGTAATGGTTTTAAAACCAAGGTCGATAAATTCATGCATGAGTTCCGTTGTATCTCTTTTCCAAAGCGGGAAATAAGCAGTGAAGCCCTGTTCCGCCAGCCTGTCTTCCCGGTATTTTCTCAGGTCTTCCAGGAATATATCACCAAAGATGGAATGGGTGAAACCTTCTTCTTTCAAGCTGGTCATCACTGCAGTCATGGCATTATTGTATTCACTCATGGTAGGCTGGTCATTCATGCGCAATTGCTGTAATGGTATGCCCAGTTCAGCGGCCTGCCGCTCCAGCAACTCCGCGCGTACACCATGCATGGCAATACGGTTGTACGTATTGTTGACGCTGGTCAGCAGGCGTTCAATACTGTACGAATTATTGCGAAGTGCGTGGTACAATGCCAGGGCGCTGTCCTTGCCGCCACTCCAGTTAAATATGCTTTTGTTTGGCATCGATATGTGGTTTGACTGGTTCATCTTTGATGGTAACAGCGATGCCGCTTACCATGAATACTACTTTCGCGGCATGTTGCGCAATATATTGATTGGCCCATCCCTGCAGGTCTGTGAACTTACGGCCTGTTTCAGTTTCAGCGTGAACGCCCATGCCAATTTCATTAGTGACAATGAGAAAGTTTCCATTCATCTTAGCCAGCGCATCGATCTCTTTTTTAAAAGCAGCGAGTGACTGGTTGATGTCATTCTTGTATTCCAGGAAAAAATTGGTCAGCCACAAAGTAACACAATCAATCACCGCCACCTGGTTCTGAATGGGGAGTTCGCTCACGTGTTTTTGCGTTTCGTAATTAACCCATTCAGGTCCCCTGTCACCCTGGTGCCGCCTGATCCTGTCACTGAAATCGCCGCCCCAATCTTTAGCGGTAGCTACGTAAACCGGGTTGGCAGACAATGAAAGGGCTAATTCCTGTGCATGTTTACTCTTGCCGCTCCTGGCGCCTCCTGTTATTAAAACGATCATTGTAACACTTGTTTTTCCTGGTAAATATTGATGTATTTGTGTTTCAGATGAGCAGGCACTTCAAATAAGGAAGGATGAAATAAAGCCGCCAGTAATTCAATGCCGTCAACTAAGGTACTGGGACTTGGTTGCGTAAACAGGTCGAAATCCAATACATAAACCTGTTGGTGTTGCACAGCCTGCAGTTGCTCCCAGCCAGGTTTTTGTGCCAGTAAATGCAGTTCCTCTTTTGCCCGCGCTACTTCAAACCCGCATGGTGCAATGATAAGCACTTCGGGATTGTATTTGATGATCCTGTCCCAGGATGTGACAATTGAATCGCCGGCAGGATTACCCAGCATATCAATGCCGCCTGCCTGTGCAACCTGGTATGGGATCCAGTGGCCGCAATTATAGATGGGTTCTATCCATTCCATCAGCATCACCGGTTTCAATGGCATTTTATGCAAACGAAGGGTATCTAAGATGCGGTCTGTTCTTTTTTGTAATGCAGAAAGATAAGTATACGCAGCTTCCTCTCTGCCCAATGCTGCAGCAATGATCACAGCTGTATTGTATACATCATTGAGATGCTGTGGTGTTAAAGGAATGAGTAAGGGCTGTTTTCCCAATTTGGCAACTGCTGCACTCGTACAGGCTGTATCGATCTGGCATACCTCACATACATCCTGTGTAAAAATGATATCGGGCTGCAGTTGTTGTAACAAAGGCTCATCTACATAGTATAAACTTTTACCCTGTGCTTTGGAGGCAGAGAATATTCTGTCTATTTCAGCGCTTGAATAATTATTGCCCTCTAACAGGCACCTCACTACTTTTGGTTTTTCAGCCAGGGCCTTTGGAAAGCATTCAAATGTTACGCCATGGAGGAAGTCCTGCAGGCCCATATCGTAGATCATGCGTGTGGCAGCAGGAAGAAAGGATAAGGTAATCATGTTTCTGTTTTGTAATGAAAAAACCAAACAAAAAGCCTTTCCGCAAGGAAAGGCTTTTTATATTAAGCTCCCTGCAGTTGTAGTGAGGGATACCGTTTTTGCAGGTATTCGAAACCGCCAAATAAAACACCCCCATATACCAGGTTCCCTATCAGCATGTTCTTCATGAATGGGATGGCGAGTACATGACACTGTAGCAGTCCATGCAGGTCACGCGTATAGGGCTGCCCTGTTGTAATATCCAGGCCGCCGCTCATCCATACCGCAACATCTGTGATGATCCAGTGCGATAAAGCAGCAGCAACAGCTCCTGCAACCACGCTTGTAAACGACACTTTTTTAATGCACTGCCCAATCAAAACCATCGTGCCAAAAGCGATATAGGTCCAGTACCATCCCTCATAGAGCAAGCCGCTACTGTGACCTGCATACATCGTTCTCATCATCACTACATCGCTGGCAAAAAGCGCCAGCAGCGGAAAAAAATACCGTTTCCAGGTGGTTTTGAAATAAGTGCCGCCAAAAAGGGCCATGGCGCCGATGGGTGTGAAATTAGCGAGCGGCGAAAATGAACTTCCGGTATTGAATATTCGTAACACCGCAGTCAATGCGATGAACAATAAGAGCAGGGATGTTCGCGGGTTGATTTTTTTGAGCGACATAAGGGTGTGTTTATATTGGTTGACGGATAAATTACAACTTAAAATTGATACCGGCCATCATATTAAAACGCTTGCTGTTATAACCTACAATGTCGAAATATTGTTGATCCGTAATATTCCTGAAATCAGCAAAGAACTTTATACTTTTTGATATGGTATACCCAAGATAGCAATCGATCGTGTAATAATGCGGCTGTTCGGCCGGACCATCATCATAAGGCCCCTTCAGCCGTGCTCCCACGTATTTAAAGGAAGGAATGATAGTGAACGCCGGGCAGGGCTGTAAAGTGAGGGCGCTGTTCAGCGTGAATTTGGGCCTGCGATAGAGGTTGTCTGTTTTTATTTTACCCTGTACACCCTGGCCATCAATAAAGGTGAGGTTATTGCTCCAGCTGCCAAAAGAAGCAAGCCAGATATTGCTTTCTATTTCAAACCCATAATCATGCTGCTCATCCCTGTTGATGTACTGGCTATTATAAGTAACAGGATCGGTATAGAATATGATCATGTTTTTGATGTCTCTTTTAAAAGCCGCCAGCCGAAGCGTCATTTTCCTGTCGCCGGTTTGTGTTTGCAATCCCAATTCATAGGTAGTGCTGCTTTCCGGTTTCAGGCTTTTGTTGCCGTATTCACTGTACAGCTGATACAGGGTGGGGATTTTATAGGCACTGGAAATATTGATGAATAATTTCGAATTTTCATCAATATTATAAGAAGGATTAATGGTGTAAGTGGCATTGGTGCCATAAATGGAATGATGATTCAAACGGCCACCCGCTTCAAAATTAAAACCACCAAGGTCTGTTAATAATAAGGAACTGTAGACAGATGTCTGGCTAATAGTGGCGCTGTCTTTACCCAGGGCTGATTTATATGGACCGAACACACCGGTGCTGAAATACGACTGGTCTGTATTCTGACGGATATACTGGATGCCGCCTACCAGTTGCACATGTGTATTGAATTTTTTATTACCATAAGTTTCTGCTACATAAGAATTGCCGGTATAGTCCCCGGAAAAATATTTTGAGTAAGGGCTTGAGACATAAGCACTGTCATTGACGAAAGTTCTTTTCACCTGCTGGTAGCTGCCGGCAAGGTTCCAGGTAAAACCATTGTTTTGGTACTGAAGGGATAGGCCGCCGAGGTTGTTCTTATTCTTCGCGGTATAATCTTTTTCATCTGTGAAAGCGCCGGCGGCAAGATCGTTCCGGTAAGTACTGAAATTGCCAAATGCCCTGGCAGACAGCCTGCTGCTGATGGTATAATTGAGTTCTGAGAGCCAGCTATTTTGCTCGAATCCATCTTTCTTGAAACTTTTAACACCGGTACTGTCATAAGCCATTGGCATACCATCGCTATGGGTGTAATTGTATTGAACATTATAACCCAGCCTGTTTAGGGCGCCCCTTACCCCCAGTCCGCCACGGAAGGTATTATAGGTGCCATAGGCTGCCGCAGCATTGACTGCCGTTTTACCATGACCGGCTTTTTTAAGAAATACCTGTATCACACCAGCCACAGCATCGCTGCCCCAGAGGGTGCTTTGCCCGCCTTTCAATATCTCAATTCTTTCCACCTGGTCAAGCGCAATGCTGTTCAGGTCGAACGAATTGCTGCTCGATGAAGGATCGTATACCGGTGTGCCGTCTATTACGATCAGCATGCTGCCGTTACCTGCCCCCCTGAAATAAACATCCTGGTTGGTACCCAATGCATTGTTGGAGCCATTGATAAAGAACCCTGATTGTGTATTTAATAATTCAGTAAGACTGCGGCCTGCATTGTTACTGATCATTTTCTGATCAATAACGGTTACGATCTTGCCTGTCTGTGATTGTTTGAGATTGCTTTTGGTAGCGGTGACCACTACTTCATCCAATTGCCTGACGGGCATGGTGTCTTTTTGTGCAAAAGCAGTACTGCCTGTAAGCAGTGTTGCGAGGAGCGTTAATGTTTTGCTCATTGTTTGGTTGTTTGTTAAATGGAACAATGAGCTTTCAGGAAAATAAAAAAAAGAAGAAATATAAATGACCGCTGCAGACAGCATTTACATTCCATGCTTTTCACCCGAAAGCTGTGAATGAAACTTGTCATTGGCAGGTCTTCTGGCTTGCTCTCCGTCGAACACCTTCCCATCCCTTGCGGAACAGTGGCAGAAGATCCGATGCGGAACAGTGGCAGAAGATCCGACAGTCGTGAAACGTTTCACGAAAAAGCTTACAGCTACGGGGATAGCGCCGGAATTACACCGGACTTCCCTTTTAATGGCGCCCATGCGCCAACCAATTACGGTGCAAATGTAATGGATTGTTGTACATTTAAAGTCATACTTGACCAATATGCAGGGAAAACAGAAACTGGGCCTCTTCAGCTTTACTATGATTGTGGTGGGCCTGGTGATTGGAATGGGCATTTTCAGAACAGCAGCCACCAGCGCCAAAGATGCTATTGCCCCCTCGGTCTATTTTACGGCCTGGATCCTGGGTGGTTTTATTGCGCTGTGCGGGGCGCTCACTTATGCCGAGATCGGTAGCCGGTACCCGGTAACAGGTGGCTATTACAAGGTCTTTTCGTATGCTTACCACCCCAGTATCGCTTTTGCCATCAATTGTATCATCCTCATCAGTAACGCAGCCAGCCTGAGCGGGGTGGCACTGATAGGAAGCGGGTATATTGCCAGGTTGTTTCCGCAAATAGCATGGACAGATACGTACAAAGCATTGCTCAGTTGTGTAGCTTTGATCGTTTTTTACGGGATCAACCTGAAGGGACTTCGCATGAGCTCACGAACGCAGAACATTTTGATGCTGATTAAGATAGGGATGATTGTGGTGCTCATTGCAGCCTTATTCTTTCCGCATGAACAGGCAACACATGTGATGACTGCTGCCGGCGCTGTGCCATCTTCCATGGGCTGGATACAAAGCCTGGGTGTAAGCCTGATTGCGGTATCGTTTACTTATGGCGGGTACCAGCAGACCATCAATTTTGGCAGTGAGGTGGCTAAGCCTGCTGTCAATATCCCGAGGGGCATTTTCATTGGCATTGCTATTATTATAAGCTTATATCTTCTGGTGAACCTCAGCTATTACCATATCATCGGGTTCAGCAACATGAAGGGTGAACGCGAGATCGCTTATGTAGTGATTGAGAAAACTTTCGGCAGCTATGGAGCTGATGTATTTTCCTTCTTTTTATTCTTCGGCGTACTGGCTTATATGAATGCACTCCTGCTCAGTAACCCGCGTGTGATGTATGCCATGAGTACAGAGGGATCCCTGCCAAAAATATTCTCAAGGATGAATGAAAAGAATGAGGTGTTCACTACTTCACTTACCGTCTTTGCCGCCACCTGTATGGTGATACTTTTTTTCGCGCAGACTTTTGAGAAGATCCTCAACTTCAGCATTTTCCTGGATTGCTTTGGCATGGTGGCATCGAGTGCCACCATATTTGTATTACGAAAAAGAACCGGGCATCTGGACGGATCAGGCATCTATAAAATGAAGCTGTTTCCGTTGCTGCCTTTGATCTTTATGGCAGCTTATTTATTCGTAGGCGTAAGCATTGCCATGCAAACACCTGGTACAGCACTTATTGGCGTTGCTGTACTGGCTGCTTTTACAGCGCTTTATTTTATCACGCACAGATTGAAACGCAAATCGCTTCAATCAGCTAAAAAGAAAGAGGGATGATGATATGGACCTGTCTTATATCCTGAACGAACTGGCCGAAGACCGCGATGATTATTTTCGTGCCATTGCCCCGCCGATCGTGCAAACGAGCAACTTCGCATTTAAAACGGTGGAAGGGATGCGGGAGGCATTTAAAGATGAATATGCCACCTGGCTGTACAGCCGCGGATTGAACCCGACCGTAGAAATACTCAGGAAAAAATTAGCAGCGCTTGACGGGGCTGAAGACTGTTTGGTATTTAACAGCGGTGCAGCAGCCATTTTTGCCGCGGTGCTGGCCAATGTCAAAAGCGGCGATCATATACTGAGTGTGCGTAAGCCGTATGCATGGGCACAGCATATGTTTAATGTCATACTTCCGCGTTTCGGTGTAATGGTTACTTATGTGGACGGCACCGATACTTCTCATTTTGAAAAAGCCATTCAGCCGAATACTACCTTGATCTATTTAGAAACGCCCAATAGTTGGTTTTATGAACTGCAGGACCTTGCAGCAGTTGCCTTGCTTGCTAAGCAATACCAGCTCATTACCATCTGTGACAACAGCTATTGTACACCCCTGTACCAGAAGCCCATTGAACTGGGCATTGACCTGGTACTGCAATCAGCTACCAAATACATTGGCGGGCACAGCGATACTGTTGCAGGTGTGCTGTGCGGAAGCAGGAAAATGATGGAACGCATTTTTAACAGTGAATACCTGAGTATAGGCTCCGGTATTCAACCATTCAATGCCTGGCTGCTGATAAGGGGGCTACGTACTTTACCTGCAAGGCTGGAACGGATCACCCGTACAACGCAGGAAGTGATGCATTTTTTAATGAACCATCCGCGGGTGGATAAGGTTTTATTTCCGCTGGATCCGTCTTTTCCACAGTATGAACTGGCCAAAAAACAAATGACAGGCGCCTGTGGATTGCTTACTTTTAGTATCAAAGCAGAACAGTGCGAGACAATTGAGGCTTTTTGTGAATCATTGAAGCATATCCTGATGGCAGTGAGCTGGGGTGGGTATGAGTCGCTGATTATTCCTAAATGCGCGGGCATCCGGCATGCAGATTTCAAGGCAGCTAAGCCGGAACACCGTAGTTTACGGCTTTATGTGGGACTGGAGGATGCCAACTATATACTAGCCGACCTGCAGGATGCTTTTGAGGCAATAGCCAACCTTTCATAATAATTTTTAAAAGAGTTTACCCGCTTCCTTTCCGCTTGTCTAAAAATGAAGGATGTGGACGGGAAACCGTTATTTTTGTTATATATGAGAAAGCTGATCACTCTTCTTTGCTGCACGATACTGTTACAGGCCCATGCACAGAATGGTTCTGACAGATGGAACCTGCGTCAATGTGTTGATTATGCCATGGCGAATAATATATCGGTTAAACAGGCAGATATACAGGCAAGGATTAGTGCCCTCCAGCTTAAGCAGGCCAAACTTAACATGTATCCAAGTATGTCGGGCAATTCTTCGACAGGGGTACGTTTTGGCCGTTCTATCGACCCCACCACCAATGGTTTTGCCACCACCCAGTTCCTTTACCAGAATTTTGGTATTAATGGCGGCATCCAGGTGTATAATAACGGACGCCTGCACAATACCGTGCTTGCTTCGGAATTTAATGCAAAAGCTACCTTAGCTGATGTGGCAAAGGCTGCTAATGATATTGCATTTAATGTTTGCACTTATTACCTGCAGATGCTGGCAGCAAAAGAACAGATCAGCATCAGTGAAGTACAGGTGTCACAATCCGTCACACAATATGATATCACCCAAAAAAGAGTGGATGCAGGGGTACTTTCTGAACTGAGCCTTGCCGAAATAGAAGCACAAATGGCGAATGATAGCGCCAGCTATGCAGCGGCACGTACCAATTATGAACAGAGCCTGATTAATCTGAGGGGACTTCTCAATCTTGATCCGGATGTTGTGCTTGGTTTGGAAACACCACCAGCTGATCAGATACCTTTAGAGACATTGGCCGACCTGCAGCCGCAAACTGTATTCCAATTGGCAATAGCCAACCAGCCACAGCAGAAAGCAAATGAATTCAGGATCAAAGCGGCCCAGAAGAATATCCTGGTAGCAAAAGCAGCCTTGGATCCAACCCGCAACCTGGGCGCTAACTTATCTACCAACTTTTCCAATTCATTCAAATACGTAAGCGGGGCTACATTTCTGGGGTATAACCCTGTTACAGGCGCTGAACCGATCGTCAATGTGAGTAATGTGAATTATTATGTTCAGACACCCGTTTATAAACCTTCCCAGAGCAGCCGGAGCTTTAATGACTTGTGGCAGGGCTGGAGCAAACAATTGGATAATAACTTTGGACAGAACGTTGGTATCAGCCTTTCCGTACCTATTTTCAGCAACGGGCAAAACAAAATGGCTTACCAGCAATCAAAACTTCAGCTGAAAACAGCAGAACTGCAAAAAACGCAGAGCGATCTGAAATTGAAACAGGATATTTACATGGCTTATTCCAACGCTACTGCGGCCCTGCAAAAATTTAATTTCGGGAAAAAAACGGTGGAGAGCGCTCAGAAAGCATACGATTTTGCACTCAAACGCTATGAAGTAGGTTTGCTGGGATCACTGGAATTAATTACCAACCAGAATAACCTGCTGAAAGCAAAATTGCAGCAATTAGCCAACCAGTATGATTATGTGTTCAAAATGAAATTACTGGAATTTTACAAGGGGACAGGGTTAAAATTATAACAAAAGAATGCGCTTAATTATGAATAAGAAACTGCTGTGGATCATTGTCATACTGCTGGTTTTGCTGATTGCACTCATTGGCCTTAAAAAAGCCGGTGTGATCGGTAAAGAAGAAAAGATCAAAGTGTCAACTGAAAAAGTGACCACACGTACTATTATCGAAACAGTAAGTGCGAGCGGGAAGATATATCCTGAAATAGAAGTGAAAGTGAGTCCGGATATTAGTGGCGAGATTGTGGAATTGAATGTTAATGAGGGAGATAGCGTGAAACTCGGGCAGGTATTGGCAAAGATTTATGCAGATATCTATTCCACCCAGCGCGATCAGGTAGCGGCGGGAGTACAACAGGCGAAGGCCCAGCTTTCTAATTCATCAGCAAGTCTTGTTGGGTTAAAAGCAATATTAGATAATTCAAAAGGGTCGTATGAGCGGCAAAAGAAATTGTATACCGAGAGAGTAATTTCACGGTCGGAGTTTGATCAGGCAGAGCAGGTATACCGATCGGCAGAAGCAAATTATAATGCGGCAAAAGAAGGACTGAAAGGCGGGCAAGCTTCTATTCAAAGTGCAGAAGCGCAATTGTCCAAAGCAAATAAAGATCTCTCAAGGGCTACACTGATTGCTCCAATGGATGGTATTATTAGCCTGCTGTCAGTGAAGAAAGGAGAGCGGGTAGTTGGTACCGCACAAATGGCAGGTACAGAGATGATGCGGGTAGCAGATATGCGCAGTATTGAAGTGAGGGTGGATGTTGGAGAGAATGACATACCGAAAGTTAAATTGGGCGATACTGCTATTGTGGAAGTAGATGCCTATACCAACAGGAAATTCAAAGGCCTGGTATATAAAATAGCGAATCCGAACACGGCAACCGGCACATCTTCAGGTTCGAATACAGAAGTAACCAATTACAAAGTGCATATACGCCTGCTGCCTGATAGTTATAAAGACCTGGTAGTTGGGGGTAAAGGTTTTCCTTTTCGGCCGGGTATGAGTGCCAATGCAGATATACAGACTAAGACAAAAGTTGATGTAGTATCAGTTCCACTGAATGCCGTTGCAACAAGGGAAAAAGATAGCGATAAAGCGCCCGGTGATAAGAAAGATGATAAACCAGCCAATCAGGCAACGCCCAAATCGGCCAGTGCAGACGATAATATTGAGGAAGTAGTATTTGTGTTACAGAAAGACAATACTGTAAAGAAAACAAAAGTGAAAACCGGCATCCAGGATTTGAATTATATTGAAATCACAGAAGGCCTTTCATATGATGAAGAAGTCGTAACGGGCCCTTACAGTGTTGTAAGCAAAACTTTAAAAGACGGGAATCTTGTAACAGTGGTTCCAAAGGACAAGTTATTTGATGAGAAGAAAAAGAACTGATCCCATGATGCGCGGGGTATGAAACCAGACCCCTCACGATTCCGTATGTTTGCAGCATCATTAAACTTGTTTTCATGCAGTTTGGTATCATAGGCAGCGGAAGTTGGGCTACAGCACTTGCAAAAATTCTGACCGATAATGGTCATACGATTAACTGGTGGGTTCGCAACAGAGATACCATCAGTTATATGGAAAAGCGCAACCATAACCCGCATTACCTGAGTGCCATCTATTTTAACCCCTCACACTTAAAGCTTAGCAATGAAATTGGGAAGGTGGTCGCTGCTTCCGATGTTTTGATCGTAGCTGTTCCTGCAGCTTTTGCTGCATCTGTTTTTGCACAACTGGATGCAAAAGCTTTAAAAGAAAAGAAAATTATTTCGGCCATCAAAGGAATATTGCCCTTAGATAACCAGTTGCTCGACAGTTATCTTGCACAAACCTGCCAGTTCCCTTCAGCTAATTATTATGCTTTACTTGGCCCCTGTCATGCGGAGGAAGTGGCTGCCGAAAAATTATCTTACCTCACATTCGCAGGGCAGGACGAAGCTGCTATAACTGCACTGGCAGCTTATTTTAAAACAGCGTATATCAATACAGTGGTCAATACAGATATACTTGGGGTGCAATATGCAGCAGTATTGAAAAATATTTATGCATTAGGTGCGGGCATTGCACACGGATTAGAGTATGGCGATAATTTTTTGAGTGTTTATATTGCCAACAGTGCCAATGAAATGGTGAGCTTTCTGCAACAATTATGCGATCAAAGAAAAGCTGGCCTGCCAACGCCGCATCAGTATAATGCTTCCGTTTATCTGGGCGACCTGCTGGTAACCTGTTATTCCTTATTTAGCCGCAACCGTACATTCGGGAATATGATCGGCAAAGGTTATTCGGTGAAAGCAGCGCAATTGGAATTAAATATGGTGGCAGAGGGATATAATGCCAGCAAGTGCATCTTCAGAACAAACGAAATAGTGAAAGCAGCCATGCCCATTGCTGCAGCTATTTATGAAATATTATGGGAGCATCTTCCGGCTGCAGAAGGTTTTAAGAAAATAGAAGGATACTTAGTCTGAAAAAAGGTCTGCAGCAATACCATCTGCAAGCAATTTCCCTTTTTCACTTAATTGTAAAACATGATCAGCAAACACCATATGCCCCGCACCGATGTGTTTTTGTGCAGCATGCATTAATTGACCGCTCTTCTCAGGCCCCCAGTTTGTTGTTACCCGTTCCAATGAAAGTCCCTCAATGGTACGCAGGCTGGTCATAATGTATTCGTTGAGCTGCTGCACAGGCGTCAGGAGTTCCTGTTCAAAAGGAACCTGGTTGTTCTCCATACTTTTCAGGTATAAGCTGTTATTGGCTACGTTCCATTGCCGGCTGCTGCCGTTAAAAGAATGGGCAGAGGGGCCCAGGCCAAGATAAGGCTTGCCCTGCCAATAACTGCTGTTATGCCGGCTGCGAAAACCGGGTTTGGCAAAATTGGATATTTCATAATGTTCAAAGCCCGCAGATGCAAGCCGGGATGTTAAGATAGAAAAATGCCGGGCCTGTTTTTCGGTATCAATATTTTCCAGCTGCTTTGTTTTGATCAGCTGGTACAGGGCTGTTTTTGGTTCCACTGTTAATGCATAACAGGAGAGGTGCGGAATGTTCAGGCCAATAGCGGTCTCAATGTTCTGCATCCAGCCCTCATCGCTCAAACCAGGGGTGCCGTAGATCAGGTCGATGGTGATATTGTGGAACCCAGCCTGTTGTGCCAGCCGCACAGCGGCGTAGGCCTGTGCAGCATTATGTGCTCTGTTCATCCACCGGAGGTCTGCTTCGAGAAAAGACTGTATACCGATGCTCAGCCGGTTGATACCTGCATCTTTCCATCCCACGAGGTTTTCTGCCGATATATCATCCGGGTTGGCTTCCAGTGTCATTTCTGCTTCACCGGTTATCGTAAAAACGGCCCGCAATTTTTGAATGATAGCCACCAGGTCATCCTGTTTCAGCAAGGAAGGTGTGCCGCCGCCGAAATAAACAGTGGTTACTTTTTCACTGATGTAGTCATGCCGTAAAACTGCTTCCTGCATCAGAGCCCCGATCATGGCAGGCAATTGCTGCTGTGATGTGGAGAAATGGAAGTTGCAGTAATGGCAGGCTTTTTTACAAAAGGGAATATGCAGGTAAATGCCAGCCATTGCGGGGGAGATTGTTGAATGATGATGTAATGATAGTGGAGCAAAGGTACAATATGACCGGTTGGCCAGGGTTTTATAAGTTGCGCATTATCTTTTCTATCATGCACGATAAATGAAGTCACTTCGATATTTTTGCCTCAAATCCATGGTTTGAAGAAAATTATCCTGATACTGTTCTGTTTTGTTACTTATAGTAGTCTGTGTTATGCGCAAACAGATACGGCTGATAAAAATAAGCCGGGCGAGAGTACCAGGGTGAAGGCTGCTGATACGCAACCCCTGCTTCAGCAACCCGATATTGTTAAAAAACTGGCACCGGTCATTAGCCACAGGTCAAAACCCGACAGCCAGCGAGCTACTAGCCGGGTAGCAGATACCGGCATGCGGGCAGGGATGGACAGCCTCCGGAAAGATAGTGTTCAACACACGGCAGTACCTGCACCACCGTTCATCGATACATCCACTTATGCCCGTTACCAATACCACCCGTACCTGCCTTTGCATAAGAAGGCAGTGTATATGCTGATCAATTACTACAAACGGGAGTCGAAAGATGAACTGTTTTACCTGTCGGCCGGGCTTGTTTTTTTCCTGGCATTTATCAGAGTGGCTTTTCCCCGTTATTTTAAGAACCTTTTCAATTCTTTTTTTCAGACCTCACTCCGGCTGAAACAGACCAGGGAGCAATTATTACAGGATAGCCTGGCTTCTTTACTTAGTAACCTGCTTTTTGTGCTGAGTACCAGCCTGTATGCGGCATTGGTAATCAGGTTCCAGCAATGGGCACCGGTTGGCTTCTGGCGGCTGGCGCTCTATGGCGCTGCTTTATTGGCGCTTGTATACTTGGGGAAATACCTTTTTTTACGGTTTGCCGGCTGGATATTTAATTCGAAAGAAGCGGCGACGGGCTATATTTTCATTGTATTCCTGGTAAATAAGGTGATCGGGATACTCTTAGTGCCCTTTCTGCTCATCGTAGCTTTTGCTGCGGCGCCGGTAGCGGGGGTAGCACTGACAGTTTCGGTGGTACTGATCGGCCTTCTTTTTTTATACCGGTACATGGTTTCTTTTACTACTATACGAAGTAATTTGAAAGTGAATGCCTTACACTTTTTCCTGTACCTTTGTGCGGGTGAACTGCTTCCGTTATTATTAATATACAAGGTATTAATCAATTATATTGACGGAAGGTTTTAATTTTGCACATTATTTAGAGAAAGCAGCATGGTTAAAAGCGGCCAAAAAAGTTCAGACACTGTTAAAACAGCCAAACGAATACTTATTTCCCAACCCAGGCCGGAGAGCGATAAATCGCCCTATTTTGACCTGGAAAGGAAATACCAGGTAGAACTGTTTTTCCATCCATTCATTAAGCTTGAAGGGATCCCGGCAAGAGATTTCCGTAAGCAGAAGATTGATATTGCACAATATTCAGCCGTTATCTTTACCAGCCGCAACGCTATTGACCATTTCTTCCGCACCTGTGAAGAATTGAAGGTAACGATCGGACAGGACACCAAGTATTTCTGCATCACCGAAGCTGTAGCACTGTACCTGCAGAAATTTATCCTTTACCGCAAAAGGAAAGTGTTTTACGGGGCCGATGGTACCAATAAAAGCATGTTTGATGTGGTAAATAAGCATAAGGAGAATGAGAAATTTCTCTATGTGTGCAGCGAGAACCAGCAGGATAATGAGATCGTAAACTGGCTTAAATCAAATAACTGCGGATACCAGCTGGCCTTTATGTACCGCACCATCAGCAACGATATCAAAGAAGTGATTGCAAGCCACGAATTTGATGTGATTTGCTTCTTCACACCCAGCGGTGTAAAAAGTTTATTCGATAATTTTCCCGGTTTTCAGCAAAATGGCACGGTGATTGGGGCATTTGGAAATAATACCTCCAAAGCTGTTGAAGATGCCGGTTTAACATTGGAAATCAAAGTGCCTTCACCACAGAAGCCAAGTATGGTGTCGGCGCTGGATCAGTTTTTGGGGACAGGTATGGCAACTAAAAAATAGTACCCTTATTAACACCTAAAAAGACATGTTATGAAAAAACTATTCTCCTTTCTTGTATTTGCTGCTTTTTTAACTGCATGTGGTAATAATGCAGCCAATATGGAGGCAGCGATCCAGAAAGCTAAACAACGCACACTCGATTCATTAAAAACAGTGGATTCATTGAAAACAATAGCGGCTGCCCAACAGAAATCGCTCGATTCAATGAAAGCTGTGGCAGCAGCCAAACAGCAACAACAACATGAAGGAAGATCTTCACGGGTAGCCCCAAGATACGCTGATGCGGAAGGAACTGCCGCAGCCCCTGCACCTGCAGAAAAAAAGAAAGGCTGGAGCAGTACCGCTAAAGGAGCGGTGATCGGAGCCGGAGTAGGAGCTGTAGCCGGAGCGGTGATCGATAAAAAACACGGTGAAGGCGCAGTAGTAGGTGGTCTGATCGGTGCCGGTGCCGGTGCCGCTACGGGTGCTATTATTGATAAGAACAAAAAGAAAAAAGCAGCACAGGAAGCCGCTGCCAAACAATAATCATAATAAAACGGACATTTGTCCCTTTTCTGCAGGCACATAGCAGCTGGTTTTACCAGTCGCTATGTGCCTTTGCTTTTTACTGTACAGGCGTGACTATATTTACATCACCATGTCACACGTCAATCACCTGATCAACGAAACGAGTCCTTACTTATTACAGCATGCGCGTAACCCCGTAAACTGGTATCCATGGGGTGAGGCAGCATTGGAAAAAGCAAGGCAGGAAGATAAACCGGTATTGGTGAGTATTGGCTATGCAGCCTGTCATTGGTGCCATGTGATGGAAAGGGAAAGTTTTGAAGACGAAACAACGGCGGCATTGATGAATACGCATTTTATCAACATAAAAATCGACAGGGAGGAACGGCCCGACCTGGATCATATTTATATGGATGCAGTACAGGCCATGACAGGCAGTGGCGGCTGGCCTTTGAACGTATTCCTGACACCACAGGGAAAACCATTTTACGGGGGTACTTATTTTCCTCCCGAAAGAGCATATAACCGTGCCAGCTGGAAAGAAGTGCTCATGGGAGTTGCCAAAAACTACCGCGAAAAAAAGCATGAAATAGAAGCACAGGCAGAGAACCTTACACAACACCTGGTAAGCGCCAATTCATTCGGCCTGCAACAGACCGGAGCGGCAGAGAGTACTCTTTTTACAGAAGAGAAGCTGAAAGAACTGGCGGCAAACATGCTCAGGAATGCAGACCCGTTATGGGGTGGTTTTGGAAGAGCGCCAAAGTTTCCGCAAACCCTGTCCATTCAGTATTTACTACGGCACTATCATTTCACCGGGGAAGAAGCCGCATTGCAACAGGCATTACTAAGCTTGGATAAAATGATCGACGGAGGCATCTACGACCAGTTAGGTGGTGGATTTGCCCGGTATAGTACCGATAATGAATGGCTGGCCCCTCATTTTGAAAAGATGCTGTACGACAATGCCCTGCTGGTAAGTGTCATGGCAGAAGCCTATCAATTAACCCGTAATGAGCAATATGCCCGGGCTATCCGTGAGACGCTTGCATTTGTGGCAAGGGAAATGACTGACCCGGAACATGGCTTTTTCAGTGCACTTGATGCGGATAGTGAAGGGGAGGAAGGGAAATTCTATACCTGGGAAAAAGCCGAGATTGATGAAATATTACAGGAAAAAGCGCCCCTTTTCTGCGAATTTTACGGTGTTAAGACAAATGGTAACTGGGAACAAAAAAATATTCTTTGGGTTAAAGAACCCCTTGAAAAGTTTGCACTACAAAGAGAGGTGGCAATCAACGACATGCTTTCATTGCTTGAAACGGCAAAAGAGCAGTTAATGGCCCGACGTTCACGCAGGGTCCGTCCCTTGCTGGACGATAAAATACTGCTTGGATGGAATGGGCTGATGAATACGGCTTATTGTAAAGCCTATGCGGCCCTGGGGGATACAGCCTATCTGGAGACCGCGGTCAGGAATATGCACTTCCTTGAGCACCGGATGAGGTCGGCAGACGGTACCTGGTATCATACCTGTAAGAACGGAGTGGCAAGGATACCCGCTTTTCTCGATGACTATGCCTGTCTCATCCAGGCCTATATCCACTTACAGGAAATTACCGGAGAGGGGAAATACCTGTTACGGGCACGGGACCTGGCAGGGTATGTGGATACTCATTTTAGTGAAGAAAATACCGGTTTTTTCTTTTTTACGCATGCACAGCAGCAGGATGTGATTGTCCGGAAGAAAGAGGTTTACGATGGTGCCGTTCCGAGCGGAAATGCAGTAATGGCGCAGAATTTACTGTACTTGTCAAAAGTATTTGACAGGATGGACTGGGACCGGCGGGTACAGAAAATGCTGCAATCTTTAGAGAATGCCTTCATCAAATACCCCAATTCGTTTGGGGCCTGGGCCGTTTGCCTGCAGCAGGTTGCCATGGGTATGCTGGAAATTGCCATCATTGGGCAACAGGCCAGGGGATATATTGCTCTTGTTATGCAAAAGTTTATACCCAATAAAATAGTACAGACCGGGGAAACCGAAGAACGGGTTTTCCCGTTATTAGCAGGGAAGCAAGTAAAGGAGGGAGAAGTGCTTTTCTTTCTTTGCAAAGATTATGCGTGTAGTAATCCCTCTACGGATGTAGTAGATTTTTTAGCAAAAATGTAACAAAGAATACGGTAATTTGCTTGTCGACAGTGATGTTGACTCGCATCAAAAAATTATTTGTAATACTTAATCGTTAAAAGCATTTGACATTATTTTTACCCGCCTGTAAGAATTATTGATTTTAAAATGTCGATGTTGGTATAACTGCCAACGCAAAACCTATATTTGTCACTGTCATAAATAAGTTTTGTCTTATGAAAGGTTATTTGACTACTATTATCGTGGCCATGCTATCGTTAAGCCTGTCCTCCTGCTTTTTCAAAAAAGGAGGAAAAGCAAAAGGATTGCCTGATGATGGGCAATTGCATGGTGTAACGCCAACAGCAAAACAAAATATGCGTCCCCCTTTAGGTATGGTATATATTCAGCCAGGTGCCTTTCATATGGGCCCCAGTGATGAAGATATCAGTTTCAACTATACCAACCGTAACCGTACGGTATCAATGCCGGGTTTCTGGATGGATGCAACAGAGATCACCAATAACCAGTACAGGCAGTTTGTGAACTGGGTGAGGGATTCGCTGGCGTTCAAGATACTCTTTGGTTCCGGTATCAATAAAGATGATACGATGGCAGTTGACTGGAAAAAGATGGCTACGGTAAAATGGGATAAGACCACCGTCGAAAAATTAAATGAACTGAACCTCGCACCCGATAACAGGTTATATAACCGGCCAGGCATTGATCCTGAGAAGCTGGTGTATCATATAGAATATTTCAACCTGGCCGAAGCGGCGAAACGTGAGAATGCCGGCATACCAGTCAGGAATTTTATCGTTAGAAAAGACCAGAAAGTATATCCCGATACATTGGTGTGGATGAGGGACTTCTCTTATTCCTATAATGAACCAATGACAAAAGGGTATTTCTCACACCCTTCTTTTGGCGGTTATCCCGTTGTAGGTGTAACCTGGAAGCAGGCAGTGGCTTTCTGTCACTGGAGAACACATATACAAAATGCTTTCCTCGAAAAAAGAAATATGGCCATTGATGGTGATTACCGCCTGCCAAGCGAAGCAGAGTGGGAATACGCTGCACGTGGCGGCCGTACCGGTTCCATGTATCCATGGGGTAACTATTACCTGAGAAATAAAAAAGGATGTCTCCTGGCCAACTTCAAACCCGGCCGCGGTAACTATGCAGAAGATGGTGGTTTTTATACGGTTCCGGCTAATGCATACTGGCCTAATGACTGGGGGCTCTATAATATGTCGGGTAATGTGGCCGAATGGACCGGTTCTTATTTCTATGAAGGCGCCTATAATTTTATGTCAGACATGAGTCCGGATGTGCGGCTCGAAGCCAAAGATTCAGACCTGCCCAACATGAAGCGGAAAGTGGTGCGCGGCGGTAGCTGGAAAGATATTGCTTACTACCTGCAGGTGGGCACCAGGAGTTATGAATACCAGGATACGGCTAAATCATATATTGGTTTCCGCTGTGTGATTGACCTTGCTCCGAAATGGAAAAAATAATTCACTAAGTGTAACACACTTTTAATAATCCATCATCCTAAACCTTTAAACCACACCAATAAACAACCCCAATTATGGCATCAGGTATTTCCCCCTCAACAAACCGTATTGTAAATGTTATTGTGTGCCTTGGCGCTGCAGTTGTAATCTTTGGCGCTATGGCTAAGATCCTTCACCTATCATGGGCCGATTGGGCGTTGAAAATTGGCCTTACCACGGAAGCAATGATCTTTATTGTCTACGCGATTCTGCCACCACCTGATGTTACACACGGTTCATCAGAGCCTGCTGGTAATCCGGCGCTGGGTGTGATGGAAAAAATGTTACAGGAAGCTGATATCACACCTGCCAATCTCTCTAAACTCAGTGCTGGTTTTCACAAACTTGGCACCACAGTAGATAAAATGGGGGAAATAGGAGACGTAGTGAAATCTACTGGCGACTTCTCTGCCAAAACAAAAGAAGCTACGGTGGCCTTGGCTTCTGTTAAAGATGCCGTAACTAATGCAACACAGTCACTGGCCGGTTTTAATACCGCTTCTGAACATACCAAACAATTTCATGACCAGGTACAGGTACTGACTAAAAACTTATCTTCTTTAAATACGATTTACGAATTGGAATTACAGGAAAGCAATAACCACCTGAAAGCATTGAACCAGTTCTATGGAAAACTGGCACAGGCTTCTGCTGCTATGTCCAGCAGTGCAGACGATGCCATCAAAGCCAAGGAACAGATCACTGCATTAGCTAATAACTTAGGTAAGCTGAACCAGGTTTATGGGAACATGCTTACTGCTATGCAGGGTAGGGGATAGCCGTTAGATGATGAAATGCAGATACTAGGAAACCAAACTAATTGTAAACCGATTTGTAAAATTTAAGAAAGCATGTCACTACCCAAGGAGCCGCGGCAGAAGATGATCAACTTCATGTACCTGGTGCTTACTGCCATGTTGGCGCTGAATGTGTCATCTGAAATCCTTAACGCATTTAAAACTGTTGACCGCAGTCTGATGACAGCCACCGAAATCGTAGAAAGGAAAAATGTAGACGTATTTAAATCATTCCAGAGAAAATTAGACGATCCCAAAACAAAAGAAAAAGCAGCGCTCTGGATGCCTAAGGCACAAAAAGCAAAAGCCCTGGCAGATGAAATGTACAATTACTTAGAAGCGTTGAAGCTGGAACTGAAGAAAGAATCAGGGTTGAAAGCGGAGGATGGAAAAGAATACTATAAGGAAGATGACCTGGATGCCCCTACCCGTTTACTGGTATCAACGCCCCCGAACGGAAAAGGAAAAGGAAAAGAACTCTATGCCAAGCTGCAAAAATTCAGAGAGGAGTTATTAGGAATAGACCCGGATATCAAAAAAGATGTAGGCCCTAACTTACCACTCGATCTGAGTATACCTAAAACCAATAACCAGGGTGGAAAAGATGACTGGTCATTCGAATACTTTCACATGACACCAAGCGTGGCTGCGCTTACCATCATGAGTAAGTTTCAGAATGACATTAAGAACAGTGAAGCACAGGTAGTGGAATACTGCCATAAAGAAATTGGCGAGGTAGAAATTGTTTATGATGAGTTCAAGGCTTTTGCAGGAACTAATTCGCAATACCTGATGCCTGGAGAAGAACTGGTGATAACGGCAGGTATGGGTGCATTCAGTAAAGCTGCCAAGCCAAGTATTACTGTTGATGGCGTAAGTGTGCCGCTTAATCCGGATGGAGCAGCAGAATATAAAACAACAGTGAGCAGTCCCGGTGCCAATACAAAAAAAATCAGGATCACTTATACCAAACCCGATAATACCATTGCTACTGTTGAAAAAGAAGTAAAGTATACGGTAGGTGTTCCGGCGGGCCTGGTGGTGTCAACCGATAAGACAAGGGTGTTTTATAAAGGTATTGAAAACCCGTTGAGTGTTACGGGCGGCGGAGGTGATGAGAAAGTGAATGTGAATGTAGAAGGTAATAATGTGTCAATAAAGAAAGCCGGACCCGGTCAATATTTGGTAACGGCTAACCAGCTGGGATCTGTTAATGTGATAGCAACAGATGGAAAGCATACCCAGCGGGTAGCCATACCGGTAAAGAAAATACCGGATCCTATAGCCATTGTAGGTGGTAGCGCAGGTGGTACCATGAGTGCGAATGTATTCAGGGTGCAGACAGGTGTTGTGGCGGACTTAAGGGATTTTGTGTTTGAAGGGATCAAGTTCAATGTGATTTCCTTTATGGTGATCTGTACCGGTAAAGGATTTGATGAACCTGAGTTTGCACAGGTGAGCGGACCAGCATTCAGCGGCGGCGCCACCGCTCTTATCAAGCGTTGCCAGGCCGGTACAACAGTGACTATCGGAGAGATTAAATTATCGGAACCAGGCGGCGGTACCCGCAAGCTTGATCAGAATATTACATTCATATTGCAATAAACTGAACTATGAAAAAGACATCATTCCTTTTAATGCTGACCACTTTGCTGATAGGCAGTGGTGTGATGGGACAGTTCAATTTCCCTGGTAAAAAAACAGGTGCGGCTGCCGCAGATACAACAGGGAAACAAAAACCTGCAACCATTACCAACAAGGTTGGTGGTGGGGTACAACAGAATCCACAGGCAGCGAATGCTGCCAATGCCAAGCCTGTTAAAACGGTTGATACAACAACTGTAGGTGGGTTTGGAGAGGTTGTTCCAAAAGGGTTGCGCAGCGGAACAGCTGTCGAAAGAACCATCACCAGGGAGAAAAAGCCTTTGGCATATGAGCATTTGAGGGAAGATGACTGGTTATTCAGCGAATTCATCTGGCGTGAAATTGATGGGCGGGAAAAGATCAATCAATCATTCATGTATCCAGGTAAAGATGATATGGGCGACCAGCGTTTCTTCGCTATCCTGTTAAGTGCCATTAAGAACGACAGTGTAGTGGCCTTCTCAGCAGAAGGCGGTGACGACAGGTTTACCAAGCCCCTGCCTTACAGCGATGTACTGAAAATGCTGAAGGGTAACTTAGATACACAGTTGGTACAGAATGCGAATAACCCCAATATATTTGATACAACAGTGATCTATGATACCAAATATGCACCCAACCCGGATTCGATCTATACATTCAGGTTGAAGGAACAGTGGATATTTGACAAAGAAGCCAGCAGAATGTTCTGCAGGATCATCGGCATTGCACCCGTAGCTAAGATTATGGTGAACAATAAGCCCACCAGCAAAACGCTGTTTTGGATATACTATCCCGATTTGCGCCAGACACTGACCAAATACCTGGTATACAATCCCAAAAGTTTTGCCAGCAGGATGACATGGGAAGATCTCTTTGAAAGCCGGTTCTTCTCAAGTTATATTATTAAAACGACTAATAATAACCCTACGGACAAATACCTGAGCGGTTTGATCAAAGACCCGTTGTTCAGGCTATTGGAAGGAGATAATATCAAGGAAAGACTCTTTAATTATGAGCAGGACCTGTGGTCATATTAGTGTTATTTGCAAAATATTTCAGGTTGAAAAGGGGCTTCTGGCCTCTTTTTTTATGCAATTTAATTTTTACATTATATTTTTTGTACAAGGATTGTTGATTAATTAAACTGATTCATTATCTTTACTACGGTTTTTCATAGGATATTGGATTTTAAAAACGGGGCTGGATTTCTATCCTGGCCCCTTTTTTATTAATGCAATGTTAAATATTGGAGTGAAAATACGCCCAAACCAGCTTTGCCCTGGGTTTCCCGATCTCGGATGCAAGTTCTTCTTCCGTCAGCTGTTCTATTCTTTTCATCGATTTATATGCCTTCAGTAAATGATCAGCTGTTTGCCTGCCGATCCCTTTGATGCTTTCCAGGCCATTTTTAAACGTTCCCTTTGACCGCTGGTTACGGTGGAAACTAATGCCAAAACGATGCACTTCATCGCGAATGCGCCTGACCAGCTTGAGGCTGTCGCTATCCCATGGAAGTTTAACCGATGCAATATCTCCCGGGAAAAAAATTTCTTCTTCATTTTTAGCCAACCCAACTACGGTTGTCTTGCCTGTCAGGCCCAGTGCACCGATACTTTCCATAGCAGCACTCAACTGCCCCTTGCCCCCGTCAATAATGATCAGCTGCGGCAACGCCTGTCCTTCTGATAGCAGCCGATGATATCTTCTGTACACTACTTCTTTCATAGTGGCAAAGTCATTAATGCCCTCAACCGTCTTTACATTAAAGTGACGGTAATCTTTTTTGCTTGGCATGCCCTCGCGGAAACAGACCATCGCAGATACCGGGTAACTGCCCTGAAAATTAGAGTTGTCAAAACATTCGATATGATCAGGTACCTCGATCAATTGCAAATAGTCTTTTAATTCATACAACACTTCCCTTTTCTCTGCCGCTGTTTTGTCCTCCAGGTGCAGTCTCTTTTTTTTCTGTAATTCTTCCCGGAAGTACATTACATTCTTTACAGAAAGGTCGAGCAGTTTCTTTTTGTCGCCCCCCCTAGGCATGGTAACTGTGATACCTTCGTCGGGCAGCTCTATGGCGAACGGGACAATAATTTCTTTTGCGGTGCTGTTAAAAGAGGCTCTGAGTTGTGCTGCAGCAAAAGCCAATACCTCTTCTTCTGTTTCCTCTAATTTTGTCTCTAACGGAACGGTATGTGTTTGCACAATGGTTCCGTTCTGAACCATGAGATAATTGACATAGGCGCGGTTATCTTCCTTTGCAATGGAGAACACATCCATATTGGAGAAATGCCGGCTTACAATAACTGACCTGGCCTGGTAGTTCTCAAGGTGTTCTATTTTTTTGCGCAGTAGTTCTGCTTTTTCAAATTCGAGACCTGCAGCCACTTGTTGCATCTCAGCTTTAAAATGACTGATCACAGAGCCGAGATTGCCTTTGAGGATATTTCTCACCTGTTGTAATCCTTCATCGTATTCAGCGGCTGTTTGCAGGCCTTCACAGGGGCCTTTACAATTGCCAAGGTGGTATTCAAGGCAGACTTTGAACTTCCCTTTCCGGATGTTTTGGCCGGTAAGGTTCAGTTTACAGGTTCTGAGCGGCACATATTGCCTGGTAAAATTGATCAATTCTCTTACCCTGCCCGCAGAAGTAAAGGGGCCAAGGTATTCAGAACCGTCGTTTATTTTTTTCCTGGTGAAAAAGATCCGGGGAAAGGGCTCTTTCTTGATGACAATAAACGGGTAAGTCTTATCATCCTTCAATGAAATATTGTATCGTGGCTGGTACTCTTTGATCAATGCATTCTCCAGCAAAAAGGCATCATGCTCCGAATCAACGATGGTAAATGCAATATGATGAATGCGCTTAACAAGCTCATGGGTTTTATAAGTGGTGAAGGTCTTTGAAAAATACGAACCAACCCTTTTACGCAGGTCCTTTGCCTTACCTACATACAGGAGCTCATCTGCCTCATCATAGTATTTATAAATGCCGGGCTGGTGTGGTATCGTATGGGCCAGTTGTTGAAATTGATGCGCTGTCATGCGTATTGCGTTTAAGGCAAATCGTTGTTCCAGTTAACAAAGTTCAGCTCAGTGGCTGTATAATTACCGGTTTGCAGATACCGGTTAACCCGGAAACTTTTAAAAGCCTTCCAGTTACATTGCTCCATAATAATAGTATCTCCCTTTTTGAACTGGCTCCTGATAAAGATCCGTTTTACATTATTGGTTTCTTCATCCAATAGTACATCAATACGCTGAATGACGGCCTGTTTATCAATAGGGGTATAGTTAAGCGTATAGCTCTTGGTTGCCAGGTCCTGGAATACGGTTTCTTTGTATCGTATTTTCACGTCAGGGGCATTGATGTTCCTGTTCAGAAAAGTTGCTGCCAGTGTATTGAGCTGATCCTTAGTAATGACTGCAGAGTCTCTTTTTCCATTAATAACAGTGATCCTGTACATGGGATGTGCAATCGTTTTTGCATACTGCAGCTGACTCCTGAAAAAATCTGTTACGGGATAGAATTTTGCAGTATCAGCTATTGAAGTTTTTTGATCGGGCGCAGCAGGATGGTTTTTACATGCTATGACCAGCGCCATGACGGTGAGCGTCGCTATTGTCTTCTTCATGGTGCAAAGCTATTTAAATAGCTGCTTAGTCAGGCCTACACGCACCCCATAATCAAGCAAGTATTCTTTAATGGGATAAAGATTGGAATAACTTGGCAGGTGCTGGTAACGGATCTGGGGACCCACCAGCAAGGTAGTGTTGTGCAATTTATAAGTAAGGTTAACACCTACACTTGTATTGATATTCCATTTCCTGAGCAAGTTATTGCCATCGGCATAATGCTTAAGGTCAGTGGATAAGAGGTAAACATTCTTGTTCAATGTAAAAGTGGGTTGAACAGAGGCTTCGGTATTCAGACCCAGGTGCTTGCCTTGTAATACATCCCATTCCACACCAATGGGTACAGATACCTGGTAGAGCTTATTGTCTAACTGCGTCTGCCTGATGCCTACGTTATTATTATAAGGAGAATAAAGGTTGATATTTTCAACGCCCCTGTAATTGATCAGTGAAATAGTAGTCAGGTCATATGTGAGCGACTGGAATGTTTCAATATAGTATTGACGAATGTTCAGTTGAAGGCCTGTTTTGAATTTGAGCCTGTTGGTCATGTTATATAACACAGCAAAACCAAACTCCAGCCCCACAGCCGGTTTATGCCGCACTACATTATTGACATCAGCATTACTATGCTGGCTCAACGGCGCGTTTACCGCGGTTGTTGCGGGTTGTACGATCTCTTTTAGTTTTTCATCAGAGAGCTTGCGATAGCTGGTGGATGGGGTAATATAGAACTGAATGCCAAATTTAGGATTCTTGCTGTGCCGGGTTAGCTTTGGCGCATAAGCCAGGTTTTTTAAAGGCTCATCGGCAGTAAGCTGGTGCTCTTTATCGTCAGATTCGGTATTGCCCAGGATGGTGGCTGTACTGATGGGGGCGATGGCTTCAAGTGGTGGCTCTGCTATTGTTACCGGCTGCTCTGGTATCGTACCGGTATTGGATACAATGGCAGCAGGATGTGCATTAGTAGCTTTTACAGACTGGCTGGCCCATTGCTTAGGTGTTGTTTTATCAGGAACCTGCAGGGCCGCGTCGGTCAATCCGGTTCCGATGATGGCATTGGCGGCCAGTCTCTCGGGTGGAAATGCAGGCAATTGTTCTTCCAGTTCGGCAAGCGTTGCAGCGGTTAACTGGCCGGGAGCAAGCCTGGAGAAATAGTTTTCCCTGTTGCGGCCGTCTGTTGCCGGCTCAACGATGCTTTCATCCTGGTTTACCAGGTGCTGACGCACAGGCGCAGTAACCGGAGAAATGTGCTGTCCGGGATGATTATTGAGTAAAGTGGAGATGGTGAGTGTAGTAATAATAAACAGGGAAATAAAACTGAGGGCGGGCCAGGACCTGTGTCCGTGTATGTCAGTACGTATGTTCTTCCAGATATGATCAGAAGGATACATCCGGTGCTGTTTTACTTCATCCTGTAAAAACTGCTCAAACTCGTCCTGGTAGTTTTGGTCTTCCATAAAAAACACAATCAAACAATCAAAGACAACTATTTATGCAAAGCCGCCAGCCAGTGAAAATCCTGTCTTGGCATATCAATAATTTTCTTCCTGATCAGAATGGCTTCCAGCATCGCTTTGGCACGGGTGTACTGGCTGCGGCTGGTACTCTCTTCAATGTCCAGCATTCCACCTATCTCCCTGTGACTGTATCCTTCCAATGCGTACAGGTTCAATACAGTCCTGTAACCCAATGGCAGCAGCCGGATACACTCAATGATCTGCCTGGCCTGCATGATGGATGGAATGGTTTCTTCCCTTACCTGTAACGTATTGGCATAATCGAGATCAACGCTTTCATTGAACTTTTTATTTTTCTTTAAAAAGTTAATACAGGTATGCACAATAATCCGCCTGATCCATCCTTCAAATGCGCCTTTATTCTGAAACGTATGTATTTGGGTAAACACTTTGATAAACCCCTCCTGTAACATATCTTCTGCATCTTCCCGGCTCTGGGCGAAGCGGTAGCAAACACTCAGCATTTTCGGACTGAAGCGGTTGTACAACTCCCTTTGTGCCGCAGCATCATTATGTAAACAGCCAGCGATGATTGCCTGTTCCGTCATGAGGGGTGAAATGGTTCCCCTAAATATAGACATTATTTCCCTTCTGATGCTGCATATTAGCCCTGAAATGTATCTCTGGAATGTTCATTAAACATTTACAGGAAAAAACGATCTTAGTAAAAACCTAAACCCAGCATGGAGAGTAGTGTACCACTGACTGCCCCGCCACCTGTTACCGGCCTGGCTCCTTATACCGGACAATGGACTGAAAATGAAGTGATTCATTTACTAAAGCGCACCATGTTTGGCGCCACCCGTGCTGATGTGGCTTATTTTTCAGCCAAAACCTGTGTCCAGGCGGTTGATGAACTCCTTAACCCCGTTGCACCCTTACCGGATCCTCCTGTAAAAGAGTATACCACGCCTGCTAATGCCACTACACCCGATGGCAATATTGCACAGGGAACAACATGGGTTAACGACCCTAATACGGATGGAGCCGTTAACAATAACCGGAGGGCCTCTTTTAAAAAATGGTGGGTGGGGGTGATGTTGAACCAGGACAGGAGCCTGCGTGAGAAAATGACCCTTTTCTGGCATAATCATTTTGCCACTGAATCCAATGTAATAGGGAACGCGCAGTATGTTTACAAGCACCACGCCTTATTACGCAGCAATGCATTGGGTAATTTTAGAAGCCTCACCAAAGCCGTAACCGTTGATCCTGCCATGCTGGTATTCCTCAATGGACAACAGAACGTGGCTGCAGCACCCGATGAAAATTATGGCAGGGAATTACAGGAATTATTCTGCTGCGGAAAAGGCCCCGATTCACAATACACGGAATCAGATGTGAAAGCGGCGGCAAAAGTACTGACCGGGTGGCGCAACAATGCCACTACCATCAGCTCTTATTTTGATAATAACCGGCATGACAAAACAAACAAACAGTTCTCTGCTTTTTACAACAATACCCTTATACAGGGAAAATCAGGTACTACTGCGGGCGATGAAGAGGTAGATGCCATGCTGAACATGATATTTGCCACCCGGGAAGTGGCCATGTATATCTGCCGGCGTATCTACCGCTGGTTCGTGTATTATGATATTGACAGCAGTGTTGAGACTAATATCATCACGCCATTGGCGGCGATCTTCAGAACCAACAATTATGATATTACACCGGTATTACGCACTTTGTTGCTGAGCGAGCATTTTTTTGATACCCTTTCCCGTGGCTGCCAGATCAAGAATCCTGTGGACCTGGTGATAGGCATGTGCCGTGAAATGGGAGTTGCTTTTCCACCGGCGACAGATTATGTCAGCAATTATGGCCATTGGAATTACTTAGTGAACTGGCTGGCCAGTATGCAGCAGAATATTGGTGACCCGCCTGATGTAAGTGGTTGGAAAGCCTATTACCAGATACCACAGTTCTATGAGATCTGGATTAACAGCGATACCCTGCCCAAGCGTAACCAGTTTACAGATTCGATCGTTGTCAGCGGGTATACTTTCAACGGCAAAAAGATGCAGGTTGACGGGACAGCAGTAGCTAAAACATTGTCCGACCCCGGTGATCCCGGCAAGCTGGTAGATGACCTTACAAAGCTGATGTTCCGCTTAGATATATCAGCGGCTTCCAAGGCACAGCTGAAGCGGGATATCTTATTAGGCGGGCAAACGAATGACTATTACTGGACAAATGCATGGAACCAGTTCGTTTCAAATCCCGGTGATACTGCCAATACCGCCACTGTAAAAAACAGGCTGCGCGACCTGATCAAATATTTAATGGACCTGGCCGAATACCAACTGGCATAAAAAGAAGACCATGAAAAGAAGAACGTTTTTGCGTAATACAGGCGTACTGATCCCTTCCCTGATCGGGGGGCTTTCAGTAAGGGCATTCGGCGCAGAGTCGTTGCTCATGCAGGGACTATTCATGCCTACGACTGAAACAGACCATGTTTTGGTCATCATACAACTGAGCGGCGGGAATGACGGATTGAATACGGTGATCCCCCTTGAATATTTTGAAAACTATATCAAGGCCCGGAATAATATTTACATCCCCCAACAAACTGTATTACCGTTAAGCGGTACTGATAAAACGGGACTTCATCCGGCCATGACGGGCATGCAGAGCCTGTTCAATGATGGAAAGATGAAGATCATACATTCCGTTGGCTATCCGCAACCCAACTTCTCCCATTTCAGGGCAACCGATATATGGATGAGTGCCAGTGATAGCAATGCTGTTGTAAACAGCGGGTGGGCGGGGCGTTATCTCAATTATGAATATCCCAATTTTCCCAATGGTTATCCGAATGCCAGCACGAGAGACCCGCTGGCCATCCAAATCGGCTCCACCACATCGTTCACACTACAGGGGCCGGCTGTGAGTATGGGGATGAGCATCAGCAATACAAGTAATTTTTATAACCTGATCAACGGCGTACAGGATCCGGCACCGGATACACCCGCAGGTAAAGAGTTGAAGTTTGTCCGCATGGTATCACAACAAACGCAGCAATATGCCGCAGTGATCAAAGACGCAGCCTCCAAAGTGACGCAACAGGTAACTTATCCCACCAATAATTCATTGGCCGACCAGTTAAAGATTGTAGCGAGACTGATCAGCGGCGGATTGCAAACGCGGGTGTACATGGTAAACTATGGTGGATTCGATACCCATTCTGCACAGGTAAACAATACCGATAATACAACAGGTAATCATGCCAACCTTTTGAAAAACGTAAGCGATGCCATTAAAGCTTTTCAGGATGACCTTAAATTTCAGAAAGTAGAAGAAAGGGTTGTGGGGATGACTTTCTCTGAATTTGGCCGCCGGATCAAGAGCAACGGCAGTACCGGTACGGATCATGGTTCTGCTGCTCCCATGTTTGTATTCGGGAAGAATGTAACTGGTGGTGTATTAGGCGATACCCCGAATATCGCTGCCACCGTAAGTGTGAATGACAATCTTCCTTTTCAGTATGATTTCAGGAGCATATATGCCACTTTATTGTCAAACTGGTTATGCGTAGACAATAATGACCTGCAACAAATCATGCTAAAAAACTTCCAGGTATTGCCGCTGGTGAACGCAGCAGCGTGCAAAAAGCCGGTTAATCTTTCCGGCGAGACCCTGCTTACCAATTACCCCAATCCTTTTACCAGCTCAACTGTTATCAGCTTTAAAACAGCAGGTGGTCATACCCTGGTGCAGGTCATGGATACGACAGGCAGGGTGATTGCTAATTTAACGGATAAAGAATATGCCGCCGGCAACTATACTGTTGTTTTTGACAGCGCCAACCTGCCCGCCGGGATCTATTATGCCCGCTTGCAAAATTTGGCGGTACAACAGGTGCGGACCATGCTGAAGATGCGATAGGATTGCCACTCATCCATTAAAACTTAAATTATTTGCAGGTTCTGGGACGCATGTTGTAAAATGTTTCTATTTTTGCAACATTGTAACAAATTGAATTGCAGCAATCATCAACGATACGCCGTTTGTTGGCCGGGATAATGCTCGTTTTTTTTGCGTTCAGTATTACCCCCAAAAAACTATTGCATGACCTTGTTGCCAATCACAAGGACACAAGAGTCTTTTCCGCTAAACCGGATAGCGGCCTTCCTTGCATCAGTAAAGCGGGATTTCATTGTCAGTGTGAACAGTTGGTCGTTGAAACGCCTTTCCTACATGGGAACACAGTCTTCAGCCTGTCGATTGTTCCTTTGATTGCCCCCCATTATGATCAGCCTGTCATTTCTTTTTATTCGGCTGAAGATGCCTGCTCCAGGCTCCGTGGCCCGCCTTTTGTATGCGTATAGCTATACGAAGGATTCGTTCCTCTTTTTTATTATTTGACAGAACAACCGACGGTAGCTGCTTGTTACGGCTACGGGTGTTGACAGATTATCATACTATATCAATCATCATATATGAAGAAGGCTTTCAGTTTTTTCTGCCTGTTATTGTTTATTAATACCATTCCATTGATTGTTTCAGGTTCAAAAGCGCCTGTAGGTTATTTATTCGGCGATGCTTCGCTCAAGGGTGTTGTAACGGATGCAAATACCAATATGCCTTTAAAAGGAGCCATTGTTTTAATACCAGACCTGAAACTTGGTATGGCCACGGACTCCCTGGGCAGGTACCAATTCAAAAACCTGCCGGCGGGCATTTTTTTAATGGAGATAAAGTTTGTGGGGTATAAAAGCATCACTAAAAATGTTTTATTTAATGGCAACTCCAGTGAAGACTTCAAACTGGAGGAAAGCGCCACGGAAATAAGTGAAGTGGTGGTTACAGGCAATTCAAAAGCCACACAGATCAGGCGCAGCCCTGTTCCCATTGTATCTGTCAACCATGATTTCTTAGTGAGCAACCTGAATACCAATGCGATTGATGCGATTGCCAAAGTACCGGGCGTTCGCGCGGTGACAACAGGCCCGAATGTTTCCAAACCGTTTATCCGTGGATTGGGTTATAACCGTATCCTGACTTTGTACGATGGTATCAGGCAGGAAGGACAGCAATGGGGAGATGAGCATGGTATTGAAGTGGATCAATATGCGATTGATAAGGTGGAGATTGTGAAGGGACCAGCCAGTCTCAGTTATGGATCAGATGCACTGGCGGGCGTTGTTAACCTGATTCCCACGCCTGCTGCACCGGAAGGAAAAATGATTGGCGGTGTTACAACCGAATACCAGACCAATAACAAATATTTTGGCGGGTCAGCGATGCTGGGCGCTACCAAAAATGGCTTTGAGTGGATGGCCCGCATATCGCACAAACAGGCGGCCAATTACCAGAATAAATATGATGGCAGGGTATACGGAACAGGGTTTAACGAGACCGATGCCAACGCAGCCGTTGGTTTACACGGCAAATGGGGCTACTCGCACCTGAACCTGGTATTATACGATAACCTGCAGGAAATACCCGATGGCAGCAGGGATAGCGCCACCAGGGCTTTTACCCGGCAAATAACTGAAGAAGATACGGTACGTGAAATCGTTCCGGCCGCAGACCTTAATCGTTACACCATCAACAAAATACACCAGCACGTACAGCATTACCGTATTTTTCTGAATAACAATTTTGTGATCGGTAACGATCGGCTCGACCTGAACATTGGCTACCAGCGCAGTATTCGCCGTGAGTACAGCCATCCTGTTCTGTTTACCATCCCCGGCTTATTCATGCAATTAAATTCATATACTTATGATGCTAAATACCATTTTGCAGAAAAGAATAACTGGAATGTAAGCCTGGGAGTGAACGGTATGTACCAGACCAATAATTCTGCCAGGGGAACAGATTTTATCATCCCTTCCTACAAACAGTTCGATTTTGGCCCATTTGCCCTGGTCAAAAAGAGTATTGGAAAACTTGATATAGCAGGTGGCTTGCGCTATGATGTCCGTTCATTTAACAACGACCAGCTTTATAAAAAAACAGATCCTAATACAGGCTTTGATGCTCCTTATTACGGGCCTGTTACTGCACAGGACACGGCTGTATTCAAAAAGTACCAGCACACATTTTCCGGTTTCTCCGGAAGCATTGGCGCTACGTATAATTTCTCTGATAAATTGTCTATGAAAGTGAACCTGGCCAGGGGCTTCAGGTCGCCCAATATTGCCGAACTCTCTGCCAATGGAGTGCATCCCGGTACCAATATCTACCAGATCGGGAATGACAATTTCAAACCTGAATTCAGTTTGCAAGAGGATATCGGGCTGGTGTACTCGTCCAAATATGCCGTTATGCAGTTGAACCTGTTCAATAATTTTATCACCAACTATATCTATAACCAGAAGCTGGTTGGTGCGAACGGACAGGACTCTGTGATCGTTGCCGGTAACCAGACGTTTAAATACCAGTCGGGCAGGGCCAATCTTTACGGTGGTGAATTAAGTATTGACCTGCACCCGGTAAAAACGCTTCACTTTGAAAACAGTTTATCGGTTGTGTATGCCGACAATAAAGGCGCTAAAGGATCCAAACAGCCGGACAGTACCCGTTACCTGCCTTTTATTCCTCCGGTTCACGGCACTTCCGAATTGCGCTTTGATTTTGCTATCAAATCTGCAAATATCAGGCGTGGGTTTGCCAAAGCACAGGCGGAATATTATGCCGCACAAAACCGCATCCTCTCAGCCTATGGTACCGAAACTGCTACACCTGGTTATACATTGTTCAATGCCGGTGTGGGCGGAAGCTTTGTTAATAAAAAAGGCGCTGCTGTAATGAACCTGTATATTATGGGTAACAACCTGTTTAATGCGGGCTACCAGGACCACCTGAGCCGGTTAAAGTACTTTGAGCCTTATCCTGGTAATTTCACCGGCAGGAACGGTATCTATAGCATGGGCAGGAATATTGCCATTAAACTGGATTTCCCTATTAACTACGGTCTTAAAAAAGGATAATATTACCGGATTGAAACGCTGTGCGGAGCACAGCGTTTCAATCATTTGATACATTTTGTTTTGTACATTGGTGGTATGGACGTTACCATCAACACCCCCGCTTTATTGTTCCCGGCCATCAGCCTTGTCATGCTGGCCTATACCAATCGTTTCCTGGCACTTTCCAGCCGGGTTCGTGACCTGCACGACAAATACCAGAGCCATGAACAGAAACATATCATCCATGGCCAGATCAAAAACCTGCGCTACCGTTTAAAACTCATCAAGAACATGCAGGCCCTTGGCGTACTTAGTTTTTTAGAAGCCATTGTTTGCATGTTCCTCATCAATGGCGATTATACCAAAGCCGCAGATATTGTATTTGCCATCAGCCTGATCACTTTTGCCGCTTCACTGGGCTTATCCTTACTTGAAATACAGCTCAGTACCAAAGCATTGGAATTGCAGTTAAGTGATATGGAAGGACTGAACGATCCTTCCGTGATTGAGTACATACGCAGCAAGTTTGATAAAGAGTAAATGCAAGGCGGTTTATGCCTGAAGACTCATAATCTTTCTTTCGCCGATCTGCTGTCTCCACATGGCATAATACAATCCTTTTTCAGCCAGCAGTTCATAATGATTGCCGGTTTCCACCACCTGCCCTTTTTCCAGTACATAGATCCTGTGTGCGTGCATGATGGTGCTTAAGCGGTGTGCGATCATAACAGTGATCTGCTCTTTTTCAAGAGATATGTTACGGATGGTATTGGTGATCTCTTCTTCAGTAATACTGTCTAAGGCAGAAGTGGCTTCATCGAATATCAACAGGTGGGGACGGCGCAGCAGTGCACGTGCAATAGATAAACGTTGTTTTTCCCCGCCACTCAGTTTTAATCCGCCTTCACCTATCATCGTGTCAATACCTTTCTCAGCCCGTGTTAACAGGTTGTCGCAACTGGCTTTGTGCAAGGCTTCCAGCAAGTCTTCCTGCGTGGCATCAGGATACACAAATAAGAGGTTTTCCCTGATGGTACCGGCAAATAACTGGGTGTCCTGTGTAACAAAGCCGATCTGGTTGCGGACTTCATCAAAATTCATTTCATTGCCATCAACGCCATTGTAGTAGATGGTTCCTTCCTGCGGACGGTAGAGCCCTACCAATAATTTTACCAGTGTGCTCTTTCCCGCACCCGACGGGCCAACAAATGCAATGGTCTCACCTTTCTTTACATCAAACGAAATGCTGTCAAGCGCCCGGTATTGTGCTGTCTGGTGTTTGAATGCTACTTCACTGAACTCAAGGTCTTCAATAATGCCGACATGTTTTGGATGCAGTGGCTTGGGCTCTGCCTGTTTTTCCATTAAGTTATGAAAGTTGACCAGGGAGGCTTCTGCTTCACGATAACTCATGATGATACTGCCGATCTCCTGTAACGGACCAAAAATGAAGAAACTGTAGAATTGTAATGAGATCAGTTGTCCAACTGTTAATACATCCCTGAAGATGAGCCACATTAAAGTGAATGTGATCACCTGCCGCAAAAAATTAACCATCGTTCCCTGGATGAAACTGAGAGAGCGGATATTCTTTACTTTTCTTAGTTCCAGCCCCAATATCTTATACGTGTTTGTATTCAGCCTGTGCACTTCCTGGTTGGTGAGTCCCAGGCTTTTCACGAGTTCAATATTGCGCAGGCTTTCTGTGGTGGAGCCGGCCAGTGAAGTGGTTTCCTTCACAATATTTTTCTGGATGACTTTGATCTTCTTGCTCAGCAGGTTGGTTACAAAAGCGATCATCAGGGCGCCGCCCAGGTAAATAGGAACAATGGACCAGTGCAGCCTGGTGGCATAGATAGAAACAAACAGCACGCTGACAATAATGCCGAAGAGGACATTGATCACATAACCAATGAACTTTTCCGTATCGGCCCTTACTTTGGTAAGGATGGATAAGGTTTCGCCGCTGCGCTGGTCTTCAAACTCCTGGTAGGGCAGCCGCATAGAATGTTTCAGTCCGTCTGTAAAGATCTTAGCGCCGAACTTCTGGATGATCACATTGACCACATAGTCCTGGAAGGCTTTTGCAATGCGGCTGACCATAGCAGTACCCACCAGCAGGAACAGCATGAACATAATGCCATTGATGAACTGGCTTTCATTGCGGATGCTGCCATCAGACGCTGTTTTAGGGTTTTTGGCAAAATGATCGATGAGCTTACCAAAGATCATGGGGTCGAACAGGGAGAAGGTCTGGTTAATGGCGGCCAGCAATAAAGCCAGTAAAACCAGCCATTTATAGGGTTTGAGGTACTGTAATAATAGTTTCATCTGTAATATTTGCTTTTTTAAATTGTCAGATGAAATTCGCCGTTTAACTATCTCTATTGGTATAAAAACTTGTTATGGCTCCTTTCATCTGTATATTTTTTATTTTATTTTGGCCAAATGGAACTTACCATGATAAAATTTTCATTGCCCTGTGTGATTTAATGAAAATTTTATCATGGACGTTTCATAGGTTTAGCTGCAGGTGGAATTATACCGTCAATTTCCGTACAAATCTTCAAAAAGTGACAAAGTTACCAGTATGAATCTGCCGGTTTTCCACGCTTGTTAACAATAAGATATTTTTAAAATGCTCGTTCAGCCCGATTTAATCGGTAACTTACAAAAACCTTAATCTTATGCGTTGGAGAAAATTTAACGGCGAAACAATCCATCTGCCCATCAAAAATGCAGTAGAAGAAGCCATTAAAAGAGAAACGGCCAATGGAACCAAACTGAAAGTCTGTATTGGTACAGACAGCCAGGTCAAAGGCGAAGACACAGAGTTTGCTACCGTGATTGTTTTTCTTCGTGAGCACAATGGCGGCTTTATGTACATCCACAATGAAAAAACGAAGCATAAGTTCCACATCAAGGAACGGATGCTGGTAGAAGTAGCCAAGAGCGTCGAAATTGCCTACGAGTTATGCAATCTTTTTATTGAGTATGAGGTAGATATGGAAGTGCATGCCGACATTAACACCAATCCACATTTCAAGAGCAATGATGCTTTACGGGAGGCCATGGGTTATATCCTGGGAATGGGATTTGCGTTTAAAGCAAAACCGGAAGCGTTTGCGAGCAGCTGCTGTGCAGACAAGGTGGTGAACTAAGGGCGGGACTGGTTGAGATCCTGTATGAATTGCAGTAATTCTTCCCTTCCCTGTTTCTTCTCAGCACTCGTAACAAAATGCCTGGGCAGGAATTGCCAGGTCTGCAGCAGTGTATCAAAGAAAGCTTTAACGTTGGCTGCTACGGCGCCGGGCTTTTCTTTGTCTGCCTTTGTAAATACCAGGCTGAACGGAATCTGCCATTTGTCGAGCTGGCTTACAAATTCAAGGTCTATTTTCTGCGGCTTATGCCTGCTGTCGATCAGTACAAAGACCATGGTGAGGTTCTCCCGTTTACGCAAATAATTCTCAATCATCTGCTCCCATCTCCTGCGGCTGGTTTGTGATACTTTGGCAAAGCCATAGCCGGGCAGATCCACTAAGAACCATTTCTCTGAAGGCGCTTTTTCTGCGGTGGTACTGGTTATGTCAAAATGATTGATCAGTTGTGTTTTACCGGGAGAGGCTGAGGTCTTGGCCAGCTTCTGCTGCCCGCTCAGCATATTGATCAGTGAAGATTTGCCCACATTACTCCTGCCAATGAAAGCATATTCCGGCCTATCCGGTTTGGGACATTGCTCGAAAGAAGGACTGGAAATGAGGTATGCGGCTTTGCGGATCAGCATTAGGGATTAAAAATTAAAAAGTCAAAAATCAAAATTAAAAAGGTTGAAGTCAAATGTTTAGCGCTAATACTATACACACTATTTTGACTTTTTAATTTTGATTTTTGACTTACGGGTTCGGTTATTTTTTTCGTTTAATCACTAAGCTATCTGCAGGATACTTCGCTTTAATGCTGTCCCTGATATCGGTGCACCAGTTATACAATGCCTGTTTCTCTGCTTCTGTCAGCACCGCTTCTTTGTGAATGAGGGTATAAGACCCGATGGGCATACCACCTTCTTTCACTTCGTCCATGCATTCTTCCAGTTTTTTGTACTGTTTTGCAATCCGGTAATTACTGAATTCATCAAAGTTGAGGTGGTGTTTGCCGTCTTCGATGTGATCGTCTATCCACCATCCCACCGGCTGAATATTGGTATACCAGGGGTATTGGGTTTTGTTGGAGTGACAGTCATTACATGCTTTTGCGAGAATAACTTTCACGCTGTCGGAAACTGCATAATTTTTTGCGATATTGTTGGTGGTATTGGCAGAGACATTGTTTTTGTCTGGCCTGAATGCCTGGAGGATCACCAAGATAATGAACAGTGCCACCAGGATTCTTTTCAACATTTTCATGGGCAGTCGTATTTGAAAATTAAATTAACACATTTCCTGTCATTTCTTTCGGAACAGGTAATCCCATCATGGTTAATATGGTTGGTGCAAGGTCGCCAAGCTTACCGCTGCTGACAGGTCCTTTCCATTCCTTGTCGATGATAAAGAACGGTACCAGGTTCAATGTGTGTGCAGTATTGGGAGAGCCGTCTTCATTGACCATATAATCTGCATTACCATGATCTGCAGTAAGAAAAATAGTATAACCGTGTGCGAGGCCGGCGGTAACTACCCTGTTCACGCAGGTGTCTACAGTTTCTGCTGCTTTAACAGCGGCGCTGAAGATACCGGTATGCCCCACCATATCAGCGTTGGCATAATTGAGACAGATAAAATCTGCTGTTTCATTTTCAATTTCCGGAATGAGCTTGTCTGTGATACCAAAAGCACTCATTTCCGGTTGCAGGTCGTAGGTAGCTACTTTGGGTGATGGTACCATGATGCGGCTTTCACCTGTGAAAGGCTCTTCGCGTCCGCCGCTGAAAAAGAAAGTAACGTGCGGGTATTTTTCCGTTTCTGCAATGCGGATCTGTTTTTTGCCATTAGCAGCCAGTACCTCACCAAGTGTATTGTTTAGGTTATCGTTCTCAAATACCACATGTACGTTCTTAAATTTGTGGTCATACATGGTCATGGTAGTATAATGCAGGTGCAGTTTGTGCATGCCGAATTCCGCATTATCATTTTGCGTCAGCACGTCAGTAATCTCGCGGCAGCGGTCGGTACGGAAATTGAAACAAAGAGCCACATCGCCATCCTGTATGGTAGCCAGTGGTTGTTGCGCTTCGTCTACAATGACAGTTGGTTTAATGAACTCATCGGTAATATCTGCCGCATAAGATTGCTCAATGGCAGCAATGGCATCTGTTGCTTTGGGTCCTTCGCCTTTTACCAGGCAGTCGTAAGCTAATTTCACCCTTTCCCATCTTTTGTCGCGGTCCATGGCATAGTAGCGGCCACTGACAGAAGCGATCTTTCCAGCAGAATGGTTTAAGTGCTGTTGCAGCTCCGTGATAAACCCAAGTCCGCTTTTCGGATCGGTATCCCTGCCATCTGTAAAAGCATGGATAAATACATTGGTAAGCCCGGCTGCTTTACAGCAGTCGCAAATGGCCTTCAGGTGGTTGATGTGCGAATGAACGCCGCCATCGCTTACCAACCCCAGTAAATGCAAAGGCTTGTTATTGTTTTTAGCGTAGCGGATAGCACCTAATAACTGCTCATTCTTTGCAAACTCCCCGCTGCGGATGGCTACATTAATACGCTGCAGTTCCTGGTAAACGATACGGCCGGCACCGAGGTTCAGGTGACCCACTTCACTGTTCCCCATCTGCCCGTCGGGCAATCCTACCTCTTCGCCACAGGTAACCAGTGTTGTATTAGGATATTTAGCATATAATGAACTTACAAAGGGAACGCTGGCATTTTGGATAGCATCGGCGGATTTTACCTTACCGAGTCCCCATCCATCCATAATAACTAAGATTACTTTCTTGCTCATAATATAAAACTACTGTATTTAGGTTTGATGAATTGACACTAACTTTAGCGCAACAGATACCGTGCGCAAATTTGGCATGTTTTTGGCAATTTGTACAGAAGATAATACATGATACTATGAAAAAGATGTTTTTATTGGCTGGAATTGGACTGATGCTGCTGTCATTTGTCCCGCAATCGGGGGCCGATGCGGTTGTCCAATCCTTCAAATCAGCCAATGCTGAAAAAGTAGCGGTTTATTTCGATGATTACGTTGATATGAAGCTGTTAGACAAGGATGAAGTCAAAAATATGGGTCGTAACCAGGCTACTATTGCCCTAAAGTCATTTTTTTCGGAAAATGGCATCAGGGGCTTTGACAAATTATCGGACCGTGAATTGGGCAATACGATGTACCTGACCGGTAAATTGACCGGCGACAGCAAAAACTATAACATTACTGTTATGATGAAGCTGAAAGATGGTAAGCACCAGATTATTACCATCCGTATCAGTTAATACGATGAAATATTGCTATAAACAAAGAACCCCGTTTTAGCGGGGTTCTTTGTTTGAAGACCATAGTTTTGCAATATGAGATCATTCGATGAACAATTACAGCATTTGGTTACCGAAGCATTGCTGGAAGATATAGGGAATGGCGATCATTCCACCCTCAGCTGTATTCCGGCAGATAAGAGGGGGAAGGCGGTATTAAAGATCAAACAGGATGGGATACTGGCGGGGCTGGCTATTGCAGAAAAGATATTCCGGTTAACAGAGCCGGGTATTGCTTTTGCCACCTGCAAAAGAGACGGGGATACTATGGTATATGGAGAAAAAGCGTTTGAAGTGGAAGCTACAGTCCATACGATCTTGAAATGTGAGCGATTGGTATTAAATTGTATGCAGCGTATGAGCGGTATTGCCACGCTCACCCATCAATATACAGCACTGCTTAAAGGATACCATACCAGGCTGCTCGATACGCGTAAGACTACACCTAATTTCCGTTTGCTGGAGAAAGAGGCAGTAAGGATTGGCGGCGGTGTCAACCATCGTTTTGGGTTGTACGATATGATCATGCTCAAGGATAACCATATAGACTATTGCGGCGGACTGGAGCCGGCCATTCAGAAAGCCTGGGAATATGTGCAACTGCATAAGAACGGATTGAAAATAGAAGTGGAGACGAGGACACTCGAGGAAGTAAAAAAAGTATGTGCTATTGCAACTGGAAAAGTATTCAGGATTATGCTTGATAATTTCACCCCTGAACAGGTCTCAGCCGCATTGGCTGTGATAAACGGCAGATTTGAAACGGAAGCCAGCGGCGGTATCAGTCTTGATACCATTACTGCTTACGCAGCTACGGGGGTGGATTATGTGAGCGTGGGCGGACTCATACACCAGGCCAGGAGTCTTGATCTCAGCCTGAAAGCCTCCTTCTGATGACTTTAAAAGAAAATGTATGAATAAAAAGAATAAACCTGATACAAGAGGCTTCGTGTTCAGCACTGACCCTGGTTTCCGGTTTGAAGAAGAGCGGGAGGAAATGGAAACCTTACCGCCGGCACAACAGGTATTGCGGGTACGTTTAGATACCAAACACCGGGGGGGAAAAGCAGTTACATTAATAACCGGTTTTACGGGTGTTCACGCAGACCTTGAGGATCTTGGAAGGAAACTAAAAAACCATTGCGGTACCGGAGGCAGTGCCAAAGATGGTGAAGTGATTATACAGGGCGACCAGCGCGAAAAAGTAATGCAATGGCTGCTGAAGCATGGGTTTCCCAAAAGCAAAGAATTGTGAGGCTTCTGCGGTTAACAGTATCCTTCTCAGGTTCGCGATTAATAGTCAATTTCTAATTTCAGCTTATCTTTTAATTCCCGTACTAAAGGGAACTGCGCTGCGATGCGTTCGAATTTTTGTTTGCTGTTCATGCGCAGGTGGGCGGGCACATCTTCTTTTTCCCCGGCTTCCACCAGGATGGAAAAAGCAATACTGCGGTTATTAAAGGCTTTGTGCAGGTGGTCAATCAGCATCATCCTTTCCTGTTCTATGAACTTCTGTGCAGTGAGTGCGGGTACAGATACAGTGAAACGGATATCGTCTTCAATGGTAAGGCCCGCTATCTTAAAAGTGCCTGCAGATGAATGCTTCTGCTGTTTCTCCAACTGTGCTCCAAAATCATCCCAGCATTGCTGCAGCTTTTTCATGTTCAGCACTTCTGCTTCTTTAACTTCTTCAATAGCATACTGATCGCCATATTTTTCACGTAAGGCATCGAGCAGGTTTTTTTTATTGCCGGATGAAGTAGGAGGGGCTGCTCTGGTAGCCGGGTTAGCTGGGGGAGCCTGTTGTGTAACAGTTTTTGTTACAGGCGATGGCATTTCGGCCGCTGGTTTTGCAGCAGGTGTTTGTTCAATATATAGTTTTGATTCGGCAGTGGTGGCAGGTTTAGATTGAATGGATTGTACCTGCCTGGTTCGAAATGCTACCGGGCCATCAACCCGTTTTTTTTTTATGAGCTGGCCATTGTCGGCAGAGAGTTCAATAGCCTGTTGCAGGAAGTTCAGCTTGATCAGTGTGAGCTCAACATGCAGTCGTTTATTGCGTGCCATCTTAAAATTGATCTCAGCTTCGTTCAGTATGTTCAATGCACTTACAAGGTAGGAGATGCCGGCTTTATTGGCAGTTGCCGTATATTTTTCCTGCATACCTTCTACTACTTCCAGCAGGGAAGCGGATTTCGCATCCTTACACACCAAAAGATTGCGGATGAATTCTGCAAAACCATTCAGCACCAGGTCACCTTCGAACCCTTTGCGGTTGATCTCATCATACAATAACATAGCGCCGGCCATGTCTTGTTGCTGCATGCAGTCCAGCAACCTGAAATAATAATCTTCATCCAGGATATTCAGGTGTTCCAGTGTGTTTTGATAAGTAACGGTTCCGTTGGTAAAACTGACGATCTTATCAAGTATGCTCAGTGAATCGCGCATACAGCCTTCACTCTTCTGGGCAATTACCTGCAAAGCGGCTTTCTCAGCTTTGATCTCTTCTTTGTCAACAATTTCCTGCAGGTGTTGTACCGTATCATTGTTGGTGATACGTTTAAAATCAAAGATCTGGCAACGACTGAGGATCGTTGGTAATATTTTATGTTTTTCAGTGGTTGCTAAAATAAAAATGGCATAAGATGGGGGTTCTTCCAGTGTTTTCAGAAAAGCGTTGAAAGCGCTGGCACTGAGCATATGTACCTCATCCACGATATACACTTTGTATTTACCGGCCTGTGGTGCAAAACGTACCTGTTCTACCAATGAACGGATATCGTCTACCGAGTTATTGCTGGCAGCATCCAGTTCATGGATATTGAGTGAAGTGCCTGCATCAAAAGAGAGGCAACTGTTACAGGTGTTACATGCTTCACCATCGACAGTAGGGTTGGTACAATTGATCGTTTTGGCGAGGATGCGTGCGCAGGTAGTCTTGCCCACACCACGCGGACCACAAAACAAAAAAGCATGTGCCAGCTGGTTGTTCCTGATTGCATTCTTCAGGGTAGTGGTGATATGTGATTGCCCCACCACCGTATTAAAATTCTGTGGTCTGTATTTCCTGGCCGAAACGATGAATTTATTATCCATAGGTGGGTTGCAAGATAAGAAGAAGCTGCAGCTTATTTGTATTCCATTTCCGGGTGTTTTTCAAAAGGCCTGTTGTGGTCGAACAGGTAACGATAAGTGACCATTCTTCTGCTGGGTACACCGCCGAGGCTTTTGTATACGTTGAGCATTTTGGGGTTCCATTCCCCTGCCCAACCCATTTCGTATTCGGTGTACCATCCCTTGTTTTGGATCAGTAATGCAGATTCGTAGATCATAAAACTATCAATGCCTAAGGACTGGTACTTAGGTACAACCCCGAAAGCGAGTCCGGTTAGCCGTTTATTCATACCCGCCTTTTTCATCCATAGAAGACGAAGCTTTTGCCACCAGCCGAACTTGCCATTAAAGTGTTTGAAATACTGGTTGATGTCCGGGATATTAATGAACATGGCAATCGGCTCTTCTTTGTAATAGGCAAACCACACCGTTCGTTCGTCCATAATGGGCTTCATCGTATTAAATAGTTTGATCACCTGTTCTTTGGTAATTTCTTTTGCCTCACCATGCTGTGCCCATGCGGCATTGTATACAGTAGCAAAATCGCCGGCATATTTTTCAAGATCGCGCAGTTTTACATGTTTTGCCTCGTAACCGGGTTTGGCTTTGAATTTGGCATGCCGTTCCGAGAATCGTGGCGGTAACGGATCATCTACCTGCATGGCATAATAATACTGGTTGTAATAATTACGGAACCCATATCCTTCGAATAAATGCTCATAATAAGGCGGGTTGAAAGACATGCCATACATGGGCTCCTTATCAAAACCTTCTACCATCAGTCCCCAGTTCTTATCCCTGTCGCCAAAATTAACAGGTCCATCCATTGCTTCCATGCCCTTGCTCTGCAGCCAGGCTTTTGCGGTATCGAACAAAAGATTGGCAGCCTGCTGGTCGTTGATACAATCAAAATAACCAATACCGCCGGTGGCGAAATCAGTTCCTTTGTTGATGTATTTTGAATTGATAAAAGCAGCAATGCGGCCAATGAGTTTGCCGGTACTGTCTTTCAGTATCCAGCGCTTTGCATCGCCGTGTTTGAAATTTTTATTTTTGGCGGGATTGAATACATCATTCACCTCATTGTCTAATGGCCGGATATAAGCTGGGTTTGCTTTATTCAATAAAGCATTGACTTCCAGGAATGCTTTTATCGTATCTCTGCCGGAAACTTCAATCAAATGCATGTCAACAACGATTTTTATAAAAGTAATTATTTTATGTTTACGGCTTAGAGAGTGGCGGTAAGTTAACCCATCGTTCCAAGAATGAAATTTTCTTAACTTGAATCGGGTCTGCCTGCTGCAGGAGGGGAAACGTCGAACCAACCCTATTATGTCAATAACGAAATAACGGATTTATGTATAAAAAAATCCAGCAAAAAGTGGTGACACTGGTTATGTCTTTTTGCTTCTTTCATGTCTATTCTCAAAGTATTACCACCGAAGTGCTGGTGATTGGAGGCGGAGTGGGAGGTGTGGCAGCCGGCATTCAGAGTGCAAGGAGTGGTGTTCGGACGATGATTGTAGAAGAGACGCCATGGCTGGGTGGCATGCTTTCTTCAGCCGGAGTTTCGGCTACAGATGGTAATCATGATCTTCATAGCGGACTCTGGCAGGAATTCAGAGAGGCCTTGTATCGGCATTATAATACCAAAAACTTAGCAACAGGCTGGGTCAGCAATACCTTGTTTGAGCCACATGTGGCAGATAGCATTTTCAAAGCGTGGACCGGCAGCTACCGCAGCCTTCAGGTCAGGTATCATTATCGTTTTCTCCGGGCGGTTGTAAAGAATGGAGAAATAAAAGCTGCCAGCTTCATGAACGCACGCAGGGAGATCATTACAATCCATGCGAAAGTGGTGATTGATGCCACGGAAATGGGAGATGTATTGGCCAACGCCCATGTTCCCTATAGCTTAGGAATGGAACCAGACAGCAGTTCCGGTGAAAATACAGGTATCAACGTCGGCAATGATATAGTTCAGGACCTGACCTATGCAGCCATATTGAAAGACTACGGAAATGACACTGCCCAACTGATTAGCAGGCCCGAAGGATATGATCCGAAAGAATTTGATGGTGCCTGCACTTCTTATTACAAAGATGCGGCGCTGGAAAAACCCTCCATAGATGCCCGGAAGATGCTGGAATATGGCAGGCTGCCTAATCATAAGTGGATGTTGAACTGGCCTAAAAGAGGCAATGACACTTATTTGAACATAGTAGCATTATCCCCCGGGGAAAGAGAAAAAGAATTGGAAAAGGCGAAAGCAACCACGCTCCGGTTCATTTATTTTATTCAGCATGAGTTAGGGTTTTATCATATTGGAATCGCCACAGATGAATTTCCTACAACGGATCACCTGCCATTGATAGCTTATTACAGAGAAGGGAGACGGGTAAGGGGCCTGGTGAGGCTGACCACCGCTGATATCATCCGTCCTTTTTCACAAAAACCGGCATTGTACAGAACCGGTATTGCTGTGGGCGATTATCCCATAGATCATCATCACGCTAAAAACCCGGGCGTTCCCAAAGCATTACATTTTCCGTCGATCCCATCTTTTTCCGTACCGGCAGGAGCTCTGCTGAACCGATCGGTTGCCAATTTAATCGCCGCGGAAAAAGCAATTTCTGTTACGAATGTAGTGAATGGGACTTCTCGGCTGCAGCCCTGTGTCATGCTAACGGGGCAGGCTGCCGGTGTAATAGCTTCTGAATCTGTGAAGCGGAAAATATCACCTTTGCATGTTGATATCAGGATGGTACAAAAGATATTACTGAATGACCTTGCTTACATCATGCCATATATCGACGTGCATCCGCAGGATAAACATTTCAGGTCTATCCAAAAGATGGGCGCCACCGGAATATTGCAGGGTGTGGGCAAACCAGCCGGTTGGGCTAATCAGACATGGTTTTATCCCGATAGCCTGTGTTCGGCCTCCGAACTGCACGATGGGCTACAGTCATTTGTTGAAAGTTGGAACTTAACCATACCATCGATCACCTCACCGGAGCTAACATTGAATCAATTGCTGCAATGGCTGGCACCCATATATCGAAAAACAAGACCTTCCGGTAACCAACTGCCCGATTATGTTTTTTCTCATTGCAAATTCTGGGGACTGAAAAACATGTATCCTGAAAAGGCATTATCAAGAGGTGAGGTAGCAGTCATTATTGATGAAACGATTCATCCATTTGAAGCAAGAAAGGTTAACTGGCAGGGACAGTTTTTATAAGACAAATTCAAGCCAGCCTTTGCACGGGGGCAGATACTGGCATTGTCTCTTTTATATTTCCAACCTCAATTAGAAACTTTTTCGGGTAAATGTTTATTGAGAAGAAGCAAATGCAAAAAATCACGCAATCGATTGATTTAAATTAAACAAACGGTTGTGTTGTGGTTTACGTCTTAAAATTAGATTAACACGCGGCAGCAGCTATTATATGTGTTAAATAAATGCTAATTTCAGCATAGACATCTTGGTTTACCATTCATTTTTAACCAAAACTATTTGTAATGAGAAAAAGATTAAAATTCCTCATGGTCCCACTGCTTTGCTGCTGGGGGTTTGTTGTACAGGCACAAAACAGAATAATTTCGGGTAAGGTGGTAACTGAAACCGATGGGAAAGCTTTACCCGGAGCCGTTATTATCGTAAAAGGGCATGCCGCTAAAACCATTGCGGGGGACGATGGTGCTTTTAAGCTGGCAGTACCTGCAGGTAATATTGTACTGATTGTAAATTCAGTGGGTTATATAAGCAAAGAAGCCGGGTTAAAAACCGGCCAGTCTGTCATCACCATTGAACTGGCCGAACAAAGTAACAAGCTGAATGAAGTGGTAGTTACCGCCTTGGGTATCCAACGCCAGGCAAAATCTTTAAGTTACTCTGCCCAGCGCATCACATCAGATAAGATCAATGAGATCAGGGATGCCAATTTTGTCAACACTTTATCCGGTAAAGTGGCAGGTCTGGTAGTAACACAATCAGCCAGCGGCCCAGGGGGGCCTGCAAGAGTGGTGTTACGGGGTAACCGTTCTATCCAGGGCAGTAATAATGCTTTGTTTGTCATAGATGGAGTGGCCATCGACAATTCTACGATTGGCGGACAGGTAGGCAATGACTTTGGCGGGCAAAACGGAAATGATGGTATTTCAAATATCAATCCCGATGATATTGAATCGATCAACATACTCAAAGGAGCCGCTGCTTCTGTTTTGTATGGCAGCCGTGCCGCGAATGGAGTGATATTGATCACCACTAAAAAAGGAAAAATCGGAAAGCTGGGCGTGGATATTAATTCCGGCGTCACCATAGAATCTCCATTTACCCTGCCTAAAGTGCAAAATACTTATGGAGAAGGAAACGGGGGCGTTTCCACCCCGCGCGCCGGAGCCAGCTGGGGAGCGGCAAGCACTACATATCCCAATAACATCAAGGACTTTTTCAGGAAAGGGCTCAGCACCAATAACTCGGTTTCCATTAACAGTGGTTCTGAAAAAGGGCAGACCTATTTCTCCTATGCGAACAATTATTCACAAGGACTGGTGCCTACCAACGACCTGAACAGGCATACAGTCAACCTGAGGATCACGAATCAGATCAGTAAGCGGTTGTCGACAGACGCCAAACTAACCTATATTGTTCAGAATATTTTCAATAAACCCAGAGTGGGTGAAGAGAGTTCTGTTACCATGAACCTGTACAAGATACCCAGAAGCGTGGACCTGAATACCTATAAAAATGCTTACCAGGTGCTGGATCCCAATACGAACTTGTATGTTCCCAATTACTGGACCACTTCCTCTATTTATACCAACCCCTATTGGTCGGTTTATAATACCCATAGGGATGAGGATCGCAGCAGGATCATAGGATTGATATCAGCGAAATATGAGATCACCCCCTGGCTGAATATCCAGGGACGTGTAAGCCTGGACAAATACAATGATAAGATCACTCAAAAATTCAATGCCAATACCCTGCTGTTTGCCGGAAAGGGAGGAAGCTACAGTGTTCAGTATTACGAGGTACAGGAGCGAAATATGGATTTGCTGCTAACAGGCAACAATTCGATTACCAAAGATCTGAAGATCAGTTATAGTATAGGTAGTTCAGTGCTTGAGCGTTCTAATACTACTAATGGTGTGTCTGCCAATGGTTTGTTGGTACCTAATAAGTTTGACCTCAACTTTGCTCAAACATCTTCTTTCCAAACCGGCGCAGTTCAGACGCAGTTACAATCGGTGTATGGTACCACTCAATTGAACTATAAAGATTATCTATACCTGGATGTAACCGGAAGAAATGACTGGTCGTCTACATTGCCGAACCCTTATGCGTATTTCTATCCTTCTGTCGGCGTAACGGCTGTACTGTCTGATATGGTGAAACTGCCGGGCTATGTTGACTTTGCGAAGATCCGTCTTTCCAGTACACAGGTGGGTAATGATGCACCAGCCTTCCTGCTGATGCAAACCTACGGCTTCAGTCCGGGTGGAACAGGTGGATTCATAGCTCGGGATGGTACCAGGGCCATTGCTGATTTGAAACCTGAACTGACTACTTCCCAGGAAATTGGGACCGAATGGCGCTTCTTAAAAGGGCGTTTGGGCCTGGACCTGACATTTTACAAAACCAATTCCAAGAACCAGTTGTTACAATTGGGTCTTGCTCCTGCTTCCGGATATAGCAGCCAATACATTAACGCCGGTAACATTGAAAACAAGGGCGTCGAATTACAGGTTACTGCTACTCCTGTAGCCAAAGCAGGCTTTAAATGGGATATCGGATTAAATTATGCGCTGAACACTAACAAAGTAATTGAACTGAGTCCTGATATTACCAAGGCATTCCTCTCAGGCGGCTATGGCCGTACGGCCGGACCCATAGTAACAGTGGGCGGTTCTTATGGCGACTTATATGCTATTCGATGGGCAAGAAATACAGACGGCTCTTTCAAAACGGGAACGGATGGCAAACCCATACCTAGCGCCACGCAGGAATTCATCGGCAATTACAACCCTAAATACACAACAGGGATGACTAATACATTTACCTACAAAAATTTTGTTGTGAGTGTATTGGTGGATGGTAAGGTTGGAGGAGTGATGACATCTGGAACGGATGCAAACCTTGCTTTTGACGGCACGGCACCCTATACCGCCCAGTTCCGCCAAAGCGGAAGCTGGACTTTGCCGGGTTCTACAAAGGCCGTTAATGCCGAGGCTTTCTGGACAACAGTTTCCGGCGGCCGTTATTCCTGGGGAGAATTCTTTACTTATGATGCCACCAATTTCAGGGTTCGCGAAGTAAGTATTGGTTATAAGTTCACAAAAATGCCACTGGCTTTCGTAAAAGGAATCAAATTATCACTGATCGCCAGGAACCTGCTTTTCCTGTATCGGGGTAAATCTATTCTGGACATTCCTGGTATCGGGAAACGTCCTATGAATTTTGATCCGGACATCAACCTGGGTAATGGCAACTACCAGGGGGTTGAATATGGTACAATGCCTTCCACCAGGAGCATTGGTCTGAATTTAAAATTATCATTCTAACCCGTTTAATTTTTGCGATTATGAGAAAGAATATATTAAAAAACACTAAGGGGACAATGGTACTTCTTGTGGCGACTTCCCTGCTGCTGGGGCTCTCCGGCTGCACGAAGCGCTTTGACGAGATGAATACGAATACTACCAAATTGACCACACTGGGTTCTACGGAATATCCGTATCTGTTTTCAAAAGCACAATCGGCATCTTCGTATGCTTTCTGGAGATACCAGGTAGCTGAAAATCTGTTTTCCGACCTTTATTCTCAATACTTTGCTACCACGGCCACTTATTTCCCCAGCGACAGGTATGTCATCCGTATGGATTGGCTGCAATGGCACTGGCTGCCTATCTATACTGAATCCGTTCCTCAATTGAAAACCCTGCTGACGCAAACCAAGGCGGGTTCAGCCGAAAACGCACTGGCTTCTATTTGGTGGGTATACACTTTTCATAGGGTGACGGATTATTATGGTCCGATCCCCTATTTCAAGGCCGGAGAACCTGCAAGGTCTGTTCCGTATGATGCCCAGGATAAAATTTACGATGATTTCTTTAAAAGACTCGCTGATGCAGTGGCTACTTTAAAGACGACCACTTCGGCGAAACCCTATGGAAGCTTTGACCTGATATACGGGGGTAATGTTGCCCGGTGGATCAAATTCGCCAATACGCTTCGCCTGCGCCTGGCCATGCGTATTTCAAAAGTAGATCCCACCAGGGCCAAAGCAGAGGCAGAAGCAGCTGTTAATGATGGCGTTATGACAAGCACAGATGATGATGCACTGATGGTGAAGACCGAAAATGGAACAGATGTTAATGGTTTGGCGGGCATTTCCGTATGGAATGAATTCAGGATGAGTGCCTCCATGGCATCAGTACTGAATGGGTATAGTGACCCCAGGGTGAAAGTGTATTTTCAGCCGGCCACAAACGGAGGATACAAAGGCGTAAGGAATGGATTGTTGCCTGCCTCGCTAGGTGCTGCAGTGAATGATGCCTGCTCCAATGTGGGTACACGCTGGTCAGCAGGTTCAGGATCTGCCTGGCAGCGAGTGGGTGCCACATCGCAAAATATTTTGCATGCAGCAGAAGCTTATTTTCTCCGGGCCGAAGGGGCTTTAAATGGCTGGAATATGGGAGGAGCCGCCAAAGACTTGTATGAATCGGGCATCAAGACCTCCATGAACCAGTGGGGTATTACAGATGCGGGCCTGATTGCCGCCTACATTGCCAGCCCGGCAATGCCTGCTGCCCCCGGCGATATATCCAACTCTGCGGCCATGAACACGCTTCCGGTAGCTTTTGCTTCCGATCCCGTTACCCAGCTCAACCAGATCCTGCAACAGAAATGGCTGGCCTTGTATCCGGATGGAATCGAAGCCTGGGCGGATATCCGCCGAAGCGGATTCTATAAGAATATGTATCCTGTGGTGAATTCTGAAAACACAGATCTGCCCGCAGGTAAATACATCAGGAGGATCCCCTTCCTGGAGATTGAGAAAAATACCAATGGCGCCGCCGTTACCAATGCACTGCCATTGCTGGGAGGACCGGACAAGGTTTCCACCCCGCTTTGGTGGGATAAGAATTAATTGCCTCTGCGGCTGGCTCTCCGACTTAATTGATTTACAAGGCGCCTGTTATTTGCAGGCGCCTTTTTACAATCATTTGATTAAATTGTATCGATCAGATGCACCCATGCTATGGTAAAATATCTTTCCTTCAATAGCTTTCTTTTCTTGCTGATGACCGGCTTTGTCGCTGGTTGTAATGGGGCAAAAAATACATTGTTCCGACATCTGTCTAAGAACGAATCCGGGATCGATTTCAGAAACATCATCAAAGAAAACGATGAGCTCAACGTTTTGAACTACACGTATTTCTATAATGGAGGTGGTGTGGCAGCGGGCGACATCAATAATGACGGTTTACCTGATCTGCTGTTTACTGGTAATATGGTAAAAAACCGGCTCTACCTTAACAAAGGGAATAACCGGTTTGAAGACATTACCGAACAAAGCGGTATTGCAAAAGCGGAAGGTTGGTGTACAGGCGCTACGATGGTAGACATCAACGGAGACGGGAAACTGGATATTTACATCTGCCGTTCTGCTGATATCGATCCTGATAAAAGAGCCAATTTATTATACATCAATAATGGGGATAATACTTTTACCGAGAAAGCTCATGAATACGGGCTCGACGACAAAGGTTATTCAACGCAGGCAAGTTTTTTTGACTACGATAAAGATGGCGATCTGGACGTGATCATCATCAACCATTCACTTCAGCAATACACGACAGGAACCCTTGACAACGCGCAATTGCGGCAACAATACAATGATTTTTTTGCTACAAAATTGTACAGAAACGATGGCGGTCATTTTACAGACGTGAGTCATGAAGCCGGCATTTTTTCCAATGTATTAAGCTTTGGATTGGGTGTATCCATATCCGATTTTAATAACGACGGCTGGCCGGATATCTACATATCCAATGATTTTAACGAGCCAGACTACCTGTTTATCAATAATCGTAACGGAACCTTTACTGAGCAGGCGCAGCGTCGGTTGGACCAGCTTTCATTGTTCTCAATGGGCAACGACGCGGCTGATGTTAATAACGACGGACTTACCGATCTGATTACCCTTGACATGCTGCCAGAAGACAACCTGGGCCAGAAGCTGCACAGTGGTGCGGAGAATTACGATAAATTCCAACTGCTGTCTCAGAGAGGATTCTATCATCAGTATAGCCGTAATATGTTACACCTCAATAACGGAGACGGAACTTTCAGTGAAATCGGGCAGCTCGCCGGTGTTTCCAATACAGACTGGAGTTGGTCTGCTTTGTTTGCAGATTTTGACAATGACGGGTATAAGGATTTGTTTATCAGTAATGGGTATGTGAAGGATTATACCAGCATGGATTTTATCAAGTTCACTATGGAGGAGCAGTTAAAGGGGAAAAATGGTACGGGAGAACCCATGACACCCCTGCAGTACATAGCCAAAATGCCTTCCAACCCCAAGTCGAATTACCTGTTTAGAAATACAGGCCGGCTGAGGTTTGATAACGTTGGTTCAGCATGGGGAATCGATCAAACGGGGGTAACATCGGGCGCAGTATATGTTGACCTGGACAATGACGGCGATCTGGACCTGGTGACCAATAACATCAATGACTATGCAGGGATATACATCAACCAGGCACGCGAGCAAAATAAAAATCATTTTGTAAAGCTGGCACTGAAAGGGGATGGGTTGAATACCAAAGGAACCGGAGCCAGGGTCATGGTGTATGCAGGCGGCGAAAAATTTTTGCAGGAAAATTTTCCAACGCGTGGTTTCCAGTCAGGCGTAGACAATATCCTGAATTTCGGGCTGGGTAATCACGCCCGGATTGACTCTGTTAAGATAACCTGGGCCGACGACAGACAACATACCTATACATATCTGCAAGCTGATACCACTTATGTATTGAATGCATCAGATGCAGTAAGAGGTACCCGGAAAGAACAGGATACAGATCTGAACCCCGATGCCTGGTTCAGGGAAGACAGCAGTTTTCAATACCGGATTGATACGATGCCCCTGGTGAACGACTTTACGATACAGGCCCTTCTGAACAATCAGCTCAGCAATTTTGGACCTGTTATCGTTTCCGGCGATTTGAATAACGATGGTTTGGTTGATCAGGTAATAGGAGGAACCAGGAACAGCCCTACTATTGTCTGGATCAGCAGAAAAGGCCTGGGCCCGATAACATTTGCATTACCGGAGCCTGAAAGATTGCCCGTTTCATCGATTGCCATTGCAGATGTGAACAAAGACGGATACAACGATGTAATTGTAGGTAATTTTCAGTATGAAAAACCGATCCAGCATGGATCTGTACACATATACCTCAATGACAAAAAGGGACATTTTAGATTGGATACATATGCGCTGATCCCTACTAACACAAACATCGGATGTATCAAAGCAGAAGATGTGAATGGGGATGGGTATGTTGATTTGTTCATCGGTTCCAGGGTAACATCAGCGGAATATCCGCATGCCGGTAAAAGTTTTATACTGCTCAACGATGGGCACGGTGCTTTCAGGCTGGCATTTCCAATGCCTACCAATGACCTGGGGATGGTAACTGATGCCGCTTTTGTGGATATTACCGGGGATGGAAAAAAAGACCTGGTGGTAGTAGGGGAATTTCAACCGATCAAGGTGTTTGCCAATGAAGGAAACCGTTTCCTTGATGTTTCCGGTTCCTATGTCCATTTCCCCTCAAATGGATGGTGGACTAAAATTTTATGTGGTGATTTTGATGGAGACGGTGATACGGACCTGCTGATCGGCAATTATGGATTGAATACGCAGTTTGCTGTAAGTGACAAGGAACCTGCACATCTGTATTGCAAAGATTTTGATCATAATGGGAAGATCGACCCCATCTTTTCTTATTATATTCAACATAGGGAATATCCAATGGCATCGTTGGATGATATGGCAGACCAGATCCCTTTTATCAGGAAAAAATATTTACAATACGAAACTTATGCAAAAGCGACCATCGAAGACTTACTGACACCTGATATGCGGCAGGGAATGGAAGTACTGACGGCCAACGAGATGCAAACATTGTATCTCGAGAACAAGAACAACCGTGTTCTTGAAAAAAAAGCTTTGCCTTTGGAAGTCCAGTGGTCGCCTCTATTTGCAATGGTTGTCACCGATCTTAACCACGACGGGTTCCCGGACCTGCTGACCGCCGGTAACCAGTCTAAAACAAGGATCAAATACGGCCGGTACAGCGCCAACCACGGAATGCTACTCATCAATGATGGTAAAGGCAATTTCAGGTATTGTCCATCGTATCAATCGGGCTTACAATTGCGGGGTGATGTTCGCTCACTGGTGGTGGACACATCTGTATCGCCACATCGTTTACTGGTGGGGCTGGACGGAAAACAAATTAAAAGGTACTATTTCAACGGAGTTAAAGAACAATCCAGCCAGTTGAAAAAAGGGCTAATTAGAAAATAATTTAGCAGACATTTTCTCATCGTGCCCATATATATCCTTCCTGAAATTCAATTGCCCGTCTTTATCAACCCATGCAGTAAAATAAGCAATGAGGACCGGGATACCTTTTTTAAGTGTTACCCATTTCTCTTTCTGGAGGTGCATGGCGCTGTCTACCTTTTCACTGGTCCAGCTCTCGTCTGACCGTAACAGGTATTCAGCTAATTTTTTTGGTTCTCCCACCCTGATACAACCGTGACTGAAACTACGGCTCGATTGGGTAAACAATTCGCGGTTGGGTGTGTCGTGGAAATAGATATTGAAATTATTAGGGAAAAGAAATTTTACCAACCCCAATGAATTATTGCCGCCTGGCTTCTGCCGGATAGTGGGTGTATTACCATTCCTGCCATATACCTCCATATTGTTTTTTGTGAGATAACCGGGATCTTTTGCTATGGCTGGCAAAACTTCTTTCTTTACAATGCTTTCTGGAACGTTCCAATAGGGACTGAACACAATATATTTCAGTTTGCCATTGAAGATAACAGTGCTGTTGGCTGTGGTTCCTACAATGACATTGATATCAAACTGCAGGCGGCCACTGTCAAATACATGCATTTTGTATTCGGGAATATTCACCAGGATATAGTTGGTGTCTTTTTCAGATGGCATCCAGCGTACCCGTTCAATATTCACTAATAACTGGCGGATACGCTGTTTAATGGGTACGTTGAGTTCTTCCAGCATTTTATTGCCAATGACCCCATCCACACTCAGGCCCATTCTGCGCTGGAATGACCTGGTGGCTGCCAGCAATGCCGTATCAAAGACGAAGGAACTGTCATTGTGCTTCAGGTCGCCCAGCAATGCCAGTTTCTGTTTGATCTGCAGGATGGCGGCTGCGGAATCTTTTTTGTGCAATGGTTTTTTTACATACGCAACAGAATCCCAGGTATCCTGTTTCTCTAATTGGGAATAAGTGTTGAGGTAACCCTGTAGTTTTTTGTATTGTGCGTTCAGTGGTGCATAAGCATCTGTTTCTTTTGCTTTGCCGCTGATTGTGGAGTCTAACAAGGCGGTCATATTGATCTTTTTCCTCGGAATGAACCATCCCAGTTCCGCGGCATCTATGTCGCTGCCCTTATATGCTTTGGCAGCATATTTAAAAAACTGACCGGTCAATAATAATTCTGTTCTTAATACAAGAGGATCATCTTTCACCGGATGGAACCGTTTATTTTCAAAACTGTTATATAATGTTTCTAATTCTTTATTGTAAACAGAGCTGTCCTGGAATTCACTGATATAACTGTTTTGCAGGTTGATGAAGTTATGGGCCTGTTCGGTCATTCCTGTAGAATCAAACCAGGCAAACTCATAGTTACGGTGACTGTAAAAGTCATTGAACTGTTGGGCAAAAGTGCGGTAAGGGGTATGTGAAGTGATAAAACCATTTAGTTGTGTACTGTCAAGGAACAATGTATTAAAGGAGGTAATGTTTGTAATAGTGGTGTCGCGGGTAACGGGATTTCTTTTCTTTTTACCGTTATGGCAGGACTGGTATAAACAAAATGACAACAATAGGACAAGGATGATGTTCTGCTTCATGTACTGAATTTATAAATTCTTTGTATATATCGAACAGCTATTTATTCACCAGCAATGCGGCGGCTACTACACCGGCAGTTTCTGCGCGCAGCCTGGTTTCTCCCAGTGTTACGGGGAAGAATTGGTGGTCCCGGGCTGCTTGTATTTCTGCAGGCGAAAAATCGCCTTCCGGACCAATCAGTATTTGTGCATCAACGAAATGGGGGAGGTTCCTGATGTCGTTTTTATGATCGTCTTCGCAGTGGGCAATCAGCCTGAGGTTGTATGCCTGCCTGGGTAGGATATCTTTAAAGGGTACGGGTCCATGTAAAATGGGCAGCCATACCTGCTGACTCTGCAACATAGCTGCTACCAGCAACTGGTTCATCCTGTCGAGCCGGAACCTTGTATGTTCTGTCCGTTGACAGATGATCGGGCATAATTCATGTACTCCGATCTCGGTTGCTTTTTCCAGGAACCACTCAAACCGGCTGGTGTTTTTAAGCAGGGAAATAGCGATGCTTATTTTTTTTGTCTGTTGCGGTTTGAAGCGCTCCTCTTCAATGAGAACAATGGCTTTCTTTTTGTCCTCACTCAGGATACGCGCCTGGTACAAAGTGCCCTTACCATTGGTGAGATGCAATAGCTCGCCAATTTTCATGCGCAGCACCTGTATGCAATGCTTACTGGTTTCCTCACTTAATTGGAAATGGGCATTGGCTGCAACAACGGAAGGTTCGTAAAAAAAAGGAATGGTCATGATCAAAACGGAGCTTCATTTTCAAATCCTTCATCAAAATTACTGCCATTCATTTTACTCTCCTGGATAAAGAATTTACCGCCGCCGCCGGCAGCAGGTGGTGTTGAACTTGGGGCTACCGGTTTCCAGCTACTGCCACTGCTGCCTCCGAATCCGCCTCCATCGCTATCCCACTCTTCGAATTTCTGTATGTCAAGCTTGGCACGCAGTTTAATGGTATCGAGAGATCCGTAACGGTGCTTGGCAATACGTATATGGGTTTCACCATGTGTACTTTCACCGTGTTCATTGTTCATCACTTCATAGTATTCGGGACGGTAAATGAACATGACCATATCGGCATCCTGTTCAATGGCTCCTGATTCACGCAGATCCGAAAGCTGTGGCATTTTGCTTTCTTTACGGGTCTCCACAGCACGGCTTAGCTGAGAAAGCGCAATGATGGGAATATTCAACTCTTTGGCCAGCGCTTTAAGATTCCTTGAAATGGTACTGATCTCCTGTTCACGGTTACTGCCCCTGTCGCCGCTGCCACTCATCAACTGCAGGTAGTCAATGATGATTAGTCCCACACCATGCTTGTTCACCAGACGTCTGGCTTTAGCCCTGAATTCAAATACATTCAGTGCAGCAGTATCGTCAATGAAAATAGGGGCAACTTCTAATTTTTTAATACCCTTGGTATGCAATTGCTGGTACTCATGGTCTTCTAATTTACCCCGGCTGATCTTTTCCATTTTGATCTCACTCTCAGCACTCAGGATACGCTGTACCAACTGACTGGCACCCATCTCCAGCGAAAAGAAACCCACAGGTGTTGGCTTGGTTGGGTGGAGGGCGGCATTACGGGCAAGGTTTAAGGCAAAAGCCGTCTTACCTACTGCGGGACGGGCAGCAAGGATTACCAGGTCCGTTGGCTGCCAGCCATAGGTAACGCGGTCCAATGTAGGGAAGCCACTGGGAACACCCGAAATATCATCTGTTTTGGTCCTGAGTTCATCAATACGGTTAATGGTTTTGGCTAATATATTGCCAATATCATCGAAATTCTTTTTCAGGTAATTGTTGGTAATGTTGAACATTTTGGACTCACTATCGTCCAATAAGTCAAACACATCAGTGCTGTCTTCATAGGCATCGCCAATGATCTCACCACTGATACGGATCAGCTCGCGCTGGATGAATTTCTGTAACACGATCCTGGCGTGTGCCTCAATGTTGGCGGTGGATACTACCGAATTGGTGAGTTTAGTAACATAGTAAGGTCCGCCTACCAGGTCCAGTTTTTCCTGCGTCTTTAATTCTTCCACGACCGTGAGGATATCAATAGGCATGCTTTTCTGCTGCAGGCTTTGCATGGACCGGAAGATCAGTTGATGTGCTTCAACATAAAAACACTCGGGTTTGATGATCTCGGTAACGGTATCAAACGCACTTTTTTCAAGCATAATGGCACCCAAAACAGCTTCTTCCAGTTCTTTGGCTTGCGGCGGTACTTTGCCATACACCATGGTACTCATGTCTATCGAAGGTATTCTCCTCTTCCGGTGGTCTTTGTTCAGGCTGGTAAGGTCCATGTTCGGTCTTGGTCTGTTTGGGTTATGTAAGTCTTAGTCTGTGTTTCTGCTCTTATGCCCGGTAAGGTAACCTATGTTACGGAATTGTTACCAAGGCAATAAGGGGGAGCGAATATGGGGTAAGAAATCGGCTTGTAAAAATTTTTTTCATCGAATATTCATCCACATCATTTCACAGCTCCATGCACAGCCTTTCGCCCTCTGTTCACACAATTTACTAAGGTTATCCACGAAATTCAAAAGTTTTCCGCCGTTGCCCGGTGGTAATGCACAATGGGCTGTGCACAAAGATTTCTTAGAAAAAGGGGGTAGTTAACAGCTAAAAACCGTAACTAAAGGGAATAAGTATTAACCCGCATTTTTGAACAAAATGAGCCCTGTAAACGCTTTCAGCACCCTTCCTTCCACTTCCAGATTTTATCACCTATTTTTGACGCCCGTAAAAAGAGCAAGCAATTATGACCATTAGTTACAACTGGCTGAGTGAATACCTGCCTGCCGGGCAGGCAGGCCTTACCGAAACGCCGGATCCTGAGAAATTGTCAAAGATCCTTACATCGATAGGACTGGAAGTTGAGAGCCTCGAAGTATATGAAAGTATCAAAGGCGGGTTGAAGGGACTGGTAATCGGAGAAGTGCTGACATGCGGGCAACACCCCAATGCTGATAAACTAAAAGTTACCACTGTCAATATTGGCGCTAATGAGCCATTGCAGGTGGTTTGCGGGGCCGCTAATGTAGCTGCCGGGCAAAAAGTGGTAGTGGCAGCGGTAGGAACCACCATCTATCCTGTTTCAGGTGAACCTCTTACCATGAAAGTGGCCAGGATACGCGGCGTGGAAAGCTATGGGATGATCTGTGCGGAAGATGAAATAGGTATTGGTACCAGTCACGAAGGTATCCTCGTACTGCCTTCCGGCTTAACACCCGGTATGCCTGCTGTGGATTATTTTAAGCCCTATTCTGACTGGATATACGAAATAGGTCTCACCCCCAACCGCATGGATGCAATGAGCCATTTTGGGGTTGCAAAGGATGTATGTGCCTATATCACCCATCACCAAAAAGAAGCAAAACCGCAAAGTCCTTATACTGCTGAACTGAAAGCGGATAATCATCAACTACCCATCAAGGTAACCATCGAAAATACAGATGCCTGCCAGCGGTATTCGGGTATCAGTATCAGTGGCGTTACAGTAAAGGCATCGCCTCAATGGCTGAAGGATAAATTGATGGCCATTGGTTTGCGCCCGATTAACAATATTGTGGACATCACCAATTTCATCCTCCATGAAACGGGGCAGCCGCTGCATGCATTTGATGCCGGTGCGATCACGGGAGGGACCGTTATCGTGAAAAACCTTGCTGAAGGCACGGTATTTGTAACACTGGATGAAAAAGAAAGGAAATTAGGGAAAGAAGACCTGATGATCTGTAATGCAGCCGAAGGAATGTGTATTGCGGGCGTTTTTGGCGGATTAAAAAGCGGGGTAAAGGACAGTACTAAAAATATTTTCCTGGAAAGTGCCTGGTTTAATCCTGTAAGCATCCGTAAAACGTCTGTTCGCCATGGATTGCGTACAGATGCAGCTGCACGGTTTGAAAAAGGAGTGGATATTTCAAATACAGTAAACGTATTGAAACGCGCTGCACTGCTGATCAAAGAAATTGCCGGCGGCCAGATCTCAAGTGAAGTGGTGGATGTGTACCCCAATCCCCGGCCAAAGACAGAAGTATTGCTTAAGAACCATTACCTGAAAAAACTGAGCGGTAAAAATTACCATCCCGATAAAGTGAAAAGGATATTGACCAGCCTTGGTTTTGAGATCGTTAAAGAAGGAATGGATGAATTAGTAGTCGCAGTACCTTACAGCAAACCTGATATCAGTATCCCTGCAGATATCGTAGAAGAAGTGGTAAGGATAGACGGATTGGATAATATCAATATACCATCCGCCATTACCATCAGTCCGGCAGTGGATCAGATGGGATTGAAAGAAGCATTGAAGGACAAGGTGGCCAATTACCTGGTAGGCCAGGGCTTTGTTGAAATATTCACCAATTCAATTACCAATAGTCAATATTTTGATGAAACAGTGCTGGTGAATTCGGTAAAGATGATCAATAACCTGAGTGCTGAGCTGGATGTATTGCGTCCGTCGATGCTGGAAACAGGACTCGAAACTATCGCCTACAATATCAACCGAAAGAACCACAACCTGCAGTTGTTTGAATACGGTAAAACATACAGTACAACTGCGCCGGGGGCATATAAAGAAGCAGAACACCTTTGTTTGTATATGACAGGCGATGATCATGAAGACGGGTGGAGGACAAAGAGCAGGCAGCATGACCTGTATAGTGCAAAGGGATTGGTAAAGGCAGTGTTATTGCTTTGCGGATTGCATGATGTTCATTTTATGGCATCGGAACAGGCAGCAACCGGACTTGCAGTTTATAGTGGCAGACAACTGCTTGGAAACCTGGTTGAGGTAAACAGGAAAAAACTGCAGGATTTTGATATCAGGCAGGCGGTGCATTTTGTTGATTTTGATTTTGCAGCATTGGTAAAAGCCACAGGTAAACAGAAGATCGTGTACAGGGAAGTGGGTAAATTTCCGGCTATGCAACGTGACCTTGCCATGGTGGTGGCACGCACCGCTACGTATGAGGCAATGGAAATGGTGGTGCAAAAGCTGAAATTGCCAAAGCTGAAAGGGATGCGTTTGTTTGATGTGTTTGAAAGTGATAAACTGGGGGCTGATAAGAAATCGGTGGCGATTAATTTTACTTTTGCAGATGATGAAAAAACCCTGACCGATAAAGAGGTGGATGGAATGATGGCGACACTTGTCCAGGGTTTTGAAAAGGAATTGGATGCAGCAATAAGAAAATAATCTTAACTGCAAACGTGTATAACAAGTGAAGTAAAAAAACACGCTTCTTCATTATTGCCAGTATCTTAGAGAGATGGTTGACCTCGACGTACAAATAAAAAGTATCCAGGAAAAGCTTCAGCAATTGTTGAGGCAACAGCAGTTGCTGCAAAAGGAAAACCAGAAACTGAAAAAAGAACTGGAAAAAGCAACATCATCCGCCCAGGAAAAAGAAGCCATCACGCAATCTCTTCAGCAACAGGTAGACGCTTTGAAACTGGGAACAACGGCCCGTAGTACAGAAGAAAAGGGTGCATTGGAGAAAAGGATTGATGTGTACCTGAAAGAAATTGATAAATGCCTAGCCTTACTGAATGCATAACCCATGCCAGAACTCATCCCTGTAAATATTGTCATCGCCGACCGCAGTTACCGCCTGAAGATACAGGCGGCAGATGAAGAAACGGTACGGAAGACTGCCAATCTCATCAATGATAAAATAGCCGAATTCCGCGAAAGCCTGGCAGGCAAGGATATGCAGGACTATGTGGCAATGGTACTTTTATGGTTCGCTACAGAACAGAGCCAGTCGGGCATTGACCTTGTAAAATGGGGCGAAGTTGCGGATAGTTTATCCTCCCTTGCAAAAATGATGGATAAAGCCCTCACAGAAAGCCAGATATAAGGCACTTCTTACCTATCTTCGCTCACTTATCATTTACTTATTATAGGAAAATGAGATGTGACATGCACAACATGATTGTGAATTACTTAAAAAATTGCCAAACACATGGACCAGACAACACTTGTCTCAATAATTATTGGAGTATCCACACTGATAGTGGGGCTTGTAGCGGGGAAATTTCTTTTCGCTAAAAACACAAAAAAACAGGTAGAAGACGCAGAATCGCAGGCTAAAAATATCCTTAAGGAAGCCGAACTCAGGGCAGAAACCATTAAAAAAGAGAAGCAATTAGAGGCGAAAGAGCGTTTCGTACAATTAAAGGCGGAGCATGATAAAGAAGTGCTTGAGCGCAACCGCAAAATTGGTGAATCTGAAAACCGTGCCAAACAGAAAGAGATTACCATTAACCAGAAAGAAGGCGCTTTAGACAAGCAGATCAAAGAGAATGAAGCGATCAAAGAGAACCTGAACCGCCAGATAGAAGTGGTTAACCATAAGCGTACCGAACTGGAAAAACACCAGGAGGAGCATATCCGCCGCCTGGAAAAAATAGCTGGCCTGAGCGCAGAGGAAGCAAAAAGCCAGCTGGTCGAAAGCCTGAAACAGGAAGCCCATACACAAGCGCTGGTATTACAGCAGGAAATTATTGAAGACGCCAAGCAAAAGGCGAATAAAGAGGCCCGTAAGATTGTTATTCAGTCCATACAGCGTACTGCCGCTGAACAGACGATCGAAAATACGGTTACGGTTTTCAACCTGGAGACAGATGAAATCAAGGGGCAGATCATTGGACGTGAGGGTCGTAATATCCGCGCTATTGAGGCAGCAACAGGGGTTGACCTGATTGTGGACGACACGCCTGAGGCCATCATCCTTTCCTCATTCGATCCATTACGTCGTGAAATAGCCCGTTTGAGCCTGCAGCGCTTAGTGGCAGATGGCCGTAATCACCCTGCCCGTATGGAATAAGTGGTAGAGAAAACCCGCCGCCAGCTGGAAGAGCAGGTGATGGAAATAGGGGAGCGTACCGTTATCGAAATGGGCATCCACGGGTTGCATAAAGAACTGGTGCGGATTGTTGGTAAAATGCGTTTCCGTTCATCCTATGGACAAAACCTGCTGATGCACAGCCGGGAAACCGCTAACCTGTGCGCTATTATGGCCTCTGAGCTGGGTATGAACCCTAAATTAGCCAAGCGTGCCGGTTTACTCCACGACATTGGTAAAGTGCCGGATGAGGAAACTGAATTGAGCCACGCACTCCTGGGTGCTAAACTGGCTGAAAAATATGGTGAAAACCCCGCTGTTGTCAATGCCATCGGTGCCCACCACGATGAAATGGAGATGCAATATGTGATCTCTCCCATTGTACAGGCCTGCGATGCCATCAGTGGTGCCCGTCCGGGTGCCCGCCGTGAGATCATGCAGCAATACCTGCAACGGATCAAAGACCTTGAAAACCTGGCTTTGGCCTATCCCGGCGTAGAAAAAGCCTATGCCATACAGGCCGGAAGGGAACTGCGGGTGATTGTGGAAGCCGAGAAAGTAACAGATGGTGAAAGCGACAAGCTCAGCTTTGAAATAGCCCAGAAAATACAGACTGAAATGACCTATCCGGGCCAGATCAAAGTGACCGTAATCAGGGAAAAACGTGCGGTAAACGTGGCCAGGTAAAAAAAATCAGCCATCAGCCATCAAAAAATCAGAAATTATTCCCTACCTTTGCCGTCCGCAAAAATTAAAAGTTATGAACGCAGCAGTTCAGTTTGTACACGACCAGTTGACCGCAAAAAAGGACCATCCAAAGTTCAAAGCGGGCGATAACATAACCGTTAACTATAAGATCGTTGAGGGTGGTAAAGAGCGTATCCAGAGCTTTCGTGGCGATGTGATCAAATTACAGGGTAATGGTGCTACAGCTTCATTTACCGTGCGTAAAATATCTGATGGCGTAGGTGTTGAACGATTGTTCCCTATCCTGTCTCCCAATATTGATTCTATCGTATTAAACAAAACAGGTAAGGTTCGCCGTGCGAAACTGTTCTACCTTCGTGAGAGAAGCGGTAAGAGTGCACGTATTAAAGAAAAACGTTTCTAATTATTTTGTGAAAATATTTGAAGGCGGAAGCTTAGTGACAACTAAACTTCCGCTTTTTTGTTAGGTCTTAGAAGAGTGATTAATTTATTTAAGGGTTGGGTGATGTTTTGCCTTACCTTTGGTGTCCTCAAAACAATATTTTTATGGGTAACTTAGGTTTTCAAGAGATCTTATTGATTGCAGTTGTTGTACTGGTTTTATTTGGTGGAAGAAAAATTCCTGAATTTATGAGAGGCCTGGGTAAAGGCATCCGTGAATTCAATGATGCCAAGAACAGTGTGAAGAAAGAACTGGAAGAAGGCATGAAAGAAAAAGACCAGACCCCTCCGTCAACAACCCAACAGTAATCATTTCTCTAAAGCAACTTTAGCCTTTGTTTCGGTTCAGTTCAATCAAAGACTATCATACCGCATTACAGAACGGCCAAACCACCTGTGTGGAGGCCGTTCATTTTTATGCAGCTGCAATCAGAAATGCTGCACAGCTCAATGCCTACTTGGAAGTGTATGAGCAGGAAGCATTGCAGCGTGCGGCAGAACTGGATCTGCAACGGGCGTCCGGACAACCAATTGGTAAACTTCACGGTGTTATTGTTGGCCTGAAAGATGTCCTCTGCTACAAAGGCCACCGGGTTTCAGCCGCCTCGCATATTCTCGAAGGATTTACTGCTGTCTACAGTGCTACTGCAACAGAAAAGCTACTGGCTGCGGGTGCCATTATCATTGGCAGGCAGAACTGCGATGAATTTGCCATGGGCAGTAGCAATGAAAATTCAGCTTTCGGCCCGGTTAAGAATGCCATAGACAATACAAGGGTACCTGGTGGTTCATCAGGCGGATCGGCTGTGGGGGTACAAGCCGGACTTTGTATGGTAAGTCTTGGCAGCGATACCGGCGGATCTGTCAGGCAACCGGCAGATTTTTGTGGTATTGTGGGACTGAAACCTACTTATGGCCGGGTATCCCGTTATGGGCTGATTGCCTATGCTTCATCCTTTGACCAGATAGGTATTTTCGCTAATACGCTAGAAGATGCAGCGCTGACATTAGAAGTGATTGCAGGAGCTGATGATTTTGACAGCACTATCTCAGTACAACCGGTGCCGGTTTATTCGGAAGCCTTACCAGGTGAGACCGGAAAAAAATACCGCCTGGCTTATTTCAGTGAATCGCTGGAACATCCCGGACTTGATCCGGCGATCAAAACAGCTACCGAATCGTTTATAAAAAAATTAACAGCAGCGGGCCATACGGTAGATCCCGTTGATTTTGAGTTACTTGAATATGTTGTTCCTACTTACTATGTCTTAACCACCGCTGAGGCTTCCAGTAACCTTTCCCGCTATGACGGCGTGAAATACGGCTACAGGGCGAAAGGTGATGATAAGGACCTGACAGCGCTGTATAAAGCCACCCGCAGCCAGGGATTTGGGAAAGAGGTACAGCGAAGGATCATGCTGGGAACTTTTGTGCTGAGCGCTGGCTATTTTGACGCTTATTTTACTAAGGCACAACAGGTTAGGAAGATTTTAAGCGATCGTACCAAGGTTATTTTTGCGCAATATGATGCCATTATTTCACCTACAGTTCCTTCCCCAGCTTTTAAGCTGGACGAAAAGAGCAATGATCCGGTAGAAATGTTCCTGGCAGATATCTATACAGTCTTCGCCAACCTGGTTGGTATACCAGGTATTTCCATTCCACTCTTCCAACACTCCAATGGGATGCCCTTTGGGTTGCAGGTAATGACTTCTCATTTCGATGAGGTATCTTTGCTGCAGGTTTCCAAAGAGATGGTTGCACTCGGCAGGTAAAGCAGCCCAGCCTCACAAAACAGGATCAATTAGTCATGAATCAGTTACGCTATGCAATGGTTTGGGATCAATCTGCACTGTAATATAGCTGTCACAAGGATCACCCTGGTGTGTTTTGCATTTGTGACGGGGAGCCTGGCTGCCATGTCATTCACCAATGGGGAGTATGCTAAACCATTCAATGATTCCACCCTTGCAGCGAAGTATGGGTTCAGGAGCCTTTTTACCAATGACCATTTCGATGCCACCAAACCTTATGCAGCCCAACTGAATCCCAGGGCCGTTTCTTTTGTACAGGAATATATCCGTAAGCAGGGCAAAGAGCTGGAACGGATGAAAAGCTGGGGTAAGCCCTATTTTGACCTGTACGATAATATCCTCACCGACTACGGACTCCCCAAAGAAATGAAATACCTGAGTGTGATAGAAAGCCACCTCAGTTCCGGACTGGTATCATGGGCAGGAGCGGTAGGACCCTGGCAATTGATGGACTATGAAGCGAAACGTTATGGCCTGCGTGTAGGCGGTATGCGCGATGAACGGATGGATTATTACAAGAGCACTCATGTAGCTGCAAAGCTGATGAAAGAGTTGTATAATGAATTTGGCGACTGGTTATTGGTTGTTGCCGCTTATAATGGAGGGGGCGGAAGGGTAAGGCAGGCGATACGCAAAGCCGGAAGCCGCGATTTCTGGAGCCTTCAATATTACCTTCCTGAAGAAACGCGTAATCATGTAAAAAAATTCATTGGCACGCATTACATATTTGAAGGTAGCGGAGGACTGACTACCATGACCGCCAGCGAAACCGAAGTGCAGAGGGCCGCTATCCTTAATCCGCAGGAATTGCGGTTGAGTGAAGAAGAACTGGCTGCTACCGCAGTGGTTGAAGTAGGGGGCCGTTATAATGCAGCTGTGCTGACCAACCAATTATCGATTGATCCCTTCCAGTTCAATAAATGGAACCCTGGTTTTAATAAGACCTTGTCATCAGGTAAAAAATATTCCATGCGGTTACCGAAAGACAAGATAGCTTCATTTGAAGCCCGAAAGGAACAATTGCTGATGGAGTCTGTAAGAATGCTCTTACAAGGAAGCACCGGAACCGGATGACCGTAATACCTGCTGTATGGCTGCGGCTTTCAACAAACACTCCTCGTATTCTTTTTCCGGATCACTGTAAAAAGTGATACCGCCACCGACTAAGTAGCTGAGGTATTGAGCAGTGGCATTGTACAGCATACTCCGGATGACCACGTTAAAATCAAAATCGCCCGATGGGGTAATATAACCAACGGCACCGGAGTAAATACCTCTTTTGGTTTGTTCATATTGTTCAATCAGCTGCAATACCCTTTTTTTCGGAGCGCCTGTCATGCTGCCCATTGGGAAAGTGGCCTTCAGGATAGAAGAAAGGTCAACATCGTCTGCCAGCTCACCGGTTATTGTTGAGATCATCTGGTGAACCTGCGGAAAGCTATAGATGCCGAACAGCTCTTCTACTTTTACAGTACCTTCTTTACATACACGACTCAGGTCATTACGCACGAGGTCGACCACCATGACGTTCTCACGCCTGTCTTTTTCGCTATGCTGTAATTGTTTGATCAGTTGCAGATCGGATTCCGGGTTGGTCATATCCCGCTTTGCCGTACCCTTAATGGGTTGTGACAGAATGGTGTTCCCCTTTTTCTGCAGGTAGCGTTCAGGGCTGGCACATAACAGGTATTTATCTTCCAATTTATAAAAACAGGCAAAAGGGTTGGGCGATAAAGCCGTGAGCCGGTGATATACTGCCAATGGCGCTATGACGGTATGTTCTGCATAGAATTCCTGGCAGAAATTAAGTTCATAACAATCGCCCCTGTGGATGTGTTCCCGTAATTGCTGGATGATGGCAATGTATTTATCCTTGCTTATTCGCGGTTGCGTATGTACAATCCCGGCCGGGTGGCCCTGTTCTGAAGAGCAGGATAATATCTCACGATATACTTCAGCAGGGTCATTGGAAATTGTTGATATGGCAACTTCATTGGATAATAACTGCACTACTGTTTCGGGACGAAAGAAAAAAACAGCGGGAAAGCCAATATGATCAGGGTGTGCTGACTGCAATTGTTCTATTTCATCTTTCAACTCGTAGCTGATATGCCCGAAAAGCCAGTCCTGCTGCTGCTGTATAAAGGCAGAGAGCCGGGCTAATATATCTTCCTTAGCTGTAAACAGTTCAGCCGCGCCGGCTGCAGCAAGGCATTCAATGGTATGGTGACTGGAATGGTATTGGTGGTTATCCAGAAAAGAACAAATGTTGAACCGGTTGATCCAGTTCAACATTTGCTTTTTGAATATTATTGTATCGGGTACTGTAAAAGATGCAGTTATTCTATTCACTTGCAGGATGATTAAAAATCATCATCATCGTCGTCATCAAATCCACCGCTTTTATCATTAAACAGGTCAAACTCTTTGAAGTCGTCGTCTAATTTAAAGTCGTCATCACTTTCTTCTCCTTTCTTTTTGCTGCCGGCCCCTGCCTTTTTTGTTTTGCTTTTGGGAATATCAAACTCATCAAAATCAGGGTCCCAGTCATCATCTTCCTCTGCTTTGCCCCAATCATCTTCGGGTTCATCCATATCGTCATCATCATCGTCGTCATCGTCGCTTGACTTTTTCGACTTACCGGCTTTTGAAGGGGATTTTTTTGCAGATGGTTTTACATCTGTTTCATCATCATCTTCAAAATCATCGTCATCATCTTCAACCTGCTTTTTGCTTTTTGAAGATGGTTTCTCATCAGCATTCTTTGCTGGAGCATTTTTTGGTGTGGAGGATTTTTTATCCTTATCAGATTTCGCTGCCATATTCCAATAAGATTACTGCGTAAAATTTCAACGCAAATTGCTATTAACCAAATATTTTTTTCTTTCACAAATGCAGTGCCAACTACTGCTATATATGAACGATCTGCTCACGTCCCGGGCCATTAGAAACATATTTAACCGGTGCGCCTATATAGTTATTGATAAAATCAATATAAGTGCCCATCGTGGCCGGTAAGCCAGCAGCTTCTTTTACCTGGGTAGTATCTGTATTCCACCCTTTGAAACTTTGCAGAACAGGGTCTATTTTGACCCTCGATATCTGGTAAGGCACTTCCTGTGTTTGTTCGCCGTTGATATCATAGGCGGTACAAACTTTCAGCTCTTCGAATGAATCCAGTACATCGGCCTTGGTCATGATTACTTTGGTAACACCATTGATCATACAGGCATACCTGAGGGCTACAAGGTCGATCCATCCGCAACGGCGCGGCCGGCCGGTGGTGGCACCAAATTCATTACCCAGTTTGCGTAACTCTTCGCCGGTGGCATCGTGCAGTTCTGTAGGGAAGGGTCCGCCGCCAACCCTGGTACAGTAAGCTTTGGTAACACCCAATACTTCATTGATCTGCTTGGGCGATACACCGAGCCCGGTACAAACACCTGCAGAAATGGTATTAGACGAGGTAACAAACGGAAAAGTACCAAAATCTATGTCCAGCATGCTGCCTTGTGCCCCTTCGGCCAATACTTTTTTACCTTCTTTTATCTTATTGTTAATAAAATATTCTCCCTTGATAACGTTCAGCGTCTTCAGGAATTCCAATGCTTCAAAGAATTCTTCCTCCCATGCAGAAATATCTTCAATGAAATGAAAATTATCCAGCAGTTTCTGGTGCTTGAGGCGGAGTTTGATGTATTGCGTGGTAAAGCTTTTGTCGTGCAGATCACCTACGCGCAATGCATTTCTGCCTGTTTTATCCATATAAGCCGGTCCAATCCCTTTTAAAGTAGAACCGATCTTGCTTTCCCCTTTTGCTAATTCAGAAGCTTTGTCAAGCGCCCTGTGTGTAGGAATGATGATATTGGTTTTGTCAGACAGGAACAGGTTCTTCCTGACATCGATACCGTAAGCTGCCACGGCATCGCATTCCCTTTTCAGGGTAACAGGGTCGAGCACTACGCCATTTCCAATCACATTGATTGTATTCTGATGAAAAATACCGGAGGGTATCTGGTGCAGCACCATTTTTTTACCATCAACATACAAAGTATGCCCTGCATTAGGGCCACCCTGGAAACGGGCAATAATATCATACTTGGGAGCGAAATAATCAACAATCTTTCCCTTCCCTTCATCACCCCACTGTAAACCAAGAATTACATCAACCATAATATGTTTTTGAATCGCCGCAAAAATAGGAGTTAGTTTGTTGTTTATGGTCGATGGTCTGTGGTTTATTTTTTAAACAGCAGACCGGAAACCACAGACCCGTTTAACTCTCCGTGTCAAACCTATCAACTGTTTGTATTCCCTGTAATGCCTTTAACCTGCTTACCAGTTCCTCCAGCTCTTCTTTGTCGTGTACGAATACCTTGATAGTACCCTGGAACAGCCCTTCTTTTGATTCAATGGTGAGACCGGAGATGTTAATACGAAGGTCCCCACTGATCACATTCGTAATTTTGTTAATGACACCCACATCATCCAGTCCAATTATTTTCAGTCCGGTAAGGAAAGAGATCTCTTTGTTTTTAGCCCATTTGGTCTTTACCACCCTGTGACCATAATTAGCTAGGAGCTGGGCCGCATTGGGGCAGGTTGTCCTGTGAATGATCAGCCCTTTTCCCGTACTTACAAACCCGAACACGTCATCTCCGGGGATGGGATTACAGCATTTAGCCAGTGAATACATGATCTTATCGCTGCTCTCGCCAAAAATGATCAGCTCAGAATCTTTGCGGCTGTATGATTTCTGATGGCTGTGATCAATCGCTATTTCGGTAACCACTGGTTTGGGCTTGGGTATTTCAATCTTATCTCCCAATACCAGGAAATCTTTCAGTTCCTTGAGGTCAATTGCCTTGGTGGCAATACGGTAATTGAGATCAAGCGAAGAAGGCACTTTATAGAACTGTACCAGTTCATCAAGATTATACTGGCTATAAGCGGCGCCCATCGATTCCAGCCTGCGTTGCAGGAGGTATTTTCCATCTTCGGCGATCTTTCTTTTTTCTTCGCGCAGGGCATCTTTGATCTTATTCTTAGCTTTGGCAGTAACAACGATACTGAGCCAGTCCTCCGATGGTTTTTGTTTGTTGCTGGTAATGATCTCCACCTGGTCGCCGCTGCGTAATTTATGGCTGATGGGCACCAGCCTATGATGTACTTTGGCGCCAATACATTTGGTGCCGATGGCAGAGTGGATGGAAAAGGCAAAATCCAGCGCCGTACTGCCGGTGGGCAACATTTTTACTTCACCCTTCGGTGTGTACACGTATATTTCTTCTGCCAGGAAGGATGTTTTGAAATCCTGCAGAAAGTCAACACCATCGGCAGTATCGGGCGTATTCAATACTTCGCGGATCTGTCCAAACCATTTGTCAAAACGGTCTTCATCATTACTGCCCTCCTTGTACTTATAATGCGCAGCAAGCCCCTTTTCGGCAATCTCATTCATCCGCTTGGTACGGATCTGTACTTCTACCCATTTACCCTGCGGACCCATTACCGTGGTATGCAATGCTTCATAACCGTTGCTTTTAGGGTTACTGAGCCAGTCGCGCAGACGTTCAGGTGAGGGCATGTACTCGTCGGTGATCATGGAATACACTTTCCAGCAGTCCTCTTTTTCTTTTTCGGGAGGAGAGTCCAGGATAACACGAATGGCAAAAAGGTCATATACTTCTTCAAATGAAACGCTTTTCTTCTTGATCTTATTCCAGATGGAATGGATGCTTTTAGGGCGGCCATAGATCTCAAAATTAAATTCTCCTGCCGTGAGCTTTTCTTTCAATGGCCTGATGAATTCGTTGATATACCGGGTCCTTTCCCGCTTGGTCTCGGCCAGCCTTTTGGCAATTTCGCGGTAAGCCTCGGGTTCGAGGTACTTCATCGACAGGTCTTCCAGCTCTGTCTTGATATTGTACAACCCCATCCTGTGCGCAAGCGGTGCATATACCCAAACGGTCTCAGAAGCAATTTTCAACTGCTTTTCCCGCTTCATGTGATCCAGGGTGCGCATATTGTGTAACCGATCCGCCAGCTTAATCAGTATCACCCGCGGGTCATCGGTCAGTGTCAGCAATATTTTTTTGAAATTCTCCGCCTGCTGGGAGGTATTGGTATCTATTACATTTGATATTTTGGTAAGCCCGTCAACGATCCGGGCGATCTCGGTCCCGAATTCCCTTTCCACATCTTCCAGTGTAATATCAGTATCCTCCACCGTATCGTGTAACAATGCACAGATGGTACTGCGTACGCCCAGGCCAATTTCTTCCACGCAGATCATGGCAACGGCAATGGGATGCAAGATATATGGCTCCCCGCTTTTGCGGCGCATGGTTCTGTGTGCGTCGGCGGCCATTTCAAAAGCATGGCGTAACAATTCTTTATCGCCCTTTTTCAGTTTGGGCCGAAGGCTTCGCAACAGGGCACGGTAATGCCTGATGATCTCGTTCTTTTCCTGCTCAGGAGTGAGATTATACTTGGGTAAAGAAGGTTCCACGGTGGTTACTTGCGCTTGCTCCATATCATGTACGAAAATACGTAATTAACAGGGGAATCCTGATACGGCTCACGGTTCACGATAATTTACATGGCCGGCAAATTCTCCTGTATCGAATGTTATTACCTTTGGTGTATATCATGAGTGAAGCGCCAAAAAAGAAGGTATTCGATTTTTCATTGCTGGGACGGGTTTTCCTTTTCGTAAAACCATACAGGTTGTTCTTCTACCTGAGCATTGTACTGTCCATCCTGATAGCCGTGTTTGCACCTGTCAGGCCATACCTGATCCAACTGACAGTAGGAAAAGCTACCGGTAAAACCATCCATGTACCGCAGTGGCTGGAAGCTGTTCTTTTTAAAACAGACCTTAACGACGCCACTAAGTTCATTATCGCCGTTACCATTTTCCAGGTAGTCTTTTTATTTGCGGAAACAAGCGTTCGTTTTGTTTTCAGTTTTATTACGTCCTGGATGGGACAGAGTGTGGTAAAAGATATGCGTATAACGGTGTACAGGAAGATACTGGGACTCAACCTGCGGCAGTTTGATAAAACACCTATTGGAACGCTTACGACACGCACAATTAATGACATAGAAAGCATCAATGATATTTTTTCTGATGGACTGATACCCATTATTGCAGACCTCCTGACCATTGTTGTTACACTAGGTACGATGTTCTGGATGGATTGGCGGCTGACACTGATCAGCTTAGTGCCTTTTCCGCTGATGATCGTAGCCACTTATTACTTTAAAGAAAGCGTTAACAAGAGTTTTATCCAGGTGAGGAATGCTGTTGCCAGCCTGAATGCTTTTGTGCAGGAACATATCACAGGTATGCAGGTGATACAGGCATTTGCGGCAGAAGAGCGGGAATTCGATAAGTTTAAAAAGATCAATGCAGCACACCGCAATGCCAATATCAAAGCCATTTTTGCCTATTCTATCTTTTTCCCTTTGGTGGAAGTAGTACTGGCGTTGAGTACGGGTTTCCTGGTGTGGTGGATTGCCGGGAAGTCATTGGATGCGGGATTGCTGATTGCTTTCATCCTCTACCTTAACCAGATATTTCGCCCCCTGCGGGTTATTGCGGATAAATTCAACGTATTGCAGATGGGTATGATCGCAGCGGAGCGGGTATTCAAAGTGCTGGATAATAAGGACGAGATAGCACCATCCTCCGAAGGGGCCTATTATCCTGCACATATCAAAGGAGAGATCAGTTTTGAAGAAGTATGGTTTGCCTATACCGACGAGCATTATGTACTGAAGCAGATTGATTTTAAAGTGAGGGCAGGTGAAACGGTGGCTTTGGTGGGACATACCGGGAGCGGTAAAACCTCCATCATCAGCCTGCTGAACAGGTTGTATCATATTCAGAAGGGAGTGATCAGGATTGATGGGGTGAATGTGGAAGATTATGAACTGGATGCATTAAGGGGGTGTATAGGCGTCGTATTGCAGGACGTATTCCTTTTCTCAGGATCAGTGATGGATAATATTACCCTGCGTAATCCGGCAATAAGCCGGGGAGAGGTGATAGCAGCGGCAAAAATGATCGGGGTGCACGATTTTATCATGCAATTACCGGGTGGCTATGATTATGATGTAATGGAACGCGGCAGTACACTAAGCCTGGGGCAGCGCCAGCTACTATCGTTCATCAGGGCACTGTTATATAACCCCTCCATACTGATCTTAGATGAAGCCACTTCATCTATTGATACCGAAAGCGAGCAGTTGATCGAAAAAGCGATAGATACCCTTATTGCCGGGCGGACTTCTATCGTAATAGCGCACCGGCTTTCTACTATCCGTAAGGCGGATAAAATCATTGTATTGGACAAAGGTGAAATCAAAGAAATGGGCAGTCATGAAGAGCTTTTGCTGCTGGGCGGATTCTATGCCAAACTGCATGAAATGCAGTTTGCAAAGAAAAAACCGGTGGCTGCCGTGGCGGGTTAACATTTTTCTCATTTTCCAGTCCCATCCCTCCTTTTTTACCCCCAGACCCCTATCTTTGCCGCAAATTTCGAGACAGGTATGACCTTCAGAAGTGTACAATCTTTACTGGTAGCGACTTTCAGCCTTTTTTTGATGACTTTTTCCACTACGATCCATGCACAGCATGATACTGCTGCACAGGCTGCAGGGGTGGAAGCAAAGCTTCATGAGAAAAAAGAGGGCGGGTTCAATGTAACCGAAACCATTCTTGAGCATATCAAAGACAACCATAGCTGGCATTTATGGGGACATACTTCTATCCACCTGCCCGTTATCCTTTATTCTGATAAAGGATTAGAAGTGTTTTCTTCTTCCAGGCTGGTCAATGAGCACCACGAAGCAGTTATTTATACCGGTAACTACCCCTATAAAGTAGTGGAAGGTAAGATCAAAGTGGTGAATGCTGATGGAACTGCAGATGCAGCAGCTTCTAAAAAGGTATGGGATTTCTCCATCACCAAGAATGTAACTTCCCTGCTGATAACAGTAGCGGTTCTTTTATTGGTTTTCCTAAACGTGGCGTCGGCTTACAAAAAAAGAGGGGTGAAGACAGCACCGAAAGGACTCCAGTCATTCATGGAACCTATTATCCTTTTTGTGAGGGATGAAGTAGCCAAACCCAATCTTGGCCATCGTTATGCTAAGTACATGCCATTCCTCTTAACTATTTTCTTCCTGATCCTGATTAATAATGTACTGGGACTGGTTCCATTCTTTCCGGGAGGGGCCAATGTGAGCGGTAATATTGCTTTTACTATGACACTGGCAGTTTGCGTGTTCATAGTAGTGAACCTAAGCGGTAATAAAAACTACTGGGAACATATTTTCTGGATGCCCGGGATGCACTGGAGCATGAAATTGTTCCTGGCGCCCATTGAACTGATCGGGGTATTTATTAAGCCGGTTTCACTGATGATCCGGTTGTTTGCGAATTTGACAGCAGGGCACATTCTGGTACTGAGCCTGATCTGTTTGATTTTCATATTCAAGACGACGGCTGCGTCTGCTGTAGCGGTTCCATTTGCGGTGTTTATCAGCCTGATTGAATTGCTGGTGGCATTTTTGCAGGCGTATATATTCGCTATGCTGAGTGCTATGTACATTGGAATGGCAACAGATGAACATCACCATGAAGAAGCACATCATTAATAAATCTTTTTTCAATAACAATTAAAACGTAACAAAATGGTAGTAGGAAGTGTTGCCGCAATCGGCGCTGGTTTAGCTGCTATCGGTGCCGGTATCGGTATCGGTCAGATCGGTAAAGGTGCTGTAGAAGGTATCGCCCGTCAGCCGGAAGCTGCTAACGACATCCGTGCAAACATGATCGTTGCTGCCGCCTTCGTAGAAGCGGTTGCCCTGTTTGCTGTGGTAGTTGCCCTGTTGGGTAATGGTTAATCCATTAAAAGCATTATACAGATCCAAAGCAAAGGGCGGAGGATCTGTATAATTTAAAACAACAAACTTTTTTCATAAACAGACGCTTATGTTATTAGAGATAAATCCTTTGGTATTGCCTGATATCGGGCTTGTATTCTGGAGTACGATCGCTTTCCTGGTATTACTTTTTGTATTGCGCAAGTTTGCCTGGAAGCCCATCATGAAAGCCATCAGCGAAAGGGAACAGGGCATCGAGGATGCTTTGGCCAAAGCCGATAAAGTGAAGGCTGAAATGCTGGCATTGCAAAGTGAAAATGAAACCATGATGGCCAAAGCACGTGAAGAAAGGGCTGCCATGCTGAAAGAAGCAAAGGAAACAGCCAATAAAATGGTGGTCGAAGCAAAAGACAAAGCAAAATCTGAATACGACAGGATCGTATCTGATGCACAACAGGCTATTGCTCAACAAAAGAATGCTGCCCTGACCGAAGTGAAAAACCAGGTCGGCTCTTTAGTAGTGGAAGTAGCAGAAAAAGTATTGCGTCGCGAACTGGCCAATAAAACAGAGCAGGAAAATTATATTAAGACATTAGCCGACGGGGTGAAACTGAATTAGCAGTATTCAAATTAATAAGATGCCGAATCCACGTTTAGCAAACCGATATGCCAAAAGCCTGATTGACCTTGCCACAGAAAAGGGTCAGTTGGATGCAGTACATACCGATATGCAATATTTACAAGCTGTATGCAAAAACAGCAGAGAGTTTGTTGCGTTGTTGCGTAGTCCCATCATCCGTGCAGACCAGAAGAACAGCATCATCACAGCTGTAACCAAAGGCAAAGTGAGCGAACTTACAGCAGCGTTCAATCACCTGCTGGTGCAAAAGGGTCGTGAGAGTGACCTGCCTGAGATCGTAGCTGCATTTGTAGAGCAATACAACGCACTCAGGGGAATCCACAGTGTTACATTGACTACCGCAGTTGCTATCAGCGAAGAACTGAAAAAATCAATCGAACAGAAAGTAAAAGGAGAAAGAGGGGTAGGTGCTATTCAACTGGAAACCAAAACAGATGAGAGCCTGATCGGCGGATTCGTGTTAGAGTTTGATAACAACCTGATTGATGCGAGTATCCTGCGCGATCTGAAAGACATTAAAAAGCAGTTCCGGCAAAATCAATATATTCATAACATACGATAATCAATAACCATAACTTTTAAAAGTATAGATCATGGTGGACATTAAACCCGACGAGATATCAGCGATACTGAGGCAGCAGCTCAGCAACTTCAATGCATCTGCTGACCTGGAAGAGGTTGGTACCGTATTACAGGTAGGTGACGGTATTGCCCGCGTATATGGCCTGAACGGCGTACGAAGCGGTGAGCTGGTAGAATTTGAAAATGGTGTAAAAGCCATCGCCCTTAACCTGGAAGAAGACAATGTGGGTGTGGTATTGATGGGTGAAAGCGGAGACATTAAAGAAGGCGCTAAAGTAAAAAGGACAGGCCAGATCGCTTCTATCAAAGTAGGTGAAGGCGTTGTTGGCCGTGTGATTAATACACTGGGCGAACCTATCGATGGTAAAGGCCCTATCACAGGTGAACTGTATGAAATGCCACTGGAGCGTAAAGCGCCAGGTGTTATTTACCGTGAACCGGTTAAAGAACCGTTGCAGACAGGTATCAAAGCGATTGATGCAATGATCCCCATCGGCCGCGGTCAGCGTGAGCTGGTGATCGGAGACCGCCAGACTGGTAAAACAGCCATCTGTGTTGATACCATCATCAATCAGAAAGAATTTTATGATGCAGGCAAGCCTGTATATTGTATATATGTTGCTATTGGTCAGAAAGCATCTACTGTTGCCGGTGTGATGAAAACTTTGACTGATAACGGCGCGATGGCGTACACGACGATTGTTTGTGCTTCTGCATCAGATCCTGCTCCACAGCAGTTCTATGCACCATTTGCCGGTGCAGCGATAGGGGAGTTCTTCCGCGATACCGGTCGCCCTGCCCTGATCATTTATGATGATTTATCCAAACAGGCAGTTGCTTACCGTGAGGTTTCCCTTTTGCTGAGAAGGCCTCCGGGACGTGAAGCGTATCCTGGTGATGTATTCTACCTGCACAGCCGTTTATTAGAGAGGGCCGCGAAAGTGATCAACAATGATGCGGTTGCAAAGAATATGAATGACCTGCCTGAATCGATCAAACATTTGGTAAAAGGCGGCGGTTCACTGACAGCATTGCCGATCATTGAAACACAGGCGGGCGACGTATCTGCGTATATCCCAACCAACGTGATCTCTATTACAGACGGGCAGATCTTCCTGGAAGGTAACCTGTTCAACGCTGGTATCCGTCCGGCTATCAACGTAGGTATCTCTGTAAGCCGCGTAGGTGGTAACG
>CAZDQB010000002.1:241151-252781 GCA_964507525.1 uncultured Sediminibacterium sp. | reverse complement strand
AATGGGTGGAAATCCTTGCAAAATATAAAGTACCGACCCCAAAATGGTAGCATCCATCATGCCCTCTTTGCATTATATCACTCCATCACAAACCATGTATAAGTTTCCGGTGCAATAGTAACGGTGATGGTTATTTCGTATTTCCGGTTCAGCAGGTATTGTTTAAATGAGCCTTCCTGCTCCTTTACATTAACCGCAGTGGTAAGCCCCGTATAATACAAAGGCACCCGGATGGTTCGCGTGATCTTTTCTTTCAAAGGATTGTACAGCATCATCAATCCCTTTGTCTTTCCCGCCGGATCAGCATGCAGAATGCCATCCCAGTCCCGCCCGTCGGCCCGGCGCAGGTGTATGATATCGGCATTCAGGATAGTGCGGTACTTTTTATACCAACTAATCACACGACTGACTTTTTCTTTTGTTCGTTCTGTATCATATAACCTTGGTCCCCGGTAACAAGCCTGTACACCTGACCCGTAATACTGCATCATCAACTGTTCATAATCCTTCAGGTGTTCGCTCAATGGTTCCAGCACAGCTTCGGGGCCTCCGCCCTGGTAACGGGTCAGTGGCACAAAGCCCCATCCCATCGATGGCGTTTTTTCCCAGGTACCATCAAAAATATTCTGCCGGTTCAATATCATCTGCTGCTCCCGCGGCAGCGAAAAATTCACTTCGCGGTAGCCGATAGCGATCTTGTGTGTACCATCTAAAAAATACCAGTCGGGCGCATTGATGTACACACCCCTTTCATTCAACCAGTGATACAGTTCCTTCTGTATCTCCATCTGCCGCCATTGGCTGTCGTCCAATCCTTTGTGACCGGGATGTGTAACGGAAGCGCATACATCTCCCGGGTACGGACCATCATTTTCCCAGATATCAAAACCGGTGCCGGTAAAGAAACGTTTTATTTTATCGCGATAAGCCAATCCCCATTTACTGCCAAAACAAGGCGCATGCCCAAAAAAAGCGCCACCGGGTTTTCCCGTAGCCGGATCTACCACATCATCTTCATCACTGATGCGGCGCGAACTGAATAAGGAATAACCACCGATCAGCACGCCCTTACTATGTGCATAGTCTGCCAGGGCTTTCCATTTAAGCAGGTTAGCTGTTCCGGAATCTTCCATGTTAAGGTGACTGCCAAAGCTCAGTATCAGCGCCTCATAGCCGGTTGCTGCACACTGGTCAACTGCCATCCGTACCTGTTCATCATTACGACTCACTAAGTGCATGAAAATCGGATTGGCAGTGACCCATGGCGCTACAGTACGGTACATTTTACGAATGGCTAATCCTGTCCGCTCCCGGTCATAATCGTCTATCAGCAACTCATAAGTGCGTACAGAATGGAATATTTCGCCGGGCTGCAATGCAATGCCTGGTGCTTTGTCAGGATACACTTCCAGCAGGCAGGGCGTCTGGTAATCATAATTCACCTGCGAGGGATAAGCAGGATCTGTTTTCCAGTGCATGGTCTGGTCGCTGATATCATACCGCATTGCATTATTGAATGCATAATTGGTCTCTACATAAATGCCATGGGGTTTCTTCATCTGATCGGGTTTACCCACTACCGCACTCTCCTCTTCTGTAAGACCCAGTATCTCATTCACTACACGGTCGAGCTTTTTGCTGCTGCCGGTTTTGTTCTCTATGGAAAGGGATTTGACGATCAGCGGCAGCCCATCGTACAATTCGTAGGATACTTTTACCAGGATATCTTTCAATGCCGGTAATGATGATGCATATAAGAAGGAAACAGTTTTGCCGGTTGCCTGCTTAGTATTGGTTGCCCATAGGCGGTTTCCCCAATGGATATAGGGATTTAACGGTCCGGTTTCATACGAAATAAAATGAAAAGCGCTGTCCGTTGCGCTAAACGCATCTGCCCAGGCCGGCAATAAATAGGCATTTTCTTTTTGCCCGGCCAGTCCGCCTACAGGAAAAGCTTTGCCATTGATCGTTATCCTTGCTTCCGCTTTCACTGCACGAAGCAATTGCTGTCCGTTGACTAAGTTCCTGTAATCAATACAGGCCAGATCAGGCTGCAAGCGAAAAGTCCGCTGTACTAATCCGTTTGATAAAACAAGGTCTTTGCCATTGGCTGTACGGTATATCTCAGCCTGTTGCTTTACCGGCCGCACTAACCAGTCAGCCACAACTGTTTTTTCTTTGATAATGGACTGTCCCGCGCCGGCGATTGCGAAAGAAACACCAGCAAGCAGTACAATGATTTGTTTTACACGTTTCATTTTGGTTATTTTACGGCATCTTTTAATTGCCCGTTGATTTACATGCAGCGAAACAGCCTGTTGTTGAACAAAAACCCTGGCCTTAAATATAAAGCCGGCTTCTGAACAATTTCATGGTCAACCGTTTGCGTAACTTTATATTATGCCCAAACCAGCCACCATCAAAGAAATTGCCACCAGACTGAAGGTATCGGTATCTACCGTATCGCGGGCCTTGCATGACCATCCCAGTATTGGCCTCAGGACAAAAACGCAGGTACAGCAACTGGCGGCTGAACTCAATTATGAACCTAACAAAACGGCTATCTTTTTTAAACAGGGCAAGACTTTCACCATTGGCGTGATCCTGCCCAACCTTTCGGAAGACTTTTTTTCCATGGCCATCACCGGTATTGAGCAAACAGCTTTCAGGCACAGTTACAATGTGCTGATGGGCCAATCGCACGACCAGCCTGAATTAGAGAAAAGGATCACTGCTACGATGAAAGACCATCGTGTGGATGGACTGCTCATCTCATTAGCCAAGGACAGCAGGGACTTCTCTCATTTTGAGCAACTGGAAAAATACAATATTCCTGTGGTGTTCTTTGACCGGGTTCCAACACTGAAGAATATCCATTCTGTTTCCTGTAACCTGAAGCCGGGCATGACTGAAGCGGTGAATTTCCTCCTCAAAAAAGGGCATAAACGGATTGGTCTCATCAATGGCCCTGCTTCCCTCCAGGCCACAGGTGAACGGCTGGAAGGTTACACCGAGGCATTACGTGCTAAAAAAATAAAGTTCGACAATGCTTTGGTTGTAACAACCGACCTTTCCAAGGAAAATACATATGTGGCCACACAGCAATTGTTTGCATTAAAGAATCCGCCCACTGCTATCATTACCTTCAATGATTATGTTGCCCTGGATGCTATCCAGTATGCCAGGAAGATGAAGAAAAAGATCAACAGGGATGTTTCTTTTGTCAGTTATGCCAACCTGCCCATCACACATTACTTAGATACGCCTCCCCTTGCTTCGGTAGAACAATTTCCACGCGAGCAGGGTGAAAGGGCTATGGAGATCATGCTGCAGTTACTCACCCGGGGTGATGAAGTGAAAAGCAGCAACCGGTATTTCCAGGAAGTGCTGCAAAGCAGGCTTGAACTGATAGAAGTATAAAATATTGTAACTTTCAAAAAATATTGATATGCCTTCCTATGATACCATGACAGAAGCCCTTGATGATGCTAAGGAGAGGGGCTACACCACAGATTTCAACCTGGCATTTGACACGCTGAAATGCACTAATACAGGCGTATGTCTTGCACCGGATCAATTTGAGATCGTAGAACATTATCGTTTCGAAGGCGAAACCAATCCTTCCGATTCCAGCATACTGTATTTCATTGAAGCAAAGGACGGCAGTATCAAAGGCGTGCTTGTCAGCGCCTATGGCGCCTATGCCGATCCTGCCAGTGATGCTATGATTCAAAAACTAAAAGTGCACCATCATTAATATATGTTACATCGCAGACGTTTTCTACAGCTCAGTTCGCTCGGGCTCTCTTCTTTTTCTTTTTCCGGTTTTACAACTGTTAAGCATGCAACCCGAAAGCCCATTGTCATCTCTACCTGGGATGCGGGTATCGAAGCCAATAAAGCAGCCTGGAAAGTATTGCGCAATGGCGGCCGCGCACTCGATGCAGTGGAGCAGGGTGTGATGGTAACTGAATCATCCCTCAACTGTTGTGTGGGATTGGGCGCCAATCCCGACCGGGATGGCCATGTAACTTTAGATGCCTGCATTATGGATGAGCATGCCAATTGCGGCAGCGTAGCTTTCCTTGAACGCATCAAGCACCCCATTTCAGTAGCCAGGAGGGTGATGGAAAAAACACCGCATGTAATGCTGGCAGGCAGCGGCGCGCAACAGTTCGCTATTGCAGAAGGATTTCCGCTTGAGCCCGATACCTTATCCGATGATGCAAAAAAGGCGTACGAGAACTGGTTGAAAAAAAGTGAGTATAAACCCGTTATCAATATCGAGAATACAAAACACCAGACCACTTTTTCACCTGCCAAATTAGACAATGGCAACTGGAACCACGACACCATTGGCATGGTGGCCATGGATGCCAGTGGCAACCTCAGCGGCAGTTGCACCACCAGCGGCATGGCTTTTAAAATGCGCGGCCGTTTAGGTGACTCCCCTATCATTGGCGCCGGCCTTTTTGTGGACAATGAAATAGGCGCCGCCACTGCTACGGGTCAGGGTGAGGATGTGATCCGCATCTGCGGCACACACCTCGTAGTAGAACTAATGCGCCAGGGCCTTTCTCCTGAACAGGCCTGCAAAAAAGCGGTGGAACGAATCATCAGGATCAAAGGCGATAAAGCTAAAGAAATACAGGTGGGCTTCATTGCCATCAATAAACGCGGTGAGTATGGCGGTTACTGCATCCAGAAAGGATTCAACTTCGCCGTATGCTATGCAGACGATAAGAATTTCCTGGCAGATGGCAAGCACATACTTTAAAATGAAAACGGGGATCCGATGATCCCCATTTTGCTACTGCTGCTCAACCGTCAATACCGGGATCTTCGAGCGGTAGGAAAGCAGTTTTCTCGTAAGCCTGTTCCATAAACCGGGTAAACAGAAATCCCTGATAGGGTTGATCATGATCAGGTCGGCATTGATCTTGCCTGCAAAGGCAAGTGTGCTCGCCGCCAGGTTCTTTCCTTCCAGCAGGATGGATTGAACAGGTACGGTAGTGATGCTCTGAATGACTTCCAGGGTTTTATTCAATACAGGCAGGTTATACTCGCCCGTTTGCTTGCGCAATGAAACTAAGTAAATAGTGGATTTAAAATGACGGCCCAATAACGCAGCCAGCCTGATACGGCTCATAGGTATATGGTCATTCAACGGCAATACGATCTTTTTAAAGTGATGGACCAATCCGCTCGACCTTACTGCCAATACCGGCACATTTGCCTTACGTGCCAGCCTGCTGATGGAAACAGAAGACCAGATACGTTCAAACAGGTTAAACCTGGAAAGGCCCACCACCACCAGGTCCATCTGGTATTGGGTGATATACTGTGACAACTGTTTATAAGTGCTGCCATGCAAAAGACTAATCTCAATTTTGCCATCACTGCAGAGATGATCCTGGTAATGCTCTTTCAATGCAGTAAGCTGTTCACCGGCCTGTTTGATATCTGAGGTATAATCATATGCAGAATAATACCCCATCTCAAAAGGCGCCATGGTAAAGTCGTTCATTGAAACAACATGAACCAGGTGAATGTTACAATGAAAACTATTGGCCAGCTCAATTGCTTTGGCGATGGCCCATTCATTCTTGGCCGTGAAATCTACCGGCACCAGGATGTTATACAGGCTGTTTGTCATAAGGTAGGTTTTTAGGGTGATGAAATGAGTTGTTGTTTATACCAGTTCGAACAGTGAACCAAATCGCTGTTCCTGTATGTTCTTAACGGCCACTTTGGCCAATACCTCATCCTTTGTACAAAATGCGATCCCTTTACCCACATGACCAACAATACAACGGTCGTCTTTGCTGTCACCTATTGCAATACAATTGCGGAACTGCACATTGTATTTTTCACAGGCGTACTGCAATGCATTTGTTTTGCAATAGGCATGTCCGCATACACTATCGGGCGATGCAAAAAAGCAGGATGGCATATTCACTTCCCCCGTGGCAATACCATCAAAAAATTCCATCTGGTTGGCAATGGAAAAAGCGGCATCTGCCTGCTTTACGATATAGTTGGTAACCAAACTGTAGCCATGGCTGATAAGGCCCACGATATATCCTTTTTGTTTTAATCGTTTCACAGTATCCTTGAAATCTTCCACCATTTTTATGCCATGAATGGTATTCAGCAGGGCATCCATCGCTATTCCCTTCAGTAACAGGCCGATACGTTTGGTTAAAATCAGCGGGTCTTTTTCCCCCTGCCGCAGATCCTCTAATTGCGCCGCAAAACCATACTCCCTGGCACATACGTCAATAAACCGGTCTGTAAGAATGGTATTATCCACGTCAAAGATGGCCATGCGCCTGTTTTCCGACAGATTCTCCTGCAATACCATGTGCATCTCGCGGTTGATCTCTTCTATAGAAGCCACTTCTGCACTGCTGACAGGTGATTCCGTACCTCCCTGTCTTGCTTTGGTAATAATAGCTTTGGCTACTTCCCTGCTCATTTTGCCAAGACCTTCCCAGGGCTTGCTTTTGTTCTCGATATAACCAATATTGATTTCTTTGATCCTTGCTTTCATCAGGTACATATCGAGCAGGATGCCGACATCCACACCATAATCATTAAAAAATTCGATTTTGTTAAAAAATTGTTTTTTCCCTGCAATCATACCACTCAGCGGTTGCGCAAAGCCAGAAAGGGCAGGATAAAAAATGGCCAGCAATGGTTTAGCCACCAGTTCTGTTACCCTCCCGGCATTCCTGCTAAAACTCCCTTTTACAAAGTCTGCTTCATCTTTTTCTAATGAACCTGCAAGGCATAAATTATTGGATATTGTAGGAGATTTAACCTGCAAGAGCTGCAATGGTATCATCGGGATAAGGATCAATGTCTCCGTCTAAGAAAATGATATACTCGTTTGTAGCTGCAGTAAGTCCCTCTTTCATGGATATGCCCTTACCCCTGGCAGCGCTTTGTATCACAACTGCGCCGGCAGCTGCGGCTAATGCAGCCGTATCATCTTCCGAATTATCATTCACAACGATCACTTCGTTCACCTGTGGCTGCTGTAAACAAAAATGTACCACATTACCAATGGTAGGTGCTTCATTTAATGCGGGAACGATGACAGTGAACATAAGCAATCATTTCAGTGTGAGTAATAAGTTATGATCGGCTCGGGGACAGTAAGCAGCACTCCAAAATTTGTGCCTGAAATGGGAAAGCATTGTAAAAGTATTTTCATTTTTTTATAAAATCAAATCCTTCGCTGGCATGATAGTTGAAAAATTTTCCTCTATTCATTCATCCTAAATTTTTCATCATGAAAAAAACGAAGCTGACCCTGGCGGTCATTGCTGTAATGGCAGCAGGGTTATTTGCGTTCAAAACATTTTACACAGGAACTGTAAAAGGTACAGTATCTCCAACAGATGCAGCTGTAAGAGCATGGGCATTATCAGCTACCGACACGTTCAGAACAAATGTAAGCAATGGTGCATTCGAGATCGCCAATGTTAAGCCCGGCATCTACAGGGTCATTGTTGAAGCCAATCCGCCCTACAAAAATGCTGCAAAAGAAAATGTGCAGGTGAGCGATGGCGGTACTACTGATGTTGGTGAGATCAGGCTGAGCCAATAGTAGTTATGCCTGATGTGTGAGCATGCCTGATGCCAACCATGCGTTGTTTAATAAAATTGATACGTACATGTTTTTGCTGCGACTTCAATTTAAGCACTGGTTTCAGCTCGTTCATATCTACAGGCTGGCCGGTGGCTACAATGCCTAATTCCATGCCCATATTCACGGTATAATCCTGTGATGTTTTCATGCGTCCTGAAACATTACGAACCTGGTGTAGCACTTTCTTTTTCAGTATCCGTTTAGTTTCTGCAGCCTCCTTTAACGTTGCTTTCTTCAGAGAGACAGCATGAATGCTGTTAATAAGGGATTGCACGGCTTCGCAGATCTCTGCGATCTCCGCCTTAGTCAGCCCAAGCCCCGGGCCTATCTGCGGGAGCTTTTCCTTGTAAGTTTCAGCCCAGAGAACCAGTTTACCGTCTGTTCGGGGAAAATAAGAGTTGAAGATTTTCATACGGCATATTTTAAGCACATTTTAATACTATTTTCTTAACTCCTTCACCGTCAGACAGCTTTATTTTATGAACCCCGGTGGTTTTGCCTTACTGCAATTACCAATAGCCTGTTTAGTGCATTACTTCCTCAATAGTGCACTGCCATGTTGCAGTACTGCTATTACTAATTACCTGTTTAGTACATTGCTTTCCCATCACTGCAATTTCATGTTGCAGTAATGCAATTTTAGTTTGTAGTGCTGTAATTACTAATTGCGTGCTTAGTACACCAGTTCCTCGTTGCTGCAATTTTTGGTTGCAGTAATGCAATGATCAATTGCCTTTATAGCCTGCCATTTCTATGGCGCTGCACTTACTAATTGCAGTGCTACAATTAGTAAGTGCTTGTTTGGTACTCTATTTCTTCATCGCTGCAATTCCGGGCTGCAATGCTGCAATTATCAATTGCCTGTAACCTCCCCGGCACCTGCAATAGCACAGTAACCATTCATACAGTGTTAAACCTGGCCTGTCGTGGTTTACAGTGTGGGCGAATGACCTAAAGTGCGGGGGGTGCTCAACTAAAGCTATAAATCCCTGATATTCGCAGTAAACATGCAACAGATGCTCGAAATCGCTGTCTTCAACATCTCTTCCGCCCTGCTGGCTGCCGAAGCCGGCGCCCATCGTCTTGAACTTTGCGAGAACCCGTTCGATGGCGGTACCACTCCTTCGTATGGTACGCTGAAAACAGTAAGGGAAAAAGTTTCTATTCCTGTCTTTCCCATCATTCGTCCCCGTGGCGGTGATTTTTTATATACAGACAGTGAGTTTGAAGTGGTGCGGAAAGATATCCTGCTCTGTAAGGAATTGCAATTTGAGGGTGTGGTGATTGGGATGCTCCATGCAGACGGTATTGTTGAAATAGAAAAGACCAAACGGCTGGTTGAACTGGCTTACCCCCTTGAAGTCACTTTCCACCGCGCATTTGACCGGGCCGCCCATCCTTTACAGGCAATGGAAGATATTATCAACTGCGGTTGCAGCCGTATTTTAACCAGCGGACAGGTCCCTAATGCCTGGGATGGCCGCGAGCTGATCAAACAATTGGTCAGCCAGGCAGATGACCGCATCATCATCATGCCCGGCAGTGGTGTTCGCAGCAGCAACATTAAGGAACTCGCTGCTTATACGGGTGCAGCCGAACTGCATTCTTCCGCCAGGACACTGGAAAAATCCGAAATGCGATACCTGGCCGAGGGCATGCAGGAACAATTGCAAACGGTTAGTATCGATGCAAATGAGATACGTCAAATGCTGGCAAGCCTGTGAAAAAAACTGCTTCTCTTAATACAACATCCTTACCTTGATCGTTTCCTTCACTTCCCGCAACAATTCCAGTGCTTGTTTAGACAGCTTTTTATCTACATCCAACACCACATACCCGATCTCGTCATTTGTCTTCAGGTACTGGCCTACGATATTGATATTGTTTTTTGACAATGCAGTATTGATGGCGCTCAATACACCCGGCACATTGTTATGGATATGCAATATGCGATGAGACCCCTCTACCGGCGGCAATCCTATCGCAGGAACGGTATGCGATCCATTGGTGATACCCCTTTCTAAGTATTGGAAAAGTTTCATGCTCACATCTTCCCCTATATTCTGCTGCGCCTCTTCTGTTGACCCACCGATATGCGGGGTGAGGATCACATTAGACAATCCCTGTATCGGCGTTTCAAAACGATCGCCGTTCTTTTCCGGTTCCCAGGGGTACACATCTATTGCTGCACCTGAGAGCTGCCCTTCTTTCAATGCAATACTCAATGCCTTCAGGTCAACCACTTCCCCCCTGGCATAATTGATCAGGATAGACCCCTGTTTAAAATATTTGATATTATTCTTGTTGATAAGGTTCCTGGTCTGGTTGGTATCAGGCACATGCAGTGAGATCACGTCTGAATTACCGAGCAACTCTTTTAAGTTTTTCGCGGCAACTGCATTACCCAGCGGCAGCTTGGTTTCAGTATCATAAAACAATACCTTCATGCCCAGCGCTTCGGCCAGTACGCTTAACTGGGACCCGATATTGCCATAACCGATAATACCCAGCGTCTTGCCACGCAGTTCATAACTGCCTTTTGAATCCTTCATCCAGATGCCTTCGTGCGCCGCTTTATTTTTGTCGGGTATTCTCCTGATCAGGAGAATGCTGGAACCGATGACTAATTCGGCTACACTGCGCGTATTGCTATAAGGCGCATTAAAGACAACAACACCCGCTTTAGTAGCGGCTTTGAGGTCAACCTGGTTCACCCCGATACAGAAACAACCGATGGCCTGTAATTTTTTAGCTGCTTCCAGCACTTTGGAGGTGATCCTCGTTTTGGAACGGATACCGATCATGTGAACGTCTTTGATCTCTTTGATCAGTTCTTCTTCACTAAGGGCGCCGCCCAGCTTGCGTACATTGGTATAGCCATTTTGCCTGAACTGCGCTACCGCTTTGTCGCTGATGTTTTCTAAGAAAAGGATGTTAATTTTTTCTTTGGGATAACTGGTGATTGCTTGCTTACTCATGGTTGCGAAAATAAATGTTATTTCTTTTAGCACAATGGAGATAGTTTTCCACGAATGCTTGGCAGGACTGTTGCGGGGGACTATATTTGCCGCTTTAGTGTAAAACTGTAATAGTAATAATGTTGCGTTTGATGGTCATTCCTATTCTTTCAGTACTGTTAATAGCCTGCGGCTCCCCAGCGGCCGAACACAAAAAAGACACGGCAATCATTGCCGAAACTCCGCCTGCCCCGCACTTTGCTGCTTTATCGCCCAAAGAAAAAAACTATTATGCAGATGCCATTGAGCCTTTATACCGTTCACTCCTGCTCAGGACCGGCTTCAACGGCAGCATCCTGCTGGCCAAGAACGGCGAGATCGTTTTTGAAGACTACCATGGGTTCAGTAACCTGAAAACAAGGGACAGCATCACCCCTTCCACTCCTTTTCACCTCGCATCTGTTTCCAAGACCTTCACCGCCACTGTTATCCTGCGCCTGATGGAACAGGGTAAACTGTCGCTGGATGACGGTATTGAAAAATACCTGCCCGATTTCCCCTATCCTAATATCACTATTAAAGACCTGCTCAGCCATCGGAGCGGCCTGCCCAAATACGATCATTTTTTGGACAATACCCGCACCGAAGTAACACGTGTTAAAAACAAACGCGGCAGATGGGTGAACCATGTACGCACTTATAAAGTACCGGTACAGGTAGCCGGTCTGGCCACCAACCAGATGGTGCTGCAATACATGATCCGGAACAGGCCTCCCGTGGAAGCCATGCCCAACAGGCGTTACAGCTATTGCAATACTAATTATGCCATGCTGGCCTTAGTTGTTGAAAAGATCACAGGCACCCCCTTTCCCAAATACATGCAGGATAGTGTCTTCATCCCCTTAGGCATGAAACACACTTTTGTATTCAGCATCAAAGACACCGCCAGTTATGTTCCTTCTTATAACTACAACAACAGCCCCTTTAAGCTAGACAAGCTGGATTGTGTATATGGC
>CAZDQB010000002.1:225124-241141 GCA_964507525.1 uncultured Sediminibacterium sp. | reverse complement strand
GTACAGTACCGTGCGGGATATGCTGTTGTGGGATAAATCGCTCTACCAGGGCACATTGGTAAGTCTGAAGACCCTTGAGCTGGCTTACCAGCCTTACAGCAATGAGAAAAAAGGCGTTAAGAACTATGGATTGGGCTGGCATTTACTCATCAAACCGCCCGAACCAACCATCGTTTACCACAATGGCTGGTGGCATGGCAATAATACGGTCTTCAAGAGACTGGTACACGATACGGCCACGGTCATTATCCTGGGCAATAAGTTTAACCGCAATATCTGGCAAGCCGGCAAGATGAGTTCTGTATTTACGGGTCATGCCGACACTACTGAACTGGAACAATAAAAGCGGTGTGCTATTTAAAGCATTTCCCCCTATTTTTGCTGTCTTTCAAATACAATAAACTACCAGACACAAACCGACTTATGGACAAAATCTTGTTTTATGCCGTTCCGGCAATGGGTGTTGTAGGTCTCCTGTACACATTTGTAAAATTTAATTGGGTTTCGAAACAGGATGCGGGCAATGACCGCATGAAAGAGATCAGTACCTATATCGCGGAAGGCGCTATGGCGTTCCTGAGAGCAGAATGGAAGATCCTCACTTATTTTGTAGCTATTGTCGCTTTATTATTGGGTGTGATGGCCAGTACCAATCCGCATTCACACTGGGCTATCGCATTCGCCTTTATATTGGGCGCCATTTGCAGCGCTACTGCCGGTTATATCGGTATGAAGGTAGCCACCAAAGCCAATGTGCGTACTGCACAGGCTGCAAGAACCAGCTTATCAAAAGCGCTGAAAGTATCATTTACAGGCGGTTCGGTCATGGGCTTGGGCGTAGCCGGCCTGGCCGTATTGGGATTGGGTGCCGTTTATTTAATCATCAAACAATGCTTTGCCCCGGATGCCGGCGCTAATTCCGCAGAAATGCTGCGTACCATTGAAGTGCTGACCGGTTTTTCCTTGGGCGCTGAATCTATTGCCCTGTTTGCGCGCGTGGGTGGCGGTATCTATACCAAAGCCGCCGACGTGGGTGCCGACCTGGTAGGTAAAGTGGAAGCAGGTATCCCTGAAGATGATCCGCGCAACCCCGCCACCATTGCCGATAATGTAGGTGATAATGTGGGCGATGTGGCCGGTATGGGCGCCGACCTGTTTGGTTCTTATGTTGCTACCGTATTGGCGACCATGGTACTGGGACAGGATACAGTCTCTACAGTTAACTTCGGCGGCTATGCTCCGATACTGTTGCCTTTGCTGATAGCAGGCACGGGTATCGTGTTTTCTATCTTTGGTACCCTGTTTGTATAAGTGAGTGATGCGGGTGGTATCAACACAGGCAATGTGCAGAAAGCCCTGAACATGGGTAACTGGGGTTCTATTATTTTAACAGCCCTGGCCTGCGTAGGCTTAGTCTATTATATTCTGCCTGAAACCATGGTACTCCGTGGTTTTGAATTCACCCGCAACGGTGTGTTGGGCGCCATTGTAGTGGGCTTAGCCGTTGGTACTTTAATGAGTATCATCACTGAATATTATACCGCGATGGGCAAACGCCCGGTATTGTCCATCATCCGCCAGTCATCCACTGGTCATGCCACCAATGTGATCGGCGGTCTGGCAGTTGGTATGGAATCAACATGCCTGCCCATCCTCGTATTGGCAAGCGGGATATGGGGTTCTTATCAATGTGCGGGTTTATACGGTGTGGCTATTGCTGCTGCCGGTATGATGGCTACCACTGCCATGCAACTGGCTATTGATGCTTTTGGTCCTATCGCCGATAACGCCGGCGGTATTGCAGAAATGAGTGAACTGCCCAAAGAGGTACGCGAAAAAACAGACGTACTGGATGCCGTAGGTAATACCACAGCCGCTACAGGCAAAGGTTTTGCCATTGCTTCTGCTGCTTTAACAGCACTGGCCCTGTTTGCGGCATTCGTAGGCGTGGCCGGTATCCAGGGGATTGATATTTACAAAGCAAAAGTGCTGGCTTCCCTGTTTGTGGGCGGCATGATCCCATTCATTTTCTCTTCATTGGCGATCCGTGCAGTGGGACAGGCTGCTATGGCCATGGTAGAAGAAGTACGCCGCCAGTTCCGCACCATTCCCGGCATCATGGAAGGTACCGGTAAACCGGAATACGATAAATGTGTGGCGATATCTACCGAAGCATCTATTAAGAAAATGATGCTGCCGGGTGCCATTGCCATTGTTTCCCCGCTGATCATTGGCTTTTTACTCGGACCGGAAGCACTGGGTGGTTTTCTTGCCGGTGCTACCGTAAGCGGTGTGCTGATGGGCATGTTCCAGAACAATGCCGGCGGCGCGTGGGACAATGCCAAGAAATCTTTTGAGAAAGGTGTGGAGATCAATGGCGAGATGTATTACAAGAAATCAGAACCGCACAAAGCTTCTGTAACAGGTGATACCGTTGGCGATCCTTTTAAAGATACATCAGGCCCATCCATGAACATTCTTATCAAACTGATGTCCATTGTTTCATTGGTAATCGCCCCTACATTGTCGCAGATCTACAAGACTGATGCACATGCTGCCACAACTGCTATTGAAAAGAAAGCAGCCATTAAAGCCGCGAATAACAATACCACTACTATAGTACTGGCTGCGAAAAAATAAACAGCAATGCTTATAATAGGATAAAAAAATCCCGCTCCGGTTAGAGAAGCGGGATTTTTTATGCCTGCCCGCCCCCGGTCTTCCGGTGTTTGCTCCGTTTAACGAAATTTTATGCTTGAATTTCCCCTGCAACCCGTAAATTGCTTACGAACAAAATCGTATAAATGGCTGCTTCAAAGCATATCAAACCAACCGAGAGTGAACTGGAAATTTTAAGGGTGTTGTGGGACAAAGGCCAGGCCACCGTCAGGGAAGTACACGAAATATTAGGCGAGCACAAAGACGCTGGTTATACCACCACCCTGAAACTCATGCAGATCATGTTTGAAAAGGGGATCGTAAAACGTGATGACAGTAATAAGACCCATATCTACCGGCCCAATATATCACGTGAAAACACCCAGCAGCAGTTTGTGGGCAAAATGATCCATTCACTGTTTGGCGGGTCTTCCACACAATTGGTAATGCAGGCCCTGGGTAACCATGCACCCAATAAAGAAGAGCTGGAAGAGATCCAGAAACTATTGGACAACCTGAAAAAACAATAGTGTAATGCAACACCTGTTTCAATCCCCCTTTCTGCAGGCATTAGGCTTTGCCATTGCCAACAGCTTATGGCAAACAGCATTGGCATGGCTGGTATTTGTGTTATTGAACAGTGTGCTGACATTAAATGCCGCTAATAAATACCGGCTGGCCGTTGGCGCCCAAATCATCAGTTTCTCCTGGTTTATCATCACATTGCAGTTTTATTACAGCGCATACCATGACGCACCTGACAACCCTGGAATGACAACTATTTTACATGATGTTTCCCAAGGGGCCGGATTTCAATCACAGTTGATCAACTGGATGGCAAAAGCTGAATCACTGCTTCCCTATTTATCCGTTGCTTATTTGGTTTTGATGCTGGTGCTTTGCATCCGCTGGTGCTTCGGTTATCGCCGTACACAAGCCATCCGCACTAATGGCACCAAGACAATAGCGGTGGACTGGCGGTTATTCGTTCAAAAAACAGCTATCCAGTTGGGCATCAGCCGAAAAGTACTGATACTGCTTTCCGAAACCATCGATACCCCGCTGACCATCGGCTTCCTGAAACCGCTGATCTTGATTCCCGTTGCCAGTATCAATCATTTAACAACAGACCAGCTCGAAGCTGTGATCCTTCATGAAATGGCCCATATCAAACGGTATGATTACTTAGTCAATATCATTTTATCGGTAATGGAGCTCAGCCTGTTTTTTAATCCTTTTACACAATTACTGAGCAAAACAATTAAGAAAGAAAGGGAAAACAGCTGCGACGACTGGGTATTGCAATTCCAGTACAATGCAACTGCCTACGCAACAGCGCTGCTGCAAATTGCTTACCTGCAATCAGCGCCCGTTTTGGCCATGGCTGCAGCTGGGGACAAGAAAGCGCTGCTTGGCCGCGTAAAACGCATGATTGATCAAAAGGAAAACCGGTTTAATTACAGACGCCAGTTGCTGGCTTTTTGTTTGGTAACAGGATTGCTCAGCTCCATTGCCTGGTTAAACCCTGAGACCTCACACAAGCAACAACCGGCGATTGCCGCCATCAAAAAAACAACTGTTACCCAACCATTCATTCGCGCAATAGCAGTGGAACCAATGACAGTAAAAGTCAATAACCCCCTCTTCAATCCTGTGTTCTTCCTCTCTGAGCCTTTAAAAAAAGAAATAAAGAAAAATATAGAAGTGGCCGCTAAAGCAATCAACACTTCTGTCAAAGAAGTGACGGCAGTAACTCCGGCTGTTGCCGATGCGATCGATGCAGCTTCGGATGAAATAGCCGACATGCAGTTGGATAAAGCATTGCCTAAAACTTCCATCCAAATCGACTCAACCGTTATGCTTTCTCCTGCCTCCATCCACATACCTGTGAACCTTGTTAAGGAAGAAATGGGCCGGGCTATGATCAGGGTGGAAACAGATATAAAAAGAGCAAGGGAGGAAATAAAGAAACTTGCTTTTTTGAAAATGGAGATGGGATTTGATGAAGTTAAAATAAAGCAGGACGTCATTAAGGCATTAGAAGCGCTCAAAAAAATGGACCTTGATCAGATGGTGTTCAATGCCATGAAAGCACAGGAGTTCAGATTTGCCATTGAGCGGAAGCCTGAACCCCGGAAACTGAAAAGAATAGTGATAGAAGATAAAGACCCATTATGCACCGAGCAGCAACACAGGCACAATGTAAAGGTCATTGTTAATATGGAGGAATTATAGACACGCTTCTACCAGAGATGCCTCGGACACCAGTCACCGTAGCTATTACCCAATAAGAACCCCACCAGCAATTCATGTGTGCCCTTACTCACCGTATTCAGGTGCGAGGTTTGTATGTCGTATGAATACCCAATATTGATGCTGAGATTGACCCCTACCATAGCAGCAAAACCATCTTTGTACCGGTACGATCCGCCGGCCCAAATAAGGTCCTGGTACTGGAATTTAGCATTCACATCAAATCCGGGCGGTAATGGGGTTACATAGCGCAACAAAGCCGATGGCAAAAAACTAATATCTTCAGAAACAGGAATGCGGTAACCTGCGCTGACAAACAAGTGCGGCAACAGTCTTCCGTTTTGCAGGTACACCCGGTTATCGGAAAAAGCAATTTGTTGCGGAATGATCTGCTGTGCTGCAATACCTACAAAATAATCTTTCGAATACAACCAGAGCCCGGCGCTGATATCTGGTTTGATCCTGTTGATCACACCACTACCCGCCACAGCAGGGTCAACCGTTGTGGCAGTATTGCCGAAATTCAGCTTACTGGCATCGAGGCTCATATTGGTCATACCAACAGAAATGCCGGCCGAAAGATTCGTTTGAGGTGAGAGACCGATATGATACGCATAAGTTCCATAGGCTGCAAAGCGGTTCAAAGGACCGGTCCTGTCGTTCAATATGGTAAAGCCAATGCCATGATGCGGCTCAGACGCAAGGTATTCGCGCCAATAAGCAGGCCCTCTCGGATTCGAGCCATCTGCATGAAAACTGGTAGCAGTCTCGCGTTCGTAATCGCTCTTCCTCAATGGACCATGAATGGTCAGGTAAGTAGTAACAGGCGCATCCTGCAAACCCACCCATTGCAACCGGTGGCTGGCTTTTACATCCCAATAGTTTTCAATACCTGCCACAGCAGGATTGATGATGTAATTGTTCATGATGTATTGAGTGTAGTAAGGTCGTTGCTGTGCATTCAAACACTGCGACCCCAGCAATACCATCCCTATTAAAATGCGCTTCACATGCATACAATTGTTCTATTTAATAATACTGACAGATCCTGTTACGATCTGCCGGCCGTTTTTGGGATTTATCACATAATAATAAGTACCAACAGCTAATGGATTGCCTTTAAAAGTACCATCCCATTCCTTATCATACCCTACTGACTGGTACACCAATTGTCCATACCTGTTAAATACTTCAATGGTAGCGCCCGGGTAGCTTTCCAAATATTTGATCTTCCAGGTATCATTGATACCATCGCCATTGGGCGAAAAAGCGTTGGGCACTTCTACCCCTAACAGCACTTTTATAAAAATGGTATCGTTCACTTTACATCCACCCTTACCTGTAAGCACAAGCTGGTACCTGATATCACCTAATGGTGATGATCTGGGCCTCGATGCTGTATCATTGTTCAGGTAAGTTGACGGGATCCATTGGTATTGCAGTGCCGTTCCGTAAACAAATAGTGGTTTGATGGTAATAATACCCCCTTCCAATACATGCAGCTGTGGCCCCAATACCAATTTGGGGTAAGGGTCCACCACTATTTGTTTTACTGCCGTATCGCTCACACATCCCTGGCCATTGAAAAAATAATAACTGATGTTGAAACTGCCTGAGTCCGTATACCTTTTCAGCGGATTTTGAACATTGTCTGTATTGCCATTGGCTAAGTCCCATTTCCATGTTACCGCCTGGCTGGTTTTTCCATCCCCCATGTCTTGAAACCGGACCGTATCGCCTATGCAAACTTCGGCAGGTGTGGCAGTAAAATCGGCCCTGGGTTGCGGGTACACCGTAGTCAATGATTGCGTAAGGGAATCAACACATCCGTCTTTGGTAGTGACTTTCAGCTTTACATTATAAGGACCGAGTACACTGTATTTATGAACGGGATTCTTCAAAGTGGAAGCTGACCTGTCATTGGCATCATCGAAATTCCATAAATAACTGAACAAAGCCTGCGAGCCATCATCGATGGTGGACCGGTCGGTAAACTGGCCATTACCATCGGGCAGGCAGATAAACGGCAAAGAGAATGCAACCTTAGGCAGGTAATTGACTTTAATAGCCTGGAGGTTTACCTGGCTCCTGCAACCGCTGTCCGTTAGCACCTGTAAACTTATATTATACGTTTGTGCACTGGCATACACTTGTGTAAATGCATTTCCATTGGTACGTACAGTTGTATTTCTCTTGCCATCCTCCCATTTCCATTGTACAATATTGCTGTAATTGGCCACTGAGCTGTCGGTAAACGTTAGTGCATTTTGTTCACAAAGCGGGTTGCTGACAATCCATTTTGCGACTGGTGATGGCCATACCGTGATATTTTTTGTAGCCGAATCGCGGCAACCCTTATCTGAAACAGCTAAATATTGAATGGGGAAATTACCCACACCTGCTACAGAGGGGTCGAACATACCGGTTGCTGTATTTGTAATGCCGGTTCCACTGAAAGCAGGGCTTCCCATTGCATTCGTTACACTGGCATTATATCCCACCTGGCTGATCTGCCTGGGGGCTGCATCGTAACAGATACCAGGGATAGTGGTAAAACTAACTTTCGGACTGGCATTCAGTGTAATAGTTCTGCTGACTGAATTTTTACAAGTGGAAGAAGTAGCGCCGGAATAAGCAATTAAGGTAATGGTGCAGCTCTTATTAGCGGGGATTTGAAAATCGGGATACAGGAAACTGTACCTTTTATCAAAAACAGGATTTTCGTCCACTGTTTTTTTTGAGGGGTCATTCTGGTCCCAGAAAATTTCCAGCCGGCTTAAAGAACCAAAGTCAACGGTTGACTTATTTGTTATCTCTACCTTTTTATTACTACAGAGTGTACCGGTACTACTTACTATAAAATCAGCCGCCGGGTTACTGCCATTGACCGTAAAGTCTTTGGTAACAGATGACACACATCCATTGGAGGTCACGGTTAATGAAACCTTGTAATTTCCATAGTTATTATAATGAACCGACGGGTTCTGAACCGTACTTGTTAAGGTATTGGGTGCAGGTGTTACCGGCGGCGTACCTGCATTAAATTGCCACAAATAACTAAATCCGGCAGATGAGCCATCAGCCACTTTGGAAGTATCTGTAAATGGTGCACTGGCATCGTTCAGACAAATTTCAGGCAATACAAATCCGGGTTCGGGAAGTGCGTGGATGTTCACTTGTGGCGTAGGCACGAATAGGTCACTTTTGCAACCGGTGGAAGTGGTAACCTGCAGTGATACATTTTTAATCCCGTAAGTGGCATACCTGGTTGTTTGCGCGGCATTGGTATTACTGACAATAATCCCTGTCCCATTGTCCAGGTTCCAGTTCCACTGACTGATGGCTCCCATTTGTACAGTAGATCTATCTGTATAACCAATATCACTGTTAACACAGGTAACCGCTGGAAAAGTAAAACCGGCAACCGGTTTCGAAGAGAGTTTCACATTAAGCACTTTTTCCATTGAAGCACAACCGAAACCATTGACCACTTTTAGTTTAATGTCATAATTATTGGGTGCAGCATATAATTTGGGGGTGATTTGCCGGGAGCTGAGATCAGCAGTGGAGCCATCGCCAAAATTCCACAGCCACCTTGTTAAAGGAAAGTTGCCGGAGACACTCTGGTCACTGATCTTAAGCGAATCCGTTACACAACCCGAATAGCTGACCGCAAAATCAGCCGCTGGCAGTTCATACACTTTTACTGGTATTGCATACACCTGGTCTGTGCTTCCGCAACCATCCGGTGCTGATGAAGTAGTATAGACCTTTATCGTATCCCTTAATGCAGGTGTATTGGCATTGGAAAAACGATAGGTCTGCTTAGTGCTGTAATAATAAATTGTTTGCCCGTTCACAGCGATAGAAGAATCATAGGCCGGATTGGCAACCGGACCAACAGTAGCATTCGGGATCATATTAGGAGCGGCAGTGAAGTCCCACTTAATACTGGAGGGCTGAAAATTGACAGGTACTGAAAACTGCACAGGGGTATTGACACAGGTAACAGCAGAATCAATGCTTTTATACGGGTTTTTAAAAACAGCTGTCTGCGTAAAATCCCTGATATTGGTACCCGCATTATAACCATAGCTTTCAGCATATCCGAACCCATAAGCAATGGCACTGAACCCGGTATCAGCATACAGTGAATGAGGCCCTCTTGCCACGGGCATGATGGCATAAGCATAACCGGTATCCTGCGGATGCTGTTGAAAACTGGAAGCCATCGAAACACCATCTAACGTAAAACTTGATACACCTCTCTTCTTAATAATGACATTGATATAACTCTGCAGTATCAGGTATTTATCTGCAGAATAAAGCGTAATCTTATTAATGGTTTGTTCTACGGGGCTCAGGTAGATCATTTCGGGATCTCCACCCGGACTAGAACCGGGATTCCCCTCCTGCCCCTGTGTGGTGCAATACTGTGCAACCAATACAGGCTTATCCGATTCTATCAGGTTGGGAGCCGGGATGTTATTATTAGTCAGGTTGCTATTCTTGAACTGATAATAAAAGCCATTGATCAATGAAGCAGCTGGCAAAACAGCCCCATTCAGCTTTACAACTGTTGATGGGTCGGTGACGCAGATGCGGTAGAAATTATTGGGTTGTGACCCCGTAGGAGCTGTCAGGTAGTGCTTACCCCAGGCTGCTGCCGGAAATGCCTGTGCAAAAAGATTATCGGAAGATCCATTGCCATTACCCCCGATGCTTATTTTGCCGGCGCCTGAAAAAACGGCAATTTTTTTGCATCCGCCGATACCATTGGTCCCTACAGACCGGATACGGGAACCTGTCAGGTCTGTTCCGTAAATACCGGAAGTGGTTCCCATCACATTGTAAATCTGCCCCTGGTTAAGGGTGACCGTAAAGGGCACACCAGGTGTTTTCCCGTTTTTGTTGGCAGCCGAAGGGGTGATCTCTACCGTCGTGTTGTCCTCAGTAGCCACTATAAAGAAAAATGAATTGGCGAAAGTGGCGTTGGAGGATTGCGTATAATTGATAGAATAATAATCCTTGCCTAAGGTATTGGTAGGGAATAAAAGAGAGGCACCTGAGATATTGGCATTATAAATATGCGCATAAGCTACAATTGCTTCATCGCTTGTGATATGGATCCCGGTATTGAAATAACCTGCATCTGAGATCCTGCTGTCCTGAAGACCTGATTTAGGAAGCGGGTTGGATATTGTTACCTGGTTCTGGGTTACGGTATATTGCTGCGTATATCCAAGTGCAGGGATCGCAACGGTCACTTTCGCATTCTTATCTGAGGTAAAATAGAGGATCATTTCCTGGGTTCCCCCGGTGGTTAACGGAATACCACTCGAACTACTCACCATACTTACATGGTAACCATAGCCCAGCCAGAAATCCTTTCCTTTATTGGAAAAGTCCTGCGCGTAAGAAATAATGTTGCTTGCAAGCAATAGCAATGCACAGAGAAGTCTTGTCTTCTTCATCTTAAGCTCAGTGGTTCAGTCTGGAGAAATATAGTCTTCAGCAACAGGATAACGGAAAGGAACTTAAAATTAAGGGAAACTTAAGCTAAACAAGCTTATGCCAGTAAATTTTTTAATAAGAAAGAACAGGGCCGGACAGCAGGCCGGCTGCACTGGGCCCATAGCAAAGCATCAGGTCTAACACGGAGAGGTTTTCCTGGAAACCGATACGGTCGGAAAATACCTGGGGGTAACTGATGACAGTTTTTCGGCCGGGAAGCGACTGGAAGTTTTTAGGCACAAAGTACCCCCGCAGGTCAAGGGTTTCCGGATAAAGAGGCAGGTATTGGTCAGTGGTGGTTATAGTTGTTGGGAGCTTCAATTGCCTGCTCAGCCAGTGCAGTATTTCCATATTCATGTCTGCCAGGAAAACGAATTTCTTTTCATAGAGGTTCGCCAGCCAATCGCGGTAGTATTCAAAAAAGGGCGATAGGTTATAGCAGGATTCTATGGTTCTGAAATGCTGCTTTTGCCAGGGCTCAGTATGACTGATCCTGACATCTTTGACAGGCTTTCTTTGAGACCTCCCTTTGACCAATGGAACAGATAAATGGACCAGCCCGTTACTTCCTGCAACCACACACCTGTTACGAAAACTCAGCTTTTGGTAGTTTTCATATACATCAATTTTAGCATTTGAAAACTGAAACAAAGTGTTTATATAGTAAACACATCCAAAGTATTGGCTTTCAATAATTAAATGGCCATTATTAATACTATTTTCAGGCATCATAGCAACTGTGTTATTAATTAACAAAATAGCGGCTTAATAAATATACTAAAATAGCAAGTGAATATTTATAACTTATTGATAAATAATACTTTAATAGATTATTTTAAAGCCAACTTATTTAGTTTTGTAAATTATGGCAATTTACGCCCTGGTTTCCAAAATATTTAGTACAAAATTACGTAAAAAATACCCGATTAATTCCATGTCCTCCCTTCCCTACTCTTTATTGATGAGGCTTACATTTTGTGAAACGATGGAGATCATCGAACCTATGACCGCAGAATAAACGGCTGCCTAAAATCCAAATCGTTGGGCTAATTTGCGAACAAATCATCCCGTTTGAAAAAGACATTTATTTTGGTTTTCGCGGTATTGCTTTTGGCGGCCTGTCAAAGGCCACAGGCATTTGATTACCATGATGTGAAAAACGTAAAATTGGAGACCCTGGGATTTGAGCAAACAGCCCTCTCGATGGATCTTGTTTATTATAACCCAAACAGCTTTGGTGTGGACCTGAAAAAAGTGGATTGTGATATCTATATCGATAACCACTACCTCGGCAAATTCCAGTTAGACACCCTCATGCATATCGACCGCCGGGCTGAGTTCACACTCCCCTCACGCATCATGGTTGATATGAAGGGCATTTTCAAAAATGCCATGAACCTCCTGTTCAGTAAGGAAGTCCTGGTGAACGTCAAAGGAAGCACCCGCGTTGGTAAAGCCGGCTTCTATACCACCATCCCCTTCAACTATGAAGCACGTCACAGGCTGGAGTTGTTTTAGGCTAAAGCCCCCTTACGCCTCAGGATTCTTCCCTAACTTTGCACTCTCAAAATCTAAATCACTACATATATGAGTCTTGGTTATTTCTCTTACCCCATGCCTGTTAATGAGCCGGTATTGCAATATGCGCCGGGTAGTCCCGAAAAAGCAGCCCTTAAAAAAACACTGGCTGAACTGAAGAAAAAAGAGCTGGATATTCCCATGTATATTGGTGGTAAAGCCGTAAAAACCGCCAACAAAGTGGCCATCCACCCTCCCCATGAGATCAAACATACCCTTGGCTACTTTCATGCAGGAGAAGAGAAACATATAACCCAGGCCATTGATGCCGCTTTAAAAGCCAAGGACGCCTGGGCCGCCATGAGTTGGGAAAACAGGGCACATATCTTCTTAAAAGCCGCCGACCTGCTGGCCACCAAATACCGCTTTCACATGAATGGCACCACCATGCTGGGTCAGAGTAAAAATGCTTTCCAGGCAGAAATTGACAGCGCCTGTGAACTGATCGACTTCCTGCGTTTCAACGTGCATTTCCTGAGCGAGATATATCAGCAACAACCCATTTCTTCACCTGGTGTACACAACCGCCTCGAATGGCGTCCGCTGGAAGGATTTGTATTGGCAATAACCCCGTTCAATTTTACCGCTATCGGCGGTAACCTGCCTACTTCTGCTGCCATGTGCGGCAATGTAGTGGTTTGGAAACCAGCCAATACACAGATCTATTCCGCGCAAATGTTCATGCGTATTTTGAAAGAGGCCGGGTTACCCGATGGTGTGATCAACCTGATCTATGTAGATGGCCCCACTTTGGGCAAGGTTTGCTTTGGGCATAAAGATTTTGCCGGCGTACACTTCACCGGCTCAACCGGTGTATTCAATAGCATGTGGAAAACCATTGGCGAAAATGTAGCCAGATACAAAAGCTATCCGCGTATCGTAGGTGAAACAGGAGGCAAGGATTTTGTCATCGCCCATAAAAGCGCTGACGTTGATGCGGTAGTTACAGCATTGGCCAGGGGAGCATTTGAGTTCCAGGGCCAGAAATGTTCGGCCGCCTCGCGTGCTTACCTGCCCAGTAATATTGCCGAAGAAGTAAAGGCAAAACTCGTAGCTGCGCTCAAAAGCATGAAAATGGGCAGTGTGGAAGACTTTGGTAATTTCATCAATGCTGTTATTGATGAAAAGGCATTCAATAATATTACCAGGTACATCGACAATGCCAAAAAGGATAAAAAAGCAAGTATCTTAGTCGGCGGTACCTACAGTAAGAAAGAAGGATATTTTATTGAGCCTACCGTGATCGAAACCAAGGACCCTAAATATGCCTCACTGTGTGAAGAGATCTTTGGCCCGGTATTAACCATCTACACCTATGATGCCGACAAGTTTGAAGAAGCGCTTCAACTCGTAGATACCACTTCACCTTATGCCCTCACAGGTTCCATCCTGTCGCAGGACAGGGCTGCTGTGGAATTAGCCACCAATAAACTCCGCAATGCCGCCGGTAATTTCTACATCAACGATAAGCCCACCGGAGCTGTGGTAGGCCAGCAGCCATTTGGCGGCGCCCGCGCTTCCGGTACCAATGATAAAGCAGGCAGCATGCTGAACCTTTTCCGCTGGCTGAGCGCAAGAACCATTAAAGAAACCTATAATCCGCCAGTTGATTATAAGTATGCGTTTCTGAATGAAGCATAACAAACCTTTTACCCTATATTTGCCCCTCAAAATTCTGTAAAGTGGCCACCAAATTCTCAAAAGAAACCTATCTCTACTGGTACGAGCTGATGCAACTCATCCGCCAGTTTGAATTGAAAGCAGAAGAAATGTATAAAATGGCCGGTAAGATCCGTGGTTTTTTCCATGCTTACGTAGGGCAGGAAGCCATTGCCGCCGGTTGTATGACTGCCACGCAGCAGGATGATCCCTTCATTACAGCTTACCGCGATCATGGTCTTGCCCTGGCAAAAGGTGTAGCACCCAATGCCTGTATGGCAGAGTTGTATGGCAAGGCAACAGGTTGTGCCAAAGGCAAAGGCGGCAGCATGCACTTCTTTAGCTTAGAGCACCGTTTCTTTGGCGGACATGGTATTGTAGGTGCGCAGATCGGCACCGGCGCGGGACTGGCTTTTGCTGAGAAATACAAGGGCACCAACAATGTAGTGCTGTGCTATTTTGGTGATGGTGCGGCCCGCCAGGGTATTTTGCACGAGACATTCAACCTGGCTATGTTATGGAAACTGCCGGTTATTTTTATTTGTGAGAACAACAATTACGCTATGGGTACTTCTGTTGAACGTACCAGTAACGTGATTGATATTTATAAATTAGCCGACGCCTATGAAATGCCGGCCGACCAGGTCGATGGCATGACCCCTGAATCTGTACATGAAGGAGTGGCACGCGCCGTTAAAAGAGCCCGCCAGGGAGATGGTCCTACCCTGCTGGAAATAAAAACATACCGTTACAAAGGCCACTCTATCTCCGACCCGCAGAAATACCGTTCCAAGGAAGAAGTGGACGAATACAAAGACCAGGATCCTATCAATAAGGTAAAAGCCACCATCCTTACGAATGCTTATGCTACGGAAGCCGACCTCGCAGCTATAGACAGCCGCATAGGCGCCGTGGTTGAAGCCAGTGTAAAATTTGCCGAAGAAAGCCCATGGCCGGACGACAGCGAAGTATTAAAGGATGTGTACATCGATAAGGAATACCCGTTTATTGTTGACTAATTATTAAAACCTGCCCTAATTTATAACTCCCATGAGTGATCAACACGAAGTAACAACTGAACATCATCATGCCCCGCTTACAAGAGTAGAAGGCACCTGGCAACGCATTCAAAAACCCCTGCTTACTGCTGTAGTTGCAGTTGCTGTGGTTGTTGGCGGCTGGTTTGCTTACCAGCAATACATTGTAAAACCCAAGGAAGAAAAAGCCGCTGATGCGCTTTTTAAAGCCCAGCAGTATTTTGCTATGGATTCTCTTAATCTCGCTTTAAATGGTGATGGCCAGAACAGGGGCGTACTGTCTGTAATTAAAAACTACAGTGGCACCAAAGCCGCCAACCTGGCGCATTATTATGCAGGCGTGAGTTACCTGAAACTGGGCGATTTCAACAACGCGGTGAAATACCTGAAAGACTTCTCTACCGATGCCAAACAAATACAGCTGGTGGCTTATGGTTGTTTAGGTGACGCATATGCTGAACTGAATAAAAAAGAAGATGCAGTTACTTATTATAAGAAAGCAGCCACTACTTTTGAATCAGATGAAAATAGCTCTGCCGAATACCTGTTCCGTGCAGCTTTGCTGGAAGAAACAATCGGCAGAACACAGGAAGCATTAGAACTCTACAAAACACTAAAAGAAAAATTCCCTAAAACAGATAAAGGTTTCCAGGCAGATAAATACATTTATCGTTTGGGCATTGAAAAAAATGACCTCTGTGTAAAATAATGGCAACACAAGGAAATACAGCATTGAACAAAGGCATCCCTGCAATGAAGGATGCCTTTGTAGTTATAGTCAAAACAGAATGGAACGCCGCTATAGTTAACAAGTTGGAAGCCGGCGTAAAAAGGATATTCAAAGCACAAGGCATAAAACTCAAAGTACTGACTGTTCCCGGTGCGTTTGAAATACCTTTTGCCGTAAAGAACCATTATGCGTATTGTGAAACACCACCGGATGCCTATATTACGCTCGGCACCATCATCAGAGGCGATACTCCGCATTTTGATTATGTGTGTAAAGCAGTTACTGATGGGGTAGTTCAATTGAATCTTTCTTTAGACGTGCCTGTTATATTTGGGGTGTTGACGGTTGATAACGAACAGCAGGCCAAAGAACGCATTGGCGGCAAACATGGCCATAAAGGTGAAGAAGCTGCCATTACTGCCCTAAAAATGATCGGGCTCAACAGAAAACTAAAATAACCAACTGCCGCTTTCATGAATGTTCAGCTTTTTGTCCCCTGTTTTGTAGACCAGCTTTACCCCCAGGTGGCTTTCAATATGGTAAAAGTGCTGGAGAAAGTTGGTTGTCGTGTCACTTATAACAGTAACC
>CAZDQB010000002.1:69351-225107 GCA_964507525.1 uncultured Sediminibacterium sp. | reverse complement strand
AAAGATGTCTGTACCAAATTCATGAAGGATTTTGAAGGCTCTGATTATATTGTTGCGCCCAGCGCCAGTTGCATCGGGTTCGTTAAAAATTATTACCGCAAACTGTTTGAAAATACTGCACAAAGCACCCTTGCAAAGAAAACAGGTGATCGCGCCCATGAATTATCAGACTTCCTGGTCAATGTGCTGAAGATAGATGATATCGGTGCCAGTTTTACGGGCAAAGCCACTTATCACGACAGTTGCGCAGCGCTTCGCGAATGTAAGATCAAACAGGAACCGCGGCAATTGCTCAGCAGGGTAAAGGGCTTAGAATTGGTTGAAATGAATGATGTGGAAACCTGCTGTGGTTTCGGCGGAACCTTTGCAGTAAAATTTGAACCCATCAGTATCGCAATGGGCGACCAGAAAATAACCAATGCCGTTGCCACCGAGGCTAAGTATCTCATCAGTACCGACATGAGCTGTCTCATGCATATCGATGGCTGTAACAAACACAAACATGCCGGATTGAAAGTGCTGCATCTTGCAGATGTACTGGCAAGCGGATGGTAACCCCCCAACCCCCTGAAGGGGGAGTTGCAGACAATGCTATTCTGTTGAAATGTTATGCTTATATTGCATAGCTTATAATTTTTTATCAAATTAAATTCCCCCTTCAGGGGGTTAGGGGGTATGAACTACTGGTTAATCAAATCCGAACCCGTTACCTATAGTTGGGAACAATTTGAAAAAGACGGGCAAACCTTCTGGGATGGCGTACGTAATTATGCCGCACGTAATAACCTGCGCGCCATGAAAAAAGGCGACCTCGTTTTCTGGTACCACAGTAATGAAGGCATGGAAATAGTAGGTGTTGCCAAAGTAATCAGGGAGGCCTACCAGGATCCTACTACCACAGATGAAGCATGGCTGGCAGTGGATTTCAAACCACATAAAAAGCTGAAGAAACCGGTTAGTCTCGTACAGATCAAAGCCAATAAAAGGTTGACTGATATGGCCCTGGTAAGATTGGGCAGATTATCAGTGCAACCCGTTACTGCGGCAGAATGGGATATTGTGATGGAGCTTGCTAAATGATCATGACACGTGCATCACATGCTCTTCTTCCAATACTTTTGCTATCACTGTAATTAATGCTTTTACATCCTCCGGAAATATTTGCCCGATATTACCAATGCGGAAAGCATCTGTCTTGCCAAGTTTACCAGGATAAATGACAAAGCCACGTTCATTCAGCTTTTTATAAAAGTTTTCAAAATTAAAATTGTGATCATCGGTGTAAAGTAATGAAGTGATGATATGTCCCTGTATCTCCTTTCGCAGGTATTTTTTGAAACCAAGTGCAGCCATGCCTTCGTCCAATGTTTTCTTGTTTACCTGGTAACGTTGCTGCCTTGCTTTCACGCCGCCCTCTGCTTCCAGTTCCCTCAAGGCCTGGCGGAAAGCCATGATGCTAAGAGTAGGTGGCGTAAACCGGAACTGACCGTTGGCCTCTAATCCTGCCCATTGTTCATATAAATCAAGACTCAAGCTTCTTGCCTGCCCCTTGGCTTTCTCCAGCTCAGATCGCCTGCAAAGTGCAAAGGCGAATCCTGGCACACCTTCAATACATTTATTGGAAGAAGAGACCAGAAAATCCAGCTGCATTTTTTTCATATCCATCTCCACACCGCCAAAACTACTCATAGCATCAACAATGAACACTTTCCCGTGTTTTTTGCAAACTGCACCTATGTCGGTGATCGGATTGAAGAGCCCGGTAGTTGTTTCACTGTGAATACAGACCACATGAGTCACTTCAGGATGAGCCAGCAGGTAATCTTCCGTGGCTGCCGCTGTTACAACCTCATCTTCGGCAAAGCGAACAACATGATGATGCAACTGATGAATCAGCGCCATTTTTGCGATTCTTTCGCCATACGCTCCGTTGGCCAGCACGAGCAATACATCATCTTTGCCAATCACACTGCTGATAACACTTTCTACACCAAATGTGCCCGAACCCTGTGTCAGTGTACATTCGTAGCCTTCCTTCTCAGATACACCTGCAAGCGCCAACAGCTGGCTGCGTATTTCTTTAACAGCCTGCATAAATCCATAATCACGTGATCCCATATCCTGCAACATGGCTTCTTTTACAGTTGATGTGGTGGATAGTGGCCCTGGTGTAAACAATAATTTTTGTTGACTCATATTAATTGGTTAAACGGTTGAAATTTCCCCATCTTTTTTTCATCAGGTGTTTTGACACCCAGCTTTCGGTTAAAAAACAAAGTAATGAGAACAAGCAATACAATACTGATCAGCGTAACTAAGTAGCTGAAACGCATCAGCACTTTAGACCAGCTGGTATCTTTCATGAAGAACTCTTTGTATAAAAGCAAAGCCACACTGCCTAAGTAGCCTATCGAGTCACAGAGGTATACAAAGAAGCCTGCATTGGCCTTCATTTTGAATAAAGCGATCATTCGCTCAAACACAGCTACCTGTATGGGGATATAGGCTAAAAACAAACCCATTCCTACCAGCAGCATCCACCAGAACGGTGTTAATTTGTGCAGTTCGAACAACAGTGTACTGCTTCCACATACAACAATGCCCAAAGTGATCAGCCATTGTGTACCCCAGAAACCTTTTATATTATTTCGTATCAGCGACAAACAACCCACGAAAAGCAACACCACTACCCCGCTGATCATTTCTGTTTGCGAGAAAACCGTTTTATCCCAATGAGGCTGGATTTCGTTCCATATCTCCACTGAAAAATTATCGCGGAAGTCACGCATGGTAGTGAGCAGGGTGTACATCAATACAAAACATAAAATCCCCCACCCATACTCCTGCAGTACATTGCGTTTATCAGTATTGGTCATAGGCAGCCGTTCTGCACGCAACATTCTGTCCGTCTCTGTTGGCTCCGGGATGACAGAAAGCATCCAGACGAAAAAAAGGAAAAAAGGAAGGAAAATAAACCCAATCACACAGGGAAGCCAGAACTCCGTAACAGCAGGGAACCAGCCATGTACTGCGAAATAAACAGTTTTCAGGCATCCCGACGAAACAATAAGACTGATACTTAAACCCGTAGCCAATACTTCAGTAAAACGTCTTCCTTCCAGGTAACTGAAAATAATACCCCATACCATACCTAAGGGCAACCCATTCAAAAACAAAAAAACAAAATTGTAAGGCGGATGTGAAAGGCCAAAGCACAGCAGGCTGAGTTCTGCAAACAAAATGAGGCCGATGATCAGCCGTTGGCGGTGCCTGGGCTGTAACTCAGAGATAATTTTGATACCGATGAATTTTGACACCATGTACCCCAACACCTGTGCAATAATAAGTATGGCTTTGTAATCCATCCCAAAAAAACGGTAGCCACTATAGGTGCCGGCATTGAATGGCTTACGAAATGCATACATGCAGAAGTAGGTACCAAAAGCTGCCAGCATGCTCCATGCTATAAAGAAAACCCTGGACTTTTTAAGCTGATTATTGAGTAGGCTCATTTTATGGTTTATTTATCCGCTTACTTTTTTAGATCTCGCTGTTGCACATTTTTCCAGCCATTCCCTGCCAAAGGGATCTATCTTTCCGAACCGTTGTATATCAAAATCAGAGAAATTAAAGGGATTGGGTTTACCAGCCGCCATCTCAGCAAAAGCCAATCCCACACCACCTGCAACTGAGATACCTGCACCAACGCAGCCTGTTGCCAGCAATAAATTATTCACCCCGGGAGCAATACCCATGGATAAATTACCATCAGGTGTATAACCAGAGAACCCCGCGATATAGTATTTCAATCCCGTTTCGTATACAGCCGGGAAAAAACGTCCAAGCCGGTCGATCACTTCGCTGAGGTCATTCATACCCTGGTCGGGGCTGAACGAAAAATGAGCAATATCGGCTGGTATGTCTTTTGGAGAAGCACTGAAAGAATTGGTTTCACGAATGCCGAACAAAAGGCTCCCTCCTTCCGGCCGCGCATAAGCCTGCGCATCAGGGAGCAGCACCATCGGAGAATGAACAGGAAAAGCAGGCGCTTTCTCAGTGATCCAGTATTGGCTGCGAACCGGCGCCATAGGCAGACTTATACCAGCCTGCATGGCCAGAATAGGCGACCATGCACCTGCGGCAATGATTACCTTATCAGCATAAATAGACCCGGCTGTGGTAGCAACTCCTATGGCTGTATGACCATCCATGATCATTTCTTCCGCTTCCACTCCCAGCCGGAAATCAGCACCTTGCAATTTTGCACAGCGTGCAAAAAAAGTTCCCAGCAGGTAGGGATCGCAATACGCTTCTCCCGGTACAAAGCCAATGCGCAGCGCTTCAGTTGTTTGTAACCAGGGTGACATTTTATGGGCCTCTTCGTTGCTGATATAATGAGCCGGCTGTTTGAATTCATCTGCAATCGCCATCAGCCCTTCCAGATCCTTTACTTTATTTTCACTGGCGGCTAAATGCATCATGCCTACTGTTTTCATATCCAGTGATTCGCCCAACTGCTTTTCCATAGCCGTCACTGCTCTATAGGTTTCCAATGTCAGTGGTATATAAGACCGTTTGGAACGGATGATTGTCATGAGCGCTGCAGCGCGACTGGTAGCCGCATTGCACAACTCATTTCTTTCCAGCAGTATAATTTTCTTGCCGGGGTTATTGCGGGTATAGTAATAAGCAATGGCGCAACCGAAAATTCCGCCACCGATGACAACAACATTTGTTTTTTCAGAAGAAGGCATTGTTTGCTTTTTACAGATTTTAGGCAGCCATGGTTTATAAAGACCCACAGTTTTATGGCATCACAGTTTTTACCGGTTCACCAACAGGGTGGTTGGCTGTAAAATGGAACCCCAGCAGGCGGGCAATAGTTTGCGCAAACTGGTCCTGGAAAATCTGCCCGCTGCTTTTTACTTCTCCCAACGCAGGCGTATCAGGCCCCATGACCATTAAGTAGGTTTCGTTGGCATGCGGTATTTGGGAACCGTGACTCGTCCACCTGCTTTCTTCTCCCCTCCCATGATCCGGGCAGATCACAATAGTGGTCTGATTCTTATAAAAGGGATCCTGTTGTACATAATTCCATAGATCGGCGATCATGGCATCGATCTTATGTGCAGCATCCAAATAGAAATCATACCGTCCTTCGTGTGCAAAGTCATCCGTATCACCAAAATCAACGTACACTGCACGCGGATGCTTAGCCAGCATATAAGCTTTGGTCATTGCATACGTATTCGCATCCAGCCTTTCACCCTGTCCAAAAACTTCCGGCATATAATGCTGCATGGCATTGGCTTCTTTTTGCAGGGATGTAAGGCCGGGGCCTTTTACATCTTCGTTATAGATATTTACCAGCATACCATTCCTGTTGCGGTTGATGATCCTTGCCACTGCATCCCATGAAGCAAATGTTACTACCTTACCCTGGTATCCTTTTTGTTTGTTAATAAATTCAAGGATATTTTCATTGGGGTTATCAGGATAATCATTTGAGTTAATGAGTGAATCATAATACCCGCAGAATGTTTCACTGCGGCCAGGGTAAGAAAACCAATATTTGTTTCTCACATTCACATAATTACCCAGATCCCGGTTCCCATAAAGCTGCCCTGACTTTGATATATGCTGCCAGACAAAAGGCATCAGTTTTTCCCTGCGGTCTGTTATAGCTGGTGCCCAATATTTTTGTACACGCCAGGCAGAGTCCTGCGATGTATATTTTTTATCAAACAACAACGCTGAATCGGCTCCGCGGAAAAGTTCCTTCCAGCGATAGCCATCCATTGAAATAACAATAACATTTTTTGTTTTATGCTGCGCAAAAATTCCGGTAGCAGAACACAATAATAAAAGAATGACCAGGTTCCTTTTCATAAAAGGGTCTTTTGTATTTACAGGTGATGAATAAGTGCTACCACGGCATGGAGAATGTCTTCACGAAAGTGAAGCACTTCATTGCTTCAATAACGCCTTCCTTTATACCCAGCCCGGAATCTTTAACGCCTCCGAAAGGAGAGCTTTCAATCCGGTATCCGGGCACTTCATTAATATTCACCGTCCCAACTTTTAACTCCTTCACAAATCGAATAGCATATTCCATGTTATTGGTCACTACTCCCGATGAGAGACCATAAGCTGTTGAATTGCTTAAGGCAATGGCATCTTCAATATTTTCAAACGTTAATACCGGAGCCAATGGACCAAAGGATTCATGAACGACCATGTCTGCATCCCTTGGAACATCTGTTATCACCGTTGGCTCGAGCAAAGCCCCCCTCCTTTTACCGCCCAACAGGATTTTAGCCCCTTGTGCTACCGCTTTTTTCACCACATCTTCCAGGTGAATCGCTGATGCTTCATCGATCACCGTTCCTACTTTCGTTTCCTCGTCAGCCGGATCGCCGCAGGTATATTCTTTTGCCCTGGCTACTAATTTTTCAACAAATATGTCTTTTATTTTTTCATGAACTAAAATTCGTTTTACTGCTGTGCAACGCTGACCGCTGTTACGAAAAGAGCCTTCGGCAGCGAGGTACACTGCAGTTTCAAGGTCTGCGTCTTCCATAACAATAAGCGGATCATTACCGCCTAATTCCAGGATCACTTTTTTATACCCTGCTGCTGCTGCAATATGTTTTCCAACCGCCACACTCCCCGTAAAGGAAACGATCTCCACCCTTGGGTCTTTTACCAATGGTTCTGCAATTTCATTAGTGGGTCCTAACAGCACACTGAGCATATAATGAGGCAGACCTGCTTCATATAGCAGTTCTGCCAGCTTAATGGCAGTGAGCGGCGTTTTCTCCGATGGTTTCAGGATAACGGGTGTGCCTACTGCAATTGCAGGAGCAATTTTATGAACCACCTGGTTTAACGGGTGATTAAAAGGTGTGATGCACACCGCCAGTGACAAAGGTTCCCGAAGCGAAAAGATCTTCCGGGCCTTGCCATTCGGAGAAATATCGCAGGAAAAAACCTGGCCATCGTCTTTTAAAGATTCCATGGCCGCAAACAACAATACATCGTGTGCCCGGCCTGTTTCATACCTCGCTTCGCGGATAGCCAGGCCAGATTCTGCGCTGATGATCTGTGCAAATTCTTCTTTTCTTTCTACCAATAGTTGTTTGGTCTTTTCAAGTATATGGTATCGCTCGTAACGGGTTAATTTTTTCCCGCCCTTTAACCCAGCTTCAATTGCCTGTTGTGCATGTTCGGCGCCAGCCTGTTGTACAGTTCCTACCAAACGCCCGTCGTAAGGACTGCGTACTTCTATTGTTTTAGCTGAAGCAATAGCTTTGCCTGCCACATAACAAGGCAGGTTGATCACAGTGGCTTTGTTCGGTGTACTGGTGCCTGGCTTCATAGCTGCTGAAAGTATCGTGTTACTCATCGTCTTAATTTTCATTCGTTGTTCCATTGATAGTAAAATCGAAAATGTCAAAGTTTCTCGGGTCACCCGCCGCTTTCACTTTATAGGCAGCGCTCAGGGAATGCGAAATAATCATCGGAACCATTTCTTCATATCTCCCTCCGTGTGAACGAAGGGTTCCATCCAATGCAGAGAGATCATGATACTGCGGACGGCGGCCCACAACCACATCCCTGCCCGATAAAACCACCAGGTCACCGATACGGTCTTCCGGTTGCTCCAATACCCTAACGGCAGTGGCCCTGTCATACACTTCAGTAATACCGGGCTGTACAGCCAGCCAGTTTTTGATTTCAATGATCTTAGTCTTGTCATTGACGTGTACCACTACATAAGAGCCCAGTGCACCATGGTGTTTTACATAAGGATCGGTAATGGGGCAAATAACACGGAACCCATTTCCGCCGAATTTTTCCTCGAGCATGTCTTCCACAAACAAAACATTGGGTGAGCCATCCGCCTTTATTTTGGCATTCATACCATGATCAGCGGTAGCGCCAACGATAGCACCCAATTGTATCAGCTTTCCGATCTCAGCATCCATGGCTTCGTAAAATGCCAATGATTCTTCTGCTTCGGGTGCATAAGTATGCTGCATATAATCTGTAAGTGAGAGGTAGAGAAAGTCGGCCAGGCCTTTTTCTATAAAGGCAACGCCAGCGCGCAGTACAAACAGGCTGGCATTTGCACTGTAAATAGCCGGCGTTGCGTGACCTACTATTTCTTCCACATGATCAATACCATGCGTTGCTGTTTTGGCCTGGTTGGCTTTCTCGGCAGAAATGGCAATCCCTTTCATTTGATAGGAAAGGATATCCCTCAGCTTTTCTTTGGCTGTAACCACCGCTACTTTTCTCCCTGCACCTGCTGCTGCGGCCAGAATGGTTTCTGCACGCAGGTATTCAGCGGAGTTCATCATTACTTCCTGGTCTTTGACGGTATCATAAAAAAAGTTGCCGCTGATACCATGTACAGCCGGGGAAACCCCCGTAACAATAGAAGAATTATTTACATTGGTGAAAGAAGGCAATGCGCCTCTGACCATGCCACGGTATCCCTGCATAGCCATCTTCTTCAGGTTCGGCATCCGGTCAAATGCCATGGTGGTATCTAAATATTCATCTGCCGAACCGTCTATACAAATAACCACAACTGGTTTTGCTGCCGGCTTGTACGTTTTCCCATTAGCCGAAAAGGCCTGTGTTGAAATAGTGCTCATCATCAATTTTTATTGTTTGCAAACTCTTACGAGAATTTATTTAAAAGTTATTCATGTGTTGTTCTGTTTATACCTGTATTTGCGAAAAATAAATTATTGCAGCAACCACATCGTTGCGTTGATATCATCATTACCGGAAAACTGGCGTTGCAAAGCGTCTTTCAGATTAGCTTCATTGGTAGTTCTCTCAGAAGTAACGTATTGAAAGCGTTTGGGAATAATACCGCTGTTTCCCGTTCCAGGTCCTCCTTGCGCAAAAGCAGGTATACCTGTCCTGCGATAATTAAAGTATGCTTCCCAGCCTGAATTCTGAAAAAAGGCCAGGTATTTTTGTGTCAATACCTGGTTAAGTCCGGTTGCATTATTTCCTGCATAACTAACGGCAGGCTGGTTGTAATAAGCGTCCAGGTCAACATTGACAGTATAAGTATCATAATTTCCCAATCCGCTGTTTGCTTTCAGGAAGTATACAGTATTGCTGCCATTTGTAATGCCATAAAAGGCAATAGATGCCATAAGGCCTTTCTTATACCAGTCTTCTGCGTTGCCCGCAACCCAGCCCCTGTTAATTGCCTCGGCAATATTAAAACACATTTCGGGGTAGCCTATCTGAATGGTGTTCTCTGCAGTGTAGGTACTATAGTATCTTTTCCTGTTAATAAATGAATATTCACCATTACCAGCTTTGGTACTCATATCTGCCAGGTCCTCAGCGGAGCTTGCTCCAAGGAATGCTGCATGATCAGTAGGTGAAATACCGGAAGCAACCCTCTTGGGTGCAGGCTCTGCCACAACAAAAGTCCGTGGGTCTTTTAAGTTTACCAACGTGTTCAGATGGGTAGCTGCCATATTGAGACGAAGCGCTTCAAACCCATAGTTGTCGGGGTTTTTAGGATATTTATTAAACGTGTTATTATAAACGTATTGCAGGTTATCTGTCATGCCTGCCAGGATTGGATATTTTGTCGGGTTACCTATAATTTCTGCAAACTTTGTTTTGATATTAAGGTCTGTGTCGGTTTCTTTTTTACTTAACCCGATCAGTACCCTTAGCTTGAAAGCATTGATCACTTTCTGCCATTTACCCAGGTTATTGTTAAAATAAAAATCACCCAGCAGTGAAGCATCTGAAGCGGTTATCAATTGTGCCAAATCACTGTTGGCATCATCGAGCCATTTAAGTATTTGTACAAAAATATCTTTTTGTGTATCATATTTAGGTGTTTGATTCTTCAGTCCCTGCAAAGCTTCTTTCATAGGCAGGTCCCCAACTTTTAATGTCATCTGATAAAAGAAATAGGCTTTAAAGAACTTGCCCAGCGCTGCATAGGGATTGACATCTTTTCCCCCGCTTTTTTTCGCTTCTTCCTCCATTTTGATCACGTTCTTCAAAGTGGTATAATTGAGACCTGCGCTTGTCCAGTTGTATTCCTGGTTACCATAATAATTATAATTGTAACAGTAAAACTGGTTCCAGCCCTGTGTACTGTTCCAGGCGCCTTCGGTCATATCATTCAAGATACCATTCAGTACCAATGCTGCCGGTACATCTTCAGGCCTGTTGGGGTCTTTAAAGTACTGGTCATATTTTTTTGAGCAGCTACCCAACAGGAGTAGCGATGCTGCTATGATGAAAAATCCGGTTATCTTCTTCATAAATAATTTTTTATTGGGTTTATTACATTTGCTGTCAACCGTCTGTGGCATTGGTTAAAAAGTGATGTTCAGGTTTACCCCAAATCTTTTTGTAGTGGGGGATTGCAGGTCCGAGCCCGTTTGGGTACCTGCATACTGGTCTACATCTATATCTTTATAGCTGTTTCCAGCTTTCAGCCAGTAGCCCAGGTTTCTAACCACCACTGAAATCTCTGCTCCTTTAATAAAGGATGTTTTCTGCAGCAGTTTCTCCGGTATCCTGTAACCAAGAATGACTTCCCTGAGTTTTACGTATGTCTTACTCATCAGGTTACCTTCCGTTGTACTGTTGTAACGGCTGATATAATCCTGCAGATAGGTCTTGGTAGCATTAGGGGCAAATTGTAAATCTTTGTAATTGGTAATGGCGCCGGTTACCGGGTTATACTGGATAGTGGTACCGTTTGATACCTGTACGCCATCACCTAAGAATGATTTAATTCCTTTCGTATCCTGGTAACGGGCATCACCCATCGCTCCCTGGATAGTTTCAATATGCCTTCCGCCGCGGAAAGCCTGTCTGCGTACAAAGTCTTCCATCACCCCGCCTGTGCGTCCGTCAAACGAAAAACTAAACGAGACCCCTTTCCAGGAGAATTTATTGGTTACTCCCCAAACCCAATCGGGACTTGCATAACCAAGGAACTGGGCAACAGGGTAACGTATGGGTCTTCCTCCCCCATCATTGATGATCTTTCCATCAGGAGTTCTGGCGAAAGCCTGTGCATAGAATTTATCTACGCGGTCGCCTGTTTTATAAAAGGTAAAAATAGTGGATTGCCCGGGTGGCAATTCTGTGTATATTTCTCTGAAGGTTGACCAGTTTATCGTTACATCCCAGTTCAATCCTTTCGGATTACGAACCGGTGAACCGGTTAATGTTACCTCTGCCCCGGTGGTCTTTGTTTTTACAGCATTCGTAGTGTATCCTGTATACCCTGTCGTTTGAGAGAGGGGTTTGGAAAAGATCAGCGGGCCATTAATGTAGGTAAAGTAGGTTACGTCAAGACCAATCCTGTTTTTAATGAACCGGATATCCATACCGCCCTCATAGCTTGTTCTTGAATCGGGTTTTAATTCAGGGTCAAAAAAACTGTTGGCATAATAAGCGGCCGGCGTGTTATTATACAATAAAGGGGTACTGTAAACCTGCGCTAAACCGTATGAAGGTCCTTCATACGAAGCGGAATAACCGCTGCCATAACCTAAAGGAAAGGAAGCATTCGGTGTAGGTCCTATGGATGATTGCGTGCTTAAACCTCCGCTCTTAACGGTAGCCGTTGAGCCCCTGAATTTAAGAAAGGATACAGCTTGCGGCAGCTTAATATAATCTGAAAGAACTGTGCTTACAGAAGCAGACGGATAAAAGTAGGTATCATGATCCTTTGGCAGCGTGGATAGTTTATCTACCCTGCCGGATGTAGACAGCGTGAAATAGTTCTTATAAGTAATGTCAGCAGAATAGTAAGCGCTTAACACCAGCATATTGGAGTTAAAACTGAATGCCTTAACCGGGTTTTGCGAATTACCAAAACTATAAACACCCGGAACGTTTAAATAATCTGTAGTAATATAACTGGAGTTGTATTTAAAGTTCCTGATATTGCCGCCGGCAAAAGCACTCAGGCTGATATTTCGCACTAAATTATTCTGGTTATATTTTAACAGGAGCTCGGTATTATTTTCAAACAGACTTCTTTTGTCTTCCCTGTAATCTCCCTGTGCTTTTTCACGGCCATAGACGGTGGCAGAGTAAGGGAATTTTTCAGGCCGGAATATATCATAAGTCGTAACACTGGTGCGTCCTAACAGTTCCAGGCTTTTATTAAATTTATAAGACAGGGAAGCATAACCATATACGTCATTTTTATAATGCCCCCGCAACCACTCATAGGTTATAAAATAAGGATTGTTGTAGCGCTGGTATTCTGCATATACCTGTTGCACACCCTCCTTACCCGGCTGCCAGTAGTTTCGCATATCGTCAACATTCCAGTCGGCTGCTCCCCAGATAACAATATTATAGATCATGCTGTTTGGGCCATATACAACATCAGGGATATTAGGCGTGAATTGCCTGTTGTAATTGAGGTTGGCCTCAAACCTTAATTTAGGTGTAAAACTATAGCCAAGCGTAGTGTTAAAATTCACCGTATTTAATTTCGTATTAGGAACAATTCCTTTCTGATAAGTATACGAGGTAGAGAATCGCAGATCATATTTTTCTCCGCTGGATGCAACGGCAAGATTTGTAGTTGTCAGCATACCTGTTTCCAGGAAGCGTTTCAGGTTGTCCTTTCCCCTTGCCACCCAGGGTGTTGGTTTCCTGTTGCTCGTGAAGGTTACATTACCATTGGCCTTTGCAAAAGTGGTTGTATAGGAACCATTCGGATCAACAATACCATCATATTGCGGAATGAGCTGCCCATCAAACCTTGGTCCCCATATATCATAGTCATTATCATTTAGCCCACCACCTCTGCCATCTCCAAAGGTGTACACACCATGATCGCCGGGACCATACAGATCCTGTACTTTAGGAATGGCTACGAAGCCTTTTTCAAACATGGTAGAAGTATTCCATTCAATGGAAAACCCTCTTTTATCTTTTGCACCTTTTTTAGTAGTGATTACAATAGCGCCGTTTTGACCACGATAGCCATATAAAGCAGAGGCGGTAGGGCCTTTCAGTACGGTATAGGATTCGATATCATCGGGACTGATATTCCAGGTATCTGAATTGATGGGGATGCCGTCAACAATAAACAATGAAATGCCTTTGCCCCTTAACAATAATTGGGGCCGGCCTAACAGCTCGGGACTGATACCCACGGTCAGGCCTGCTACCTTGCCCACCAAACCATTGATAGGATTAGGCTCCCGCGCTTTAACGAGGTCTTGTCCCTTTACTTCCTGGACAGCATACCCTAAGCGCTTTACATCTTTCTTTATGCCAAGAGCTGTTACCACTACTTCATCCAGAGCATTGGTATTAGGTTGTAGCTGAATACTGATCTCAGCTTGGTTTCCGACAACAATTTCTTTTGTAAGAAAACCGACATAACTGATAACAAGTGTGGCGTTACCGGGAGCATGAATGGAAAACCGCCCTTGCTGGTCTGTATTGACTCCTTTGCCGGAGCCCTTAACTTGTACGGTAACCCCTTGTAAGGGTTGTTGATTGGCATCGGTGACAATGCCTTTCATTTCTTTTTGGGCGAATGCTGTAGAAAGCCCCAATAATACAGCCACTATAGTAAGTATGGCTGAATGAGCAAAATAGCGAAAGCGTTTCATGAGCTGTTAGGTTTAGTGTTTTATGGAAAAAAGCAGTATCCCAGGTTATATATGTTAACAAATACTAACTATTAGTTTAGTATAAATATACAGCAAGGTCTAAACAATTGTTCACAAATACTAAACTTTTAAAAAATAATGAGCAATCGATTGCACCAGGGGGAGCAGGTGGTGTCAGCAGATCTGGCATTTAGGTCTCCAGAAAGGGAAAGGGAATAAAATACCAGCCCGGCAGTATTGCGGGATACTGTTATGATCAGGTTAAAAAGAAGTAATAAGAGCGCCTATTGGCTATTTGTAATAAAATAGTATATCACCAGCATGAGTGCGTCATCATCGCTGATATTGGCGGGTTTATGTCCCAGTCTCCCATCGAAGAATAAGGAGTCGCCTTCTTCTAAAATATAGGTTTTGTCATCAATCAGGTATTCGACCCTTCCCTTGATAACATATTTATATTCGAAAGCATCAGTATATACCATCTTATTACGCCTGGCTCCTTTTTTCAGACGCAGCAAAATAAAATCAGCCGGATCGCCATGCATGTTACGTGTCATGATACGCTTGTAAACAAATCCCTTTGCAGCCTCTTTTTCAAAAGGCTGGTAGTCCTTTGCACGGATCACAAACACTTTCTGTTGGTTGCTGGCGGGAGAAATATCTCTGAAAAAATCAGTCAGGTCAAGATGCAGTGAATGAACAATATTCATCAATACAGGCAGCGATGGAACGGTTCTGTTATTCTCTATCTGAGAAATAAGCCCTTTGCTCACTTTGGCTTCATCTGCCAATTGTTGTACGGTAACATTCCTGGCTTTACGAATTTCTTTGATCTTATTACTGATCTGAATCAAAATATCTTCCTGCATGTGCTATTGGTTTCCGGCAATAAAGGTATCTAACTTACTTTACAGTTGTTCGGGCCATTCAGTATGAAAGACGCCAGGCTTATCAATTCGCTGGTAAGTATGTGCACCAAAGGAATCCCGCTGTGCCTGGATCAGGTTGGTGGGCATGCGCTCACTGCAATAGGTATCAAAATAAGACAGCGCACTCATCATGCCTGGCACAGGTATCCTGGCAGCAACGGCAGCTGTTATGATATTGCGCAGGTTTTTCTCCTTGCCTTTTAACAGGATCGCAATACCCTTATCCAATAATAAGTTTGGCAGTTTAGGATTTTTATCAAATGCCTCGGCAAAATTGACCAGCAGCATTGAACGGATAATACATCCCGCTTTCCATACCCGCACAACCGACGGAAGCGGGATATTCATAGATAATTCACCCGATGCTTTTGTCAACATACTCAATCCCTGCGCATAAGCGATCACAAAGCAAAAAGCCAACGACTCTTCCAGGTCTTTTACCAGCGTCCCGGCGGAATAGTCAAGATGACCGGATACCGGCAAGTACAGCTTTGACGCCTCAGTTCTTTCATCTTTATATACCGACAAATTCCTTGCAGACACTGCAGCATCAATAGTGGGAATGGCTACTGGCAGGTTTGAAGCCTCCTGGGAAGTCCATTTACCCGTACCTTTCGAACCGGCCTGGTCAAGAATAAGATCTACTAAAAATGCGCCACTCCCTTCCTCCTTCTTTTGAAAGACACCCGAGGTTATGCCAATTAAAAATGACTGCAATTGGCCCTGGTTCCATTGGTGAAAGATATTGTATAATGCTTCATTGTCCAAGCCTGCTCCCCGTTTCAGGATATCATATACTTCACTGATCATTTGCATCATAGCGTATTCAATACCATTGTGTACCATTTTTACATAATGACCGGCGGCCCCATTGCCCATATAAGCAACACAGGGAATATCCCCTGCCTTGGCAGCTACCGCTTCCAGCACAGGTTTTAAATATTGATATGCTTCTTTATCACCTCCCGGCATCATACTGGGTCCCAGCCTTGCGCCTGATTCGCCACCCGATATGCCCATTCCAAAAAAATGAATCCCCTTGTTCTGCAAATAGGTAATGCGGTTCAAGGTATCCTTATAAAATGAGTTGCCTCCATCAATGACAATATCTCCCTTTTCCAGGCAGGGCAACAAAGAAGCGATCACATCATCGACAGCTTTTCCCGCAGGAACGAGCATCATCATTTTACGCGGCTTTTTTAAAGACTGTACCATACTGGCCAGGTCATTCACCCCTTTCACAACAGTGCCCGGACGAGCAGCAGCTTCCAATGCCTGGCAGCGTTCGGGTTTAAGGTCGAATCCGATGGTTGCAAATCCATGATCAGCCATATTCAGCAACAGGTTACTGCCCATGACCCCAAGGCCGATCATTCCGAAATCAAATGCTGTATTCATTTATTGTTCTCCTTCTAATAAGTGATAAATACGTTCGAACCTTTCAAAACATTCCATATATACTTTATGGCTGCCCGGATCGGGTTCATACACCGCTAAAATATCCGGACTAAAATGCTGTTTTATAGCCAATGCTTCCATCCCTATGACCACGGCTCCCAATGCGGAACTTTCAACCGTACCCGAAACCAATACTTTGATATTGAATACATCAGCCAGCATCTGCAGCCATAAACGGCTGCGCGCAAAGCCTCCCGAAGCATGCAGTTCCGTTACTTCATGCTTTTCAATCAATATTTTTCCTATACTGTACAGGCAATAAATTACCCCCTCCATCGATGCCCTTACAAGATGTGCCTTACTATGCCGGATACGCAATCCAAAATAAATCCCTTTTGCATTCGCATTCCAAATGGGCGCTCTTTCTCCCAGGATATAAGGCAAAAATAACAAGTCATCACTTCCCGGCATAATAGTTTCCGCCTGTTTGAAAAGGCTTTCGTAATCATCCTTTGTTTGCAACAATGTTTCTTTCAGCCATTGGAGAACAACTGCCCCATTATTATTAGCCCCTCCCACTATATATTCCCTGTCTTTTACATGATAGCAGAAAGTCCGCATACATTCATCCGTCTGCGGCTCTTTCACCACCATCCTTGCTGCACCGCTTGTACCAATGGTGATGGCCATTTGATGAGCACCGGTGGCACCGCTTCCAAGGTTCGACAATGCACCGTCACTTCCACCAACAACTACAGGTGTTCCGGGCGGAAGCAGGTTTTGCCCGCCATTGCTTTGATAATAGATGGTATGTTTTACAGGAACCACCTGGGACAGCTGCACAGTTGTAATACCTACAACATCCAATACCTGCTGATCCCATAGTAAGCTCTTACTGTTCAGCAAACCTGTTGCTGAAGCCACAGAAGTGTCTATAACAAATGTTCCAAACAATTTGAAAAAGACATATTCCTTGATACCGATGAATTTGTATGCAGACTGAAACAGTAAAGGGGCCTGCTCTTTTAACCAAAGCAACTTGCAGAGCGGCGACATACAATGAATAGGTACACCAGTCAACTGATAAATACCCTCCCCCGTCTTACTATTGCGCAGTACTGTAGCAAGCTGATCAGCCCTGTTATCTGCCCAAATGATACAGTTGCTAAGCGGTTTACCAACTTTGTCTACAGCCAGCAAACTGTGCATAGCTGCGCTGAATGCAATAAAAGCGGGCGTGTGCGGTGCCATCGTTTTCATCACTTGTGCAAGTCCATCCACAACCGCCTGTAGAATTGCATCCGGATCCTGTTCGCACCAATCGGGCTGAGGATGCAACATTTCATAGCCAATGGATTGGCTGGTTATGATTGTTCCGGTGTCAGAAAATGCAATTGCTTTTGTTGCCGTCGTACCTATATCAATACCTATGTAGTAATTCATGAGTTGTTCTTCCTTATTCTGTTTCGAACGACAGTCATGTTTTGTATGATGAAGTAAATAATCTTTTTACAGGACTGCAGTCATCAACTTTGTTTTCAGCGTTTGTTTCATGTTAGCTTTCTCTATCAGCCACTTTTTTTTGATCCGGTCCAACAGCTCTCGGTTGTATTTATTTAAACTATCGGGCTTGCCAGTTTTTAATAAATCAATTGCCATACACTTATCGTGAAAAGTTCCTAATTCATCCGATAGCTCATGAAAATAGTGTTCGTCTTTTCCTTTCCAGATACCCGATGATAATATAGCATGATCAATTTTTTGGCCAATTTTGAAGTTATAAAACAATAGTCTCAGGTTCTTCCGGATGCTATGCATATTATCATCACTGAAGCGTTTTGCTGCAACAATTGCGTGGATACAGAACCATTGTTTCTTTAAAAATTCCCGGAAACCGTTTACAGGAACCTCATCGGGCATGGAAGATTTTGTCTTCTTTTTGCTTGCAGCAACAGGATTGTCTGAAAAAATTTCAACGAGTGCAGGTTTTAGTTTTTCTATTTCCTGCTGTAATAAAGTGAGGTATGTCTTTGTTTGATGAATATCCCCGCCTGCCGCTTTCAGTATCCGCTTTTGCTGTAATTGCAAGTCCCGGGTAATCCCCAAAAGATGATAGCCTCTTTTCAATTTCCCGGAGATCTTTACCTTTTTACCCGGCTTTTGGCCATCCTTCGCTATCATTTGTAAAAAGGCACGCAGTTTTTTATATACCAGCCTGAATTCATGTATTGCCTGGATGTCAAAATTGGCAACAATACGTTTTGAAAGCTTCTTTAATTTTTTATAAAAAATATGAGTTATATGTTTTAGCTGCTCCTGATCCACTTGCAAGTGACAATTTTGTACATAAAGTAAGTTAGCTAATTTTCAGCTTACATACCGTACAACCGCCAGACGGAGTTAGCTTACTAAGCTGGCGAAGTTTGGGAGAATATGGAATCGGATCTTCTATTTTCAATATATTATCCAAAGTATTGATTATCAATTATTTAATCACATAAAGAGATAAAACAAAGATTCAGCCAGCAGTAATCACCCCAAAGGTGGAATTTAAAAGTTCCGTATTAAGACGCCATGTCAATCGACTACTTCATAAATTATTACTGGCTTGGCTTTATTTTTTAAGCTCACCTCTCCGATTGGTTTGCAATTGAATGATTCCTTTACTTTTTCATAAGCCGCGTGTGATATAACAATTTGCCCGGGTTGGGCGACAGATTGTAAACGGGCCGCCGTATTCGCTACATCTCCTACAACCGTATAATCTAAGCGGCGAAGCGCGGCAGACCCAATATTTCCGGAAATTAATTCCCCACTGTTGATACCGATAGATACCTGTGGCAGAAATGTTACATCGCCTGACTCTTTGGGAAGGGTTTCGATACGGGAACGCACAGAAAGGCAGGTATCAATAGCCCTGTCTAAATGAAAGTCTCCACGAAATACGGCCATAATAGCATCTCCTATAAATTTATCTACATGTCCGTTTTGTGCAATGATCTCTTTCACCATCACATCAAAATATTTATTCAGGAGCCTGACTACCGTATCTGCAGACTCGTTTTCAGTAATGGCAGTGAATCCGCAAATATCTATAAATGCGATGGTGGCCTCCACCGTTTCATTCGCCATTAATGAATCTTCAAAGTGCCGACTGTTCATGAATTTGAGGACTGTATCATCCACGTACATCCGAAGTATATTATTTTCCTTGATTGCCTGCAGGGTCTCATTCAATTGCGAAACATGCTTAATTGTTTTTTCTATCGTTGTTTCCAGGTCTTCGAAATTCACGGGCTTGCATACAAAATCAAAAGCGCCACGGTTCATGGCTATACGGATATTGTTCATATCACCATAGGCCGATACCATTACTGTTTTCAGTAGCGGATTAGAATTGTTCAGTAAACTTAGCAGGGTAAGTCCATCCATTTCGGGCATGTTGATATCACTTAGTACAATAGATATATCCGGGTGCTGCTCCAGTTTCTTCATCGCATCATTGCCATTCAGGGCAAAAACAAATTCATACTGCTGGTCACGGATCTGTTTTCTGAACTTTTGTTTGATTAGTGTTTCCAGATCCATCTCATCGTCTGCTACCAAAATTTTAACCATTGGATGTAATTTTTAATTTTTCCTTTAACAGGGCAAAGTCGACAGGCTTGGTCAAAAAATCATCAGCGCCCAGTTTCATCGCCTGCTGATAGTTATCTGCATCGCCATAGGCAGTGATCATCATAACAACGGGAGGTGGTGTATGATATTTTTGTTTTATACGGTCTAATAGTTCCAATCCACTCATACCAGGCATATTGATATCGGAGAGGATCAGTACTGCCTCATGGTGGTTATGTGCCAGGTATTCCAACGCCTGTTCACCGGATATAGCAAAAGCAAAATCCACCTGATTATTATGAATCTCTTTGCGAAATCGCTGCTGAAAAAGGGTTTGCATGTCTTGCTCGTCATCAACCACTAAAATTTTCATATTCTTCGGTTTGGGCTGTTAAATAGTAGATTCAGTTTGCATTGGTAATATAATAATAAATGTTGCATATTCTCCTTCCTTGGTTTCCACTTTTAATTCACCGCCATGTCCTTTGGTAATGATATCATAGCTCATTGACAGGCCCAATCCTGTACCCTGACCTGCGGGTTTGGTAGTGAAGAAGGGCTGATAGATTTTATCCAATACCTTTTGCGAAATACCCATACCGTTATCTTTAACGCTTATCTCTACTCCCCAATCACCTGCGGGAAGTGTAACGCGTTTGGTACTGACTGACACGATAGGTTCATAGCCAACTGACTGAAGTTTTTTCTTTTCAGTTACTGCATAAAATGCATTGGTGATAAGATTTAGTATCACTCTGCCCATATCCTGCGAAATGATATTGATATTTCCGATAGTGCTATCAAAATCAGTTTTCATCGTTGCATTAAATGATTTGTCTTTTGCACGAAGCCCATGGTAAGCTAACCGAAGGTACTCATCAGCCAATGCATTGATATCTGTTGGTTCTTTTACACCACTACTGCTCCGGCTATGCTGCAGCATGCCTTTTACAATGGCATCGGCACGTTTGCCGTGGTGGTTTATTTTTTGTTCATTTTCTTTTATATCATTTGAAATAGCAATGGCTTCATGATTATTACCTGATTTCAATTCGCTCTGCATTTCCTCAATCAATTCTTTATTGACTTCTGAAAAATTATTCACAAAATTTAACGGATTTTGAATTTCATGAGCAATGCCGGCAGTGAGTTCTCCCAAAGAAGCCATTTTCTCCGATTGGACTAATTGCGCCTGCGTTAATTTCAGTTCAACAAGTGCCTGTTCCGCTTTTTCCTTTTGCTGCTGCAGTAAAAAATTTGATTTTTTCTTTTGTTTATTATTCCGGTAAAGAATGAGCGCCACCAGCAAAAAAAATACCGACGCGGCAATCAGAACAGATATGCTTACTTGATTTCTTAACTGTGCTTTTGCTGTTTCAACATCTCTTTGCCGTTGTTCTTCTTCGAAGGAAAGAAGTTGAAATTCCTGGAACTTTTGTTGGCTAAAGATACTGTCCTTTGCCGTTAACATCATTCTTACATACTTTAAAATACTGTCCGGCCTGTTTTGCAATTCATATAAATGAGTTAATGTTGTACTGGCCGCTAAAATATACAAGGGGTATCCAAATTTCTGACTTAACCGCAGGGATTTTTGTGCGTAAAAAATAGAGGAATCCCGCCTGCCTTTGCTATTAAAAAGATTGGCCAAGTCACGATATCCCTGAATTTGGTAGTTCTCATCATCATTATTTACAGCTATCTTAATACCTTCCCGGGTATATTTTTCAGCAAGTTCGTTCTTTCCCAATTTTTCATATATAACGCCCATCACCCCAAATGTATATTGAACATATCTGTTATTTTTCAACGCTAAACCATACTGGTAGTTTTTTTCTGCATAATATAAGGCCGAGTCAAGTTGGCTTAAATTAACATATAAATAAGCCAGTTGACCATAAACCCGGATTCTTTGAATCGGAGAAAGCTGCTGATACCGCTGTAGATTTAAACATAAATGATAAAAAATGGAAGCTTTTTTATCATTTCCCATATAACTGTAACAATCTCCCATGTTCATATTAATCGAAAACATCAAATCTTCCTTACCATACTTTAATTTTTCGGAAATCTTTGCAGCATGCAATGCCGCTTCCAATGCCTTCGGGTAATTACCTGTAGCATTTAATAATGCAGATGATAGTCTACTAAAACCCAGCGCTTCTCCGTACTTATAATTTAATTTATTGGAAAGGGTTATACTTTTACGGGCATAGGAAACAGCACTATCGGGTTTCTTAAAGAGGTAAGCCCATGCCAATTCATTTAATAAGCCGACTTTTATAGTGTCATCTTTTTTAATCAGGTCTAATCGGTGTTTCATACTATCCAAATAACGAGTCTGTGCCCTGGTAGCAGGAAAGTACAGGATGATGAGTAAAAGAAGACTGATTGATTTCATTATTTATTAAATTATATTTTTTCTTTCAAAGACAGACAGATTATAAATTCAGCGCCTTCGCCTTCTTTGGTTTCCACTTTCAACTCCCCACCATGCGCTTTTACAATATCATAACTCAGCGACAAACCCAACCCCGTTCCCTGGCCTGCAGGCTTGGTGGTAAAGAAGGGTTGGAAAATTTTGTCTAATACTTTTTGGGGGATGCCGTTGCCGTTATCTTTTATAGAAACCGAAACCTTATCACCCCTTTTTTTAGTGGTTACTGAAACGGTTGGTTCATAGCCATTGGGGTGTTGCATCTTTTTTTCAGTAACTACATAGAAGGCATTGGTGATCAAATTCAAGATCGCCCTTCCAATATCCTGCGGGATGATGCTAATTTTTCCAATCGAATCATCATAATCCGTGATCATCGTGACATTGAACGATTTGTCTTTTGCACGAAGGCCATGATAGGCTAAGCGTAAATATTCATCTGCCAAAGCATTAATGTCGGTTGGTTCTTTCACTCCATCACTACTGCGGCTGTGTTGTAACATTCCTTTTACAATGGCATCGGCCCGTTTGCCGTGATGATTTATTTTTTGTTCATTTGCTATCACATCAGATGCAATCGCTTTTACTTCTGTATAATTACCTTTGTCAATTTCTTGATTCATTTCTTCAAGCAATTCTTTATTGACTTCAGAGAAATTATTGACGAAGTTTAACGGGTTTTGTATTTCATGAGCAATGCCGGCAGTGAGTTCTCCAAGCGAAGCCATTTTTTCTGATTGGATAAGCTGGGTTTGGGTGGATTTGAGATCGGCGAGCGATTTTTTCAAAGCCAAATTTGCTTTTTGTTTCTGCTTGTTGTTGTAATAAAGAATCAGCGCAATCAAAAGAAATACTCCAAGACCGGCCATCAAACCATACGTCCTGACCTTATTTTGATACACTACTTTCTCTTTTTCCACATTTTGTAATCGGAGTTGCTCCTTCAAACTGGCATTTTGGAATTCGGCCAAGTCTTTTATTCTTTTCTTATACAGGCTATCTTTAGCAACAAGGGCCAGCCCCTGGTATTTGAAAGCACTGTCAAATTGATTTCTTAATTGATAACTATGATACAAATTTTCATAAGCCGTTCCAATGTTATACACCGAGCTTGAAAAAATACCCAAGGTATTCAAACCTTCCAATGCTTTTTTCGCATAATACAGGCTTGAATCTTTATTTTTTTCAGATAGATAACATTTTGTCAGCCCAAAATAATTCGTTAATAATCCAGCTAAGTTATTTTGTTCTCTACCTGACTGTATCCCTTCGTAATAAAATTGCCTCGCCGATTTTTTGTCTCCTTTTTTAAAATAAATATCCCCTTTACATGAAAAAGCGTAAGATAAAAATCTTTTCTGTCCAGTTTGAATTAAAATGTGTTCGGCATTCTTTTCAAAACTCAAGGCTGAATCCAGCTTATTAAAAGCTATGAGATTCAGATCCACAATTCCTATAAAGTTTGAATCGCCAATTTCTTCTGCTATTTTTTTTGCTTTTTTGAAGTGAACTATTTGTTGGGATATGTTGTCGGTAGCGCCCATAAGATGTGCAAACATGTTATGTGTTAATGCGAGATTTGCAAGCCTCATTTTTCTGAGTGGAGCATTATTTCCTAAATCCCAGGTGTATTTTTCGCTTTTAGGATCCTGGGCAATTTCGAAAGCCTGAATAAAACATTGCAGAGCCGGGGCATACCGTCCTAATCGCAATAAATTCCATCCTTTAAAAGCCAAAGCCTCGGACTCGGAAAGTCTATTATTGTTATTTTGAGCAAGCACCAGGCACTTTTCAGAAAAATAGAGTGCAGAGTCTATATTAACATGATCATAGTAGATTAAAAATTGTCGATATAGCTCAAACCTTTCTTTGTCATTATGAGCATTTTGTAAAGCCTGCCTCAAACTGTCTGGTACACCTGTCTGTGCGTTTATGAATACCGGCAGTAACAAGAGAAGTATGTTTTTTAGGATTAATTTCATCTTGTAATAAATTAAACAATGGGTAATTGAATAATAAATGCAGCACCCTCTCCTTCCTTCGTTTCCACTTTCAGTTCCCCACCATGTGCTTTTACAATATCAAAGCTTAATGATAACCCCAGCCCGGTGCCCTGCCCCGTAGGTTTGGTGGTGAAGAAGGGCTGAAAGATCTTATCCATCAGTTTTGCAGGAATGCCATTACCATTGTCCCGAACCTTCATTTCAACCAGCCCATTTAATTTTCTTGTACTAACGGAAACAGTAGGTTCGTAACTGTCGCCCTGAGCTTGCCGAAGGGTCTTTTTTTCACTCACTGCATAAAATGCATTGTTGATGAGATTTAAAACTACCCTCCCTATATCCTGCGGAACTACATTTATTTTTGGTATAGAAAGATCAAAGTCGGTTTCAAATTTTGCATTGAAGGATTTGTTTTTTGCTCTTAAGCCATGATAGCTTAGTCGCAAATATTCATCAGCCAGGGCATTGATATCGGTGGGCTCTTTTTGTCCGCTGCTGCTGCGGCTGTGTTGCAGCATGCCTTTTACAATGGCATCTGCTCGTTTACCATGATGATTGATTTTTTGTTCGTTTTCTTCAATGTCATCTGCAATGGCACTTACCTCATCAATGTTTCCTTTTGCAATTTCTACTTTCATCTCTGAGATTAATTCTGTATTGATTTCAGAAAAATTATTGACGAAGTTTAAAGGGTTTTGAATCTCATGCGCTATACCTGCTGTCAACTCTCCAAGGCTGGCCATTTTTTCGGATTGGATGAGCTGGGATTGGGTGTCACGCAGGTCTTTCAGTGTATTTTCGATCTGTTTCTTGGCGGCTTCCAGTTTAATGAAATCTTCATATCTCGCATAAGCTGTTTCAAAGGCATCTGACAAAGCCTGCACTGATTCAATATGGTTTACCGATAAAGCCTCTGCACTGCCAATGTACAACATGCCCTGCCCAAAAGGAATAAAATGAAGGGTGATTGATGCCGGGGCTTCTTCTCCTCCCTGGTAACTGTACTGGCTATCGATCTGTCCCTGTTCGATCAGGGATTGGGCAAAACTGACAAATTCCTCTTTTGTCCATTGAGTGATATAAACCTTTTTCATTCGCCAATGAGCCAATGCTTCCTGTATGGTGCCGATAGCCTCAAAAGTAAGATTCAAAGCAGCCAATGGCTTACCATCGGGTGTAGACAAATAAAAATGGATCTGACGCGCTGCTTCATCTACAATAAATAATCCGCAACGGAAGAATGGAACATTTAATACCATTAATTCGCGCCATACCAATGGGGTGATACGCTGAAGGTCCTCTGCATGGCGCATGGAAGCAATTTCTGCACGAACCCTGTCAAGAGAGGCTTCTCGTACTGCAATCACAGTTCTGGCTTCCGCATTCTGCAGATCGGTGAAGCGGGTATAGGTAAGATCGAAAGTAATTGCAAACCTTTGCAGCAGTTCTACAGATTCTTTTATAACCGGTTCATCTGTTGTGATACCCAGTACACCTTTGGAAAAAAAAGCATAGGTGTTCACCCTGCGATTTCTCATATACTCAGGTTTAATAGGCACTTGAATGGTTTTCAAATAATCAACCCACTGTTTTAATTGTTCTTCCTGCAAATCAATTACTAACGAAGAGACACCCTCTTTCCATGCACTGTATACTTTTGTACCAGTTAAGGGTTCGTCTAAACTATAAGAAAAGTTCCGGCTATATTGTTCCCCATCTAATCCATTGAGCCAAAAATCAAGGCTATGATTCGCTTCATTGATGATGCCTATAACGGCTCTGTCAATTGTTCCCTGCTCTTTCATATTCAGTATCCTTAATTTCTGAAATTCTTCAAAAAGCAATTCACAGGTCTGGGCCAGTTCTTCACTTCGTTGCATGGCCATGGTGCGGGCACGTACCCTTTCCAATCCCAGTTGTATCTGTGCCTCACGGGCCTGTGCTTCTGCATTTTGCAAATCTTTAAAACGGAGGTAAACCTGCTCGAAAACATTGGCAAACCGCTTGAGAATGTTATTCTCCTGTGAAGTGAGAGGTATGTTTGTAAAATTCGCAATAGCGACCAACGAATGCATTTTGAGGGCAAGTGAAAGCTCATAATATTCCGCTCCCAGCAAATAGCTTTTTTCTTTCTCTGGAAGATGCTTTAAATCTGAAAACTCGAAAAAATGTTCGAAGAGCTCATTTTTTTCTTCCACAGAATATGACTTGCTGTAAAAATCAATTTTCTCCTCTCTTGCATCCCGCATATCCTTCAAAATGGCATTGTCAAAGTAAGGGATCTTAAAACCTACCGGTAAAGCATGTTGGGGGGAGGCCACGAATTGAAAGCCATCTTTCGAGCCCTCTTCAAAAACCGTTATTATAGCTGTTCTTTTTTCCATCACAACTCCAAGTTCCTGCAACTTCTGCAACACCACTTTAATGACTTCTTTGAGTTCACCGGTATGGTGCATGGCCAGCGAACGGGAACGCACACTTTCCAGGGCCAATTCAATCTGTGCTTCCCGTGCCTGTGCCTCGGCTTTTTGCAGATCAAGAAAACGGATATAAGATTGTTCAAAAACCCGTGCAAACCTTTTTAGTATTTCATGCTCCTGCGATGAAAGTAACCGTTCAGAAAAATTAGCAATGCCAACTGCGGAATTTTTTTCTAAAGCACAGGAAAGTTCATAATATTCGCCTTTAAACAAATAGTCCTTTTCTTTTTCAGGAAGATTTCCCATCTCTGCATGCACTGCGAAAAGATAGTTAAACGCAGCATTTTTAACCTCAGGAGAATAGCTCTTTGCATAAAAATCAATTCCTTTTTCCCTCGCATTCAATAAATCAAAAAAAATCTGATTGTCAAAGTAAGGTGTTTTTAACCCCATAGCATTCGCATGTTCCGGAGAGGCGAACCATTGTGTGAAGCCTTTTGACCCTTCTTCAAAAGTTAATATATCCACACTTCTTTTTTCCATGTCGATATCCAGCCCCTGCAAATTCAGCAACAGTACGCTAATCACTTCCCTCAGTTCATCGCTACGCTGCATTGCCATGGTACGGCTTCGTACCCGTTCCAGTGCTGCTTCTATTTGTGCTTCTCTTTTTTGTGCGTTAATCTCATGATTTTTTTGCTCAAGTAGTAGATAAGCTTTTTGTTTGTGGCGATTGTTTCGATAAAGCAGAAAAGAACCTAGAAGTAATACCACAATGCCACTTAATGAAGCATACAGCTGAACCTTATTGTTAAATCGCTCCTTGTCTTCCTGCACCTGTTGCAACTTTTGTTGCTCAGTAAAATTTAGTAATTCTATTTCCCTTATACGATTGGGATTAAAAAGGCTGTCTCTGGCAGCCATCTCAAGGGTGGTGTATTTAAGCGTACTGTCTTTATTTCCTCTCAATTTATAATATTCTTTAAGCATGGTACTGGCCTTGATAATACCATATGGTAATGGCAGTGATTCTGCTGCTTGAAGCGATTTAACCGCACAATCTATTGAAGAATCGGGCTGATTGTATTTGCCAAACCAGTCTGCTAAATATTGATATGCGAGACTCATACTCCGCAGATCATTTTCAGTCTTCGATTCTGCTATGCTTTTTTGATAATACTGAAACGCCTCCTTATCATGGCCCAACAGGTCAGCAAAACGGCCCATCTCTCGAATTACAAATGAAGATGGGTTTCCGTGATCTGGCATATGCAAAAAATTTGAATGTTTAAGTATTTCAAAGCATTTATTGAGATAGTATTTTGCAGAATCCATTTGTTTTTCCTTATAAAAAGTCACCCCTATATTGTTCATAGCTACAATTAAGGCGTAATCATCTTTTACTCTTTTTTCATCATAAATATTTATAGTTTTAAAAAAATAGCTGCGTGCTTCAGAAAGATCCCCCAGTACATTAAGCAACAATCCTATTGAATTAAGTGTTTGTACCTTTCCATACCAATCCTTGCTTTCCTCATTCAGTTGTAGTGCTTCCAGGTTATATTTTAAGGCAACAGGAGTGTTACCCTGTTCAGCTAATATCCTGGCTATATTTGCCAAACACCGGCCTTCACCTTTAATGTAGCGAATGCGCCGAGCCAACTGCAAGCCTTGCTGCCCGTACCACAGCGAGGAATCAAATTTAGAGAACCGATAGGAAGCGCTAATATCTGACATTAACAACACCCGGCCGGTATCATCCTTAGCCTGCAATAGTTCCTGTTTCAACCGGGCAGTATGAGGGTTCTGTGCAATAGCAAACTGAAAAAAGGAAACAAAAAAAACAGTGAAAACATATTTCATATGCCTGCTTTACAAGTTTATTATGAACTCCGTCCATTCTCCTTCTTTGGTTTCCACTTTCAACTCCCCGCCATGTGCTTTTACTGTATCATAGCTCAAACTTAACCCCAACCCCGTTCCCTGGCCTGCAGGCTTGGTGGTAAAGAAGGGTTGGAAAATTTTGTCTAATACTTTTTGGGGGATGCCGTTGCCGTTATCTTTTATAGAAACCGAAACCTTATCACCCCTTTTTTTAGTGGTTACTGAAACGGTTGGTTCATAGCCATTGGGGTGTTGCATCTTTTTTTCAGTAACTACATAGAAGGCATTGGTGATCAAATTCAAGATCGCCCTTCCAATATCCTGCGGGATGATGCTAATTTTTCCAATCGAATCATCATAATCCGTGATCATCGTGACATTGAACGATTTGTCTTTTGCACGAAGGCCATGATAGGCTAAGCGTAAATATTCATCTGCCAAAGCATTAATGTCGGTTGGTTCTTTCACTCCATCACTACTGCGGCTGTGTTGTAACATTCCTTTTACAATGGCATCGGCCCGTTTGCCGTGATGATTTATTTTTTGTTCATTTGCTATCACATCAGATGCAATCGCTTTTACTTCTGTATAATTACCTTTGTCAATTTCTTGATTCATTTCTTCAAGCAATTCTTTATTGACTTCAGAAAAATTATTGACGAAGTTTAACGGGTTTTGTATTTCATGGGCAATGCCGGCAGTGAGTTCTCCCATGGAAGCCATTTTTTCTGATTGGATTAATTGCGCCTGTGTTACCTTTAGCTGGTCAAGGGTTTTTTCAAGATCGTTGCGCTGTGATGCTATCATTTCTTTCTGCTTATTTAGCAACCGGTTAGCTTTTTTCTGCCGCCGGTTATTTCTCCAAAGAATAATGGCTATCAGTAGAAAAGCGCCTAAAGTGGCGAGCAATGCGGTCATACGAAACTGGTATTGCAATTTGTCTTTTTCTTCCTGAAGCTGCTGCTGACGCTGTTGTTCTTTCAGGATTATCAGCTGTAGCTCTTGAAATGTTTTTGGACCATATAGGCTATCCTTGACTGCAATGGACAATTCAGCGTAGGTCAGAGCGCTGTCCGGCTGATGCTTTAACTTGTACAGGCCTGTAAGCAGACCAGACGCTTCATAGATAGCTTTCCTCATTGATACTTTTTTACCTGTTTCAATGGCTTTTTTGGCATAATAGAAACTGGAATCGTACCGTTGCAGCCTATTGAACAGTTTAGCCATTTGCAGATAATTAGCCGCCAGGTCGCGGGTATCTGAATCGGCAAGTGATTCCCGTATACCGAACCTGTAATGCATCAACGCTGTGTCATAATTTCCAAGCCGGCTTTCCACATTACCTAACCGCTCCCTCATTTCGCCATAGATAATAGATCTTATACCCCTGTAGGTATTTGTCTTGCTGAAAGCATACACTTTTTGCTGGTAATTTTTTGAAGAATCCAGCAAGCCCATCATTTCGTATACATTTCCAATGTTCGATAGTTCATTATTCACCATCCTGGTCATGTTGAGCTTGGCAAACAAGTCTCTCGATGCCCGGTAATAACTGATCGCTTTTTCAAAATCTCTCATCTCCATATAAATATTGCCGATCATGTTCAGCGTAAGGGCTTCTGAACCCGTATCGGATATTTTCTCCAGTATACCTGCTGCCATAAACTGGCACTGTAATGCCTGCGGTAAATCCCCAACCTCCAGTAACAGAAACCCTTTCGTGGTTAAAGCGCTGGCTTCCCCAGCCACGAAATGGATGCTACGACTTAATGCAACAGCATCATTTGCATAACGAAGTGCGGAATCTATATTTGAAAACCGGTAACCCGAAGCGATCTCAATAAAAATCCTGACCCTGGCCGAATCAGTCAATGACCCGGATAGTTTGTTTTTTCTTTTTGTTGTTTCATCCTGTGGCGTCTGCCCGGATGTATACAGTAGTAAAGCGTTTAGTAATAGCAAGAAGATGAAACTTTTTTTCATTTTTCCGAATTAAACAGGAGGTATAGTGATGAAGTTGACTATTACAGCAGGTTGTTTGGTTATCATGTATAACAAAACCACTGTGTCAACAGTTTTCTGGCTTAATTCATAGGATATTTTACAGCCTGCCTGATTACGTTTAATGCACGTGCCTTTTTTTAATAATCCCGCCAGATGTTTCCTTGATGGTATTGGCAAACACAAAGGCATTGGGGTCCACTTCACTTACCATATTTTTCAGTTTGCGCAATTCAAGCCGGGTAATAACGGTGAAAATGATATCACAATCGTCATGTACATCAAACTTGCCGGGGAGATAACCTCGCTCTCCTTTGTACACCGTAATACCTCTGCCAAGCTCATTTACCAAACGGTGCTTGAGCTGTTCGCTTTTCCCGGATATAATGGTTACTCCGGTATATGCCTGGATACCTTCAATTACATAATCGATGGTTTTGGAAGCAGTGAAATAAGTTAGCATCGAATACAATGCAGTCTGAATACCAAACTGAAATGCGGCAAGGCTAAAGATGATAATATTCAACCCGAGAATAATCTCGCTAATGGTAAAACTGGAACGTCGTAATGTGTATAAAGCCAATACTTCAATACCATCCACTGCACAACCGGCACGCATGGTGAGGCCGATGCCTACACCAAGAAAAAAACCTCCGAAAATAGAGACTAATAATTTATCGGAAGTGATTACCGGGAATCCGGGGTATAGCAAACAGATACCTAATAAGACAATACAGAAAAATGTTTTGATGGCAAATCCTTTGTTGATGGCATACATCGACATAATAATGAACGGCACATTGGCCACTACAATTATATAAGCCAGGTTAAAATGATACAGTTCGTGAATCAGCAGGGAGATACCTGTGATACCTCCATCGAAAAAATGATTGGGCACCAAGAAACCTTTTAAGGCAAAGGAAGTGATGATCACACCAAAAATGATCAGTAAAATATCGCTGATAGTAGATTCATGGTGCTTAACAGTGTGCGGGCTTTCTGTTTTGGATTGAAGCAGGATCAGGTTTTTTTTCTGCTTTCCTGTAAGCAGCTCCTGTGCTGTTTTGGTAAAGTATTGATGTGATGTTAAAAAAATAATCTGTTGCCGCTGCCATTCCATTTTATCTTTTGCAAATTCAAGTTTCAGAAACTCCGGGTATAATTTTTCCGCCAGGATACCATAATCGTCTGTGCCGAGATAATACAGGTCCGCATCACATAAAATCTCCGCTAACCTGGTTTTGGGTGTTTGCGGAATCTTTGTAGACATAATCAGCTCACAGATTTGTTCAATCTCTGCAGCGGCATATTCAAATTGAGGCAGGAACTGCCTGGCTATGCGGCAGGAAACTTCCTCATGCCCTGTATACTTTTCTATAAACCCGATATCGTGGAAAAGAGCGGCGGTGCATAACAGGTCCAGTTCCCTGCCGGCGATGCCCTCTGTCGCAGCTATCTCTAACGCATGCTTTAATACTTTCCGGGTATGATCGAGGTTGTGGTACGTAAGGTAAGCTGGCAGTTCTTTTTCCAGCTTATCAATAATAAAAGAACTGACTGCTTCCACTTGCATGTGTTCCTGGGTATTAATTGGTTGGGTATATGCGTTTCAACTGGCAGCCACACCTCTTAAAGATAAGGTTTGTTTAATATTAAACGGCATCTCAGTTAACTTAAATACGGAAGTGTTGATCTTCAAAAAGGTTCGCCTATGTGTGGTCCAGGGACCGTCTGATAAGGAGTTCCGCCTGAATACCAATGATTTGCATTTAACTATGGGGCATCCTTGCAAGAAGGGATGAACCTTAATTGAAGTGATAAACATACAATGGCCTGGGCAGCAATTATTTTTTGAGAAACGCTTCTATCATGGTCGTCACCAAAGCCGGCATTTTACTGTGCTTATCTGCTGCGCAGATCTCTCCGATGTATTCTCCGTGCCCACCCGGCAGGATGGCCAGTTGGGCATGTGGCAGCGCATGTGCTAATGCCAGCGCATGCTTCGCAAGTACCACATCGGCATCACCGTTAATGACCAGCGCCGGTGCCCGGATGGCTTGTATTGCCGCGTCGCTGATATCTTTAAAGGCCACCATTCTGGCAACATCTCTGTCAAACATCGCTTGTAGTCCTTTGGGGTCAGGATTTGCTTTCAGGTAAGCCTCCTTGAGCGGCTGGGGCATCATATGCTCTAATGAAACATGCTGAAAACCTTCAAAGAAGCCGGGCTGCATACCATCGCGTCTGTAAGTGGCAGAAGCCAGCACCAGTTTGTTTACCAGTTCCGGGTGGCGGATAGCGATCTGCAGGCAGGTGGTACCACCGTTGCTGAAACCCATAAAATCTGCTTTTTCAATATGGAGCTGCCTGAGTAGTGCGGCCACGTCATCAGCATCCTGTTCGAAGCTCAAAGGTCGGTCGATATCCGGTGTATGCCCGTGAGCCTGCAACTCTACAGCGATCACCTGGTGTGTTTTCGCCAGCTGCGGCAGGATGCGTCCAAACGTGGACTCAATGGTAGAGCCCCCACCATGCAGCAATACGAGTGGTCTGCCGCTACCGTGGATTTCGTAATACATGTTTAATCCGTTCACCGCTGCATAATGGCCTGCCTGTTCGTGCTGTGCATTCATTTGCAAATGTGTTGCCATTAATAAAAATATAATTATTAAGGATCTGCGCTGCATGGGTAAGTCTGTTTTTGAGCGAAACAAACTTACACCGAAATCCTCAATAACCACCTCCATTTTTCTCAAAGGCGGTCACTCCTGTTTCCTTTCCCGAATGATTTTTAGGAATGTCAAAAAATAGTTTTCAGGATACTCAATAAAAAAGGACAAAATGGAAAAATTTCCATTTTGTCCTCTCAGGTCGCCCTGCCTGTACAAATTTCGAACTTATTTATAATGGACCTAAAGCGATTGGCAAACATTGTTGCTTAACAATCAATGCTTTAGGTTTGTCTATTTTATGTCGATAACGGAATAAAGATGACAAATATCAAAATTGATAAAAACTACACTGAGTTTATTCAGTCTATTAAGGAACAAATTGTGCAGAGCCGTTATGTGGCTGCAAGGTTGGCGAACAATCCTGACCAACTGGCTACAAGAGAAAAAAACCGATTATTGTTATACCAAGTAGATTATTTTTCATATCATTGTAGTCAGGTTAAACCTGACCAAGAAACTATGAGAAATAAGTATATCTCTACGCAGTCAAATGAACTCCTGTCATATTTTAATGAGCAGGACAGGTCTTGTTTTGGTTATGAGGAGGCTTTTAAGGCATTACCTGAATCAGGCGAAAGCGCAGTAAAGGAGTTATTAAGCGATATGACCAAAAGAGGTCTTCTAATGCGCTTAAAAGAGGGTGTTTACTACATTATACCCTATGAACAGGATGCTGAATCTTTCATGCCTGACTGGCACTTAATACCTGAATTTATCGTGAAAGATGCTCAATATTATATTGGCTACTATTCCGCATTGCAAATTCATAACCTTATTACACAGCCATCACTGAAAGAGCAAATTGTAGTTTCTAAGCAGCTTAGACCTTCAGTAATTAAGATAAAAAGCGTTCCCTTTCAGTTTATATACCATAATCCGGATCATTTCTTTGGTATGAAAAAAATCTGGATTGACAACTTTCATAAAGTACAATGCTCAGATCTTGAAAAAACGATTATCGACTGCCTTTTTAAGCCAGATTATGCAGGAGGTATCGTTGAGATTGCAAGGGCAATTGGCATTTCTGCAAATCAAATTAAATTTGATAAGTTACTGGAATACGCAAAAAGGTTTAAGTCACAGGCGGTTATTAAGCGGCTTGGCTTTCTCTTGGAGCTGTTAGAAATTGATAACCCGATTATAGAAAAATTATTGAAGGAGAAGACGGCCTCTTATGTTTTATTGGATACTGAACTACCTAAGTCCGGGAAAATGATAAGCAGATGGGGCATCCAGCAAAATCTGGAAACAGAAACTATTAAATCAGCTATTTACACATGATTAAACCTGGAGAAATACAGCAAAAGGCAAGAGAAGTCGGTGTTCGTGACCAGCAGATAGAGAAAGACTATATCCTCTCCTGGATATTAAACGGCGTGTCCCAACATGACCAGCTTTCAAAGTTTATTGTATTTAAAGGTGGCACTGTATTAAAAAAAATCTACTTTTCAGACTACAGGTTTTCAGAAGACCTCGATTTCACATTGTTGAGCAGCGAGATCACCAATGAGCAAATATTTACATGGTTTAAAGAAGTATTTGAATATATCCGGGACGAAGCAAATATTCCTCTTAACATAATCGACAATAACGAGCATGAAGATGGAGGGATAAATTTCTATATCAGTTATGTAGGGCCATTGGGTGGACAAGGCAACAATAAACGGGTAAAAGTAGATATTTCCAGAAGTGAAAAGCTTGAATTTGCGCCTGTCTTAAACCCTGCTTTCATTGATTATACTGATTTGGAAGAATACAACCTGCTATGTTATCCACTGGAAGAAGTATTGATTGAAAAGCTACGTTCTGTAATGCAGCGTATGGCAGCAAGGGATTTTTACGATATCTGGTATTTATTGGTAGAGCATGGGATGGAAGCTGATTTTTATTTAGATGAGTTCAGGAATAAATGCGCAACCAAGGGTTTAAATCCTTCAGATTTTCCTAAGAAATTAGCAGAACGTTTACCACAATACAAAGGAAGATGGAGAAGCTCTATGAGCGAACAGATAAAAGACTTACCGGGATTTGATAAAGTGGAGAGAGAAGTGCAAAGGCATTTGAAGAAGATGAAATTGCGACACAGAAAAGCATTTTTCTAAACTGTACATCTGCACTGTCTAAATAAGGCGCAGTACGGCAAGGATAACCTTTGGTTTTTGTAAGGACGTAAAAATGAAATTAATTGTAGAAATGCTTACAAAAGAACAAGTAAAAACGAAACTGTTCGATGTTCCCCAAAAAATTGCATTTTGAAAATAGTTCACTTCGAACTGGCAGGGTAAATGAAGCTGTCAAATATATTTATGTGATAGACAGCAATTTAGGCGGAAATAAAAAAGGACAAGCCAAAAATAAATTTGACTTGTCCTCTCAGGTCGGGAAGACAAGATTCGAACTTGCGACCCCTTGCACCCCATACAAGTGCGCTACCGGACTGCGCCACTTCCCGAACTTTAGAAGGATAGTGTCCTTCCGGGTGAATTGGGCTGCAAATATAAGAGCTAAAAGAAAATTTCAGGTTATATTGCACAAAATTTTACAACCGCTACATGAAGATCCTCATCAGCCAGGCTAAAATTACCGATCCCAACTCCCCTTTTGATGGCCTTGTGAAAGATATTTTGATTGATGGAAAACAAATACTGAAAATTGCTGATAAACTCACAGACAAAGCCGATCAGGTCATAAAAGACGATGATCTCCAGGTATCTGCCGGATGGGTGGACAGCTTCGCCCATTTTTGTGATCCCGGCTTCGAATACAAAGAAACCCTGGAGTCTGGTGCTGCTGCTGCTGCGGCAGGTGGCTTTACCCGGGTATTTGTATTACCCGACACCAAACCAGTTGTTGATGCCAAAACACAGGTCGAATACATTGTACAAAAATCCACATCACTCCCTGTTACCATACACCCGCTTGGCGCCATCACCAAAAAAACAGCAGGCAAAGAACTGGCTGAGATGTACGATATGCGCAATAGCGGCGCCATCGCTTTTTCTGATGGACTGCAAGCGGTTCAATCAGCAGGACTCTTTCTCAAAGCCCTCCAGTATGTAAAAGCCTTTGACGGTGTATTGATGCAGGTTCCGGTTGATAACAGCATCGGTTCAGGCGGCCTTATCAATGAAGGGATTATCTCTACCAGGTTAGGCCTGCCCGGCCTGCCCGCCATTGCTGAAGAGCTGATGATCAAAAGAGATATTGAACTGTTAAGATATACACAATCAAAACTGCATATCACCGGCCTCTCCACCCAGAACAGCATTGCATTGGTGCAGGCAGCCAGGGCGGAAGGATTACGAGTTACCTGCAGCGTTGCCCCTTATCACCTTTTCTTCTGCGATGAAGACCTGCAACAGTATGATACCAATCTCAAACTAAACCCGCCTTTAAGAAGCAAGACCGATATGCTGGCACTGCGTGAAGGAGTGATGAATGGATGGATAGACACCATAGCATCGCACCACCTGCCGCAAGACTGGGACAACAAAACCTGCGAATTTGAATATGCAAAGCATGGCATGCTGGGCCTCCAAACAATATTTGCTGTCATTAACCAGGCGCTTCCCGGTCTTTCAGATGAACAACTTGTCAAACTCTTAAGCCTGAATGCACGTAGCATATTCAACCTGCCTCCTGCCAATATCGGTGAAGGTGCTGTGGCAGAACTCACTTTATTCAACAGAAAAGTAAGCACAACACTCACTAAACAGGATATTAAAAGCAAATCTGTCAATACCCCCTTCATTGACCGGCCGCTGAAAGGAAAAGTGCTGGGTATCTTCCACAAAGGACAACTAACTTTAAACTAAACAAACCCTGCTTATGAAAGCAAATGTTATTAACGAAGGCTTGAAATATGGCATTGTCTGCGGATTGGTTGCAGTTCTTATTACCTATGTAAGCTGGGCCATGGGGCTCCAGACTTTTATAACTGTTGGATTTTATGCAAAATTCATTCCTTACATGATAGCTATCCTGATCTTCGGGGGACTGCAGATGAGAAAGCAAAACGAAGGCGGCTTACTATCCTTTGCCCAGGCACTTAAATTCAGTTTCTTTGCTTATGTTGTTGCCGCCGTTATTATTGCTGTCTGCACTTATATACTTTACAACATTATTGATAAGGAATTAACGCAAAAATCAATGCAGGTTGCCATTGAAAAAGTGCGTACTATGCTGGAAAAGTTTGGCCAAAGTGAAGAAGAGATTGCAAAAGCGATCAAAAAAACAGAAGAAAGCGCCAAAGATACCGGGCCGGGCCGGATATTACTCGGGTCTGCATTTGGACTGATCTGGGATTTTATTGTTTCCTTATTAATTGCCCTTGTCATCCGTAAGGAAGAAAAACTTGCCGAATAATATTATACACATGGATGTATCAATCGTAATCCCTTTGTTTAATGAAGAAGAATCCCTGCCTGAATTGTGCAGTTGGATAGCATCCGTTGTTGATAACCACCAGCTTAGCTATGAGGTATTATTGGTTGACGATGGCAGTACCGACAGCAGTTGGGAAGTGATTGAAGCCATCAACCGGAAAAACGGACATTTTAAAGGCATCAAATTTCAACGGAACTATGGCAAGTCCGCGGCGCTCAATGAAGGCTTTAAAGCTGCGCTCGGCGATGTGGTGATTACTATGGACGCAGATATGCAGGACTCTCCCGATGAAATCCCCGAATTAAGAAGGATGATCATTGAAGACGGTTACGATATGGTGAGCGGCTGGAAGAAAAAGCGTTATGATAATACGTTGACAAAAAACATCCCTTCCAAACTATTCAATGCGGTAGCCAGGCGGAGTTCCGGTATTCAATTGCACGACTTTAATTGCGGGCTCAAATCTTACAAACGCAAAGTGGTGAAAAGCATCGAGGTATTTGGTGAAATGCACCGCTATATTCCCATACTGGCCAAATGGTCGGGCTTTAGAAAGATTGGCGAAAAAGTAGTGGAACACCGTCCGCGTAAATACGGTATTACCAAATTCGGCTGGCAGCGTTTTGTAAATGGGTTCCTTGACCTTGCCACCATCATGTTCCTGGGTAAATTTGGCAAGCGGCCGATGCAATTATTTGGATTACTGGGTACCATTTTTTTCCTGATTGGTTTTATCGCCAGTATCTACCTGATCATAGCCAAATTCGTTGCTGTTGATTTTTCCCTTACCAACAGGCCCAGTTTCTATATCGCACTCACCACGATGATCATTGGTATGCAATTGTTCCTGACGGGTTTTATTGCGGAATTAGTTGCCAGGAATGCCAGTGAAAGGAATGTGTACTTAGTTGAAAAGAAATTGGGCTAACCGCCGTTTCTGCTGATATTTGATGCTATGAAAAAAAGGGTGATCATTATCGGTCCTGCCTGGCCATTGCGTGGCGGCGGACTGGCATCTTTTAATGAAAGGCTTGCACATCAGTTGATCCTGCAGGGTTTTGACACTGCCATCTATACCTTCTCTTTACAATATCCCGGATTTTTATTCCCCGGCAGCTCCCAGTATTCTACTGAACCTCCGCCGGAAGGCCTTGATATCAGGGTCCGCATCAATTCAATCAACCCGTTGAACTGGTGGAAGGTTGGTAATGAACTGCGCAATACCTGCCCAGATTATATCATTGTCCGTTATTGGATACCATTCATGGGCCCTTGCCTGGGCACAATACTGCGGAGGGTGAAAAAAAACAAGCACACCAAAGTGGTCTGTATTGCAGATAATGTAATACCGCATGAGCATCGCCCGGGTGACAAACAACTCACACAATACTTTATCAAACCGGTTGACGCTTTTATCACCATGAGTGAGCAGGTACAAAATGACCTTTATCAATTTACTGCCAAGCCTTCCCGCTTAGTAGTGCATCCGTTATATGACAACTTCGGCGAAGCCGTCTCTAAAACAGCAGCAAGAACAAAACTCAATATTATACAGCAGGAAAAGATCATTTTATTTTTTGGCTTTATCAGGAAATACAAGGGGCTCGACATATTATTCGAAGCCATGAGCGATGAACGCATCCGAAAAGCCGGGATCAAATTATTGGTGGCTGGTGAATATTATGGGAACAGGGAAGAATATGAGGAGCAGATAGATCGGCTGAACCTCTCGTCGCAATTGATCCTGCACACTGGTTTCATTCCCAATAATGAAGTACGCTATTACCTGAGTGCAGCCGACTTCGTCATACAACCCTACCGCGACGCTACACAAAGCGGGGTTACCCCTCTCGCCTATCATTTTGAAAAACCAATGCTGGTAACCAATGTCGGTGGACTGCCCGATCTGGTTCCGGACGGCTTGACAGGCTTAGTTACAACGCCCGATGCTACTGCTATTGCGACAGGTATTCTCCGGTTATACGAATTAGGCGAAAACTTTTTTTTGCCTCATCTTCGCGAAGAGAAACAGAAGTATAGCTGGGAGAAGCTGGTCACAAATATTGTAGCAATTGCAGCCGAGACCAGCTGATAGCAGCCAGCACGCCTGATGCCATCATCCAAACCCGACACATTATGAATAAGAAGATTCCAGAAATTATAGCCGCTTCCATACAGGTAAAAAGCCAGGTACTGGCCGATGAAAACCTGCAACAAACCATACAGCAGGTAATCGATGTGGTTACCATAGCTTTTCAGAACGGCAGAAAAGTATTGTTCTGCGGAAACGGCGGCAGCGCCGCCGATGCCCAGCACCTTGCGGCCGAGTTTTCGGGAAGGTTTTACAAAGACCGGAAAGCCCTGCCTTCCGAAGCATTGCATTGTAATACCTCCTACCTCACTGCCGTTGCCAATGATTATAGTTATGAAGTGATCTATGCCAGGCTGGTGGATGGCATTTGTGAAGCGGGTGATGTGCTGATAGGACTAAGCACTTCCGGCAATTCGGGAAACATCCTGAAAGCCTTTGAAACAGCCAAAGAAAAAGGAGTTATCACTGTTGGTTTTACCGGCGCCACTGGTGGAAAGATGAAAGCAGTAAGTGATTATCTTGTCAATGTGCCGTCGACAGATACGCCAAGAATACAGGAAAGTCATATAATGATCGGGCATATCATTTGCCAATTAGTCGAATCCAATATCTTCGGTTAATTATGCTGAACCTGGAACAAATTGACCAAAGCTGGACTTTATTTTTAGACCGCGACGGTGTCATTAATCATGAAAAAGACAACGACTATATCCTTAATTGGGATGAATTTATCTTTTATGCCGATAGCCCGGATGCCCTTGCACAACTGAAGAAAAAATTTGGCAGGATGCTCATTGTAACCAACCAGAAAGGAGTAGGCAAAGGAGTGATGTCATTGAACGATCTGGCGAATATCCACAACAATATGTTGCGGCATATTGAAATGAAAGGGGGACGCATAGACTGCATTTATTTTTGTCCCGATCTATCCAATGATTCCCCCAACCGAAAACCCCAGCCGGGAATGGCATTACAGGCTAAAGCTGATTTCCCGGAAATAGATTTTTCAAAGAGTATTATGGTAGGCAACCGGCTGAGCGACATGCATTTTGGCCGTAACGCCGGTATGTATACGGTGTTCTTAGCTACCACGCATCCGGAAACGCCTTTCCCTGACCCATTGATCGACCTGCGGGTGAACAGCTTATGGGAACTGGCAACGCTTGTAACAAAACTGAACCCCCAGGTATGAAGAGACCATTCTTATTGGCGACAACTTTACTGCTGTTTGCTTCGCTCAGCGCGCAACACAATGCTCCTGTTAGTGTACAGCAGATAGGGCGTATTGAAACGGTCATCAGTGAATATGCACAAAATATTGTCAATGCAACAGAAATGCCGGACAGGTTCAGGGCAGACAGCCTGTTTACAAGAGGACTGGTACAGGCATTACGCATCCCTTACTCCTTCGCCTATCCATTTGATTCCTTAACCGCCATTTCAAAACTATACGCACCGGATAGCAGCTTCCGCATTTTTACCTGGCAGGTAATGAAAGATTATACGTATTACAGGCAGAAAGGTGTAATACAAATGCATACCAACGACGGTTCCCTGAAAATATTCCCGCTGTTCGATGCTTCCGAATTTACCGAAGCGCCTGTTGATTCCGTAAGAACAAACAGGAACTGGATTGGCGCCGTTTACTATAATATCATACAAACAGAATACAACCGCAAAAAATATTACACATTACTGGGCTATGATGAGAATGATGCGAGAACAACAAAAAAATGGATTGAAGTATTGACCTTTGCAGCAGATGGCACACCACAATTCGGCGGCAGGTATTTCAACTACCAGAACGACAACCTCAAACCACCCCAGCCGGCTTACCGCTTTTGCCTGGAATTCAAGAAAGAGGCCAATGCAAAACTTAATTACGATCCTGAGCTGAACCTCATTATACTGGCCCATTTAGTAAGTGAGACTGGCGACCTGACCCAGAAACAAACGCTCGTTCCGGTGGGCAGCTATGAAGGTTTCAAATGGCTGGGGGGTAAGTGGGTACACAAGCCGAATATCGCAGAGGTAGATCCCAGCTCCAAAGTGAACCCACCTCAAGGCAAAATGCCACAACGGCAATAATAAGTTTGTTGCTCCCGCGAAACCGCTAATCGAGTTTCAGCACGGCAAGAAATGCTTCCTGCGGAACTTCCACATTACCTATCTGGCGCATGCGCTTTTTACCTTCTTTTTGTTTTTCAAGGAGTTTTCTTTTACGGCTGATATCCCCACCATAACATTTAGCCGTTACATCTTTGCGCATAGCGCTGATGCTCTCGCGGGCAATGATCTTCGCGCCAATGGCAGCCTGGATGGCTATCTGGAACTGTTGTTTGGGCAATAGTTCTTTTAATTTTTCACATAATTTCCTGCCGAAATCCTGCGCGCGGCTGCGATGGATCAGGGCGCTCAATGCATCCACTTTCTCATTGTTCAGCAGGATATCCATTTTCACTATATCAGCATCCCGCCAATCGATTGGGCTATAATCAAAAGAGGCATAGCCACGGGTAGAACTTTTCAGCTTATCGTAGAAATCAAAGACGATCTCGGTTAAAGGCATTTCAAATACCAGTTCCACACGTGTTGGTGTAAGATAGCTTTGATTAATGAGGATACCGCGTTTGCCTAAGCAAAGCGTCATGATATTACCGATATAATCGGGTAATGTGATGATCTGCGCTTTGATAAAAGGCTCTTCAATCCTGTCAACCTTAACCGGGTCGGGCATTTCGGCCGGGTTATTGACAATAATTTTTTCTCCACGCGTAGTATAGGCATGAAAGCTGACGTTTGGTACCGTAGTGATCACTGTCTGGTTGAACTCTCTTTCCAGCCGCTCCTGGATGATTTCCATATGCAGCAATCCGAGGAACCCGCACCGGAAACCGAACCCAAGCGCCTGGGAGGTCTCCAGTTCAAAAGTGAGTGAAGCATCGTTCAGTTGCAGCTTATCCATGCAATCGCGCAGTTCTTCAAATTCATCTGTGTTTACAGGGAAAATACCGGCAAACACCATGGGCTTTACTTCCTCAAACCCATGGATCATTTCTCCCGGATTATTGGCCAATGTAATGGTATCCCCTACTTTCACTTCCTTGGCATTCTTGATGCCTGTAATGATATACCCCACATCACCGGCCTTTACTTCCTCTTTGGGCGTCATGTTCAGTTTCAGAACACCGACTTCATCCGCAAAATAATCGTTCCCTGACGCTACAAAACGGATCTTGTCGCCTTTTTTCAATACGCCGTTGAGGATACGGTAATAAACGATGATGCCACGGAAGCTATTGAATACACTGTCAAAAATCAATGCCTGCAAGGGTGCTTCGTAACTGCCGGCTGGCGCAGGAATGCGTGCTACGATTGCCTGTAATATTTCTTCAATGCCGATACCCGATTTACCACTGGCTAACAAAATATCTTCCTGCTTGCAGCCGATCAGGTCAACAATCTGATCGGTCACTTCCGGGATCTTAGCCCCGTCCATATCAATCTTATTGATCACCGGAATGATCTCAAGGTCATTATCAATTGCGAGATATAAGTTACTGATCGTTTGTGCCTGGATACCCTGTGAAGCATCCACCAATAATAAAGCGCCTTCACAGGCAGCAAGGGCACGGCTTACTTCATAGCTAAAGTCAACGTGACCCGGCGTATCAATCAGGTTCAGCACATATTGTTCGCCCTTATAAGCATAATTGATCTGAATGGCATGACTTTTAATGGTAATGCCTTTTTCCCTTTCCAGGTCCATATCATCCAGCACCTGGTTCATCATATCTCTTTCGCCAATTGTCTTGGTATGTTCTAATAACCTGTCAGCCAAAGTACTCTTCCCATGGTCAATATGCGCAATGATGCAGAAATTCCTGATATTCTTCATAGGCGCAAAGATAATGAATGGTTTGTTGTTTGGGGTTTGTGGTTGTTTATGGCACTGACAATACTGGCGTTTTTTTGTATTTTCAATCATGTTACTTAAGAAAATCAATAAAAAGGCCCAGGTTAATAATGAAACCGGGCTCGGCACCAATACTTTGCTTGGCGGCGGCCGCTTTTTTAACCAGGATGGCAGTCCCAATATAGAAGTCCGTGGTACCCCCTTCTGGCAAAGGCTGAATATCTATCATACTTTGTTATCCATCTCCCGTTTAAAGTTCCTGCTGCTCGTGATTGCATGCTTTGCTGGTATTAATCTTTTATTCGCATGCTTATACCTGATCATCGGCATCGACCACCTGGGTGGTATGGTTGCAAACAGTTTCGGTGAGAAGTTTGGTGAAGCATTTTTTTTCAGCGCGCAGACCTTTACCACAGTTGGCTATGGCCGTATTAATCCTATCGGTTTCTGGGCCAGCCTCACGGCTTCCCTGGAAGCGCTGATGGGATTACTCACTTTTGCTTTGATAACGGGCCTGTTTTATGGAAGGTTCTCAAAACCAAAGGCATACATACGCTACAGTAAAAATGCTTTGTTCGCCCCTTTCAGGGATGGTATTGCCCTGATGTTCCGCATGGTACCTTATACTAAAAACTACTTAGTGAACGTAGAAGTAAAAATGACGCTGGCTTTGAAAGTGATGGAAGACAACCAGATGAAAAATAAATTTTACAACATGCCACTTGACATTGCCAGGGCCAATACCATGACTGCCAACTGGACACTTGTTCATGTGATCAATGAAGAAAGTCCCCTGTACAATTTCACGAAAGAAGATGCTGAGAATGCACAGGCCGAACTGCTGGTCTTTGTACAGGGCTTCGATGAAAGCTTCTCCAACACAGTCATATCAAGAGCATCTTACTCCTATGAAGATTTTATATACGGTGCTAAATTCGTGCCCATGTACCATCCGAACAGTAACAATACCGGAACAGTGCTGCACTTAGAGAAATTAGATGAATATGAAAAAGTAGATATAGGAGTCTGATTATTTAAGCGCATTAATAATCGCTGCAAACTCGTCAGCAATCAAAGACGCACCACCTACCAATCCTCCGTCAACATCCGGCTGGGAGAAGAGTTCTACGGCATTGGATGCTTTTACACTGCCACCATAGAGGATGGAGATAGTATTGGCCACCGCATCGCCATATTTGGCAGCAAGCTGGCTGCGGATAAAAGCATGCATTTCCTGGGCCTGGGCGCTGGAAGCCGTTTTGCCGGTACCGATAGCCCAAATAGGCTCATAGGCAATGATCACCTGTTGTAATTGTTCGGCTGACAAATGGAATAAAGATTCTTCGAGTTGTTCCGCTACAAATTCATTCTGTGTATTGGTTTCACGAATATTCAATGGTTCGCCGCAACAGAAAATGGGTTGTATATGGTATTCGAGACAGATATTCAATTTCTCTGCAAGGAACTGGTTACTCTCATTAAAATATTCCCTTCTTTCAGAATGCCCCAGTACCACATATTGGATACCGATTGATTGTAACATTTCAACAGACACTTCGCCTGTGTAAGCACCGCTCTTTTTGCTGTAACAGTTTTGTGCCGCCACAAAAACATTGTTCCTGCCGGTCAGCTTTTGCTGCGCCATAACTAAGTAAGGAAAAGGTACAGCGAAAATGGCTGACTGGTTTGCTTTCAGCTCATGTGGTTTGCTGGCAATGTCGTTCAGTAATTGTTCGCCCTGTGCCAGGGTGAGGTTCATTTTCCAGTTCGCTGCTGCAATTTGCTTTCTCATGGTTATTTGTCCGTTTCCTTTTTATAAATGATGCGCAAAGATATGCCGTAATACCAATGCTTCGGTGGTACTGAGTGATTGTCCTTTTAATTTTTTCCAGTTACCGATATCCCTGAGCGCTTTTTCGGGTTCATATCGTTCCCCACTGGTTCCCCAGCTGAAATCAGGGATTACTTTGGGCAATAATCCATTCCCAAATACATTACAGCTCACTCCTATTACAGTGCCGGTATTAATAGCTGAATTAATAGCTACGCGCGAATAATCTCCCATCAATACCCCGCATTTTTGACCAGCATCCAGGAATGTTCCGGAAGCGGTATGCCAGATTTTTACCTCGCCTGCTGTATTCTTTATGTTGCTGTTGGTTGATCCTGCCCCAAAATTGCACCACTCACCTGTGATCGAATCACCCAAATAGCCGTCGTGTGCCTTATTGGAATAACCCATCATGATGCTGTTCTTGATCTCACCGCCGCCCATGCAATAAGGCCCCAAGGTGGTAGCGCCATAAACGCGGCTGTTCAATTTCAGCACAGCGCCTTCTCCCAATGCAAAGGGCCCGCGTATGGCAGTACCTTCCATTACTACTGCGTTCTTTCCAATATAAACAGGGCCTGTTGCAGCGTTGATAATACAGCACTCCACGCTTGCCCCGGCTTCAATAAACACATCAGCCCGCTGCAATACCTGGTTGGTAGCTGAAATGGATTGTGAGAATCGCCCCTTTGTCAATAATAAAAAATCTTCCCGTAGCAGCCTGTCGTTCAACTGTATCAACTGCCAGGGGTAAGAAAACCGTTCCACTTGCTGAAAATCGCGGATATGGCTAAATAACTGCAGGGATCCCTGTGCGTGGAAAGTATCAAACGTAATGTTGAGCCGGCCTGCAATCAAACCCGTTTCATCCGCCAGGCAACAACCATTATCCAGTCCATCAATGGCATCGGATAATTCCTGGCTTGGCAGCACCGATGCATCCACCCAGGTATGATCTCCATCAGGCGCTTTTTCATACAGGGGTTGTAAATAACCTGCTGTATGAATATATACCGCTTCTTTTCTTTGTATTTCCCACCGTTCACGAACGGTAACAATACCAAACCGCAAACCTGCAACAGCGCGCGTTTGCGTTAGGGGGTAAAGATCTTTACGGAGATGGTTATCAAACAGTATAATGGCCATAATAATGAACCTGCATTAAACAGCTAATCAATTGATGGGTTGCATGTGACAAGGCTTTCCTTTTTGCGGCCCGCCGCCATCTGCTGCACGTTTACAGATAGGGGGCAGTTTTTTATACGCCGATTCTTCCGCTTTGCTGTCATCAGCGTCAAATCCTGCATTGTTCAGTGCTGCTTTAATGGCTTCGGCATTGGTTCTGTCAGGCAGGAACTGCACTTTGATCTCACCCTGTAACAGGTTGATCTTCCACTGGCTGATGCCGTTATCTGTATTATTCTTCTCAAGTAAAAGATACTTGTCAAGCCGCTCTTTGCATTCCCAGCATCTTAAATTGGCCGACTTAATAGTAACCCATTGCGGCCTGGGTTGTTGTGCCTGCAGGGCTAAACAGGTGAACACTATGCAGGCAAACAAAAGAATTGTTTTTCTCATGGAATGCAATTTAAGTTTTAAAAGTATGATGCACCGCCGGTAAAGAACTAAATTCCTTTCCAATTGGCAGGGTCATTGCTCCATTGCAACAATACAGGCTCCATTGTGGCAGGTATTTGTCCTTTTTCAATAGCAAGGCTGATCAGCGTGCTGTAATTGGTGAGCGATTTGTAAGAAAGTTTCGCTGCTTCAAATGCTTGATCGGCAACAGTGAAGCCATACGAAAAGATGGACACCATTCCCACTACTTCCACTCCGGCCTTGCGCAGTACGGCTACTACATCTAAACTGCTTTTTCCTGTTGAGATCAGGTCTTCGATCACCAGCACTTTTTGTCCGGCTGTAAAAGCCCCTTCAATCTGGTTACCCAGGCCATGTTCTTTGGGTTTTGGCCGCACATACATGTAGGGAAGTTTCAGCTGATCAGCAGCCATCGCTCCCCAGGGAATACCTGCTGTGGCAACACCCGCAAGCGCCTCTGCTTCGGGAAATCCCTCAAAGATCACATTGCACAACTCACTTTTCACAAAATCGCGTACAAAAGGAAAGGACAAAACCTTTCTGTTATCACAGTAAATAGGGCTTTTCCAGCCACTGGCCCAGGTAAACGGGGCTTCGGGACTCAGTTTTACCGCTGCTACCTGCAGCAGTTTCTCGGCTACGGCTTTTTCATTGGTCATGGTGCGAAAATAGGAAATTGATTTAGGATGGAGGATGTAGGATCGCGGATTTGGTGATGTAGGATGTAGGATTTGGGATTTTGGTGAATTGGTCTCACATTTGGATGATGGAAACACGTAAGGTCATTGCTGCAGGCGGATTGGTTTGGAATGAGCAGGACGAATTACTGATGATTTACCGGAGGGGCAAATGGGACCTGCCGAAGGGTAAATTAGATGAGGGCGAAAGTATTGAAGATTGCGCTGTAAGGGAAGTAATGGAAGAAACAGGATTAAAAAGTATAACAAGAGGCCCGCTGATTGATATTGGCTATCACAACTATTTCGATGTGCACCTCAACGAAAATGTGACCAAAGAAACCCATTGGTACCATATGCGTGCCGCAGGCAGCATTGGAAGCATGCCTGGAAGACAGCTATGAAAATATCGTAACCATCGTCAGAAAAGCCACAACAACCCAAAAACCCTAAATCCTCCATCTTCAAATCCGCCATCCTAAATCCCGCCCCCATTTCCCTCCCTCCCTTTATCTTTGCTGCAATTTGAAACAAATATGAAAGTAGGTATTCTCGGTGGTGGCCAGTTAGGAAGAATGTTATTACAGGCAGCAGCCAATTATGTGGTGGAGACCTTTATATTGGAAGATGATCCCGATTGTCCGGCAGCGCATCTCTGCCACCATTTCATGCGCGGCGATATCCGGGACTTTGATACCGTATACCAATTCGGTAAAGGCCTTGACGCCATTACAATAGAAATAGAAGCAGTGAATGTGGAAGCGTTGGAAAAATTAGAAAGTGAAGGTGTAAGGGTCTACCCCAAACCTGCTGCCATACGGACGATTAAGAACAAAGTGATGCAAAAGGAGTTTTATCACCAGCACGAAATACCCACTTCTCCCTATCTCATTACCCACCGTAAAGCGGAACTTAAAGACCATCTTTCTTTTTTACCTGCCGTGCATAAAATAGGCCAGGGAGGCTATGACGGCAAGGGCGTACAGGTATTAAAAGAAGAAAAGGACATTGATAAAGGCTTTGATGCCCCGGCTGTATTGGAGAAAATGGTAAATATCCGCAAGGAAATTGCCCTGATCGTGGCGATGAATGATAAAGGCGAAACTGTGCTCTATCCTCCTGCGGAAATGATCTTCGATCCCCTGCTTAACTTACTGGATTACCAGCTTAGTCCGGCTGCCATAACAGAGCAGGTTTTGTGGAAAGCAGAAGCCATCGCGCTGCGTGTTGTTAAATCATTGCAGAGCCCGGGATTATTTGCAGTGGAATTATTTGTTGACGACAAAGAAGAGGTAATGGTCAATGAAACAGCCCCGCGCGTTCATAACAGCGGCCATCATACGATTGAAGCTAATTACAGCAGCCAGTACGATATGCTCTGGCGTATCATCCTCCGCTATCCCCTGGGTAATCCAGATCCTATACTTCCATCTGCCATTGTAAACCTGTTGGGTGAAGAAGGGTATTCGGGTGAAGCTAAGTACGAAAACCTTGATGAAGTGCTGCAAATGGACAACGTGTTTGTGCACCTCTACGGTAAAACACAAACAAAACCGGGGCGTAAAATGGGACATGTGACCATCATCAGCAGCGACTACCAGGAGCTTACCTACAAAGCAAATAAAATCAGGCATTTGTTAAAAGTGGTATCCTAACCCACAGGTATTTTTACAATCACACTCCCTTTACCGCATTATTCACAACAGGCGGCACAATCAGTGAAGAACTGTCACCCTGGTTTTCCTTTGCAGGCAACGGCGGAAGTTCCTTAGGGACATTCAACGTCTTCTTCACAGTAAGTGGTTTCAGGAAACCAATGCCAATCAGGCTTTTAAGCTGAAGGCCCGGTGACGTTTTATCGGGGCCGAATATTCGTACATCATCATCATAGATCATATCAAGGCCATAAGTTGCCGAAAAATATTTATTGATCTTGAAAGAGAAAAGATTGGTCATGAAGAAATCGACGTTCTGCGGGTTACTCTCGTAGTTGGAGAAAAGATCAAGCCTTCCTTTATAAGTAATATTCTTTGCTATGGTATTAAAAAAGTTGATCGTTGCAAAAGCACCAATTTCATTGATCGAATGCTGCCCTTTTGGTACGCCATAACTTCCTTTCCTTGCCAGTGAATCGTTGGCCACAATGGTTAAGCGGGAGGTAAGCGGCGACAGGAAAAAGGAAAACTTATCGCTTGGTTTATAATCAAGACCTAATGAAAGGATCAGGTAAGCAGGAGATAAAAAAGAAGAAGATAAAGTACCTATGTTATTGGAATAAGACAAGCCATCAAAGAACTGCGACCGGAAATTGAACAATGTGGAAAGGTATAATTTGCCAATGCTGTCTATTCGATAACCGTACTTGCTAAGAAAATCAAAACGGTCATCATTTTTACGACCGCCCAGGCTGGTGGTCTGAACATAACCTAAGTTCACATCCAAGTTATTATCCCAGGTATGCTTATTCTTTTTATAGAAGAAAAAGTAGTTGAAATAACCGCTTGCAGCCAGTGAAAAATTATCGCCACCGGAAGCCCAGTTACTCAGCGACCCCTGGGCAATATTGAAGCTCAATAAGCCTCCCCTTTTCCAGTTCCATCGACTGGTATCCGCCTCTTTCTTAACCGTGCGGGAAGTTTCAACCCTGAACTTATTCAAGGTCAGCTCCTGTGCCTTGCTATTTGAAAAACCGAATACCGATAATAACGCCAATACAAAGAGTTGCTTCATAGCCTTTGCCGTTTGAGTCGCAAAAATAATGCAACAATTCAAATTTCAAGGCCAACCTGCTGACAAACTGGCATAAAACAGTATATTTTACTTAGTTTTGCACTCTAAATTTTTAAAAGCATGGAAATGCTGGCAATAGCAGGAAAAGAGCATGATGAAAGCCGTCAGGGGGAAGCCTTTAGCCCTTTGGAAAAGGAGCCTGCTGCCTGCAGGAAGCGTTTTTACATAGAAAGTTATGGTTGTGCCATGAATTTTGCCGATAGCGAGGTAGTGGCATCCATTCTTAATAAAGAAGGGTTTGGCGCCACACAGATTGTGGAAGAGGCCGACCTGGTGCTGCTGAACACCTGCTCTATCCGCGAAAAGGCAGAACAGACAGTCCGCAAAAGGCTCACAGAATTCAGAAAACTGAAAGAGAACAAACAGGGCATGCTGATTGGCATGCTCGGCTGCATGGCAGAAAGGCTGAAAGCCAAACTATTGGAAGAAGAAAAATTAATTGATATAGTGGTGGGGCCGGATGCCTACAGAAGTCTTCCTGCCCTGATTGAAGAAGCAGAAACAGGGCAAAAAGCAGTGAATGTGCTGTTGAGCAGGGAAGAAACCTATGCCGATATCTCCCCCATCCGCCTTAGCAGCAATGGTATCAATGCCTTTATTTCCATCATGAGAGGCTGCAACAATATGTGCAGTTTTTGCGTAGTGCCCTTTACCCGGGGTCGCGAACGCAGCAGGGATGCTCATTCTATTGTTGCTGAAGCACAGGATCTGTTTGATAAAGGGTACCGGGAAGTGACTTTATTGGGACAAAACGTTGACAGCTATTACTGGATTGATGAAGCAAAGGACGAGATCATCACATTTGCAGCCCTGCTCGAGAAAGTAGCGCTGGTACATCCTGACCTGCGCGTTCGGTTCAGCACTTCACATCCTAAAGACATTACGGATGAAGTATTGCATACCATAGCGAAATATGAAAACATCTGCAAGTACATACACTTACCGGTGCAAAGCGGCAGTACACGTATTTTACAGCTGATGAACCGGACCTATACCCGCGAATGGTACATGGCTAAAGTAAACAGGATCAGGGAACTGTTACCTGGTTGCGGCATTACCTCTGATATCATCGCTGGCTTTTGCAGTGAAACTGAAGAAGATCACCATGACACACTGAGCATCATGGAAAACAGCCGTTATGATCTGAGCTATATGTACTTCTATAGTGAACGCCCCGGCACACTGGCTGCCAAACGTTATGCAGATGATGTTCCATTAGAAGTGAAGAAAAGAAGGCTGCAGGAAATTGTTGATATGCAGGGCCGCTTATCAAGGGCAAGCAACGAGCAGGACCTGGGCAAAACATTCAAAGTGCTCATTGAGGGTGACAGCAGAAAAAGCGATAAGGACTGGCAGGGCAGAACCAGCCAGAACAAGATGGTTGTTTTCCCTAAAGGAAATACCAGGTACCGGAAAGCGGATTATGTATGGGTAACAATAACCGGGTGCACCAAGGCAACTTTGATAGGAGAAATAATATTACCAATCACTAATTCTCAATAACAGCAATGGATCTTCAAAGTATAAAGAACAGGTTCGGCATCATTGGCAATTCCCCTGCCCTCAACCATGCGCTCAATACAGCAGTGCAGGTGGCAGCTACCGACCTTACGGTGCTGATCGTGGGAGAGAGTGGTGTGGGTAAGGAAGTGTTTTCACAGATCATTCATGCGTTGTCTGCAAGAAAGCACAACCCCTTTATTGCAGTGAACTGTGGCGCAATTCCGGAGGGGACCATTGATTCAGAATTATTTGGTCATGAAAAAGGTGCTTTTACCGGTGCGGTTGACAGCCGTAAAGGTTATTTTGAAACAGTGAATGGCGGCACCATCTTCCTGGATGAAATCGGTGAAATGCCGCTGGGAACACAGGCAAGATTATTAAGGGTACTGGAAACAGGAGAGTTTATCCGCGTTGGGTCTTCCAAAGTGCAGAAAACAGATGTGCGCGTCATCGCAGCCACTAACAGGGAATTACTGGAGTTTACACAAAAGGGACGGTTCAGGGAAGACCTCTATTACCGCTTAAGTACCGTACCCATCCGCGTACCTTCTTTGCGCGACAGGAAAGAAGATATCCTGTTACTGTTCAGAAAATTTGTCGTTGATTTTGCTGAACGCTATAAGACCACACCGGTGCAATTGGATGATGAAGCCAAAGCCCTGTTAATTAATTACCCCTGGCAGGGAAATGTGCGTGAGTTGAAGAATATTGCAGAACAGATATCTGTACTGAGCGCCAATACACAAGTCTCGGCAACCGAGCTGCGCAAATTTTTACCCGACCAGAACAAATACAACCGGATGCCGGTGCTGGCAGGCCACCAGGCTGTTTCAGGCGAATTTGCAAATGAACGGGAGATCCTGTACAAACTCTTTTTCGATATGAAAAAAGACGTAACAGAGTTGAAAAAAATGTTCCTTGAAATTTTGCAGAACCCGGCCATGGCAGGGCAAGCCGCCAACTTTACAAGAGACTCCTTAATACAGGATTTTCACAACAACGGCGATCCCCAGGGAATGATGACAGCACCATCCATCACACAACAGCCTGGCGGCCTGCAGCCTTCCTTCCTGCCCGCTGCCAATGCCTCACAACCTGTGTTACTGCACGATGATGGCATTCACCAGCATGAGGAAATAGAAGAGTCGTTGAACATTATGGACAAAGAAAAAGAACTGATCGTAAAAGCGCTCAAGAAACACAAAGGCAAAAGAAGGGATGCTTCGCTTGATCTTGGCATCAGCGAAAGAACACTTTACAGGAAATTGAAAGAATATGATATTGATGAATAAAATTTGCACCCGTCAGCCGTCGGCCATCAGCCACCGGCCGTTCATGTTTTCTGCTGTCCTTTTATTGTTCCTGTTTGCATTTTCGGGATGCAGGGTCTATTCTTTTAAAGATGCCGTCATCCCTACAGATGTCAAAACCATCAAGATCGGTTTTATCGAGAACAGGGCCAGGTATGTGAACCCGCAGTTCAGTCCCAAACTGACCGATAAGCTGCAACAAAAGATCACAGGACAAACCAAGCTAACCCGTACCAATAATGATGATGCGCACTATGTCATCAGCGGCCAGGTAACCAACTACGATGCTTCCCAAACAGTGGGCATCAGCGGCCAGCAGGCCACTACCAACCGCTTAACAGTAACGGTGCATATTAACCTCAGGAAGACATTGGAAAACAAAACAGAGGAATTTGATGTAAGCAGAAGTTTTGATTATTCTGCTAACCTTCAACTCCAGCAGGCAGAAGGTCAGCTAATGGACGAAGTAGTCAGAAGCCTGACCGATGATATATTTAACCGCATCTTCTCCAACTGGTGATCAAGTTGTACATTTATTCATATGAATTCCATACAGGAAAAGACATTATTTCACCTCACCGGCAAAGAAAACCTCAGCGAAGTACCTGTTGAGCAGTTACAGACCCTTGCCGCTACCCATCCTTATTTCGCACCGGCTCAATTCTTGCTGGCATCCAAACTGAAGCTGGATAATCATGCCGGCGCAACTGACCAGGCTGCCAAAACAGCGCTCTATTTTGATAACCCGCTTTGGCTCCAGTACCAGCTCAACCTGGAACCAGGCAAAGAAATCCCTGCCCCATCCATCCTCCATCCTCCATCCTCCATCAGCCATGATGACCTGCCTGATCCGGAAGAAGCGGAAATGGAAGATGTTGCCCCAATAGAGGACGCTCCCATTGCCGGTAAAATCTCAAGCCTGCTTTCAGACCATCTTGCCGATTTCAAAAAGCCGGTGGAAGCTGATGCTAAATTAGATATCGAAGCCGAACGGGAACGCCTGCATACGATCGATTACTTTGCTTCCCAGGGGATCAAGATAGACCTGACTGCCATCCCGCAGGACAGGCTTACTTCCCAACTCAGGAAATTCACCGACTGGCTGAAACAGATGAAGCCCCCCGGCTCAGGCACTTCCGACCTGGGCACCCCCACTGATCTCGAAAACGCAGTGAAGCTGAATGCAGAAAATTCAAACGAGCCAAGGGAAGTAGTCACCGAAAGCATGGCTGAAGTACTGGAAAAACAGGGACAGGTAGAGAAAGCCATCCAGTTGTATATTAAATTAAGTTTCTTAAATCCTGAAAAATCCGCTTATTTTGCGGCGAAGATTCAACAATTAAAAGGTATATAAAATGATTATTCTGTTTTTAGTGCTGATTGTCATAGCATCTGCAGCGTTAGGTTTCATTGTATTGGTTCAGAATCCCAAAGGAGGCGGACTTTCAGGCAATGTAGGCGGTTTCAGCAACCAGCTGATGGGTGTAAAACAAACAACCGATGTACTGGAAAAAGGCACCTGGTTGTTTTCAACTATTATCGCTGTGCTGGCATTGACTTCAACACTGTTCTTAAAAGGAGGTTCATCTGGAGCAGTAGATACCTCTATCATCCAGAAAGTGAATACGACAACAAGCGCACCTGCGGCTCCATCAGCTGTTCCGGCTAATACAACAACAGCCAAGCCTGACTCCGGAAAAAAATAAACGAAATTTATTATATCGTTTAAAGCCCTGCCTGTATTTTCAGACGGGGTTTTTTAATTAATTTAAGTACGGAAAACAATTGAGACACACATGAAAAGGACCCCGTCATTCGTTTTTTTGTCGCTTTTTTTAACTACAGGTATTGTTGCGTGGAAAATGCTGGCGCCAGGTACTGCATTTGATACCAAGAGCAAATATTTCATCATTGAAGAGGGAAGGAACAACAAAGAAGCAGTACTCGCAACCCTGCGAAATGAGCATATTATCAAAAGCCCTTCCGTTTTTTCATTGATCGCTTCATCATTCGGGGTCTGGGGTAAGCTCAAACCCGGCCGATATGAGTTGAAACAGGGCGACAACCTGTTAACGCTTGCAAGGATGCTGAAGAATGGCAGGCAGGCGGAAATTAAACTGGTAATCAATAAACTCCGGACAAAGGAAGACCTCGCCAAACTGGTTGGTAAAAACTTTGCAACCGACTCTGCCAGCGTCATGCAATTCCTTGTATCCAACGATTCATTGCAACCTTTCCATGTTGATACCAGCACTGTATTCACTAACATTATACCTGATACCTACTCTTTCTACTGGAACACACCGCTGAATAAAATATTCCGTAAACTGACCGATACCAAAGAGGCTTTCTGGAACAGGAATGAACGTTTGCAGAAAGCAAAAGAGCTTTCCCTGACACCCGCAGACGTATATACACTTGCTTCTATTGTAGAAGAAGAAACCAATTACGACAGCGACAAATACAAAATTGCAAGCGTATACATGAACCGGCTGCGGAAAAGCATGCCGCTACAGGCGTGTCCGACCATTAAATATGCCATGAAAGATTTTTCACTTACCCGTATCTATGAAAAATACCTAAGTAACCCTTCCCCTTACAATACCTATCACAAAAAGGGATTACCGCCAGGCCCGATCTGCACCCCATCACCCAAAACCATCGATATTGTACTGAATGCACCACGGACAGATTATTTGTTCTTTGTGGCAAAAAGCGATTTCAGCGGTTACCATCATTTTAGCAGCACTTATGCGGAACATGATCAATACGCAAAAGAATACCAGAAAGCATTGGATGCCTACATGGCCCGTAAACAAAACGCAGAATAATTTTGACTACATTCGAACGCTTCATTATTACTTTACCCCCCGTTGCTTTCCTGATCAGGAAAAGTAAAAACTGGATCATTCCGGGTTTTCAGGGACTGCCGTTGTATGACGTTGTTGTTTTTTTCTTCAAACAGATCAATAAAGTGGGATTGAATGAAAGAGCTGCTGCCATTTCTTTTAACCTTATCATGGCCATGCCGGCAGCGTTGTTGTTCCTGTTTGCGCTCATCCCCTATTTCCCTGCTTCAGCACGTTTTGAATCAGAAATATTAGCCCTGTTTAAAGACCTTTCTCCCGATTCCGGCACGTACAGGTTCATTAAGGACATATTGGATGGCCTGCTTGAGAAGCACGTGGGTGTATTTTCCTTCGGCTTTGTGTTGCTCATCTTCTATGCTTCCAATGCGATTATTGGCATTATCAGGACATTCGACAGATCTATACAGGAACAGAAAGGGTTCTTCCTGCATCAACGCTGGCGCGCCATCAGGCTTACCGGCATCCTGGTGCTGCTGATCATTGCCTGTGCATTGGTATTGATAGGCCAGGAACAACTGGCAAGCCTGCTGAAAAATATTTTTCATATGAGACGAAAAGCAAGGCTATCCTGGTGGAATGGAGTGAGATGGTTTGTCATTGTAGGCCTGCTGTTTTATAGTATTGCCTTTATTTACAAATTTGCCCCGTCTGTTAAAAAAAGATGGGCCGTAGTCTCAGCCGGATCCCTGTTAGCAACCAGCCTTACGCTAATCACTACCATTGCGTTCTCGTACTGGGTAAGCCTGTTTGCCAGTTCCAATTATAACCGCGTGTATGGCTCCATCGGCACTGTACTGATCATTATGCTGCTCATCTATATTAACTCACTCATTCTGCTGATAGGCTTTGAATTAAACGTGAGTATTACCTATCTTACAAGGGAAGCAGAAGAACGTAAACTCAGGGAAATAAAAGAACCGGGATAATTTTTATGGATTTATAAAGTGATTGCATCTCAAGCATAACAATCAAAACAAATGCATATGAAAATCTACGCTTTTGCAAAAACAGCCGTTATTCTCTGTGTACTTTTTATGATCACTTATGCACTGGCCGATGGTATCCGGTATGGCAGTGTGTTAGGCTCTCTACTGGCATTATGCAGTATGGCTGCACTCGGTGTAGTTATTCATCTTTCCCGTAAACTGGCGAAATTGAACAGCGAGGAAGAATAGCGTTATTCTGTCAGCTTTTTCAATTCCAGTTCTAATCTTTCTGCAGGCAATTGGTGGTTAAAAAACTGCCGGTACTTCTTTTTATTGTTTACCATAAGGGTGACCGGGATAGTACCGTCCCAGGATCTATCAATAACCGGGCAGAATACAGCTGCATCGGTTTCATTGAGCCATATGATCCTGGAACTGTAACCCTTTTTCTTTGCGAAATCTGCAATGCCTTTTGGGTAATCATCGGCAAAATCGAGGCTTACCAGTATCATTTTCACACCTTTCTCTTTGAATGCTGCTACATGTTTCTCAAACCAGGGTATCTCGTGAACGCAGGGCCCGCACCATGAAGCCCAGAAATTAACAACCAGCGGGGAACTGCTGGTATCGATCATTTTTGCCAGCTCTTTTATTTTCATCTTTGGTATCTGCTGTGCAGCAGTAAAACCCCATACCAAACAAATCGATACACCCAACAGTAATTTTTTCATATTCCTTCCTTTATCATTCATGTTCTTTAATACCCCATTCCGCCAGTAACAGGGCTGTTCTTTCTTTTGACAGGGCCGGTTGCGCATAATGGCCCGCCTGTATCTTCTGACGCATGGCTTCATAAATACTTACTGCACAGGCAACAGAAATGTTCAGACTCTGGATAATACCCATTTGCGGAACGATAAAATTGCCATCCGCCATTGCCCTGATCTCTTCACTTACGCCTTCGTGTTCATTACCGAATACAAGCGCCACACTACCGGTAAAATCAATATCATACACATTTACGGCATCTGTTGCCAAATGGGTTGTTAAGATACGATGGTATTGCTGACGTAAGGTTGCAATACAATCCGCAGCATTATCATATTGATGTACGGTGAGCCATTTGGCTGCACTGCTGCTGCTTTTAGGCCCGAATTTTGCATGCCGGGGGATCTTCGTGTTCAGAATATAAATATCCTGTATCCCTACCGCGTCGCAGGTACGCATAACGGCTGAAATGTTGTGCGGATCCTGTACATTCTCCATCACCACGGTTAAATTGGGCTGGCGCTGGTGCAATACCTGTACTAACTTATTCCTTCTTTCCGGGGTCATGAGAGGTCTCTTATAAGGCTCGAAATTCGATAAGTACAGAGAACAAAACAAATAAAAAGCGTGACGGGATTCATTCCTGCCACGCTTCTGAATATTACGCTTTTTTATTGAAGCCCGGTATTTTATTGCTGGTTAGTCATCATCATGTTCTCTCCATCTGCCTCTTCCACGGTCATTATCATGGTCTTCGTTCTCACGCCACCTTCCATGTCCCTTCCATCCGTTGTTTCCATGCTCTTCTCCTCTCCAGCGATGATCATCGTCATCATCCTCATAACGGCCATAGCGACGGTACCGGTTATCAATTACTACAGGCCTTCTGCTGTAAGCCATGTAATAATTGTTATAACGTGAGCGGTAATAATCGCCACGGTACCAGGGTCTTGGCTCATTGATAGCCACTTTATATCCCCTGTACAGGTCATAATCGCGGTAAACAACGGGCAACTCGGCACCGATCATCCATCGTCCCCCGCTCAGGTAAATAAACTGGCGGTGCGGAATATCATAATAACTGTCAATTTCGGGAAGATAATAATAGTCGCCATCATAATCGCCCGGCAACCCCCAGGCAGGTCTTCCCAAATTAACGTTCACATTAAATCTCACCTGTGCGCCTGCATTGTTACTGAAAAGAACAACTGCGAATAATACTGCGGGTAGAATTAACTTTTTCATGGTTCATCATTTTATACAGTATATAAGCCAAACCAAATGCCACAAATGCCAAGAAATGTTATAGAAAAGTGAATATACAAATATCAGGCTGGAACAACACCCAAACCGGGCTTCCCGGAGAGTGTAACCTTCCCAAAATCATAATGAAGCCCTTTTGCTACGTCCCGTGTCAATAATAAAGGCCCGTCTAAGTCGGCATAATCTAACTGCGGCAAGAAATTGGCAATAGCAGCCGAGCCGACAGAGCATTCATTCATACTTCCCATCATCACACGCATGCCCAGTGACCTTGCTTTTTCGATCATTCTTTTAGCAGGTGTAATACCACTGCATTTCGTGAGTTTAATATTAATGCCATGAAAATAGCCGTGGCATTTTTCCACATCCTGCTCAAACACACAGCTTTCGTCTGCCAGCAGGGGCAATGCTGATTGGTCAAACAAGCGTTTCATCCCCTCCCAATTATCTTTTTCCAATGGCTGTTCAATGAATTCAACACCCAATGCAGCCAGTTGCGGTATTTTTTCCAGTGCTTCGCCTGTTGTCCAGCCAGCGTTGGCATCAACACGAAAAACAGCAGCTGTGTTTTTACGCAATGCTGTTACAATAGCCACATCTTCGTTTGTGCCCAGTTTAATTTTGTACACCGGCCAAGGCCTGGCTTTCATCTTGGCAACCATTTTATCAATAGTATCGATGCCAATGGTATAATCAGTAACTGGTACGCCCTCCCATGTTGTATGCCACAATTCATACAGTGGCTTGCCTTTCATCTTGCCAAAAAGATCCCAGCATGCCATATCCAATGCACAGACAAGGAAAGGGTTACGAGAAAAGAGATGATGCAGGTAATGCCAGTAACGTTCCGGCTCCGTAAGTGCAAACTGTTCTACCAGTCTGCGTTTGCTTTCCAGGTCGGCGATCATTTGCTCTACTGTAATATCATAATAAGCAATAGCAGGAGCTTCGCCAATACCAACAAATGGCCCCAATTCAAGTGTCACCACTAAAGAAGGCTGGTGGGTTTTGGTACGGCCATTGGAAATGGTGAACGGGTATTCAAAAGGTAAAAGCTGTTGCCAGTATCTGAGTTTCAAAGACTTGTTTTAATGCAAACTTTTGGAAAGTTTGGGAACTTTCCAAAAGTTCTCACCGGCCGCTGGACATTACGTAATTTTTCAGTTCTTTATTATAAGCATCGGCTTCCAGCAAGAATTCCAAACCAAGGTGCATGCGGTACTGCCAATAATGTTTGGCATTGGCGGGTACATTGATACGTTCAGCATAAGGATCTTCACGCCGGAGGGTTTCATCCATTCCGAGCAGATCCTGCAACTGAAAGATGCTCCACATAGCAGGGGAATACAGGTGTTGCAGGACAATCGCCTTATTGACCCACGCTTCGCAATAGTAAGGCGCTTCTCCCATCTGCCCCAGTTCATGATTATAGAATTGCTGTATGCCCGCCCTGTCTTCCTCCCACCAGCCACGTATAGTACTCATATCATGCGTGGAAGGCGTTACTACGCTGAGGTAAGGCGCATCATTGGGATGAAAGAATTTTTTATGCGGGTCTTTGGGCATTCTTTGTATCTCAAGGCTCAGTAATCCTAATTGTTTCATCACATCGGGCACACATGCCGGAACCATGCCAAGGTCTTCACCGCATACCAGCATATTGGTGACACGTTTTAAAGCGGGTAACTTCAGCAAAGCCTGGCGCTTCCAGAAATCGTCTTGCCGGCGGAAAAAATAATCAACATACAGCTCTCTAAGCACTGATTGGGCATGGGCATCGAGGTTGCGGAAAGAAGAAGTGCCTTCCATCCCAAAACGGAAATGGAAATGTATACCATCTGCCGGTTCGGCGTCAAACAAAATCACATTGCTGATCAGGTTAAACAATCCTTCTTTTACTTTTGCATGATGTTCATCTGCTTCCAATGTATTGAAATACGCTTCTACCTGGCGTTGTGTGGTAAATGCGGGTTTTAAGCTGTAGTGGCCATCGCCTTCATGCTGCAGGAATTCTTTTTTTACCAGGTCATTATCATAACCAAACAATTCCCACAAAACATGTTCAGTAATGAATGGTTTCAGGTACCGCTGCTGATTAAAGCCAATGTTTTTGCTGTTGAATTCATTGATATGAACCGGAATAGCAGGAACAAAATGGCCCATAATCCCTTCCACAGCATGCATAGGTATACTGAGTATGCGAAAGAACCCTAAAATATGATCAATTCGGAACGCATCAAAATAATAACTCATCTGCTCAAACCTTTGTTTCCACCATGCATACCCGTCTTCGCGCATACGTTCCCAGTTGTAAGTAGGGAAGCTCCAGTTCTGTCCTTTCACTGCAAAATCATCGGGCGGGGCGCCCGCTTGTGCCTCCATGTGATACAGTTCAGGATACTGCCACGCATCGGCACCATGGCGGTAAACACCAATTGCAATATCGCCCTTTACAATAATGCCATTCGCATGCGCATAAGCAGTTGCTTCTTTTAATTGCAGGTGCAACTGGTACTGGATAAAATATTGCAGTCCGATATCGGTTGTATGTTTGGCAACAAGTTGATCAATAGCTCCTGCATCAAATTTATTATAAGCAGGCCACTGGTTAAAATCAACACTACCATACAAATCACGCAGGTAACAGAAAGCAGCATAAGGCATGAGCCAGTGTTTATTCTGTTCAAAATATTCCTGGTAATCCTTGTTTTCAAAAAAACGACCCTGCACTTCCTGATAGATCTCCGCAATAAAAGCAAGTTTTGTTTTGATCACAGCTTCATAATCCACCACCGTCAACGCATTCAGTTTTATCCTTTCCTCCTTTACTTGTTTAAGCAGTTTTTTATTCTTACTGCCGATCTTTTCTATATTAAGGTACAAAGGATGCAGGGCAAAAGCAGAAATGGCTGCATAAGGGTAAGAATCCGTCCAGCTATGTGTAGCTGTTGTATCATTTACCGGCAGCAACTGTATCATTTTGAGTCCGGTGCGCCTGGCCCAGTCAACCAGTAACTTCAAGTCTGTAAACTCGCCTACTCCAAGACTTTGTTCACTACGCAGGCTGAACACCGGAATAGCAACACCTGCGCCTTTCCAGGTGTTATCAGGTAATACTGTAAAGCCATCATTGATAATCACCTGTTTTTGTTTACCGGCCACATCATGCAGCACACGGTTATCGCCAGCTTCAAAATTTACGAACTGTTTGGCTGCCGTGTCATATATACCATACTTGTATGCAATGGGAAAAGAAGCCTTACTAAGGTTTAACTGAATGGTAAAGCAATCTTCTTCAGCAGGCCTGGTCATGGCAACCGGGGTTCCTGTATTCCAGTTGCCAAGTTCACCCACATTACCTAATACACAAATCGTTTGCCCTTGCTGAAGCAGCGGGCTTTTCACTTTCAATGTATGTGTAACCGTTTTTACAGTGGCTGTTTTAACCGGGGTATGATTATTTTTTAACAACACCTGTTTAAAGGGCTCGGTATAAAATGCGTTTTCAAAATAACCGGCATGGTTCCAGGCGTCCGAAAAAAGCGTTTCTTCCGTTTTAAGCCTGGCGGGGTTAAATACTTTATCATTTCCCCAATCAAAGCTGATGATGCCATCCGCGTTTTTAAGTATGTAATTATAGATGACGGGTGCGTCAACACATTGTATTTCGTCCAATTCAATGGCAACCTGCCAATATTCATTGGTAAAGTATTGTAATGGCAAAGCCTTTTCAATGTCATTATTGCCTAATAATGCATGGTTGCCGGTAATAAAAAGCTCCTGGCCAAACAAAGTATGAAACCTTAATTGAAAGATTAACTTTTTAGCACCCTTAGCAGGCTTTTTCTTGGTAGCGGCTTTTGTTGCAGGCGAATCCGGCTTTTTAGCTGCCTTCTTCACAACAGTTCTTTTGGGAGCAGCAGTTATGGTCTGGTTATTTTGTTTGGCAGTTGACAAGCGATCAGGTTTCTTATGGTGACGAAATGCAGGTTAGCAATTGCTAAAATAATACATTAATGTGTAAATGTAACACAATGCTATTTTAAGTATGCAATTTATGCTTAAGTGTGCGAAATAAGGAGATTTTTTAATACCACCGGAAAAAACACTAAAACACTGCATCACAACAACAAGAACTGAGCGTGATTACACGTACACATTATTCTTATTCCATCAACATTCTTATTCCATCAACAAATAAATTATATTCAGTCTCCCTTACCTTTGACAAACTAACAATTGTTCGTGCATGAATCAGGATTTTAACCGTAATGAAGATTGGATGAAGCTGGCAGTAAGCCAGGTTAAGCGATATACAGAAAAAATTGAACTGGGCGGAGGTAAAAAAGCGATTGACAAGCAAAAGGAGCGTAACAAGCTCACCGCGCGGCAACGCATCGCTTATTTATGCGACAAAGACAGCCCCTTTACTGAAATAGGCATTTTTGCCGGTTTTGACATGTATACTGCAGAAGGCGGATGCCCTGCCGGTGGAACAGTAGCCGGCATAGGCTATATCAGCGGACGCCAGTGTATCATCGTTGCCAACGATCAAACGGTGAAAGCAGGCGCCTGGTTTCCCATCACAGGTAAAAAAAACCTCCGCATGCAGGAGATTGCCATGGAAAACAAATTACCCATTATCTACTTAGTGGATAGTGCCGGTGTATTCCTGCCTATGCAGGATGAAATATTTCCCGATAAAGAGCATTTCGGCCGCATTTTCCGCAACAATGCACACATGAGTGCCATGGGCATCACCCAGATAGCCGCCGTTATGGGCGCCTGTGTTGCCGGCGGTGCTTATTTGCCCATTATGAGTGATGAGACGCTGATGGTGGAAGGCAACGGCAGCATATTCCTGGCAGGCTCCTACCTTGTAAAAGCGGCTATTGGCGAAACGATTGACAATGAAACCCTGGGCGGTGCCGAAACGCATACAGCCATCAGCGGGATTGCCGATTATAAGTTTGAAACCGAAGAAGCCTGCCTTGACCATATCAAAAAGATCGTAGGCAAAATGGGCGATCAGCCGAAAGCCGGATTTGACAGGATACAATCTCATTTGCCCAAAAAAGATCCGGCAGAATTATACGGCATCATTCCCGAAGGCAACCTGAAACCTTATGACACATTGGATATTATTGAGCGCATCGTAGACAATAGTGAATTTGACCAGTTCAAACAGGAATATGGCAAAACGATCTTATGCGGTTATGCAAGGATCGATGGATGGGCTGTTGGCATTGTAGCCAACCAACGGCTCATCAGCAAAAACAAAAAAGGTGAAATGCAGATTGGTGGCGTGATCTATAACGACAGTGCTGACAAAGCAGCCCGTTTTATTTTAAACTGTAACCAGAAAAAAATACCGCTGGTTTTTCTGCAGGATGTCACTGGCTTTATGGTTGGCAGCCGCAGTGAGCACAATGGCATTATCAAAGACGGCGCCAAGTTAGTGAATGCTGTAGCCAATTCAGTGGTGCCTAAAATAACCATCATCACCGGCAACAGTTACGGAGCAGGCAATTACGCCATGTGTGGTAAAGCTTATGACCCGCGGTTTATTTATGCCTGGCCTTCAGCAAAGATTGCCGTTATGGGGGGTGAACAAGCTGCAAAAACATTGTTACAGATACAGGTGGCAGGCATGAAATCGCACGGCAAAGAAGTAACACCGGAACAGGAGAAAACATTACTTGATACCATCAAGAACCGTTACGAAAAACAAACCACCCCTTTCTATGCAGCTGCCAGGCTTTGGGTAGATGATATCATAGATCCTATCCAGACAAGGCAGGTGATTTCAGAAGGCATTGCTGCAGCCAATCATAACCCTGACCTGGAGGCATTGAAAACAGGTGTATTCCAGGTGTAATGAGGGTGCATCATTACAGGAAATCCTGTTGACTAAAATTCTATTAATTTTACGGCGATACTTTACTCGCTACAAAAACAATAAACGCTCTACCCTGCAATGAAATTTCCTATTTATACCGTTGATGCTTTTACCGATAGGCTCTTTGGCGGCAATCCTGCTGCCGTATGCCCGCTAACAACGTGGCTGCCTGCACCTACCATGCAAAAGCTGGCCAATGAGAACAACCTTTCCGAAACCGCTTTCTTTGTAGAAAGACCAGACGGCAGTTACGATATCAGGTGGTTTACACCGGAGTTTGAAATAGACCTTGCCGGTCACCCTACTTTGGCAACGGCATTTGTCATCTTTAATGAACTGGGACATTCATCAGATAAAATTGTTTTTCATTGCAAAAGTGGCGAGCTCGCTGTTACTAAGAAAGACAATCTGCTGGAAATGAATTTTCCTGCCCGTATGCCGGTAGACAGTCCCGCTCCTAACGAATTACTCAAGGGCTTCAGTATTCCTCCCGCCAAAGTATTGCGTTCAAGAGATTATTTCCTGGTGTACAATACCCAGGAAGAGGTAGAGCAGGTAGTAGCTGATTACAATCACCTGAACCAGGTAGAGACCACCGGCATTATTGTGACCGCAAGGGGTAATGAAGCAGATTTTGTTTCACGCTTCTTCGTACCCAATTCCGTTATTGGCGAAGACCCGGTTACCGGTTCTGCACACGCCACACTCATTCCTTACTGGGCTGGTGAATTACAGCAAACAACCATGAAAGCAATACAACTTTCAAAAAGACGGGGACATCTCTGGTGCGGCTTTCTTGGCGACAGGGTTACTATTGCAGGAGGTGCCGTATTGTATATGAAAGGAGAATATTACCTGCCATGAGTGAACAGCAAGGTCACCAGTTAATGATTTACACAGATGGAGCTGCCCGCGGAAATCCGGGGCCAGGTGGTTACGGGGCGGTATTGCTATGGGGTAATAAAAGAAAGGAATTGTCTGCCGGCTATCGCCTCACTACCAACAACCGTATGGAACTGCTGGCTGTGATTGCAGCGCTGGAATCTCTCAAAAAGAAACATATTTCCCTTACTATCTATACCGACAGCCAGTACATTGTCAATTCCGTCGAAAAAAAATGGCTCGACAATTGGATCCGCACCGATTTTAAAGGTGGCAAAAAAAATAAAGATCTCTGGACACGCTACTACCAGCTTTCCCGCGACTTTAACATCCGCTTCGTCTGGGTAAAAGGTCACGCTGATAATCCTTTAAATAATCGTTGTGATGAATTAGCTACCAGCGCTGCTGATGGCAAACATTTACTGACTGATAAGGTTTATGAGCAGGAAGTTCATGGAGCTTAGTAAAGTGATTGCTGTCCCCTATTCAACTTTAGTAACTGCAGTTCTTTCAGACACCCCATTTTCGTTGACCGCCTCTATGCTGTAATAATAGGTTTTCAGCTTGTCCATCCCTTTATAATAATATTCATTGGTGTCATATACCATGATGCAATTGTAAAGTTTATCCGGTGCTGTGCCAAAATAAATATTATAAGCATACGCATTACTTGCCGGGTTCCATTTTAACCAGGCACTGCGTTTATCTTTTTCGGTTCTCAGCACATAAAAATTTTTGACTGATTCCGGCTTCTCCCCATTCCCTTTGCCAAACACGCGCAGTCCGCTGATGGCAAATTTGCCTGTAGGCATATGGATATTTTCCAGCTTGATATACCTCGTCTGCACAGGTTTTGCCAATTCAATATAGTCATGCGGCACGTCTGTTGTATTATTGTGTTTGTCCACAAGCACATTCCATTTTTCCCCGTCCTTCGATTCATAGATAACATATTGATGAAAAACATTCAATGATTTACCCAAAAATGCAGCATCCTGGTCGGCATAGTTGATCTGAATGGCATGTACTGTAGATACTTCGCCAAGGTCTGATTGCAGCCACTCCCCTTTGTCACCCGTAGCCGCGCTCCAATAGGTCTTGATACTTTCATCCACCGCGTTATTGGCGTAATTACTACCGAGCGTGGAAGAAACCATGACCGGTTTTTTATAGTTCAGCAACATCCAGCCGCTGAAACGGCTTTGCAAATGATCTGTTTCTCCATTTGGCAGGTAATGGGGGTAATCTCCAAAAGCCGTATTACAATACATCACTCCGTCTTTGTCAAAACCTGCAGGCCAGATACCGATGCGCCTTTCGAAATTATTTTTTACAGCAATGACAGTGGTTGATACATGCCAGTAATTTTTCCAATGATCAGTGAAAGTGCTTCCATGACCTGCTCCCCTGGCAAAGCCGCCTGCTTTGAGGCTTAGCGGGTCTGATTGTGGTGTAAAGCCTCCCAATGGCTCTTTACCAACGACCACCCCGTCGGCATAACCGCTGAATTCGGTGCCTGGTGCACCGTATTGCAAATAATACTGGCCTTTGTGTTTGGTCATCCAGGCGCCTTCAATAAATGGATCCAGAAAAGTATTATCCATGTATTCACCAAAACGTTGCCATCCATAGCGCCAGTCTTCCAGGAAATACATTTCTTTTCTTGTTCCGATCGGTTGAAATGTCTTCCTGTTCAGTTCTATGCCATACAAAGGATAACGGTTGCTGCTTCCATTGTACATATACAACCTGCCATCGTCATCAGTAAAGAAAGCAGGATCCCATCCGCCTATTGCAAAAGAATCGACCAATGGCTTCCATTCATTGGCTTTGGGGTTGGTGCTCATCCATATGGAAAAGTTCTTTGTATAAGTAGACCCAAACACAATCATCGTATCACCTACGATGCCTACTGCAGGCGCACATAGCTCATCATACCCTGCATTCCAGGGCCGGAGGAATTTTTTTGAAACAAAATGCCATTGGTTCATATCGTTGCTCCACCAGTAGCCCCATTGGTTGGTACTGAATAAATAATAGTCGCCTTTATAATTAACAATCACCGGATCTGCTGTTGCCCGGTGTCGCCCCCATGTGGAGAAATCGGGAATAGGCGTGTAGCCGTAATCGACGTTCACAGGATTGCAATAAGTTTTTTGTTGTGCAACTGCAGCCAGGCTATATAGGAAACAGCAGAAGGCAAGCAGGTATTTGGCATTACTGTACATAGCTGCTAAGTTACCGATAAATAAGAAAGCCCCTCATTAAGGGGCTTTCTTATTTATCAATCAAAGATATTTATGCTATCTGCTGTTTTGCAGTTTTATTTTTTACTAAGTAATAGCAGCCGAACAGGATGGCAGAAAACAGAAGCGTGGCAATTACACTGTTCTTATAAAAAGGCAATCCATCTGTATAGGACAACAATAATCCTGCAAAAGTCTTAGGGCGCAACAGTCCGCCACCGCCCAGCCAAACCATAAAATTTGAAAGCAGGAAATAAGCAGTAGGAGCAGCCAAAGCAGCAACTAATGTACCGGCTGCTTTATTGTTTGCTCTGATCATGAAACCAAATACAGTCATGCCGGTAAACAACAGGTAATTTACCCACTGACCGGTGTAGAAGCCTTGTATCTCGGACAAGCCGTTGCGATATAAAACTTCATACAGCAGGTCTGACAGGAACATGGATAATAAAGGCATAATGAAAGCCCACTTTTTATCTTTCACGAACAGTGCCCCGCTGAATATAGCAATAGCAATCTGCGGTGCAAATCCATAAGGTCTGTTAGGCATGATGCGGTATAAAGCACTGAGTAAAACAGTCAGTATAAGTGAAATAACCAGTGGTTTATTGACTTTCATTGTAATGCAAATTTCATGACAAAAATAAGTGTAAAATACCAAAGATATTATACGCCCGGAACAAAAGCCTTGAAGAGTGTACAATAACCAGACGCATGAATAGTGTATGCTGCACCTGGCAGAAGGGCTACTGCCTCACCTCTTTTCAATACCAGGCTGTTGTTGATCACCGCCCCTCCTTCTGTTACCAGCATGATCTCTACTGACGAAGCCTGGTTGGTATACGATACCGTAGCAGACAATTCAATCCTGCTGATACCAAAATCGGGTACCAGGCAGGGGTACACTGTTTCACCCGTCAGCACCTGGTGCCCGGTCATGACAACAGGTACCACTTCCTCAAACAGGGTGTGTTTCATTAATTCTTGCACATCAATATGTTTGGACGTAAGGCCTCCCCGTAATACATTATCACTATTGGCCATCAATTCAATATTCTGCCCCTCTAAGTAAGCATGTGGTATGCCTGCTGCCTGGAATACTGCTTCACCCGGCTTCACTGATACAATATTGAAGAAATAAATGGAGAATACACCCCTGTCAATATCGCCTGTCTCTGTTTTATCTGCATATAATTTAGCCACCCACCAATCGGGCTGGTTTCTATCCAGTTCCCCATCCTGCTTACGGCGCAGCGCTCTTCTTACCAATGGGATTAAAATGGAATTGACTTCCTGCTGCCCCATTTCCATCACAAACTGGTACAGCGCTTTAATACCTTCTCTTTTAAAAAAAGGCTGGAAGATTTTGAACTCAGGCACTGCATCCAGCACTTTTTCGATGGCCTGCTTCGATTTGAATCCATGCAATAACCAGCACTCACTCAACGAAACCATCACTTCCGGTTTATGATTGCGGTCTTTGTAATTACGGTGTGGTGCAGTCAGCGGTATACCCGCTGCCTCTTCCGCATCAAACCCTTTCTCAGCTTCCGCTTTAGAGGGATGCACCTGTATGGATAACATTTCGTGTACATCCAACACTTTAAACAGGTAGGGCAGTTCACCAAAGCGTTGGTATACTTTTTCGGAAAGCATACCGGCCGGATCAGTCATGATCAGCTCATACAGGGAAACAGGTCTTTCCCCTGCCATCACTTCAGAAGCGGCAGAAGGATGTGCCCCCATCCAATATTCGGCAAACGGCTGGTGCTGGTCATTTTTTATTCCCAACAAAGCAGGAATAAATTCGAATCCGCCCCAGGCGTAGTGCCGAACTTTACCTTGCAGCCTGACAATTTTATCGTGTTGTTGCATCATTGGTACTTTGATCCTTTTCGTATAACATTCCAAAGGGCAAATATCTGATAAAACAAGCCAACTTAAAAGAATCAGCAGCTATAATGAACAAAAATCAAATAACCGGTCAACTCGGCGAAAACATAGCCGCCGGTTTCCTTCAACAGAAAGGCTATACCATCCTTGCAAGAAACTGGCGTTGCAGACACTGGGAAGTGGATATCATTGCCGGCCTTAATAACCGCCTCCACTTTATAGAGGTTAAAACACGTCACTGCCTGCAATTTGGTTCCCCCGAAGAAAGTATCTCCCGTGAAAAAATGCAGCACCTCCGTAATGCCGCAGAAGCATACCAATACCAATATCCTCAATGGAAGTATCTTCAGTTCGATGTATTAGCCATCACACTTGTCAATAATCATGTAAAAGAAATTTTATTGATCGATGATGTATACTTTTAAGCATATCTTCCTGTCACCTTCATTTTTATTATTTTCATGCTCTAACACCTACCTGTTATGAACCCATTGATCAGAGTGGCCTGCTTTCTCCTGCTGCCGTTTGTTACTACCTGCCTCATGGCGCAATCAGGCAAACCCAATGACATCTATTATCAGACCAGTGAAGTACATCCATTGATGGTGCAGTACGATGCGGACAAAGGCAGTCTCAGCCGCTTTTATACCATCGTCAATTCGCCGGAAAGAAGGGAACGTTTCAAATCTTTCAACAAAGATTACCTGAAACAGTTACAGCAGCTGGATTTTGAAAAAATGAAAACCGGCGGCCAGGTGGATTATATTCTTTTTAAACGCCAGCTGGACAATGAACTTCGTTTGCTGGATAAGGAAGAAAAAGAATATGACCAGGTTTACCCGTACCTCTCTTTTGCGGACAGCATTTACCAATGGGAAAAATTACGCCGGCGCGGTGTTTATCTCCCAAGCGAAAGCATTGCACAACAAATGGGCGCCATGCAGCTGCGATTAAAGACACTATCCAAAGAACTGGCACAAGCACGGCTGATCGATATGCCACTTGCATTGCGTGCAGAAGCCAGTGTAGAGGGACTGCAGGCTGCATTAAAGAGCGTCTATACTTTCTACAACGGCTACGACCCTCTGTTTACAAAATGGATACCTGCACGTTGCCAGGCGCTTGACAGTTCATTAGCTGCCTACGCAATTCTTTTACTGAACAAGGGGAACAAAGCATCATTGCAAAAAGATGACGGCAGTAGTATTATAGGCAACCCTATCGGAAGAGAAGAGCTCATTCGCCAACTGCAATATGAAATGATCCCTTATACGCCTGAAGAACTTGTTGCTATTGCCAATAAAGAATTTGCCTGGTGTGATGCCGAGATGCTGAAAGCAGCCAATGAAATGGGGTTTGGGAATAACTGGAAAGCTGCATTGGAAAAAGTGAAGGGTACTTATGTACCCGAAGGAAGGCAGCCGGAGATGATCATGGATTTGTACCACCAGTCAATTGATTTCATCAGAAAGAATGATATGGTTACCATACCACCAATAGCAGAAGAAACCTGGCGCATGACCATGATGTCGCCAGCCCAGCAAATGGTAAGCCCTTTTTTCCTGGGTGGCGAAGTACTTCAGATTGCCTACCCTACCAACACCATGGATTCCGCATTGCGGATGATGAGTATGCGTGGTAACAATCCGCATTTTTCAAGAGCCACTATACATCATGAACTCATTGCCGGCCACCATTTACAGGGTTTCATGAATAACCGGTACAAACCTTACCGGCGTTTCTTCACACCTTTCTGGACGGAAGGATGGGCGCTGTACTGGGAATTTATTTTGTGGGATAAACACTTTCCGCGCTCAGCTGAGGACCGCGTTGGAATGCTCTTCTGGCGTATGCACCGCTGTGCAAGGATCATCTTTTCGCTCAACTATCATTTGGGTAACTGGACACCCCAGCAATGCATCGATTTCTTAGTCAGCAGGGTTGGTCACGAAAGGGCCAATGCCGAGGGGGAAGTAAGGCGCTCCTTTACAGGCGGGTACGGCCCGTTGTATCAATTGGCCTATATGACCGGCGCTTTTCAATTCTATGCATTGAAAAAAGAATTGGTGGATGGCGGTGAAATGTCATTGAAACAATTCAACGACGCGGTGCTTAAAGAAAGCAATATGCCGGTAGAAATGGTAAGAGCAATTCTGACAAACCAGCGTTTGAAGCGCGATTTTAAGAGCTCGTGGCGGTTCTATTGAGGGAGTGGCGTAATGGCTACTTACCGAATTTTTTCTTTAACAAACTCAATGCATCATTCACACTCAAAGCACTCAGGTCAGCTTCCTTTCTTGCAGGCTGATTTTTTAATCTTGGTCGCTCATTTCTCGCAGGCGCTTCTTCGGTTTGTTTGATCGATAATGCGATCCGTTTACGCGCTGTATCTACTTCTAATACTTTGACCTGTACTTTCTGTCCCAGTTTCAATATTTCTCCCGGATCAGATATATATTGATGTGCAATTTCGCTGACATGAACCAGGCCATCCTGCTTCACACCTATATCTATAAAAGCGCCAAACCGTGTAAGGTTGGTAACAGCGCCGGGAACCACCATGCCAACACTTACATCTTCTATCTTGTAGATATTCGCAAATTCAAACTGTTCCAATTCACTGCGGGGATCGAGTCCTGGTTTCCTTAATTCGTTGAGGATATCTTTTATGGTAAGCTCCCCGAATTGTTCAGAAACATATTTTTTAGCATCCACCTGTTTCAGCAATGCTTCATTGCCTATCAATGCCTGCACATCTATAGCAAGGTCTGCTGCCATCTGTTGTACCAGCGGGTATGCTTCCGGGTGAACAGCGCTGGCATCCAAAGGATTGTTTCCTTCCCTGATGCGTAAAAAGCCCGCACATTGTTCAAATGCTTTTCCTCCAAGGCGCGGCACTTTCAACAACTGGTTACGATCAGAAAATTTGCCGGTCTCATTCCTGTACTTTATGATATTATCGGCCAGTGTGCCACCGATGCCGCTTACATAACTCAACAAGTGCCTGCTGGCTGTGTTCAGGTTCACCCCAACACTGTTTACACAGCTCACCACTGTCTGATCCAGTCGCTCTTTTAAACGAAACTGGTTCACATCATGCTGGTATTGACCAACACCAATACTCTTCGGGTCAATTTTTACCAGCTCTGCCAATGGATCCATCAGCCGCCGGCCAATACTTACTGACCCCCTCACTGTAACGTCTTCTTCGGGAAACTCTTCCCTCGCTGTTTCAGAAGCAGAGTAAACAGAAGCGCCATCTTCATTCACAAGGAAGACCGGAAGGCCGAGTCCCAGTTTTTTAATGAACTGTTCAGTTTCCCTGCCCGCGGTACCATCACCTATAGCAAATGCTTCGATCTGGTATTTTTTCACTAATTCTTTGATCTTGTATTCACTATCATATATCCTGTTGGCTTCATGCACGTAGATCAGGTCTGTTTTTTGCAGCCCGCCTTTTTCATCTAAGCAAACCACTTTGCAACCAGTACGGTAACCGGGATCAATGGCCAATATCCGCTTGCTGCCCAATGGTGAGCCCAGTAGCAACTGGCGAAGGTTTTCTGCAAACACATTGATCGCTTCTTCGTCAGCTTTCTGTTTGAGCGCCGTCCTGAATTCACTTTCCAGGCTGGGTTGCAGCAAACGGCGATAAGCGTCTTTAATGGCTTTCTTCACATGATCGCTCCAGGAATTCATACCATTCACATACTGTTTCTCCAGCAGTGCTGTTGCGTCCTCCTCAACGGGAGCAATGGACATACGGAGGAACCCTTCCAAAAAGCCCCGCAGGATCGCCAGTATGCGGTGTGAAGGGATTTTATGAACCGGTTCTGAAAAATCAAAATAATCTTTGTACTTCATCCCTTCTGTTTCCTTATCCGCAAGTACTTTGCTCTGCATGACAGCCGTATCTTCAAAAAGCTTACGCAGCCTGGCACGCACCTGCGCATCTTCATTGATGGTTTCTGCAATGATATCGCGTGCACCCTGCAGTGCTTCCTCTATCGTTTTTATTTTTTCGCTGATGAATTTTTCAGCCACTGACTGCACATCCGCACTTTCCTGTGCAAGCATCAGGGTTGCCAACGGTTCCAGTCCATTTTCACGCGCCGTTTGGGCTTTTGTTTTACGCTTGGGTTTATAAGGCAGGTAAATATCTTCCAGTTCTGCAATGGTTGCTGCATTACTGAGCTTATCCTGCAGTGCATCCGTCATCTTGCCCTGCTCGGTAATAGCTTTTTCAATAAAGGTTTTGCGTTCTGTAAATTCTTTCAGGAATTTCGCTTCATCCTGTACCTGTTGTATCTGTACCTCATCCAATCCCCCTGTCTTGTCCTTACGGTAACGCGCAATGAAAGGGATGGTAGCACCTTCTGCAAACAAACTTAACACAGCTTCAACCTGTACAATCCTCAGGTTGAGCTTAGACGAAATCAATGGGGCAAATTCTATCATAGCAATATTGGAATTTGAAATAAATTTTCAGGGCTGCGAATGTAGGGGTAGAATGGGAAAGAAAAAAGTCAGGCCATACGAACTACTTTAGCAGGGTATTTGTCGGCATAATTCCGTATCATGGAACGGATGACTTCATTTTCGGGATATTGGGTCAGTTGGGCTTTCAGGGTATCCAGGCGGGTAAGGTCTGTATCATCCGACACTACCCCCATCCCATAAAATATGCCTTCTTCGACCAATATGCAACTCCCCTTATCCCTGATCAGGAAGGTTTCTTTTTGGGCATTGAGCCAGCCGATCGCTTCCTGTACTGCTTTATTGTAAGCCGCAACGGGCGGTAGTTGATCCGGTATATTATTATCTAAGAAACAAAGCACCGGATGCAGGTCAAATGTTTTGATCAGTTTCCATAACATGCGATGCGCATCTACCAGCAACCCAAAGGCCGCCAGTGGCTCCAGGTGTTTTCTTTTTCTATCAATAGCCAGCCGCAGGTAGCCCTTATTGTCCTCAAACATATAAATACCCCATAACTGCTCAAATCTTTTCTGGCTCTTGTTATAGATGGGCCAGAGCCGTTTGATCTCTACACTTTCAAACAGGGAGGCAATGAATTCGGTCGGACAAACCGTATGTGTAACTGAATGAATGATCCTTAAAAATTCCTGTCTTTTCTTACTGGTATCAAGACCCGTAAAATGGCTCACTACCCTTTTTTTCAGGTTCTTGGCTTTCCCTACATAAATCACTTTCCCTTTTTCATCATGGAAATAATAAACACCGGGCTGTTGCGGTAAAGCCAGCACCTGGTCTTCGGGAAGATGGGCAGGCAGTAACTGGCAGTGGTTCTCTTTTTTCAGCATTTCCTTAATCAGGCGCATGCCGTTATTCTGCAAAACAAGGTCAAGCACCTGTGAAGTTGCCAGTGCATCACCCCCGGCACGGTGGCGGTTCTCAATAGAGATACCCAGTTCACGGCAGAGGTGGCCAAGCCCATATTTTCTGAACCCGGGAAATACCTTACGGCTTAACCGGATCGTACATAACTTGGGCGTTTGCAGTTGAAAACCAGCTTGTTGCAAATGATATTTTACAAAAGAAAAGTCAAAATTTACATTATGCGCCACAAAAACACGGTCACGCAACAGGTTGTAAATATGAGGGGCTACTGTTTCAAAAGAGGGGGCCTGGGCGGTCATGGCATCCGTAATACCCGTCATATTAGCAATAAAAGCCGGGATTGGTTGGTGGGGATTAACCAGGGTTTCATATTTCCCTTCTATCTCATCACCATTATGCAATACAATAGCGACCTCGGTGATACCGTGTTGCTGGGGGAACCCGCCCGTGGTCTCTATGTCAACAATAGCAAACTGCATGTGCAAAAACGCGTTTGTAAATTCGGTAATTATAGCATATCTTACAACAAAGATTTACAATTCAAGCCTGGCAATGCTTTTCGATAAGGCATTACAACCTGACCGGCCTATATTCCAATCCGTATCCACTCCATATCCTTCTGAAATACCGTTTTGGTCTACGCACGAAACCTCTGAATGCTATGGAACATACGAAACACCATTTTCACATCAGTGAAGGGGCACGGAATACCACCATTATCGTATTGGTAGTGGTTGCGGTTATCCTGATCTCCTACTTTGAGTGGAAAGGAAGAAACGGTTAACGTTTTTCCCCCTTACTGATTCTTCGCCTTACCGGCCTGTAACCAGGCAGGAGGTCTTTTTTTGTGATCAATGTAATGAAACGCATATTAAGGAGACTTATTTGAATAATAAGCCCCCCTGTAACATTTATAATAATACAAACGTTCCTCATAATTAACAATGATTAACATAAAAAATAATCATCAACTGTTAATTTTGACAACGAAATAACCTGCTATGAAAAAGTTTTTGTTGGTATGCATGGTGCTGACCGAATTAGCCGGTTGCATGAGCAGCAGCGAAAAGAGCCTGAATACCCTTGGCAAGGAAGCCTGTAAAACAGCTACAGCCTGCTGCCGCACCATACACCTGCCCAGGGCACTACCTGTTGTGGCGGATGCTGCATCTGCTGAAAACACCGCTACTGAACAGGAAACACCGGTTTTATACCTGCAGTGGAACATAGAAATACTATCCCGCTGATCAGCATTCCCACACATGCACGAAAAGGCCAGGCTTACCAGCGTGGCCTTTTTTCTTACTTTTGCAATCCTTTATGCTAAGTAAGAATTTTATCCCTGGAGAAACAGAGGCCAAATGGTATGAACATTGGCTTAAGAAAGACTATTTCAGTAGCAAACCAGATGACAGAGAGCCTTATACCGTTGTTATTCCCCCACCCAATGTTACAGGCGTATTGCACATGGGGCATTGCCTGAATAATACCATACAGGATATTCTTGTCCGCCGCGCCCGTATGCAGGGGAAGAATGCCTGCTGGGTACCCGGAACCGACCATGCTTCCATTGCCACAGAGGCAAAAGTAGTAGCTATGTTGCGGGAAAGGGGCATCACCAAGTCTTCTTTAAGCAGGGATGAATTCCTTCAATATGCCTGGGAGTGGAAAGAAAAATATGGCGGTATCATTCTCCAGCAATTAAAGAAGATCGGCTGCAGCCTCGATTGGAACCGCACTTCTTTCACCATGGATCCGCAATATTCGGATTCAGTGATCAAAGTATTCATTGACCTGCATAAAAAAGGGTATATCTACCGCGGTAAACGCATGATCAATTGGGATGTGCGCGCCAAGACTGCTTTGAGCGATGAGGAAGTGATTTATAAAGAAGTGCAGAGCAAACTCTACCATTTACGGTACAAAATAGACGACAATACCGGTTCTTATATTACCATTGCCACTGTTCGTCCAGAAACCATTCTGGGCGATACCGCTATTTGTGTGAACCCCGGTGATGAACGGTACAAACATTTACATGGCACATATGCATTGGTACCGCTGATCAACCGGCGCATTCCCATTATTGCAGACGATTATGTGGCGATGGATTTTGGTACCGGCGCCCTGAAGGTAACACCTGCACATGATATGAATGATTACCAGCTGGGACAGAAATATAACCTGGAGATCATTGATACCATGAACGACGATGGCACCATGAGTGAAGCGGCACAGTTGTTCATTGGTGAGGACCGGTTAGCTGTTCGCAAAAAGATCGTGCCGGAATTGGAAGCAGCGGGTCATCTTGTCAAGATCGAAGACTACACCAACCAGGTAGGGTTCAGTGAAAGAACTGATGCCGTTGTAGAACCACGTCTCAGCCTGCAATGGTGGGTAAGCATGAAAGCGATTGCTGCGCCTGCATTGGATGCCGTAATGAATGAAGAGATCAATTTTCATCCTGCCAAATTCAAAAACCTCTACCGCCACTGGATGGAGCATATCAAGGACTGGTGCATCAGCCGCCAGCTCTGGTGGGGGCACAGGATACCGGCCTGGTATGCACCGGATGGGACTTATGTGGTTGCTGCAACGAAGGAGGAAGCGCTTGAACAATTCAAAAGTCGAAAGTCAGCATTTACCATAGAGGAATTGCGGCAGGATGATGATTGCTTAGACACCTGGTTCTCCAGCTGGTTATGGCCTTTTGAAGTATTCAAAGGCTTATCAGACCCGGGCAATGCAGAAGTGAAATATTATTATCCTACCAATACGCTGGTGACTGCACCAGAGATCATTTTCTTCTGGGTGGCTCGCATGATCATGGCCGGGTACGAATACATGGGCGAGAAACCGTTCAAAGACGTTTATTTCACAGGCATTGTTCGCGATAAACAGGGAAGAAAAATGAGCAAAAGCCTTGGCAACTCCCCTGATCTCCTGGCACTGATTGATCAGTATGGCGCCGATGCTGTCCGCTTTGGCATTATGATTGCCTCCCCTGCCGGTAATGATATCCTGTTCGATGAATCGGCATTGGAACAGGGGCGCAATTTCAACAATAAAATATGGAATGCACTGAAGCTGGTGAAGATGTGGGAAGGGCGACAATCCGAATCTCACGTTTCACACCTCACAACCCACGATTTCGCGCTCACCTGGTTTGACAATCGTCTTAACCAGGTAAAAGCAGAAGTAAACAACCTTATGGTGCAGTTCCGTTTGAGCGAAGCCTTAAAGACCATTTACTCATTGATATGGGATGATTTCTGCAGCTGGTACCTTGAATGGATCAAGCCTGGTTTTGAACAGCCGATAGAAGCCGCTGTCTACAAAAAAACGATCGCTTATTTTGAAGACCTGATACAATTACTGCATCCTTTCATGCCATTTATCACAGAGGAGATCTATCACCAGTTGTCAGACAAACCTGATGACCTGTGTGTAAAACAATACCCGGCAACAGGGGGTGCAGACAAAACAATACTGGAGGAAGGCGAATTATTGAAACAGGTGATCTCAGCATTGCGGGATGCAAGAAATAAAAACCAGGTTAAACCGAAAGACAGTATCAGGCTGCATATACAAACCAGCGATAAGGAAAGCTACCAGGCAATAGAGAACATTCTCACTAAACAGGTGAATGCGGAATCTGTACAATACACAACTGATACGGTGCCCAATAGTATCGTAGTAGCTGTGGAGAAAGATAAATTCTTTATTGAAACGGCACAGCAGATAGATACAACTGCACTAAAAGCCGAATTGCTGAAGGACCTGGATTACCAGCATAAATTCCTGGAAAGCGTAACTAAGAAACTCAGCAACGAACGCTTTGTACAGCATGCAAAAGCCGAAGTGGTGGAACTGGAAAGAAAAAAACAGGCAGATGCCGCTGCAAGGATAAAGACAATAGAAGAAAGTTTACAGCATCTTTAACGTACTATGGTGTAAGATTTTTTTGCAGCACGAAGACCTGAACGTAATATTATACCATGAAACTGAATTTAGCAGGATTTTATAAGAGCATCTTACTGATCGTAGGGTGCTTTTCTTTTACTGTACAAAGTTTTGCCCAGGCACAATGGGAAGTGGATATGTTGAGAAATATCAATCCCCCTAACCCTTCCAGCGACCTGTGGAAGGGCATTTCAAATACCACCAAACCCATTGCAATAGCAGTTCCCTTAGGCATGGCAGCCGTTTCACTTTTCAATAAAGACAAAAAGCTGATGCAGAAAGCTTACGAGGTGGCAGGAAGCCTTGTAGCAGCCACCATTGTAACGCAGGGACTAAAAACGGTTATAGCCAGGCCGCGGCCTTATGCCACTTACCCCGATATCCATCCTGATGTCTGGGAAACGGATAAATCATTCCCGTCAGGGCATGTATCCACTGCTTTTTCTACCGCAGCATCGGTATCTATCCAATGTAAAAAATGGTATGTAACTGTACCTTTATATGCCTGGAGCACCAGTGTGGCTTATTCCCGGATGTACCTGGGGCAGCATTACCCTTCAGATGTCATAGCCGGCGCGGCTGTAGGCATCGGAAGCGCTTACCTGGCACACTGGCTGAATAAAAAACTCTTCCCGCCCAAAAAATAACACATGGAAATGCAATTGGTCATCCGCAAAGCAACTGCAGCTGATATACCTGCCATCAGGCATATTGCACACGCCACATGGCCTGCAACCTATGGCCCCATCCTGTCGCAGGAACAGATAGATTATATGCTGCAATGGATGTACAGTGAAGGCACACTACTTGAACAAATGCAACAGGGTCACCAATTCTATATGGCAGAGCTGAATGGTAAGGCACATGGATTTGCCGGCGTATCGGACGAAGGAAATGCCGTTTTCAAACTTCACAAACTATATGTAATACCGGACACACAAAAAACAGGTGCAGGAAAGGCCTTGTTGCAACAGGTGATCCATTACACAAAAACAAATGGCGGCACACAATTATTACTCCAGGTAAACCGCCATAATAATGCAAAGGGATTCTATGAAAAGGAGGGGTTCATCATCCTGAAAGAAGCCGATACTGACATTGGCAATGGCTATTTTATGAACGATTACATCATGCAGCTGCCATTATAATACCGGACAGATCATCCCCCCTTCTAATACACCAGCACATGTGTCTGCTTGATCACTCCCATTACAAACACGCTCTGCACCTGGCCGATGTTTTCAGACTGGCTTAGTTTATTGACGTGAAAATCATAATAGGCATCCATACTTTCGGTAACAACCTTCAGCATGAAATCGAATTCGCCGGAAATGTTATAGCATTCGATCACTTCCTGCAGCTCCTGGATATGGCGGATAAACCTGGCACCGGCATTTTTATTATGCTGTTTGAGTGATACATAGCAGATCACCATTAACCCCTTTCTGACTTTGGAATGATCCACCAGCGCAGCATACTGTTTGATCACGCCGGTCTCTTCCATCCGCTTGATCCGCTCATGAACAGGTGTCGTGCTCAGGTGCACCTGGTCGGCAATTTCCTTTACCGTAGCCCTTCCGTTTTGCTGGAGTACCCGCAGTATGGCCATATCCTTTTCATCCAGCGAAAAACGGGTATCAGTGGAATCTTCTTTTTTTGACTGTTTTGCCATGATTAACTACGCATTTATTCTTTTCAATATACAAAAACATACTATTTTTCCTGAATAAAATTAGATAACTGGCATTTTATTCTATAAATTATACATTTGTAGCTTATAAAACAGCTATTATGTCTACACTTACCACATCTATCGATTTCAGCCTGAAATACAAAGTGGCTGATATCAGCCTGGCCAATTGGGGCCGTAAAGAAATCCGTCTTGCTGAAGCAGAAATGCCCGGCCTGATGAGCTTACGTGCCGAGTACGGTGCTTCGCAGCCATTGAAAGGTGCTCGCATTGCCGGTTGTCTGCACATGACCATCCAGACAGCTGTACTGATTGAAACACTGGTTGCACTGGGTGCTGAAGTGAAATGGAGCTCCTGCAATATCTTCTCAACGCAGGACCAGGCCGCTGCCGCTATTGCTGCTGCAGGTATTGGTGTATTTGCATGGAAGGGCCAGACGCTGGAAGAAGCTGACTGGTGCATTGAACAAACCCTGTTCTTTGGTGGCGCAGACCGCCCGCTGAACATGATCCTGGATGATGGTGGTGACTTAACCAATATCGTATTCGATAAATACCCTGAACTGGTGCAGCATATCAAAGGCCTGAGTGAAGAAACCACTACAGGTGTTCACCGTTTATATGAGCGTATGGCTAAAGGCACTTTACCTATCCCTGCCATCAACGTAAACGATTCTGTTACCAAATCTAAATTCGACAACAAATATGGCTGCCAGGAATCACTGGTTGATGCAATACGCCGCGCTACTGATGTAATGATGGCTGGCAAGGTTGCCGTGGTAGGTGGTTATGGCGACGTGGGTAAAGGCTCTGCCCTTTCTTTACGTGGCGCCGGCTGTCGCGTGATCGTTACAGAAATCGATCCTATCTGCGCCTTACAGGCTGCCATGGATGGCTTTGAAGTAAAACGCATGGTTGATGCCGTGAAAGAAGCTGATATCATTGTTACTGCTTCAGGTTGCCGTGACCTGCTGACAGAAAAGCATTTCCGTTTAATGAAAGACAAAGCCATCGTATGTAACATCGGACACTTCGATATTGAAATTGATATCGCCTGGCTGAATAACAACTATGGTCACACCAAAGACACCATCAAACCACAGGTTGATCTTTACAACATTGACGGCAAAGATGTGATCGTTTTAGCCGAAGGCCGCTTAGTTAACTTAGGTTGCGCTACCGGTCACCCTTCTTTTGTAATGAGTAATTCTTTCTCTAACCAGACCCTTGCACAAATAGAACTGTGGAACAACCACAAGAACTATGAGAACAAGGTATATGTGCTGCCTAAACACTTAGATGAGAAAGTGGCTCGCCTACACCTTGCCAAAGTTGGCGCCCAATTAGATGAACTGACCAATGAACAGGCCGCTTACCTTGGTATTCCAAAAGCCGGACCGTTCAAAGCAGACCACTATCGGTATTAATGACTGATGGCTGATTTGATGATGGAGGATTTGTGGTATGCAGCAAATAAATCAGCCATCAAAAAATCAGCGATCAGAAATCGAACAATCAATAATACAGAAAGCCCAATCATTATGTGTTGGGCTTTTTTGTTGCTGATTTCTTTATTTTCGTACTATAGTGAGAGATATTTTGCTAAGAACAGTTTGAAGACGATACCAAAACATATTGCCCCTCTTCTTTTACTCATCTGTTCATTTCAAATAATACCTTCTTTAGCTGCTGATCCGCGCCCAGTCCGTGATACAACACCTTTCTCTACACAGGCACAGGCCATTGCATTCATCCAGCAAATAAAAGAACTGCCGCCAAGTGCTTACTGGCCCAATGTCAAGCCCGCTTTATTCCTTCAAAATCTACAAAATAATATATACAACCCTGATGGCTTGCACGAAGGCAATAACACTAATTTCTGTGCTTATGCAGCCGTTACTTATATTCCATTACACAACGACCCGCTGGGTTTTGTAAAGCATTTGCTCAAACTGTACCTGGAAGGAAAAGTTAAAATAGGCAGGGTATTGATCAACCCCTCTCCTGAAATTAAACAGGCTGCAGGAAGACTTAACTTTAAAGGGGAGCTTGATATCCGCCACGCTGACCAGCTATGGTTCCTTTGCTTAGCCGATCATTTCAAAGGATACCTCAATTTATTTGACCGGCATTTTGATATGGGTGATGAAAACCGGTTCTGGGCAGCGACCAACTATTCAAAATTCAACCACATGATCAGGTCGCTCTTCAATTACCGCGTACAGGCAAAGGGGTCCGATCTGATACGTATTCGCACCGATGATCTTTATGCATACCTTAAAGAAAAATTACAGACAGGCATTGTAGCGCTTTATGTCAATAATATGGCGTTGTACCAGAAAGATCACCGGGTCATTAAACCGGGTATTCCCACCCATTTCATCATACTGGAAAACATTGAAGAAGCAAACAACGGCATGATCAATATCATTTATTGGGATTATGGCGCGCACAGCCTGCAACAGGTAACAAGATCGTTTTTAGAAAGATTGATATTTGGCGTTACACTCTGTACCAAAAGAACCATTCATGCGAAGCAATAAGGCCATATTATATAGCTTAGTGTTTACCTATACGATTGCAGGCCTTTGTTCCTGTACTTCATCGAAAAAATTAACAGCCGGTTATTACTATGAAAATGAACAGGCCCTGAACACTATCGAACAATCTTACCGGGCGCTCTATAAGCAAAGGCCCTTTGCAGTTGAATTCACCGACAGGGATTTAAGCTATGTCTCACTGACCATCATTACTGATACACTCAAATACATTTACGAATTTGACATGGACGAGCCCAGGCTGCGCGACACCCTGTCCAAGTATCAACTGGATACCGCGCATATCATGAAGCTCATCAATCAAATGAAAGCCATTCACTGTGTCTGGATTAACAACCTTGATTATTATGCAGATGAGCAGAAACGAAACATGGTCTTCCTTTCCATGAAGCCCCTGCTATGGCGGCTCCCCTTCTCTGATAAAAAATATTATATCCTTACTTTCTTTTCCCAGCCACAATATTTTGACAGTGAAGGCAGGTTATTAGCCAACAGGCGGCAAAGAAGACTGCGAAGGATTAATGACGACATTTTCAGGCGCATCAATGATAAAGTCTGTTATACCATTTCGGAACGGTTCAGATAGTTGAAAAGTTTAAATACAATATATTTGCGCTGAACTCATTCTGTACCGTTATGAAAACCATGAAAATCTTTGCACAACTGGGCTTGTGTATTATGTTACTCGCCAGCTGCAACAACAAACCCGGAGGCAATAAAGCAGCATCCGATTCAACAAAAACAGCGGCGGCTAAACCTGTTCCGGGAAGCCCTATTAAATACGATAGTTCCAAAAGGTATATTTTCCTTACCTGGGACGATTCACCGCAGCCACCAGGCACCACGAATTGTAAAGCCGTCTTTCGTGAAGCAGGGGTGAAAGCCACTTTCTTTGCAGTAGGGTTTAACCAGGTTGGGCCTTTGAAAAAAAGACTGATCGATTCAATCCGCAATGGCTACCCGCAGTTCTTATTAGCCAATCACAGCTTCAGCCATGGCTTTAACGACAAATACGGTAAATTCTATTCCATGCCCGACAGTGCTTTGAAGGATTTCATGAGGAATGAAAAAGAATTGCAGATACCCGTAAAGATCATCCGCTTGCCGGGTAATAATACATGGGCATTCAATGGCAATATCCGGGGACAAAAAGCCAACAACCCATTGATTAAGCGATTGGATTCTTTAGGTTATAAAATAATCGGCTGGGACCTGGAATGGGGTCAGCAAAAGAAAATAAAAGCGCCGCAGGAAAGTGCTGTTGAAATGGTCAAAAGGATCAACCAGAAATTTGATGATGGTAATACCAACGATCAAAATGCCATTGTTATTCTTTCGCACGACAGGTTGTTTGAAAAGGCCCAGTTTATCGACTCATTAAGGAAATTTATCAGCCTGCTGAAACAAGACCAGAGAAATGTATTTGAAACCCTTGATCATTATCCGTCCGTACAGCAAGCAGCTAAGAAATAGTATTTCTTTTCGAAAAATGAAGCATACCAGCAATGCCCGTTATTTATTGTAACGGGCATTTTTGTCAGCCTCCCATTTTATCAATACCTTTTGCTTAAAAAATCTTGCTCATGAAAAAAATACTTGTGCTGGTCTGCATGGGACTCTGCATGACTGCGGTTCATGCCCAACCAGGCAATCCTGCACTCAACCTGGTGCCCTTTCCGGCATCCCTGACCCAACAAACCGGCTCCTTTATTTTAAAACCCAATACGCTGATCAATGTAACAGGAAGCAATACCGAAGCCTGGAAAATAGCCCGGCAATTATCCGGCGCACTCTCCACTCCTACAGACTATAACTGTACTGTTGCAAAAAATGCTCCTGCGGCTGCCATTCATATAAGCCTGCTGGCCACACCCAACGCAGCATTGGGCACAGAAGGATACCAACTTGCTGTAACGTCGAAAAACATCACCATAAAGGCCAATAAACCAGCAGGGCTTTTTTATGCTGTCCAGACGCTATTGCAATTATTTCCCAAAGAAATAGAAAGCCGGTCTGTAATAAAACATGCTACATGGTCAGTCCCCTGTGTATCCATTACCGATCAGCCCCGGTTCGGCTGGCGGGGACTAATGTTTGACGTTAGCAGACACTTCTTTACCAAACAGGAAGTGAAGCAATTCATTGATGATATGGTCAAATACAAATACAACCTGCTGCACCTGCATCTTACAGACGACCAGGGCTGGCGGATCGAGATCAAGAGCCTGCCCAAGCTGACAGAAACCGGCGCCTGGCGAGTGAAGCGTGAAGGCAGATGGGGCAACACACCCGCGCCTGACCCCAATGAACCAAGAATATACGGCGGCTTTTATACGCAGGAAGATATCAGGGAACTGGTTCAATATGCCAAAGACAGGTACGTGACCATTTTACCGGAGATTGATATACCCGGGCACAGTATGGCAGCCATCGCTTCCTATCCTGAATTAAGCTGTACGCCCGGCAATTATCATGTGAATGCCGGCGACCGGTTCATGGATTGGAGCGGAGGCGGTCCAGTAGCGCTGGCAGACAACAATCTTTGCCCGGCCAATGAACAAGTGTATGCATTCCTGGATAAAGTGTTTACAGAAGTGGCCCAACTCTTTCCTTTTGAATACATCCACATGGGCGGCGATGAATGTGCAAAAAATTTATGGGCAAAAAATGATGCCATTAAAGGCCTGATGGAAAAGGAAGGCTTAAAAACAATGGATGAAGTGCAGAGTTATTTTGTAAAACGCGTGGAAAAGATCATTCAATCCAAAGGGAAGAAAATGATGGGATGGGATGAAATATTAGAGGGTGGCCTGGCACCAGATGCGTCTGTTATGAGCTGGCGCGGTATGAAAGGCGGTATAGCCGCAGCCAAAATGAATCATCATGTAGTGATGTCACCCACCGATTTCGTGTACTTAGATTATTACCAGGGCGAACCAAGTATAGAACCGCCTGTATATGCGGGTCTTCGCCTGAACAAAACCTACCAGTTCGATCCCTTACCCGATGGAGTTGATCCCAAATTCATATTAGGCGGCCAGGGTAACCTGTGGACAGAACAAATCGCCAATTACCGTACCGTGCAATACATGACATGGCCAAGGGGGTTGGCAATAGCAGAAACCCTGTGGTCTCCAAAAGACAAAAAGAGCTGGAATGATTTTGCCAATCGTGTGCAGCACATCTTTCCGCGGATGGATGAGGCAGGCATAAAATATGCAAAGGGTATATACGATCCTATTATCAGTGCCAGCACAGATGCACAGGGAAACTTAATAGCCGCCCTGGACAAAGAAATAGATGACCTTGATATTTATTATTCTTTCGACGAATCAAACCCAGATAATTATTATCCCAAATACACCACTCCTCTTTTGGTGCCAAAAGATGCTGCTACTTTAAAACTGATCACTTACCGTCATGGTAAACAGGCAGGCAGGCAGATCAATTTATCTATTGCTGACCTGAAAAAAAGAGCAGGGAAAAAATAGCGGGTTTTAATTGCTTAAATAATAAAGAGGGCTTACTGTATATACAGGGCCCTCTTTGTGTTTAGTCATAGGATATAGACTCTATCAATATAGCGTGAACTCTACCCGCCTGTTCTTTTGTCTTCCGGCTGCAGTTTTATTGCTGGCGATCGGCTGCGTTTTACCGTACCCTACCGCTTCTATGCGTGAAGGATTGGCCCCCTGTGATATCAAATATGATTTGACAGATTCGGCCCTGTCTTTCGACAGTTTCAGGTTGGCTTCAGCTGATCCGACATTGTCTGTATGCCCGGCCAGTTTCAGACTGAAACCTTTCTTAACGAGGATCTCTGCCACCCTGTTCAGCGTTGCATAAGATTTAGTACGTATAGTGGCTTTACCAAAATCAAATTCCAGGTTCCTGATGGCTTCATTAACAATGCGCCTGTCTTCTTCTGTCACATAAAATTTCTGCTCTTTTACCACAGTCGTATCCTTTGGCAACGGGCAACCTGCTCCATCCACTTTTACGCCAGCAGGCGTGCCGGGGCATTTGTCAAAGTAATCAGACACACCGTCTTTATCGGAATCCAGTTTCATTTTATCTAATTCATCTTTTAAAGTATTGATCTGTGAAAGCCCCTGCTGCATTTTTTGTTCATTGGCAGCTATAACAGCGCGTAACGCATCATTTTGATCTCTCAGGTCATTGGCAAGCTGGGCCGCAGGGTTGTGCGTAGCCAATTGTGGTTTTGATCTGTTTCCGAGGGCAAATTCCAGGCCCAGGTGCCCATAACCAAATTTGTCCCCCGTATAAGGTGATTTGTAATAGCCATCCAGGTTATCACCATCAACAAAATTCATCGTATAACCCAGATCAAGATTAACGCCTTGCGAAACATTGAATTTCAAACCAAGTCCCACTGGTATAAAAAATTCCTTAATGCTGCCATTGGGTTTATAATTGATGGTGGTTCCGCTGTTCGTAACCAGGGTTGGATTATAATCGACCAATCCGGCTCCCAGGCTTACATAAGGCTGCACAACTGTCCTCATCTGCGTCCAGTTAATGTTACTAACTGTTACAACACCGGTTAATGCCGCAGACCAGTTCAGTTTTGTTTCAAAAGAGGAATAAGGACTTTGCGGCGGTGTGCCATTACCGATTGGTTTTTCATTGGTAGCTTTCAATATACCTTTTAAAAATTCTGCCTGCAACCCAAAATGATGTGACAATTGATTTTTGATGTAGAAGCCGTAACCAAAAGTGGGTTTCCATTTGGAGAAGTCGTTTCTTCCGCCAATACCTAAAGCAGGGGCCAGTATACCACCATGTATGCCAATGGACCATGTCCTGTAGCCCTGTGTACCTGAAAATAGTTTTGCAGGCTGCGTATGATGCGCACTGTCCTGCGCAAAGGAGGCAAGTGCACAGGTGGCCATACAGGTAAACAAGCTCATCGTTTTAGCTAAATACTGTCTCATAGTAAATGTGTTTGGTTAATCAATCTTTACCGGTTTAACGTAGTTTTATCTAAACTCGTGCCAAAAATGTTCCGGATGCCTTCGTTTTTCCACAGCCGGGGCCATCCTTCGTCTGCATACGGGTGGTAGTTTTTAACATAACGGGCAACGGCTTTTGTATTTTGTTAGGTCCTGATGAATTAACTTGACCGTGTTTATAATATATTTATCTATCAGCAGGAAATCATGCAGCAGTTGTCTATCTATATGCGCTTTACATGTATCGTATGCCTGTTGCTTTTTCTTTGCACTAATACCGTCCGTGCCCAGGAAGGCAAACCCGATACCGCTTTTTTCCTGGCGGGTAAAAAAGGATGGTTAGGCAAATTGGGCAAGAGCATCTCAGTGAATAACCCCGATCCTGTGATAGCTGTCAATGGCGCTGTCAAAAACGATTCTGTTTTCAGGAAATACGAAGGCAGGATCATACGGAACATTGAAATCAAAAAACTGGGTTTTAATAAATCGGTGAATGATACAGCGAAAACAACCCGTAACCTCTTTAACGATTTTGGCGACGCGTTGCATACAAGTACCCGCAAACAAGTGATCCTCAATAATCTTTTCTTTTCCAAAGGCGATACGCTTTATCCCTACCTGATGGCCGATAATGAACGGTTCTTACGCGAACTCAGCTATTTGCAGGATGCCCGTATTGTGGTCAAAGAATCAGTCAATAAAGATTCCGTCGATGTGCTGGTACTATGCAAAGACGTCTTTCCAATCGGGGGTAGTATGGATGCAGGTTCTATCAAGAACATCAGTTTTGAGGTGAATGATGATAATGTGCTGGGCACCGGTGACCGGTTCCAGGTGCAGAACCTGTACGACCTGGAACGCTATCCGGCATTCGGGATTGGCATTGAGTATAAAAAAAGAAATTTCGCGGGCACTTTTATTAACCTGGCCGCCGGATATCACAATGAAGCACCGGCGTTTAACAGTGGCCGGCGTGAAGAACGGGCAGTATACCTGCGGGGCGACCTTCCCTTAGTGAGCCCCTATCATACCTGGACCGGTGGATTTGAAGCAGCACTGCATTATACCGAAAACAGCTATCTAAAGGATTCATTATACCTGTCTGATTTCAAATACAAGTACCGCATACTGGACGGATGGGCAGGCTATAATATTGGCGCGAGCAAACGGGTACAGGAAAATTTCAGAACAAGGTTAAAACGGTTCATTGCAGTAAGGGGTATCTACCAGCAATTCACCGATATACCCGAACTGTATAAAAACAATTATAATGTTCATTATTCAGATGTCACCGGTGTGCTTGGGTCGTTCACGATTTTTGAACAGGATTATTACCACACCAATTTTTTATATGGCTTCGGACGTAACGAAGACGTTCCTGACGGTTTCAGTCTTTCATTAACAGGAGGATGGATCAATCGTAATGCTGTACCAAGGCCCTATGTAGGATTTGATTACCAGCGTAATTATTTTTCAGACAGGAAGAACTATATCAATTACACGCTCCGGGCCGGCACTTATTTTTACCAGGGTAATTTAGAAGACATCAGTTTTCTGACCAGTATTGAATATTTTACCAAACTAAGAAAGCTGCGGAACAGCAGGTGGTTGTTGCGTCACTTTGTAAGCGGGAGCACTACCATGCAGGCAAGAACCGTTATGAATGAGCCTTTACGTTTATCCAGCATCTATGGCATTCCTGAATTGAACAATGAGAACATCAAAGCATCCATAAGAGCCACACTGAACTGGGAAGCTGTCTTTTATAATACCTGGAAGTTTTTCGGTTTCAGTTTTGCTCCCTTCACCTTTGTAAACACCTCCTATCTTAAACTGCTTGGCATCAATTTCAGCAAGGGTGATATTTATACTGCCATAGGTGGCGGTGTCAGAACACGTAATGAGAACCTCGTATTTGGCACCATGGAGCTTAAAGCCTTTTATTTTCCACGCACCACCGGTAATATGACACCCTGGAACATTACGTTTAATACCGACCTCCGCTTTAAATACAATAGCCAGTTTATAAAAAGGCCGGATTTTGCGGTTGTAAACTGATACTACCACTCGTCATAAACCTTCCCACCTGCCGCATCCCTTTTCCTAACTTCCCTTACAGATAAAACAACCATTATGAAAAAGCAATTCATGTTGACCACTTTGGCAACATTACTGCTAAGCGCGGTCACACTAAGCGCTCAGAATCCAAGGCCCAGTCCCGCTGCAAAGACAACAGAAACCCTTGCAAACGGAACGGTGGTAAGTATTGATTACAGCCAACCTTCACTGAAAGGCCGGACCATGGGAAAAGATGTAGAACCCATGCAGGGAAAAGTATGGCGTGCGGGAGCCAATGAAGCCACTGTATTTGAAGTGAGTAAAGATGTAACGGTAGATGGCAAACCACTGCCTGCCGGAAAATATGCCTTCTTCACTATTGATAATGGGGATGAATGGACACTCATCTTCAATAAAACATGGAAACAGTGGGGCGCTTTTAGCTACAAGGAGGCGGATGATGCCTTGCGTGTAAAAGTAAAACCGGGTAAAACCGCATCCGCTACAGAAAAGCTAACCTATGCTATTCACAAATCAGGCAAAGTATCCCTTGCATGGGGCAATACAGCGATTGATTTTCAGGTGAAGTAAGGCTTGGGGAGGGCAGCAGCTTTGCGGCTTCTTGCAATCCGCCACATCTGCAATACAACGGAGAGAGCAATCAATGCAAACCCGATATAGAAACTGGCATTCAGGTGTTTATTTTCTCCGAACAGTGCAAAAGCAAGCAATATACCATACACCGGTTCCAGGTTGAGACTTAGGTTTTGTGTAAATGCAGATACTTTTTGCAGGGCCTGCAGCATCAGGTCCATCGCCAATACGGTGCAAAGCCAGCTTAAGATTATCAGCCATCCCCAATCGCTCCATGTTGGCCATATACTGCCCACCGGGAAATAATGCAGGTAAAGGGGCATCAATAATGTCAGGACCAGCAATCCGCCGCTAAGCTCATAGAGCATCATGGTTTGCGGCGGTGCTACCTGCACATTCCTTTTATTGAGTACAGAAAAAAGGGCTGCGAGGATCGCCGACACAATACCAACGATGATCCCGGTGCGGTAGCGTGCATCGAAACTAAAAATAAGGCATATCCCCAGCAGGCTGATCAATCCCAGGCCTGTTTCAGCCGGGCTGAATTTCTTAGTGGTCATAAGGGGTTCCAGCAGGGCAGTAAACAAACCGGTTGAAGCAAAGCATACAAGGCCGATAGATACATTGGCAGCTTTGATGCTGCCATAAAAACAAACCCAGTGCAGGGCAATCAATGCGCCAATACCAAACAGTTTCCATACACTTGCCGCCGGTATCCGGTGAAAACGGTCTTTCCATTTCAGTAAAGCGAAAAGGGTCACAACAGTGATCACAATGCGATACCAGACTAACAACCCCTCATTCAATCCTATCAGCATTCCCAGCACACCGGTAAACCCGGCAAGGAGCACGGAAATATGCAGTTTAATCAACGCCTCTTTCATGTTTCAAAAATAACCACAAACAAGCAACCACCGGCTACAAGCTCAAGGCCTGTTTTCGGACAGCGGGAATAAATATATTCAGGTAAAAAGAAATCGTAGCTATTACGACCGCGACTGCGCGGGTTAACTTGCCTTACTGGCAATGGGTTCATCTACTTCATTAAAAGTGTTTTTAACCCTTTTGCGGTAGTTTTTGAACAGACTGTGCCATTGTATGCGGAGTACACCAATCACGCCTTCCTTAATGATGCCTTTGCTCATTTTACTAACACCGATCTTGCGGTCAACAAAAGTAATGGGCACTTCATTGATCTTAAAGCCAAGTTTCCAGGCAGCAAATTTCATTTCTATCTGGAAGGCATAGCCTACAAAAGTGATCTCATCAAGGTTGATGGTTTCAAGTACTGCGTTTTTATAACAAACGAAACCGGCTGTCGGATCATTCACCGGCATCCAGGTGATCAGCTGGGTATATAAAGCGCCTCCTTTGGAATATAGTCTTCTGTCCAGCGGCCAATTCTCTGTTTTACCGCCTGGCACATAGCGGCTGCCAACAGCAAGATCTGCTCCATCAAATTTACATGCTTCGTATAATCTTTCCAGGTCAGCCGGATTGTGCGAGAAGTCGGCATCCATCTCGAAAATGTATTGATAGCCGCGATCAAGGCTCCATTTAAAACCATGGATATAGGCAGTGCCAAGTCCTAATTTGCCTCTCCTTTCTTCGAGGAAAAGCTGGCCCGGGTATTGCTCCATTAAATGCTTAACGATCAGGGCCGTACCATCGGGAGATCCATCATCGATCACCAATACATGGTATCCTTTGTTCAGAGAGAACACCGCGGTTATGATAGAATGAATATTATCCTTCTCATTGTACGTTGGTATAATAACTAATTTTTCCAAATAAGGGGGCTATTTGGATGCTAAGGTACAATTCAGATTTGTTTCCGGGCGCGGGCCAGGCAAAATTTACGGTAAATACGCTGTGAAAAGCAGTAAGCTTACCCTTTTTTTAACAAAGTGCGGTTCAGGATTTCTGTTAATTTCTGCTTGGTGTTCATAGCAAAATCACCTTTCATCATCCAATCATAATATTGCGGCTCTTCTTTTAAGACCTGCACAACAGGTTTGCCTTTATGTTTCCCGAAATTGAATATTTCAACTCCTTTTTCTTTTACAAAGCGGCGGGCAAAATCAACAATATCATCTTCTCCTGTAAATTTCACAATACTTTCAACCGTATTACCTATCTGCGGATAGCGTTCCACCTGTGCTTCCAGTACTTCCCAGGTAGCAGTTGCGTCAATTTCAGCGCTGTGCGCGCCATCGAGCGTTTTCTGGCAATAGAATTTATACGCAGCGCTCAATGTACGTTGTTCCATCAGGTGAAATACTTTCTGTACGTCTACTAATTTTTTTCCATCAACAGAGAAATCAATTCCGATGCGCAGGAACTCTTCTATCAGCATGGGAATATCAAACCGGTTGCTGTTATACCCCCCAAGATCACAATTTTCAATAAACTGTTTTATTTCATTGGCAACCTGTTTGAAAGAAGGTGCGTCCTTCACCATTTCATCCGTTATGCCGTGTATCTCACTGGAGCTGGCAGGGATGGGCATCAGTGGGTTAATGAGTTTACGTTTAACCTGCCTTGTGCCATCGGGAGAGATTTTCACAATAGCCAGTTCTACAATCCGGTCGATGCTGATATTGATACCGGTTGTTTCAAGATCGATAAAGGCTATTGGTCGGGTTAGTTGCAGTTTCATGAGTACAGGCTTGTATCGGGTTGGGTTAGTTTATGGGATGATGATGAATCCGTTTTTTTCAGGAAGTAATTTCTTTTGCGAATGTAAGCATATCCAGTCCATCATAATTACCACTACTCATTAAAACAAGATTAGTTTCCATATATGATTGCTGGCGAAGCCATTGGTCCAATGCCGTTTTATCATTCAATACCACCAGCCCTTCTTTCGCAAAACCCGCTTTTACTTTTTCAACAGGCAGGTCGGGCATCTGTTTAAGTTCGAGTGCATGCCTGGCATAGAAAACGACTGCTTTATCGGCTTTATCCATTGCGCCACGGTATTCCTGCATGAATTTTTCATTCAGGCTGCTGTAAGTATGCAATTCCAGTACACCTACCAGCGCACGTTGCGGGTATTGTTGCTTAACGGCCTCAATGGTAGCTTTCACTTTGCTGGGCGCATGGGCAAAATCACGGTACACATTCGTTGACTCATTGGAAGCAAGCAATTCCAATCGTTTAGCAGCACCGGTAAAATCAGCAATCGCTGCAATGAAATCAGCGGCCGTTACATCCAGTTCCCTGCAGGCATAATAAGCCGCAAACAGGTTCATGAGGTTATGATTGCCAAATACTTTCAATAAACCGCTCACCCCGTCAACCGTTACCATTGTACGGCCATTTTGTATGCTGTGCCGGGGCACTGCATAAGGCTGATAGCGGATATCATTCCGTTTGTGGTCATCTACCAACCGCCTCAATACCGCATCTGACTCATTATAGATCAGTAAGCCGCCTGTTTCTATTTTATTGATAAAGATGACAAACTGTTCCAGGTAAAAATCGAAGGTCGGAAACACATTAATATGATCCCATGCAATACCCGTAAGAATGGCCACATGCGGAAACAGGAAATGAAATTTGGGTTTTTTTTCAATAGCGCTGGCAGGATATTCATCCCCTTCGCAAACAATCACAGGCGCGTGGGTAATACTGACGGACTGATCAAATCCTTCCACACGGGCGCCTACTAAGTAATCGAAGTCGCGGTGCAGTTTTTTCAGCACATGCATGACCATGCTGGTGGTGGTGGTTTTGCCATGGCTGCCACCAATCACTACCCTTTTTTTATTCCGGCTTTCATGGTACATATATTCCGGGAAAGAATAGATTTTCAGTCCCAGTTCTTTGGCTTTTATCAATTCAGGGTTGTCATTTTTGGCATGCATACCCAATATCACTGCGTCTAAATCGCTGGTAATCAGCTGCGGGTTCCAGCCTATCTGCTGCGGCAACAGTTCTTCAGCAGCCAGGTTTGTACTGGCAGGCTCAAAAATTTCATCATCGGAGCCGGTGACGACGTATCCCTTGCGTTTGAGCGCTATAGCCAATTGATGCATCACACTACCGCCCACTGCAATAAAATGAACCTTCATTTTCCTGTTTTTAAGACCCACGCATCATATATTAAAGGCATATATTCGATTTGTGGGCAGCATTTATTTCCTAAATCTTATCTTTATCTTTGTACGGCCGCAAATTAAAGGCTAAATATCCTATATAACCTATCAAGTATGAAAAAGATTACCATTTTCTTTCTTTTCGCTTTATTGGGAGCGGCTGTATTGTCCTCCTGCAGTTCTACCCGTGGCAGGGGCTGCCCAACTACCAACCCACGTTATTTCAGGATGTAGTTTTCAAACATTGTACAAGTGCATATGAACTGGATACCGCTTACCACGACATCACAATTGGATCTTATTAAAAATGCATCAGCAGATAAACCCCAGGTTATTTTTAAACACAGTACGCGTTGCGGTACCAGTTCCATGGTATTAAACCGTTTAGAGCGTGCTGCCATACCAGAAAACATTGATTTTTATTTTCTCGACCTGATTTCCCACCGCGATATTTCCAACAAGATCGCTGAAGATTTTAAAGTGCATCATGAATCACCGCAGGTATTAATCATCAGGGATGGCGAATGCATTTATGACGAAAGTCACATGGCCATCACCATTGATGAAATTGCGGAACAGGCACAATGATAATTACAGCATCCTGTCTTTTATTTTTGTAAATTACAGGTAAATTCAATCGACATGATCATTACTGTCTTTGGCGCGAGTGGCCAGGTAGGAAAATATGTTGTACACCAGGCATTGGATAAGGGATACTTTGTAAGGGCTTTTGGCAGAAATATCGAAGGCCTGATTGACAAAGAATTACGCGACAAACACTTGCTTACTATTAAAGGATATATTTTTGATGAACAGGAAGTATTGGATGCCATAACAGGCGCCGATGCTGTCATCTCGGTATTAGGCGGCCCCGTCGACGGCTCGGAGAAAACACGCAGTATCGGCATGAAAAACATCATTACCCAAATGGAGAAAGCGGGTGTGAAAAGGATCGTTGCACTTGGCGGTATGGGCGTATTGAATGATAACCAGGGACATTTCTTAATACATGCGCCAGATTATCCCAAACAATTCAAACTGGTAGGCCTCGAACACCTGCAGGCATTTCAATACCTGCAGCAGTCTTCGCTCGACTGGACCTTTGTATGTTCTCCCGATATTTTAAATGAGGGTATCACCGGTCAATACAGCACCAATGCCGATTATCTGCCTGAACCAAATAACGGCCAAATCACAGCGGGTGATCTTGCCTATTTCATGTTGCAGGAAATTACCACCAACAAATACCTTCGTCACAGGGTAGGTATCAGCCGTTTATAGAAAAATAGGCGCGACTGGTTTTTATTCTTAATCTTTGTGCCAAGAAAACAAGCATGGAGATTGCCGGATACATTGCAGCATTACTCATTGGTATTTCGCTTGGTCTGATCGGTGGCGGAGGTTCGATATTAACTATCCCGGTATTAGTCTACCTGTTTCACATAGAACCATCACTTGCAACAGGATACTCCCTCTTTATTGTTGGCTGCAGCAGTTTAGCCGGCGCTTATCTCAATTACCGTAAAGGGTATATTAATTTTCACGCAACCATTTATTTCGGGCTCACTTCCATTGTTACCGTTCTACTGATCAGGAAATTTCTCCTGCCTGCCATACCGGATCATTTATTCAACGTTGGTGGTTATGTCGTAACAAAATCCTTAGCTATCATGTTACTCTTTGCGGTAGTGATGATCATTGCGTCCCTGACCATGCTGAAAAAAGAAAACACGGTTCCGGCAGTAACATCGGGCAATCATCATTACCTGGGCAAATCTATCTTACGGGGAATTGAAACAGGGATACTGACCGGCTTACTGGGTGCAGGCGGCGGTTTTATCATCATTCCCGTATTGCTGTTCTCTTTTTACCTTTCCATGAAAGAAGCTATCGGCACATCACTGCTGATCATAGCCATGAACTCGCTGTTTGGATTCGGGGGTGACCTGTTCCATCACCAGTTTCACTGGCCGCTGTTACTGTTGTTCACAGCGATCGCTGTCACGGGCACTTTCCTCGGCAGTCAATTCAATGATAAGCTGCCCGGCGATCAGTTGAAAAAAGTATTTGGCTGGCTGATCTTGCTCATGGGCGTGTACATTATCTTCCATGAGTTATTTTTACAGTCATAAAACCACTCCTGCATGTTACACCATCCCTGGCCCTGGTATGTATCAGGTCCGTTAATAGGACTCATGGTACCGGTATTGTTATTACTTGGCAATAAAAGTTTTGGCGTATCATCATCCTTACGACATATCTGTGCAGCCTGTTTGCCTGCCGGTATTCCTTTCTTTACTTACAAATGGAAAAAAGAAGCCTGGAATCTCTTCCTTGTAGCAGGTGTATTAGCAGGCAGCTATATTGCCGCCGCCTTCCTGGCTTCACCTGAGCCGGTACAGGTAAATGAAAGATTATTACATGAGCTGCAACAATATGGTGTTACCAATCATCAAGGCATGATGCCGGTTGATATTTTTAACTGGAATACCCTATTTTCTCTCAGGGGGCTATTGTTGATGGTGGTGGGAGGATTCCTTGTTGGTTTCGGAACCCGTTATGCCGGGGGCTGTACATCGGGACATGCCATCATGGGACTCAGTAACCTGCAATGGCCATCCTTGGTGGCAACCGTATGTTTCATGATCGGGGGATTTATCATGGCCAACCTCATCCTTCCTTACATCCTTCAATTATAAACAATGCAGCAACTAATAGACATCAATACAGATTTCGAAGTACGTTCCTTAGATACCATTGATCCAAATGGCAATGAACTGCCGCATCCCTGGTGGCACCAGCTAAAATATTTACTGACGGGAACAGGCTTCGGCATCTTACTCGTCAAGTCTGAAGTGATTTCGTGGTTCAGGATACAGGAAATGTTCCGGCTGCAAAGCTTTCACATGTATGGTGTTATCGGATCTGCAATAGCTGTTGGCGCCTTGTCGGTCTTCCTCATCAAACGTTTCAACATCAAAACAATCGATGGAGAAAAAATAACACTGTACCCCAAACAATTCAACAAGGGGCAAATCTTTGGCGGATTGTTATTCGGTTTTGGCTGGGCGCTTACCGGTGCCTGTCCCGGTCCATTGTTTGCACAAATAGGAGCAGGCGCAACCGTAGTGAGTATAACGTTGCTAAGTGCTGTTGCAGGAACATGGGTATATGGACTGATCAGAGCAAGTTTACCCCACTGATACTGATCAGGCATAAGGTATTTCAATGACCATTGCACTGGCGCCACCGCCGCCATTACAGATACCGGCAGCTCCTATTTTTCCGCCGTGTTGTTTTAATACATTGATGAGTGTTACAATAATGCGCGCTCCGCTGCAACCCAACGGGTGCCCTAATGATACAGCGCCCCCGTGTACATTCACTTTAGCAGGATCGAGTTTCATTTTCTGAATATTGGCAATACCAACAACTGAAAACGCTTCATTGAGTTCAACAAAATCGATATCACTCATTTGCAGACCAGCTTTGGTAACAGCTTTTGGAACAGCCATTGAAGGTGTGGTCGTGAACCATTCCGGCGCCTGTTCGGCATCTGCATAACTGCGTATGACTGCCAATGGTTTGATACCCAGTTCGTCTGCTTTTTCTTTGCTCATTAGCACCACAGCAGCTGCGCCATCGTTCATGGTAGAAGCATTGGCTGCAGTAACAGATCCGTCTTTGATAAAAGCGGATTTCAGTTCGGGTATCTTATCAAATTTTACGTTGAAAGCATCTTCGTCTTTTGCAAACCTGACGGGGTCGCCTTTTCGCTGCGGTATGTCAACCGGTACTATTTCAGCATTGAATTTACCTTCATTCGTAGCAGCCTGGCTGCGCTTGTAACTTTCAATGGCAAATGCATCCTGCTCCTCCCGGGAGATATTACATTCCCTTGCACACAATTCAGCGGCATTTCCCATCGGGTAATGATGATACACGTCAGTTAAACCGTCTTTTGCAAGGCCATCAATCAAATGCACATCGCCGTACTTATTACCCCAGCGGGTGTTGGCATTATAATAGGGTACATTGCTCATGCTCTCCATCCCGCCGGCAACAACAATAGCAGCATCGCCCAGCAGGATACTTTGTGCGCCCTGCGCAATAGCTTTCATACCACTCGCGCATACTTTATTTACCGTAGTACAGACCACATGATCGGGCAAGCCGGCGAACTTAGCGGCCTGTCGCGCAGGCGCCTGCCCTGCGTTGGCCTGTAATACGCATCCCATCAATACTTCCTCCACATCTGCCGGCCTGATACCAGCCCTTTCCACGGCGGCTTTAATAGCAATAGCACCCAATTTCGGCGCTGAAAAATCTTTCAGGGTTCCGCCAAAACTTCCAATGGGTGTACGCACAGCGGAGACAATATAAACGGTTCTGTTGCTCATATTTTTAAATTGATGCTGCAAATATAGCAGATATCACTAACAATTGTTAGTTTATAGGCTATTTCAACCTCTCTTTAAGTGTTTTCCCTTGCACTATCGGAATACAACTTCTATCTTGTGTTCTGGAAAGACAGGAATCCCCCTCCTGAACGAACACTACCACAAACTTCAGCAAAGGATTCACCTTTTACAGTACGGGAAATACAAAGCATATTTATCGGATCAGTATAGTGCTGCTATGTCGTTGATATCAGTGTGGCGTTTGTATCGCTTCTTTGAATAAAGATCTAAACCCTAAAACCAATACTCATGAAAACTTTTACATGGCTCCTGCGCCTTTCACTGGCGTTTACTGCCGGCATTCTGTTCCTGCTTTCCTGCACAGGAAAAAAACAACCCGGCAACACATCGGACAGTACTGCTGTTGTAAACAAGGCTGCGCCAATTACCGGGTTCCGCGTTGCGTTATCGAACCTGAATATTGCTGATCAGAAAGCAATTTTCAGGGGGCTATCACCCGATGTCCGCGCTGCACTCTGGCAGGACCGCATACAGGAAGCCCTCGCCATGTCGCTTACCAAAGAACAAAAAGAAGCGCTGCAACAGATCGCTGCACACCTGACCCCGGCAGTTTACAATCCCGACAGTTCCATGCAGCAAAAAGCATTTGCAGGTTTTTACAGTGAGTGGTACCCGAAAGCATGGAGTGTTTTTAAACAGGATTCTGCCACATTCGTTGCTATAGCCACGCAATTGGGTGGCAAGAATCAAACAGCCATGATTGCACAGGCCGCAGCAGTACCCAATTGCGATTGTAGCCTGGCGGCAAGGCAGACTAATTGTGATGATTGCTGGCTCACCAATTGCAAGAGAATCACCTGTACCGCTTCTGCTATGGGTTGTGGTTGCTGGTGGGCATCGGCCTGCGACGGAGTGTGCAAATAATATGCCTTTGGCGGCAAAAGCAGGCGTAATTGTACGTTTCTAAACGGGGGTATCGAGTAATCGAATCCCCGTTTTAGTAAATTCGATTTTACGTTGTTTATAAAGGTTACCCGTTGTCATTTTAAAAGCTTTCTTACTCATCCCGAAGAACTCATAGATCTCCTGCGGGTCGGACTTGTCATGATACGGGAGGTAACCATCATTCTCTTGTAAAAGGCGGAGTATTTTTTCGCCCTCGTCTTCCACTTTCTGAAAGCCCGGCTTGCCAAGTACCACATCTATTTTGTTATCGGGACGGATGGTCTTAATAAATCCCTGGTATTTATCGCCGATCTCCAGTTCTTTAAACACTTCGTTGCTATGCAGGATGCCGGTGTACAGGTTATTGATGATCATCACATAACCCAGTTCTGATTTGCGGTAAACAACCAGATCAACAAGGTCCATTTCTTTAACGGTTAGCAGATCATTGCTCAGGAGTGATTCGATCTTCTCCGTAGCGGCTACCCTGCCGGTCATCTCATCAAGATACAATTTCACAAGGTATTCTGCACCTACGCGCATGCCGCCTAATTGCTTCGATGCCGGTACAAAAAGGTCTTTCATCAACCCCCAATCCAAAAAAGCGCCTTGCCGGGTTACAGCAACAGCTTTCAATTTTACAATCTCTCCTACAGCCCCTTTGGCTTCCTGCGTGGTGGCGATCAAACGGTTATCCGAATCATGGTATACAAATACACGCAGTTCATCCCCGATCCTTAATCCTTTTGGTGCGAATCTTTTAGGTAACAGTATCCCTTCTTCACCATCATCCAGGTAAAACCCGAAATCTACTTTACGGTTCACTTTTAATGTTTGATAGGTGCCCACCTGTACCTGACTCATGTAGCTATTGACTTTACTTGGTTGCGAAGATACTAAGATAAGTCGGGAGTGAGCCCCCCCTCTCTGTTAAGAACTTTAATACTGAATGATCTGAACCTTTGATATTTTGCATTTGTATGTACAGATTTTTCAAAATAATAACCTGTTTAATGTCCGTTTTAAGTGCTACAATCCGTCTAAAGAGGAAAGTACATAATCAATAACTGATCAGATCTGCGTTCAGCTTTTTTGCCAGGCCTTTGGCGCCCCAGGCCATTACGATATTGTGGTTGTATTCAAAAGCTGGTTTCAGGATGAACGATAGTGTGTTCATCCATGCTTTATTCGTAAAGACATTCCAGTTATATTGTATTTGAGTGATGCCCTCTTTTTCCTTTAAAAACCATTCCCCCATCCCTTCGAGCTCTCCAAATGCCTCCCCCCTGAGGTATTGATAAGGTTGCATGGCTGTAAGCTTCATATTAAACACTAACCGGTATGGTAACACGCTTTTCCAGGTATATTCCCTCACTGAGCCAATGCCATTTGCTGCTCCGCTGTGCAGCTCTTTCACATCCAAGACACCCTTCCACCAACAGGGCCATTGCACTGAGTCATGAATAGTGTCCCACACAACCGGCAATGGTGCCCTGATCTGCCAGCGGGTTACGAATGCATATTCTTTTGGCATAAATAATGGTTGTTCATTTATGGGCCGCCTGCCCTGATGGGCAGGGCAAAGTAACCTGTCACCCAAACAATTCAGGTGCTGCATTCTCCTCTTTCGGGCGGTGCTCCCATTCCATCTGGATCGACTTGTTAAAGTCGGTAAGTTTGGCCCCTACTGCTTTCCAGCCCATCACTTCCACCATATTGGCCACTTTGAATTTGGCTTTCCTGACCTGGGTTCCTTTTCCCGATTGTACTGCCAGTATCGGGTGTTCATCCGTAGTGGCTGTTACTAAGTAATTGCCTTTCCCTTCCTTGATGAAAAGGAACTGCGTTTTCAACGTGGTGGTCTCTATTTTAAAGCGTTTGATATTGAACTGCGCTTTTTCGTTATCGAGGTACACGGCTGTGATGATCTTTTCCGGATCAAACTTCTCCATCAGTGTCACTTTCTCAGGCTCAAAACGCTGGGTCATTTCGGTATCGGTCAACTCATAGCTGCCGTCTGTATACAACACCAGCAGTTTCTCCTCCTCAAAACTGCCTAAGAACAGGCCTTTTTCTTCGGTGTTCAGGCGGCCGAATTTATCATCGAACCATAATTTCCTGCCGGCTATCGTACTGCGGCCTGCTTCTTTGAATTTAACAGTCTTGATGGGGTACTTGGTTACCTGGTTGCCCATACTGCTCCTGCCTTTGATCTCTAATTCTTCAAAATAGAAGTCAAATTCCTTGATGCGGGCAGAACAATTCGGGCTCAGTATTATTTTCACCACTTCGGCTTCCCCGTTAAGGTTGGCTGTGAAATAATGGACTTTACTTTTATCGGAGCCTTTGGTTAGGTCGTATTCTTTGTCGCGCGTTATACCTGTTACATTAAAACGCTTGGCATAGCTGGTACCGGAAGCCCCATCTAAGTAGATCATGTTGTAGGTGGTGCGCTCATCATTTTTCTGGAATACTGCGGCATGAATGATGTCTTTGCCGATGAATACCTTGTCGGCTACCTTCACCACTTTCATGGTACCGGATTTAGTAAATGCGATGATATCGTCGTAATCAGAACAGTCGCACAGCAATTCATCCTTCTTCAGGCTTGTCCCAATAAAACCTTCTGCCCTGTTGAGGTACACTTTGGTATTGGCAATCGCAACGTGTTTTACCTGTATGGTATCAAATTCTTTGATCTCAGTCTTGCGTTCCCGGCCTTTTCCATATTTCTTTAACAAAGACTCAAAATAAGCCACCGCAAAATCGGTCAGGTTATCCAGGTCGAACTTCACCTGTTTGATCTCTGCCTCAATGGCTTTGATCTGTTCATTGAGTTCATTGATATCTAAGCGATAGATCCTTCTGACTGGCTTTTCTGTCAGTTTCAGGATGTCTTCCCGTTCAATGGGTCGTTTTAATTTTTTCTTAAAGGGGGTAAAAGCTTTGTCGATCGACTCGATCACTTTCTCCCATGTCTCATGTTTCTGTTCCAGTTCCTTGTATATCTTCTCTTCAAAGAATATTTTTTCTAAGGAAGTAAAATGCCATTTGTCTTCCAGTTCCGCAAGTTTGATCTCCAGTTCTTTCTGCAGCAGCTCTTTTGTATTATCTACAGACACCTTTAGCAACTCATACACAGTCATGAACTGCGGACGCTGGTTAACAATCACGCAGGCATTGGGAGAGATGCTGACTTCACAATCGGTAAAAGCATACAAGGCATCAATGGTGATATCAGGAGAGATGCCGGCAGCGAGGTCAATCTGTATCTCGATATCTTTCGCCGTAACATCTATTACTTTTTTGATCTTTATTTTGCCCTGGTCGTTGGCCTTGGTAATGCTTTCCATCAGCTGAGAAGTGGTCACGCCGTAGGGCACATCACGTATCACTAATGTTTTCTTGTCCAATTCTTCTATATGCGCCCTTACCCTTACTTTACCGCCACGCCTGCCTTCATTGTAATTGGCGACATCGATCATTCCACCCGTCTGAAAATCGGGATACAGTTCAAACTTTCTTCCTTTCAGGCATTTAATGGCAGCTTCAATCAGTTCACAGAAATTATGCGGTAATATTTTGGTTGATAAGCCCACCGCAATACCGTCAGCCCCCTGCGCCAGTAATAAGGGGAATTTCATCGGCAATACAACAGGTTCATTTTTTCTCCCATCGTAACTCAATTGCCATTCCGTTGTCTTGGCATTGAATGCCACTTCCAGCGCAAACTTCGACAAGCGCGATTCAATATAACGCGAAGCTGCTGCTTCATCTCCCGTTCTTACGTCGCCCCAGTTACCCTGTGTATCTACCAATAAATCTTTTTGTCCCAGGTTCACCAATGCATCTCCGATACTGGCATCGCCGTGGGGATGGTATTGCATACTCTGCCCGATGATATTCGCCACTTTATTAAAACGGCCATCATCCATATCTTTCATGGCATGAAGGATGCGGCGCTGTACCGGTTTCAGTCCATCTTCAATAGCCGGCACCGCCCTTTCCAATATCACATAAGAAGCATACTCAAGAAACCAGTTCTTATACTGTCCCTGTACCCCCGATTCGTTTTCGAAAACCCTGTTCTCTTTCTTTTCTTTCGCCATACAATTAATTAAATTCTATACGTATCTTCTTTTCCGTCTTCCAAAGCGTTTAACTCAAACACAACAATATCCGTATCAGCAATCACTTCATGCCAGGCCCAGGGCTGTATCTTTACCATGACCGGCGCTTTTACTTTCTGCGACCCTTTTTTATCGCTTCGAACATCAAACCAGTTCACTGTAGCTTCTCCGTTCATGATAATGATCTGCTCTGGATTTTTATTTTTAGCCGTCCCCTTATGGTAATGCCTGCCGCTGGCGCTGCCAGCTTTGCGGTAAGCGATAATAAATTCGCCCGTTCGGTCCGTATCAAAAAAATGGGTGGATCCGCGTTCGTCTTCTCCTGCCTTTTTAATTGGAATTACTTCAATCATCTCAATAAGTTTTAAAATTTCATATCATTATTCCGCTACCGCTGTTTCCGCTACTTCAGCCAGGTTATCACCTGTACCCGGCAACTTAACAACAATTTCTTTCCATCCTTTGTTCCAGTCGCCCGACATTTCTAATTTACCGGCGGCTACCAGTTCCCTGATACGCCACACTAAGAACACATCTCCCGTTTTCACTTTCATTTTGTTCAATGTATTGGAGAGCAGTTTACCCAATTTCTGCACGCCTGTAAGATTGACAAGAATATCCTTGTCATAAAACTCCACTTCTTTCCCTACAATCTTCTTGCCACCTTCTAAGAAACGCACCATGGCATTTTCATGGCATAATTTTTTCCATTCATCCGGGTCTACTTCAAACTCGCTAAGTGTAATGGGCCTGGCTAAGTGCTTTGCTTTCAGGAATTCTTTCGGTTGTATCTCATGCAGGTGGGCGGGATAAAAAATATTACCTTTTTCATTAATAAACGGAAGGTTATTTAGGTATAATACCTGTATCCTGCCCTGGTAATCCTTTAACTGGCTCATCAGCCAATAATAGCCGCATACGTCATGGGCATTTTGCCCCATCCATATCCAGGCTTCCTCTTCCGGCTGTTCGTCCAGCAATTTCAGCAGGTTGTACACCGCCAGTTTATCGTCTACAATATTCAGGGAATCTGTGTAAGGAGAAAATTCGAGCAGTGTTTTCCACCAATCCCTGCGCTGCTGGTATCCTTCTGTTTCATAAATATTTGCCAAAGGGCCTGCCGCATAGTCATCTTTGATCTCGATGACCTCCCCTTTTATACTTTCATCTAATGCTATGGCTTGCTGCAGGGCTGCTACGTTGGATTGTTCAAATACGATATGAATCATGTTAGAAGTAGGATTTGTGATTTAGGATGTAGGATTTAATGATGTCGGATTTAGGAATGGGTAATGGTTTCCTCAACGCGGTCTAATTCCACTTTCAGGTTATTGATAATGAATTCCTGTCGTTCCATGGTGTTTTTGCCCATATAATATTCAAGCAGTTGCTGGATATGGTCGCCCTGTTCGAGTATCACCGGTTGTACCCGCATGTCCTGGCCTATAAAACGACCAAATTCTTCCGGTGAAATTTCGCCCAATCCTTTAAACCGGGTGATCTCTGGCTTACTGCCTAATTTTTTGATGGCAGCCTGCTTTTCTGTTTCGTCGTAGCAATAAATCGTTTCCTGCTTATTGCGCACACGGAACAGTGGTGTTTCCAAAATATAAACATGCCCCCGTTTGACCAGGTCAGGGAAGAATTGCAGGAAGAAAGTCATCATCAGCAGGCGGATGTGCATCCCGTCCACATCGGCATCGGTGGCAATGACAATGTTGCCATACCGGAGGCCTTCTAGCCCGTCTTCAATATTCAGCGCATGCTGTAACAGGTTAAACTCTTCATTTTCGTACACCACTTTCTTGGTCAGGCCAAAAGCATTCAGCGGTTTACCCCGTAAACTGAACACTGCCTGCGTATCCACGCTTCTTGATTTGGTGATACTACCACTGGCGCTATCGCCTTCGGTAATGAAAATGGTGGAATTATTCTGCAGGGCAATAAACTCTTCCTTGTTCTTCGCCGGCGGTTCATCATTCAGGTGAACACGGCAATCGCGTAATTTTTTATTGTGCAGGTTGGCTTTCTTGGCGCGTTCATTGGCTAATTTTTTAATGCCCGCCAGTTCTTTCCTTTCTCTTTCGCTTTGTTCAATTCTTCTTTTCAGGGCGTCGGCAATAGCCGGATTGCGATGCAGGTAGTTATCCAATTCTTTTGCTAAAAATTCCAGCACAAAGTTTTTCATGCTGGGCCCGTTCTCATATACCGTCTGTGAACCTAACTTGGTTTTTGTCTGGCTTTCAAATACAGGTTCCTGTACCCGTACAGAAATAGCAGCTACAATACTGGTACGGATGTCTGAAGCTTCGTAATCCTTCTTATAAAAATCACGGATCACTTTTACATAGGCTTCCCGGAATGCCTGCTGGTGCGTACCACCCTGGGTGGTGTACTGGCCATTGACAAATGAAAAGATATCCTCGCCGTAATCATTGTTATGCGATAAAGCAATCTCGATATCCTCTCCTTTCAGGTGGATGATGGGATAGCGCAGTTCATCAGGATTGGTCTTTCGTTGCAACAGGTCGAGCAGTCCATTCTTACTGACATATTTCTTGCCATTCAGCACCATGGCTAAGCCTGCATTCAGGTAGCAGTAGTTCCACAACTGGTTATCCAGGTATTCATATATGAAATGGATGTTGCGGAAAACGGATTCATCGGGTATGAATACCACCTGTGTACCGTTCGGCTCTGTTGTCTTTGTCTCTTTATGATCTTTGATCAATATGCCTTTTTCAAATTCGGCGGTTTTTTCTTTTCCATCCCGGAAGGCGGTCACTTTAAAGTACTGGCTAAGTGCATTCACCGCCTTGGTACCCACACCGTTCAGGCCCACACTTTTCTGGAAGGCTTTGCTGTCGTATTTGGCGCCGGTATTGATCTTGCTCACCACATCCACCACTTTACCCAACGGAATGCCGCGGCCATAATCGCGGATGGTAACTGTTTTCGCTTCAATGGAGATCTCCACCTGTTTCCCGTACCCCATGGTATGTTCATCGATACAGTTATCCACTACTTCTTTAACCAGGACATAGACCCCGTCGTCCGGTGCCGATCCATCGCCTAATTTACCGATATACATCCCCGGGCGCAAACGGATATGCTCCCGCCAGTCCAGCGACCGGATCGATTCTTCATTATACTCGTTCAGTTGCTTCACTTCTGCCATCCCGCAAATCTAACCACCTCCCACCGTGACCCAATTTTTCTTTTCTACAAACAGGCTGATAATGTGGATAAAAGGGTTTTGTTTGTGAATTACTGATGGCTCACAGGCGCAAATCTTATATTTGCAGCATCTTAGTCCCTCAACCATATTTAGAAGTCGACCTTATCCGGATTACTGCACTTTCTGCTGTAAAAGAGGAAGAAAATGACCGGTTTACCATTTTTTTAAAGGAAAAGAGGCACCAGGAGATAGATCCGCTGGTACAGACACTGAACCAGGCCGTTACAGCCAGAATTGATTGTACTATTTGTGGTAATTGCTGTAAAAGCCTGATGATCAATGTATCAGAAGCAGAGGCTGATCATTTATCTGCGCACTTCCAGCAGGACCGCCCCTCGTTCGATGCCCAATACCTCGAAAAAGGAAGTAATGGTATGATGTTACTGAATACTATCCCCTGTCATTTTTTGGCTGCCAATAAATGCACGGTCTATGAACATCGCTTTGAAGGCTGTCGGGAATTTCCGGCCATGCACCTGCCGCATTTTAAAAGCCGCCTTTTTACCACATTGATGCATTACGGGCGGTGTCCCATTATTTTTAATGTAGTGGAACAACTAAAAGAGGCACTGGTATTTGAAAGGGAGGCATGAGTTTGCAGACATAAAGGATAAAATGACCACATGAAGCCCCCTATTCGATCACTCCTGAAATATTAAAGCAACGGGGGATAATAGAACTACGGTGTAGAGGTTTCTGTAAGCAACACAATAATGACTATGTGGGGGTGCGGAAGTCAAAATTAAAAAGTCAAAAGTTAAAATTAAGAAATCAGTCAAGGTACGTTTGTATCTTTTTTCATTATAATTTACTGTCATGCTTCAGTTCGGAATTGATATTTTACTGCAGCAAGCCCCGGCATGGAAAACAGCTTCTATTGGCCTTGTCACCAACCATGCCGCAAGCACCAACACGCTGCAACCATCCCGCAAGACATTGCTGGATGCAGGTTTTAATATTGTTGCCTTGTTCTCACCTGAGCATGGACTGGATGTAACCGGCGCTGATGGTCAGGCAATGAAAGACGGAACAGATGTATTGACAGGCTTGCCCATGATTAGTTTATATGGTTCAAAGTTAGCGCCCACTTGTGAAGACCTTGCTGATATTGACCTGCTGCTGTTTGACATCCCCGATATCGGCAGCCGTTTTTATACTTACCTGTGGACGATGACCTATGTGATGGAAACAGCGGCAAAAAATAACAAACCGCTCATTATACTTGACAGGCCCAATCCTGTTTCCGGAGACCTGTCCTTAGCGGAAGGCCCTATGCTCAACACCGCTAATGCTTCTTTTATTGGCAGGTGGTCTATGCCGGTTAGGCATAGCTGTACATTGGGAGAACTGGCTTTGTACTTTAATGCCTCACAACAAATCAATGCAACCATCCATGTGATCAAATGTGAAGGCTGGGAGCGCGGGATGTTCCAGCCGGATTGGAGTATTCCTTTTGTGCCCACTTCACCGGCCATACAAAGCTTTGAAAGCATGCTGTTATATCCCGGCCTCTGCCTGCTGGAAGCTACCAATATCAGTGAAGGCAGGGGGACGAAACAAGCTTTCACCGTTGCGGGGGCACCCTGGATCAAAGGCCGCGCACTGGCGGGCATGCTGAACGAAATGGGATTGGAAGATGTTAGCGTACAATCTGTTGACTTTATACCAACATCGGGCAAATACGAGGGACAGTCATGCAGTGGTGTACAATTTCATGTAAAGGAGCACGCCTATTTTCAATCGGTCACCAATGGCTTGCTGCTGATCAAACTCATTCAAACCCTTTACCCTGCTCATTTTGAATGGGCACCCTATCCCACCCATGTGAATCCCACAGGCAAGCAGCACCTGGATAAATTGCTGGGTATCAGTGATAGTGAAGTATTGTTTCATTTGCCGCTTTCGAGTTTTATTGCGGCTATTGTTAAACATACTTATTGTTCGGGATGGCAGGTGGAGATTGAAAAATATTTGTGTTATTAGTTTATTTATGGTGGATATCGAAGATTGGAGCTGACTGTTGCCAAAATTCTATTAAAAAGGGCGTTTTCCCCCTTGACCGGAAAACTTAAATTTAATAGTATTGTTACCCACCAAAAGGTATGCATTCGGGTTGCATATATTCTCATATGCTATCCGCAAAATAAAATAACACCAAAATGAAAAAGAAACCATTGCTTATTTTGGGTTCATCAATTACAGCATTATTTTTAACTATCCCTTTATTAGCACAAGACAGTTCAAACGCTATACCTGACAATCCGCCACCAGAACCAGCTGATCTTGGATCACGAGCTGTCACTCCCCTGTCTCGCCTTGAATTTACGCTTTCCATGACGGTGTTGGTGTTTGGGTTGTTAGTTATTCTTTTAGAAATTTTTTTAATTAAAAACAAGAAAATCAGCTCAGAAGACACAATCAAATTCATTATAATTACTTTAATTATCACAAGTACACTTTTTTTAATTACCGCAGGTTATAGCAATGATCAAATTGCTCCTGCCGTTGGACTACTAGGAACTATTGCAGGATACTTATTAGGCAGGATTCAAAATTCAAATCAAAAGGAGGGAAAAAATGAAATATCTTCTTAGCCTTGTCATTTTTTCAACCTTATTAATCCCTTGTGTAGCACAACAAGCCGGAGACAGGTTTACTAAGACATCTGTCGTTATTTACAATAATTCGAATAATAAGATGTCAATTTCATTGGGAGAATCACCTGCAAAAATGGACACTTTTAAATTAAATAAAAGTGAAGTTTGGTTTAGCCCAGTTTATAATCGCAACCCAATAATAAAAATTCGAACCCAAAATCACGTGATATCATACCAACTAAGACTTGGGGATTACTATATGATTTTCTGGAATAACAAAAAGAAATATTGGGACATAAAAAAAACAAATAAAAGGCAATAATCTACCCCAAACCTACCTGTCCTTAACAGAGGGGCCTATGCTCAGCAATACAGCGCTACTTTATCAACAGTTTTCCCCTCATTACTACGTGAATGCTACAGTAATAGTCAGCCGGTTTGTTAACCACCATTTTCCAGGATGTTCCTGTCTGCATAACCGATGATGACCATATTTTCTGTTTTAACTCTGTTACATCATGTGCCACCATATCATTATTGATCCAAATCACAGTATCCCCTCTGTTTACGGTAAGCTCAGCCGGCACAAATTGCATTGCCCTGATCTCTACAGTATGAACAGCGTGCTTTTCAGTTCCTGAAGAACAGCCGTATAAAAGAAGGATAAAGAATGGCAGGCAACGTCCATTTTTTAATAATCTCATGATCATTGTCATTTACCTGGATATTTTACTTTGTACCATTTCAGCGTGTCCTAGATGTGCTTTTAATGTAGGTACAACTTGCTGAAGTAATTCTTTTAATGCTTTATTATCGGATGCTGGTATCAAAACCGTTTCAACCGCTGCTATTACTGCCTTATGATAGGCTACTTCATTGTCAATATAAGTTTTGTCAAAAGCCCGGGCTTTTACGGCACGTAATGCCTTCTTCGTTTTTTCAGCATCTGCCAGAAGTTTCTGGCTTACAGCATTGTCTTTTGGGGTAACCTTTAACTTCGTAACCAATGCCACTGCTTGTGCAATCACGGCTTGATGATCATTGGCCATGGTTTCTGCGAATCTCAAAATGTCGGCATTCCTGGTTCTTTCTTTTGCTATTGCAGCATAGCCTATGTCTATCTGGTTAGCCACTACCGCAACTGACGCAATTTCGGGATCTGAGAGTTTGGTATTTTGCTGTGAAAAGGCCGGAACGGCAAGAAGGGCTGTTACGGCAATTGAACCCGCAACCCATGTGATGATCTTCTTCATAAATTTTCTTTATTTTTTAAAAAATGAGGTACCTGATGATTAGAGTAAGTAACAACCAAAAGGTTACAGGTAACCAGTAATTAATTTGCAACAACTACTTTTATTACAGGGCTACATATCTTAAAACGCTTCTTTCCGTGCTTCATCCATAAAAATACCGCCATATTCGGCCGTAACAGTGCTGCTGCCGGCATCTTTAACTCCTCTTGAGGAAACACATAAATGCACGGCATCCACCACAACGGCTACATCTTCCGTTCCTAAAACCGATTTTAGTTTAGTGATGTGATCCCTGGCAACCACGCATTGTATCGGTTATTCGTATTCTCTTATTCTTCAATAATGATCTGTTCAGCAGTTACGCCAAGATCAATCAGCTTTTTGTACATGATGCCGGTAAACTTATCAGGGCCGCATATATAGAAATACGCCGTTTCCCCGTTGCTATATTGCCGGATCAGATCACTGTCAATGAACCGTCCGGGTATACCCGGATCCGTTGCTATTTCCAGCACATCGATATAGCGTTCTCCCAGAAGGGACTTTAATTCTTCTTGCAAAATGATATCCTTGCTTGCCCGGTTGCCAAACAGCAAAGTATTCCCATTCAATTTGTTTTGTGTTTTCAGGTAGCGGAATATGGAGATAAAAGGTGTAATGCCAGCTCCCCCGGCCAAAAATAGCCCTGGCCCCTTATAACCAATGGTTCCGAAAACATCATGCAGGATCAATTCATCACCGGCTTTTACCAATAGCAACTTTTCTGTCATCCCATTGTGGCCCTGGTAAATTTTAATGATAAATTCCAGGTAAGGTGAGTCATTAATGGAAGTAAACGTAAAAGGCCTTGCCTCGTTTTCAAGTCCTGGTTTATTGATCGATATCTCTGCAGCCTGACCAGGTATAAAAGTAAAGCTGGGAGGTTTCTCTACTGTAAAGCGCTTTACATTGTAGGTTACAAAATCAGCACTTACTACTTTTACTACATGTTGGTCCATTGATCTTTCTTTAGCTGGTGAAAAAAACTGCTTTGTAACATTGATTAGATTCTCCAGGAGACAAATGGTTACAAAAAATCAGCAAAAAACCTGTAATTATTTTAAACCCTGGTGCAGGGCACTATATTTAAAACAATAATGATCCGTTATTGGTAAACCCTTACATAATCAATTTCCATTGAAGCATTGGTAAATGCAGGATCAACGGGACCGCCAAAGTTTCCGCCCATTGCCACATTCAGGATAATAAAAAAGTTTTGGTTAAACGGCAGGCTGCCTGTATTGACAAATGTGTAATACAATTGTGTATCAACATAAAATTTTATGGTTGCAGGCGACCATTCCACTATATAATTATGGAACGACGTGGTGGCATCCGGGATCACAAGCGTGCTCCCATCGCCATTGCCGCCAAAGTGTCCGGGATAATGAAGGGTTCCATAGATCTTATTTAACTCACTGCCCCTGTGTTCCATGATATCTGCTTCGCCGCAGGCAGGCCAGCCCGCAGTGTTGATATTATCTCCCAGCATCCAGATAGCAGGCCATGTACCTGCGCCAGCCGGCAGTTTTGCCCTCACTTCTATTCTGCCATACGCAAAGGAAAACTTTCCTTTTGTCAATAACCTGGCCGAAGTATAAATCTTACCATCATAATTTTCATGGATGGCAGTAATTTTCAATACGCCATTAGCTACCGCTGCATTCTGAGGCCTGTTGGTATAATATTCCAGTTCACTATTTCCCCATCCATTGTCACCTGTACCAATATCGTAACCCCATTTTGCAGGGTCAGGTGCGCCTGCTGTTTCAAATTCGTCGGACCAAACCAACAAAAGAACAACAGTTACTGTAACCTGTACTGTCCTGGATAGCGTTTGCCCACCGGCACTTTTAGCAATAACATTTACCGTATAAGTACCGGATGATGGATATTTATAAGTAACCATTCCGGAAGACACCGTTTTAACAACACCATTTCCAAAATCAAAGTCATAGCTAACCGCGTTGGTCGCAGCTGCTGCAAAAGATACATTGCCGCTGTTATCAGTACTTACTGTTGCTGTTACAACAAGGTTTACCGGTGGATTGTTATCAACAGGTGCTTCTTTCTTTCCACAGGAAGCAAGCAAAACAATCACTGCTAAAATATATCCGGGGAGGCATTTCATCTCTTTCATTATTAACAGCAGGTATGTCCATTTTGCTTAGGCGGACAAATAACTGTTCCATAACTGCAATATACGCAACAATCGTCCTGTTTGGGCCTGAGCCTTGTCCAATATATGTTTTGACCTGCGCTGCATCTGCACAAAATATCACTTTAAGGCACCATAATTTTAATTTTTTTTAAAGGTAACCCCTTCCCCTTGTTATAAAACAAACTGATATCTATCATTTCCCCTGCTGACGTTCCTCACCTTATTTCAAATAAAAAAAATAAAGCTTTACATCAGAAAATGTCATCAATCATGAACCAATCACAACTGGCAAAACATATCGGCAACAGCTGTTTTAGCGTGATTGCGCTGTTAATGGTTTTCAGCATACTATCAGCCACTTACACCTACGCGCAGGCTTCTAAACCATGGGTTGCCCCTCCTATTGCCAGCCAACTAAGAAACCCCTTATCAGGCAATAGTGACATTTTAAAAGAAGCAAAGCAATTATACAATACAAATTGCACCCCCTGTCATGGTAATACCGGCAGGGGAGATGGAATTGCTGCGATATCCTTAAATCCAAAACCAGCCGACCATACTTCTGCGGCTGTTCAACAGGAAACTGATGGTTCTTTATACTGGAAAATAACCGAAGGCCGTATTAATATGCCTACGTATAAACAAGTGCTAACCGATAACCAGCGCTGGGAACTGGTAAACTACATACGTACGCTTGCCAGACATAAATAAGTAAATAAGTGCATTAACAACTCATACCAGCATTAAGTATTACAGAATAATTTTCATAAACCTAAAAGTATTGACATGAGACATAAAATATTACTTAAAATATGGGGGGTGACAGCCTTGTTCATTGTAAGCAGTTGCACCTTCCTGTCAGCACAAAGCAATACCACTTCAGATTCCGCCCTTTCAGAAAGAATTAGTGCATTAGAAGAACAAATCAATTATCAAAAGCCGGGCAATGATCACTTTATGGTAGTAGGATTAACCACTTTTGGCTTTGTGAGCAGTAAAACCACCAATACCTTAGGAGGTATAAGTACCGCTGCTAAAACCAATAGCCTGGCCGACGCAAACCATTATGAATTCAGCCCCATGCTTTTATGGCGCCACAGCAAAAAATTTTTAATGGAATTTGAACCCTCTTTCAGCAATAATTCATTAAGTGTAAACTGGGCTGATATTTCTTATTTTGCTGCACCCAACTTAATTATACGAGCCGGTTATTTTGTTTTGCCGTTTGGTACCTATACCAAAAAACAGGCTGCAGGATGGATTAATAAATTAGCCACTGATCCTATGGGTATTGTAAATATTCCTTCCGCAGACTATGGGGTTGAAGTGGAAGGCGGTTTACCCCTCTGGAGCATGAAAATGAATTATGATATAGCACTTACCAATGGTATGCAACTAATGTCCGATGGAACACTAACAGGTGGAAATATTACAGATAATAATAATAATAAAACAGTGACCGCGCGTTTAGGTTTACTGCCTTTTTCCAATTCATCTTTAGAAATAGGTGTTTCAGGGATGTTTGGCAAAGTAGGCAACACGGAAACTGCTTTTCAAAATGCAAAAGGAAATATGTATGCATTTGATCTGAATTATGTAAAAGCTCTTAATCCAATTCTGTTAAATATAAAAGCCCAATATAACATAGTAAACATCAGTGATGTAAATTATGTAAACCCGGTTGATACAACACTAACTTATTCTTTTGACAACCACACTACATCTGTATTTGCGCAATGCGCAATCAGGCCTGTGGGGGTGCATAATTTTTTACAGAATTTCGAATTAGCCGGCAGGTATACTAATTATACTACTCCTGCCAATTCTACTTGGGGTAGCAATCAGCATTCATTTACAATTGGCTTAGATTATTGGCTAAGCTGGCGATCAGTGGTTAAATTGACTTACGAAAAATATACAGGCAACAGCACTGCCAGTCAGGCATTAAATGCCTATACAGGATCAACTAAAACCAATTCATTGTATTTACAATTTTCCATCCAACTTTAAAATTCAATAGCCATGAAAAAAAATAAACCACTTAATATAGTAACATTGATCTTAGTTGTGCTATGCGGCATAATTACTGTATCCACAATGAATGGCTGTGCTTCTGTAAAAAAGAGTGTAACTGCCAAGTCGGGTGTGCAATTATGGGGTGAAAACTGTCAAAGATGCCACAATACACCATCACCTGCATCTTTCTCACCGGAACAATGGGAAACAATTGGTATGCACATGCAAACCAGGGCTTTGCTTACTGAAAGCGAAAGAGATAAAATAGTTGCCTTTTTAAAGAACAACAAGTAAGTACAGGTATTTACTTTTACAATATCAGGCGCGTGACTCCTGTTCCATCTGAATGACAGTGGCGTGATCCGTTCCGAGAATCAAAGCTGCTTCCCTTTCCCGGGTGTAGGTTTTGATCTGCACTGCATAAACCAGGGCTCTTACGAGCATAGCCACTGCTCCAAGATACGCAATTAAAAAATAAGCGTCATCACTGCTCAACGGCCTGTTATCAGCCCTTCTTTTACCTGGTTTTGCAAAAGGCGCCGCTGTAGTTTCGGCAGATTTGCTTTCAGATCTGATATAAGCTACAATACCTTTGATGTCCTCTTCTTTCAAATCGGGATGATCGGGCATGGGAACTTTATTAAACTTTTCAAACAGGGCTACCGCATCTTTATCGCCCGCCTTAACCATTGATTGTGAACCATGCACAAAACTGACGATCCAGTCGATCGAATGACGCTGGTCAACCCCTGCTAATGCCGGTCCAATGATCACTTTATTGACATTGTGACAAGCCGCACAACGGGTTGAAAATATGGTTTTACCTGTTTCAACCGGATCTGCATATGCGGTTTCTCCGGCAATACCTGCCATCAGCAATAGCAACAGTAAGCTTTTAGTTTTCATTTTTCAATTTTTTTATGTCCTGAATTAGCTGGTTTACTTCTGTATCATTTGTTCCGGTATAATAACCCCTGATTCTTTTTTGCCGATCAATCAATACCAGCTTTTCGCTGTGAATAAAATCTTCCGGGCCACCATCGCCATCTGTAGCCACTACCATGAAACTGTTCCGTGCCAGTTTATAAATCTCTTTTTTATCGCCCGTAAGCAGGTGCCAGTTATGCGTATCCAAACCAAAACGGGCCGTGTATCTTTTTAATACTGCAACACTGTCTCTTACCGGATCAACAGAAAATGAATTGAACAAAAGTGATTCATCCGTCTTAAAATTTTCCTGCACTCTTTTCAAACTTTTTGTCAGTTTTGGACAAACAGCCGGGCAATGTGTAAAAAAGAAATCGGCTACTATTATGCTGTTTTTCCAGTCCGCCGTTGTCACCGTTCGCCCCTCCTGGTCTTTCATCGCAAAATCGCTAATGGTATGTTCTCTCCTTTTACCGGCAGTTTCGGTAACCGGTCCAAGTATGGGCAATACCTGCATCCTGCTCTCATACCAGTTCATCACTGTATAACCGGCTGACGGCAATACAAAAACAAAAACTACGAAAAGCCATATGGTTGACCTGTTTCTCATTTACTGCCGGGTTCTACCGGTACCGGGTTATCAATAGTGAACCTTGGCGCTTTTGGTCCGCTGTTTTTATTTACGTTCAGTAATGCAGGTATGTATGCAAGCACCAGGACGATGACCATGGTAATAATCCATGGTTTGAATTTATCGAACAGGGGTACTCTTGCTTCATCGTGATACGCTTCACTAACAGGTATCTCTAATACACCGGCTTCACTTTTTTTACGCAGCACTGTTCCAAAAAAGACAATAATGAACAACATGCCTGCAACAAACATGATGATGCCGCCAAGCATAGCTAATGTGGTGGTAGGCACCCAGTCGCTTCGGAACAATTCATTCTTAGGATCGAGGTAACTGATCCCGAGGTTGGTTCTTCTTGGTTCGCCCCGCAACCCGCCCCAGCTCATCCCGAAAGAAAATATCAGCATTCCTATTACCCATACATACGGAATAATAGTAGCCACTTTGCGCATGAATACCTTTTTGCCGCTCATAGTAGAATAGAGATACAGGCTCATACCTACTATACCCAGGAATACGGGTCCCGCCACTGTCATATGAAAATGTCCCGGCAGCCATGCAGTATTATGCACCACACTGTTCAGCGAATAGGAAGCATTGATAATACCGGTTACTCCACCAAAAATGAACAGTATCAATCCTCCGATAAAATAAGAGAACAGGTATATGGTTTCATCGAAATAAGGCAGCTTAAGCATCCATCCAAACCAACCTTTGGAGCCTCTTTGCTTTCCTGCATATTCAAGTGAAGCAGCAAGCGTGAACGCCGTAATAAAACTTGGGATGGTTACTCCATAGGTAAGCATGCCCTGGAAAAATTTCACTCCCTGTGTAATAGTAGGATCACTATACTGGTGGTGTACGCCTACAGGGATAGAAAATAAAAGAAAGAGGAACAATGCAATTCTTCCTGCGAGGTCGGAATACAATTTGCCGCCTGCAATTTTTGGCAGGATGGTATAGAACATAATATATGCAGGTAATAGCCAGAAATACACCAGCGCATGTCCGAAGAACCAGAACAGCGTTCTTGCCAGGTTTACATTCACTCCTTTTGTCCAGCCCATAGACCATGGAATCAATAATACCAGCACTTCATATGCAACCGCTAATGTACATACAAACCAGATGGTAAAATTAACCAGCGTACCAATGATGGCCAATGGCGTTTTTACTTCGGTATTTTCATTTTTCCAGCGATTGTACATTACCGCCCAGTTAAAAAAAGGCACCCATGAACCAACGATCAGTAAAGCCGTCCCCAGGTAAAACAATGGGTGCGCTTTCAGTGGGGGGTAAAAAGTATATAATACAGAAGCTTTTCCGGCAAGCATGGCCCAGGCAGCCATCAGTGTTCCGCCAAGCATCAACACAAAACCCAGCCACATGAGTTTTTTATTGGGCTCTTTTTTGAGGTAAAAAGTCATGGTAACATGCCCAAAAGCCACCGCAAAAAAAGTAGTGAGCACAATAGCATTGATCACCCCATGTAAAGTGAGTCCCTGGTAATAATTCAGCTTCATAAATGAAGTGTCGCGTAAAACGCCGGCCCGGTAAATGGTTTGCATGAGTCCATGATAGATACCAATGGTCAATAATGCAACCGGTATAGACAGTTCAAGAAAAATAATCCTTTTAAAAGTCTTTGTTACTTGCATAGCCTGTTGGTTTTTACTTAGCATCGGGATAGTTTACAATCACCTGTGCGTGCATGTTCTGGTGGCCAACGCCGCAGAATTCATGGCAGACAATATCGTATACGCCCGGCTTATCGAATTTTACAGTTGTTTTATTGATCGCTCCATAAACGGCCATCATGTTCACATTTTTCTGTGAAATGTTGAACCCATGCACCACATCTTTAGAAGTGAGGTAGAAATCCACTTCGCTGCCTGCCGGTATATATATTTCAGAAGGCTGAAACTGCCACATCGAAGCAACGTAGAAGACCTGGTATGTTTTCTCATCCAGCTTGGTTACTTTGGGTTCCGTATACGCTTTATCGTACGGCAGGCATTCCGGTATATTACTTTTGTATTTTTTCATTGCATAAAGCAGTGAAAAAACAAACAAGCCCATTAATGCCATGGAAGAGAGAATGATTCTTTTTTCAATTTTATCTATTGCCATTAGCTGCTGTTTTAATTTCTTTCAATCATTAAGAAATAGATGCCATACCAGAATAAAAGGGCTAAAATGACCAGTACAATAAAAAATGCGATAGCTCCGGCAGGGAAGAATGGTTTGTCTTTTGAAGTATCCATAAGCGTTTTTTGATAATCCGGTGCAAAAATACCGGCTGCTTCCTGCGGGGAGGATGATTTAAGGTATTTGGGGGACCTGATTTTCGTCACCCTGTTTACTGACACAGATCACGTATTATACTTTATAACACGGCAGGGGGATGATCAATATCTCATATCCCAATAACCTTAATCATGCCTGCCTTGTGATTGCCCCGCTAATTTTGTTTTATGTTAGATAACACTACGATAGATCCGTTATTGATAAAAAAATATAACCAGCCTGTTCCAAGATATACCAGTTACCCCACTGTTCCTTTCTGGCAGAACGAAATAGAAATGGGGCAATGGCAGAAAATGTTTGCCGGGCAATTTGCCGCGCATAATGTGACCAATGGCATGAGCATTTATAGTCACCTCCCTTTTTGTGAGTCGCTCTGTACCTACTGCGGCTGTAATAAAAAAATAACCACCAACCATTCCGTAGAAGAAACTTACCTGTCAGCCATCGAAAAAGAATGGAAACTATACAGGGGGCTGATGAAACAGACGCCCGTTATCAGGGAAATACACCTGGGTGGCGGTACGCCCACTTTCTTCTCTCCCCTTAGCCTGTTGCGACTTGTAAAAGGGTTGCTTAAAAACAGCATTATTCATCCCATGCATGAATTCAGTATTGAGGGCCACCCGAACAATACTACCGAGGAACACTTGAAGGTTTTGTCTTCATTGGGGTTCCGGCGCATCAGCTACGGCGTGCAGGACCTTGATCCGGAAGTACAACAGATCATCAACCGTATTCAGCCATTTAAAAATGTGCAGCACGTAACAGAGGAGGCAAGAGCAGCCGGATTCGCTTCCGTAAATTTCGACCTTATCTATGGTCTTCCCCTTCAGACCCTTGAAAGTTTAGAGCGGACCATTAACCAGGTGATCAGCCTGCAACCCGACAGGATTGCCTTTTACAGTTACGCGCATGTGCCCTGGACAAGCAGGGGACAACGCTTATTTGAAGAATCGCAGTTACCCGGGGCGGAAGAAAAACTTCAGTTATATCTCAAAGGTCAGGAATTGTTACTCACAAACGGCTATCGCGATATTGGCATGGATCACTTCGCATTGCCGCATGACGATCTCTATATAGCCAAAAAAAATGATAAACTCCATAGGAATTTCATGGGATATACCACGCAGAACAGTGATCTCTTACTCGGGCTGGGCGTATCGGCCATTAGTGATATTGGAAACGCGTTTGCGCAAAATGAAAAAACCTTACACGATTATTATAATGCTATTAATGAACGCCGGCTTACCGTTAAGCGCGGTTATTTCCTGAACGATGAGGATCTTTCCTTCCGGCAATACATAAAAGATATTTCCTGCAGGGGTGCTACTAAATTTCACCCGGAACACCTGTCCCTGCTGGAAACCTACAGCTTCCCGTTACTGGAACAGATGGCAGCAGACGGCCTGGTGGAGTATGACCGGAAACAATTGGCGATTACCGGCAAGGGACACTATTTTATCCGTAATGTGTGCAGTGCTTTTGACCTGCACCTTCAACGCGACCGTTCCTTATTAAATAAACCGCGCTTCAGTAAGGCAATATAAATCTCATTGATACCTTTCAAAGAAAGCCCGTTCAAAATCTGCCCTGTGACCAGGGTCTGCAATACTGACCATCGCTCTTCCCTTTACTTCAGGTTTTTCCCAAAAAGATGTTTTACGGCTTATCCTATTAAGTAGGCAATACCGTTATTAACAGGTGCACAAAGATCACTTATCTTTTTACTTGTAAACAACTTATAAATGAGGTCCCGAGCCCTTTTATACTCATCGTGTATGGGGCAGGGATGTGATGAGGAACATTGGTTCAATCCCAGTCCGCACTCCTTGAACAATGCTTTACCTTCAATGGCTTCAATAATATTAATAACCGGCTGCTTTAATTGTTCTTTGGAAATATGGAATCCGCCAGACGGTCCTTTGACACTATTGATCACATTTTGTCTGGCAAGGGATTGCAGAATTTTTCCTACCGTATGTTCACTGGCATCAATATATTCAGCCACTTCTTTTATTCCGGCATTGCTTCCCGATCCATATTGTGAAGCAAGATAAATAACAGCCTTAATAGCAGTCTTACTCGTAAGATTCAGCATATCCTATTCATTTAAAAATTTCTGCCCTTCTTCCGATATCATGGCATGGTTCCAGGGCGGATCGAATATTAACCTGACTTCTGCTGCATCGCCGGGGAATGTGGCCTGCAATGCGTGCCTTACACCATCAGTGATGGATTCGCCCATGGGACAGAACTGTGTTGTTAATGTCATCGATGTATATATTTTCCTGTCAGTCTCATCAAAATAAAGCTGGTAAATCAATCCCAGGTCCACCACGTTCAGCCCTATTTCCGGGTCCATTACATGCTGTAATGATGCCAGTGCAATAGTACATTTAATATTGTTATTGGTAATAACATTCATGTTGTCCGGGGTTTGTGTATGATAATCTGTACAACATTCAAATTATACAATAATGCCGACAGGAACAGGAGCACAGCAGCAGTTTTTATTACATACACGCAGGAGCAAAGAACACCTACAGTAAACAGGAGGAAGCCTGCAAGATAAATGAGGGCCATGCCCGTAAAGATTTGCTCACTGAACAAGGCTTTGGGACTGGGCGTCTTTCCCAGTCTCGCGATCTTGTGATATACCCTATTCCAGACAATAAAAGGCAATGTTTTAAATGTCATGCCCATAATAATGGCAGTGATCCAGCCGAAGAAAACAGTAAATCCGTACGCCAGTACCAGCCGGCTGTTTTCCATGGCCAGTGATAATCCGATGATCATGACGATAAGGATCAATACCGGTAATACGGTCATGGAAACTGAAAGGATGGATATCTTAACCTGGTCATCCACCTGCCTGCGTAACCTTGCTTTGTAAGACTGGTAACAATAATATCCAAACAACAGTAAAGCCGCCAGCACGGCGGCAACCGGAATAAGGTAACCGGCCGGCCGGCGGTAATACAGGAAGGAAAAAACAAATGTTACCAATCCGCTGTTAATGAGCAGGTACACCCACCACAACAATTTGGCATTGGTGTATTTTGAAATAAGGAACATAGGTATCAGCCGTGAACCAATACCTGTGACCAGTAACAAAAACCAGCCAACGATGCCCATATGCGCATGCAGGGAAAGGTAATGCAGGGAGCCTGCAGGTAAAATAGTACTGCTGAAATTATAGACCAGTAAAAGACCAATCAGCGTTGTTGAGAGCAACCACAATACCGCTGTGAATACAAATACCGCATGCACATTCTCATTCCTGCTTCCTGCAAAACTGGCAATAAGGTTAATGAGGTAGCAAAAAATAGCCCCGTTGATCATTCCGGCGCCGCATTGCGTTATCGGGCCCATGTTGAAAGTATAAAAACCATATACCAGCAATGGGATGCCCAGCGCCGCCAGGATAAAAGAAACATAGGCCAATATATTGCTGTATAGCTTTCCTTCTATCAGTACGGGTACCAGTTGATGACTGGCGCCAAGAATAATCATAGTACCCCAGCCCAGCGCCATGAGATGTGTAATGGCCAGGGTATGCGGATGAAAATAGTGTTGGGTGAATGCCGCTGTGGAAAACAACAAAAGGGCTGCTGCCGCCAAAAACGACAAGGCAGCATAGCTGTAAAACGGAATGACTACTTTATAAGAAGTGCTTTTAACAGGGATCATATTCGAAGGTGCTCCTGTCATATCAGTTTCTGAAAATTAAAAGGTGTATTTCTCCGTCGCTGATCTCCTTAATGCGGTATCCGAATTTTCTTTCCGTTAACTCCGGCAATAAAAAAACCGGTATTCTTTTATGATAAACAAACAACGCAGTTCCGGCCTCCAGGTGATCGAGTGCATCGAGTATGGTGAGCATTGGTTGTGGCATTTCGAGCACACGAACGTCTATCACCCGCATGGCGTTTTTATATTGTGCAAGAACCGCATCCCAACCCGCAGCGGCTTCGGTGGCTGCCGGTTGCACTGCCAGTGGTTCAGGCGTTTTTTTATAAAACCAGGCCTCAACCAGCTCATCATTGATCGCATCAGTGAACGATTCAAAACCCTGTTTTTCCAGCAAATACGTCAATGGGGTTGGTTCAAAACTGTTGATGATCTTCAGCACCTGCCCCGCCCGGATGGTTTTCGCTTTTTCAATGATCATAGAAAGCGGGTCCTTGCCGGAAGCAATCACCGGACGCACATCGAGCACAATAACCTGTGCTTCATTCAGGGTAGCCATAAAACCAGGCACCTGTTTTTTCCCCTCCGTAGCAGGCAGCACACCATCGTCAATTTCAAAGCCCAATGGCTTTAATTTCGCAAAGAAATCGGCAATGGTACAATCGCCAAGCTTTGAGGCCATGGCAATGCTTGTTCTGCCTGCCATTAACTTCCGGAGAAAGGGATTTCTCAGTTTTTCAAATTTCGGACTGATGCCAATGATCGCTTCCAGCGCCTCTGGCTTTTGTTTTAAAATAACGGCGATCCTGGTATTGGTATTAATATTCATGATCAGTCAGATTGTTTACCACGCAGCGGTTACAGTGCTACAGCATCGTCGCTTAAACGGCGTTCAATTGTTTCTCCAGTTCCAGCGCTTTTGGGAAAAGGATATTGTTTTCGAGATGTATATGCGTATGCAGGTCATCTTCAAATTCTGCCAGCATTTTATAAAACAGGCTGTAGCTTGCACATGCATCTTCAGGCAAAACGAAGTTATTGCTGAGGCTTCGTATTTTTTCAATGGCTTTGCCTACAATTTCGTGCTCCATTTCCATCAGGTTGATTGGACTTTGTACTGTTCCGAAATGTGCAGCCTGTAATGGAAGCGACTGTCCGGTCGAAATCACTAATTGTTTGATATAAGGGAACAATACCTTTTCCTCCTTTACCATATGAGTCGATAATTCTGCATTTACCTCCTCTACCAGTTGTTGAATAGATGCTAATTCGGGATGCTGCACACCATGCACGCTTGCTACTTTAGCAGCATACCCCCTCAGCTCCGGTAATATCTTTCTAACATACGCGTGGTGTGTATTAATGATATAATCTGCAAGGAAATCGGAACTCCATTCCGTGTAAGGCAGGGGGCGGGTTGCGGGTTGCCTATCGGCCTGCTGCAACTCCTGTTCAACTTTGATAACATCCAGTCCTTTCTCTTCACAGGCCTCCTTAACGGTTTTCTTTCCGCCGCAGCAAAAATCGAGACCATATTTTTTAAATACCTCCGCTTTACGCAGGTCTTTTGCGGCAATTTGTCCCAATGTCTCTTCGCTTTCACCCATAATGCGCTTGGTAATATTTACCTTCCACCATACCGGTCCCTGTTCGAGGTACTCCCAGTTAAATATATTGCCTCTTTCGCCCAGGAGCTGGTAATACAGCGGTTTGGGGTCATGGTCATTATGAAGGGTCAGGGTTTCCCCTTCTCCCAGTTCATCAAAACGAACAAAAATAGTGGGGTGCTTCTGCCGTGGTTCCAACAGGGTTACATTCAGGATGTTTTCAGTTATTGTGTTCATGGCTTCTACGTTTTAAGAAGTGATTGCAATACAAAGGTAGGCGTATTTTTACAATAAAAGTATTTATTTACTTTTATTAATTTTGCTCTTTTTACTGTTCCTTAATGCAGACAAGGTTATTGAAACTGGCCCGATAAAATCCAGACTTATATCAGCACCCGACATAACTTTAATCATATAAAATATTGACGCATGCAGATTAAAATCCTTCTTATATAGTTTCTTTGCAGTATGAATACTAACCGAGAAAAAGTAAATAATCAGGTTTCCGATCTGCAGCGCACTATTTACCGGTTCTCACTCTTCAATCTTTTCCTTATAACACTAATTGGTCTCTTTCTGCGTTCCGTACCTATAACTGGACTGGCCGTTCCCTTTTACAGGAACATTTTACATAGTCATTCACATTTTGCTTTTGGCGGCTGGGTGATGCCCGCATTGCTTGTACTGATCATGAAATACTTTCCGGAACTAAGGGCAAAAATCTCATACCGGCACTGGCGTAATATTGCAGCCTTGCTGTTGCTTTCTTCTTATGGCATGCTGCTCAGTTTTCCTTTCCAGGGTTATGCCCCCGTGAGCATCAGCTTTTCAACATTGTCTATCCTCGCTTCATTTTATCTTGCGGTAGTTATCTGGCGGATTAAGGATATTAACAGGAACACCACAGCCATGCGCTTTCTTGTGGCCGGACTTGTATACCTTGTTCTCTCCGCTGCCGGACCCTTTGCCACAGCCCCGCTCATTGCAATGGGTAAAGCCGGAACACCGCTTTATTCGAATGTCATTTATTTCTACCTCCATTTCCAGTATAATGGTTGGTTCTGTTTTGCGCTGCTGGGTGTACTCTACCAGGTAATCGGGGATGAGAGAACCAGGTATGGAAACCGGGTGTTCGTTTTATTGAACAGCGCCTGCATTCCCGCTTATTTTCTGTCAACCCACTGGAGTCGACCGCCATTTCTCTTCTACATATTAAGCGGAGTTGCTGCATTATTACAATTAGTGGCATTATTCTTTTTACTTGCTGGTATTTCTGACAGAAATACCAGCAGGAAACTGCACTGGATGATTAAGTTGGCGCTTTCTGCTTTTGCAGCAAAGATCATATTGCAACTGGCTGGTGTATTTCCGGCGATAGCCAATATGGCATTTATTCACCGGAACTTTATCATTGCTTACCTGCACCTGGTACTGCTGGGGTTTGTTTCCTTTTTTGTACTCGGCGCTATGCATGAAAACGATTTACCAAACACGATGCTGAAAAAAGCGCTGTCGTGGTTGGTGGCAGCATGGATCCTTACTGAACTCCTTTTGGCATTACAGGCTTGCGGCGAAATTGCAGGCTTTACTATTCCCGCTTTTAATGAATGGCTCCTGGCCGCCAGTTGTATTTTTCCTCCGGCCGCATTTGTGTGCTGGTTTTGTTACCGGAGAAGCTGATCGGCCTACAGGTCTTTGCCTCTGAATATTTTCACTGCCAGCCATAGCGGTAAAGTGATCCATAAAAGCATGATACCCAGTGTAAACACGATTCCTGTTCCGCTGCCAAAAAAATCTTTATACAGGGCCCCGGTATAACCCATCAATGCACTTACATCCATTTTGAGCATAATAAAAATACGGCCCAGGTCAATCGGGTTCAGTGCAGAGAGCAGGAGCGTGAATTTTTCCATCGGGTAATCACTCAGGGTAAACAGGATCAACATTACCAGGCCATCATAGATCAGTGCAAAATAAAACCAGAGCAACAGCGCAGCGCCAATACCTCTTGCTTTGTCTCTCGCCCTTACAGCTGCAAGAAATGCTATGGATGTAAAAGCAAGGGTCAGCGTAACGCCTGTAAGCAATAAAGACAGACCTGTTGCGTCAAAAGCAAAAAGGATAACAGGAATGCCCACCCCAAGAAGGAATGCGCTCAATAATGATAAAGCAACACCACAATATTCACTCAGCAATATCCTGGTCCGGCTTAGCGGCTGAGACAGCATCAGCTCAATAAATTCATATGAATTGTAATAATGGATGGTGGTAAATATCATACTGATCAATGGAACAACAATCAATACAATCGTGAGCAGGCTCATAATGGCTTTACTGTTATTCTCCTCCAATTGAAAAAGGCTGAAGGAAACGAGCAGGAGGAATAAGGTATATATAATGACAATCCTACTGCGAAGGATATCATATAGAACATAACGGGATAGCTTCTGCATGGTTGTTTAGTTTATATTATCCGTTGTCTTCATAGCAAGCATTTCATCAATCCATAGCGCCTCTTTCTTTTCGCTTCCCATAACTCGGGCAATTGCTTTACCCAGCTTGCCTTCTCCGGTCTCCTGTTGCAATTGCGCGATATCTTTTAAGAAGATATTCTTACCTTCCTGCAGGTACATAACATGAGTAGTCAGATCATCCAGGTCGCTCAGCACATGCGAGGTGATCAGGATAAGTTTGTCTTTTTTCTTTTCCTCAATGATCTTTTCTTTCAGTATTTCGGAAGAAAGCGGATCAAGGCCGGCCGTTGGCTCATCCAGGATCAATATGCCGGGATTAAAATAAAAAGCCAGTGCCGCACTTACCTTTTGGCGGGTACCGCCACTAAGTGTACGCATGGGCTTATCAAAAATAGAAACCAGGTTGAATTTTACCAGCAGATCAGTATCCAGGTCTGCTTCCGTTTTCATTCTTATGTCTTTGAGCATCCTGAATAATTGTCCCACTTTCATATTATCCGGGTATCGGCCGATCTGTGGCATATACCCAATATGACTCCTGTATTGTGGGTCGTTACTGATCAATTGCTGATTGATAAATATCTTTCCCTCATCAGGCTTTACCATGCCAAGGATACTTTTAATCAGTGTGGTTTTGCCAGACCCGTTGGGGCCTATCAATGATACCACCTGGCCGCTGCAGAACAGGGCGCTGATATCATCAAGAACCTGTAGCTTCTTGAATCTTTTTTTCAGGTTTTCTATCCGTATCATAATTTATTAGGCTTTAATGCGGGCTGAAGATCAACTAAGTTTTCCGGGGTAAGGCTGGGTATTACTTTTTCTGTTTTATCCAGCAGCGATACCATAAAACTTCTCATAAGCATAAGTGTGCTGGGGGTTTGCTCAATGATCATCGAATACATACTTACCGGGTGGTAAGGTACATCGCCAATACCATCCTTGTTGATATCGTAACCTTCATATTTATCCCAATAGTTATGATAAAATTTATTCAACATCATCGTACCATTAGTGGCCACATCAAAACTGTTTCCATGAAAATTATTGTGGTGAAACGTATTATCATCACAACTGGCTTGTACCTTAATGGCCCAGCCGTTATTTCTAAATGTATTCTTCACGACTTCCATACGACTGGTTCCTTCCATATGAATACCTATTGTGTTTCTCACAAAAACATTATTACCTATATACCCGTCTGACAGTTCCTTGAGCAGGAGGCCATAAGCTGATCCGCCCCAATTCGCTTCAAAATGATTGCTCTCCATCCTCACTCTCTTTGAAAACATAACTGCAACACCGGCGCCATTGTTCCGAAAAGTATTCTGGATATAGTGGTCGCTGTGTGAGAACATAAAGTGCAACCCATACCGGATATTTTTCTCACTCAGGTTTTTTCGGACAACCGATTCTGTAACAAATTCAAGATAAATGCCGTCTCTGTGACCGGTAATATGATTACCCTCGATCAGCGCATGATGACACTTCCATAAATGAATGCCGTTACCACTCATCTGTTCCGTTTTAGGAATGCCAGTAATGGTATTGTTACGAATGGTACAGTATGAACTATTGGAGATATGAATGGCAAAATAGGAATACTGGATAATGTTTTCTTCCAGCAGAATATGACTGGCATCAATCACCTTAACAGAAGCAAAGTCATTCATTGACGAATAACCGGCATTCCGGAACTGTATTTTCTTAACGGTGATATTGCTGCCATTGATCGTAAGCAACTCATGTTTATGATTACCATCCAGTATAGTGTTGCCTTCGCCCAGCAGGGTGACGGCTTTTTGGATAACCACATTCCCTTCTTTGTACACGCCATTCTTCAGCAGAATACTATCGCCATCTTTAGCAATACGCACCGCTTCCCTAAGGCTGCTTACTATCTGTCCGTACCCGGCCGCTATGACCCGGGAAGAGGCCGTGTAATAAATAAACAGTAATGATATAAAGAGTGCTAAACGCATGCATTATTTCAATTTATCCGGCAACAACTGCCAGCCCAGTATTTCAGCCCCTTTATCTTTTGCAAAAGCAACTGCAGCTTCTTTTGTTTCGAAACCTGCTGCATTGCCACCCATCGGACTTTTCAAGCCGGGACTGACTACAAAGCTAGCCTTGCCGGCGTCCAGGAATGTGTTTGGCTTTTGAAAATTGATAACGAGAAATTGAGCAACCGTCTTCTCATCCACCGATCCAGATCTTAGAAAAGCCGTCATACAATGCAGGTCATCGAATTTGTGTACCCTCCCCTTCTTAGTAATCAGCTCTCCCCCATACCTCATATCACTAATGTCCATTTTGCAGAAACTGCAAACGTCTTTGCCTTGTTGAAAAGGCTCCGGTTTTGTGGTGCAGGAAATAAAAAACAGCAGGGGCAGCAGGGATGTGACAACAACGGAGGAACCGGCTCTGCTATCTTTGTTACGATGCCGGTACCATTCTGTAAACCATACCACAAATGCCAGTGCGCCTGCTGCAATAACCACCCATCCACCCACATCTGGAAATGAATAAGCATCAAAATTCAATAACCTTTTATGGCCAATAACCGGTGGCTGGTAGGAAAACCCAGGCACCTGTATCGGAGCCTTAGGATCAAGGTTATGTCCGTAATCATACCCCCATTGGTAAAAGTCGTACATAGCAAGTATGCCGCCAATAGCTGTTAGAACAAGATATATAAACAGGAACCTTCTCTCCCCTGTAATTGCAACGGTCATTCCGAGCAACAGAAAAAAAGCAACCACATAGGGCAGGAATTTAAATTCCGGGAACATATCCACCGTAATATGTTTCATACCGATATAATGGTTTAAGCCGTTGATCACGCTTACATCACCCGACAATCCGTTTATCCAGATATTCATCGTAAGCCCTTCCGGGTATTGCGGTGCAAACAGGTCGATACGCCAGGCGGGCAAAAAGAAAACAACAATCAGGGTTCCCGATGCAAATGCCACCAGAATTCTTGAAGCAACGCTCAATCGATTGTTCATGATCATAGGTTTTAATCCGTTTTTTCAGGTGATCAGGGTTTGGCCGGTGTTGTTTCAGCAGGTGGCTGGTTTGTGCCCGTACTGAAAGAAAGCGGCATATTGGTTCCGGGAGGACTGACACGGATGTAACCCTGCATTTCCTGGTGTAATGCGGAACAGAAGTCGGTACAATACATCGGGAAGATACCCACTTTCTCAGGTACCCATTTTAATGTTTGCGTTTCGCCAGGCATGATGAGCAACTCAGCGTTGTTGGCTCCTTTTATTGCAAAACCATGCGGAATATCCCAATCCTGTTCAAGGTTGGTAACATGGAAATAAACGGTTTCGCCTAATCTCACACCTTCAATATTATCCGGTGTAAAGTGCGAACGGATAGCGGTCATATACACGTGTATTCCATTTCCTTTGCGTTCCACTTTCGTAAACTTATCTCCTTTAGCCGCATAAGCGTTTGCATTCTCTTCAATCTTATAAATTTTCTGGCTATTTTTCATAATAAGCTCAGCAGGGATCGCTTCGGCATAGTGTGGCTCCCCGATGGTAGGAAAATCCAGTAATAGTTTCATTTTATCCCCACTTATATCATATAACTGGGCGCTTTGTGCCAGCTCCGGACCGGTAGGCAGGTAACGGTCTTTGGTGATTTTGTTATATGCAATGACATATTTGCCCCATGGTTTTTTGGTGGGTCCCCCGGGAACACTCAGGTGTCCAACAGAATAATAAGTAGGCACACGATCCAGCACTTTCAGGTCACTCACCCGCCACTTAACAATTTCAGATGATACAAAGAAAGAGGTATAGGCATTTCCGTTAGCATCAAACTCAGTGTGTAAAGGTCCCAGGCCTGGTTTCTGTACTTCACCATGTAATACTGCTTCGTATTTTAATACCGGAATGCCGTCATATTCGCCGTCATAGTTTTTGGCAGCAATGGCATTTTGTATTTTAGTAAAAGAGAATACAGGAATAGTGGCTGCCAGTTTACCACTGCCTACGATGTACTCACCGGTAGGGTCTGTGTCGCAGCCGTGAGGCGATTTTGGGCAGGGCATAAAATAAACCATATCCGGACAATCCTTTGGATCCAGCACCAATACCTGGTTCTCGATGGTGGAAGTAGCCATGTGTTTTTTCTCGTCATATTTATTATGCGCATACTTCACTGTTTTTTTCGCGCCCCTGCCGGCTTTTGCATACGCTTCGGCTTTTTTCCAGTTCACCGCCATAATGAAGTCTTTGTCTTTTTGTGAAGCATTCACTTCCAATAAGGTATTTGCTTTTTCGGAGTTATAGCAACTGAAGAAGAACCAGTCTTTCGATTTTCCTTTACCTGCATGCGCCAAGTCAAAGTTGACACCGGGTGTAAGTATCTGGAAAGCAATATTCATCTCACCAGATGTTTTGTCAACAGCAATAAAGCTGACGGTCCCTTTAAAATTTTGTTTGTAGGTATTGATAGCCACGTCCTGCTTATCCCCGATGGGTATACTAAAGCGAGTGCCCGCCACTACATATTCTGTATTTTCTGTAATAAAAGGCGAAGAATGGTTACCTGCACTATTGGGTATTTCGATGATCTCATTAGTACGAAAGGTTTTCAGATCAACCCTCGCAATACGGGGAGTATTGTTGGCATTTGCAAAAACCCAACGCCCATCCTGCATCCCATCTGTTTGCGACAAAGCAATATGGTGCAGGTCGTCCCATGGAACAATACCGTTTGAAGTGTTCAGCATTGGTTTGCTTTCCTCGCTATAACCATAACCCTTCTCAGGGTCTACTGAGAAAACGGGGATCACACGAAATAAACGGCCCGAGGGTATTCCGTATACCGACATTTGCCCACTGAACCCTCCGGAAACAAAATTGTAAAATTCATCGTACCTACCCGGGGCAACATATACTTTGGAAGCAGCATCACCACTAACCGCAGACTGCGATCCTTTGGGCTTGCAGCTTTGCACAAGCAAAAAGCCAACCGTTGCCAGGCAAATGGTGAACAGGAGTTTAATGGAAAGAAATTTCATGTTTGTATTGTTTAGCAGTTAAAAATATTTGCTCATTTATTTACCCGGTATAATTGTTTTTTACAAGCCTTATTTTTCGCCGTCGTTACTCCGCATGAATTCAACCACTTTCCGGGCTTCTTCTTTGGAAAGATTCTGGTTAGGCATCCTTACTAAGCATTGTTCCAGCAGTTTCTGGGCATCCGGGTCTTTTTCCAGCATCATGTCAACATTCGTGATCATGTTCATGATCCAGACAGGTTTCCGTCTTTTTGTCACATTTTTCCAACCCGGACCTACCAGCTTCTCTTCGTTCAGTTTATGGCAGGACTGGCATTTCAATTCATAAAAATCTTTCCCGGCGCTCACCCATTCTCCATTCAGCGGATTTGAAACAGTAACGTCGCTTTCCTTCAATTCTGCACCATGAACTTCCGGCTGGTTTTTGGTCAACTCCTTGACGTCCACCGTTTTTTCGTCTTTTTTTACACCCTCCGTGCAGGCAATAGCGAAGAGGGTTGCACAGATGAGAACAATTGTCAGCGGTCTGATAATTTTCATGTTTGATCAATTTTAATGTTTTAATAAAAGGAAGGTCAGTACTTAAGATCAAAGGACATCGTTGTCTTTTATGGGTCAAAAGTATTCCAGCCTGCATCGCCTCAATATGACAAACATCAGAGATATTAATGATCTTAATCAGCCGGCCGGCAAAAGGATGCAGGTACTTTTGTTTTTATGGTATTTTCCAAATCTTTCGGCTATGCTTTGCGTGGCGTTTTATATGTAGCAGTTCTGAATGAAGAAAAAAAGAAAATACAATTGAACGAAATAGCAGAAGCGCTAACAGTACCTCGTTATTTTCTGGGTAAAATAATGCGCCTGATGGCTAAAGAAGGGATTGTTGATTCTGAGAAGGGGCATAATGGTGGATTCTCTATTAATGAGGCAACATTGCAAACCTCCCTGTTAAAAATAGTTGAGTTAACAGAAGGAATAGAAAGATCCGATTCCTGTGTATTACGTTTCCGCAAATGCAATACACACGACCCCTGCCCCGTTCATCATGAAATCGAATCATTACGGAAACAATGGGCCAGTTTGCTAGCGACTACGGTTTTAGGTGATCTGGTGAAGAAAGATGCGCCTGACTTTATCAGGAGTATTGCCACGGTCTGATTCACCCGCTTGGTATGACGCATTCATTGCACAGAGATAACTTTTCAAACTATCCTTTAAAGTAATAACAAATGTCAGACGAAAAATTTTCACAACCGGTTACAATAAATAAAGCGTCTTCAGTAACGGATATCGTTCTAAATGATTATCGCACAGCCGATGTGTTCCTGAAATATGATATTGAATTCTGTTGCGGCGGTAAATGGCCGCTGGAAATGGTTTGTGCTTCCAGGGACCTGGATGTGACCGAAGTACTCCGCGAGCTTACAAAAGTGTCAAGGACCGTTCAGTTTTCCAATAGTCTCCGGTTTCATGACTGGAGTACCAATTTTCTGATCGATTTTATCATTAATGTACACCACGAATACCTCAAGACCACCTTACCTGTGGCGCTGGAATATGTAACCCGTTTTATGGAGGGACATCTTAAGAAATTCTCTGAGTTGCAGCCTCTGCAAGAGGTCGTAGCAAAACTTCATGGAGATATCCCATCGCATTTACTCAGCGAAGAAGAAACCTTTTTCCCCTATATCCGGCAGATCAGCAATGCCTATCTCTATCGTGAGCCATATGCCAACCTGCTCGTAAAAACACTGCGTAAACCATTACAGGTTACCATGCGGCAGGAACACGATGTGATAAATAAATTACTGCAGCAAATGCGGAGACTGACAAACGATTACACTATACCCGATAAAGCCTGTGTTACCCATCGGGTCACTTTTCATAAATTACAGGAACTGGATAATGATCTTACGCAGCATTTATACCTTGAGAATGATATCCTTTTTCCAAGGGCAATAGAGATTGAGAAAGAATTATTGGCCTGACTGCCCGGTTCTTAAAAGGGGATATTCTACCTTTTTTATTTATCCTTTATTATATTTACGGGTATTATGAATTGAAATTGTTTTCAGTATGCTGGACCATGCACACATGACATCAATGTTCGAGAATGCTACGGAGGGCATTATACTTACCGGGCATCATGGCAATATTGTACTGGTAAACCCCGCCGCAGAAAGAATGTTTGGTTATGCAGGCAACGAGATCATTGGCCAGCCTGTTGAAATACTCATCCCCTCACAATTCAAACCACATCACCAGCTTTTAAGAGAAGGATTTCATCAAAAACCCTCTAACCGTGTTATGGGTCAGGGCCGGGAATTGTTTGGAAGAAAAAAAGATGGCACCAACCTTCCCGTAGAAGTTAGCCTCAGCCATTACAAAAAAGAAGATGAATTATTTGTGATTGCCTTTATAGTGGATATCACACACCGGAAAGAGATTGAACATAGCATGCTGGAGCAGCAAAAACAATTACAGAAAGTAAGTAGTGAAATAAGAAAACTTAATGCCGAACTGGAAATAAAAGTAGAAGAAAGGACCATTATTCTGAAAGAAGCCCTGCAAAGGCTGGAACAGTCACAGACTGAGCTAAGCGAAGCGCTGGACAAAGAAAGGCAGCTGAATGAAATAAAAAGCCGCTTCGTTTCGATGGCTTCACATGAATTCAGAACGCCGCTCAGTACCGTACTATCTTCTGCTTCACTGCTTGCAAAATATCAAACAACTGAAGAACAGGATAAACGCAACCGGCATATTGACAAGATCAGGCATTCTGTAAGGCATTTAAATGATATCCTGGAGGACTTCCTTTCATTAGGTAAATTAGATGAGGGGAAAGTAACCACTAATATTACCGGATTTGACCTGAAAGAATTTACAAATGAGACCATTGAGGACATGAAGGGCCTGCTTAAAAAAGACCAGCAAATGTTATCGGTGTACCATGGTAATACGACTATCTATTCTGACAAAAAGCTGCTGCGGAATATTATCATCAACCTAATTACGAATGCCATTAAGTTTTCGAATGAAGGAAGTCCTATCAGGATAGCGGCCACAGTTGAGAACGGGAAAGCTGATATTGCAGTTAGTGACAAAGGAATAGGCATTGCAAAAAAAGACATCGATCACCTGTTTTCCAGTTTTTTCCGTGGAGCCAACGCAATTAATATCGCAGGAACAGGGCTCGGACTTCATATTGTGAAGCGCTATACTGACCTGCTGCAGGGAACTGTACAGCTGCAAAGTGAACTCAATGAAGGTACAACTATTACTATTTCAATTCCAGTAAACCAACCTGAACGATGAAAACGATACTTGTCATCGATGACAATACAGATATACGCGAAAATACAGCAGAAATCCTGGAAATGTCCGGCTACAGAACCGTAACAGCCGAAAATGGAAAGAAGGGTGTTGAACTTGCTTTAAAAGAAAAGCCCGACCTGATCGTGTGCGATATTATGATGCCGGAACTGGATGGATATGGCGTGTTGCACCTGCTACGAAGGAACCCTGAGACCTTATATATCCCTTTTATTTTTCTGACCGCTAAAACCGATCGGACAGATCTTAGAAAAGGGATGGAGATGGGGGCAGATGATTATATCACTAAACCTTTTGAAGATATTGAATTGCTCAATGCCATTGAGGTCCGGCTCAAAAAAATACAGGTGCTTGACCATAAATATGCTATGTCGCAATCAGGCATCAGCCAGTTTCTGAAAGACATTAAAAATACCGGCATACTCGACCACCTGGCAGAACAATACAGCATTGAGTCTTACAGTAAAAAGCAAACACTTTACTATGTGGGGAAGCGTCCCAGGTACTTATATTATCTTGTAAAAGGGAAAGTAAAAGGAGTTCGTGTGCACGAAGACGGCAAAGAATATATCCCCGATATTTTCAGTGAAGGAGATTTTATCGGGTATCACGCCCTGATAGAAGATAATAATTATACCGACAGCGCTGTAATTCTAGAAGATGCCGAGATCATGCAAATACCTAAAGAAGATTTCCTGCAGATGATCTATAAAGATATCAGTGTTGCAGCAAAATTCATCCGTATAATTACACAGAATGTCAAAGAAAAAGAAGAGCGGTTATTAAACCTCGCTTATAGTTCGTTGCGGAAACGGGTAGCAAAAGCATTGGTGGACCTGCATAAAAAATACAATACAGGCAGTAGCTCCAATCCCATTGAAATATCGCGTGAAGATATTGCGCATTACATCGGCACGGCAACCGAATCGTTGATAAGAACACTGAGCGATTTTAAGGCAGAAAACCGAATTTATATCAAAGAAGGAAAAATCGTTATCACAAATATTGATAAGCTGCAAAACCTCCTGTTTTAATACCAGAAAGGCATACAGGTCTATTACACTTTTTTAGTTTCTTTTCGTTACTTCCGTCACGTATCCATTGAATATAATAGGTTGCCTGCTGTTGCTGGTTACCTGGAGAGTTGCATACCCGCTTTTAGAAATACTAAGAAACAACTGTTGCGTATCCTGTATGTCTTTAGGCTTGACCATGATATTCCAGCCACCTTTCCTTTCTTCTTTCAGGGTATATTCAAATTTCTTTGATTTAAAGTCTATCCCGCCTGATGTCGCCATTTGCACGTTATAGGCTATTCCGAAATAAGGAAGATCGGCCAGTATGGAATCTTTGGATACGATTACACTATACTCAGAAGTTAACTGGCGGGTGCTGCCGCTCATGGAAAGGGAAGACTGTGCTTTGAAAACATACTGCTGGGCGGTTACCATTGTCCGGATGGCAGCCTCCGTTTTTGCTTCTCTTTCCTTTTTAGTGTCTTGTGCCTGCACCCCATTCCAGTAACCTGCGAACAGTACAAAAAAGAGCGCTACCCGTAAAATACGATTACACGTTTTCATGGTATATCATTAAGAAATGAAGCATTACACGTTTTAAGACAATACTAATTTAGCGCTAATTTCACAATACCAAATTACTGGTAATTATCGGACATTTGCTCCAACTACATACCTAAATGAAAATACCCGGCAATACACAGGTTTATGAAACGGAACTGGCTACTTTCTGGTTTGACGGTGACGGCATACTTAACTCGCTATCGAAAAGCCCGAAACGGACAATTGCCAACACTACAGAAAATTTCACCTTAGTAAGGCGCATTACAAACAACCAAAAAGTCTGTCACCTGGTTTACCTGTGCAATTCCCCTGTTCCGGATAAACAAACAAGAAAGTTTGTAACACACGAATTACCCAAAGTCTATAAGGCAATGGCAATGGTATCAACATCAGGATTGGGCAAGATAATTATGAATGTGCTGTTCAACCTGAAGGCGCCGCCTATTCCAATGAAATCTTTTTCAGCCGACAAAGAAGCAAGGGAATGGCTGAAACAATATTTGTAGACTGAGGGACCGCCCATCATAACTGTCTGTATGATTGAGTCCTTTTATCGTCTTTTATCGCTGTGGTGTTACTGCCATCATTGGATAAAACTCATACTCGTTTATTTTAGCTGCAGGGTCATGTGCAATCAATTCTTTCATTTGCGCTTCGCTGTCAACTGCAATAATACCAAGCCCGTACACGCCTTTCGGATCAAGTACCGGGCCGAAAATTAGCGCGATACCTTTGTTCATGTAGTCATTCCAATAAGCAATATGCTGTTGCATGATGGCCCTTTCTTCGTCCGTCATTGTCTGGGCAAAGTCTGGCCGGTTGGGAATAAGTTTAAGAACAAAATGTTTTTTGTCCATGATGGGTATTGTTTTGTCAGTCATCACTCAGCCACATTTTCATTTGTTCTATTGATAAATTGAAAGCCTGTGAGTTTGTTGTAGCATCGCCGTTGTATTGTTCCCTTAAAAATACCGCTATTATGGCAATTGCCTGCACAGTACCCGGGTTCCATTTGGTATTAACACACTTATAAACCATAGATAACACATAGATAAGCCATATACACATAATAATAGCTTATCTATGTGTTATCTACGAGTAAAGCACAAGGTTACTCCAAGGAGTCTTCCTGGTAACAACGTGGTTACTGCGAAATTGCTGCAGGGATACCCCGGGGCAGTTCAAAGGAGGTAAATAGAATATCCCTCTTCCCTTCATACAAAACTCCGATCCGGTGGTCACCCAGGTAAACCAAGGATGAATACCCATAAAAATACCGGTTATCTACGGGTATATTGTGTTCAGCCGGCCAGGTCTTACCATCGTTCAGGCTAAACCGGATGGTCAGGTTATAACGACCTTTTTGGGTATTGGGATTTGAAAAAGCAAGAACCTGTTTTCCCATATACCTGAATGAGATCATACTGCCCATGCAAATAGGATCTGTCAGATTGTTGGACGGGGTGCGGTAACCCGACCAGCTTTTTCCGAGATCACCCGTAACGGCAAGCGTTCTGAAATCGCCTTTATTGTCCCGCATATTAAGCAAGAGCCGGCCATCGCTTAATTCTGCCACAGCTGATTCGGTCGTTCCGGGAGAAGCGCCGGCACCAACCTGCCAGCTTGCACCTTTGTCTTTGCTGTAAAGAATCGTGCTGTATGGAATACCGGCTGCATTTTTAAATTGCGCTGGGAACACCAATGTTCCATCCTTACACGAGATACCGCTACCGGGTCCCTGGAATAATATTCTCCATTCCGGTACTTTTACCGATGAAGTGATATTGATGATGGGATCCCAGCTATCCCCATTATCGCGACTGCGGGCCAGCACGAACTGGCCTGTCTGGTCCGGAGCGAGTCCGGGTCCCGAACTCAGGAATCCATGATTACCCCTGCTCCAGAGCGCAGCCACCCATATATTGTTTGTCTGTTTATCAACCAAAATACTGGGGTCACCAATACCATTCAATATATTTTCTTCATTCTCTTTGTGCATGATGATCTTCATGCTACTCCATGTAATGCCCTCATCATCACTGAACGACATGCCGATATCGATCTTGCCAGGCAGATCCCATACTGATTCATGCCTGACATCGTACACAGCTATCAATCTCCCGGTATTGGTTCTTGCGATACCCGGTATGCGATAAGTATGAACCCCATCTTCACCAGGATCCCTTACAACTTTACCAACAGGCAACCTGCAAAAAGGGCTTTCAGATTCAGACAAAACATAAGGCTGATCGATCTCTGCAAATTTCACCCGCGTAAACCTGGCACTGATCGTCTGAGACAATGTTATGTTTGATTTCAGCCTTACTGTAATAACCATTGCAACGGAATCCTCGAAAGTGAATAGGGTAGGCATCTTAAACCTGAAAACGCCGGATAATAGATCAGCAGCCTGCACACTATCGATCAGTGTTAAAGAATCACAGCTATTTGCCCTGTTAAAAATAAAAACCGTCTGAACATGCTGTAATGATCCGTTTCCGAACCGGCCATAAAGGCTATCCATAAAATCTGCCCGCCGGTACCGGATCTCAAGTACCGGATCTTTTATCCTGTTGATAAAAACCGGGTGCTGTGTTATCACCACCCTGCAAGGCGCTTGTAAACGATCCGATGTATCCGGTCCCGCTGCCTGTACGCAATACGCCGTCAATAAAATATAAACTAAACAGGAAATTATTTTAGGTTTCATGATCTGCCTATTGTGGTTAAGTATCTTTATTAATTAGCAACAGCCAGTGATATAAGATCACCGACTGTTACATTACTGCAAAACAAAAATCTGGTACATAATACATAGAATTGCCATTCCAGATCTCGTTTTGTAAGACGTTAAACGCAGGTCCCATACCAATGCCGGAATAAACCAACCCGCTTTATCTGGTATCAATGCCTGATTGGGAAAGACCGGGTCCGCCACCTCCTGTATAGCCACTGCTTTCACCTGTTTCCCATTTTGATACCCAGAAAGAATACAGATCGCCATTCGTTATATAAAATTTCACTTTAACGGGACTGTTCTCTAACCCGGAAGTATTCTTTTTATTTTTCCAGGTGATCATATGCTTTGTGTTGTTGCCTTTCAACGGTATACAGTCCTCCTTTGTATAACCGGGAAATGGCTTTCCGCTTGCATCCAGTAATGCTACACGCAGATCACCCCTGATATCTGCATTAATAAAAAAATAATCACCCGTAAATACAAGGTCCCTGGTTGTCAGATATCCCTCATCATCTGTATTCATTGATACGAACCCATCCCTCCGCAATGTGGCCAGGCCGGTTGAAGTATAGCTATCCCACATTTTTTTATTCAGCCTTCTTCCACTGACATAAAAGTAAAGCGAGTCGCCCTTGATAAGGGGCACGCCGGCAATGGATTGTATATTGCCCCAGTTCCAGGCACCGGGTGTTTCATTTACACCCATGAAAGGAATGTGTGAAGGCCGTGCTATATGGAAACCATCCCTGCTGTAACCAACCAGTACTTCATTTCTCTTTTGAATGCCTTCTTTTTCGCATACGTCATTTTCAGGGCCCTGCCATACCGAAAAATAGTTCAGCATGATGCTTTCATAAGCAATGGCATCATGGTTATAGATCTGCGGCTCAATGACAGGATATCCCGGGTTATGCGGATCCTTATCATCTGCCCCAAACCAGGGAACGATATTCGCATCATCTGCATCCTTCCTTATTCTGTGTGCAAGACTGACCGCAGTTGCTATATCTGCATGCTGAAGGTAACTCCTGGACCTGCCGATCGCCGTGCTATACCGCATACTCACCACCCATTTAGACAGGAAAGGATTATAAAAAATGGTGGACCTGTCGTAAAGGTCACCCGATTGGGCCATGCCTTTTGACCAGTGTATCCCATCTGCTGAATACTTCAAAACATATTGCCACCTGTCATCCGTATTCCTTTTCATAACAAGAACCATTTTAAACCGCTTATCCGGATCTTTCTCCTTTTTATCAAGCCAAATGGTTGCGGCATCCCTGCTGAAAGTATCCACTACATTGGTTTTCCCATAGACGTTTAATTCCGGTTTCATCCAGTTAACACCATTTTTCGATTCAGCATAGCAGGTATAAAAAGCCTGCCTGCCCCTGCCGGGAGCGCCTGCCAGGTACCACATTTTAAATGTATTATCCTTTTCATCAAACCAGATACCATCACTGAAAGGAGCGGCATAGGGACCTGATGCATTGGTCTCCCATTCTTTATCTGGTTCCAGAATTGGATTTTTATCACTGTATTTCGCAGTGTGTGCGGTAGCAATAAGGTTTGTTGATTCAATCAAAAAATCATCTACAAACAATTGACGCCCTACGTTAACAGGAATGACTGCAGGTTTTACTTTCAGATAGGGCACCGGCATTTCTTTACGGATGACAGGCTCTTCATACCTGGGTGGCCATTCTTTCGGAAGTACAATACCGTTATGAAGCGGCTGCGCACTGACAGAAAAACTACCTACCAGGAGTGTTACAGATGCGATACAGCTCCTTACAAAATGGATTTTCATAAGTAAAGTATTTATTTGCAGCACTCACCAACCGGGATTGTTGAACATGTTCTTATTTGATTGAAGTTCGGTAGAAGGGATCGGCAGCCATTCATCTTTTCCTTTCTTAAAAGGATTATACGAAGTATATTTTTTAAAGTTAGGATCCGTGCTTTCCAGGTAAGCAAACCTGGCGGCGACTTTATCCCAGCGAAGCAGGTCATAAAAACGATGACCTTCATCTGTCAGCTCCAGAATCCGCTCCTGCTCAATCGTATTCATGTCTGGCGTACCGGTAAGAACCGGCATATTGACAGAAGGCCTTTGTCTTACCTGGTTGATGGCGGCCAATGGCGTAATGCCGCCCGCAGGTGCAGATCCGCTTTGTATAACGGCCTCAGCATACATCAGTAAAATATCGGCATAGCGTATATAGCGGTAGTTAACACCGTTGGCGCGGGCAGATGCGTTGAACTGTGACTGGGTAAGTGTAAAGTCAATTCCTTTCTTATTCGCAGCATTATAATTAGGAGCATATTTAGTGATCAACGATGCGGGCTGCGCCTGGCCTGCAAAACCCGAAACGCCCTGTCCGGGTTTTTTCTGCACCGACTGATCATTAAATATCAATGTGCTGAATACCCTGGGATCAATATTCCCGCCGGCATCAACAGATTGCTTAAAAATATTCAGCACCCAATCATGAACAATTGCTTCATTGGCACCATTGAAGGCCCCGCAGGGAGCGATGCCTCTTCCGTCTGACCATACGCCGGAGCTCGATGTGCCTGGGTTGAAGTTAATATTGACTAAATCGCTCTTGTATTGAAATTCAAAGAGCGACTCGTCATTGTTACTATTGGCAACATCAAAATTATCGCCATAGTTATTTACCAGTCTGTATGCACCGTATTTTCCCGCAATGATATCACTGAATTCATTAGCCGCCAATGCATAATAGGCAGCCTGGTTTTCAATACCTGCCCTGTACAGGTAAACTTTACCCAGCAATGCAGCAGCCGATCCGGCGGTGAGCCTGCCCAGGTTATTTCCGGTCCAGTAACCTTTTAGCGGCAACAATGACTTTGCCGCTTTTAAGTCTGCAATGACAGAATCCCAAACGGCTGCAGGTGTTACCTGTGGCTTCAGGTAATCTGCTGCTGTCTTTGGCGTAGCAGTGTACAATTTAATATTACGGTAACTCATCAATAAAGCAAAATGGCTAAAAGCCCTTAGGCTAAGCGCTTCTCCCAAATAAGCATTTTTTAGTTTGGTGTCGTTAAATGCAACATTGGATATATGCTCCAATACATCGTTCGCTGCATAGAGTGCAACATACATGAATTGCCAGGGTTCCTGGTTGGTATAAAAAGTACCGTCTACTGTATGCTGCCCGATCCTGCCATAATCCGCTCCGGTAGACATTTCATCGCTCCTTAATAACATGGCGTTCTTGCCCTCCAAACCAAAACTCCGCGGCGTAACTACGTAGCCATAGATGCCCAGTACAGCAAGATTCACATCTTGCGGCGTTTTATAAAATGAACTTACCGACAATTGGGTTGGGTTTACTGAATAACTGTCAAGCTTTTTTTGACAACTGAATAACAGCATCGAACCAATGGAGAGGCCAAGTACATGGAATAGATATATTGACTTTTTCATCTGAATTACTTTTATTTTTTAATTACTTCATGACTTTGATGTATGCAGGTTCTGCTAAAACGAAGCCTGCACCCCTATGCTAAATGTTCTGTCGCGGGGATAATTCCTTGCATCCACACCCCTGTTGAACAATACATTGGAGCCGGTTCCTCTGCCATCAGTACCTTGTCCGGGGAGTGTTCCAGCTGCTGATCCCAATTCAGGATCATAGCCGGAATATTTTGTGAACGTTAATAAGTTCTGAACCCCCACATAAGCCCTGATCTTGTTAAAAGGAAGATGTTTAAACTTTTCTTTCATAAACGAATATCCGATCTGCAGGTTTTTTACCCGTAAGTACGAGCCGTCTTCAATATAAAAACTACTAGGAAGCGCATTCCCGCCTACCCGGTTATTGACAGACAACCGTGGACTGGCCGTATTGGTGTTTTGCGGTGTCCATGCGTTGAGCGCATCGGTAGTTTTAGCATAGTCCAATTGAAAATAGCTGGCATACTTAGTCAGGTTGAATAGCTGGTTTCCATATGACCCGATGATGTATAAAGTAAAATCGAGGTCTTTATAAGTACCGGAAAAATTCAAGCTATACTCCAGTTTTGGAAAGGGACTGCCGATCATGGTTTTATCGCTGTTGTTAATTTTGCCGTCGTTATTAAGGTCAGCGAATATTAAATCTCCCGCCTTTTTGCCGCTGCCCTTTTCCGGCCCTGCGGCTACCTGTGCATCATTCTGATAAATACCGCTCACCTGGTATCCCCAGAACGCGCCAACCGGTAATCCGGGTTGTGTGATGGTAGGTCTGTCACCAAAAAAAGCACTCATCGGATAACCATTGATCGGTAATACATTATCACCCAGGGCAATGACCTTATTTTTTATTTGTGCCGCATTCGCTGTTACATGATACTTAAAAGCGCCCGCCGTCTTATGATAGGCCAGTGAAACTTCTAAGCCTTTGTTCTCAATGCTGGCAGAGTTATAAACGGCGGAACCGGCAGAACCATTATACAGTCCCTGTCCCGAAGATGGCGGTGGCGTCAGGCTTGCCAGCAAATCAATATTTCTCTTAACAAAATAATCTGCACTTAAAGTGATTTTATTGTTTAGGATGCCCAGGTCAGCCCCAATATTGGTTGTTCTGGAAGTCTCCCATTTTAAATTTGTATTTGCCAGTTGCGTCACGGCGCCATATTGCCTGGTGTTGCCAAAGATCACGGGTATCGTGGAGTTGACGGTAGAAAAATAACTATATGGGGGGATAAAATTCGCGCCCAACTCACCATAGCTGACGCGTATCTTAGCCAGGGAGATTAAATGGGATGAAAAGAAGGGTTCATTGTGGATATTCCATCCCGCAGAGGCCGAGGGAAACAGGCCGGAGCGGTTGGCGTCAGAGAATTTTGTTGATCTATCATTACGGGCACTCAGGGAAAGTAAATAGCGGTTTTTGTAACTGTAGTTCAATCTTCCGAACAGAGATAACAAGGCCGAACTATATTCCGATCCCGAAGCTGAAATACTTCCCTGTGGGATGGTGATAGCATTATTAGGAAAATTATTGTCTCCGGAAGTATTGATGATATTCCTGTTCTTTTCTGATAACCAGCTTTGTCCTAGGAGTGCATCTATATCATGGCCTTTGAATTCTCTCTTGAATGAAAGCAGGTTATCAAGAGCATATTGAAAATATTCGCCCCTGCTCTCCGTCAAAGACCTTTGCTGGGTAAATTGTGTTACGCCGGTCAAATCGGTCAATGTGTAATTGGGTGAATTATACTGGCTGTTACTAACTGAATAGTTACCGCTTAAACCAAGGCTGTAGACCAGGCCTTTGCTTATCTCATAACTTGCTTTGGCGCTGCCGGCAAAGTTTGTTGCATTTTCCAGCCAGGTCGACAATGCACCGGCGGCAACAGGGTTTGACAGGTTGACGCCGCCTTTGTCGACATAATAGTTTGAATTGCCTGTATTAAATCCATTCGAATTGATACCAATCAGTGTGTTATCAGGATTGGTATTGGCAATGGTAGGTATTGTAAAGCCACTGCCGGAAGATGCATAAGCATAATTAGGCCTGTTTTCATTTCTATTGGCAGAAAAAGATTCTTCGATTTTGAACCTGTCCCGGGTCTGAGTCGAGTTTAATCTGAAGTCATAGCGTTTAAACTCGGAATTTACCAACAGGCTTTTTTGATTAAAATAATTGAAACTTGTATAAAACGAAGCATCTTTTTGACCACCGGAAATATCAACGCCAACATTATACATAGGCGCGTTTCTAAACCATAGCTTTTGATAATCCTGGTCAACAGACGGGTTAAACTGGGCATCATTGAAGGAAGCCTTTGGTGTTCCTGCCGCATCGGAAACACCATTCATCAGATCTGCATATTGCCTTGCATTCAGGAAAGAAAGCATTTTAGCAGGCGTTTGAATACTATAGCTGGTATTGAAATTGATCTTTGTCTTGCCTGAACTGCCTTTTCTGGTGGTAACCAATACTACCCCGTTTGCTGCCCGTGATCCATAAATTGCAGCAGATGAAGCATCTTTTAAGATTTCGACACTCTCAATATCATTGGGATTTACTGAACTCAGATCAGAAGCAAAGGCGCCGTCGATCACATATAATGGTGCAACATTCGTTAATGAACTGGCTCCTCTGATAACAATATTTACGGCAGCGCCGGCAACGCCGCCATCTGTCTGAACAGTTACACCGGGGGTTCTTCCCTGAAGTGCGGCGGCGACATTACCAACCGATAATTTCTGTATTTCTTTAGCCGAAACTGATGCAACCGCGCCTGTAACATTTCCTTTCTTTTGTGTGCCGTAACCAACAATAACTACTTCACCAAGTGCCTGTACCTGAACTTTCATTGATACATTCAAAATGGTCAGGTTTCTAACCGGGATTGCCTGTGTTGCATAGCCATTATAGCTGAAAACAAGTACATCCGAAGCAAGGGCCTTGATTGAATAGGTTCCGTCAGCTAAAGATTGTGTTCCCCTGCCGGTGCCTTTGACCATTACAGACGCACCTTGTAATGGCTGGTTGTTTTCAGCAATGATCCGGCCGGTGATCATTTGTGCCTGGGCCTGTGCAACAAAAAAAAGAAGGACTCCTGAAAGGGTCAGCCATGTTCGAAAGAAAGTAATTTTTTGCTTCATAAGGGCAGTCGTTTTTTGTAAGTATTAAAGTATTATGTATGACATATACAAATGTAATAATTTCTTACCCTCATTTCCAAATAATTAATAGATTAGTCGTATCTAACTGATAATAAATAAGTTGAATGAATATCTTTTGAAATAATTATGTATATATATACTATTTATCAATACCCTCTTGTTATCGCGCCTTATCGTCACTGTCGTACATTTCACCTGCGATTAATAGAAAAATGATTGCTTTCTCAGTCACAGACAGCACCCTTATCCCAAAAGGAAGAAAAATAAAAACTGAAGTGCATTAAAATAACTGCTTCTGGGGTATCATGGTTAATTGATTAAATTAGCTTGCAAAAAATGTGTGCTTTATGCGGTTTATACGAATATTATCATTGGTAGTTTGTCTTTTGGAGATACTCCCTTCACCGGCACAGCCGCCAGCCCTGCAGGTGGTGGAATCAGGCAGGAAGGTGAGTATGCGCGGACTCAGCGTTGTAACCGACCAGGTCATCTGGGTCAGCGGCACCGGAGGCACTGTGGTAAAGTCTGTTGATGGTGGCGCGACATGGGACTGGATGACGATTCCCGGTTATGAAAAAAGGGATTTCAGGGATATTGAGGCATTTGATGAAAACACTGCCATCATTATGGGCATTGCTGAACCGGCTGTCATACTGAAAACAAAGGATGGTGGTAAGAGTTGGAATAAAGTATTTGAGGACAGCACCAGGGGCATGTTCTTAGACGCCATGGATTTTATCAATGAGCAAACAGGCATTGTTATCGGCGATCCCATTAACAACAGGACTTTCTTTGCCCGTACTTATGACGGCGGGGAACATTGGGAAAAGGTGAACACCAGTTCATTCCCCGAACTCGCTGCCGGGGAGGCTTTTTTTGCATCCAGTGGCACCAATATCAAACTCACCAGCCTGAATAATGCCTATGCCATCCTGTTTGTATCCGGCGGCACCAGGTCAAACCTGTGGACGGGTTTTTTCCATAAAGACTCCATTCCCCTCGTACAGGGAAAAGAAAGTACCGGCGCCAATTCCATTGCCGTAAGTCATACTTCCGGCAAAGCAGTGGTGGTGGGAGGTGATTTTACAAAAGATACGGTCAGTAGTAAGAATTGCGTATTGCTGTCCTTTCAGCAGGAAGGCATCAAAATGGCTGTACCCTACACCCCGCCCCACGGTTACCGGTCAGGCGTCTGTTACATAGATGAACAGAAATTGATCAGCTGCGGCACTTCAGGTATTGATGTTTCCACGGATGGCGGCATAAACTGGCAGTTATTTTCTAAGGAAAGCTACCATGTGGTACAGAAAAGTAAAAAGGGTAACGCCGTTTACTTAGCCGGCAATAATGGCAGGATAGCCAGACTGGTCATCCATTAAACAGTTTAACCTTAAAAATAGCTGAAATTACCCTGCTGCATTAAACCAAGCGTTACGCCGCCAGTCACATTAGTGCAAGTATCAGAACAGTTTTTTCAAAGTTTTTTATGCAGCAGGGTAAAACAAGGGCAAACCGGTAACGGGGTGCCCTTTGTTATTTTTAACTGTGCCGGTGCGGGTTTAGTATATAAAGCTTATTTTAATCGTAAATTACTGTAATAACTACAGTCATTTTAGTGCCGGGTTGCCAGTTTGCCATTAGAGAATATACAGCACGGATATTGTATTACTAATTTTGTAAAACAGACGGGTATGAAAAAGTTTCAGGCAATAATCAGGTTTACGATGGACGATCAGTTTATGACATTGGTTCCGCCGCATCGCACTTATATTAACTTTCTATTGAATAAAGGTATCATTGACAGCTATGCAGTAAGCATGGAAAGCCAGACCTGCTGGATCACACTCAATACAGCGGATAAAGCTGATGCCGACAGGTACCTGAGCAAATCGCCACTGTATAAATACTGGACTTACGAAATAGAAGAATTGTTCCTGTATGACAGCCAGCAATACCGGTTACCGGCGCTGCAGTTCAATTAATTTTCAAAAAAAGGAACATTTTTTTTGGCAGTTATCCCTTAGCCCCTATTTTTGCACTCCCAAACACAATAAGGGAGCATAGCTCAGCTGGTTTAGAGCATCTGCCTTACAAGCAGAGGGTCCGCGGTTCGAACCCGTGTGCTCCCACAGGGTAACCCCGACAGATTTTCTTTCGGGGTTATTTTTTGCCTATGTTCAAGGTTTATATTCTTTATTCCATCATAGGCAATGAATTCTGGAGATGTCTAATTATCAATGGTGCTTAGGAACCCAGAACTTCCGCTGGCTGTTACTTGCAATAATAAAAGCATACTACAGAAAATTTGTCAAGAAAAAACCGCCACAAGGGCGGGTGCAATTATTATGATACAAAATAACATTAGTTTGACTGACTGGCTATCCTCGGTTTTAGATAGTGTAAAATCAATTGCGAATCGAACAAAGTCATTCAGTGACATTTTCTTGCGAGTTGCCTGAAGAGCTGCTTGCCGGTGTAATTCAGAAGGAATTCGGACATTAAAACTTCCTTTGTATAATTTTTCTGGTTCCTTACCCAATGCAACACAGGTTTCTAGGTAATCATCCACAGCTTCATGGAATGCCTTTTTAAGTTGGGCCACTGTTGTCCCCTCAAAGCTTACCACATCGTTGATTCCGATGATCTTACCAAAAAACACATCATCCTCGGCACTGAAGTGAACAATTGCATAATAGTCCGCAAAATAAAAGCGCCTTGGGCAATATTGAATATTTTTCATTACTAACTAAATAATAATCAATTACTTATCTTATTTATAGACGTTTTTTGTATTTAACCCCGGCATCTTAACCGAATAATACTTTTTCCTGCTAAGGCGTATACCTTGAACATGTCTGTAACTCCATAATCAACTCAGAACTGCAAAGCGAAAGCAGTACCTTTACCTTCAACCGACTGTACCTGGATATTGCCTTTGTGAAGCATCATGATCTGTTTGCACAGGCTCAGGCCAATACCGCTGCCGTTCTTTTTCGTGCTGAAGAAGGGAATGAAAATATTGTTTATTACCTCCTCATTCATACCGGTACCATTGTCAGCTACTTTAACGGTTACTTTGTTATTGGTGGTTAATTGAACTGCTGATAGAATGATGCGTGGCCCGGGGCTGTCTTTTACTGCGTCGATGGCGTTTACTATCAGGTTGATCAATACCTGCTCTACGAGATTGGTATCAACATCGAGCGAAAGGTCAGGGTCTTTGAGGATGATCTCAAGCTCTATATTTTTCTGCTCCAGGGTCGGCTGCATCAGGTTGTGCATGTTCTCAAAGAGGTCGCGCACTAATACATGTTTGAGGTTGGGTGTGGTTATTTTATTGAGATTTCGATAAACCTCTGCAAATTTCAGCAAGCCCTCACTCCTTCTTTTAATGGTATCGATCCCTATTTCCAGGTCATCTACTACCCCGCTGTTATTATCCAAATGCATCACAGATTGCTGCAACCGGTTCTTTAACGTATCGGCCAATGATGAAATGGGCGCTACCGAATTCATGATCTCATGTGTCATCACACTCAACAGCCGCTGCCATGCTTTTGATTCGGTTTCATCCAATGCTTCATTGATATTCTGAAAAGCAATCAATTGGAATAGCTTGCCATCGGTTTGAAAAGCGGTAGCTGATAACAGCACTCGGAACGTATTCTTTTCCTGGTGGATGGTAGCAATAATATTGTCGCCGGGTTTCAGTTGTTTTACCTGCCGGTATAAATAAGCATCGCGTTTTTCCAATGAATGAACAGTTTTGAGATAAGGTGTCAGCAACATCTTTTTGAGCGATTCATTCATCCAGATAACTTCACCCGTCTCTAATTCGTAGGACATTATACCCGTATCTACCAGCTCTAGTATCTTTTGCAGGTATTGGAATTGGGTTTCTTTTTCGCGGGTGATCAGCTTGAAGGTGGCATTGATATCATTAAAGCCGCGTCGCAGGGGTTTTAAATCAGTCGGTGCATGGTCTACATTAAAATTTCTCGAGAAATCCCTGTAATGGATCGATTCTACAAACTGCTCCACTTCGGCCTGGGCCTGTTTATGGAGCCGATAAAAATCGATGACCTGGTAAACAATCACCCCCAGCAACAGCAGGTCATACACATACCAACGGTTAATCAGCAGGAAGGCAGATCCTGTAATGGTTATTATCAGTAATAACACACGTGTTAATATATCCCACTCAATTTTTTTAAATGTCATACTTGCTAAGTCTTCTGTATAAAGCTGTTCTTGTGAGGCCCAGTTCTTTGGCTGCCTTGGTTATATTGCCACTGTGTTTATCTATCACACGCAGTATAGTATTCTTTTCCATGGTACTCAGCTTCATATCTTCGTCTTCCTGTAAACTGGTATCTGTTACCGGTTTTTCCAATGGAGAGAAAAGCAGGTCGCCGGCTTTGATATCTTCTGCATCTGCCATAATGATGGCCCGCTCAACCGCATATTGCAATTCGCGCACATTGCCCGGGAACGGATATTGCTGCAGTTTCTCCAGTGCCGACGGATGAAACTGTATATTGGGTTTCAGGTATTTACTGGCATAGATGCGTGCGAAGTGTTTGGCCAGTAACTGAATGTCTTCCTTTCGTTTTCGCAATGGCGGCACAGTAATCTCTACCGTATTAACACGATAGACCAGGTCCTTGCGGAAGCGGCCTTCATTGGCTAATTCGCTCAAAGGCAGGTTGGTGGCGCAAATTAAACGGATATCAATAGGCATGGGCTGGTTGCTGCCTAACCTGGTTACCTGCCTGTTCTGCAAGACCGTTAATAATTTGGCCTGCTGTTGTAATGAGATATTGCCAATCTCATCTAAAAATAAAGTGCCCCCATTGGCCGATTCAAACCGGCCTACCCTATCCTCCCTTGCATCGGTAAACGCGCCTTTCCTGTGACCGAACAATTCGCTTTCAAACAAGCTTTCTGTCAGCGCACCTACATCAACTTTTATCAATGGTTTCCCGGCACGCAAAGATTGTGCGTGGATAGCACTGGCTATCAGGTCCTTCCCGGTGCCATTCTCTCCCAATACCAGGATATTGGCATCGGTGGGTGCTATCTTGCTGATCTTGAAAAAAATATCCTGCATGATCTCGCTTTCACCGATCATGCCGTTGTTATTGGCTGCGGCTTCCTGTTTAACAGAGGTGCTACTTTTTGAAGTGTCTCCGTTTCTCCTGAGTACGTCATTTAAAGTGGCCAGCAGTTTTTCATTGTGCCAGGGCTTTACCACAAAATCAGCAGCCCCTTCTTTCAGCGACCGTACTGCAAGATCTATATCACCATAAGCCGTGATCATGACAACTGCAACGGCAGGTTTTATTTCCCTGATGCGCTCGAGCCAGTAGATGCCCTCGTTGCCGGTATTGATAGAGGCATTGAAATTCATATCCAGCAGCACCAGGTCAAAATCTCCTTTAGACAAAAGAAAAGGCAGCTGTTCCGGATTTTTTTCGGTCACCACTTCCTTTACTTCCGTTTTCAATAATAGTCTTACTGCCGTTAGTACATCGGTATCATCATCAATAACAAGTATGCTTTTATTTTTCAGGCTCATAGCTGGTTCCCATTGTTGCGTCTTTCTTATGAAGCCATAAATATACCAGTAAGATAATAATTTGAAGACGAACACTTTAGCAAGTACAGCGTCCGGCATAGTGTATCAAAACCGTACAGTCCGTGTAACGGATATGAACAGTCTTGCTGATCAAAGCCATAATAACAATATGATAATCAGCAACTTAATATCCTGGCACCATCCTTTCATTTATAAATGGTCTAAACAATTTTTTGATGAAAACAATCCCTTTGCACCAGGCCCGTTTAGTGGGGTTTGCACTTCTCACCGGGGTGCTGGGGCTTTTACTCCTGGTACATTATATGGCCCCGCGTGAAAAAACAGCCGGGCAACAGGTATGCCCATACAACTTTATTAACTTACTATCTATAGTTTAAACCAAAATCCTACACAGTGGACAGAGTCATTGAAAAAAAGAAATGGAATTCGAAACGCATATTTACGATCATTGGTGCAGCGGGTATTATTGCCCTGATTGGAGGTAGTTATTATTTTACTTCGGGCAAATCGAAACTGAATGTGGATACGGAAAGGATCACTATCAGTGAAGTGAAGAAAGGGCCCTATAAAGACGCTATTCCTGTGAACGGGGTGGTTTTGCCCGTCACCTCCATTTATCTTGATGCAACAGAGGGCGGTCGGGTCGAAGAAAAATATGTGGAAGATGGCGCTATCATGAAAAAAGGGCAGCCTATTCTCAAATTATCCAATACCAACCTCCAGTTAAGCTTAGTTAACCAGGAAACATCTGTTTATAATCTCTTAACCCAAATGCAGATATCGCGAAATGCTGCGCAACAGAATACGGTGAACAAAATTAATCAGATGACCGATGTGGAGAGCCTGCTTACAGAAGCAGAACGTTTATATAAACTGAACAAGCACCTGTACGAGCAAAAAGCAATCGGCCTGCAGGAATTCAAAACCTCCGAGAACAATTATAATTACCTGGTGCATAAGAAACAGCTGACCAATCAGATATTGCAGCAGGATTCTGTTTCCAACAAACAGCAGTTGGAACAGGCCAAACAATCTTATGCCGGTTCGCAGAATGCTTTAACTGTAATGCGTAAAAAAGTGGGCGACTTAGTGGTACGCGCTCCTATTGACGGTCAGTTGACCTCCCTCGATGCTGAAATAGGTCAGAATAAAAGAGAAGGCGACCGCCTGGGGCAAATTGATGTGCTGAGCGGCTTCAAAGTAAGAGTAGATGTGGATGAACATTACCTGTCGCGCATTTTCACCGGGCTTACCGGTGATTTCTCTTTTGCCAACAAAACCTACAAGCTTAAAATAACCAAAGTATTTACACAGGTAACCAATGGCCGCTTCCAGGTAGATATGCAGTTTGTGGGCGAAACACCTCAAGGCATTCGCCGCGGGCAAACCTTACAGATACTGCTGGCATTAAGTGATGAAACAACAGCCATACTGGTACCCAAGGGTGGATTCTACCAGCAAACAGGCGGCAACTGGATATTCAAGGTAAATGAAAGCGGCACCATGGCATACAAAACAGATATCCAGCTAGGACGCCAGAACCCTGATTACTATGAAGTGTTGCAGGGACTGAAGCCGGGGGATAAAGTGGTTACGTCCAGCTATGAGACTTATGGCAATATGCAGGAACTGATATTAAAAAAATAAAACCAGGAACATGATAAAGATTACAGGGCTTGAGAAAATTTATCGTACTGATGAGGTAGAAACCATTGCATTGAACAAGTTGTCGATGGAAATAAAAAAAGGAGAATTTGTAGCAGTGATGGGACCATCCGGCTGCGGGAAATCTACCCTGCTTAACATCCTTGGCTTGCTGGACGATCCTGATGCAGGCAGCTTTGTCTTTAACGGTACAGAGATTGCGAAGTTCAATGAGCGCCGGCGTGCCGACCTCCGCAAACACAATATTGGGTTTGTGTTCCAGAGCTTCATCCTGATGGATGAGCTGACCGTATTTGAGAACGTTGAGCTACCCCTTATCTACACCGGAATAAAAGCTGCAGAAAGAAAACAAAGAGTAGATGCTGTACTGGAGAAGGTGCAGATCATGCACCGGCGCAATCATTATCCGCAACAATTATCAGGCGGTCAGCAACAACGTGTGGCCGTGGCAAGAGCGGTGGTGAATACGCCTAAACTGATCCTTGCGGATGAGCCCACAGGTAACCTGGATTCAACCAATGGCAATGAAGTAATGGAATTGCTGACCAACCTGAATGAGCAGGGCACTACCATTATCATGGTTACTCACTCAGAGCACGATGCACGCTACAGTCACCGCATCATCCGCATGCTGGATGGGCAGACTGTTACAGAGAATATTCTGATCTAATGTTTATTGACCTTTAAATCATCCTGCATGTTTCGCAATTACATCAAAATAGCTTATAAGAATTTGCTGAAGCACCGGTTTATTTCCTTCATTAACCTGTTCGGATTAACAGTAGGATTAACCTGCTGCCTGCTTATTATAGCTTATGTTGTAAATGAATTGAGCTATGATAAATTCAATGACCAGGCAGACCGCATTTATCGGGTAACCCGAAGCTTTAATACACCTGATGGAGCAGAGAACCTGCACTTGAGTGCGGTTGCCCCTCCATTTGGTCCATTGCTGCAGAACGATTTTCCTGATATACAGAAAATGACCCGCGTTCTTCCAAGTGGGCCCACTGCCCTGAGGTATGATGATAAAATGTTCAGAGAGAAGAATGTTTTCTTCGCAGATGAAAACCTGTTTGATTTTTTCCCTGTACCTGTTATAAAAGGGAATCCTGCAAAAGCACTGGATGAGCCCAATTGCATCATGCTGACTGAAGAGATGGCTAAAAAATACTTTGGCAATGAGGATCCCGTTAATAAACTGATCCGTGTAGATAATCTGAATAGTTTTAAGGTAACTGGTGTGTTTAAACAGTTCCCCGCTAACTCACACATCCATCCGGAGATCTTATTGTCGTTCAGCACTTTGAAGGATTCTGCCATCTATGGCGAGAAACAATTACAAACCAATTGGGGCAATAATGCTTTTTGTACTTATCTGTTGTTTCCGAAAAACTACCCGGTTAAGGAAATGGAGAACCATTTTCCGGGTTTTTTAGATAAAAATATTCATGAAAGTAATAAATATGAAGAAATTACCATAAG
>CAZDQB010000002.1:44425-69341 GCA_964507525.1 uncultured Sediminibacterium sp. | reverse complement strand
ACTTCCCCAACCAGCCACCTGGCTTTCAGGCTTCAAAGTATTCTAAAATATACCTTCAGCCCCTTAGAGCTATTCATTTGCATTCTCACTTAGCTGATGAAATAGAACCCAATGGCGATATCAACCAGGTGTATATTTTTTCAGCGATCGCATTGTTTATATTACTGATCGCCTGCATCAACTATATGAACCTCTCAACCGCAAGAAGTGTATTGCGTGCCAGGGAGATCGGCGTACGAAAAGTGATCGGCGCCCAGCGCAAAGAGATCATTGCACAGTTCTTAAGCGAATCTGTTTTAATTACCTGGCTTGCTTTGATACTTGCCTTTATGTTTACCTGGCTTTTGTTGCCTTACGCTGGTAAATTATCGGGACGAACACTTTCCATCAGTAGCCTGGCAGCTGCCCGCATCTTGATCCCCCTGCTGCTCCTTCCCTTTGTTGTCGGACTCGTCAGCGGTATCTATCCGGCCTTGTTCATGTCCTCCTTTAAACCAATAACGGTGCTGAAAGGGGTCATAAAAACGGGAAACAGTAATGTTTCATTCAGAAAAGTATTGGTAGTTGTACAGTTTTCCATATCCATCATTCTTGTTATTGCCACTGCTGTCGTGTTCCAGCAATTGTATTTCCTACAAAACGCATCACTTGGCTATGACAAGGAGCATATAGTGACCATTCCTTATGAGAGCATATTATCTAAGCAGTACGAAAGTTTCAGAACAGAATTGCTGAAGCATCCGGATATTAAAAACATGGCAAGATCGTCCCGCATTCCCACCGGTAGGTTATTGGATGAAATGGATGTACAGGTATTGATAGGCGATTCTATGCAACAACCTGCGAACGTAGCCCTGAAATTTGTATCCGCTGATCATGAATTCATTCCAACTTATGGCATCCGGATGGCAGCGGGAAGGAATTTTTCAAAAGATTTTTCAACCGATACGACCAATTACGTCATCAATCATGCCGCAGTACTTGTATTAGGATGGAAAGCTGACCAGGATGCCATCGGCAAAGACCTCCAATATGGTGGCGTAAAGGGTAAAGTAATCGGTGTAATGAACGACTTCCATTTTGAATCGATGCACCAGAAAATCATCCCCCTCCTGCTACGAATGCCTGGGATCACCAGGAATTTTTATGGAAATATCTCCGTAAAAATAAGCGGCACTAATGTGCAGTCGGGTATCAGTACCATAGAAAAAATATGGAAGAAATACCTTCCCGAAACACCTTTTCAGTCTACGTTCCTAGATGAACAGTTCGACAAATTGTACCGGTCAGAGCAGCAGCAGGGCAGCATATTTACCATTTTCTCCTGCATTGCCATTTTCATTGCATGCCTGGGATTGTTTGGCTTATCTGCATTTGCCATCTCGCAACGTTTTAAAGAAATAGGCATTAGAAAAGTAATGGGAGCCAGCGTGACCAATATTGTTGCCTTGTTATCGAAAGATTTTTTACAACTGATCATTATTGCGGCAATTATTGCCTTCCCTGTTGCCTGGTATATGATGCACAACTGGCTGCAGGATTTCGCTTACCGGATAGCCATTAGCTGGTGGGTCTTTTTAGCCGCTGGTATTATTGCACTCCTTGTAGCATTAGTAACCGTAGCCTTCCAGGCAAGAAAGGCTGCATTAGCGAATCCGGTGAAGAGTTTGAGAACGGAATAAAAAAATGGTAGTATGATAAAAAATTATTTCAAAATCGCCTGGAGAACCCTGACCAGGAATAAGGCCTTCTCCTTCATCAATATACTGGGTTTATCAATCGGCATTTCCGTTTGCTTTATCATCATGCTTTTTGTGCAGGACGAACTAAGTTATGACCGCTTTAATCTAAAAGCTGACAGGACTTACCGTATTGTTTTTAAAGCCAGCATCAATGGAGGTAAAATAAATGAATCGAATGTAATGCCACCGGTTGCACAGGCATTAAAGAATGATTATCCTGAAGTGGAAGAAGCGGCACGATTACATCGTTATGGCCGGCCAAAAATCATGTACGGGGATAAAACATTTAAGGAAGGCGACTTTGTTGCCGTTGATCCCGATTTTTTCAGTGTGTTTACCCTTCCTTTTATAAAAGGCGATGCAAAAACAGCCTTAGCACAACCCAATACCGTGGTGATCACAGAAGAGCAGGCAATTAAATTTTTTGGTAACGAAGAGCCCATCGGAAAGTTACTCAAATTTGACAATGGCGGGTTATTTAAAGTAACCGGCGTCATTGATAAAATACCAGCCAACTCTCATTTCCATTTTGATATGTTTGGTTCGATGGAGGGTTTTCCGGAAGCCAAACAAACTACCTGGATGGCTTCTAATTTTTTTACGTACATCGTATTGAAAAAAGGGTATGATTATAAAAAGCTGGAAGCAAAACTGCCGGGCATGGTGGAGAAATATATGGGACCGCAGATACAGCAGGCTATGGGCATGAGCTTATCCCAGTTCCGTACCAAAGGCAATGAACTGGGATTTGCCTTGCAGCCATTAACCGATATTCACCTGTATGCAAATAGCAATGATGAATTTGAACCAGGTGGTGATGTAAGGTATGTTTACATCTTTGGCGTGGTGGCCATTTTTATGTTACTGATAGCCTGTATCAATTTTATCAACCTCTCAACCGCAGGCGCTTCAAAACGGGCAAAAGAAGTAGGCATCCGTAAAGTAATGGGATCTGCTAAGTTGGAACTGGTAAAACAATTTTTACTGGAATCCCTACTCGTAACCGTTATTGCATTATTGCTATCAATTGTATTTATTCAACTGGCTTTGCCTGTATTTAATAATTTATCCGGAAAAAACTTAAGCCTTGGCCTTAATATTAACCGCATAGTAACCCTTTTATCCCTTGGCATATTGGTTGGCCTTTTAGCAGGAACCTACCCGGCATTCTTTCTTTCCTCATTTAAACCTATTGCAACGCTGAAGGGTAAAATGACTACAAACATTAAAAGTTTTGGCCTACGCGGCGGTTTGGTTGTTTTTCAATTTTTTATTTCAGTTAGCTTGATTACAGGCACTGTCATTGTTTACCAGCAGATGAAATTCATACAGAACAAGAAACTGGGTTATAACAAGGATCAACTGATGGTATTGCCTAATTCATGGGCATTGGGTAAAAATGAAAAGGTCTTTAAAGAACAACTGCTGAATGATCCCCGTGTTGTAAACGCAACTACTTCCGGTTATAAGCCGGCAGGCCCCAGTTACAGTAACAATGCACTGGCTTACCCGGCGGGCAAAGAAAACCAGTTTATGACAACACTGGAGTATAAAGTGGATGAGCAATACATACCCACACTGGGTATTGAAATGTCAGCCGGAAGAAATTTTTCAGCAGCTATGCCAACAGATTCGTTGTCAATGATCATAAATGAAACTGCTGCAAGGGCATTTGGCTGGGGAAGCAATGCTGTAGGGCAAAGAATATTCAGGCAAAACAGCAGCAGAGGGCCGAATGTTACCTATACTGTAATTGGCGTTGTAAAAGATTTTCATTTCAGATCGTTACACCAGGCCATTACGCCATTATTAATGGTTTTGCAACCTGAAGCAGGATTGATCCTAAAAGTAAAAACAAAGGATATTACGGGGCTCATAGCTTCCATGAAACAGCAATGGGCAAAGTTCAACCAGGAAGAACCATTCACTTATGCATTCATGGATGATTTGTACAACAAAGCGTATTCAGCAGAACAAAAAACCGGCCGCATACTGAACATCTTTACCGTATTAACCATACTGGTAGCCTGTATGGGATTATTTGGTTTGGCAACCTATACCGCCGAGCAGCGCTCCAGGGAAGTTTGTATCAGAAAGGTGCTGGGTGCTAGTGTAACACAGGTAACACAGATGCTGTCAAAAGAGTTTTTAAAACTGGTACTAATAGCCTGCATCATCTCTTTTCCTTTATCCTGGTGGGCCATGCACAAATGGCTGCAGGATTTTGCCTATAGAATCACCATAGGCTGGTGGGTATTTGTAATCGCCGGGGGCTCAGCGTTGTTGATTGCCCTGTTCACTATAAGCTTCCAGACAATAAAGGCGGCACTGGCTAACCCGGCGAAGAGTTTGAGAACAGAGTAGTCAATGGTGAAAAAGAAGAAAAGAAATTACTATGATAAAAAACTATTTCAAAACTGCCTTCAGGAGCCTGCTCCGCAATAAAAGCTATGCCGTTATTAATGTTACTGGTCTGGCTGTTGGTATTTCCGTTTGTATGATGATCTTTATCATTATACAATTTCAAACAAACTTCGATAGTTTTCACTCAAAGAAAGATCGCGTCTATCGTGTGTTAACCGAATATCATCATGAAGATGCGGCAGATATTTTTTATGGGAAAGACGTTCCCTTTCCAATGCCCGCAGGATTGAAAACGGCTTTTCCCCAAATAGAGCAAGTAGCACCGGTTTTTGCAAGCCAAAATGATCAGTTGCTGATACCTGATAATAATGGAACTGTGGTAAAAACATTTAAAGAGCAGAGGGGTGTATTTTTCACAGAACCTTCATTCTTTAAAATATTTGATTTTCCCCTGATAGCAGGTTCGTATGCCTCATTAAAAGATCCGAACAATGTATTGCTTACAAAAGAAATTGCAGAAAAATACTTTGGTGACTGGAAAACAGCAATAGGCAAAACCATTAAACTGGAAGTAGGCGGTTATATATTCGAGCACGGCACTGAAGTATTAAAAGTTTCAGGTATTCTTGCAACCATACCTGCAAATACAGACTTTCAGCTAAAACTTGTCGTGGCTTATGGAACAGGTTCTACAGGAAGTCTTATGACAAAATCCACCGATTGGGAGGATAGAACGAACTCAGATTTTGGTTGCTATGTTTTACTGCCGCCGAATGTCTCTGCTGACAATTTTAATCAACAATTAAGAGAGTATTCACGCAAGATAGAATCTCCCGACGATAAGGACAGTCATATTATACAACCATTAAGTGCGGTGCATTATGACACACAAACAGGTAATTACAGCAACAAAACAATCAGTCGTGAACTGCTCAATGTATTGTGGCTGATTGCAGCATTCATTTTGTTAATAGCCTGCGTAAACTTTATCAACCTCTCAACTGCACAAGCTGTTAATCGTGCAAAGGAGGTTGGCGTAAGAAAAGTTTTGGGGAGTAATAAATCTCAATTGCAAATCCAATTCATCATTGAAACATTTTTGATAGTTGCAAGTGCTGTAATGCTTGCAGCAGTTATTACAATGATTGCAATGCCTTCTGTAAATCAACTTTTAGAACTTTCGCTTTCATTCAACATACTGAACAATCCTGCAATTGTTTTATTTCTTTTAACTGTAACAATTGTTGTAACCGCACTTGCCGGTTTTTATCCGTCTATTGTTTTATCACGTTTCAATCCTGTTAATGCTTTAAAGAGTAAGCTCACAACAAATGCTGCAAAGGGAATTTCATTAAGAAGAGGATTGGTAGTATTTCAATTCATCATTGCACAGGCACTCATCATCGGAACATTCATCATTGTACAGCAAATGAATTATTTTATGACTCAACCGTTAGGCTTCGATAAAAATGCAATTGTAAATGTTCCTTTTCGTGTAGATAGTCTTCGCATCAGCAGGCTGGACTATTTAAAGCAACAGTTATTTTCAGTAAACGGCGTGCAAGCAGTAAGCTTCAGTTCCAACACTCCGGTTGAAGATGTTAATGATATGTGGAGCACATTCAGATTTAACCATGCAATAAAAGAAACAGATTTTAAGGCTATTCTTAAATTCGCCGACAACGGATATGTACCGGCTTATAAATTACCACTGATAGCCGGAAGAAATTTACAACCTTCTAATTACACCAGGGAATTTTTGGTGAATGAATCGCTGATAAAAAGTTTGGGGATCAAAAATACAAACGAAATATTAAATAAAGAAATAAGTATATGGGGCGATAAAATAAAATGCCCTGTTGTTGGTGTATTGAAAGATTTTAATGACAGGTCTTTTCGCAAGGATCTTGCACCATTGTTTATTACCACAAACGTTACAATGTACAACCAGGCCGGAATAAAATTAGCAACGACAAATATTCCTTCTACACTGCAATCTGTTAAAAAAATATTTGAGAAAACATTTCCCAATTTTGTTTATGAATACAAGTTTCTTGATGATAAAGTTGAAAGTTTTTACAAACAGGAAAACCAGTTAGCACAATTGTATAAAATTTTTGCAGCAATCGCGATATTCCTTAGTTGTCTTGGGTTGTATGGTTTAGCCTCATTCATGGCAGCGCAGAGAATAAAAGAAGTTGGTATTCGTAAAGTACTTGGTGCTACTGCAGGCAATATCGTTTATTTGTTTTCAAAAGAATTTATCATACTCATTGCAATTGCCTTTACGATTGCTACACCCATTGCATGGTATTTCATGCATCAGTGGTTGCAGGCATACCCGTACCGCATTACTATTACCTGGTGGTTGTTCCTGGCAGGCGGTATCGCTTCCGTAATGATTGCATTGGCAACTGTAAGTTTCCAGGCAATAAAAGCCGCCATTGCTAACCCGGTTAACAGTCTGAGAACGGAGTAGTGAGTAAAAAGTGAACTTTTGATGTAAAACAATTATCATGATTAAGAATTATTTAAAAACAGCGTTTAGGAACTTCTGGCGCAATAAAACTTTCTCAACGATCAATGTTCTGGGGTTATCTATTGGCCTAAGTGCTGCACTCGTAATCTTTCTGATCGTTCACTACGAATTCAGCTATGATAATTTTGAAAAAGACGGTGACAGAATTTACCGCGTAGTACTTGATGCAAAATTTAATGGTACAGAAGGCCATTCAGCTGCAGTTCCAGCCCCCTTGGGCAGTCTTCTTGCAAATAAAGCAACCGGTATTGAAGAAACTGTACCTGTTATGCAGTTCCAGGGAGACGCTACGGCAAAAGTTACTGTTGTCCGGGACGGTGATAAACAGATGGTTTTAAAAAAACAGCCTGCTATTGTCTTTACCAATACCCAATACTTCCGGTTGCTGCACTACGAATGGGTAGCAGGTTCGCAACAGGTTGCTTTAAAGGAACCCTTTACTGTTGTGCTGGCAGAAAGCCGCGCACAACAATACTTCCCCAATATGCCGGCTGCAGCTATTATTGGCAGACAGATTAGCTATAATGATATGATTACGGCAACCGTTTCCGGCATTGTAAAAGACCTGAACAGGCAGACTGCTTTTAATTGTGCGGAATTCATTTCTTTTCCGACCATAGCAGAAACAAGACTGCAGCACGACTTTATGATGAATGTATGGAATGACTGGATGGCATACTCACAGTTGTATGTGAAACTATCAAAGGGCAATACGGCTGAAAGAACAGAAGCGCAATTAAAAAAACTATTGGCCAATAACAAAGACATCAATAAAGACATATACAAGACCATTGCTTTTCATTTGCAACCCTTGTATGATATACATTTCAATAATAATTACCAGGGAGTAGGGCAACGGATTGCACACCTCCCCACCCTGTATGGACTGCTTGCTGTTGCTACCTTTCTGCTGTTACTGGGTTGCATAAACTTCATCAACCTTACCACAGCGCATGCGTCACACCGGGCAAGGGAAATTGGAGTAAGAAAAATAATAGGCAGTTCAAGAAAACAGTTAATAGTGCAGTTCTTAAGTGAAACATTATTTATAACTGTTATCGCTACACTGTTATCAGTTGCATTAACACCACTGCTGCTGAATATGTTTGAAAGTTTTATCCCGCCAGGTTTACGCTTCAATTTAATTCAGCAGCCTGATATGATCCTTTTCTTGTTCCTTCTTACCATAGTGGTAAGCTTTCTCTCAGGATTGTACCCGGCGTTGGTATTATCAGGCTATAAGCCCGTGCTGGTTTTAAAGAACCAGGCTTCTACCAGTTCTGGGCAGACACGCAGTGTATGGATCAGGAAGGCACTTACAGTCTCCCAGTTTGTGATTGCACAGTTCTTTGTCATTATTACGATCATGGTAAGCAAGCAGATCAAATACTCTCTGCATGCAGATATGGGTTTCAACAGTGAGGCCGTACTTACTTTTGATCAGCCCCGTGATACGGTTCCAACACATACTTCACAACTGTTAAATGAAATAAAAACAATTCCTGGCGTTGCTCTTTCCAGCACAGGTTTTTTTGCTCCCGCAGATAAAGGTGTTGCTTTTACTAATATTTCCCTCAACAGCGGTAAAGAAGAAATTAAACCACAGTCAAACGTGCAGATTCGTTGGGGTGACGCAGACTATATTAAAGTGTACCGCATAAAATTACTGGCCGGTAGAAATGTGCAGCAAAGCGATACCATTAAAGAGTTCCTGGTAAATGAAAGCTACGCACATGCCTTAGGCTTCCAGCATGCAGCAGACATACTCAATAAATACCTGCAATGGAATGGCAAAAGCGTGCCCGTCGTTGGTGTAATGCAGGATTTTCATGATCAGTCTATGCGGTCTTTTATAAGCCCTGTTGTATTCGGCGGAGGCAAAGGCACAACCTTTCATGTTAAGTTAGCCCCCAATAATGAAGATGGCAGTCTGTGGAGAACTGCCATTGCCGCCATGCAAAAAGCATATAAGCGGATGTATCCTGAAGAAGATTTCAATTACACTTTCCTGGATGATAAAATAGCCGCGTTCTATGAAAGGGAAAAAAACATAGCCAGCCTTTTACAATGGGCCATGGGGCTTTCTATTTTTATCAGTTGTCTGGGACTTTTAGGGCTGGCAATGTATACAACCAGCACACGCACAAAGGAAATTGGCATCCGCAAGATACTCGGCGCTTCCGTTGCTGGTATTGTTTCAATATTATCAAAAGAATTTGTTTGGCTCGTGTTGATTGCTTTTCTGCTTGCGGCGCCTTTATCCTGGTGGGCCACTTACAATTGGTTAAAAGATTTTGCCTACAGGACAGATATGAGTTGGTGGGTATTTGCATTGTGCGGGCTTGCAATGATCATTGTTGCGCTCGTTACATTAAGCGTACAAATCATAAAAGTTGCCATTGCCAACCCGGTGAAGAGTTTGAGAACAGAATAGGGAGGAAAATTTGAAAATGTGCTGATTTGAAAATGAGGTAAAGATAAACCGACGATTATTAAATCATACAGCAGAAATAAAAAATTATGTTTAAAAATCATTTTAAAACAGCCTGGAGAAGTATATGGAAAAACAGGGCGACCAGTTTTATAAATATTACCGGCTTATCTGTTGGCATAACTGCAGTCGTTCTGATCTTATTATGGGTGCAGAATGAAACCAGTTTTGATAATTATAAAGACAAGAAAAGCATTTACCGTCTTACTACCCGCATTCCTGCCACTGGCTGGGTTTGGGAGACTACTCCCCTGCTGCTGGCTGATGCCATTAAAAATGAAGTTCCGGAAATTGAAAAGACTACCCGGCTTTATACAAACAACTGGCCGGTATTCAATATAAAAGGGAACCTGTTTTATGGAAAAGATTGTGCTTATGTTGATAGTGACTGGTTTAGTTTTTTTCATTACGATTTCAAAGAAGGCAATGCAACTTCATTTAATGAGAACCCTTTCAGCATCATACTTACTACCTCTGAAGCAAAAAAATATTTTAGCAAAATAAGCCCTGTCGGGCAAACGATCCGTATTGACAGCATAAACTACGAGGTGAAAGGAGTCGTAGCAGATGCGCCCATCAATTCCAGTTTTCAATACAAAGCATTTATACCAATTGCCGCATTACTTACCAATCCTCAGATACGTAAAAATGATGAACAATGGAATAATGCCAACTATATCACTTTTATCAAAACCATTCCCGGCAGCAATCCGGATAAAATAGCCAAGAAAATAGCAGATGTACTAAAAAAGAAAAATAATGACGAAGGTTCATCATCTATCAGCATGATCTCTTTAAATGATATGCATTTTGAAACTGAAATACAAAATTCCGCTTTTGTACATGGAAACCGAAAAACAGTGTATATATTTACTTTCCTTGGGTTTTTGTTATTGCTGATTGCCTGTATCAACTATGTAAACCTTACTACGGCCAAAGCCAGCCTCCGCGCAAAAGAAGTAAGTATCCGAAAGATTACGGGCGCCAGCCGCTCGAATCTTTTCTTTCAATTCATTGCTGAATCTGTACTTATCAGTTTACTCTCCTTGTCTACAACTCTTCTCCTGGTACAACTTTGTTTACCTGTATTCAATGAACTTACAGGAAGAACTTTCTCCTTGCCCCTTACATCTCCGGGTCTTTGGGAGGTGCTGATAATTACATTGCTCATAGCCACATTACTCAACAGCATTTATCCCGCCCTCCTGCTATCTTCCTTTAAACCGTTGAATGTATTCCGGGGCATTACTGTTTTAAAAGTAAAAAATAGTTCTTTCCGGAAATGTCTTGTAGTACTGCAGTTTACTATTTCGGTTATACTCATTGCAAGTACTATTATTATATACTGCCAGATGCAGTTTATACAAAAAGGCAACCCGGGCTATAACAGGTCACAGGTTTTATCTTTTGTATTGCCCCCAACGGTTAATAGAGAAAAGAAAGAATCATTGATACAGGCAATAAAACAGGATTTACTTTCACAAAGCAGTATTGAAAGTGTCTCAACTTCCAATCAGCCTATTGTAAATATCGGCAGCATGTGTACCGAATGCGCAGACTGGGCCGGACGAGATACGAGTTACAACCCAAAGATTGCACAGTTTTCAGCAGATGCCGATTTTCAAAAAACAATGCAACTGCAGATGAAAGAAGGGCGCTGGTTTCGGGAAGACCATGTTGACGATAAACATGGTTTTATATTAAACGAGACAGCTGTAAAAGATTTCAGACTGAATACGCCGGCAATTGGGCAACAGTTTATTTTTAAAGGTGATACCGGGCAGATAATTGGTGTAACAAAAGATTTTACGTACAAAAGCATGCATGAAAAATTGGGGCCTGTGATTGTATTCAATAATCCGGAATGGAGAAATCATTTCGTAGTGCGATCAGCAGCTAAAAATGCGTCAACAGCAATACTAGGCGTTGAAAAGGCCTGGAAAAAATACATGCCGGGAAGTCCGCTTGAATATACTTTTCTGGATGACACATTCAACAATCTTTATAAACAGGATCAGCAAACTTCTTTTCTGGTACTTGTATTTGCTGTTATTGCTGTCGTCATTTCTGCATTGGGTTTATTTAGTCTTGCTGCATTCGAAGCTGAACAACGTATCAAAGAAATTGGCATCCGGAAAGTATTGGGAGCCACAGTAGTCGGTATTACCACATTATTATCAAAAGATTTCGCAAAGCTTGTATGCATTGCCATTCTCATCGCATCGCCTGTTGCCTGGTGGGCCATGAATAAGTGGTTGCAGAATTTTGCATATAGAATAAATATTGAATGGAGGGTGTTTGCATTAGCAGGATTGATTGCTCTTTTAATTGCACTAATAACAGTCAGTTTCCAGGCAATAAAAGCAGCCGTTGCCAACCCGGTGAAGAGTCTGAGAACGGAATGAATACATTTTTAAAAAAACCGATTAAAAAACGTATGATACAACTAGCACACCTATTTAAATGGATCAACAACGGGAGTAATCGTGTATTTCTGCTGAAGGACATTAACCTGAACATCGCAGAAGGTGAATTCGTCTCGGTCATGGGGCCATCCGGTTCCGGTAAATCCACTTTGCTGAACCTGATCGGAATGCTGGATGAGCCTTCAGAAGGTAATTACCAGTTCATGGGACAGGATGTATATAAGCTGAAAGAAAAACAGCGCTCCCAGCTTTGTAAAGAGAATATCGGCTTTGTATTCCAGGCCTATCACCTGATTGATGAACTGACTGTTTATGAAAACATCGAAACGCCCTTACTCTACCATAACGTAAAATCGTCAGAAAGGCAGGCCATTGTAGCTGATATGCTGGACCGGTTCAATATCGTTGGAAAAAAGGATCTCTTTCCTTCCCAGCTTTCCGGTGGTCAGCAACAACTGGTGGGCGTGGCAAGGGCATTGGTAGCAAAACCCAAACTGCTGCTGGCAGATGAACCCACCGGCAATCTCAACTCCAAACAGGGAGAAGAGATCATGCAACTTTTCAAACAACTGAATGAAGAACACGGCATGACCATTATACAGGTAACCCATTCAGAAAAAAACGCTGCGTACGGCAAACGCGTGATTGATTTATTAGACGGCAGAATAGAAAAAAAATAAACAACCATTGTATCAAAGTCAAGGTTATGAACATGATCAAGAAATATGTCCTGTATGCTTTTGTAGCGTGTATATCAATTGTACAACTACCTGCACAAACCATACAACCACTCAGCGGAAAACTCACTTTACAGCAGTGTATAGAAACCGCTATCAGCAATAACCTTCAGGCAAGACAGGCTTCCTACCAGGCACAGACAGACAAGGTAAATTATGACCAGGCCAAAGGAAACCAGTTGCCGTTCCTCACTGGAAACATAGTGCATGGCATTAATCAGGGGCGCAGCATTGATCCTTTTACCAATAGCTACCTCAACCAACAAATCAACTTTGCCAATTACAGCCTTAATACAAGTATTACTATCTGGAATGGCACTGCTATCCGGAACAATATCAGGCAGAATGCATTGAATGCACAAGCAAGTGAAATGGACTGGCAGCAGGTCAAAGACAATCTTATCATCAATGTGATCTTAGCCTATTTACAAGTACTCAATAACCTGGAACAATTAGATATTGCTAAAAATCAGGTAGTCGTTACCAAAAACCAGGTTGACCGGTTACAGGTACTTAACAATAACGGCTCTATTATTCCTTCTTTACTGTATGACATGAAGGGACAACTGGGATATGATGAACTGGCGGTACTGGCAGTGAAGAATAACCTTGGGACAGCCAAGCTGAACCTGTCACAGTTGCTGAATATTTCGTTCGCACCAGGCATAGAACTGGAAAAGATCAATGCGGCCAATGATCCGGCTTTGTATGATGGCACACCAGATAATATTTATCAGGCAGCATCGCAACAACTGGCAATGATCAAAGCGGTAGACCTGCGCAGGCAAAGTGCAGCAAAAGGCCTGCTTGCTGCTAAAGCACAACGTTTACCCGTTCTCAGTTTCAATGGTTGGGTTGGCACTAATTATTCAAGTGTTGCCAACCGGCTTGAACTGATCAATACAACCGATATAAGTACCAGCAGTTATGTAATGGTGAACAATAGCAAAGTACCTGTATTTGCGCCGCAGAATAATTATAATAGTCAAAAGATCTCTTATGGCGATCAATGGAAGAACAATCTCAACTCATCTGTCAGCATCGGTTTACAATTTCCGATCGTCAACGGGTTACAGGCCAGAAGCCGCGTGAACCGGTCACAGATACTGGAAAAGCGCGCCATATTTGAAGCGCAAACGACTAAAACACAATTGAAACAGGCGATAGACCTGGCTTACATTAATATGAATACCGCACTGGAACGTTACCACACATTAGCCGGACAGGTAGCCGATTTTACCGTATCGTTCCATGCAGCAGAAGCCCGTTTCAACGCCGGCGTGAACAGTTCTGTAGAATACATGACCGCTAAAAATAATGCAGACCGGGCCAATTCCAATTTTATCAGCGCTAAATACGATTACCTGTTGAGGGTGAAAATATTGGACTTTTACCAGGGCAGGGCACTGTGGTAACGACAGATTAACAGCAGTTTGTAATTTTTGCTTTAGCTGATTGACGGCATTATTTAACTTTGCGGTATGATCCGCCCCCTTTACAGTGAAGCTACCCGCCCATGGGAATCAGCTGAACATGACGTGTTAACAGAGACTGCCCAGCCTTATAACCTCATTGTGTGGAATGATGAAGTAAATACTTTTGAATGGGTGATTGAGACCCTGATCGCCGTTTGCGGCCACACCCAGGAACAAGCAGAGCAATCTGCCCTGCTCATCCACTTTAAAGGTAAATACGGCGTTAAAAAGGGCGATTATGATACCCTCAAACCTATGTGTGATGCCATTACCGACCGGGGTATTGGAGCCACTATTGAGGCTATTGTGGGTTCATGATGTGGGATGTAGGATTTATGATGTCGGATTTATGATTTATGATTTTAAGATAACTTTCTCCAATTTCTTATGCCCCTTCACGCACTAACTACCGCCCTTTGGTTCCCGCCTGTTAAAGAAGCGATGGAAGACGGTTTGCTGGCGATGGGAGGTGATCTGCGTATTGAACGGTTATTATTAGCATACCGGAATGGTATATTCCCCTGGTATGATGGCGACACTCCGCTCTGGTGGAGTCCCGATCCACGATTTGTATTGTTCCCGGAAGAATTGAAAGAAAGTAAAAGCATGCAGGTGCTGGCAAGGAAAAAACATTTCCAGTTCAGCACCAATACTGCTTTTGCCTCTGTGATCAATACCTGCAAATCATTGCAACGGAAAGGCCAGGTCGGAAGCTGGATATCTGATGAACTCGAAGCTTCTTTTAATGCATTACACCAGCTTGGCATTGCACATTGTGCCGAAGCATGGGACAATGGAACGCTTGTCGGCGGACTATACGGCATCAGAATGGGTAAACTTTTCTTTGGTGAAAGCATGTTCAGTAAAGTGAGCAACGCCAGTAAATTTGCATTCATCCAGTATGTGAAACAATTGCAACAGGAAGGTGTGGTATTGATCGATTGCCAGGTATATACCGAACACCTTGAAAGCCTTGGCGCTAAAATGATCTCACGGAAGGCATTTATCAACCTGCTCGAGCAATACCGGTAATCAGCCTGGATACACTCGTTCTGCACGCAAACGATTCCGTAGATTTTTGCATCTTAATCCTCTCCCTGCATACTTTTCTTCAGAAATTGTCCGCATATTTAGTCATCGATATTGCTTTATCACGATGAAATGCCACAAACAAGACCATATATGAAAAAGTCGCTCCTTTTGTACAGCACCATGCTGCTGCTTACCTGCACCATTTCTACGGCGAATGCCCAGAAGAATGGCCTGTTCCAAAAGAATAAACCAGGAATGGTCTCTTTTACTTACCGGCATAGCCTCGCAAAAAATATGGCGGCCACTTTAGACACCATCAAAAATCTCGGGGTCACTAATATGGAGTTTTCCAACCTGTTTGATAAAACCGCCACTGAGATAAAACAAATGCTGGATGAACGTGGAATGAAATGCACTTCCTTTGGCGTGAGCTACCCGGATATGTTGAACAAGCCTGCCGAAGTAGCCCTGAATGCCAAAACCTTAGGTGCTTCTTTTGTAAGGGTAGCGTGGATACCACACCAGGGCGCTTTTACAGCAGATGATGCCCGCAAAGCCATCAACGACTTCAATAGTTTTGGCAAACTGCTGAAAGAACAATACAACTTAGCATTCTGCTACCATAATCATGGGTATGAGTTTCAGCCCTATGAAGACGGAACATTATTTGACCTCATTGCTAAAAACACCAATCCGGATTACGTCAGTTTTGAATTAGATATTTTATGGGCACACCATGGCGGAGCTGATCCTGCTGCATTGTTGGCAAAATATGGCAACCGGTTTAAGCTGATGCACCTGAAAGACCTTAAAAAAGGAGTAGCGGGCAATAACACAGGTTCTACTGACAGTAATAACGATGTGGCATTGGGAACAGGGCAGATTAACCTGCCGGCGATATTCAAAGCAGCTAAAAAATCTGCGATCGAGAATTATTATATAGAAGACGAAAGCAACAGGGTGAATGAACAGGTGCCTGTAACGCTTAATTACCTGAGTCATTATTAATAAAGCGGTCATCCCCTGGCGTAGCCGTACATCTTTTCTACGTCCCTGACAATCTGTTCCATCTCTGCGTCTTTACCCGATGGTTCATAGCTCTGTTTCAGGTTACTGCCGAAGACAATGGCAACTGTTTGCCAGAATGCCGCGCTGATGAAACCTTTGTATTCGTCAATGATCTCGTAACAATTATTGCCGGTCTCCCGATTGATCAGTTTCATCAATACCTTACCCTGGTAAATAGATAACTGGGTAAGTTTATCGGTAAATTCTTTCTTTAACTCCCTTTCCTTTGACCTGATGATTGCTTTGCGTTGCTTTTTATCTGCTACATGTCCCAATTGCGCATTGATCTCATTCATAATGCGGCCTGCAGCTTTTGCATAGGGATAGGTAACGTATACTGCATTACGCAACCTCGTCCAGTTGGCCCAGTAGTTCCGCCACTGGCGGGTCAATATTCCTGTCACCTGTACGTTGGGAAGATAGCTGCCTGGTATGGTGTCGCCCGTCTGTGTAATAAATGCGTACACTTTCACGGTATCATAAGGCCCCCTTCCATTCGTTTGCGCATGGATTTGCTGCACCGATGCAAAAGAAAGGAACAGTGCCAGCAACAGGGTAATATTTGATCCGGGTCTCTTCACCTGACTTAAAAATAGACTATAATCCATTTATTAATGCTGCCCGGTCAAAAAAAGTAACCCTCGTTTAACAATTTCTCAATAACAGAATAGCTTCAGGAGTGCGATGACGCTACCCTGAGGTTTCTGCGTCCGGCCTTGAGGCGCTGGACGATGGACATAATAAGGCCGGTCACCATGACTAAAACGCCCAACCACAGGATATTGATCATCGGAAATTCATATACTTTCAGGGTGATCAGGTCGGTAATAGCACCACTTTCCTTTACGCCTATTTCCAATTTACCTGTTCCCTGGTCTGCCACTTTGTTGAATTTCAATACTAAGCTTTGTGAACGAACCGTGTCTGTAATAGTACGCAAATCCTGTCCCTTTAAGGCAATCCCCGGCATGGCCGGATAACGGCGGCCATCTTTTGAGATAACGGTCATATCGAGAAACAATGCCGTTTCCCCCTCTTCATATTTGGCTTTTTGTTCCGCCGGGTTCACTGATACTTTGTTCAGTATCATCAGTCCATTGCTATAAAAAAGTGTGTCCCCTACTTTCAGTTGCTGGTTCTTAAAACTTACCGTGTCCTGTTTGTTGTTTTCCTGGAAAGAAGTGATATACACAAAAATGTCCTTATACCAGTAATGTTTGGCAGCCGGGTTGGCGGCAAAGCCTTCCATCCCTTTGTTATTTTTGATCACATCGGGGTATAGCTTAAACGTCTCTCCACCCTGCTTGGCTTTAAAATCGATCTCAAAATAACGTTTGCGATCCCTTTCATTGATGGTATCCAATGCATAGGTTACCATGTATTTGCCCATATCAGTTGCCACGCCTTTAAACAGTGTAAGGTTTTCGGCAGGATTACCCGCAGGGTTGTTTTTCTGACCGGCATCTGCCCTGAGCGGGGTAACACCTGTGGTATTCCAGCTCAGTACTGTTTTTTTGCTGGATGAGATAAGGATACCCGCCAGTACCATCCCAAAACCAATATGTGCAACAGAGGCGCCGGCGGCTTTGAGCCTTCCTTTAAGTCCCAGCCAGATATAAGCTGCATTGGCCACAACTGCATATACAGCCGAAAAAATAGCTAAGTGAATGGCGACTAAAAAGCCGGGGCCTTTTTTGTCATACCCTATCATCCCGAATGTGCTGATGGCTATACTGATGACCAATGCGATGACTGTAGGCAGCCATATTTTTTTACCAAAAAAAACCTTGGGCGTGTCCTTGTACTTGAAATATTGCGTAATGGCTGCCAGCAAGCCAATCACTATGGCTACAAATACCTGTATCTGGTTATAGGAAAACTCCGGGTCTTCCGGCGGTGCGATATTCGTTCCGAATAATTTATTGAATACGGGAGTAGACGTTTTAGCAATGATCACTATCCCTGACAGAAACAATACCAATGAACCTATAAACATCCAGAACTCGCGGCTGTAGGTGTTTTCTTCTTTTGCAATAGAAGGGATGGTTTTGTATCGCTGAGCGAATAACACCATCGCAGGCACAAAGAACACCAGTACAAACAGCAGCAACTGCGTGTTCATGCCCAGGTCGGTAAAAGCATGTACCGATGTATCGCCTAAGATACCGCTTCGTGTAAGGAAAGTTGAATATAGTACCAGTGAAAAACTAATGATATAGAAAAAGTAAGTCGGCCTGAGCGAATAGCCGCTGTTCCTGTAAATGAGATTGGTATGCAATCCTGCTACCAACGTCAGCCATGGTACCAATGAGGCATTTTCTACCGGATCCCAGGCCCAGTAACCGCCGAAAGACAGGCTTTCATAAGCCCAGGCTGCGCCCATCATGATGCCGGTACCCAGTACAGCCGCTGAAAAGGAAGCCCAGGGTAAGGAAGCCTTGATCCAGTCGTGCTGCCTGCGCATCAATCCTGCTATTGCATAAGCAAAGGGGACAATGGTCGATGCAAATCCAAGGAACAATACCGGCGGGTGAATTACCATCCAATAGTTCTGCAGCAAGGTATTTAAACCGGTTCCATCCTTTATAAATTGAAGATAGTCGCGCCGTATACCGCCATTGATTACATCCTGGAAAATGGGCGCCCGATCAAAGAATCCTTCATTTCTCAGCAATACAAACGGGCTGCTGCCTACTTTGGTTCCAAAGAAATAAATCCCCACCAGCATGGTGGCCAGGGCAAACTGTGCGAAACTGATCACCGTCATCACACCTGCCTCCCACTCTTTTGACTTCCAGATCAATATCCATCCCAACACACAATGCCAGAAACTCCACAGCATAAAACTACCTTCCTGTCCTTCCCAGAAACAACTCAGCAGGTATTCTGTCTGCAGGCTTTTATCGCTGTGCGTGTAAGCGTATTTATACTCAAACAGGTGGTGTGAAATGATATGATACAGGCTCAGGAACAGTGCAATCACACTGGCTGTCTCAATGAAAAAAGCAATGCGTGCCAAGCGTATCCAGCTTTGTTTCTCATCTATCAAAACAATACGGTTTGCCTTAAAATAGGCGATGGTAGCTACTAAGGAAGCAACTAAAGAGAGTACCGCAAAAAACTGTCCCGCCTGTCCGGGTAATAAATGTTCACCTATATAATTCATCACTGTTGTACGGGGTTCTGTTAGCAGATACTGTGAATCAGGGTGCCATGGGCAGGCTGCTTATGGATTGGCTGCCTGCAGTTTTTCCTGTATGGTCTTGGGATTGTCTTTGTATTTAGAAGGACATTTCAGCAGTATATCCTTGCATTCAAAATGATCGCCCTGTACCCTGCCCTTCAATACCAGCCGCTCACTTTTCTCCATATCAGTGGGTTTATTATTATGGTACACTACTTTGATGCTATTGCCCAGGGTATCGACAGCAGTAAATACTAAGTAGTTAGGGTTCTTTACTGCATCGTATTCCAAGGGCTGCTGTTTATCAAGTTTGGCGATCAGGTTGACAAATTTTCCCTCTTTTTCCTTCGCAGAAGCGATGGTTTCATAGGTAGTCAGGTCGCCGGTATAACTGATCAGTACCACGATAGCCGCCGCAATCAATACCAATAAAATAATATGTGTTTTCTTCATCCCGCGTCCTTTTAGGCTGCAAAAGTACGTCATAGTTTGTAGTTTCCGGTTGGTGGTCTGCAGTTTTGGAAATTTAACAACTCCAGGTCCCGAACCTGAACTTTAGACTAACTTTGCCCCCGTTTGCAATCTAAGAAATGATCATGTCCGACTTATCGCAGTTCAACCCCAATGCGGTTGGCAATCCCAATAACAATGTTTTTGGCCTTCCTTTTTCCGAAGAAGATGCCCGTTTGGTGATACTCCCGGTTCCCTGGGAAGTAACGGTCAGCTATGGAGCCGGAACCTCCCGTGCCCCTGAGCACGTTTTCAAAGCCAGCATACAGGTCGACCTATATGACGCAGATGTGCCCGATGGCTGGAAACAGGGTTTCTACATGCGTGAAACAGATAAACGCATTTTACTGAAAAGTGATTACCTGCGTAAAGAAGCAGAACTGTATATAGACTATATTTCAAAAGGTGAACTGGTTGAAAAAAACAAGTTCATGTGCAAAAGCCTCAAAGAGATCAATGAAGGTGGCATCGCACTGAACCAGTGGGTATTTGAACAGACCAGGAGCTTATTAGACAAAAACAAGCTGGTAGGTCTGCTGGGTGGGGACCATAGCATTTCATTGGGACTGATGAAAGCGCTCGCTGAAAAGCATGGTGATTTTGGTGTACTGCAGATCGATGCGCACTGCGACCTCAGAAAAAATTATGAAAACTTTACTTACTCACATGCATCGGTCATGTATAACGCATTGAATGAAGTGCCGCAACTGCAAAAATTAGTGCAGGCGGGTGTTCGTGATTATTGCCAGGAAGAATGGGAACTCATTTGCAGCAGTAATTACAGGGTTGTTACGTATCTCGACAGGGCCATCAAAGCAAGACAATACGAAGGCGAAGCCTGGAAGCATATTGCCGAAGAAATAGTGAGTCACCTGCCACAAAAAGTGTACATCAGTTTAGACATAGATGGATTGGACAGAAAACTTTGTCCCAATACCGGCACACCCGTACAAGGCGGTTTTGAAAGTGAAGAAGTATTGTACCTCTTTAAAAAGATCAGGGAAACCGGCCGCGAACTAATTGGTTTTGACCTCGTTGAAATTGGTGTGGGCCAAACTGACTGGGACAGTATCGTGGGCGCCCAGCTATTATGGAGAATATGTAACCTGATGGTGAAATAGATGAAAAATAAAACTTACGACTACGTTATTGTATTTAGACAATCCGGCTACCGGACTGTTGACCGTATCAGCCAGTTCATGTTATTACTGTCTGTTGTCATATTTGTTTTCACGGCTTTTGTTCCATTTACAAAAGCTTCTGCTGTTCTGCTGGGAATTGTTGCTTTCATGATAGCCTGGTGGATATATTGTTACCGGCAGCAAAAAAAAGGGATCACGCCTTTTTTCAGGCTGGCGCTTGTATTTGCGGCCTGGGGTTGGTACCTGCAACCCAACGGCCTGTTCCCTGCCCTCATATACCTGCTGGCGGCATTTTTAGAAGGGCAGGTAAAATTTCCCCAGGAAGTAGCATTTGATTCCACGGAAGTGGTGGTCAACAGTTTTCCTAAAAAACATTACCAATGGACAGAACTGGCTAATGTTGTACTGAAAGACAACCTGCTGACCATCGATTTCAAAAACAATAAACTGGTACAAAAAGAAACAGACGGCAGCATTTCTGCACGCGAAGAAGAGGAATTTAACGACTTTTGCAGACAGATGCTACATACTGAATTAAAAATTCAAAATTAAAAATGCCCCTAACACAATCACCTTTTCTCCTGTATTCAGATGGTAAAGGCAACATTTTTGAAGATACCACGCTGTATGCTGTTGGTCGTGCAGGATGGGATGCATTTCCTGTTCCTGTGGAGGACTGGATCGAACTTCCTGAAGGTGGTAATTTGTATGAACTACCCGGACGCAGGGGTATTGGTATTGATGTAAAGACCGGCGACATGCGTTTATGCGAAAAAGGATGGGCTGTTGCCGCTTTTATTCCGCCTGCACATAGCGGCTTATATATTGCAGCGTATGAAACATTGCCGGATGCACCAACACTCCCGCTCTTTTGTTATACGGCAGCAGGCTGGCTGAATGAAAAAACATATGTACCTGCGATAAGAATTGAACAGGATATCAGGCAGGAATGTGCAGGTTATGATGATGCAAAAATCAAATCAGGTACGCAACATTTGCTGCAGGCATATCCTGAAAACAGGCTGGTCAAACACCTGATGGAAAACTGCTGCATGACTTACCATTGTCCGGCTGCAAGAAACTTCTCTATGGCAAGATGGGAATGCCCTGTTCCCACATCGCCGGCCTGTAACGCCAATTGTATCGGCTGCATTTCTTTCCAGCCCGAAGAAGAAACCATTGTATCAACACAGGATCGCCTTACGTTCAAGCCTATGGCAGAAGAGATTGTTGAATTTACCGTACCGCATTTAATGAACGCACCCTTTCCTATTGTAAGCTTTGGGCAGGGCTGTGAAGGAGAACCATTATTGATGTGGGAAACAATCAGGGAATCCATCATTCAGATTCGCAAACATACGGACAAGGGCAGCATTAACATTAACACCAATGGTTCCAAACCCGATGCAGTGAAGGCTTTGTGTGAAGCGGGGCTCAACAGTATCCGCGTAAGCACCAACTCGGCAAGGAAACATATTTATGAGCCCTATTACCGGCCCAATAATTACCGGTTCGAAGACATCATTGAAAGCCTGAAAGTGGTACGCAGTTATGGCGGCTGGACAAGCATCAATTATTTTGTATTTCCTGGCATGACAGACAGTGTGGAAGAATATGAAGCATTGCGCAAACTCATCAGGGAAACGGGCCTCTCCATGATCCAGTGGCGTAATTTCAACATTGACCCGGATTGGTATATGGGAAAGATCGGTGTTCATGAAACCGGCGAAATGCTGGGCGTAAAACAACTCATGAGCCTGATAAAGGAAGAATTCCCGGCATTGAAATTCGGCTATTTCAACCCGCCTATGGAACGCATCAAAGGAGATTATAACAGACAATTTGCCGGAGCAGAGCGCTATGTCTGATACCCGGAAAGGATATTACCTGTAAGCCGGCCAGGCATGCAAACAGAAGCCGGCAGAACAGGCATGGGAGGTTAATGTGCTTTCACTAAGATGATCTCCTGCCATATTTTACTTTGTTTCCGGGCTTTCTGCCGTCCGCCCATGCCCAATGCTCCTGAGCCAATGGATATCCCTATACCTCCACCGCTTCCGAAACTGCCAAATCCAAGTCCGCCGCCAATGGAAACACCGCTACCCCTGTTGCCGCGTGAAGCGGGATCTACAGGTACAGGGTCTATCAGGAAGCCAACAGCTAAGCTTTTGCCACCCTGGTTAACGGCACTGTTGCGGTTGAATAAGGCAGTAAAAGGAACTGCTGCTTCATAAACAAGCTCACCAGATGGGTTCAGACCAACACTTACTTCAATCCCTTCTGCGTTCTCCTTACCATAATCGTAATTCTCGACCGTCTTTACAGTATTAAACCCAAAAAGCGAATAATCCTGTGCGTTGCTAAGCGCAATGTGTTTGTTGTTGCTGAATTCCTGCCTGCCATTTAACGGGCTGTTTTTCCTCGGAATATTACCTGTTGGAAAAACAATACCGGCGGCGCCATGCTCGTCATTCACGGCACGCGTATTGAAGAGTACTGTTAGCCCGCCCCTTAATATGCGCTGTTGTGTATTTTCATCGCCGCTGCGCAGTAGTACGTATAAATGTGTTTGATCGTTTGTAACTGAATAACTGAAGTTTTCTTTTTTATTGTATTGAAAGCGCAAAGGTTCCGTCCAGTCACTATCATTTCCGTCAATTGCCAGTTTATTCGCCTGCCAGGCTCCTTTTGCTGCGGTGCCCGATTGCTGGCTGTTCTTAGCAGTGCCGCAGGCACCAAGCAAACCGGCTAAGCCTATCACAGCAAGGAGATATAATTTATACATGTTTTTCATAACCGGCATTTTAAAAGTGATACAAAAATAACTCTACCGTAGACTACCATCACAAACCTTAACCTTTCTTTATACCAGAAAGTGGATTACGGCAGCATTATGGCAGTAATTTTCAACATTGGCACTAAACAACGCCCCTACACGTAAATTTGATATGAACAATTATCAATCCATGCAGATTAGTTTCGAACGGGAGAAAAATATCAAGGCATCAGCCATCACTATAGCTGTATGCCTCCTGCTGTTCCTGCTGTTCTTTTTCCTGCAATGGACCCTGCCGCAGATACCCCAGCCCAGTTTCGGTGAGGGTATCGAAGTGAACCTCGGTAACAGTGAAACCGGATCGGGCAATGTGGCCCCGCAGGTACCCGGCGAGCCCTCTGCTACGGAAGAGGCAAAAAGCGCCCCGCCAAAGTCGGCGCAGCCTGACCATCAGCCCAATATCAATGCAGATGAAAATGCTGATGCTGATGCACCGGTCATTAATAAGACCTTAGCAAAACCTGCTACCAGACCCCTGATTCATTCAACGCCTACCATAAGGAAATCAACCAATACGGCTACTACCAATCCAACACCTGCTCCGCCCAAACCAAAAGCGGTGTTCAAAGGCGGTACCAGTACCACGAGCAGCGGTAACCGTGCCGATAGTTATAATGGCGTGCGCAACCAGGGTATTGCGGGTGGTAAAGGCGACCAGGGTAACCCGAACGGCAATCCCAACTCCGACAGTTACAAAGGCAATGCAGCCAGCGGTAATGCAGGCAGTGGCGGAACCGGCGGGGTAGATATCAGGAGCGGACTTGATGGAAGACGGATCACAAGATTACCTTCCTTTGAGGACGATTTTAATGAAAACGCAAAAGTAGCAGTGGACATTACGGTTGACAGGGCTGGTAATGTTACACAAGCAATGGTGAATGTAAGAGGAACCACTACCACCAACCAGAATATCCGTAATATCGCCATCCGCAAAGCGAGGTCACTGAAGCTAAATGCAGGTGATGCAGAAGAACAGACAGGGACATTGGTCTTTAGTTTTAAATTGCGCGGTTAACTACTTTTGCAGTAACATCGCAATTGCATGAACTACCAGGAGACACTTGATTACCTCTTTACCAGACTTCCCATGTTCAGCCGTATTGGCGCCGCGGCTTTTAAAAAAGACCTGACCAATACCATCCGGTTGTGTGAAGCATTGGGCAATCCGCAACTACAGTTTAAAAGTATTCATATAGCAGGCACCAATGGCAAAGGGTCTGCCAGCCATATGCTGGCGGCCATCCTGCAAACAGCCGGTTATAAAACCGGGTTATATACCTCCCCCCACCTGAAAGATTTCAGGGAAAGGATACGGGTTGATGGCCAGTGGTGCAATGAACAATATGTGATCGATTTTACCCAACGCATAC
>CAZDQB010000002.1:0-44415 GCA_964507525.1 uncultured Sediminibacterium sp. | reverse complement strand
GAGATCACGGTAGCCATGGCTTTCGATTATTTTGCAAAACAACAGGTGGAGGTAGCGGTTATTGAAGTGGGGCTCGGCGGTCGTTTAGACAGTACCAATATTATTACCCCTGAACTAAGTATCATTACTAATATCGGCTGGGATCACATGAATATGCTGGGTAATACATTGGAACAGATTGCCTTTGAAAAAGCAGGTATCATTAAGCCGGGTGTTCCTGTTGTGATTGGCGAAGTTATCCCTGAAACAAAGCCAGTATTTGAGAAACAGGCAACTGGTTCTCCATTGTTCTTTGCCGAAGAGAAAAGATACGTAGCAGACTGGCAATACAACCACCATCAATTGGCAGTTGAGGTCGTTGATAACAGGCACAACGAGCACCAGACCTATCAATTAGACCTTCCGGGTATTTACCAGACAAAAAACCTCCTTACTGTACTCGAAGCTGTATACCAATTACAGCAAAAAGAATGGCATATTGACACCAGTATTGTGCTGCAGGCATTGCAGCATGTGAAGAAACTGACTGGCTTACACGGCCGTTGGGAAGTGATTCACCAGGATCCTGTTGTGGTGCTGGATGTAGGTCATAATACAGATGGCGTTAAACAGGTGCAGAAACAAATTGAATTGTCTGCCTACCGCCGCCTTCATATTGTCATCGGCATGGTAAAGGATAAGGAAGTAGACAAAGTACTTGCCCTGCTCCCTTCGCACGCTGCGTATTATTTTACAAAGGCACAGATACCCAGGGCAATGGACGAACATCATCTTCAGCAACACGCTGCCAATTACCAGTTGCGCGGGGAAAGTTTTGGCGATGTAAACACTGCTTTAAAAGCAGCTTTACAGCATGCACATAAGGATGACATGGTATTGGTATGCGGTAGCGTTTTTTTGGTTGGAGAAGTCAGGCTGTGATGGCTGGTGCCGGGCATCACAGGTTGGACTGAAGCCAGCCGAGGCGGAGGAAGGCTTTATATACAGCGCCTATCTGCACACCATGCTGCATTTTATCTTCTTTCAGCAGTTGCATGGCTTCTTCTTTAGAGAGTGTGACCACATCAATATCTTCAAATTCATCAAATTTTTGTGTGCCGTTCTGTTCAGCGTCTGTTGCAAGAAAAAAATAAGCAGTATTGTTGTTGAGGGCCGTATTGGGAGATACTTTAAACAGGAATTCAATATGCTCGGAAGTATAACCGGTTTCCTCCAGCATTTCCCTTCTGGCGGCAGCTTCGGGTGTTTCACCTTTGTCAATAATGCCGCCAGGTAATTCATAGGTAACTTCATCTACAGGATAACGGTACTGCCGTACTAATACCACCTGTTCTTCTTTGGTCACAACAATGATATTTGTCCAGTCTGGCAGCTCCACCACATAATAAGGTTCAATGACCCTGCCATCTGGCAGTTCGCAACTATCTGCACGGGCTTTGAACCACCTGTCGTTGTATACGTATCCGGAAGACAGTGTCTTCCACCTGAATGGTCTCTTCATGCTATCTGTCTCCTGTCTTTTCCATTTGTTCTTATACCTGTATATCCGTTACCAGCCTTTGGCATCACGTAAAGAAGTAATATGCGCTGTATGGTGTTTGCCATGCCATGCATACATGCCCAGCAGGAACCAGAGTGTCATCTTTCTGCCATGTTCAGGATGCACCACTGTGCGCTCCCATTGGGCATCGGTAAGATCCTTAATAGCTGTATACCAGCGCTGGTGCAGGGCATGCAATAAAGTGATGGATACATTAACCGGAACGGATGTAACGTCTGTCAGCAATGCCCATGCTTTTTCTTCATAGGGTCTGATCGTGGGATTCTCTTCTGTCAACCCCAATTTAAAACGCGTATACGCATTTATGTGACTATCCGCCACGTGATGCACCAGCTGGTTCACCGTCCAGCCGCCATCCCGGTAAGACGTTTGCAATTGCTGCGCATCGAGATTGATGATGGCGCGCTCTAATTCTTCCGGCAGAAATTGAATATCTGATAACCATTTTTCTTTCTGTGCCGTTGAAAATGGCTGTGATTCATATTTGCCAATGGGATAACGGGGGTCGTTGCTCATACAATATATTAGGGGGTTTACAGTTGTTATTCTTCTCTTAATACATGCCCGGTCAGGTGAATGAACACATCTTCCAGGTTGGCTTTCTTCACTTCTTTAGGTCTTTCAAAACCTGTTGCCACTAATTCGTCGATCAGTTTATCAGGCGAGTTCAACGCAATGATCCTTCCACTGTCAATAATCGCTACCCTGTCGCACAGCACTTCCGCCTCATCCATATAATGCGTTGTGATGATGACCGTTGTTCCTTTATTGCGGATATCTTTTACCAGGTCCCACAAATTTCTCCTGGCTTGCGGATCCAGTCCGGTTGTGGGCTCATCTAAGAAAATAATCCGTGGTTTATTGATCAATGTGGTTGCAATAGAAAAACGCTGCTTTTGTCCGCCGCTCAGCTCCTTGAATTTTGCTTTGGCTTTCTCGCGCAGGTTCACAGTATCCAGCAATGCATAAGGATCAATGTTTTCGTTGTAAAGTCCCGCAAAAAGCCTGATCAACTCTACCAGGTTCAGGCTGGGATAATAACCGGATGTCTGCAATTGCACCCCAATGATCTTCTTAATCTCATCGGGTGATCTGTCCAAATTCAATCCATCCACCCATACTTCTCCGCTGGTCTTATCGCGCAATGTTTCAATAATTTCCAGCGTAGTTGATTTACCCGCTCCATTGGGCCCTATCAGGCCAAATATTTCGCCCTCCATCACTTCAAAGCTGAGCCCCTTTACCGCTTCAAAATCTCCGTATTTTTTATGCAGGTCTTTTACCTGTATGATTGTTTTGCTCATAATCAGAATGTATAAACGAGCCCGGCATTATTTCCTGATACACCAATACCCAATGCCGTCTTATGGTACCGTTCGTTGAATAAATTAACGGCCATCTGAAGACGTTGTTGCCCGGTCATGATCAGGTAGCCCCCACTCAATAATGCAGCAAAGCCTCCGCCTATCAAACCCCAGCCTGCTCCTTTACTATCAGCAGAAGAAATAAATCCCGTACCAATGGCAATGGCCACAGTTCCTGCCACACCCAGTGCTTGTCCCGCTATCTTGTTGGACTGATGCCGCTGGTACAGGCTGATCAGTTCCTCGTCACGTGTTCTGTAGAACAGGTATCTGAACTGGCCGCTTCCTTTATACAAAGTATCCCTGTAAAAGATACTGTTGGGCTTATTGCTGATCACATAATTCATGGTGCCTGGTTCTATACGCTGTTGCGCAAATGACAACATGCTTAAAATGCAACAGCACATCACTAATCCGATATATTTCCAGGTCATCCCGTTATTGTTTTCCCTGCAGGTATGTTTCCAATTCATCCATCATTGATTTACTGCCTATGAATAAAGGCGTCCGCTGGTGCAATTCAGTCGGTTTAACATCTAATATCCTTTGTGTTCCGTCTGTTGCTGCCCCGCCCGCCACTTCCACAATAAAAGCGCAGGGATTGGCTTCATACAGCAAACGCAATTTGCCCTTTGGCTTCTCTGTTGTTCCGGGGTACATAAAGATACCACCTTTGATCAGGTTACGGTGCACATCAGCCACCATACTGCCAATATATCTTTGGGTATAAGGGCCTCCTGTTTCTTTGATCTTGCGCTGGCAGCTATCAATATACCTTCTCACGCGTTCATCATACTGAAAAAAATTACCATGATTTACAGAATAAAATTTCCCGTTGGGCGGGCACTTGATATCCGGATGGCTCAGCGAAAACTCTCCTATCGACGGATCTAAAGTAAACCCGTTCACCCCTCTTCGTGTGGCATAGACAATCATGGTACTTGATCCATAGATCACATAGCCTGCCGCTACCTGCCGGTTACCGGCTTGCAGAAAATCTTCTTTGGTACATGGTTTGCCCTTTTCACTCACCCGTTTGTAAACACTGAATATGGTGCCGATAGATACATTCACATCAATATTGCCGCTGCCATCAAGCGGATCAAACATCACTACGTATTTGCTGTTGTTGCTTACTTCGTCATCGAATACCACAAAATCATCCAACTCTTCACTGCCAATACCTGCACAACTGATTCCATGTTTCAATACGCCCATGAACTGGTTATTGGCATAGATATCTAATTTCTTTACGTCTTCACCCTGGACATTGATGGATCCGGCATCGCCAAGTATGTCAACCAACCCTGCTTTGTTCACTTCAACATTCACCCGCTTCGCGGCAAGCCCGATATCCCGTAAGAGGCTGCTCAGTTCGCCGGTGGCTGACGGAAATTGTCTTAATTGCTGCAAGGTAAATTCATCCAATGTGAGGATATTCCTGTTTACCATCATAAAACTAACAATCGTTTTGATAAAGGTAGGGAGCAGGGGCGACTTGGGGAGATAAATTTTCCTTACTAACCATGTAATGTATACATGATTAGCAAGGTATTGGAGCTATTTTCTGAGGAATATTTGTGTAAAAAATACCACTCCTTCTTTGTCTTTATAGGTGCCGATCCCTGTGAGTGCGTAATTACCTTCAATGTTCCTTTTGTGGCCCGGACTGTTTAACCAACCCTTTACCACTTCCTTTGCTGTCAGTTCGCCATAAGCTACGTTTTCTGCAGAAGCGCTGATCCTGCCTTCTGTTTGCATAATGTTACTGATCCGCTGATCGAAACCGCTATGTCCGAATCCGGTTTTTCCTGTAGCCATGTCTTTACTATGCAGGTATGCCTGCATTGCCGCGGTATTCAGCACTTCTAATTTTTGTAAGCCCAGGGAACGCCTGTGTTCATTCACGTAATAAAGGATATTATCGTTCATGACATTGGGTGGCATACGCACAGTTGAAGAGGTTGGCGCAGGTTTGGTTTCTGTTGCAGGCATAGTGGGACTGCAGGAAAGTGTTAACACAGAAAGAAAAATGAAGCTGAGGTTCCTGGTAAGGAGAGCTATTGCCATAAAATCTATTTTATGATCTACAGGCAACAAATGTACCAAACGGGGTGAATTGAGAAATTTTTAGCGCCTGTCTGTCCAAAGACAGGTTATGAAGTTGGGAAATTGTTATTTTTATGATTTTTTTATACGTGCCGTCAGTTACTATAATCAATAAATGGAATGAAAGTATTCAAATTTGGTGGAGCGAGTGTAAACAGTGTGGACAGGATTAAGAACCTCGCAGGAATTGTTCAAACGTATACGGCCCATCCGATGGTTATCATCATTTCGGCCATGGGTAAAACCACCAATGCTTTGGAAAAAGTGGTGGAAGCTTTTTATGAAGGAAAAAAAGAGGAAGCATTGCAATTGTTCCAGGCAGTAAAGAACCAGCACCTCACCACAGCCAAATACCTCCTGGTTACCCACTATAATCCCTGTTATACACAATTGAATGATTTTTTTACAGAAGTGGAATGGTTGTTGCATGATAAACCGGTACGGGAGTTCGATTATTATTACGACCAGGTGGTTTGTTGCGGAGAACTGCTAAGCACCTGCATTATCAGTCACTATCTTAACCAGGAAGGCATTGCCAATGAATGGCTGGATGTGCGCGATATTATCAGGACAGATAATAATTTCAGGGATGCGGGCGTGGATTGGGAAGTGACCGCCGAAAGGATAAAATTGTTATCAGCAAATATCTTTATCACCCAGGGCTTTATTGGTGCTACAGCCGATAATGAAAGTACAACGCTGGGGCGTGAAGGCAGTGACTATACAGCAGCTGTATTTGCCAATAGCTTACAGGCAGAGAGTGTGACCATCTGGAAAGATGTTGAGGGTGTGATGAATGCCGATCCTAAAGTATTTCCGGATGCACGGCTCATCGGTGAACTGAGCTTTAATGAAGTGATAGAAATGGCTTATTACGGTGCACAGGTGATCCATCCCAAAACCATCAAACCTTTACAGAACAGGGGTATCCCATTGTATGTGAAATGTTTCTTAGACCCGGCATTACCCGGGACTGTGATCTATAAAAAAAATGCGAAAGACCTTCCGCCTATCATTGTCATCAAACAGAACCAGGCATTGATGCACCTGAACAGCCAGGACTTCTCTTTTGTGGGTGAACAGCCCATGAGCCGGCTCTATGCTTTGTGCAACAAGCTCAGGATAAAACCCAACCTTGTTCAAACCGGTGCCATCAACGTACAGCTTTGTTTCGACGATCGCAGCGACAAAATAGAACAGTTTGCCGCAGCTGCCAGCCCGGAGTTTGATGTGCAGGTAGAGAAAGGGCTGAGCCTGCTTACCATCAGGCATTACAATAACACCATTCTGAACACGTTAACCCAGGGAAAAGAAACCGTATTACAACAGCAGACAAAAGAAACCGTGCAGGTACTTTACCGTGAAGTTTGAAACTGTGTGCACTATAATTCAGTACGTCAATTAATCTTTTTCGGAGTTTGCACCAACATGGTATCACTGTGTATAAAAGCCAGGGTATACCCGCCGGAATCGAGATAAGTTTTGGGGAATCCGCTTTTAAGTTGTGCCCATTCATTTTTACCTACATTCGTTTTATATAAGTATAATGACTGCAGTCTTTTTAATGATTGCAATTGCCTGATACCTGTGGCAGACACTTTTGTACCTACAAGATTCAGCGTTTGCAAGCTATCCAGTGATTTTACAAAAGTTAACCCATTATCAGTAATATGGGTATTAGTCAGTTGCAGTTCTCTAAGGTTTTTACATTGGCTGATGGTTGCCATCGCTTGATCCTTTATTTCAGTACCTCCCAGCTTCAGCCATATCAGCTGTTTTTTGAGCGGAAGCAATAAAAGCATATCTCTGTCGCCCGTATTTACAGCGGTTACAAAGTTGGCCATCAGGTAATTGCTATTCTGTGCTACCCGCATCACCACTACTCCTTTATTTGATAAGGCCTCTATTGCTTTAGGATCGGCGGCTTCTACCGGGGCAGAAGGAACATTATTAGTGTTCTTTTTCGCCGTGTTACTGTTCCCTTGCATTGCCAGGAGAACAGGTTTTATTTTTACCGGCTGCGGTAATTCTTTTGTTTTTTTGGTAAAATCAGCACCTGTTTCAATCCACCAGTGCAACAACGCAATCTGCTTTTCGGTTAGTTGCTGTTTCGCCTTAGGTGGCATATGGTGTTCATCTTCCCGTGGCAATAATAACCGCTTGATCAATTCACTCTGATCTCCTTTCCCCGCCATAATAAGGGGGCCATTTTTCCCTCCCTTCATCATCCATTCCGGATTATCCAGCCGTAAACTTCCTTTCTGTTTTTGCGGCCCGTGACAACCATAGCATTTTGATTGCAACATTGGTTGAACCACATCAGCATATACTTTCGCTTCCTGAATATTTGAAATAACTTTTTGAGGTTGATCTGCAGTGTTGCTATTGTTTTTCAATGCAGCAGTAAGGTAGTCAGAGCCATGTGTTAAAGCACCTCCTAAATGACCCGTTGTAATCACCAGTCCTAATAATGAAAAAGAAACAATCTTATGAATCACATCAAATTGCTGCCGCACAACTTTCATTACTAAGATCATAGAAGCCACAGCTACGGCAATTCCCATCCACTTATGCAACGCTACCAGGTTTTCATCATAATCACCGCTCAGCGAAAGCAGGTAACCTGTAATGCAGGAAAGAATAGCAGCATACATGCCACATAATAAAATAACTTTAATTACCCCTATAGAAATCTTATACTTTTCTCTCCCCGATAGCCATTGCAGTAATAAACCAATCATTAAAATGCCAATGGGCAAATGCACCAATACCGGATGAAAGCGACCAATAAACTCAATTATGGATAAAAGTGTCATTGTCATTTTTATACCCCTGAATAACGTTTACGCAATAACTGCATCATGTATGCATTAATAGCCCATTGATCTGCCAAAGGCTGTCTCGTATAAGGAGTACAAGGCATATAATCTGGGGGGCCAAATTCAGTAAGTATTGTTAACAGCTTTCCGTTTTTCTTTTTTCGTTCTGCCACGGCATCCCACCAGGTTAAATGCGCTTTTACGGCGGTCTCCCATTCAGGCGCCCGCGGATCATTTACCTGGGGTCCTTCCGGATGGCCAATGCGCGCATGCACGTGATCAACCCTGTCCAAAGTAAGGGCCACATTTTCCGGCTGGTCCTGCAATAAAGACTCACTTACATTACACCAATGGGAAATATCGAGCGTAATTCTTAAGTCGGGGTTCCTTTCGATATATTGCCTGGCTACAGGTGCTGCAAAAAGCATGCGGGAACGATGCGTTTCGTGACAAATGGTAATACCTGTTTGTTTGGACAATTGTGTAGTATGATCAATAAATACTTTGTTCTCCTCATAACTAAAGTAGTCCCTCCCTGAATGACAATTAATGTACAGTGGCTTTTGCATTGTATTATTAGCAGCAGCATCGATCATTTTCTTAAAATGATCCAGGTGTTCTTCAAATTTATTTTGATAAGCGCCGCACAAAAATCCTACTTCCAACTGGTACGTTTTTAAAGCCTGGAACAGTTCATCCTGCCCGTTCTTTTCCATTGGCCACCATATTTCAATGCCATCATAACCTTCTTTTTTGACCTTTGCACAATATGTATTCAAACTGCCATTAAAGCCCCAGTTGGTAGCAAGGATTTTCAGCTGGAAGTTTTTGTTCGTAATAAATGACGGGGCAGGGCTGGTGCCCAGTGCTTTTAAATGAGGCAGCCACAAAGCCATGGTAGCGGCAGTGGATTGCTGAATGAATTTTCTTCTGTTATGTGGCATGAATAAAAGGTTTATGGAGGTTATTTATGCAATAATATCATCTATTACCTTACCTGCTACATCTGTTAACCGGAAGGGTCTTCCCTGAAACTGGTACGTAAATTTTTCGTGATCAAAGCCCAGTTGATTCAGCAGAGTGGCCTGGATATCATAAGGCGTTACTTTTCCACTGATTGCACTATAGCCAATTTCATCAGTTTCTCCATATGTAAACCCTTTTTTAATGCCACCACCCGCCATCCAGATGGAGAAAGCATCTACATGATGATCTCTTCCCTTAAAGGGGTTTTGTTTTCCCTCACGGTTTTCCATCATCGGAGTACGGCCAAACTCGCCGCCCCATATCACCAAAGTGTCCTCCAGTAATCCTCTTTGTTTCAAGTCAAGGATCAGGGCAGTGATGGGTTTATCTACCTGGCGGCATTTGTTGATAAAACCAACATCAATAGCCGTGTTGGCATCAGTGCCGTGACTGTCCCAACCCCAATCGAAGATCTGGACAAAACGCACCCCCTTTTCCACCAGCTTTCTTGCCAGCAGGATATTATTGGCCAGGCAGGCTTTGCCGGGCTGTGTTCCATACATATCATGGATGTATGAAGGCTCGTTATTGATGTTCATTACCTCCGGAACAGAAATTTGCATTTTATATGCCATCTCGTACTGTGAAATACGCGATAAGATTTCCGGATCATGATACTCATTGTATGCTTCTTTATTCACTTTATTGATGGCCTCAATAGACGCTTTGCGCAAATCGCGGTCCATTCCTTTGGGGTCATCAATAAACAAAACCGGATCGCCTTCACTCCTGCATTGCACTCCCTGGTATACCGAAGGCAGAAAACCACTTCCCCAGACGCTTTTCCCCGCATCAGGAAATTTGCCGCCGGAGGTCAGCACTACAAAACCTGGAAGATTTTGATTTTCTGTACCCAATCCGTAGGTTACCCAGGAACCAATACTTGGCCTTCCTAATCTCGCCGCACCGGTATGCACCAGCAATTGTGCGGGTGCATGATTGAATTGATCAGTACTCACTGCTTTCAAAAAACTTACTTCATCTACGATCGTTGAAAAATGAGGCAGGTGCTCACTTACCCAGGCACCACTCTGTCCATATTGGGCAAACTTTGCCTGCGGCCCTAACATTTTAGGTACACCCCGTATAAAGGCAAACCGCTTTCCTTGCAATAAAGATGGCGGACAATCCTGCCCGTTCAATTTCATAAGCTCCGGCTTATAATCAAACAATTCCAGCTGAGAAGGTGCACCGGCCATGTGCAAATAAATAATACTCTTAGCCTTCCCAGGAAACATGGGCAATTTGGGAGCCAACGGATGTACCGGATCAAACGCATTATTTGAAATAGCAGAAGAAGAGTTAAAGCCACAGGATTGTAATAAGGACCCCAGTGCCAGGGAGCCAAAGCCAAAAGCGCAATCCTTTAAAAAATGCCGGCGTGTATGCAGTTGGGCTACCGCCTTTTCTGCTTCTTTCAATAATCGTCGGCCATGCAATTCCTGTTGTGTCATATAACCCGGTTTTTTAAAGGTAACAAACAACAATCTTCTGTTCTGCCATTCTTTACCTGTCAGCGGCTAATTTTTTGTAATCATTTCATCCATATTCAACAATGCATTGGCTATTACCACCAGCGCAGCAATTTGGAAATCATAACGATCTTTTTTTTCTCCCACTAATTCACCCGCACGTTCGGGGTTAGCCTTGAACTTTGCCAAAGCCTGCTGATACAGGTTTTCCAGTACTGTTAACCTGGCAGCCGTTACTGGTTTCAGCATGGCTAATTCATACCCCTTGCTGATCATTGCCCGTACATCGCTTTTGTTTTCCACCAGGTTTTGCATGCGATATGCGTAAGCACGGGAAGCTATTAAGTAAACCGAATCATTTAAAGTAGCCAGTGCCTGCAAGGGGGTATTGGTACGGATCCGGCGAACAGTACACACTTCCCTTCCCGCTCCGTCGAACGTGATCATGGACGGATAGGGTGCCGTGCGTTTCCAGAAAGTATACACCCCTCTCCGGTACTGATCTTCCCCTTCACTGGTTTTCCAGTAATCACCGTTCCATGGCGACATCCAAATGCCGTCCGGTTGCCAGGGCATAACGCTTGGCCCATACATCTTTTTACTCAGCAGACCGCTAACGGCCAGTGCCTGATCCCTGATCTGTTCTGCCGATAGCCTTACCCTGGCGCCCCTGGCGTACAGTTTATTGTAAGGGTCTTTTTCCAACAATTCTTTATTCACTTTAGAAGACTGGCGATAGGTAGCAGACAGGACTATTTCCCTCAGCATTTTTTTCATACTCCAGTGATCATCATTCATAAATCGCCAGGAAAGAAAGTCCAGCAGCTCTTTATGTGTGGGTTCTGCCCCCTGGGTTCCTAAATCTTCTAATGTTTCTACAATGCCAGTACCAAACAATTGTTCCCATAAACGGTTCACCATGGTCCGGGCGGTCAGTGGATTGCGTTTATCTGTTAACCAGCGTGCAAGGCTCATGCGGTTGCGTATTGCATTTTTAGGAAGCGGATTAAGCGCATGTGGCACATCGGCCTGCACTTCTTTGCCCTTTACCAGCCAATTACCTCTTTCAAATACATAGCTGGAACGGTGCATATTCCAGGGATTATCCATCATAACCGGTATAGTTGGAACTCCTTTAGCCAAAAGTTCCCAATATGTTTGCTGAATAGCAGCGAAACCTTGCTTTTCTTTCCCGGGTAAGGGTTTCGTAAAATAAAACCAGTCGAACATCATACCGCTCTCTTCCGGTTTTTTTAAACCAGGGTTAGTGTAGGCAAAGTACAGATTATGCCAGCCTTTAACCGGTGAAAAATCAAAATGAGTAATACTCCATCCCTTGGTTGCGGTCACCAATACCTTTTGTAAAACCGGACCGTCTGCTTTATCTAAATGAATCGTCCAAACACCACCCGGATGCAGTCCCTGGTAGCGGTAAATCAATGCTGTTTTTTCATCCAAATTAACATGTTTTAGCCGGGCTGTTGCATGATTACGGAGCGCGAGCCATTTGGTATCATTCAGTTCGCAATTGGTAAAACTATCTGTCTGAATAGAATTAATGGAAGGCTGCCAGGTTTTTAAGAATTGATACACCCTTTGCGCGTCAGATGCATAATTATTTTGTTTGAGCCATTCCGTAAGTTTTAATAACCTGCTGCTGTCCTTACCATCATACCTGCACAGCAAAGGGTAATCGGCCTGCGTGTCTTCATCTCGGGTATCATTAAAAAAGGCCATGAATTTGTAATACTCATCGTGCGTGAAAGGGTCATAAGGATGACTATGACATTGCACACAGGCAAAGGTGGTTCCTAGTAAACCTTGCCAGGTAGTATTGACCCGATCCAGTACAGCGGCTGTTCTGAATTCTTCATTATCGGTACCACCTTCATCATTCGTCATAGTATTACGATGAAAAGCAGTAGCAATAAACTGATCATCCGTTGCATTTGGAATGAGATCGCCGGCCAGTTGCTCTATCAAAAACTGGTCGTAAGGTTTATCCTGGTTAAATGCCTTAATAAGCCAATCACGGTAAGGCCAAATGCTTCTGCCGGCGTCCCTTTCATAGCCTTTGGTGTCAGCATAACGCGCCAGATCCAGCCACATGGAAGTCCATTTTTCACCGAAATAAGGCAGCGCCAGTAACGAATCAACCAGGCGCTCATATCCTTTGTCATCATTGCTTTGCAAGTATTGTTGCGCCAAAGGATCGGGCGCCGGCAAGCCAATTAAATCCATGCTTACCCTTCTTAATAAGGTTTGTTTATCTGCTTCAGGTGAAGGTTTTATGTGTTGTTCCAGCAATTTCTGATAAATAAAATGATCTATATCATTTTTAGCCCACCCCCATTTCCTGCCTTTGATTAAATTAAAAAACTGGTTTTCAGGCTGAGGTACTGCTACTTCATGCACCGGCACATAAGCCCAGTGATTGCCCCATTTGGCCCCCTGCCTGATCCATTCAATTAAGGTGTTAATTTCATCTGCACTTAATGGTTCGTGATGATAAGGCATTCGCTCTTCAGGGTCTTTTAATTTCAAGCGCCGGATCATTTCACTATGTTCAGGATCACCAGGAATAATGCCAGCCTTACCGGATTTTGTAATGGCCAAAGCTTCAGACCTAAAAAGTACACTGAAGTTTCCCTGTTGTTTTACACCACCATGGCAGGTAATACATTTTTTGTTGAGTATGGGTTTTACCTGTGTATTGAAATCAATGGCAGCATGGCGGGTACTATATGTAAGCAGCAATATTGAAAGAGCGAGAATAGTTATAATAAGAAGTGATTTTTTATACTTCCAAATATGCATGGCTTACTTCTTTTTTGCAATCTTAATCTGAGTAATACTTTTAAACAGTTCCTACACTGTCAACCTAAATATATCAAAAAATATGTGCTAAAAAGGAAAAAAATGGGCGACTATTATCCAGGTAGCACATTACAGACCCAGTTATTGCAGCCCCTCAGATTACAGACATAAGGTTTCCCCAAAAGGCAAAACTTATCTGGAAATATATAATGGAAAGTATAAGATTAGTATGGATGATAAAATAATGGGAATCCACCTAATGATTGCAGAAAGAAAAGAAGTCATTACATAATATACCCCCGCAAAAAAATCATGAAATCAATTGTTCAAATATTGAACTATCATTCATTACAATTATAGCATTACGTACTCTCCTTTTTTGTTCACGGAGATCAGCGGTAATTTTTTATGCACTTCGAAATAATCAAATACATCTTTCAGGCGCGTGGCAAAGGATTGGTATTCTTTGTTTTCTTTACTGGTCCGCTGCAGAAATTCTTTACTCTTTTCTACATTGAACCTCACCGGAAAAATATGTACGGGGATGAAGTCCTGCCCCAGGTTACGCGCATAGGACGCAAGCAGGTAAAGTTCTTCGATCTGGTTGTTCTGAAGCGGGATACAGCCAACTGTAATGCAGGTACCATGAATGTATATGTCCCCTCCCGGTTTGGAAGAATCACTGAGCAGTTGATCCGATTCATTGGGGTAATTCAGGCCCAGTGACATGTGGTAAGTGCTTTTGGGATTGAATTCATTGATATAATAAAATCCTTCGGGCACCTGGTAATCGCCCTCAATCCTTTTGGGACCGAGTGAACCGGATAACGCGCATATCCTGTAGGTCTTGAATAATTTAAAGGGTTCGCCCCGGTTGTTGCGTACCCATACTTCCAGTTGACTATCATATTTAAAACTGCGCAGGTATACTTGTTTGGCGGGCCAGGTTAAATGAGCTGCTTCGAACTGTTTGCGTAAAGTGTCTTCTTTCTGCTTAATGGCATTTAACACACGGGGGTAACCGCGTTGATTATCCATAAACGAAGACTGGGCCGATAGCCCGCTAACCGCAAAAAGCGAAAAAAATACTACGACCAGGGGTTTCATAACGTCGAAAATAAGCAATGAAGGATATTCAACCCGTGCGCTATCTGTTAAAAAAGCTGCACAATTTTATAAAACGTATGGGGGATGGATAAAATTGTGCAGCCATATTAAATAAACTTTACAGGTTACCCCTCGTTTCCTGCTCTCTTTCAATGGCTTCAAACAGGGCCTTGAAATTGCCTTTTCCAAAACTTTTGGCCCCTTTGCGCTGGATGATCTCAAAAAACAGGGTTGGCCTGTCCTCCACCGGTTTGGTGAACACCTGCAGCAGGTACCCCTCCTCGTCGCGGTCAACCAGGATACCCAGTTCTTTCAATGGTTCCAGGTCTTCGTCAATAGGCCCCACCCTGCTAAGCAGGTCGTCATAATAGGTAGACGGCACTTTCAGGAACTCCACGCCCCTGCTTTGCAGCTGGCTTACTGTTTTAACAATATCGGCGGTGGCCAGTGCCACATGCTGGCAACCTTCACCATTATAAAAATCGAGGTATTCTTCTACCTGTGATTTCTTTTTGCCTTCTGCCGGCTCGTTAATGGGGAATTTGACAAACCCATTCCCATTGCTCATCACCTTGCTCATCAGGGCAGAATATTCGGTGGAAATGTCATTATCGTCGAAGGAGAGGATATTGCGGAAGCCCATGACTTCTTCATAAAACCTGACCCATTGGTTCATCTGGTTCCAGCCTACATTACCAACACAATGGTCAACATACAGCAAACCAGCGTCGGTGGGGTTGTAAAGGCTCTTCCATTCCCGGTAACCGGGCATAAAAACACCCTGGTAATTTTTTCGCTCCACAAAAAGGTGAACCGTGTCTCCGTAGGTATGGATACCGCTTAATACCAGTGTCCCATGTTCATCAGTTAAAGTAACAGGTTCGAGATAGCTTTTAGCACCTCGTTGCGTGGTCTGCTGCCAGGCGTCTGTGGCATTATCCACTTTCAGGGCCAGCGCCTTCACCCCATCACCATGTTTGTAAATATGATCGGCTAGCGGGTTATTGGTGCGTAATGGTGTTGTAAATACAAAAGTTAATTTATGCTGCCTTATTGCATAACTGGCTTTGTCTTTAATGCCAGTTTCAGGTCCTGCATAGGCAAGGCTCTGAAATCCGAATGCTGTTTTATAAAAATGTGCCGCCTGTTTGGCATTGCCTACATAAAATTCAACATAATCTGTCCCCAGCAGTGGCAGAAAATCTGTCTGTCCGTTACGCGCAACTGCGTGCTTTGTAACTGTTTCCATAAAATTGAAGATTGAGGATTCAAAAATCAGCGTACCAGGCTTTCGCCCACCGGGCTTCAGCCTCCTTAGCAACGCTGCGAATCCATGGCCAATGCTTCCATCAGGAGACAGTAGCAAACACGCTTATCGCCGAAAAGTTTATGCGGATAATCGGGGATCATGATAATGCAAAGTTACGATTTACCGCAGATACCCGAGTATCTTCAGCATGCTCTGTGCTGTCTGTTCCTTAGCATATACCCAATCGATCAGTTTACCATTCTTGTCATACTCAACGATCACATGTTTTGGCGAGGGGATCAGGCAGTGTTTGATACCGCCATAACCACTGATCTGGTCCTGGTAAGCGCCCGTGTGGAAGAAACCTACATACAATGGTTCTTTATTGGCCTGTTCCTCTTTCTGATCTGTTGAAGTGAGTTTGGGAAGGAAGACCTCATTGATATGTTCTTCAGAATCGTAATAATCATGGCTGTCACAGGTAATACCTCCCAATACAACCCGCTGGTACTCATTGTCCCATTTGTTGACCGGCAGCATCAGGAATTTCTCGCCAATACCCCAGGTATCGGGCAATGTGGTAATGAAAGAAGAATCGATCATGTACCAGCACTCACGGTCGTTCTGTATTTTTTGTCCGAGTACACTGTAAATATGCGCCATGCTTTCTCCCACTGTAAAGCTGCCAAATTCGGTATAGATATTTGGCATGGGGACTTTTGCTTTCTTGCAGGCTTTTTTGATATTGCTTACGATTTCATTGATCATGAACTGGTAATCGTATTCAAAGCCTAATGAGTGTTTGATAGGAAAGCCGCCGCCGATATTAATGGAATCCAGTTCAGGGCATATCTTTTTCAACTGGCAATACAGGTTGATGATCTTGTTCAGTTCAGACCAGTAATAGATATCGTCTTTGATCCCTTTGTTTAGGAAGATGTGCAGCATTTTCAGCTGGAACTTTTCTTCATAGCCTTCTATATCATCTACATAAAACTCGAGGATATCTTTTGCGCGGATACCGAGACGGGAAGTATAAAAAGGGAAATTGGGTTCTTCTTCAGCTGCTACACGGATGCCGAGGCGGAAAGGCTGCTTCACACTTCTTTTGTAGGCTGTAAGTTCTTCTTTATTATCCAGGATAGGGATCACATTCTTGAATCCTGAGTTGATCAGTTTTGCAATCCTTGATGTGTATGACTTTTGCTTGTACCCGTTACAGATGATAAAAGTATCCTTATTGATCTTTCTGCGCTGGTAAAGGCGGTTTACAATCTCAATATCGTAAGCATAAGAGGTTTCGAGGTGGATATTGTGTTTGAGTGCCTCTTCCACCACGAAAGAAAAGTGTGAGCTTTTCGTACAATAGCAATAAAAGTATTCGCCCTCATATTTATGCTTTTTAAAAGCATGAGCAAACAACTGTTTGGCTTTATTGATCTGCATGCCAATCTTAGGCAGGTAGGTCAGCTTCATAGGTGTCCCATACTTTTCGATCAATGCTTTCAGATCAAGTTCATTAAAATGCAGGTAACCATTATCATTAACATCAAATCCTTCTTGTGGAAAGTGGAAGGTCTGATTCACCAGTGAGGTGTAGGAGTTGTTCATTATACGGGTTAGGTGTTAAACTGTGAACAAGGTGGCCTTAATTTTTTTCCGCACAAAAATAATAGTTTGTTCAGTTCATTGCATAAAAAAACCGGGAAGCCTCCCGGTTCTCAGCAATATTAGTTAGTTACACTATTTAACTGAATCTACCAGCGCTTTAAAGCTTGCCGGTTCGTTCATAGCCAGATCGGCCAGTACCTTACGGTTGAGCTCAATACCTTTTGTATTCAGTTTATTGATAAACTGGCTGTAGGTTAAGCCTTCTGCCCTTACGGCTGCGTTGATACGCGCAATCCATAACTGGCGGTACTCGCGTTTTTTCAACTTACGGCCAACATAGCTGTAAGTCATCCCTTTTTCAACAATGTTTTTTGCTACGGTATAAACGTTCTTACGCTTACCATAGAAGCCTTTGGCTTGGTCGAGGATCCTTTTCCTCCTTGCTCTTGATGCTACTGCATTTACTGAACGTGGCATACTATCTTTTTTTGAAGCCTTCGGTTATGACCGGTTCGGCTTGGTTTTTTAATTTGGTGAAGACCCTTTCAGGGTGAGAAAGGTATTAGCCTTTCAGACGTAATAAGCGCAAAACAAAGTCTTTGTTGGTAGATCCTACCAAACCTTTCTGGCGCAATGCTCTTTTACGTTTTTTTGATTTCTTGGTCAGGATGTGACGTTTGAAAGCTTTCTGGAAGGTGATCTCACCGCTTCCGGTCACCTTGAAGCGCTTCTTGGCGCTGGAGTTTGTTTTTACCTTTGGCATATTTAATAATCTGCTTAAGATTACACCCTGCTGGCGGTCCCGAACAGCCGGGACACTTGTTGAGCCTTTTGGGAAAATTTGGGTTGCAAAAGTAGGTAAAAACCGGGAAATATGCTGCAGCTAAGGTGATTTTCTGTAAAAGATAATCCAACTTATTGATTATAAGCCTGTTGTTTATGATTGATAGCCTGTGGCCGGTATTCGTTTTCCAACCACAAACCACAGGCTATACAACACCAATCAATGCTTTTATTTCTTTTTCGCTGTTTTTGGCGTGAAAATGGCAAACATTCTTTTGCCTTCTAATTTGGGCATGCTTTCCAGGGCGCCGGCTTCTGCCAGCCTTTCTGCGAATTTCAGTAGTAACAACTGACCCCTGTCCTGGAACATAATCGCACGTCCTTTGAATTGAACATAGGCTTTCACCTTATTGCCATCTTTCAGAAATTTCTCGGCATGTTTTGCTTTGAAGTCAAAATCGTGATCGTCTGTTCCAGGCGTAAAGCGAATCTCTTTCACCTCGCTCTGCTTGGAATTAGCCTTCATTTCCTTTTCCTTCTTCTTCTTTTCGTAGAGGAATTTCTTATAATCGATCACCTTACAAACAGGAGGATCGGCTGTTGGAGATATTTCTACCAGGTCCAATTCCTGTTCCTGTGCAATTTTTAATGCTTCCTGTGTTGAATAAACACCTACAGTCACATTATCTCCTACCAAACGCACTTGTGGTACCCGGATTCTTTCGTTGATACGATGTTCAGGCTCCGGTTGCCTGTTAAACCTGGGATTAAATCTTCCGCCCCCTCTTGGTGGTAATGCCATTAAAACTTGTTTTGTTAATAAATTGTTTTTTTGTTAAAGATAATGTATTGACGTCTACTCGCCAGATTTACGGTTCAGAATTTCCTCCTTAACCATATTGATAAACGCCTGTACATCCTGTGAACCCATGTCTCCCTTGCCCTGCCTGCGTACCGAAAGTTTGTTATCACTCGCTTCTTTCTCTCCCACTACCAGCATATATGGCACTCTCATCAGTTCTGTATCGCGTATTTTTTTACCGATCTTCTCACTGCGGTCATCGATCTCAACGCGCGCACCTGCTTTTCGCAATTGGTGCTGCACCGACACTGCATAATCCATGAACTTATCGCTGATAGGCAGTACTTTAACCTGCAATGGCGCCAGCCATACCGGGAATTTACCAGCATAGTGCTCTAGCAGGAACCCAATAAAACGCTCATGTGTTCCCAATGGCGCCCGGTGTATGATCAATGGTGTCTCCGGCGTATTGTCCTTATTGGTGAATTCCAATTTAAAACGGCTCCCTTGCGCAAAATCCACCTGGTTGGTGGCCAATGTAAACTCCTTTCCAATAGTGCTCCATATCTGCACGTCGATCTTGGGGCCGTAGAATGCACCTTCATCCGGCACTTCTACATAAGGTGTTCCTGTATCTTTCAGTACCTGCCGCACCATCTCTTCTGTCTCCAGCCATAATTTGGGTTCATTGATGTATTTCTGTCCCAGCTTGGATGGTTCATGCAGGCTCAGGCGCATCACATACTTGTCAATTCCAAATATGCTGAAATACTTCAGGTACATATCATTTACCGCCCTGAATTCCTGTGCAAACTGTTCTTTGGTGCAATAGATATGTGCATCATTCATGTGCAGGCAGCGCACCCGCATCAATCCGAATAACTCACCGCTCTGCTCATAGCGGTAACAGGTACCATATTCTGCCAGTCGCAATGGCATATCCTTATAGCTCCTGGGCTCAGCAGAAAATATTTTGTGGTGATGCGGACAGTTCATTGCCTTCAGGTAATACCTGGTTCCGTCCAGCTCCATGGGCGGATACATGCTATCCTGGTAATAAGGCAAATGTCCGCTCGTCAGGTACATGCTTTCCTTAGCAATATGCGGTGTTACTACGCGCTTGTAACCGGCGGCCTCTTCTGTTTCTTTTGCCAGTTTTTCCAGCTCTTCAATAATGATGGTTCCGTTAGGCAGCCATAAGGGCAACCCAGGGCCTACATCATCGTCCATGGTGAAAATACCCAGTTCCTTGCCCAGTTTACGGTGATCCCTTTTCTTTGCTTCCTCAAGCATTTGCAGGTATTCATCCAGTTCTTTTTGATTGGGGAAGGTAACGCCGTATACGCGCGTCAGCATTTTATTTTTCTCATCGCCTTTCCAGTAAGCGCCGGCGACATTGGTAAGCTTGATCGCCTTGATAAAACCGGTATTGGGGATATGCGGTCCCCGGCAGAGGTCGGTAAAATTACCCTGTGTATAAAAAGTAATGCCTCTGTCTTCCAGTCCCCCTAACAGGTCCAGCTTATACTCATCTCCTTTTTCAGCAAAATAAGCAACTGCGTCCTTTTTGCTGATTTCCCTGCGTATATAGGGGTTGTTCTTTTTGGCCAGTTCGTTCATTTTCTTTTCTAACGCCTGCAGGTCATCTTCACTCATCTGCCTGTCGCCCAGGTCCATATCATAATAAAATCCTCTATCGAGTGCAGGGCCTACCCAGAATTTCACGCCGGGGAACAATGACTCAACCGCTTCTGCCAGCAGGTGGGCAGAAGAATGCCAGAACGTATTTTTGCCATCCTTGTCATCCCAGGTCAATAATTGCAAACCGGCATCTGTTGTAATGGGGCGTGTAGCGTCCCATACCTGTCCATTTACACTGGCGGCCAGTACCTTCCTGGCCAAACCTTCACTGATCGACTTTGCAATATCTAATGCAGAAACACCACTTTCGTACTGCCTTGTTGCGCCATCCGGAAAACTAATATTAATCATATGTTTATTACCTGGTCCTTTTATAAGGAATGCAAAAATAAAGGAAAGCAGTGAGGTTTACACCTTCTCTTTTAACGCTTCTTTATCAGCAAACACTATATTGTGACCTTAGTTTTGCCTGATGAGATTGATTTTTCCTCTTCTCTTTTTATCATTACTGCAGCTTACAGCCGGTGCCCAGAACCTTACGGGCATCTGGAGGGGGTATTTCAGTTCTTCGAACGGGCTTTTCATTGGCGATACAAGGGTAGATACCTACAAATACGAGGTACAGATCAGCCAACTGCCAAATAACGGGATCAAAGGAGTCACGTATTCTTATAAAACGACCGTCTTTTATGCCAAGACCGGTTTGCAGGGAAGATTTACGGCCCAGGCAAAATCATTAACACTCAAAGAGACCGATATCATTGATCTGAAAATTGAAGGCAACAGTATGCCCTGCCTGATGACCTGTTACCTGGATTATTCGAAGATCGGCAAATTAGAAGTCCTTCAGGGTGATTTCATCTCTGTAAGCATCAACAGTAAACGCGATTGCGGCAGCGGCAAAGTGTACCTTGAAAAAGTTATCAAATCTGATTTCAAAAAAGAAGATTTCCTGTTGAAAAAGAAAGCACACGACACTGTGCAAAGCAAGCCTGTGCCCAACGCAACCAGCAAGCCAGCTTCTCCCAAACCTTCCCTGCCAAAAGCAAAGCAGGTAAAGCCCCCTATGACCCCTCATACCATCAGTCCTGTTCCTGATGCCGTTGTAAAGACCCGGAAAGCCGATACAACCATCCCAACCAGGAAGGAGCCCGTTATCATCAAAACACCTGTTCCTAAAATCTTACTTGAAAGGGAAAACAGGCTGGTCAGAACAATTTATACAGATGAGGAGAATATACAGGTAGACCTTTATGATAATGGCACCATTGATAATGACACCATTTCATTGTACCACAATAATCAGCTGGTCGTAAGCAATGGTCGCCTGAGTTATTCTCCCATCACTTACAGGATCAGGTGTGATAAAAACGCACCTCACCACGAACTGGTTATTGTAGCGGAAAACCTCGGAGAAATTCCCCCCAATACTGCATTAATGGTCATTACCATGGGCAGGAACGTGAAACGATACGAGATATTCCTTACTTCTACCGAGCAGCGCAATGCAAAAGTGGTGATTGAATACCGGCCGGGTGGCTGATGCTCTTAATGCCTGGGCCTGAAATCGATAGAGTCTTTCACTTCCCCGCAGGTCAGCATTTTCTTGGGCAGGTAAGGATTCTGTATGTCTGAAGAATAGCTTAACCAATTGGCGCCTTGTTCATTGAATGCCATGGGGCAAAAATCATGATACACCACTGCCCTGTCGTATTGAACGGTACGGATAAGGTCGTATAGCTGGTCGCTCACCATTTGAAAAGATTTGCGCTGGGCCTCTATGTCTTTTTCGCCCAACAGTCCTCTTAACTCTGCGCTGATCCCTTCTGTGTAGGTCCTGGCAGTTGTGACGATGGCGCTATCAGCTTTCACTTCGGCCAATGGCAGGCTGTCAACCGCTCCCATCAGGCGCTGGGCGGCCTGCCTGATCTGTACATCCTGTTCTGTGATGAAATTATCTTTCAATAAATAGTAACTGCCCATTACTTTGCCGAAAGACTGGTTAAACGCGTCAGAATTAGCGCTTTTGCCTAAGGGTGCCTGGGGTATATCGGGCGCCTGGGTCTTTTGTTCAGTCCTGCTGCAGGCAGCCAGTACCATCAAGGATGCATATAAAAAATATTGCTTCATAGTATATTTTGATAGTCAAAAATAAAGCAAATTGATTTCGCGACCGTTTACAATTACCTTTGCGGCCTTAAATACTTGTTAAGAGATGTTGATCGGATTTCAGAATGTGACTTTTGAATTTGGTGCCCGTGTTATTGTTGCAGATGCCACCTGGCATATACAACCGGGCGACCGTATTGGCCTGATTGGGTATAATGGCACGGGAAAGTCTACCCTTTTAAAAGTGCTGGTAGGCGAATATACCCCATCGAAAGGCACGGTCGAAAAAAGTAAAGAAACAACCATTGGCTACCTGCACCAGGACTTGCTGAGCTTTGATACCAATGATAATATTACAGAAGTAGCATTGGGTGCATTTGAAAGGGTAAAGCAACTGGAGAAAGAAATAGAAGAACTGGGACACCGGTTGGAAAAAGACCCGGAAAATGAACCTTTATTGATTAAATACACGGACAGTCTTCATGAATTGGACGTGCTGGATGGATACAATATCCACCACAAAGCGGAAGAGGTATTGCATGGATTGGGATTCAGTAATGAAGATCTGGTAAGACCTTATAAAGAATTCAGTGGCGGATGGAGGATGCGTGTACTGCTGGCTAAAATGATCCTGCAGCAGCCGGATGTATTGCTGATGGACGAACCTACCAACCACCTCGATCTTCCTTCTATTGAATGGTTAGAGAAGTACCTCCTGCATTACAAGGGCAGTGTGGTGATCGTGAGTCACGATAAGTTCTTCCTGAACAGGATGGTGAATAAAATTGTTGAACTGTACCAGCAGCAATTACATATTTATACTGGTGATTATGAATTCTATGAACAGGAAAAAATGATCCGCATAGATATGCAGCAAAAAGCTTTTGAGAACCAGCAGGATTATATACGCCAGCAGGAGCGGTTCATTGAAAGGTTTAAAGCAAAAGCAAGTAAAGCTGCGCAGGCGCAGAGTGTTCAGAAGCGATTGGATAAATTAGATAAGATAGAAGATGTGCAGTTGGAACGTCCCGACCTGCGCATCAATTTCCAATTAGACAAAGTGCCGGGCAAAATATTGGTTACACTAAAAGAAGTGAGCAAAAGCTTTGGCAAACTGAATATTGTAGCTCAAACTTCTGCGGAAATTGAACGCGGCGATAAGATTGCGCTGATTGGAGCCAACGGCAAGGGTAAATCCACTGTATTGCGGATGATTGCAGGCACAGAGCCTTTTAGCGGAGAGCGTGCATGGGGACATAACGTGGAAGAAAGCTTCTATGCCCAGCACCAGTTGGAAGCGCTTACGCTCAGTAATACGATACTGGAAGAGTTACAACAATGCGGCAGCAAGAAAACAGATGTGGAATTGCGTAGTTTATTAGGCGCTTTTTTATTCGGCGGCGATGATGTAGAGAAAAAGGTCAAAGTGTTGAGTGGGGGCGAAAAAGCCCGGGTGGCATTAGCCAAAACCATTGTCAGCAAAGCAAATTTCCTCATACTGGATGAGCCTACCAACCACCTTGACATGCACTCCGTAGAATTATTGGCCGGTGCTTTGAACAAATATGAGGGCAGTTATATTCTCGTCAGCCACGATCGTTATTTCATCTCGAAAACAGCCAATAAGATATGGGAGATCGCAGACCACCAGATCAAAGAATTCAAAGGTGGTTATGATGAATGGGTGGCATGGAATGAACGAATGGCAAAAAAAGGCCTGGAAGCCGGTGGTACTGTAGTGGAACCGGTTGCTAAGCCCCAGTTGCCAGAGGCAAAACCGCAGGTCAAAGAAACAAAATTGCAGCGCGGACCAGCGGGCAATACTGTTGACCGGGAATTACAAAAAGAATTGCAGAAACACCAAAGAAAGCTGAGTAGCCTTGAAGCAGACCTGAATAAAGCAAAGGTCGAAAAACAACGCCTTGAAAATGCCCTTGGCGACCCGGTTAATTATACAGACAAACAGAAATTTGTTTCCTTAGAAGCGGATTATAAAAAAGCGCAACAGCATTTTGAAAGCCTTAACAGGGAGTATGAAACCTTGTTCGAGAAAGTGCTTGAAATGGAGGGTTGACCATTAGGGTTGATAATAATAAAAGCCCCCGCAATAATACATGCGGGGGCTTTTATTATTATCAACCTGTCGGCTTTATTTTACTTCTTCAAACTGTGCGTCCTCTACGGTATCATTGTTAGCGCCTTGTGAACCACCATTTGCCTGGGCGCCGGCATCGCTTCCGGGTTGGTGGGCACCACCACCAGCAGCCTGTTGCGCTTTGTAGATCTCTTCACTGGCAGCAGTCCATGCTGTATTCATTTCAGTCATGGCTGCATCAACAGCTGCGATATCCTGGTTCTTGTGTGCTGTTTTCAGTTTCTCGAGGGCGGCTTCGATCGGTGCTTTCTTATCGGCAGGTATCTTATCGCCAAACTCTTTGAACTGCTTCTCCGTCTGGAAAATCAGGCTATCGGCCTGGTTCAGTTTTTCAATTCTTTCACGTGCTTCTTTATCGGCAGACTCATTCGCTTTCGCTTCTGTTTTCATCTTTTCGATCTCTTCTTTGCTTAAGCCGCTACCCGCTTCAATACGGATCTTCTGTTCCTTACCGGTACCCTTGTCTTTCGCACTTACATGCAACAAACCATTGGCATCGATATCAAAAGTTACTTCAATCTGCGGCACACCCCGTGGAGCCGGTGGAATACCATCTAAGTTGAAAATACCGAGGCTCTTATTCTGGTTAGCCAGCGGACGCTCACCCTGCAATACATGGATCTGTACACCAGGCTGGTTATCGCTTGCGGTAGAGAATATTTCTGTTTTCTTGGTAGGGATGGTGGTGTTTGACGGGATCATCACAGTCATGACACTACCCATGGTTTCAATACCCAGTCCCAATGGTGTCACATCCAGCAGCAATACATCCTTCACTTCACCGGTCAGTACTGCACCCTGTATGGCAGCGCCTAAAGCCACCACTTCATCAGGATTCACTCCTTTATTTGGTTTTTTGCCAAAGAACTTTTCTACGATGTCCTGCACTTTCGGAATGCGTGTAGAGCCACCCACTAATATCACTTCATCGATCTGGGATGTATTGTAACCGGCATCTTTCAGGGCAATTTCACAAGGTTTCAGGCACCTTGCAAAAAGGTTATCAGCCAATTGCTCAAATTTAGCACGGCTCAGTTTTAATACTAAGTGCTTAGGCACGCCGTCAACTGCGGTGATATAAGGCAGGTTGATCTCTGTTTCGGCAGAAGAACTCAACTCTATTTTGGCTTTTTCAGCAGCTTCTTTCAAACGCTGTAATGCCATCGGGTCCTTACGCAGGTCGATTGCTTCCTGGTGCTTGAATTCATCAGCCAGCCAGTCCATGATCACTTTATCAAAATCATCGCCACCGAGGTGGGTATCACCATTGGTAGACTTTACTTCAAATACGCCATCACCCAGTTCCAGGATCGAGATATCGAATGTACCGCCACCCAGGTCAAATACAGCGATCTTCTGATCGGCATGCTTTTTATCCAATCCGTAAGCCAGTGCCGCAGCAGTAGGCTCGTTTACAATACGGCGGACATTCAGGCCTGCAATCTCACCGGCTTCTTTGGTAGCCTGGCGCTGGGCATCATTGAAATAAGCCGGAACGGTAATCACGGCTTCAGTCACTTCCTGGCCCAGGTAATCTTCGGCCGTTTTCTTCATTTTCTGCAGTACCATGGCAGAAATTTCCTGCGGGGTGTACAAACGGTCGTCAATAGCCACACGAACCGTATTATTGTCACCTTTTGCCACTTTATAGCTCCAATGGCTGATTTCTTCGGTCACTTCGTCGTGACGACGACCCATAAAACGCTTTACGCTGGTAATGGTATGCTGCGGATTGGTAATGGCCTGGCGCTTGGCAGGATCCCCTACTTTACGCTCCCCGTTCTTCAGAAAAGCCACTACTGAAGGCGTTGTTCTGCGCCCTTCATCATTGGCTATCACTACCGGTTCGTTACCTTCCATAACTGCCACACAACTATTCGTTGTTCCAAGGTCAATTCCTATTATTTTGCCCATATCTATTGAATTTTCGGATTAATAATCGTCTTAAAGCAGTCAATGACCATGCCATGAGGGATAAAATGCAAAATTGTCAGCCCGGATTTCCATAGTTTTGGCATTTCTGACTGCTTTTTCCGAAAAAAAGAGTACTTTGTAATGGCTAATTTCTAATCTCCCGGATGAAATCCATGATTTTATAACCCCCTGTACAAATTCGTTCGTGAAGAGATCCGACTACCTGCTAAAAACGATTGGATTATTCTGCTGCCTGTTTGTAACATTCAGCAACCTTTGGTCTCAGCACCGTGGCAACATCCACGGGAAGGTGATGAATGATTTTACCAAGGAGCCCGTACCATTTGCCAGCATTTTCTGGAAAAAAGCCGGTAATGGAGCAGTTACCGACAGTGCCGGTAATTTCACTGTCAGGCTCAGTCACCATACCGAAGATACATTAGTAGTAAGCTATGTAGGATTTTCCGACCTCCTCCGGCCCATCATTAATACCACTAGAGATACCAGCGGCCTGGTATTGGTATTGCACCAGTTAAAAATGGGCAATACCGTTGAGGTAAGATCGAAATTTAATAAAGGCCTTCGCTGGTGGAAATTTATTGTGGCGCATAAAATCAAAAACAATCCTTATAAATACCAGACTTATTCCTACGAATTGTATAATAAAATGGAATTCGATCTGAATAATGTAGACCGCCATCGCTTTGCCGACAGAAAGCTATTGAAACCCTTTGCTTTTGTACTGGATAATATTGACACTGTTTCAGAGCAAACACCTTTTCTGCCCATCTACCTGACAGAATCGCTGTCAGACTATTATTACAGCACAGACCCGCACAAAGTGCGTGAAGAGATCAAAGCGGCAAAAACCGATGGTATTAAAAATGAAAGCATGCTGCAGTTTGTGGGCGGCATGAACCTGAAAATCAATGTATATGAGGATTATGCCAATGCATTGGGCAAGGAGTTCATCAGTCCGCTGAGCGCTGTTGGCGACAAATATTACAACTATAAAGGCGCTGACACGCAATATATCGCAGGGCAACGGTACCTGCATCTTTTCTTTACGCCGAAAAGGGCGGGTGAAAACACGTTTAGCGGAGATTGCTGGATACATGGAGGTAATTGGGGTATTTACAGGATCAACCTGAATATTTCAGTTACTGCCAATATCAATTTCGTGAACCGGCTGAGTATCATACAGGAATTCACTTTATCGCCCGATAGTACCTGGATGTTTGCGAAAGACAAGTTAGTTGTCGACTTCTCCCCTTTAGGTAAGGAAAAAATATCTTTTATCGGACGAAAAACAGCTACCTATAGAAATGTTCGTGTGAATGAACCTGATATTACAGCCAGGCTTGCTGCCAATGCACAAAAAGAAGAAGTAGTGATCGATGAAACAGCTAAAGATAAAGACCGGGCTTACTGGGAAATGCAGCGCCATGAGGAACTGAGTCTGAATGAACGGAACATATACCATATGATGGACACCATCAAGACCGTTCCTGCTTTTATCAAATACACCAATGCCCTCACTTTCCTGCTCGACGGGCATAAGAAATTAGGCGCAGTTGAGATCGGCCCCTGGTACAAGTGGATCAGCGGGAACCAGTTGGAGCGTATCCGCCTGCGCTTTGACCTTGGTACGACCGCAGAATTCAGCAAATACCTCAGGCTGCATGGATACCTTGCCTACGGTTTCTGGGATAACCGTTTTAAAGGTAAGTTCGATGTCACTTACAGGCTGCCCAATAGTAGCGGTATTGCATTGTTTGGATCCTATACACACGACCTCGACAACGGGCGTACACGTTACAATGACGAAGACATTACTACCGATAACATTTTCAGCCAACTCATACGCAGGCCAAACGTCAGGCAGAAATTTTTAGGCGTATACGAGGTAAAGTTTGCCGTGACCAAGGAGTGGAAGAATAAGCTCTCTGTACAACCTTTCTTTACGCGTACCGATTATGAAACATTTACTCCCCTGCCGCAGAAAAGGCTTTTACTGACACACCCCCAACAGGAAAATATTGTAAGTTCTGAACTGGGCCTCAAATTCAGGTACGCTCCCGGTGAAAGGTCGATTACACGTCATCGAAAAGTCATGAAACTAAAAAGTAATGAACCTGTTTTTGAAGTAAGAGCAGCATTGGGAATGAGCGACCTGCTGCAATCGAATTATCAATACCAGCGTGTTGGTGCCAATATCACCCAAAACACACGTATTCCTGGTTGGGGCAAGATCAGTTACATGGTGTATGGCGGCAAGATATTCACCAACGAATCCCTGCCATTTATGTTACTGGAAATGCACCCGGGTAATGAAGTATATTATTACAGCAAACAATCCTTTAACCTGATGAACAGGTTTGAGTATGTAAGTGATGTATATGCAGGCATGAACGTAGAACACAATTTTGAAAAAAAGCTGTTGAACCTCCTGCCCTTTATGCGTAAATCAAATATGCGCCAGTTCTGGAATGCAAAAACGGTATGGGGCGATCTATCGGTTGTCAGTAAAAGGCTCAATATCCCCGACTTCTACCGGGAGTATCGCTTTCGTTCGCTCAGGGGAGGGTTTTATACAGAACTGGGTACAGGAATAGAGAATATTTTTAAGATCCTCCGGATTGATGCCGTATGGCGCTTTGCCCCTTTAAGAAATATCCCTGCCGGAATGTCTCCTTCCCTCTTCAAATCAAATACAAACGATTTTGGTGTATTTGGCAGTGTGAGGCTACAGTTCTAGTTGATTGATGCGACCGTTTTAAAAGTGAAGTTCTTCTGAGAGATGTAACTAAATGTCACAACAAAAACAGTGGTGACTAATTTGGAGGGAGTGGGGTACCATTTGAATACATCCACAAATAATTTCAGGAAGCCATAATTCAATACAAGGCAGCCGAGCACTACCATAAAGTATTTACCCAATTGTTCCCTTTTAGCCACTGTTGTTGCCTGGAATACTACATAACGGCTCAGGTAAAACCCAATAGGAAAAGTAACAGCAAATCCAATAAGGAAAGCTGCGATATGCGGCCCAATGGTCAGAAAGGAAAGATGCACGGGCTGCTTATCCAGAATATAATTATAGGAAATAAAAAACAAAGAGATATCCAGGCAGGTATTAAAACCACCGCAGGCAGCATAGCGGAATGTCTGCAAGGGCATTACCTTTTGAAACAATGGATAAAAAAGATCCGCTACATAGAGAATCATCCTTCTGATATGTTCATGCAACTTTCGCATCGATGGCGGCGAAGGTAGGGCTTAATTGGTTACTTTTGCAACCCGAAATTGTTAAGATCATGAGCGTTGTTTTACAGATCAAAATGGCTGCCGCCAGGGCTATTAAGGAATTATACGGAGTTGAATTACAGTCAAATGAGGTGTTGGTCAATGCCACCAAGCCTGAATTTGAGGGCGATTATACAGTGGTATTGTTCGCTTTTGTGAAACAATTGAAAAAATCGCCGGATGCATTGGGACAGGAACTGGGCAACCAACTGGTGCAACAAAACGGTCATCTTTTCAGTTCCTTTAATGTGATCAAGGGTTTTTTAAACCTCAGCATATCGGCCGGCTTCTGGTCACAGTTTGTTCATTCCCAATATAATAATACACATTTCGGTACCAGTATGCCCAATGGTGAAAAAGTGATGGTGGAATACTCTTCTCCCAACACCAATAAGCCATTGCACTTAGGCCACCTGAGAAACAATTTCTTAGGATGGAGTATTGCTGCCATATTGAAATCAACCGGCTATGAGATAGCCAAGACCTGTATTGTCAACGACCGCGGCATTCATATATGTAAGAGCATGATTGCCTGGCAGCTTTTTTCCAAAGGTGCCACCCCGGAAAGTACAGGCATCAAAGGCGACCATTTTGTAGGCGACTATTATGTAAAATTCAATGACGAATACAAGAAGCAGGTACAGGAACTGACAACAGGTGGGATGACGGAAGAGGTTGCCGAAAAAGAAGCTCCCATTATGAAAGCCGCCCAGCAAATGCTTATCGACTGGGAAGCGGGTAAGCCTGAAGTGATGGAATTATGGCGTAGTATGAACAGTTGGGTGTATGAAGGCTTTGCCGCAACGTACCAAAGAATAGGCAGTGATTTCGATAAGGTATATTATGAGAGCCAGACTTATTTATTAGGTAAAGACCTGGTTGAAAAAGGATTGGCCAAGGGTGTCTTCTTTCAGAAGGAAGATGGCAGTGTATGGATTGACCTTACAGCTGACGGGCTTGACGAAAAATTAGTTCGCAGAAAAGACGGCACTTCTGTTTACATTACACAAGACATCGGGCTTGCCGAACAAAAACAAAAAGAGTTCAATGCCAGTCAGAGTATCTATGTAGTGGGAGATGAACAGAACTACCACTTTAAAGTCTTAAAACTGATCTGCCAGAAATTGGGATTGCCTTCTGCAGACGGTATCTACCATTTGAGCTACGGCATGGTGGAACTCCCTTCAGGTAAAATGAAAAGCCGAGAGGGGACTGTGGTTGATGCAGACGACCTGGTAACTGAAATGGTTGCCATTGCAAAGCAAAAAACAGAGGAGCTCGGTAAAGTAAAAGATTTTGCACCGGAAGAACTTACTGAACTATATGATATCATTGGCTTAGGCGCTTTGAAGTTCTTCCTGCTGCGTGTTGACCCAAAGAAAAAAATGGTCTTCAACCCGGAAGAAAGCATCGACTTCCATGGATTTACAGGCCCTTTTATCCAATACACACACGCAAGGATCAAAAGTATCCTGCGGAAAGCAGGAGTGGGTAGTGAGGGAACAGCAGTCAGCGAGCAACAGTCGCCCTTATTGCCTTTAGAAAAGGCGCTGGCGATTGAACTGGAGCAATTCCCCGCTGTTTTGCAAGAAGCCGCCAGGGAGCATGACCCTTCCAAAATAGCCATTTATACCTTTAACCTGGCTAAGACCTTCAGTTCATTGTATGCCGAACATTCTATAGGCAATGCCGAAAACGAAGAAAAGAAACAGCTCCGCCTGCGGTTGGCACAACTGACGGCCAACGTGATCAAAAAAGGCATGGAAGTACTCGGAATAAAAGTACCCGAACGGATGTAATTTCTTTATGCATTTTCCATTACTTTTGCAATCCTCATCTGCGGAGGTGGCGAAATTGGTAGACGCACTACTTTGAGGTGGTAGCGGGGTAACAGCCGTGGGAGTTCGAATCTCCTCTTCCGCACTGAATTCAATTATTAAAAGCCTGTAAATCAATGATTTACAGGATTTTTTTTGCTCTGTTCGCCGTTTGTCCGCCGCTTTTTTCCGCTTGTTTCCGCCAGTTTTGGCGGACAAATGGCGGACAGTTTGGTGTCGCAAAACCAGATAAAATGGGCATCCAAATCACAGGCAAAAAATCACGAACCAGAGAAAAGAAATGGTACACATTTGAATGGGGCAAAGCCCCGGATCAAAGAAAAGCAGCTGGCATTTTTACCTATGTCCGGCCTAAAGACCAGATACAGAAAAATCACAACAAAGAAGCCTTGGCCCTGCTGGATACGAAAAGATCGCAAATGATCATCGAACAGCAGTCTATCGGTACTGTCTATATTCCATCACATAAATTCAAGGATAATTTCCTGGATTACTATGCTGAATTTGTAAAAAACAACAAACGCGAAGGAAACCGCCACTTGGAAGGCAGCTTTGAACAATTTAAAAAATTCCTTTCCAAAGACCGCCTCTCTCCTATTGAGATTACCGAGAATCTTTGTAAACGCTACCGGACCTATTTACTGGATAAGCTCACTGGGAAAAGCCCGGCTGATTATTTCGGAGCTTTTAAAAGAGTACTAAAAAGCGCCACGAAAGAAGGGTATTTCAGAATTAATCCTACAGAGGATATCCGTAGTAAGACAAATCCCAGTAAAAAAATAAGAGATTTCCTCGAAGCAGACGAATACATGAAGCTCATCAAAACCCCGATCATCAACGAGGAGGTACGGGATGCCTATATTACCTGCTGCTTTACCGGCCTGCGTTGGTGTGATATCAGTGTTATTGAATGGAAAGATGCCAAAGAAGATATACTGATTACAAGAATCATCCAGAGGAAAACCGGCAAGCCAGTCGAAATCACCTTACATCCGGTTGTAAAAACGATTCTGGCAAACAAAAAGCAACTGGCTCTTGAACGACAGCCAGAAAATAAAAAGGAGAACCCTTTGAGCGGGCCTATTTTTACCCTACCTACAGCAGATGGTGCCAATAAATCACTTAGGAAATGGGTTAAACGAGCTAAGATCAACAAGGATATCACCTGGCACAGTGCAAGACTTAGTTTTTCAATTTTGCTGCAGGATGCAAATGTAGATACTGCTACCGTTGCATTGCTATTAGGTCATACCACGAGTCGTTATGTAAATGAAACATACAAACGCCACCGCCCTAAAGACCAATTGGAACACTTAAATAAGTTACCTATAATTAATTGGGAAGCAACATTATTAAAAAATGAATGACTCAAAATCTGGTTACCTGAATAATTTATGTAACTGACTGCCGAATTCAAAGTCTAGTGGCGTGTTTTAATTTATTAGGTTTTCTTGTCGGAATTATTCCTTTGTATGATAATGTAAATCTCTCTTTAATGGTCTAAATTAATTGCAGGTCAGGGCTTTAAACAGTTGGGGCAAGCCCATCCATCGCCCATGGCTTACATCCGCTGAACTAAGTTACTAAAGTTGAGGATATATTCAACAGACGAGCCGAGTTGGGTCGCGCTGGAGCTGTTGAAGGGATATTTGCAATAGATGAAAGACGCGTTGGGTCGCCCCCCAATTGCTGGAAGCTTTTAGCTGCCGTTTTTAGGATAACACAGGATTGCCGCACTCGTTACAATGTGCTGTTGAGAGTCCTAACGAACCTGTTGGATAGGCATGAATCCTTGTAAAATCATTAGGTAATACAATTTTAACTGCATCAATTGGAGTTATAAAATTACCGTTACTATAATGAAAGCCTGTTGTGTGTCCGGCATAATAAACATAGTTAATTTTTCCATTGTCAAGTTGTTCAACGCTACCAGATGCAGCAGTATTAATAATATGATTTTTATAGTTATCATAGCCTGGGTCATCGAAAATTGATATCTGTCCACTGCCAGTAGGTTCAACAGTATGCTTGATATACTTATCAACCTGATAACTACTTCCGGTAAAATTTAAATGTGGGCTAAGATTATTTATTAGGCCTTTTGTTAAAGCGCAAGAATGACAATAGTGTTTCGTCATAAAAAATTATTTAAATGATTTTTGAAGAGATAATTTTAAAATGGCAGTTAATGGCCCAGTGTTAACGAAGGTTGGGGGAGATGTCCTGTCGCTAGCTTAGGTTAGGCCACAATAGACTCGATTAGCTGATGTCTAAATTACTGAAGTTGGGTCAGAAATCCTATAGCCGATCGGCGACTTTATTTCGCCTAACTTTTGCCAACACAATATTAGCGGCAGAAAACTTTCGGATCGGCGACAAGGTCATCGCTCCCCCATTGATGTGGTAGATTTATTGGGTAGTTGGGGATAAAGTTTTGATGTAAATAACGCAAAAGCGCTGTTATTTCTTTTTCATTATCTGTGCAAATTCCGTAAGAAGTTTGCCCCCTTGGAATATTGATTTTGAAATTGTCGATAGAAATAGCCCCTGAGCTACTAGGCTACAGGCTCGCTCACGTTGATGGTATACTTTCCGAGTTTCAAAATTGCCATCAATACAAGCAGCACCTTATCTAGTGAATATTGATTGTAACCATAAAAACAATGCGCGATTTGATTACGCAGGTTCAGACCAAGCCGGGAGACAAAAATATAACGAAACAACATCAGGTCATCTTCGGAAAAGAATTTCTGGACTTCTTCTGTGTCAAGTAACTCTTCGATATACATCTCCCTGATATTCCCTTTGGCATTGATGATGGTCTGCGCACCTGCGATACGCGCAAAATCTCGGAGCAGCCCCTCGAATTTCAAAGTCAATGAATCCAATGGCAGCACAATATTCATATGTCCCTTTATTTTTTTGAAATATCCTTCAAATCCGAAAAACAGTTCATAGAGGGCAGGCCCCAAAAGGCTTAGCCAGTTATAGGTGATTGTGTCACCACCTGAATCAACCCTGCTTAAGTTTTTACCGATCCAGCTACGTTCTTTTAGAAACCCAATAATCGTATGGTAGTTGATCCTGTCATAAGTGTATCCTAAGTAAAAAATAAGCAGGAGTTGATGATTAATGTATAGCTGGATATCAAAATGATAAGACTCGTATAATTTATTGAGTTCATGCTCCTCTTTTGTTATTATTTCTTTTGAAAAATTTTTATTTGAATCCGCTTTTAAGAGCCTGATATAATCCGTGAAATCCCGCTGGCGATCTTTACCTCTTTTTTTAAGTAAGCTGACTTGTGGGAATAACTGTGGTGCATTGATAATAAATTCAATGATTTCCATGGACGATTTCTCTTTCAATAGTTTTTTAAAGCACGTTTTGAAATGATTAAAATGTTTGTTAAGCTCATTTACCTCAAAATTGGTTTCAACCTTGCTCAGCTTTAATTTTTTCCGTAGGTCAGTATATTTGATGGACAATTCCTTAACCTTTATTTCATTTTTTGCAAGGCGATATTTCTCGATAGCCCTTTTACATGAATCCATTGCAGCCATCCCAGAGGTATCATGTGATACTTCATCGATTTGTTTCTCATAGGCTTCAGCCAAGCGGCTTTGCCAAATCGTTGCATCCCCACTAACAGAGCGAATCAATGAACCAGTGACAGTCCAGAGATCTTCCAAAACCCTAATTTCTTTGCCTTCTGGTGTGCTATATATACGCTCACAAATGGAAAGACAATTAACAAGTGTTTCTTTGGGAAAATGTTTTCTTTGTTCAAACAGGTAATTGATCATACTTACCCTGAAGGTGGGTGAGAGTGCAGCATCGTCGAAGACAAGCTTTTTGAAAAGTTCATTAATTTCCTCGTACCGGTATCTTGACTTTAGCACATGGGGATAAAGATTTTCAAAAGCCGATCTGATCATATAACATCTCTCCCCCGCTACAAAAGGTTGAGAGAGTAGTTGTTGTATAAAGCCGATATAGGCATCGACTAATAGCGGGATCGCTTTGCCAGCATTTGTTTTGTCAGCACAGTTGACAATCACTTGTGCATACCGGGCTTTTGCTGAGAAGTTGGTAGTTTCTTTGATCCTTTGAAATAGATAATGGATCATTTCAGGCTTTATATCTTTGGAAGAGGGATACTCGTAAATAGTATCTCCCTGCTCACTGACTGTTTGAAACATTCCAATCAATTTTCCCTCATTCAGCATAAAATCCATGGCCAGCAATTCTGTATATAATTTCTCCTTTTCCGTTTCACCTTCCGCTTCATTCTGGATTCTTTTGAGCGATGATGAAAAATGATGGTGCGCAAAAACATTCTGTGTCTCAATTGCTTGGTAATATTCGTTTAGAGAATTCATTTTGAAAAGATTAAGGTTGTCAGAACGTAAATATCCACATATTTTTAGGCAATGTAATATACTTTACCATGAAGATCACATTTGTAAAAGTTGAGCCAAGAAAGGATTCCATTTCCCCTGAACTGGTCTTTACTTTCGAAGTAACTGAGCTCGATACTACAAAAATGCCGATACAGATCCAGGGTGAATTGTTCTCAGAAGATAATTGCAAGATCGGTGACCTTTTGGACAGCATGGCTGCTACTCGTGTTAACTTATGGCTTAATGCCTGTGATAATACCAATAGCAAAACTAATTACCCATACCAGGTGAAGCTTTGTTGCCCATTCTCTGAAAAAGTAATCGATCATATTGAAGAATACCGGGTAAATAAAAAAACGGAAACAAAAGATATCGTTTTCAATGCACATCTAAATGTGCTTGTGATAGAAGCAAATATGCAGATTGCCTCCATCCATCTGGAAGAAAAAAATGATTCTCAGGTATTCCGCCAAACACTTTTTTATAAATATGAACAGGATCCCAGACCAGTGAATACAGATATGTGGTTATTGTCCGCATATAACGGTGCTAATTTTTTAAACCAGAACCGTTGTGGGCTTGATGTTATTAAGGTCAGGATCGACCTGATGGATTGGATCAATCAATATACTCAATATTTTTCCATTGGCAAGTTCCTTGTTTTTGAGTTCCTGCAACCGGATAAACATATCTTAGAGGGGTCGCTTGCAGGGAGGTATGAGAAGGCGCAGCAGGCAATCGAAGATATGCGTAAACAACTGAATTACGGAGAGTGGAAGCAGGCAGTCATTGCAAGCAGGCCAGTATTTGAGTTATTTAAAGATTTTACTGACCTGAGAAAATTACTGATTGATAGCGGCTATTCTGAATCCGCTTACGGAGAATTAAAAAATTCTATCCAAAGTTTTTTTGATTTTGTATCTAAGTTCCATCATGGGTTGAAAAAGGGGAATGTCGAGATCAATGAAGATATACCTACGGAGAAAGAAGATGCGTACATTGTGTATTCGAATTCGGTTTCTATCTTATATCTGGTGTCGCAGAAAATCAAGCGGATCCAGTAACAAGGTCGTCTCAGAGATATTTATAGGACATCACGCTTACTCCCAATTCGATATCCTGGGCAGTTGAGTTGGCAAATATTTGCTGATTATAATCGATTTTACGGGAAATTGCATTGAATGAGAATATGGGAGGGTACCTGCCAGAAATCCTATGCATGATTATACCTACCTGAAGCACTTCTGTTTCACTTTTTAGGAGATATTTTTAAAAAAGTCCTAAAAAGCAAGGAAATTCGAACAAATAAGCTGCTATATGAATAATCCGTATGAACAATTCTGGCAATATATAAGCGATAACAGCGCTGCATTCATCAGGAATTTCCCTGCTTACACACCTGAAATTACCAGATTGCTGATTTTGTCACTCGTCAGTGAAGAATCAATAGGGACCGGCATGGGAACAAAGGGTAAAAAAGAATGGGCAGAAATTACAATGAATGAATATGATGGAGATAGAAGATTGTCTTTACGCTACCATCCTGACAAAACCTACGATCTTTTCTTCATGTATTATAATGATGATAAAGAGGATTGGGAAGAAATCAGCCATAACTTTTCAAGCGAAGAAGCAGCGGATCTTCCGGCAGGCCTGCGCTTACTTCTTGAAGAAACATTGAATTCGGGAAAATTACAACGCGCAGATGCAAGGACTTTGAAATGATTGGCTAAAGAGATCACGATGCTTCCCTTCACCAGCAGCTATGTTTGCAGCGGTTTTCCAAACCTTATTTATCCATGTTTTAAGAAATAGCTTATGCCTCCAACAAAAAAGCGCCCGCGGATTTTTATCAGCCATGCCGTGAAAGATAAATATATAACAGAGGCTTTCATAGATTTTATTTTGGATACAGGCTTATCTGTTGATATTATTAATGATGTATTCTGCACCTCATACGATGGAATAAGAATAAAGACCGGAGCCGACTGGCGCGAATCCATTAAAACATCCATACAAAATGCAAGTGTTGTATTTCTGTTTATATCACCTTACTATAAGGAAAGTGAAATCTGCCAAAATGAAATGGGTGCGGCGTGGGTACTGAATTCCAACACAATTCCTTTTATGATTGATCCCGTTACTTATGATACTGTAGGTGTATTGACAGAGGTAAAGCAAGTGGCAAAATTGCTTGATGAAAAGGCACTGGATGAGATTAAGGATAAACTGGTAACCGACTTGGGATTGCTGGCCGGATCAATCAGCAGTTCAAGATGGACAGCTAAAAAACAGGAATTCCTGATCAGGTGTAAACAGTATTTTGCAGTGAAAGAAAATCAATATCCGACGCCTCTAAGCAGGGATGAATTGGATAAACTGCAGGCCGCTAATCAAAACCTCGAAACTACTGTTGAATCATTGTCTGAAGAAAATGGTCAATTGAATCAAATGGTAAAGGCATTAAAGAAGGCAAAGAACAAAACAGAAGTGGCTGCAATTGAAAAAAAGTTTAAAGCATCCGACGTTTTTGAAGAATTTGAATCAAAGGCTCTTGAAGTAAACAGACTATTTTTTAACAATAACGGAGTGATCAATGGAATCATTTTTAATGATTATTTCGATAAGGGGTTAACAATAGATTTTCAATCCTTCAGGTCGGATATCGACAAAGCTGTTGCTGCAAATGAAATTGATGGCGAAGAACTAATTGTTAAATGGGGCAATAGGCGTATGAAACAAATCAAGCAGATCTTGGATACCTTTGATCAGTATGTGACAAGGCTAAATTCAGATGAGAATTTTTTAGATCAATTTGATGCAGAATACAAATGCGATTTTGAATTTGATAATATTGAATTCTGGGAAAAAGTTTTTAGCATATCTGTTACTATACATTAGTAGATAATATAAAAGTCATGACCCCCACAGGAATCTTCAGAACCGGTCGTGGTCTTTACATGTAATGGGTAACACAAATTTCTCGGGACGAGCAGAAAGTTTATTACAAAGACAAACTTGACTCAATGGAAAATAATATGAGATACATTGGAGAAATCAGTTGGGAAGATTTCCAGGCTTCCCGTGACTTTATAGAAGAAAAAGCATTGGCAATGATGAGCCACAGGAAGAAGGATGCTGTGAAAGTAGGTTTCCCTTTACAGAATTACACAATCCTGGCATTAAAAGACAGGAGGTTCTATTTGATTAAATCAAATGTTTTCAAAGTCCTGGTTGATAGCCTCATTATTGAGACCATTGAGAAAAAACCTGACAACTTCGGAACTAAAAACGCCGATGATGTGATCAACGCAATCTATGAAATGGAACCAGTTGGAACACTATCAAGTTTTCCATCATTCTTACAGGAAGAACAATTCTGTTACATTATAGAAAACGACAAAGGCAAATTTGAGAAAATACTTCGGATAGATTTATTCGGCAAATTACATCAAACCCAAAATCGGACAGAATTTATAGGTGGTCTGCTACATGCGCTTAAGCACTTCGCTTACCAAGGAAAACCATTATCAACACACGATGGCGGACATGAAATTATAAACATTAATAGTTTGCTTGCGCAAATTGGAACGGCTTTTTTTACAATACCTCTAATACATCAAGAAAAACGAAATTTTTTAATTTATGTTCCTCTAAATGATAAATATCAATTACGGATGAGTATATATTATGAAAAGGAAACAGATATGTATTATCTGAATACTGTTTTTAAAGAAAGAGTCAAGCGAAAAAGTCAATATCTGATAGGAGAAAATAACAAAAGACACTGTTAATCAGCCAGCTTATTAATTGGGTATTTTTGGGTAATTATTTGGGTATTTCTACGAATTTCTATCACCAGCAGCCCATAAATTGACCTTTCATATCTTAAATGTCAGGTTAAACCTGACTAAAATGATATGAAAAGTAAATAGTTTTGATTTTTGAGGTATCATTTAGTTACTTTGTATCTGAGAAGTCAGGTTAGACCTGACAAACCGGATATGAATCATAAAAACATTTCTTACCAATCAAACAATCTATTAAGCTATTTTTTAAATAGCAACAGGCTTTGTTTTGATTATGACCAGGCGGTAACAGCAATGCCGGATACATCAGAAAGCGCGGTCAAAGAATTGCTGAGTGATATGGTCAGAAGGGGTTTATTGATGCGGGTGAAAAAGGGCCTGTACTACATTATACCTTTTGATCAAAATCCTGAAACATTCATGCCCGACTGGCATTTACTGGCAGAACATCTGGCAAATGGACACAATCATTATATCGGTTATTATTCAGCCTTGCAGGTGCATCAACTGATCACACAACCGTCGCTTATTGAATTAATTGTTGTGGATCATCAAATCAAACCTGCGATCATTACAATAAGGAATATCAGTTTTCAGTTTGTTTACCATAATGAAAAGCATTTTTTCGGCGCAAAAAAAACATGGATTGATTCCTTTAATAAAGTCCTTTGTTCCGACCTGGAAAAGACATTGGTGGATTGTCTTTTTAAACCGGGTTATGCCGGTGGAATTGTCGAGATCGGCAAGGCGCTTTTTATGGCCAAATCAAAAATTGACTACAATAAATTATTAGATTATTGTAAGAAATTTGATTCACAGGCAGTAATCAAGCGACTTGGTTTTTTATTGGAGACCTATGATTTGGGAAAATCCATCATAGATAAATTACAACAATTAAAAACGAATAGCTATATCCCGCTGGATACAGAAATAAAAGCAGAACAAAAAAATATGAGCCGCTGGAATATCCGGCAAAACATAGATACTAAAACCCTACAACACGCCATACTCACATGATTAAAACGGCAGAGATTCAACAATATGCCCGCAAGATTGGCGTGCGCGATACGCAGATTGAAAAAGATTACATTCTTACATGGATATTGGCAGGTATTGCGCAACATGAAAAATTATCCGGGCTGTTGGCTTTTAAAGGCGGTACAGTTTTAAAGAAAGTGTATTTCGAGGATTACAGGTACTCCGAGGACCTCGATTTCACATTACTGGATGACGAAGTTTTGAACGAAGAAATTTTTGCGGCTTTCCAGGAAATATTCGACTGGATAAAAGAAGAAGCAAATATCCCTCTGCAGATCATTGAAGATGCGGAACATGAAAGCGGGAGCATAAACTTTTATATTGCTTATACAGGTCCGTTAGGTGGCGCAGGCATTAATAAAAAAGTGAAAGTGGATATCACGCGAAAAGAGATAGTCGAGTTTCCATTAATCGACAAACCAATATTTATACATTATTCAGACGTTGATGAATTCAAAGTGCTTTGCTATCCGCTTGAAGAAGTGTTAATCGAAAAGATGTGCGCTTTAATGGGACGGACACAGCCGAGAGATTTGTACGACCTGTGGTACTTACTGGAGTATGATAAAATGGATATCGCGTATAGCTGGCCGGAATTTGAAAGGAAAGCGAAAAATAAAGGACATACGCCTGCTGCCTTTAAAGAAAAAGTAGAATCAAAGTTGAACGGCTTCAAAGGACGTTGGGAAGGTTCTCTATCGAATCAGATAAAAGACTTGCCCGACTTTGATTTAGTAGTCAGAGAACTGAATAAGAATTTCAGAAAAATATAGATAGCAAATTTCTAATCTGTTTGCATTGAATAATTGAATATATGTCTGCCACTTATTTCAAAGACTTAATGAGAAGATCAAATTCAAATAGGCACAGAATAGGTGCATTTTTCGTATATTATCGGACAAAACCTAACCGTATGTACAAAGAACCTGAGTTATCTGTCTTATCTTCAACCGATTACTCCTCCCAATATCTTTTCTGTGATTCCGAGTAACTCATTAGCATCTGCAAAAATGGAAACATTAATTCTTGAAGAACTCAAAGATTCTGTTCAACTTCTTAGCCCTGTTCAATGTGATTTTTTGTCTGAGAACTGCATTGTAGCATTTGAAAAGAATAATCATACTTCTGGATGTGTACTTAGGGTAATTGGCGACAACAATACTGATGTCAAAATCGCATGGAGTAAGATGGTAAACACAGCGGGGTATAAAGAAGAAAAAAAGATTATTGAACATGCGGCTGAAACTATGGCTTTCCTTTTAAGCTCAAAGTTTACTGAATATAAAATCATTGAGGAAGGAGTTATAGGCACTGGATTTGACTATTGGCTTGGCTACGATGAAAACCATGCTTTATATAATCCAAGAAATTTTATACAGGCGAGACTAGAAATTTCTGGTATCAATTCTGAATCCTCAACAAATACACTTCAAAAGAGAGTACGTGACAAAAAGCAACAAACCGATGTTTCTGACGGTTTGCAACTGCCTGCTTACATTTCTGTAACTGAATTTACTATTCCAAAATCCTATTTCGGAAAAAAATGAAAGATATCCGCACTCTCCATAAAACAGCAATTGAGCTAATTAAGAAGGCAAATACAGCATTGCAAGAAGGCGATGTGGATTTATTCAATTCCTTTAGCACAGAGGCTTACAATTTAGAGAATCAGGCAGCAATGGATTTAATCACCGATTTCGATGCAGAACCTACGCGATCAGTATTGTTTAGAAGTGCTGCAACCCTAGCGTTTAATTTAGGAAAATACCCTGAATCAGAAAAGCTTATCTATCTAGCTTTATCAGGGAATGTCTATGCAGAATTAAAGATTGAATTACATCAACTATTAGAAAAAACGCAATTTGCCATATCAAATCATTCGACTGCTCAAATAGGCATCGAAAATGCTTATTTGGATAACTTAAAGGAAAAGGCCGCTTTTGTTAAAATCGAACCTAAAGAACGATTTAGATATTCCAAGGGCATTGTTGTTGATTACATAGTCGATTTTCTAAAAAACATTCAATCTAGTTTTTCAAATTTTTCAGAAGTTAATTTCAGAAAAACCTTTAATGATCATGATTTCAAGGATTTTAATAAAGTGATAGGGCTTTTTAAAAAAGAAAGCAAAACTTTATGTGTAGACTTAAAATTCGCAAGTTTTGGCGTTAGTATAGTTGCTGATACTTCAATAATGAATTATCGAGATATAGCTTCTTCAGAAAAATTTTTAGCCTTTAAGTCTTCTTTATTTGATGACTTTAAAAGAGAAATTTTAATGTCCGATTTGAATTCTCCTTCTTTTCAGAACGAAATTTCGAAAAAGTATTTACCGGATGAGAGAGTTAAAATATTCTCTCCTATAATTGATTCACTTAAGGAAAAAAGCAACTATACAGTATCAATAGTTGATCGTGATTTCAAAAATATTATCAAACATTGCCCAACGGTGAGCAAACAGACACAATCAGTTCTAAAACCTGAGATTGAGGAAATTTCTGACGAAAATGAAGAAATTTTATTAAAAAGAACTTTTGAATTAACAAATAGCGAAGGACAAAAAAAAGAAAAGCTTCTTTCAGAAAATTTAGATTACGCGGAGTTCAAATTGAAAATTGAAAACATTAGTTTTCAAAATAAACATGCATACTTTGTTAATCCATATGAAATAAAAGTCATCTTTAACCACGGTATCTTTATCATTGATGATGAATATTACAAGATATATGTTGAGAATACAGATTCTAACTATAAAGAGTTACAAAACCAATTTTATAAAGAATTAATTGACAAGTTCACAATGTTGCTTGAAACAAAAGCAGAAGACTTAAACGTGACTGATAAAGCATTGTTGGATTTGTATAAATCCACTATTGTAAAAGGTTGGTAAATCAGTGAAAGGGAGTCGGTAACAATACGAATTGAACCGGACGCCATTTACATTTATAACATAGGTGGACCCGACAGGGCCATCAAAATGGAAGATTTCAAAAGAGGGCAGGTGTTTCATAAAAGATACCGTAACAGGCGTTTAGGGGATTTTTTAAAAGAACTGTATTTGACCGAAGGAAGGGCAACCGGCATTCCGGTAGTTTTTGATGCCATGCGTCATAATGTATCTCCAGACCCGATTTTTGAAACGGATGAAGACCGGACTTGGTTTCACAAGTTACCCTTCCTATACACCCTGCATTTAAGCAAACAGAGGATAGATAATGCAACTATTGACCATTCTCACAACCAAATTACCTCCCAATTAGGCGCCTTAGTTAGTAGCTTGGTTAGTAACTTAGTTAGTAGTGAAGAGGTTTACAAGGAATTTGCCAAGGTTCTGCTTTTTATAGGCAATGGAGCCCAAAAAAGAGAGGATATTTTGAGACATATAGGATTATCTAACCAGACTTATAATTATCGGAATTACATAGAATATGATGTACCCCAAAAATAGGTCAGGTAATTAAGAATGAATTTTTCATCTTAAA
>CAZDQB010000001.1:199772-278364 GCA_964507525.1 uncultured Sediminibacterium sp. | reverse complement strand
AATGTTGCACAGCCTCCACCACCACAATGGCATCATCCACCACAATACCAATGGCCAATACAAATGCGAACAAAGTAAGCGTGTTGATCGTAAAGCCAAGGGGAATAAATAAAATAAGCGCGCCTATTAATGAAACGGGAATAGCCAGTACAGGAATCAGCGTAGCGCGCCAGTTTTGCAGGAACAGGAACACAACCATCACGACCAGGGTCAGTGCTTCCAAGAGAGTGTTTACAACCTCTTGGATGGACACCTGTACAACGGTCGCTGTCTCCAGCGGGACAAGATAATCTACATCTTTCGGGAACTTTTGCTTCATCTCCGAAAGTGTTTTGTTGATCCCTTTGTATGTATCCAACGCATTAGCGCCGGGAGACTGGTAGACGAGGATGAAGGAGCAGGGCTTTTGGTTTACAAAAGAATTGTATCCATAATCAAACTTTCCAAGCTCTACCCTTGCCACATCTTTGATGCGAACGAGGCTGCCATCTGCAGGGCGTGTTCTTACAATGATATCTTCAAACTGCTCTTTGGTGCTGATGCGGCTATTGGTCAGCACACTGTATTCAAAACTTTGCACATGGGGTTGCGGATTACCTCCTATAGTACCTGCAGCCACCTGCAAATTCTGTTCTGTCAGGGCGCCGGTAACATCTGCAGGTGTGAGGCTGAAAGCTGCCATTTTCTTGGGATCAAGCCAGATGCGCATACCGAAATCATCGGATCTTGTCACCACATCCCCTACTCCTTTTACGCGTAACAATGCATCTTTTAAATAAATATTCGAATAGTTCCCCAGGAATGTGGCATCGTGTGTGCCATTGGGAGAGTACACTGCAAGCGCCATCATAATACTGGGATTGCGTTTACGGGTAATTAACCCCAACCGCTTCACAGCATCGGGCAACGTGGGTAATGCCACACTTACCCTGTTTTGCACGTCTAATGTGGCAATATTGATATCGGTACCCACTTCAAAATTCACAGTAATACTGCTTTGTCCGCTGCTGGTGCTGTTGCTGGACATAAAGGTCATGCCAGGTGTACCGTTTACCTGTGTTTCAATAGCAGTAGTGGTGGTTTGTTCTACGGTTTGTGCATCCGCCCCGGTAAATACCCCGGATACAGCAACGGTCGGAGGCGTAATATCCGGGTATTGCGCCACAGGCAGTGATATCAAAGAGATAATGCCAACCAGCACAATCACAATGGATATCACTATCGCAGTAACCGGCCGTTTAATGAACGTATCTGCTATCATTGTTTACTTGCTTTATGGGTAGTGGTAATAACGGCTCCCTCGCGCAGGTTTTGCATGCCCTGTACTACAACCTGTTCTCCTTCCTTCAGGCCATCCCTGATGATAATATCCGTTCCAAGCTGTTTGCCAAGTACTATTTTTCGTTGGGTAACCTTACTGCTGTCACCAGGCACGTATACGAAAAACTCTCCCAACTGTTCTGTGATTGCTTTATAAGGGATCATCACCGCCTTAGTCGCAGCATTATTTAATACACGAACAGCGGTTGTCATACCAGCTTTGAGCATGCCTTTATCGTTCGGAAAAATCAACCTGGTTTTAATGGTCCCCGTCTGCGGATCAACGGCGCGGTCAATTAAGCCAATGTAGCCTGCATTGGCATATATGTCTGTTCCAAACGCAATGCGGAAAGTGGAATCGCCTGCTTTCGTTCCTTTTTGCTGCAGTTGCAGGAAGCGGTAAATTTCTTTTTGGTTAACAGCAAAATCGACCGCCATCGGATTATCACTGGAAATAGTGTTGAGGATAGTTTGCCCGGCTACAACAGTAGTTCCTGTTTTCACCTGCGATATCCCGATCGTTCCGGCAAAAGGAGCATATATAGTAGCATAACGTACATTTGCCTGGACACTGTTTACAGTTGCTTTTGCCGCCGCCACCTGTTTTCTGGCTACTTCAAGCGCCGCATCTGCATAATCAACCTGCTGTTTGGCAATAGCTTCTTTTTTATCCAGTTCGTGATAGCGGTCTGCATCTTTTTGCACTTTCAGCAGGTTGGCTTCCTGTACCTGCAAATTAGCAACTGCATTCTGATAATTGGCATCGTACTGCTGCGCATCTATCGCATATAATTTTTGCCCCTTACTCACTTTGTCTCCATCCTTAAAAAAAATACCTGAAACATAACCGCTCACCTGCGCGCGTATGTCTGCCTGGTTCAATGCGGCCACTGTGGCAGGATATTCATCGTAATAAACGGCATCTGTCGCAATAACTGCAGCAAGTGTAACCGGAACGGCGGGTGGCGGCCCCAGTTGCTGTGCTGGCTGCTTACTGCCACATGAAGTGGCTGCCGACAAAGCAATGCCTGTTATGACAATATTCCTGGTAATATGCAACAACATGATAAAGTGATTTAGTTTAGGTTAATAATTGATTTGCCCCAGTGCATGCTGAACATCTACCTTACCCGACAATGCCTGGTATAAGGAAGTATAGTAATTAATCCTGGCCGTGCGCAAATCCGTTTCTGCCGTGATCACTTCCAGGTAGGTCTTTATACCTGACTGGTATTGCAACCGGATCACATCATACACTTCCTGCGCCAGTTGCATATTTTCTTTTAATGCATTATAGCTGGCCAGGTTGCTTTTATACGATGCCAGCGCCCTCGCATATTCTGTATTCACAGCATTCTTTAGCTTAATCACATCCCAGTTAATCCGTTTGAGCTGCCAGTCGGCCTGTTCTATATTGGCTTTTCGTTTACCCCCCTGGAATATCGGGAAAGAAAGTGTAAGCGCTGCAAAAGCATTAGGATATCCGGCGCTGTATAATTTACCAAAATCATTGTTCAGGTAATTGAAATTATAGGCGCCGTTGGCTGAAACATCCGGCAGGTAACCCCACTTGTAGTACCTCAGGTTAGCTTCCTGTAGTTTTTTTTGTGTCATCAATAACCGGTATTCAACCCTGTTGCTGTATTCAGCCCGTTGCAGGGTATCTAAACCAACCTCTTTTTCCATCTGCAGGCTATCATATACAATGGGCAGGTTGTTACCTTCAGGATAGCCTATCAGTCCTTTCAGGTACTCAAGCTTGGCATTCAGGATCGCTTCGTTGGCTTTTTTGGCGGCAATGGCATTGTTGAGCGCAATGGTAGCTCTTTTATAATCAATTTTATCGGTAATGCCGGCATGGTATTGGCTTGTAGCATCTTTAAGGCTTCTATCAAGCCGGGTAATGGCTTCGCCGGTAACCTTTAATTGTTGTATGGAGGATAGCGCATCGTAAAATGCTTTGGTCACACTGACCGACAGATCAATCTTATTAGTACTGGTATTTTGCCTCGCCAGGTTCCTCACTTCCGAAGCAGTACGGCTTGCCAGTAATACATCCCGGTTGAAAATATGTTGTGTTGCTGCAAACTGCAGGAAAGAAGTATTCTTAGTCCCGAGCTGGATAGTATTACCGCCGAAAACAGTGGTCTGTAATTTGAAATTATGTTGCAGGTTATAATTAAAATTCACCTGTGGGTACCAATCGGCAAGTTTGCTTTTGATAGTGGATTCAGTAATCTCTTCGTCTATCAGCGATTGACGGATTAATGGCTGGTGTTGAATGGCGTATTCAATCACATGCTCCAATGTAGCTTGTTCCAGCAGACTATCGGGTTGTTGTGAAAAGGCCAGCGCAGGACAGCATAACAGAATGAAGCCAGGTATACGAGTAATAGGTATTTTCATAGTTTATGACACTTATTCGCCAAGGGTATCAAAAGAATTTAACCAGGGGGTTGACAAAACCAGCGGCTTGTATAAGAATAATTTCGAATGATGTTTGCCACCACAGCATGGCAGCTATTAACCTGATTACGAAGATAATAACAAACTTTTCTTATGAATAAAAATTATTACAGGTGGCAAATAAATGCACTGGGGTTGTTAAAACTGGCGAAAATCCCGTCAGATAAGCCCAAACAATATTAAATTAGATTAGAAGCAGATTAAAATACAGCAACCGTGTGCAGAGATGCAATGAAAGTGTGTAACTATGGCATCGTATTGAAAGGTAAAAACAAGGTTATGGAGGAAAGAAAAATACTGATCGTGGAGGATGAGAAAAAAATTGCCAGTGCGCTGAAAAAGGGGCTGACAGAGAATGGATACCATGTGGAGACGGCTTTTGACGGTCTCATTGGCAAAAGGTTATTTTTATCACACGCTTACGATCTGGTTATCCTTGATATCAACCTTCCGGGCATTAACGGTTATGAACTTTGTAACATCATACGCAGTCATAACCAGCAGATACCGGTTATTATGCTCACGGCATTGAACACAACTGAAGATAAGATAGAAGGATTTGATACCGGGGCCGACGACTACATGATCAAACCGTTTGAGTTCAAAGAATTACTGGTACGCATCAGGGCATTGCTTAAAAGAACCATGAACCAGCAATTGCCAACAGGCAATATGCTAAAAGTGGGTAGTCTTGAAATGAACTTAGACACAAAAGAAGTGAAACGTGAGGGACAGCCGATCCTGTTAACAGCCAAAGAGTTCCAGTTACTGGAATATTTTATGCGCAACAGGAACCGGGTATTATCAAGAGCCGATATAGCTGAGCGCGTCTGGGATATTGACTTCGATACCAAGACCAATGTGATTGATGTGTATGTTAATTATCTTCGGAATAAAATTGATAAAAATTTCCCTACCCGTCTGATACATACACAGGTGGGCATGGGTTATATTTTAAAAGAACAGCCTTAGATGAAGATCAAGTATCGCATTACTTTATTGTTTACGCTTGTTGTAACGGCTATATTGCTGATCGTGTGCACCTCTGTTTATTCTCTTACCAACCTGAACAGGGAAAATGATTTTAGGAAGCGGCTGAGAAACAGGGCGCTCACAACAGTAAGTCTTTTAACCAAGGTTGAAGGTATTGATACGAACCTTTTAAGGAGGATTGATGAAAATATGGTTTTCTCCATACAGCAGAAGAGTGTTGTGATCTATGATGATCAGAGCAGGGAAATATACCGGTATGTTGATAGTAATATTACTGCCGAAACGGCCGACAAAGAGTTGCTTGAAAAAGTAAAAACGGAGGGTCAGTTTGTCTATGCCAACCATCGCAAAGACATTATCGCCATTGAGTACTTCCGTGATCACAAAAAATACGTAGTGGTAGCTGCAGCATATGACAAAGATGGTTTGGAACGATTGGCACAGTTAAAATTTGTATTGACACTAAGCTTTATTACAGGTATTCTTATCACGCTCCTATCCGGATTATTCTTTTCATCCCGGCTTGTTGTACCCATCAAAAAAATAACCAATGAGGTAAAGGAAATCTCGTCACAGCACCTCTCCCGGCGTATTGCTATCCATGAGCCAAAAGATGAACTGAACGAGCTTTCTTCCACTTTCAATGACCTGCTTACCCGCCTCCAGGAATCATTTGAAATACAACGCCGGTTCATTGCCAATGCTTCACACGAGTTATCAACACCGCTCACCTCCATTTCCAGTCAATTGGAAATCACCTTACAGAATGAGCGGGGAGCCCCGGAATATAAATCAGTCATCCATTCCGTGTATGATGATGTAAAACACCTTACACAATTAACCCGCAGCCTGCTTGAATTGGCAAAAGCCACGAGCAGTTCTGATGGCATGGAGCTTTCATTGGTCAGGATCGATGAACTGCTGATGAGATTACCACCTGAACTCAGGAAGGCCAATAAAGATTTTAAGGTAGCCTTGCATTTTGAAACATTTCCGGAAAACGAAGACAATCTTCTAGTATTTGGCAACCACAATCTTTTATACAGCGCCATCAAAAACATTGTACTCAACGCATGTAAATATTCAGCCGATCATTTTGCCGCTGTAGCATTGAATTTTTCTGAGGATGAACTTCATGTCATCGTCACGGACAATGGGCCAGGGATCAGTGAAGAGGATAAGCAGCTTATCTTTCAGCCGTTTTACAGGGCAAAGAGCACCAGCCAGACACAGGGATCAGGACTGGGATTATCACTGGCATCCCGCATTATCCAATTACACAAAGGAAGCATTCTTATCAAACCCGGTGCTCCGCTCGGAACCATTTTTACCATCAACATTCCTATTGCCAGAACATTTCACCAGCGTTGAACTCCCCCCTGGTCATTTCTAATCCCTTTCTAATCTCAGATTAATGCCTCACTAATACTAAACAGGCAACTTGCCGGTGCGTTGTTTGTTTTCATACAAATGAAAACTGACTTTTCATACCCCCTGTTGAGGAAAGACAGTTATTATTTGCTCAGGGTTTAGTTTAACGCCGCTCTTTTCTAAGAGCGGCTTTTTTATGCCCCCCTCGTCAGATCAAAACAATCGTCTATTCTAATCATATTCTAATCCCTGTTTAATGACCCCTTAATACTTCATGAATAGGTTTGAGTAACCTGAAGTACCTGCATTATGCTCCCTTTTAAAAATATCCTGATACCCGTTGACCAGGCCGAGCATGCCTGTATGGCTGTAGAAAAGGCATTTGAGTTATGCACATTCACAACTACCACTATACACTTAGTAAGTGCTGTTCAAACCGGAAGTAGCTGGAGCAGGCCAGGGATCATAGCAAATTTATGGAACCAATTAGCAAACGTTTCAGCAACCAGACAGGCAACAGAAAGAAAACTTAATGTATTGAGTAAAAAAATAAAGGCATTATACCCTTCCTCGGTAGTAAAAAAATCCGTTATCGGCAATCACTCTGCTTCAGCCCATCTTTTACAGTACATACGCCAGCAAGCCATAGACCTGGTGATCTTTGTAAAAGATCATTCAAATCATCCCTGGTCGTACACCGGTCAAAAACTGTTGATGACATTGGCCAAAAATGAACCCACACCCATACTTACCATTACGCCGGGGAGCCTGAACCATACCATTAAATCCATACTGCTTCCCGTACACGATTCAGTGCCTGACAGAAGAATCCGGGCAGCACTGGAGTTTGCTAAGCAATACAATGCGCAAGTACACCTGGTAACATTATTAGACAGTAATGACAGTGCTGCGAAAGCAAGGGTAGATGCATTTTATCTTACCTACAAGATGCTGGCAGAATGCGGTCATTCGCCGCATTATAAAATATTGCAAGGCAGGGACAGCGCTGAGCTGCTACTGCATTATGCGGGCAAGATCAAAGCAGACCTGGTGTTAATCACCCCGGAAAAAAAACCTTCTTTTCCCTTTTTCACGCAGCATTCTTTTACAGACCTGCTTCACCCTTTATCAGCATTACAGGTATTAATGCTCAAGCCCCTTCCTTTTTAGGATCTTCCAATTGCATTGGTTATTTTAGCATGATGAAAATTCAGTTATGGTCGGTTGGTAAAGCCCATGAACCTTATGTCCTCAATGGCATCGAGGATTTTACCAAACGCCTTAATAAATATTTTCCCGCTCAATGGCATATCCTGCCACCGCCAAAGCACGCAGCAAGCCTTACAGCCACCGAATTGAAAAGAGCGGAGGCTTCAGCCATTCTGCAGCAGTTGCAAAAGGATGACTATCTTATATTGTTGGATGAGCGTGGTAAACAGCTCAGTTCACCGGAACTGGCAGCTTTCCTGCAACAAAGGGCCAATGAAAGCACCAGGCAGCTTGTATTGCTGATAGGCGGCGCTTGGGGGGTAGATGAAACAGTAACAAAAAGAGCTGATTTCTCCTGGAGCTTCTCAAAATTAGTATTCCCGCATATGCTGGTAAGGTTGATACTGGCAGAGCAATTGTATCGTGCCTGCACCATTTTAAGAAATGAGAAATACCACCATAGTTAATTCAGAATCCTTTATCTTCCCGCTATGATCACCGTTACTATTGTCATACTTGCGCTGACCTCGATCATATCTTTTACTGCTTTTTCAAATGAAAAAGTAATCAACGATCTGATCTTCTACCCTCCTGCCATCACCCATCAAAACCAGTGGTACCGGTTCATTACCTGCGGGTTCATTCACGCAGATATTATGCACCTCGCTTTTAATATGTATTCTTTCTACCTGTTCGGAGAAATGGTTGAACAGGCTTTTACATCCATCTTCGGCAACAAAGGCAAGTTATTATACCTCTTCCTTTACATGATTGCTTTGGTTGTTTGTCTGCTCCCCACCTATATGCGAAACAGGGACAACTATCAATACCGCAGCCTCGGCGCTTCAGGGGCTGTATCAGCCGTCATATTTGCCGGTATTTTTTTATACCCTACATTGGGAATGGGCATTTTCCCTTTCCCATTTCATATCCCCGGTTTTGTTTTTGGCCCGTTATACCTGATCCTGTCTGCTTACCTTGCTAAAAAGGGACATGGGAATATCAACCATTCTGCACATATATGGGGGGCGGTATTCGGGATTGTTTTTTTGATTGTAACCTGTCAGCTTCTAAGTGATTTCAGGCCGCTGGAACATTTCAGCAGCGAAGTGGCCCGCTACCTTGGAAGGTAAGTAATATGCAGTACCTTTTTGGTCGTATCGGTTAACTTCACCCTGTCATCAATGCGATAGCCGACTACCCAGATGATTTTTTTGTCCATTTCCAGCACCCATACTTTTTCTTTCTCCGTTCTGGCTAATTTCTGATCAATAAAGAACCGACTCAGCTTTTTTTTCTTCTGCATTCCTAAGGGATAAAAATAATCACCTTGTTTACATTTGCGCAATAATAAAGGAAATTTGATCTCATTTGCGTCAAGCAAAGCCTCCGTATTTAAAGTTGCCTTTGCTCCCGGCTTCCAATCCCGGGTTTCAAATCCCAGCCTGCCATTTTGAAATTCAACATCTTTATCTTTTTCTCCTATCAGTATATGCGCAGCAACAGCAGGCATATTGGGGGCAATGATCATCCAGTTGCGATTGCGGATGAGACGGTGAGTGGGTGACTGAAGAAAGCTTCCATTGGCCGCATCAAGTAATTTGATGGCTTCAGTCGTTTGCGCAGCTGAGAAACCATAAGCACTGATCAGTTCCCAGGTAATCGTTTGCAGCGGCTTTGCCTGCTTCCATTTTAATACAGGCACGTGTATTTCATTGCCCTTCTGCTCTGTCAGTTTCGACAAATTCAGCCGGACTGCCTGCTCATATAAAACCATCGCTTCATTTAAACGACTAATAGTATGCAGTATATTTTCTTCCACATGCGGAAAGACCTCCTTAACAGCAGGGATCAGCTGGTTGCGAAAGAAATTTCGGGTATATTTATCTGTATTGTTAGAGGTATCTTCCACAAACAGCAAACCATGCGCCTTTGCATAATCGAGCAGTTCCTGTTTCCTGCAGGCAAGCAATGGTCTTATCAAAGACCGTTTTTGTTGCAAAGGTTGTATACCGGTTAATCCTTTGATCCCTGTACCACGGAAAAAGTACATCAATGCAGTTTCAATAGCATCGTCGGCGTGATGGGCAGTTGCAATAAAACAGTTTGCCAGCTTTTCATGGATGATCGATGAAAACCAATCATACCGCAACACCCTCGCAGCTTCCTGGATGGAAATCTTTTCAGCATCGGCATATTGTGCTGTATCGAATTTCTTAACGAGCACCTGCTTGTCGTATTTCACACCTAATGAACGGACAAATTTTTCGTCTCTCTCACTCTCTTCCCCCCTTAATTGAAAATTACAGTGTGCTATAACAAAATCAAATCCGCTGCGTGCAACGAGGTCTGCCAGCACCACACTATCCACGCCGCCACTCACAGCCAACAACAAGCGGCAGTTAGCAGGCGATAGCTGCCGGAATTCTTTTTGCCAATACTTTTGAAATGATTGCAGTAAATCCATTTTGTATAACAACTCAGTAACACTAAATTAATAAGTCACCCCTCCTACTATTTCTTCTGCTCCTTTGTCCAGGTATCTTTCAAAGTCACCGTTCTGTTAAACACCAGCTTATCTTCCCTCGTATCTTTATCCAGGACAAAATATCCTTTACGCAGGAACTGGTAACGGTCATGCAACTGATCATTTTTCAATGCCGGCTCTGCATATGCATTTTCAATGATATGCAAAGAATCATGGTTGATATGGTCTTTGAAATCGCCTTCTGCATTGCCAACATCTTCTATTTTGAATAAGCGGTCATACAAACGGACTTCCGCTTTGATGGCATGTGCAGCGCTTACCCAGTGCAGGGTTCCTTTCACATGAATACCAGATGTATCTGCACCGCTTTTACTTTCAGGAATATAAGTGCATCTCAGTTCCGTTACAGTGCCGGACGCGTCTTTGATTACTTCCTCACATTTAATGATATAGGCGCTTTTCAAACGAACCATTTGCCCGGGCGCCAACCTGAAATATTTTTTAGGCGGCACTTCCATAAAATCTTCCCGTTCAATATAAATTTCACTACTGAAAGGAATATCCCTGCTGCCTGCCTCCGGATCTTCCGGGTTATTTTCACTGCTCAATAATTCGCTTCCATTCGTGAAATTCGTGATCACCACTTTCAACGGATCAAATACCACCATCCTTCTTAAAGCAATTTTATTCAGGTGCTCACGGACAAAAAATTCCAGCAGTCCTACATCAATCAGGTTATCTCTTTTAGCAACCCCTATCCTGTCGCAAAACTCACGAATAGCATCTGCAGGATAGCCCCTGCGGCGCATACCGCTGATGGTAGACATACGCGGGTCGTCCCAGCCATTTACCATTTTTTCATTCACCAGTTGCAATAGTTTTCTTTTGCTCATGACTGTATAAGTCATGTTTAAACGGGCAAATTCATATTGTTTGGATGGGAAGGTATTCAGGTTTTCAATGCACCAATCATACAGCGGTCTGTGCGGTATAAATTCCAGTGTACAAATGGAATGGGTGATGTTTTCGATAGCATCGCTTTGCCCGTGTGCAAAATCATACATCGGGTAAATGCACCATTTATCGCCAGTACGATGGTGATGGGCGTGCTTGATGCGATAGAGGATGGGGTCGCGCATGTGCATATTGGGGCTCGCCATATCTATCCTGGCCCGCAATACCTTCTCTCCATCCTTATATTTTCCCTCATGCATTGCTTCAAACAGGCGAAGGTTTTCTTCTATACTGCGATGACGGTATCGGCTTTCTGTCCCCGGATGGGTAGGCGTACCTTTCTGTACAGCGATCTCTTCACTGGAGCTATCATCAACATAAGCCAGTCCTTTTTTGATAAGTTTTACTGCCAGTGCATACAGTTGATCAAAATAATCAGAAGCATATAATTCATTGGCCCAATCAAAACCCAGCCACCGGACATCAGATTTGATACTCTCTACATATTCGGTTTCTTCGGTAATGGGATTGGTATCGTCAAAACGCAGGTTGGTACGGCCGCCATATTTTTTAGCCAGGCCAAAGTTCAGGCAGATACTTTTGGCATGACCAATATGCAGGTACCCATTGGGCTCCGGTGGGAACCTGGTAGTGATGGATTGGTATTTTCCGCTCTTCAGATCCGCTTCTACGATCTCTTCGATAAAATTCAGGCTCTTTTCTACAGACATATTGTTTTATTAGGGCGACAAAGTTAAGCTTTGCGCCCCAACCTCAGGCAGACACAGGGTACTTGTTCAGGAAAGCGATGGCTTTTATCATATCATCGTGTAAAACCCTGTCTACACTATTAAAGCTGATTGCCTTACGGAAGGCCGTCACCAGTGCCTCAATGGCAGCGGAGCTGGTAGCCGGCCGCCTGAACTCCAAAGCCTGCGCGGAGCTGAGTAATTCTATTGCCAGTACTTTTTCAACATTCTGCACCACCCGGTAGCATTTGGTTGCCGCATTGGCGCCCATGCTCACATGGTCTTCCTGGTTATTGGAAGAAGAGATGCTGTCAACAGAGGCGGGCGTGCACAATTGCTTGTTCTCACTCACAATGCCCGCTGCTGTGTACTGCGGGATCATAAATCCGGAATGCAGGCCCGGGTCTTTCACTAAAAACAAAGGAAGCCCGCGCTGGCCGCTGATCAGCTGGTAGGTTCTTCTTTCCGAAATGTTGGCCAGTTCGCTCATGGCAATAGCTAAATAATCCAATACCAATGCCAGAGGTTGGCCATGAAAATTGCCGCCACTGGCAATCAGGTCATCATCCGGGAATATGTTGGGATTATCCGTAACCGAATTGATTTCCCGCAGGAAGACATTCAGTACATGGTCAAAAGCATCTTTTGAAGCGCCGTGCACCTGTGGTATACAACGGAAAGAATAAGGATCCTGTACCTGTTGTTTAGCTTGTCGGCTAATAGCACTGCCAGCAAGGTACTGGCGAAGTTTTGCAGCTGTGTCAACCTGCCCTTTATGTGCCCTTACTGCATGAATCTGAGCCTGTAACGGTTCCAGGATGCAATCAAACGCATCAAATGAGAGGGCACTGATCAGGTCAGCCATCCGGAGCAGGTGCTCCGCTTTTTTCAGGCAAAACAACCCGTAGGCACTCATAAACTGTGTACCATTGATCAGGGCCAGTCCCTCTTTGCTTTGCAGGTGAATCGGCTCCCAATTAAACTTTTGCATGGCTTCAGCAGCCGGCATCTTTTTTCCTTCGTGGTACACTTCACCCAACCCAACCAGGGACAGGCTAAGGTGGCTCAATGGCGCGAGGTCGCCCGATGCACCCAGTGACCCCTGTGTATAAATAACAGGGAGTACATCGTTATTATACATGTCCATTAACCGTTTAACAGTGTCTATCTGCACACCGCTATGTCCGTAACTGAGCGATTTGATCTTCAGCATCAGCATCAGTTTTACAATATCCCGTGGTACTTCTTCACCGAGTCCGCATGCATGCGACACCAGCAAATTGTATTGTAATTGTTCAATCTGGCTGGCATCAATTTTTACATTCTGCAAAAAACCGAAGCCTGTATTAATGCCATAAAACAAACCATCTTTATCTTCCATTTTTCGATCGAGGTAAGCCCTGCAAGCCACAATGCGCTCATGAGCGTCAAAAGTGACAGATACCAGTTGTTCATAATCCAGCAGGTGTTTTACCTGTTCAAAATGCAGCCATTTACGGTCAAGCGGAAGGTAATTATAGCTCATGAAAACAATCGTTTAAAGCAAAGTAAGGGTTTTCAGATAAGGTAAAGGCGGGTTTGTTCAACTGGCAATTTTTGCTTTATTTTGCGCCTCTGCAAGCAGTTTATGGTTCGGTAGCTCAGCTGGATAGAGCAACTGCCTTCTAAGCAGTAGGTCATTGGTTCGAATCCAATCCGGATCACCAGTAAATGCTTCTAATGTGTTGATAATAAGCACTTAGAAGCGTTTTTGTTTTATCATGGCAGGCCGAACCTTAGGGCAAGCATAGCTTTTTCAAAGTATAGTTCATCTCTTTGTAAGAGTGACTCTTTTTGACAATTTTACCATCTCTGTTAATTACAAAATGGGTTGGATAACCATTTAGTGCCAAATTTTCAGTCAGGAATTTATATTGATCCGGGACTGTTGAATATTCGAAAACGTTTTTCTTTAAAAAAGAATCTACACTTTTTCTCTTATCCCAGCATAAGCTAATAAAAAGAACATCATTATTATTCGAATATTCCTCTCTCACTTTATTAAGCATGGGCATCTCCCTTACGCAAGGCAAGCAGTTGATAAACCAACACTTCAAGACAATAATTTTTCCCTTAGTTGATCTCCGGGTATAAATTTTCCCGCTCATATCAATAAAATGGTAATCTGGAAAATCAGTACCTTCTAATTTATAATAGCTGTATTCTTCAGAACCCCAATTTTCGATGGTTGTTTTGATGTCATTATCAACCGAATCTTCTAATCTATCTAACTTATAATAAATTGCAGCATCATTAGAGGCAAATTTAACAGGAAGATATCGACCCGTTGATAACAATTTCAAAAAACTAGATTTAGAAATAATATTTGAAGCGCTATCAAGAGCTGTAAACTCTTCATAAAACCTTACAATATCCTCTTTGTACGTTAGGAAACTCATTAAGTCTTTTACAATTGAAGATGGTTCCATAACAGGCTTGCCATAATCGTGCTTATGCGAGCAGGAGCATGCTATAACGATGATAAGAACGGCAAACAATTTAAGTTTCATTGAAGTATCAATTATTATTAGAATCAGATGGCCCTGAACAAAGGTGTCTCAAATTGAAAAAGCTTTGTTCACTTAAAACTAATTCATCTTTTAAGTCCCTTATATTTATATTCAAAGACTAACAATATAGCAATAACTATTTTAAAGCCAAGCAATTAAAGTTCTGCACACAAATATATTTCAGCTGAAATATCTGAAAACACGGCGTCAGATGCCCTCTGCTGCTACATAGCCCAGCGATGCATGAAGCCTTGAACAGTTGTAGTCCATCAAAGATTGGAACACATAAGCATTGCTCCACATAACTATTTTGTATAGGCTTACCAGGTTATATGAATACACGGTTTATTTTGGCCTTAACAATCTCTGTTCTGGATCAATTTTTTATTAGATTTACATATCATTTTTTCATTAAAATCACACGGAAATGAAGGATTTACCATCAGTTTCCATTAAGCATATGCCTGTGAGAAAGGTGAACGGCTTCATCAGTTCACCGTTGTTGGACATACTTTCCGTAGAGGAACCGCTGGAAATAAGGATAGGCTACGGTCCCGAAGCAGCGAGAGTACAAAAGAATATCTCTGTAACGATGCGCACGCCCGGTAATGATTTGGAACTGGCGCTCGGCTTTTTATTCACAGAAGGAATTATTTCTTCCTATCATGATGTGGCAGCCGTCTATCACACAAGTATGGAATGTTCATCACAAAAGGAGAATATTGTTCAGGTGGAACTCACTGAAAATTTCATGCCTCACCTGGTGCAATCAGACAGAAATTTTTATACGACGTCCAGCTGCGGTGTTTGCGGAAAGAGCTCTATCCAATCTATAAGAACGGTGAGTCCCTTTGGCCATCCGGACAAACCTCAGTTAAACCTGTCTGCAGATATACTGTACGAATTACCCGGAAAATTAAAAGCAGCCCAAAGCGATTTTGCCGCAACAGGGGGTATCCATGCGTCCGGCCTTTTTACCATCGGGGGCGACATGGTACTTCTGCGGGAAGATGTAGGACGACACAATGCACTGGACAAATTAATCGGCAGTGCGTTGGTCAGTGACTTCCTGCCATTGGGCCGCCATATTTTACTGCTCAGCGGAAGGGCAAGTTTTGAATTAATTCAGAAAGCTGCTATGGCCGGGATTTCAATTGTCGCTGCCATCGGCGCCCCATCGAGCCTTGCAGTAGAACTTGCCACGGAATTTGATATCACATTGCTGGGTTTTCTCAAAGAAGACAGGTTCAATATGTATAGTTCAAGCGATCGTATAGTAGCACCGACACCATCTAAACACATGAGCCATGAAAAAAGATAAAAATCAACCTTCTGCAGAAAACCCCTACAAACTATTAGACCTGAAAGTAACAGGCGTGAAAAAATGGGCTGCGGGTGTGCCTGCAGTCATGGCAGCATTCAGTGATCTTTTTGAGGAGGGCGTGCCCATCCGGGGGACAAGGGCTTTATTTACCATGAACCAAAAGGGAGGTTTTGATTGCCCGAGCTGTGCCTGGCCTGATCCCGATGATGAGCGGTCACCTGTGGGCGAATACTGTGAAAACGGGGCGAAGGCCCTGGCGGAAGAAGCGACTACCAAAAAAGTTACTGCTGAGTTCTTTAAAAAAAATTCGGTCTGCGACCTGGCCAGATTAACGGATTTTGAAATAGGCCGTATGGGCAGATTGGCTGAACCTATGTATATGCCGAAAGACGGCACACATTATCAACCTATCAGTTGGAACGATGCCTTTAACAAAATTACAGGGCACCTGAACGCACTAGAATCGCCGGATGAAGCTGCCTTTTATACATCTGGAAGAACGAGCAACGAAGCATCATTTGTATACCAGCTCTTTGCCAAAGAATTCGGCACTAACAATATGCCGGACTGTTCAAATATGTGTCATGAGACATCTGGTTTTGCTTTGATGCCCACGCTTGGCGTTGGAAAAGGAACGGTAAAGCTGAATGATTTTTACGATACGGATGTTATTGTGATCATTGGACACAATCCGGGAACCAATGCACCCAGGATGATGAGTGCGCTGGAAAAAGGCAAACAAAACGGAGCAAAGATCATTGCCATCAATCCCTTGCCCGAGGCCGGAATGATGGAATTTCACAACCCGCAGCAAATAAGTGGCGTGCTTGGAAATGGTATTCAGCTGGCTGACCTCTATCTTCCTGTAAAAATAAACGGTGATATGGAGCTTTTAAAGGCCATTGAGCTCCTGCTGCTTGATTTTGAAAAAAAATCTCCCGGGGAAGTATTTGATCAGGAATTCATAGCTAAAAAGACCACCGGGTTCGACGCCTTTATCAAGCAGTTTGAAGATTACAAACTGGAAGATCTTGCTGTAGCATCCGGGATATCGTCATCGGCAATTTATCAGGCGGCTCAAATGCTGGCATTCAAAAAGCGAATCATTTTTTGCTGGGGAATGGGGCTCACGCAGCAACCTAACGGTGTGGATATGATCAAAGAGATCATCAATTTACTGTTGCTCAAAGGAAGTATCGGTAAGCCCGGTACAGGCGTTTGCCCTGTTCGCGGGCATAGTAACGTTCAGGGCAATCGTACCATGTTGATCAATGAAAAACCCACCAACGAACAACTGGATCGCATAAAAAAAGTGTTTGGCTTTGAGCCGCCCCGCGAACACGGCTATGATGTTGTACGGGCGATCAAAGCTATGCACGCCGGCAAGGTCAAAGTCTTTTTCAGTATGGGAGGCAATTTTTTATCAGCAACACCAGATACAACCTATACCGCTGAAGCGCTAAGGAAATTGAATTTAAGTATTTGTGTTTCTACCAAGCTTAACCGGAGCCACCTAGTACACGGGCAGGAGGCATTAATACTTCCGACCTATTCACGGAGTGATGTCGACATTGTTAATGGCGAGCCTCAGTTCGTTAGTACAGAAAACGCTATGGGCATAGTACAATCATCCAAGGGTATCCTGAAACCAATATCCGATAGCCTCGTTAATGAAACACAGATCGTATGCCGTATGGCGATGGCTACGCTGGGGAGCAGGTCGGTTATTGACTGGCAGCGGTACGCCAATAGTTATGATGCAGTAAGGGATGACATTGAAAAGTGTATCCCTGGTTTTGAGAACTATAATGTTCGGGTGCGGCAAAAGGAAGGATTTTATTTGCCCAATGCTGCCCGGGAAGGAAACTTCATCACGGAGAAATACATTGACCGCGCCCCATTCACGCTAACCGCCATACCTGACAATACGCTCGCCCCAGGTGAATACCTGATGGCTACTACGCGTACACACGACCAATTTAATACGACAATCTATGGCCTTGAAGACCGGTACCGTGGTATAAAGAACGAGCGGCGGGTAGTATTGATGAATCAAAAAGATATTGATGAAGCGGGATTTGTAACGGGTGAAAAGGTAGATCTGTTCAACTATGACGATGGCATTGAACGGATCGCCCCCTTATTCATTATTGTTTCTTACCCAATACCGGAGAGGAATACAGTTACCTATTTCCCTGAAACGAATGTTTTAATTTCCATTAACAATGTAGTTCGGGAAAGTAATATGCCGGCATCAAAATTTGTTAAGATCAAAATCAAAAAGCATGATCCTGAGATATACAACAAATTAACTTAGAACTACAACCACTACAATAATTTGTTGCCCGATTAACAAGCCAAAGCCTTCCTATGATTATCAAGAAAAAAGACCACTGGTTCAAGATGCTTTTTGCCTGGCATGGATCTGTGCTGCCAGGATTGTTGCCCGGACTGATTTTACTCTTTATTTTGTCTTCAGGTGTGGTATACTTGCATGGAATTATTTTTTCATTCAAAGTGCCCCTCAACCCGGCGCCATTTACCCTGTTTGGACTGGCAATTGCGCTATTTCTTGGCTTTCGTAACAATGCCAGTTATGAACGTTTTTGGGAAGCACGCAAGCTTTGGGGAGCATTGTTAAACAGCACACGATCGTTAACCCGCCAGGCGATGACCTTGACTAAGTTTACATCGGACAATAGTTCCACCATTAGCTTTGTTCAGTTACTTACTTCTTTTACTTATGCCCTGAAACACCAGTTGCGGGGCACAGATGCCCAGGAGGATTTAAAAAAGCGCCTTAATGACGAGCAATTTAAAATGGTTGCTGAGGCGAGGTATAAACCTGTGATGCTCATGAAACTCATGGCCGAATGGATACAAAAAGCCAGGAATGAAGAAAGAATCGATTCTATTCAGCAAATACGCTTAGATGAGAACCTGGATAAGTTATCTGATATAGTGGGTGGATGTGAGAGAATCGCGTCTACACCGATCCCATATACTTATCATGTGTTGTTGCATCGTACCATTTACCTATACTGCTTTCTGCTGCCGTTTGGTTTGGTGGACAACCTTCAATGGCTCACACCATTTATTGTAGTGTTTATAGCGTATACATTTGTTGCTTTTGAGGCTATAGGTGATGAGCTTGAAGAGCCGTTTGGAACAGAACCAAATGACCTTGCGCTGAACAATATGTGCATAGAGATCGAAGCCACATTGTTGGAATTGGTTGGTGAACGTTTACCTGACCTGCGCAAAACTGATTTGCTTATCATAGATTAGCGTGATTATCACAAGCTATCGGCGCTTCGGCAATCCATCTCTTTGCAGTTGCCGGGTTTAATTTCTGTTTCGATGGTCGCATGTTGAATGTTCTCGTGTTCCAATGCGTGTTTAACCCGTTCTTTAATTCCCTGTATTTCCAGCATAGTCGTTTTTTCATCAACCATGATATGTGCAGTCAACGCATTCTGCGTGGTACTGATGGCCCATACGTGTATATGATGGATTTCCTGCACTCCTTTTATTTTCAATACAGACTCCTTTATTTTCTGCAAGTCAATAGCTGACGGCACACCGTCTAATGATAAACGCAGGCTGTCTTTTAGTAAGCCTACCGTTCCAATTAAAATAACCGCAGCAATAATGATACTGAAAACAGGGTCAAGCCAATACCAATTGGTATAATGTATAAGAATGCCTGCCAGTACCAGGCCAACCGAAACCAATGCATCAGCTAACAGGTGCAGGTAAGCGCTTTTGATATTGATATCTTTCTCCTTGTCCTTCATAAACAGGAAAGCTGTAAAAGCATTGATCACAATACCGGCACCGGCTACGATTGCAATCACATGACCAGGTAAAGGTTCCGGGTTGAAAAAACGATGAATGGCCTCGTAAGCGATGGCGCCAATGGAGACTAATAATACCACTGCATTAAACAATGCAGCCAGTATGGATGTCTTACGGTAACCATAGGTATATTTCTCATTCGGCTTTACTTTCAGCAGCCGGTAAGCCAGTAATGACAAGGCCAATGCACCCACATCGGCAAGGTTATGACCGGCATCACTTAACAATGAAAGTGAGTGAATATAAAGGCCTGCAAACACTTCTATTACAACAAACAACAGGTTAAGCACGATACCAATAACAAATGCTTTGGTTACATTGGTAACATTTACCGGGTGATGGTGGCCGTGTCCGTGGTGATGTTCATGATCCATAGTGTAGTAAGAATGGCTTAAGTGTCAATCGTCATTCACTGCAAAGATAGCTTTCTGCGGTGAATGATTGTTTTAGCCGTAACTTGCCAAACCCAACACTCAAACAGGAGCGGCATGTAATGCCGGGTAATTAAATTGAGATGCCATGTCTGAACAGGTTACCATTAAGGATATTGCCAGGCTGCTTAATATTTCCCCTTCTACAGTATCAAGGGCATTAAAATCAAGCACTGAGATCAATAAAGAAACGCAGCGGCTGGTGAAAGAAACGGCCCAGCGGTTGAATTATCAACCCAATATGGCGGCATTAAGCCTGGTAAAAGCAAAAACAAAAACCATCGGCGTGATTGTGCCCAACCTGGGATACTATTTTTTCTCCACTGCCCTGCAGGGAATTGAAGATACAGCATCCAAAAGGGGTTATACGGTCATTGCCAGTCAGTCGCTTGAGCGCTATGACAGAGAAATCAAGAATACGATAGATATGATGCGCAGCAGCGTGGATGGAATTATCTTATCACTGGCGCAGCACACAAAGGACTATACTCATATACTTCAATTGCAGCAAAAAGGTCTGCCTGTTGTTTTGATTGATCGCATTGCAGATGAATTGAATACCTCGAAGGTCATTGTTGATAACATGGCAGGCGCTTTCGGCGCCGTAGAACACCTGATTAAAATGGGATGCAGGCGCATTGCCTACCTGGCTGGTCCGCCCGAGCTCATCATCAGTAACCGCCGCAAAGAAGGATACCGGCTGGCGCATATAAAATATAAAATACCGTTAGACGATGCATTGCTTGTGCACTGCGAAATTGACCACGATAAAACCGTAAAGGAAGTATTGAAGCTGCTCAAACTACCACAGCCGCCTGATGCCATTTTTGCTTTCAGCGATCGTTTGGCAGTAGCAGCCATGGTTGCAGCCAAAACAAAAAAGCTGCGTATTCCTGAAGACATTGCCATTATCGGATTCAATGATGAGCCCATGGTATCGTTTACTTCTCCTTCTATTTCAAGCATTCATCAACCAATATTTGAAATGGGACAAATGGCTGCGGAGTTGCTGATTGACCAGGTTGAACAGGGAAAATCATTCACCCCGCAAACAAAATTGTACACAACCAGGCTGATCAAAAGAGAATCTTCGAAAAAGAGATAGCTGTTTACCGCAGGTTCTTCACTTCTAATTTATCCATATCAGTATAATCCTGGTTTTCTCCCGCCATACCCCAGATAAAAGCATATGATGAAGTGCCGGCACCTGCATGGATACTCCATTCAGGTGAAATAACTGCCTGATGGTTGCTTACAACCAGGTGTCTTGTTTCTGTTGGCTCTCCCATCAAATGCATCACTATCTGTTCTTCAGGCAGGTCAAAATAGAAATAGACCTCATTGCGGCGCAGGTGTGTATGTGGGGGAATGGAATTCCATACACTGCCATTTAGTAATTCTGTAAAACCCATCACAAGCTGGCAACTCTGCACCCGGTCTGGCAAAATATACTGGTATATCTTACGGTAATTAGACGTTGATGCATCTCCCAGTGTGAGTGGTGTAATATCTGCCTTACGAATATGAACAGCAGGATACGCCGCCGCAGCCAATGCCGAATTGATATAAAATAAGGCCGGTTTATCGGTAGCTGTACTTTCAAATGTTATTGTCCGTTTGCCTTTACCTATGTACAGACAATCTTTGTTTTCCAGTTCAAATACTTCCTCATCTACTGTTACCTTCCCTTTTCCGCCTACATTAATGATACCCATTTCCCTTCTTTCCAGAAAATAACCGGCCTTTGTCAGCTCCTGAAAGGCAGGCAGGGTCAATTTTTCCTGCACAGGTTTCGCGCCAAGAATAATGTAACGGTCCTGCATGGAATAAGTGGCCGTGATCACATCTTTTTCGAAGACTTTATCCATCAGAAATGCCTCCCGAAGTTGGGCAGTGTCCATCTTTTTTACTTCCTCAACACTTCTGGAAGACTGATACTTAAAAGGATACGACATGTTACTACTGTTTTATTAATACACACTTATTGTCAATGGATGCTCAAGTTGCATTTGTTTATCCAGCAAATATTGCTTCCATGCTTCGAATGTTGCAAAGCCGCCTTGTTTATCCCACGATGCTCCCTGGTAATAAAGCAAGGTCTTATGTTGCGGGACGGCGGTACTTAAAATATAATGTCCTGTATGTCCGTAATGGTCTGCAGTCGTGGCCGGTATTGCAGCAGCCTCACTTTTCTGCGCCACCAGCAGTCCGATACGGATGATCCCGTCCGCCTGTGCCGGTTGTTCATAAGCCAGCAACCCATCTTTTGTATGTACATCACTCCACTGCTGGCCATTTCCCGGCAGCCTGGCAATTCCTGTTGCAATAGTTAATACAGGCTTTGCAGCAGTATATTTTACCTCAATTTTGTTCAGGTAGGAGCCCGCATCCAATGTAATGGTTTTTGTTTCCGATACTTTTGTATTGGCTGCTTTCCATGGCTGGTAATCTAATTCAAAGCTGATGCGCAGGGGGCCCTTATCAAGCACTTTGTAGCTGCTATAGTTAGCAGAAGGATACAATTGATGATCCAGGTAAGGTGCTATGCCTCCTGCCCCCAATGATGTTCCAACTCCATAAAAATCAAGCCCCTGGCCATGATCCTTATGATAGTCCCCATCCTTATACCATTGATCAATCACCATTTCACTGGTACGTTTTGCCCATACATCAATGCCATTACTTATTTCCCCGGTTTTCTGCAATGCAGGCCCATACATGCGGAAGCCGATGCGGTCATTTTCCCAGGCAAAATCATCCATTCTTTCCGGTACAAAACGGCCATAGGCCCTGGTCGTATATGTTTTTGGCATTTGCCTCCTGATATAATAATAGGCAGTTGATCCTGCAGTAGCACCTGATTGAAAGATGACAGCCTGCGGAATTTTCTTCCCTTTGTAAATAATCTGGGAAGCAATTTCTTCTCCCGTCTGTGCATTTACTACTATTGTTTTGTCAGGTGTGTACATTGCAGCAGCCAATCGATGCCAGGGCAATTCAACTATCTCGTCTTTCCTGTTAATGCCAGTCGTATTTTGCACAGTCACTTTCAGCGCTTCTTTTTCCTTGCCATACATGAGCCTGAACAATTCTGTACCTGCTAAAAGATAAGCGCCTACCCCATACACTTCGGTATCATCAGTTGTTACTTTATCCGGGGAAGCACCCGGCACCTGCACAAAACCAAGTTTACCATCTTCATGTACGCAGGCATTCAACGCTTCCCATGCTTTCCGGATCACAGGAAAATAGTCCGCGTATGACAAGTAACCATTATTAACACCCCATGTCAGCGCGTAGGTGAAGAATGCAGTGCCGCTTGTTTCTTTCGAGGGATAATTTGCAGGATCCAATAAACTGGCATGCCAGGTACCGTCGGCCTGTTGTAAAGAGGCGATGCGCCTGGCCATCGATTTGAATACCCTGCCATACCGTTGCCTGTCGGGATAAGTTGCAGGCATATTGTCTAATATGCGCGTTAATGCAGCAATGACCCATCCGTTACCACGGCTCCAGAATACTTTCTGCCCGTTCTTTTCTTTTTGATCAAAATACCGGCTGTCGCGGAAATATAAATGTTCCGTAGCATCGTATAAATAATCACTCGTTTTCCACCACAGTTTATTCATGATATCCAGGTACTTTTTCTCGCCGGTAGCTGTATAAAGACAGGCCAGTGTTGGCGGCCCCATGAACAACGCGTCGCACCAGGCCCACTCACGGTTTTGAACCCCTTTATTAGCTGTCCAGTCCAATGATTCTGTATGCGGTTGCCGGATGATGTCTTCTCCCAATTCTTTCATGGGTGTTATCATGGCAGGATCATGGTAAAGCATATACAGTGCAGCATAGGTCTGCCCAACACAATAATCATCTGCGAAGAATCTTCCCGGTCCGCCTTTCCACAGGTTCTTCTCTCCTGTTCTTTTTAAAAAATCCAGGCTTCTTTCATCATTGGCCATTTTTGCCCATGCCATCTGCCCTGCATAATAGGCGCCGTTGGTCCAGTCTGTAGCAGGGTATTTCCATGCTTTTGTTTCCAGTTCATTCAGTTGCCAATCAGCCGTCTTTTTTATGGCATTATAGACATCGCTGGAAGCAATGGGAGATTGGGCATTAGTAAACACCGTTGCCACGAGGAATGCGAACAATCCCGCTAAGCTTATTTTTTTCATATACAACCAATTGTAGCATTTGAATGCGGCAAAGTACACTAATAACCTGTAGTTGAAATGAAAAAAAGGCCGGAAACGTTTGCAATTGTGTGATCTGCCCTACCCGCTACGGAAATTTATTTTCCGCCGTTGGCTTTCAAATCATTCACACAATTGGCATCAAGAGATGGCAGGGTATTATCGAGCATGTTCATCAGTCCTGAAGTTTCAATAGCATGAAACATCAGGCAATTTTGATTGTTGCAATGCCCTTTGCTGCCCGCATCTTCATGATTGGCAACCATGGGGGTCCCATTGTTAACCAACCCTATCAAATGGCCCGTTTCATGCATCAATACGCCGGATTCAACTTTCACCCTGCTGGCCTGGTTGAAACCGCCGCTATTGGCCTGGATGGTTTTTTCGAGCATGACAACAGCCGTATTCCTATAAGCGACCCCCGCAACACCTCGCTCTGTATAGTCGGCATCGGCAAAATAAATATAGAGGGATATTTGATTCCCATCCGTATACAGTGTCCTGTTCTTATCTGCAAATGCCGCTGCATCATCAGCTGTGATGGTAGCTTTGCCAATAGACTCCACCTGTTTATAAGTAACGCTGATACCTCCGGGTTTATTGAGGTAGGTATTCATGAAGGAGACGAGGTTGTTGACCGATTCATCCTGTGGTTTCATGCCCGGTGCATACTGCACTTCAATATTCAGACGCGTGTAAACACCAGCCGATAGCAGGTCCCGCGCCGATAGCCCTACGCCCAGCTTATCAGCGGTTCCGGCCGGCCCGGTCAATACGGTAGATGTTGTTTCCTTTCGACAGCCGGCTATCGTTGCAATAAAAATAAAACAGATAAATATTTTTTTCATAAATATGGTTGTTTAGATTATGGTAATGGAACCTCCATATAACCTGTACTGAAAAAACAATGCCAGATTTTCAACATCCGTACCACCCCTGTTCCGGGTTTGGCGCCTCACGATGTTTCTGTACATTCGTGCCATTCATATCAATCAGCGCTCATGGATGTAAAAATTGAACCCGGCTGGAAGGAAGTACTGAAGCATGAATTTATCAAACCCTATTTTTTGCAGGTAGCCGCTCACCTGAAAACCGAGAAAGCAACAGGGGCTGTGATATACCCGCCAGGGCCACTCATTTTCAATGCTTTTGACAAGACGCCTTTTGACCGGGTGAAAGTGGTACTGTTGGGACAGGATCCTTATCACGGTGCCGGACAGGCACATGGACTGAGTTTTTCAGTACCCGATGGCGTTAAGCCCCCACCCTCATTGGTCAATATTTACAAGGAATTGCAACAGGATACCGGCTTGTCTATACCAGCTGCCGGCAACCTGACCAAATGGGCCGAACAGGGCGTGTTATTACTCAATGCCGTATTAACGGTAAGAGCCAACGAACCTGCCAGCCATGCTAAAATCGGGTGGATGGATTTTACTGATGCAGTGATCCGCAAAATATCCAACGAAAAAATAGGGGTTATTTTTTTATTGTGGGGAAGGTTCGCACAAGAAAAACAAATACTGATCGATGAAACCAGGCACCATGTGCTGAAAGCCGCCCACCCGTCTCCTTTCAGCGCCGATAAAGGATTTTTCGGGTGCCGGCATTTCACCCGCACCAATGAACTGCTGGTAAAGCAGGGACTTGCCCCTATCGACTGGAATCCCAATCACTGATACTAAGTTTCATTTCAATACAACTGTTCATGAATGACCATCCTTCTAAAACACCTGTTACTATAATGAAAGAAATATTCGCGCGGATATGGGCATTCTGGGCATTAATCACATTCATTATCACAATGCTTGTTGCGATTGTATTCTATATGCCTTGCTTTTTCTTACAAGATCCTGCCAAAGCAAAATGGCACCGGCATGTTTCGAGGGTATGGATGCTTTTGTATTTACACCTGATCGGTTGCCCCTTAACCGTAAAAGGCGCCGCTCATTTTCAACCCGGTGTTAATTATGTAGTAGTATGCAACCACAACAGCTTAATGGATGTGCCTGTAAGCACTCCTTTTATGCCAAGGGCGAACAAGACCATTGCCAAAAAGAGCTTTGCCAAAATACCCGTCTTTGGTTACATCTACACTTTTGGCAGCGTGCTGGTTGATCGCAACAGCGACGAGAGCCGGAGGAAAAGCCTGGAAGAAATGAAACGCGTACTTCGCATCGGCTTAGACATGGTTATTTATCCGGAAGGAACACGAAACAAAACCAATGATCCCTTAAAAAGTTTTTATGACGGCGCTTTCCGCCTGGCAACAGATACCGGCAAACCCATCATGCCTACCATTCTCCTGCATACTAAAAAAGTATTACCGGCTGAAAAACGATTCTATCTTTTGCCGCACAGGCTGGAAATGCATTTCTTACCACCCGTTGAATCGGCTAACATAACTGCCAAAGGATTGAAAGAAAAAGTGTTTCAGCAAATGTGGGATTACTATGCTGCGCAAAATGCTAAATGACCGAATAAATTAATAACTGGAGAAAGTCCTGCTCCTGTTAATCCGCAGGTCACGAAGAATGCCCGATTTAGGGTTAAGAGTGATATTGAATGAGCGGTACAGGCCTATTGGCGTTACATTGATTGACATTTGCCAGCAATGCATTTCGCGGCTGATGAACATGCTCAATTGCTGCAATCCGCCATGCGATATATCATAATAACCAGTACCGCCTAATTTCCATTTATCAGTCAGGCTAAAGTCGCCATTGAAGTTCACGCTTGAATAAGTGGACGTCTGAAACCCACTGTAATCCGGTTTGATCGACCTGGTGAAATTAAAAGAATAGGAAAGCGACAATGTCCAGGGAATATCGAAGTCTGTGAACTCGGCCGGATTGGCCCTTGCAAACTGTAGTTGTCTTTGTTGTTCATCGGGTGTCATGAACGGATCAATAGGTATGTTCTTGTCTTTCTCTTTAACGTCTTTACCATCTTTTGTTTTGCTTTGGAAAGAGGTGGAAATAGCCAGGTTACCTGAAGTGATCCTGCCAAACTTTAAACGTGCCGGATCCAATATGACCCTGTTTACCCTGTACCCCCGCTTATCTACATCATAGGGGTCCATATTGGCGCCGGCCGTAATATTGATCTTGTCAAACAGGGTGCTGCGGGCATAGAATGTAAAATTGCCCAGTGCAAAACTGTCCGCCATGAGGTTATAAGAAGAATTAAATCCAAAGCCATCCAGCAGTTTAATTTTTTTGGTGGCTTTACCGGTGGTATCATTTTTATCCTTCACTTTCATTTCCAGGAAATTGTCCACTCCAAACGATATGCCGCCAAATGCGCCTTCGGAGAAGGTTCCAATGATACCACCGTCGAATTGCGAAAGCCGGACAACATGACCACTGGTATCCACTTTGGTAGTATAAAAATATTTGGCAGCCATATCCGGTTTATAGTTCAAAGAAATGGTTGGTCTTATCTCATGCCTGATGCCTTTGATATTACTGGATGGTCCGAACTTATACGTACCAAAAATACGCGTGCTGGCGCTGATGCCAAAGCTCATCTGACGGGCCGTGTAGAACCCTTTCTGGATGGTTGTGTCAACCTTATTTTTCACGCTATCCCAGTTGCGGAAAATACGCTGGCCATACCATCGCTCTTCGTAAGAGATGCTGGGGCTCAGTGTAACCGGCCCTAATGAAGGCAATGATAAAGTGATGGGCAGGTTATGCTGCGCGCCCCATTGTAAAGTATCCAGCATGCGGCGGAAATTAAACGCGGTATCATAGAAGGACAACTGGTTCTGGAAGTTGCCGCTGTACCCGATACCGATCTTTTCATACCATTTGCCGGAACCCACTTTATCCTTCTGCTGGAAAGGATAAAACGTTACCACGTTAAAGTTGGCCGTAGGCAAATTCATGTTTACCAGGCGAAGATTGCTGTTCTGGCTATGGTTGGCGTTGAGAGAGAGGTTGTATTTACCAGCCCAGTCCTTGCTATAATTGATCGAAGAAGCCAGTTGGTTCTGGTAGTTCTGGTAGGGATTGTTTAAAAGAGACTGATTGAATTTGGTGCTGCCAAAATTAACACTGGCGCCAAAACTGGTACCCGGTCTTGCACGGTTATCCCTGCTGTGGGTCCAGTTGATCATAAACGAATGGGAATTGCTGAATTCTTCTTTGGAAGTGCCGTAACGGTTCAAAATTTTTGTATTCTGGAAAGTCAGGTTCACATTTCCTGTGTAATGATATCGTTTGATGTATTTGGAATTGAGGTTGAGGTTCCATCCGCCATAAGAATAAAGATTGGTCCTGGTGGTAAGGTCTACATAATCGTTGATCACTTTGTAATAGCCAAGACCTTCCAATCCAAGCCCAAAATCCTCACTGGCCGTAAAAGCCGGGGTGAGTATACCGGAGTGACGGCCCTGGTGCAGCGGGAAAATACCGAAAGGAATAAAAATAGGTTTAATAGGCACTCCTTCGATCTCAGGGTAGATAGGGCCCGATACTCCCAGTTTATCGTTAATGATCTTCATTTTGCCGGTACGGAATGCAAAGTGAGGTGTATCTAAATTACAGGTAGTGATACGGGCACGCCAGGCAAAAGCTTCATCTGCACTGATCTTTTTCATCACTTTGGCATTAATAAACATTTCCCCTTGTTGCAAATAGGTGTTTTTTGTTTGCCCCTTTCCTGTTTTCAGGTTAAACAGAATAGAATCGCTCACCGTTTTCGTGTCGTCCTGCACAAAATGGGGCTTGCTTAATGGGTTACCCGTGCTGTCTAATGAACCATATGCTTTCACCGTCTGGGATTGCTGATCAAGCCCGATAATAGCTGCTTCGAGTTGCAGGTTCTTGTAATCTGTTTTGGCTTTTCCGTATAAAATAAATTCGCGGGTATCTACGATCAACACGCCTGAATCCTCGGCCGTATATTTAATGGGCGCATCAATGGAGTCTTTCGATATCCTAACAGAATCTACCTGCAACACAGTATCCCGGCCCTGTTTTGTTATGGCAGTGTCATTTTTCAGCAATTTTTTTTTAGTGGGGGACAAGGAATCCATTGCAGGTTTTGGAGGAATTGTATCTGTAAACGATATTTTCGAAGAAAAAAACACACTAAAATGACCAGTAATGGCTTGTGCATGAAATGTTAATATGAGTAAATATCCGACTGCTACAATAGGCAGCATGGTTTTTACGTTAATTTTACAGAGTTTGCGCATAGTCACGGGGCAAAAATAGTGTCTTAGTGGTGTAAATAGCGTTCTAAAAGAAATCCTTTAACGAATTGATATGATGCGGAGTAAATATGCTGCTTTTATTTTGTTAAGCTTTGGCACCCTTGTTTTATCGTCTTTCTCACTTAAAAACGGCAAACCTTACCAAAAACAGGTATTGAAAAGGATTGTCATTGATCCTGGACATGGCGGGCATGATAATGGAGCCAGGGGTCGTTATTCTAATGAAAAAGACATTGCACTGGCAGTGTCATTAAAGCTGGAAGAGGTCTTACATGAAGAAATGCCCGATGTGGAAATAGTACTTACCCGTAAGTCCGATGTCTACCACTCTGTAGTTACCAAAGCCAATATCGCTAACCAGGCACGTGGAGATCTTTTTGTATGCATCCACGTTAATTCAGCCGATCCCATCCGGCATAAAGAATTTGTTGGCTACCGCACTGAGACTTATTACAAAGGCAAAGGCAAGAAAAGGAAAAAAGCAACCCATAAAGTGCCTGAATACCGTGTATGGCACACCCCCAACCCTGCCAAAGGAACAGAAACTTATATTTATGGCGTTGATAAAACAAAACAACGTATGGAAGCAGCCAGTGAAGGCATCGATGAGTACATGGATAGTGTTTCTGCCCGTGAGATCAAGGCATTGGAGCAGGAGGATTCAAATGACCCCACAAAGCGCATGCTGGCAGCAGTAGTAACGCAACAATATTTTCAGCGCAGTGCCAAACTTGCCCTTACTATTGAAGATGAATTCCAGCGTATTGGCCGCACCAGCAGGCAGGCTCAGCAGCGCCGCAAAGGCATTTGGGTACTGCAGGCAGTTTCCATGCCGGCTGTCCTGGTAGAAACAGGATTTATTTCCAATCCGGAAGAAGAAGATTACCTGAATAGTGCCGACGGGCAGAAAGAAATTGCTGAAGCTGTTACCCGGGCGCTCAAAATATATAAAAGCTCCTTGGAAAAACAATTGGGGAATACCGGCGCTACTATTACACAGAAATAGTGGGCATAAGATTCACCAGAAGAAACCTTAGTTTTGTACCCTATGAAGATATCGAATGAAACCAAGGTGGGCGCACTTACGGCCATCGCTATCACCTTACTGATACTGGGTTTTAATTTCTTGAAGGGGAAAACATTATTTAAGACAGGTAATATCATTTATGCAAAGTATACCGATACCAAGGGTATCATGGTATCGAACCCTGTTTTTATCAACGGCTACCAGGTAGGGTCGGTTTATGATATAGAAAATTCCGACAGAAACCTTTCCTCTATTATTGTCGCAATTAAATTAAAGGATAGCTATAATATCCCGGCCAATTCTGTGGCCAGCATCAAGGATAACCCGCTTGGTTCGGAAAGCATCAACATTAAATTAGGCGACGCCAAAACATACCTGACATCAGGCGACACGGTACTCACCGCTTCATCGGCCGGGCTGTTGGGGGATGTGATGAATAAACTCGGGCCTGTGAGCGACCAGATCAAAACTACCGTACACTCGCTTGACAGCGTTTTAAAAAACATCAACGCTATTTTCGATCCGGCTACCAAGAATAACCTGCAGGAAGTGATTGCCAATATCAATAAGACAACAGCCAGCTTAGTGGTATCATCAGTATCCATTCAATCCATGCTGCATGAACAGACAGGATCAATTGCTGCATCGATGGACAATGTCAACAGCTTCACTAAAAATCTTGCCGCCAATAATGACAGGGTCACTAAAATGCTGGGTAATGTAGAGCAGACAACCGAAAATCTTTCCAGGGCAGACATTAACGGAACCGTTGCAAAATTAAAAACAGCCATAGAAACACTGAACAGCATCCTCGCCAAAACAGGATCAACAGAAGGTTCGTTGGGTAAACTGATGAATGATAAAACACTCTATGATAACCTGACCAATACCGTCAGAAGCGCCAATATCCTGATGGATGACCTCAGGGTGAACCCCAAACGTTATGTAAACATTTCCGTATTTGGAAGAAAGGATAAGAACGGACCATTAATGATGCCATTAAACGATTCTACCAGGTCTAAACAATGATGCTGGCAAAACATATCATTCGCGTATTATCATTACTCTTGTTGGCCCAATACGGACTGGCACAACGGATTCCGGAGGATACGACAAAATCATCCACAGGAACCCTGATGCAAATCATTTCTGCCGACCGGTATAATTTCCAGAAAAAAGATTCGGTTAACCAGTTTGCTTCCTTAGCAGGGCATGTACAGGTAAGGCAGGAGAAGACCCTGTTCTTTGCAGACAGCGCCGTAGTGAACTCGGTACTCAATACCATGGAGGCTTTTGGGAACATACACATCAATGATGCCGACAGCGTGCATACTTATGCCCAATACATGAAATACCTGGGCAAGGAAAGAAAAGCCTTTCTGCAAAAGAAAGTGAGACTCACAGATGGCAAAGGCACTTTAACAACCGATGAACTGGAGTATGATGCGTCGCTGAAAATAGGCACTTACCTCAAAGGTGGCAAGCTGGTGAACAAGAAAACAGTACTGACAAGTACCGAAGGTTATTATTACGGCGATACAAGGGATGCAATTTTTAAACAGCATGTGGTATTGATCGATCCGGAATACAAAATCTATACAGATACACTGCAGTATAATACCAATAGCGAAATTGCAACGGTGAGCAGTCCATCTACCGTTTACAATGCCAAACGCATCATCAAAACAAGGGATGGTTTTTTTGACAGGAAGAACAAAAAGGTCATGCTTTACCAGCGTTCCTTTATAGACGACAGCACTTATACATTAACTGCCGATGACATGGCGTTCGACGATTCAACCGGCCTGGGTGAGTTGAGGGGGAATGCCGTATACCGGGGTAAAGATTCTGCCGAAGGAGCCGATATGATTGCCAATAATATCAAGATCAATAAAAAGAAAAACTCACTGCTTGCTACCGAAAAACCCATCCTGCTGCTCAAACAGGGCCGGGATTCTATTTTTGTAACGGCAGAGCTGCTGTACAGCGCTCGTCTTTCCGATCTGCAAAAAGCAAGGGAGGTGCCGCTTGTGAGGGAACTGCCGAAGGACAGTGCCGCTGCAAACAATAAGCCGGACAGCAGCAGCGATAAATTCTTTGAAGCTTATTATAACGTAAGAATCTACTCCGACTCCCTGCAGGCAACGGGCGACAGCCTTTTTTATTCCTTGCAGGACTCTGTGTTCAGGTTATTCAAGCAACCCATTGTATGGGCACAGGAAAACCAGATCACGGGTGATACAATTTACCTCTTCCTCAAGAATAAAAAGCCCGAACGTTTATATGTCTTTAACAATGGCATGGCATTGAGTAAAGTAGATAGCAGCAACTATTTTAACCAGATGAAAGGTTATACCATCAATGCGCTGTTCGAAGATGGCAAGATCAGTTCTATGCGGGTAAAAGGATATGCGGAAAATGTGTATTATGCTCAGGACGACAAAAAGAATTTTGTTGGGGTGAGCAAGAATAACTGCGATGTCATTGAAGCCCGGTTTAAAGATGGCAAGCCCAAGAAAGTCGTATTCATTAATAAGTTAGACGGAACCATGCATCCCATGCATGAAGTAAACCACGAAGAGCTCAGGTTGCGCAACTTTAATTGGTTTGAAGCAAAGCGGCCGAAGAGTAAATTTGAAATACTGGCAAATTAATTTTTGTCTGCGGCCGGCAACCAACCGGTTACCGCCTGGCTTTTTTATAGTAACTTCCCGGTATGGTGATCAATAAGCTATTCCGGCACAAAATTTTTCATCCCCTTAGAAAATTCATACAGGATAGCCGTGCTGTAGGCATTATATTGCTAGCCTGTACAGCCATTTCATTGCTTGCCGCCAACTGGGGTTTCTGGAGCGAGGGTTATCATAATATGTGGTCGGACAGTTTTGACGGCACGGCTGCACATCATCTGCACATCGGCGTATTGTCACTGCCCAACTCTCCCCTGCTCATCATCAATGATGCATTGATGGCGTTGTTTTTTTTCCTGGCGGGCATGGAGATCAAACGAGAGCTGGTATGTGGAGAACTGGCCTCTGTCAAAAAATCATTGTTACCGGTATTTGGCGCCATAGGCGGAATGCTGGCACCGGCATTATTATATGCGCTGTTCAATAAAGGTACTGATGCCATCAACGGCTGGGCTATACCTACCGCAACAGATATTGCATTTACGTTGGGTATCGCTTCCTTATTGGGAAACCGTGTACCGGTAGCATTAAAAATATTTTTAACCGCACTTGCCATCATTGATGACCTCGGCGCCATTTTGGTAATCGCTATTTTTTACGGCGGACAATTACAGATTGGGTATCTCTTGCTCTGTCTAGCAACAATAGCCATACTCTGGTTGCTGAACCGGCAAAAAATTGCCTTTGGCTGGATGCATTGGTTGGCCGGACTGGTCTTATGGTATGCCATGTTCAATTCAGGCATTCATGCCACCGTTGCCGGCGTCATTTTTGCCTTCATGGTACCAACCAACAAATTAGAAAAGCTGGAATTAAAACTGCATACCCCCATATACTTTATCGTCATGCCCCTTTTTGCGCTGGCCAATACAGCCATTACGCTTCCTGAAACAGGCCTGCAGGCATTATCGGGCAATATAAGCTGGGGTATCATAGCCGGACTGTGTATTGGCAAACCCTTAGGCATTTGTGCAGCCTGCTATTTCTTAGTGAAGAAAAAATTAGCCGTACTGCCAACAGGTACCAACTGGCATCAAATGATCGGCGGCGGCTTGCTCGCTGGCATTGGTTTTACTATGAGTATCTTTATCTCAACACTGGCCTTTAAAGGCAATGGAACACAGGATATTGCCAAAATATCGGTGTTAATTGCCTCTTTGATAGCAATGGTTGGTGGCTATTTTTGGTTGAGAGGCAGGAAAATTCAAAAGTAAAAAGTCAACACTAAAACAGGTTAAGGGATTTGCGCAGTCATGGTAACATTTCCGCCGTTGTCATTGTTCTGGGTCACCTGCTGTCCGTCTATCAGGATTGCTCCGCTCACCGGACTCGCATTTACACTTACAATAACCAGTTTCACCAACTGCCCTTTGGCGCTGGTACTAAAACTATAGGTCCATGTAGCATCTACATTAGACGCCGTTTTCAGCGAGCCATCCTGAATGGTATATGTTACATTCATGGCGCTATTGCTTGATACGGTATATTTTACCGTATGCACATTGTCGCTACTCTTACTACAGGAAAGACAAAAAAGGGAAATACCGAGGATCGAAAGAAGGAATGCTTTTTTCATGCTATTAGGATTTGGATAATAATGAGTCAAATGTAAGGTAATTCAAAATTAAAAATTAAAAACAGGGAAATTGGCTCCTGGTTTGACTTTGAATTTTGACTTTTTAATTTCAACTTTCCTTCTCCTGCATCAGGTACGCTTTAATAAACCCGTCTAATTCCCCATCCATCACCGGGCCCACATTTCCCACCTCATAATCGGTACGATGGTCTTTGATCATTTTATAGGGATGGAAAACATAACTGCGTATCTGGCTGCCCCATTCGATCTTTTTCTTGTTGGCATTGGTGGCATTCATGGCTTCCTGGCGTTTGCGCAGTTCTTCTTCGTACAAACGGCTTTTCAGCATTTTCAAGGCCAGTTCGCGGTTCTCCCCCTGTGTCCTTGCCTGCTGGCATTCTACGATAAAACCACTTGGGATATGTTTTAAACGAACGGCAGTTTCCACTTTATTTACGTTCTGGCCACCACTGCCGCCACTGCGGTAGAACGCCCATTCCAGGTCACCGGGATTGATGTTGATCTCAATACTATCATCTATCAAAGGATAAACGAAGACGGAGGCAAATGACGTATGCCGCCTGGCATTGCTATCAAACGGGGAAATACGTACCAGCCTGTGTACACCGCTTTCTGCCTTTAGGAAGCCGTAGGCGAAATCTCCATCAAACTGTAAAGTGGCACTTTTGATACCGGCACCATCTCCTTCCTGTAAGTCTATTTCCGTTACTTTCCAGCCCTGCTTTTCGCCATACATCAGGTACATACGCATGAGCATCTGTGCCCAGTCCTGGCTCTCCGTACCACCGGCACCCGGGTTAATCTGCAGGATAGCAGGCAATTCATCTTCGGGTTTGTTGAGTGTACTTTTGAATTCAGCCTCTTCTATTTTTTCCAGCGCCGCTTCATAGGCAAGTTTTGTTTCTTCTTCCGTGGCGTCGCCTTCTTTCCAGAAATCAAACAGCACAGCAAAATCCTCCACAGCAGTTTCCACCTGTTTATAGAGTTTAAGCCAGTATTCATTTACCTTGATTTCCTTCATAATGGCCGTGGCCCTGGTATTATCATCCCAAAAACCCGGCGAGAGAGAAAGCTGACGGTCTGTTTCTACTTTGTGAGTGCGGTTCTCAACGTCAAAGAAACCTCCTCAGGACAACCACACGGTCCCTCATAATTTTAATCTGCTCTTGTGTCATAGCTGCAAATGTATATGATTTCATAACAAGATAACATTGGCCTCCTGCAGAAGTGCATATTGTTGGATAATTTCAGTCCTGTAATACACCCCCATGAAAGCACTCTCCTACAGTTTCCCCAGTGTTTTTGAAACCTCTTTCGGAAACACAGAAAATGCATCCGGCGACCTTATCAACGGAATTAAAATAAAAAGAGACAATAATTGGTATATGGTAGGCAACCTCGCCAAACGTGGCGGCATTAATCCTAACAGGATCACCAATGCTTCTCCTGCAGGGGATGACTATGATATCCTCTTCAGATCGGCCTTACTGGCAGTGGCTGACAAGGTGCAACAACCTTTATCTATTACGCTGGGCTTTCCGCTCGCCTCATATAATGTGTACAAACCGGTAGCTGAACAATTTCTCAAGAAGAGGCATTTTATGGTGGAGAACGATACGCAGACATTCAATGTCAACGGCTCAGTAAAACGAACCATGCTGGATGTTGAAAGATTTGAAGTGATACCGGAGATAGTGGGTTGCATCATCGGCTTGAAAAAGATACTTGAACACCAGCTACCCGCTGATTTTCTGGCCATCAGTTTAGGTTTCGGCACTATTGAGGGCGGGATGGTAAGCAAGGACGGGCTGATCAACCGTACCTGTTTCAGTTCACATGGTATTCAATACGCCATTGATAACCTCAACAGGGACCTGACTAAAAAATATTTTTTAGACCTGAAGAATGTGCACCAGTTGGATGATGCTTTTATTAAAAATAATATAACCGTCAACAGGAAAAGGATTGATCTCAGCGAAACCCGTAAAGAAATACTGACACAGTATTATAAGGAAGTAGTGTCTCCGCTTATCAGGAAATACATCAAGGATTCGGATTTCGAAAACTGCGAAAAGATATACCTGATGGGAGGCGGAGCGCTCTACCCTGAGATACAGGCCGCTTTTGAGGAAGAATACCGCGATTTTATTGCAGTTGAAATAGCGCCGGAGCCTAAAAAATTAGCCAGCATAGGGTATTTACATAACTCCTACCGTATATCGGATAAAAACCATGCCCGTTGTGCCGGAATCGATATAGGTAATGCTACCACAGTTGTATCAATATTCCAGGAAGTATACGCTTCCCTTTCAGTAAAAGAACCGCTAAACCAAGAAGCACATTGAATTTCTTAAACCTATTTCAACTGAAGCATGACGTATTGGTATTGTCCGACAGCATCATGATTTCCGGTGATACCGTTATTGATACAGATTGCCGGATACATGGCGTGGTGAAAGGAACGCTTAGTTCCAGCAAGAAACTGATCATATCAAAAGAAGCAGTGATAGAAGGGATCATTTACGCCAATGAAATTGTTGTAGCAGGAAAAGTAATGGGTACCATTCATGCAACACAGCATGTGCAAATCGCCCAATCTGCGCATATTACAGGGAAAATTCATTCCCCGTTGGTGGAAGTGGAAGAAGGTACAACTATAGAGCAGGTATATACGGAACAATACGCACAAAGCAGTAACCAGCGTGACAATGAAGAGCACTGGTTTTAAAATGGCTGATGGGTGATGGGTGATTTTTTTAATCACCCATCAGCCATAAAACTACAAACCTCGTAAGCCGGATTCTGTTTCTAAACTATCATTTATCTGGTCATGTTATTACTAACATGATCTTGCTGCCTACCCTGGAACTCAGGCGGGCCGCCTTCAAACGTTCCTATACATGGCATTACAGTACCCAAGGTTTACCCGCTACCCGTGTTACCACGGGAGGCTGTGAGCTCTTACCTCACATTTTCACCTTTGCTCCGTTTGCATGGAGTAGTTATTTTCTGTGGCACTTTCTCTTTCCCGTTAACCGGGAAGCCGGCTATTCACCGGTGGGTTGCCCTGTACTGTCCGGACTTTCCTTAGCGCATTGCACCACGATAGTTCGGGTTTGTAGCAAATACAAAGATACGGCGAATCTGCCGAAACGTTCTGCTGCTTTCCCATGCAGCGCAGCGCTATGTCGGCGCGGAGTTAATTGTACTGAAAAAACACTTCTGTAGCCCCATGACCGAACCTGTGGTCGTACTGGTTGATAAATGTTTTCACTTCCCGTTTTATTTTAAGAAGGTCATGAATTTCATCGCGGAGTTTACCACTACCGATGCCATGAATAATAATAAGCGAAGGCTGCCGGTGTGCAACTGCGAGGTCATACCACTTTTCAAATTCCTTCAACTGCATGGCGAGTATTTCAAAGTTGCTCAGGTGTTTCCAGTCGTCAGACAGCTTTTCTATATGCAGGTCTACTACTGAACGGGCCGGTGGCAGGTGTTCGCGTACTTTTGTGGCATCGTATATTTTAAAACCTTTAGCAGCGAGTACCCCCAGCTCAAGTTTGTCCTCATCGGCCGCTTTATCAGGATACACATCAAATAGTTTATACGAGATAACCGACTCATTGTTTTCTTTCAACGCTTCTATACGCTGGAACAATTGTTTTGGCTTCAGCTTCAGCAGGGCTTCGAAATGAGGCGCTTTCTTTTTTTCGGGTGCAATGAGTGTAAAATCTATGGCAAACGAAGGGCTGTCGTTGACCGAAGCAAAATCAATATCATGGAGGTAAAAATCATGAAAGGCTTGTACTTCGGTGGTGAGTTCAAAATTGGTTTCATTGAAGAACTGCTGCTGGTAGGTGAAGCGGTACCCTTTATCGGTCCTGTTCACCAGGTGTACTTTGAGCAGTTCTACCACCTCATCATTAAAATCGTCTAATGAGAACTTGGGAAAAAAAGTTAACCATACCCCATCCGTTACTTTGATCTGGTTAGGTTGCGGTTTTTCTTTGGGTACCTGGTCAATATAGGTTTTAGAATCATTTTTTTTCTCAGGAACCAGTTTTTTTTCTGTAAACCTTTTAAAATAAGGGAAATCGATCTGATCCATATACGCAGGGAATTTCACCCCCCTGACTTCTATCATCACCATCTTGTCACTGATCACTTCAATCACTTTGCCTTCTTCATTGCTATGCAATACAATGATATCATCACCCACCTGGTACTTCATCTTAAACTTTTTTGCAACTGCAAAATTACGGAATAAGCGACTGATCGGTAAGTCCTAACTTACTTCTCTTTCTACCGTAGAAAAAATAAACGGTCAGCCCCAGGCCCATCCATATGAAGAACCAGAGCCAGCTGATGGCAGGAATCTCTATCATCAGGTAGAGGCAGCAAAGAGCGCCGGTTACCGGGATGAAAGAATAGCTCCGGAGAAAACTGAAAACGGCAGAAATGACAGCTATCAGCAGGAATACAAGGAACAGTATTTCCTGGTGGCTCTCTGTTGAGATATTGGAGCATGCATCTGTAATACGGTTATGCATTAAAAAAAGAAAAGCTACCACAACCAGCGGTATCAGCCATTTACCATTGATATACGGCAGTTGAAAGGCATTGCCGCCATTGGTGCGCTTTATTTTGGGCAATACCAGTACGCCGAAGCAAACCAGCACAAATGCAAACAGGGTACCGATGCTGGTCAGGTCCGTCATGGTGCTGCTCGACACAAATAAAGAAGGGATGCCTACTAAACAACCTGTTATAATGGTTGCAAAATAAGGGGTATGAAACCTGGGATGCACTTTGGAAAACTGTTTGGGCAACAACCCATCCCTGCTCATACTCATCCAGATACGGGGTTGTCCGAGTTGAAATACCAATAATACGCTTGTAGTTGCCACAACAGCGCTGATAGATATGAGGTAGCCGATCTTATTCAGGTGTAATTTCTGAAATACATAGGCCAGCGGATCATCCACTTTCAATTCATTGTAATGAACCATGCCCGTAAGTACCAGTGCAATAAGAATGTATAGTACCGTACAAATCACTAAGGAATAGATCATCCCCCTCGGAAGATCACGTTGTGGGTTTTTACATTCTTCCGCAGTCGTGGAAATTGCATCAAAACCGATATAGGCATAGAACACAGCTGATACTCCCGCCAGTACCCCGCCAAAGCCATTGGGTAAAAACGGGTCCCAATTCTTTGTGTCTACGTAGAAAAACCCCATGATGATTACAAAAATAATCACAGCGATTTTAAAAATGACCATGAAATTAGTGCTCTTCTTGCTTTCTTTGATCCCTATATAAGCCAGTATGGTGATCAAAAACACGATAATGAGTGCGGGAATATTCAGGATTAGCTTCCACCCGCCTATGACAGGTGCATGCATGATGGCATCGTAGCCTATTTTAGCATGTTTGCCAAGTGTTTCCAAAGGCTTTCCGGCCGCCATTGCTTTCAGTGCTTCTTCATAGCCGGCTTGTGCATTACCCGGATTGGTGGCCAGCCAGCCCGGTAAGCTGATGTGGAAGCCTTCCAGTAAATTATTAAAATAACCGCTCCAGCTGATGGCTACGACAATATTACCAATAGCATATTCCAATATCAGTGCCCACCCAATGATCCATGCTACCAGTTCACCGAAAGAAACATAAGCATAGGTATAAGCACTACCGGCAATGGGTACCCTGCTGGCAAATTCTGCATAACACAGTGCACTAAAGCCACAGGTAATGGCCGTGATCACAAAAAGGAATGCTATACCCGGTCCGCCATTATAAGCTGCCGTGCCAATGGTCGAAAAGATACCAGCCCCAATCACTGCGGCAATGCCCATGAAAGTAAGGTCACGTACCCCCAGCACTTTCCGCAATCCCGCACCGCCATGACCATCACTCTCACCTGCCTTAGCGTCTGCTACAATTTTATCGATGGACTTTTTCCTGAACAGAGAATCGGACATGAAAGCGTATGGTTTGCGGTTGATAGTTTATTGTCTGTCGTTAAAGCTAAGTGATTAGCATGAAAGGAGGAAACTTTGCCAGTGTCACTTATAAACGCTAATGCTCCCTTTGTATCAGGAAATCAGCAAGTTCCTGTAACGGCTTTTTACGGGCTTCCAGGACAGCAATATCATCCAGGTGCCTGAGGGCTGTTTGCAGGTATTTCTCCTTCAGCCGGCTGGCCCAGCTGTCTGCATTACAGGCTTTAAAAACAGACAATACCCTTGGTACTTTATCGGGAGGGTTTTGTAACATCAATTGCTGCAATTCATGCCGCTGCTCAGGCGACGCCACCGCTAATGCATGTAATAAAAGAAAGGTTTTTTTATTTTGACGGATGTCGCCACCTACATCTTTCCCGAATTTTTCAGGATCACCGAAGGCATCCAAATAATCATCCTGTACCTGGAAAGCAATGCCCAGGTTTTTGCCAAACTCATACATATGCCGGCAGTTACCCTCACTGGCGCCGCCGAGGATGGCGCCCATTTCGAGACTGGCTGCAAGGAGTACCGATGTTTTTAAACTGATCATGTCAATATAGGCCTCTATTGAAACTGTTTCCATCTTTTCAAAATCCATGTCCAATTGCTGGCCTTCACACACTTCTTTTGCTGTCCTGTTAAACAGGTGGAGGATGCGGGGCAGGTATTGGGGACTGATGGCCGACAGGTATTCATACGATCTGATCATCATCACATCGCCGGTAAGCAGGGCGGTGTTTTCACCATATTTCATGTGCACCGTTTCCATGCCGCGGCGCAGGGGGGCAGCATCCATGATATCGTCATGGATCAATGTAAAATTGTGAAACAATTCAATAGCTGTAGCTGCCCGCCAGGTGTCCGGATTGATCTCATCAAACAGTTCATTCCCCATCAGGCACATCACCGGCCTGATGCGTTTGCCGCCCCAGGATAGAAAATATTCGCCGGGTTCATACAGACTTGCGGGAACCTGGGGAAAGTGCCTTACGGAGAAATACGCACCAAAATCTGCTGCCAGTTCTTTGAATGTATGCATACCGCAAACCTAACTATAAATGTAAATGGATCAATGCATTAAACTTAAGTATTACATAAATAAATCGCCCCACGGTAATTTTGGCACGATTTTGTTATGGTAATAAAAAAACAATTGTATGAAGAAACTACTAGTACTGACATTTGTGGTCTTTGCAGCCATATCAGTGCATGCACAGAGTATGGGTTCCACTTACCGGACAGCCCTGGGTTTAAAAGTTTATCCCGCTGCTATTACAGTTAAACATTTCGTGGCTAATAACAGGGCTATCGAAGGGCTTGGATATATTTCGCAGGATGGCTTTCGCCTGACAGGTCTCTATGAAATACATGGCGATTTCACCGGTGCAGAGGGACTGAAATGGTATGTTGGTGGCGGTGCACACCTGGGTGTCTGGAGCGATACATGGAAACAATCTTATCCTTATCGCGACCACGGCCCGGCCTTTGGTGTTGATGGTGTATTGGGACTTGATTATAAAATAAAAGGTGCCCCTTTAAACCTTAGCTTCGACTGGCAACCTTCTTTCAATTTTGTTGGTTATAATTATTTTGAAGGCGGATGGGGTGGCTTGGGCATCCGGTATACTTTTTAACCAAATGGCAACTTACTAACCCAATCTTATATCATAAAAAAAGGGCTTCTTAACCGAAGCCCTTTTTTTATGATATAGCTGTCCTGCTATGATTTAAGTGTGAAGAGACTATCCACAAATTCGTGTTTGTCAAAAATGATCAGATCGTCGATCTTCTCACCTACTCCAATATACTTTACCGGGATCTTAAACTGGTTTGCAATAGCGAGTACCACACCGCCTTTAGCAGTACCATCCAGTTTGGTAATGGAAATAGCAGACACTTCAGTAGTAGCTGTAAACTGTTTGGCCTGTTCCACTGCATTTTGGCCTGTTGAGCCATCCAGTACGAGCATTACTTCATGTGGTGCATGCGGAATGACTTTCTGTATCACACGTTTGATCTTACTCAACTCATCCATCAGGTGGGCTTTGTTATGCAATCGCCCTGCGGTGTCAATGATTACTACATCAGCATTTTTGGCAACGGCACTTTGTACCGTATCATACGCCACTGCACTGGGGTCTGAGCCCATGCCTTGTTTTACAATGGGCACGCCTACCCTTTCACTCCAGATAGTGAGCTGGTCAACAGCAGCCGCGCGAAAAGTATCGGCTGCACCAAGTACAACGCTTTTACCCGCTTTTTTATAATTGTGGGCCAGCTTGCCAATGGTAGTTGTTTTACCCACACCATTTACACCCACCACCAATATCACATAGGGCTTCTTCCCTTCCGGAATGGCAAAATTCTTGTATGACTGTTCAGGAGCATCAACCAGTATCGCTTCAATTTCCTTTTGCAGTAATTGATTGAGTTCATTGGTACTCACATATTTATCCTTCTTTACTCTTTCCTCTATACGTTCAATGAGCTGTATGGTGGTTTCAATACCCACATCGGCACTTACCAAAGCTTCCTCCAGGCTATCCAGCACTTCTTCATCCACCGTACTTTTACCGGCAATAGCTTTGGTGATCTTTGCAAAGAAACCTTCTTTTGTCTTCTGGAGTCCCTGGTCGAGACTTTCCTTTTCCTGTTTACCAAATAATTTTCCTAAAAATCCCATACTTTATTTTTTTCAATGCTTACCCGGCATCTGTCACCAGCGCTCTTTTACAATATCCAAAATACCGGAATTAAATACAAAAAGCCTTCCCGCAAACGGGGAAAGCTTTTAATATCGTACCGATCAAACCAATTATTTCGTTGATAAGAAATCTTTGATCTTATCCTTGTGCACTATCGCTTCTTTGAAGGTATAGGCACCGGATTTAGGACTGCGTACAGCCTTAATTACTTTTGTCCAGTTTTTAGCTTCAGCGGCTGCTTTCTGGTCTTTGGTCTTAATCGCGGTTTTTGCTGCTTTTGCCATGACTATTTGATTTCTTTATGAACAGTTACTTTTTTCAGGATCGGATTGAACTTTTTCAACTCCATACGTTCTGGAGTGTTCTTTTTGTTTTTAACGGTGATGTAGCGGCTTGTACCGGGCAGACCTGTTGTCTTATGCTCTGTACATTCCAAAATCACCTGCACCCTGTTACCTTTCTTTGCCATTTTAGGTAGTTTACTTTGTTAATTAGTTAGATCTTAGCACCCTGGGCTCTCATTTCTTTGATCACAGTAGCCAAACCATTTTTGTTGATAGTTCTCAAAGCATCAGTTGAAACCTTAAGGGTAACCCAACGGTCTTCCTCAGCAAAAAAGAAACGTTTTTTCTGTAAATTAGGTAAGAAACGACGCTTGGTTTTAATGTTTGAGTGAGAAACACTATGACCTACCATCGGCTTTTTTCCTGTAACCTGACATACTCTTGCCATGACTCAATTTTTTTCGGGACGGCAAAGGTAGGGAAATGCGCTAAATTATCAATAGGAAATTGCCTTTTTTTAAATATTTTCTTAACAGGATGTGGCAAACCCTGTTTGGAAAACCATATATCCGTTATTTATCCACATTTCCTGCCCGGCTTATTGCCATAAATGAATGGCTCCCAGGTTGTTATTGCCTCAAAAAGGCCGCTTTACAGCGGCCTCGGTTGGTTTAAGCATACATCTCTTCCCGCAATTCCTTTACGCGCTTATCTTCCATATACTCATCAAAAGTCATCAACCGGTCGATAATACCTTTGGGCGTCAATTCAATGATCCTGTTGGCTACGGTCTGCATGAATGTATGGTCATGCGAAGTGAGCAGTACAATACCTGGAAATATATTACAGCCTTCATTGAAGCTTTGGATACTTTCCAGGTCAAGGTGATTGGTAGGCTGGTCAAGCACCACCAGGTTGGGATTCTGCAGCATCATACGGCTGACCATGCAACGTACTTTCTCTCCCCCGCTCAGTACATTTGTCTTCTTCATGATATCATCTCCGCTGAACAGCATCTTCCCTAGAAAACCCCTGATAAAAGGTTCATCGGCATCCGTTACATGTGCCGGCACGAACTGACGGAGCCAGTCCATCAGGTTCAGTCCCACGGTAAAGAACTCACTGTTCTCCACCGGCAGGTACGCCTTGGTAATCGTGGTTCCCCACTCAAACTTTCCGCCATCAGCCTTCAGGTTGTCATTGAGTATTTCAAAGAATGCCGTAACAGCAGATGGGTCACGGCTGAGGAACGCGATCTTCTCGCCCTTATTGATATCAAAAGATACCTTATCGAACAATACCCGTCCGTCGACCGATTTCTTCAGTTTCTCCACATTCAGTATCTGGTTCCCCACTTCACGCAATGGCTGGAAAATTATACCCGGGTATTTTCTGTTGGAGGGTTCTATTTCTTCAATGGTCAGCTTCTCCAACGCTTTCTTGCGCGAGGTTGCCTGCTTACTCTTGGAAGCATTAGCAGAGAAGCGGGCGATAAAGTCGATCAATGCCTGGCGCTTCTCTTCTACCTTTTTATTCTTGTCGTTGATCTGCCTGCTCATCAATTGCGATGATTCATACCAGAACGTATAGTTACCCGTAAATACTTTGATCTTGGCCCGGTCCACATCTGCCACATGCGTACAAACGGTATCAAGAAAGTGACGGTCATGGCTCACCACCAGTACAATATTCTCATAATCTGCCAGGAAGTTCTCCAGCCAGCCAATCGTTTCTATATCCAATCCGTTCGTAGGCTCATCCAATAATAAAATATCAGGGTTGCCAAACAGCGCCTGGGCCAGCAATACCCGTACTTTCATATTCGAAGGGATATCTTTCATCAGGCTGGGATGCATATCGTCTTTGATACCCAAACTGCTTAACAGTGTGGCCGCATCGCTTTCCGCGGTATAGCCGCCCATCTCGCCAAATTCAGCTTCCAGTTCACCAGCGCGGATACCATCTTCCTCAGAGAAATCTGCTTTCGCATAAATGGCTTCCCGTTCATGCATCACTTCCCACATTTTTTTATGACCCATGAGTACAGTATTCAGCACCGTACATTCATCAAACTCAAACTGGTTCTGCTTCAGAAAAGACATCCGCTCGCCGGGTGTAATTTCCACTGTTCCTTTATTGGGTTCAATTTCGCCGCTCAATATTTTTAAGAAGGTAGATTTACCGGCACCATTGGCGCCAATCACTCCATAACAGTTCCCTTTAATAAAATTGATGTTTACTTCATCAAACAGTACCCTCTTGCCATAAGCCAGGGTTACATTTCTTGCACTGATCATTGCTTGCTTTGTTTTTCAGGCTGCAAAATTAAGGGTTACCGGCGGAATTAAACCAATGGTGTTTATGTTACCAATATTATGTAATATCTTTAAGCAACCACCCTTTTAGCCGCTTATGAAAACACTTTACCCTTTCGTTTTTCTGGCGTTGATTGCAGGGGGCGCTGCCGGCTGTAAAACTGCCCAACAGGACAACAGGCTGGCAAAAGCGACCCTGGAAAATAAGAATGGCTGGATCTATGTTCATTTAGAAGGCTCCCCTTCCACCATTGGTTACCAGCACGGTTATTTATTAGCCAATGATATTGATACCACGATCCAAGCTGTCAGTTATGCACTGGAACACGAAACACATCGCGACTGGCAGTTTTACCGCAGGTGCGCCGGCAATTTCCTGTGGAATAAATTAGACAAGGAATACAAAGCCGAGATCAATGGCATTGTGGAGGGACTGCATGCCCAGCATAAACAGTACGACAGTCTCGACATCACTGCATTGAATGCGATGGAAGAGCTGGCCTATTATTATGTGCCCCTGCAAATGGATAAAGAAAAAACCGGCAGTGGCAATAATAAAGCACCCGGAAACTGCAGCGCCTTTATTGCCACAGGCAGTTTTACCAGGGATGGTAAAATTGTGATCGGGCATAATAACTGGACATCCTATATTACAGGGCAACACTGGAATGTTATAGCCGATATCGTTCCGGAAAAAGGGAACCATATTCTGATGGATTGCATGCCAGGTTTTATCCATAGTGGTGATGATTTTACCATCAGCAGCAATGGCATCCTCATTACTGAAACCACTATTACCCAGTTCAAGGGTTTTGATACCGCTGCCCTGCCCGAATTCATGCGGGCCCGCAAAGCTGCTCAATACAGCAAGAGCATTGATGATGCGGTTTATTATTTCGTTACCGGCAACAATGGCGGCTATGCGAATGACTGGCTGATCGGCGATACCAAAACCAATGAAGTGGCCAAGCTGGAGCTGGGATTAAAACATTACCGGGTATGGCGGTCAAAAGACACCGCCATTATTGGTTCCAATTTCCCAAGTGACCAGACGTTGATCAAAGAAGAAACCACTTTTAACGTAAATGATCCAACCACTTCACCTAATGGCCGCAAATTGCGCATGGAAAAATTAGTACTTGACCTGAAAGGCAAACTTGATGCGGAAACAGGAAGGGAACTGGAAGCCGATCATTTTGATGCGGTGCAAAATAAAAAAGCCAATAACCGCTGTGTCATTTGCGGCCATATTGATGAAGATCCAAAAGGTTGTGCCGAATGGGATCTTCCCGCCTATTACCCAATGGGAGCCGTGCAGGCAAAAATAACCACGGCCGATATGGCCGGGCAAATGCAGCTCTGGGCACATATGGGGCACCCGTGCGGACAGGACTTTATCGGGGATCGTTTTTACAAAGCTCATCCTGAATACCAGTGGCAGTCGAAATACCTCAAAAATATGCTATCCTATCCCTGGACCCTGTTTGCGGCGAAGACGCCTTGAAACGGCAGTAACCATCGCTAATCTATCCACCATCTTGTCCGTAATAAAATTTCGAATGGTCAAAACCTATTGTATGAAGAAAATCATCTTATCCATTTTTCTTTTTTCCATCGGTGCTGTGGCAACATGCCAGCCGCTTTCAGGCACAGCCATCGACAGCCTGGCTGAACGGTCATTGAAAGCATTTGATGTGCCCGGTATTGCCGTAGCTGTAATCAAAGACGGTAAAGTGATCCACGCAAAAGGCTATGGCCTGCGTTCGCTGCGTACGGGTGAAAAAGTTGATGAAAACACCATTTTTGGTATTGCTTCCAACAGCAAAGCCTTCACCGCCACCGCCCTGGGCATCCTGGTAGATGAGGGCAAATTGAAATGGAACGATAAAGTGCGCGATTACATACCTGAGTTCAAATTGTACAGCCCTTTTGTAACGGAAGAGTTTACCATACGCGACCTGCTTACGCACCGGAGCGGCCTGGGGTTGGGCGCTGGTGACCTGATGTTCTTTCCGGACTCCAGTAATTTTACGCTGAAGGACATCCTGTACAATCTGCGCTTTCTTAAACCTGTTTCCAGTTTTCGTACCAAATACGATTATGACAACAACCTCTACATTGTTGCAGGCGAAGCAGTGGCCAGGGTAAGCGGGAAAAGCTGGGATGATTTTGTCACTGAGCGCATACTAACACCGCTGGGTATGTCGAAAACTGCTACTTCATTCGACCGGTTGAAAGACAAATCCAATGTCATAGACGGACACGCACCCGTGGAAGGTAAAGTGCAGGTCATCGCACGCAGCAGCCTGAAAGTAGGGCATTCCGCCGGAGGCATCAATTCCAGTATTGCAGACCTTAGTAAATGGGTATTAGTACAACTGGCACATGGGAAATACGGTGAGCAGCGAAACAAATCATTGTTTTCCGAAACAGTGCACGAGGAAATATGGACGCCGCAAACCATTATTCCCGTTCATGGTCCCGGCCCCTATAACACCCATTTTGCAGCTTATGGCCTGGGTTTTTTCATCTCAGATGTGAAAGGTTACAAGCAACTGAGCCATACCGGTGGGTTGGAAGGCATGGTTACACAGATCACCATGATCCCGGAACTTAACCTGGGCATCATCGTTCTCACCAACCAGCAGGAAGGCGGCGCTTTTACTTCGATCACCAACCAGATCAAGGATGGTTATTTGGGTATTGCCGCAACCGATCGTGTATCAGAATATGCCTGGATGCGTAAACTGGCTTTGTCCGGCGCCAGCCATGTGACAGATTCCATCTGGCAGGAGATCGGGCGTGCGCAGAAAGCCAGCACCGCAACAATGGATTTCTCAGTATACGCAGGCACTTACAGGGACACCTGGTTTGGAGATGTGATCATCTCCGTCAAAAATGGCAAATACTGGTTCGACTCGAGGCGTTCGCCCAAATTGACCGGAGAACTTCTCCCATACAAGGGCAACACATTTGTAGTAAAATGGCGCGACAGGAGCATGGATGCGGATGCTTATGTAAACTTTAGCCTGGATGTGCAAGGCAAGGCTTCAGGCATTACGATGCGGGCTATCTCACCTCTCACAGATTTCAGTTTTGATTTTCACGACCTTGATTTCCACAGAGTGGATTGATCCAACCCAGTCATCATTACCATTCGGCCCTCGCAGTGGGATTGACAGAAAGCTCACTGAACTGCCCCGCCTGGTATTTATAATAAGCAGTGATGGCGATCATGGCCGCATTATCTGTGCAGTATTCAAATTTTGGGATAAAGGTTTTCCAGCCATGTTTTTTCCCCAGTTCTTCAAGCCCGTTACGCAACCCACTGTTGGCGCTCACACCACCCGCAATGCAGACCTGTTTTACGTGCGTTTGCTGTACTGCTTTCTTTAATTTTTTGAGCAGGATCGTTATAATGGCATGCTGAACAGAAGCGCAAAGATCGGAGAGGTTTTGCTCAATAAATCCCGGCTCCTGTTTCTGCAGAAAATATAGCACAGAAGTCTTTAACCCACTGAAACTGAAGTTTAATTCCGGTATTTGCGGTTCTGCAAATTTGAAGGCAAGCGGGTTGCCCGATTTCGCATACTGATCTATTAAAGGCCCGCCGGGGTAAGGTAATCCCAATAATTTGGCAGTTTTATCAAACGCCTCCCCTGCCGCATCATCGATCGTCTCCCCGATCACTTCCAGTTCGAGCGGCCCTTTTGCCAGTACGATCTGGGTGTGTCCCCCGCTGACAGTCAAACACAGAAAGGGAAAATCGGGCCTCTTTTCACCGATCAGGTTGGCTAAAACATGCGCCTGCATATGGTGTACAGCAATCAGGGGTTTATTGAGCGATAAGGCGAGTGATTTGGCAAACTGTGTCCCTACCAACAGGCTTCCGATCAGACCAGGTGCCTGGGTAAAAGCTATCGCATCGATGGTTTGCAGCCTGTGGTCAGTGATTTGCGGAAAGGCTGTTTGTAAAGCGCTGTCTATGACCGGCACAATGTTTTGCATATGGGCACGGCTGGCGAGCTCCGGAACCACACCGCCGTATTTTTCATGCACGGCCTGGTTAGCGATATAATTGGATATGATCTTATCATCCACACAAACTGCTGCTGCTGTTTCATCACAGGAAGACTCGATGGCTAAGATTGTTATCGGCACTTTATTGTTGGTTGTTGGTGGTTGGTGGTTGTTAAGCATGACCGGTTAAGGGTCTGCTTTTTTGCATAAGGTGCAAAATTACAGTTTAACAGATAACAACAACCCACAAACTATTTCGTTCTGATTGCCACCACCGGATCCATTCTTGCTGCAATAGAAGCCGGAATGATACCTGAAATAATGCCGAGGACAATACAAATACTTAAAGCAAGGATGACGATATTAGGAGCAATATAGATCGGAAAAGGAAGCACACTGCTTAAGACCAAAGCCAATACCCATACCAACCCCAATCCTATCAATCCGCCAATAATGCACAGGAAAGCGCTTTCTAAGAGAAACTCGGTAAGTATGGTGCGGCTTTTGGCGCCAATGGCTTTTTTCAATCCGATCTGGCTGGTTCTTTCACGCACGGTCACAAACATGATATTCGCTACACCAAAAGCCCCTACAATCAGGCTCAGTCCCGCAATGGCCCATCCGCCGGCACTTACTTTCCCAAAAAAACCTTTTACCTGTTCACTGAAAGTAGCCACATCATTGCAAGTAAAATTATCTTCATCGGTTGGGCTCAACCTGCGTAACTGCCGCATTACTCCCGTCAGTTCATCTGCCAGTGCTTTGGAAGGTACATTGTTCTTACCCTGTACCATGATGAAGGGATTGCTGTAATCGGGCTTGTAAACATTTGAAAAGTAACGGTACGTGACGATCATCGATTCGTCATAATCAAAGCCGCCTACAATACTTTTTCCCTGTTTTTTGATTACCCCAATGATTGTGACCCTTTTTCCATTATAAGAGACCTGGTTACCTACGGCTTTCTCAGGGTCGCCGAATAATTCGTCGGCAGCCGTATAACCGATCACAGCTATTGGTGTTCCCCGAAGGAATTCAGACTCATTCAGGTAACGGCCATATATAATATCGATTGTTTGAATATTACTGAACTCTTCCGATGCCCCATAAATATTGACCCCGTTCAGAATATTGTCTTTATAACTCAGGTTAACATTACCAGAAACAAAAATGGCGGTATTGGCAGCGAGCTGGCTCTTGACTTTAATAAATCGCATCTCTTCAACTTTCATCTGCGGCCGTTTGATGTATTTCCACCAGGGGTAAGTTCCATCATCTCCGCCCTGGTAATTCCACTTGTCTATGTAGATGGTGTTGCTGCCAAAAGATTTAATATCGGTCTGCACTTTACGTTCTAAGCTGTCAACCGTAGCAAGCACCCCAATGATACAGAAGATACCAATGGTAATACCAAACAGCGAAAGAAAGGTACGCAATTTATTGACCCGCAATTCCTGCAATGCCATCCGGAAGCTGTTCCATAAGATGCTTAACAATTTAAACATATTTCAAATGTAATAAGGATCACTGTTCCTAAAGCTAATTTTATGTAAACGGTGAAACATATAACATAAAGCGCAGAAAAACAAAAGAAAATACGCAGGTAAAATGTCATGAAGAGGTAAAAAAGTTTTGGCATAGCAAGGCATCCTGTGTTACTTTTGCAGGGATTACTTCAAACACAAACTAGCATTATGACCTGGAAGCAAGTCTTCATTTCATCCGTCGGAAAGAAACTGGTGATGGGTTTCACCGGCATTTTCCTCATTCTTTTCCTGATTGTTCACGTAAGCCTGAATGCCTGTATCTGGGCCGCCGATAACGGTGAAATGTTCAACAAAGCCGCTCATTTTATGGGAAGTAATGTAGTGCCGCGCGTGTTGGAAATTGGCTTGTTTCTTGGTTTCTTCCTGCATATCATACAAGGTTACCTGCTGACCATTGAAAATAAAAAGAAAAGACCGGTAGGTTATGCCGTTAATTATGCCCAGGGCAGTAAGTGGTACAGCCGCAGTATGGGCATATTAGGCACGCTGATCCTGTTGTTCCTGATCATGCACATCTACCATTTCTGGACGCCCAGCCGCCTTGGCGGTTTCGCCAGCATCCATCCATTGGCTACCGTTGAATATGGTGGTAAAGAATACCATGACCTGTTTCTCGAAATGAAAACTGTATTCGAAAACCCGCTGATTGTAATATTATATATACTGGCATGCGGCTCTCTGGCCTATCACCTGGCACACGGGTTCCAGAGTGCATTCAGGACACTGGGCGTTCACAACAAACGTTACAATGCCATGATCACCAGCTTTGGTTACGGATTTGCGATCATTGTACCACTGGCTTTTGCAATGATGCCGGTGAGCATTTACCTTGGATGGATATAAACCTGAAGCGCGAGCGCGATCAGCTGCTGGCGATTGAATCATACTAAATCATCATAAACATTGCGACATATGTTGAATGCGAAAATACCTGCGGGAACTTTAGGTGACAAATGGAACGATTACAAGGGACATTGTAAATTAGTGAACCCGGCCAACAAACGTAAGCTGGAGGTAATTGTTATTGGTACGGGACTGGCTGGCGCTTCCGCAGCAGCATCCTTAGGTGAGATGGGCTATAAAGTGAAAGCATTCTGCTTCCAGGATTCTCCCCGTCGTGCACACTCTATCGCAGCACAGGGTGGTATTAACGCTGCCAAGAACTACCAGAATGATGGCGACAGCGTATTTCGTTTATTCTATGATACCATCAAGGGTGGCGATTACCGCGCCCGCGAAGCCAATGTACACCGCCTCTCTGAAGTAAGTGGTAATATCATTGACCAGTGCGTGGCACAGGGCGTTCCTTTTGCCCGTGAATATGGCGGCTTACTGAGTAACCGTTCTTTTGGTGGCACACAGGTGCAACGTACTTTTTATGCCGCCGGTCAAACCGGTCAGCAATTATTGATTGGCGCTTACCAGGCTTTGGAAAGACAGGTAGCCCTGGGTAATGTGAAGATGTTCAGTCGCCATGAAATGCTCGAGATCGTAAAGATCGATGGCAAGGCCCGCGGTATCATTGCACGTGACTTAGTAAGTGGCAAGCTCGAAAGGCATTTCGGTCACGCTGTATTGCTGTGTTCCGGTGGTTATGGCAATGTATTTTATTTATCTACCAATGCCATGGGCAGTAATGTGACTGCTGCATGGAAAGCACATAAAAAAGGAGCTTTTTTCGGCAATCCTTGTTTTACACAGATCCACCCTACCTGTATCCCAGTGAGTGGCGACCACCAGTCGAAGCTGACCCTTATGTCAGAATCACTGCGTAATGATGGCCGTATCTGGGTGCCGAAAAAGAAAGGCGATAGCCGCAAAGCAAGTGATATACCTGAAGAGGAAAGAGATTATTATTTAGAGCGGCGTTACCCTGCCTTCGGTAACCTGGTACCACGCGACGTGGCTTCAAGGGCAGCTAAGGAAAGATGCGATGAAGGATATGGTGTTGGTTCGTCAAAGCAGGCTGTTTACCTCGATTTTGCCGCTGCCATTGAACGCTATGGCCGCATTGAAGCGAACAAACACGGCGATGACCATGCCGGCCTTGGTCATATCATTGCCATGGGTAAAGAAGTAGTGAAAGAGAAATACGGCAACCTGTTTGATATGTACGAGAAGATCACAGGTGAAAACCCGTATGAAGTTCCCATGCGCATCTATCCTGCCGTACACTATACCATGGGCGGTTTATGGGTTGATTATGAATTACAAACCACCGTACCGGGATTATATGCATTGGGTGAAGCCAATTTCAGCGACCACGGTGCTAACCGTCTCGGCGCTTCCGCACTGATGCAGGGCCTGGCAGATGGCTATTTTGTGATCCCATACACCATTGGCAATTACTTGGCTGATGAGATCTACAGCAAAGCAGTGTCAACCGATCACCCTGCGTTTGAAGCCGCAGAGAAAGAAGTATCAGACAGGATACACCAGCTGATGAATATCAATGGTACCAAATCTGTAGAAAGCTTCCATAAACGCTTAGGTAAGATCATGTGGGAAAAATGCGGCATGGCACGCAGCAAACAGGGATTAGAAGAAGCTATTGCTGAAATACAGGCATTGAAAAAAGAATTCTGGAAAGATGTAAAAATACCGGGCGATGTGTTGGAGATGAATCCCGAATTAGATAAAGCCAACCGGGTGGCTGACTTTATTGAACTGGGCGAACTGATGTGTAAAGATGCATTGAACCGCAATGAAAGCTGCGGCGGGCATTTCCGTGAAGAATACCAGACAGAGGAGGGAGAAGCTTTACGCGATGATGCCAATTATATGTTTGTATCGGCATGGGAATACAAGGGAGACCATAATTGGGACTTGCACAAGGAAACGCTCAATTATCAAGTCATCAAACCAACTCAACGTAACTATAAATAATCTGACAACATGCAGCACTATACGATGAATCTGAACTTAAAGGTTTGGAGACAAAAAAACAGTCACACAAAAGGATCGTTCAAACTGTACAGGGTGGAGAACATTTCATCTGAGATGAGTTTCCTGGAGATGTTTGATGTGTTAAACGAGCAGTTGATCAGAGACGGAGAAGAGCCTATAGCATTTGACCACGACTGCCGCGAAGGCATCTGCGGTACCTGCTCCATGTATATTAATGGCAAGCCTCATGGCCCCTGGCAGGCAAATACCACCTGCCAGTTACACATGCGTGCGTTCAAAGATGGAGATACGATTGTGGTAGAACCCTGGAGGGCTGGTGCTTTCCCGGTGATCAAAGACCTGATGGTAGACCGCAGTGCCTTTGACCGTATTATCCAGGCAGGTGGTTATGTAAGTGTGAACACCGGTAATGCCGTAGATGGTAACGCTTTACCTATTGCAAAAGACAAAGCAGACGCTTCGTTTGCTGCAGCCATGTGTATTGGTTGCGGTGCCTGTGTGGCAGCCTGTAAGAACAGTTCAGCCATGTTATTCCTCAGTGCTAAAGTAGTGCACCTGGCACAATTACCTCAAGGTGAGCCCGAGCGCAAGAGCCGTGTGCTGAATATGGTGGCTCAAATGGACAAAGAGGGTTTTGGCTCCTGTACCAACACCGGTGCCTGTGAAGCTACCTGCCCTAAAGAAATTTCTCTCAGCAATATTGCCCGCCTGAACCAGGAATACCTGGTGGCAAGCCTGACCGCTGACAAGTAAGTGATATTTGTTTTTTAAAAAGCTGCATTCCTGAATGCAGCTTTTTTTATTCATTGTATTAGCTCTTCATGCCGAACACTTATTTTCAATTCAAGCAGTTCACCGTCCACCAGGAGCATTGTGCTATGAAAGTGTGTACAGATGCCTGTTTGTTTGGTGCGTGGGTTGCTGAGAAAGTTAGCAGTGATGCGGTAACAGTTGACAGGGCATTGGACATAGGCACAGGTACCGGTTTATTAAGCCTGATGCTTGCCCAGCAATCAAACGCAATGATCGATGCCATTGAAATAGATGAAGCCGCAGCTAAACAGGCCGGTGAAAACTTTGCAGCATCACCCTGGAAAAGCAGGCTAAGGGTATACCACTCCCCAGTCCAGGCATTCAGCCAGCCCGGCAATCTGCCCTACGATCTTATCCTTTCCAATCCGCCTTTTTTTGAACATGACCTGAAAAGTGATGACCACAAAAGAAACCTCGCGCTGCACAGCAATGAACTGAAACTGGATGAATTGCTTTTAGCTGTGGACAGGCTGCTGTTGCCCAACGGATACCTTGCCATCCTGTTGCCATTTCACCGGAATGAAGCATTTAAAACAATGGCATTGAAAAAAGGATATTACCTCCACCATGCGATGGCTGTAAAACAAACGCCGCAACACAATTGTTTCAGGTCTATGTTCCTGTTCGGCAAAAACGAAGTACCGCCAATGCAATCAGGCATTGTTATCCGTGAAAACGGGTTGTATACAAACAGTTTCAGCCAATTGCTCAAAGACTATTATCTCTATCTCACTTAATGCATGGCGTAATTGCTCAAATATTGAAAGGGCGCTGTCAGTTTTCCATCTTTTAATATCATTGCCCCGTCAATGGTCTTGCTTCCTCCCTTCCTGATATCTTCCAATACATATTTGATCAGTTGCTCGCCAAAATATTTACTTGCATCGCGAGGTAGTTCGTTGGGAAGGTTGCCTACGGCCATCACATCAATACTGCCATCGATATAAGGCGTCGTTTTTTCGCCGGTCAGCCTGTTCACCCCATAAACAGGATCGGCAATGGTAGCATCACCGAGATTGCAGGGAACACTGCCCTGCTTATCATCACTAATATCAGCGATAGTCCTGATGCGGAAATCCTGATGCTTCAGATCGTCCGGCATAAACAGCCTGGGAATATCCTTATCCCAGTAAATACCATTCATCAGGATATCAGTCTCTGTAGCGTATTGTTTAAAAACGCAATCATACCAATTGGGGTGTGCATGAAAATCATTGCGGTCGTATTTACCTGTTGTACGATTGCGGTATAAGTCGTTCCCTTTCAGGTGCACATAAACAGGATAATCAAATCCGCGATGCAGGTATTCATCGGGTTCCGCCTCCTGTATGTCCATCAGGTTCATGACCTCCAGAATACCGTGTGCTACTCGGCCACTGCCCGTGACTGCAATCTTTATATTGGGTAGTTTAAGTCCGAAATAAGTATGGATTAGCTCGCGGTAATCTTTCACAGCCGATACCCTGCCCAACTGGTAAGCGCCGGTCCGGTTACCATAAGCCATAATACCATTATGAGCGCCTACTATCCCCGCAAAAAAACCAAAGCCAATGATCCGCTGGCCATCCTTGTGTTCCAGGCATTCGTAATCAATCAGGGTAATGCGTTTATCCATCATGGCATGCATCAGCGACTGGTTATATGCCTGCTTTTTCTTTGTATGTGAGAAAAACAGATACTTTTTGCCTTCCAGCAGCATGTTGACAGGGACCTCCTTGATCCCCAGCAGTAGGTCGCAGGGCGACAGGTCTTCCGTTACTGCGATACCAGCCTGTTCATATTCATCATCGCTGAAACAACGATTGGGGGATTGCTGTACCAGGATGTGCATATCAGGAAAATGTTTCTCCAGCCATTTGCACTGACCGGGTGTAAGTGCAACCCGGTTATCAGCCGGAACTTTTCCCTCTCTAATAAGTCCGATGACAAGCATTGGTTTACATTTGTAAGCAAGATAAGTGATATGGATTATTTCGAACTATTTGATATCCCGGTAAGTTTGGAGGTTAATAAAAGCAATTTATCAGCTAAGTATTTCGCTTTACAAAAGCAATACCATCCCGATATGTTTGCCCAGGCTACGGAGGCAGAGCAGGCAAAGTCATTGGAATTGTCGTCCATAGTAAACACAGCTTTCCGAACCTTTCAGCAACCCGACGAGACCATTAAATACGTATTACAGCAAAAGGGTTTACTGGAAGAAGAAGAAAAATACCAGTTATCTCCTGATTTTCTCATGGAAATGATGGATTTGAACGAGCAACTAATGGATGCCGGCGGCGACCCTTCGGCAGCAGGGCGCGTGCAGTTGTCGGTTGAACAATTTAAACAAGAGATTTATGAACCTGTTAAAACGATTATTACAAATTATCAGGAAGGTATTACTACCAAAGAAGAGTTGTTGCAAGTAAAAGAGTACTATTACCGCAAAAAATACCTGAACCGGATTTTGGTCGGAATGAAGTGATAGCGTAATATTGCAGCCCGCTTCCAAAGCCCAGATGGCGGAATTGGTAGACGCGCTAGACTCAAAATCTGGTTATCGCAAGGTAGTGCAGGTTCGATTCCTGTTCTGGGCACTCAATACAACCTCATAAAAAATTGATTTTCAATTATTTATGAGGTTTTTTTATACCATGTGTGCCAAGTACGTGCCCGTTTTTTCCCCTTATTTCCCCTGTTTTTGGCACGCTATTGGCACACAAAACAGGTATTTCTGGCACACACTTTTTGGTCTTACAAATCTCCATTTTATGGACATTTACATCATGCCAAGACCTTCAAGGAGTGGCGAAAGAATTTACTATTCTCTCGAATGGGGGAAGGAAGCAGGGCCTGCTGGTTATCGCTAAAGGCATCATCCGGTATAATGAAAAAGACAGACAGGAAGTAAAAACAGAGTACCTGGTCATTGGCACTTTACTAAGCATTGAGATTGCTATCGTTGCCGGGTTACTTGTGAAAGTATAAAGCTTAGAAGGCTGCAGTTATTTTTTTAACGCTTAATCTGGAAAAAAGTCCGTTTTTTCTTCACCAGCATATCAAACTGCAGCAAGGCTGTTATTAAAAGCGTTGCACCTACTATCCAGTTTAATACCTGTTGCTGTTCTTTCAGTATGTTTATAACAAGCCGGCCGGCAAAAGCATACATTTCAAAGGCAAAGAAAGTACCTAAGCCAATGGCTGTGACATAAACATTGTAACTCTTTTTACTCGGCGTTAACACATTTTTCGCCTTTAAAGCTGCTGACCAGCCCATCCAAAAAGGCAGATGCAAAGGGTTTAACAAGCTCAAACAGAAACCTGCCAGAAATGGGTGATGCTGTGTAAGGGGTATGCTGGCTTGAAATTTTTTCATCTCAAATGCTGCTACCAGGCTAGCTATACCCAATGAGAGCACTAACAGGAAAGATAACCAGTTAAACAGCCGGAAAAAGAGTGTCAGTTTCTCTAATTGATTCATCACTGCTAATGCAATCCTTACCATCACAACTTCTACAAAAATGGCTGCGAGTGCAAATTCGAAAGCTGCCAATAAGCCATTGTTAACAGCAAGATTTGTGACGCTTACATTGAGTGTGCCCAGTGGCAACGATCCTGAGAAACTGATAGCAAACCCCCAGGCAAATATTTTGATCTCTCTTGTCATACTATAATTTTATCAGCAAGAGATTAATTGCAATTGTCTTTTATTATCCTTCAGCATCCTCATCCCCTCTTCGATGGTCAGGTACGACAACCCCTTTGCCTTTTTATTAAGCATACTTATTTCGTATAATAATCTCCAATGGCGTATTATTTCTTTCCATGCATACAAAAGGTTATGTGAGGGATCATACATATGTGTAGGCTCGCTGCCTGCGCCATTTATTTCTATGATACAAAAATCTTCACCTTTGCAAAATTCATCCCAGGTATTGTATTTTATATCCAGCCTGCCAAAATAAAATTCCGGTATTTGTGTGCATACTCTATTGATCGTCTGCAGTAATTGTTCTGTAATCAGATGTGTCAGGTCAATGAATTTAGCCCCTCTGCTGTGATTACCATATGGCACTAATGTATGAACCTCACCTTTATTAAGCACTTGCTGCAATACTTTCCCATGTATAGTCCGAAGCAAAGGCAATTGCAGGAGGAACCTGTCATTCCGCACCAGCAATTCTTCAATGGTAGACCAGCCATCACCTATGACTGTCAGGAACTCTTTCCCAACGATACCTGAAATATGCCCGGTGGCACTACCAGGAAACCTGTAATAAAAGATACCAACCTCTTGCTCGTAAGCAATATACTCCTGTAAAAGAAAATCCACTTTGCTGCTTTCAAGATATTGCCTGATATCATGCTCAGTTTCCAGCAGTTTCACCTGTAGGCCGCGCATACCGATATCAGGCTTTGCGATTAAAGGCAGCGATAAGTTTTTTATTGCTAATTCCTTTGTAATAGTGCCATAACTGGTGGCCGGTTTACATAAAATAGTTGCTGGATAATAGGCAGCGGGCAGTAAATCGTAAATTCCCTTTTTACTCTCCATTAAGAACCCGCCATTTTTAATTAAGGGGTTGGCTGTATTGAAAAAGAAAAAAGAACGTGCTTTCAGGCAAAGCCAAAGCCAATAAACATAAATGGAACCGTAGACCAAATGAAAGGGCCAGTATTCCCAATTAAAGATTTTTATAAACATCCGCCTGGCTATAAATGATCGATTATACATAACTGGCTATTTGTTGATTAGATTTTTCATTGATTGTCAGGTATTCTTCAACCGTTTTATTATCAGCTAAATCTAAGTAGCACATTCTGGCACCTGATGGGGAGAGTTCTACTGAAGTAATGCTCACTGTAAGTATTTTCCCATCCCGGTTCATGGTCAGGTCATTCCCTGCATCACCGTCTCCGGTAAATCTGTGAAAATCGATCACCTCTTTTTGTGTCGGGAAGCTATGCTGGCTGATCCACTCATTAAACCACCGTTCTCTTATCGCAACAGTTTTTTCGCTGTATAAGGTAGCTGATGACCATATATGCGGACAGGTAACAGGTAATGCGATTTTGTATTTATTTCTGCCATCCCACCGGCATTCGTACAATTCTCCTTGTATAAAAAAAATCACTGTAAATGGCTCTATGTGCTCTAAATCGATCTCCGAAAAATAAATGACCGGGTTTATAGCTTCAATCAGCGCCAGCAAAACCAACCCCCGGCTCTTCCGGTAAGGGGGCTTGGGGATATGTTTTTTGAAAGCACCGTTCAACAACACTGCCGTATCTCCATTATTTCTGGCTGCGATCCATGTACCACCGGCATCCGGGTCCTTCGGAAAAAGTATGTCAGTATTGTCAAACCGGTATTTATGGGGATAGCCGGCTTTGCGTCTTGTGTGGTGTTCATCACGATTCGAACTGAGGTAATACCGGTCCCCTACAGGTATAAATGTTACTGTGCACATGCCTTTCTGAATTTTAAAGTGGATGAGGCTACTCCAAATTCAGCAGGCAGAATGATACCTGAAACTTCATTTACACCTACCCTGATCAGAGCCATGTGGTGTACTGTATGTTCCAGGTTATAAATCACTTCACGGTAATAATTGGTTGCTATAACTATTACCGCTACGCTATTTACTTCATACGCTGTTTCTAATAATAATGATCTGTCAGCCTTATCCAGGTCAACAAGGATATCTTTCAGTTTACCAATCGCAAAAATCTGGTCGGTTTCAATCCTGTGGTCCCTTTTTCTATTTTCATAATTTACTGTTCCGGAGACATAGCCCTTATTTAACTCCAGGAATAATTCAATGATATGCCTGGTATGCTGCCCAACAGAAGCTTTAAACAGCAGGTTGCTTGGTTGTGTATATTGCCCCGGGCTTAATACTTCCAAAGCGTATTCCAACTGATGGAAAAGGCTTTGCGCTTGCTTCACTAGTTGCATGTTCAATATTTTATTCTTTTAGGGAATAAAGCAACCAGTTGCTTCCTGTGTGAGAAGGCAAGCAGGGCACAGGAAATAAAAGTGACCAACGCATAAATAAATAACTGCCCCCCATCATCCATCACTACTATTCCAAGCCTGGTCAGGTGAAAAAACAGGGCACCGCTCATGACGCCTAAACCCGTCAATGCACCGATGCCTGTTGTCTGGGGGATTAAAATCAAAACAGATGCTATCAATTCAATAATGCCGGTACCAATCCTTCCCCAGGGTTCCATGCCCAGCGTAGAAAAGATATATACTGATTCCGCTGCTCCTGTAAATTTGAAGAACAGGGTTTGCAATAAGATCAGGGCTACCAGTAATCTTAGTATCCAGAACAGAATGGACCGTCGTTTGGAAGTCATAAAAGTCTTTGGACAGGAAGACGCACCCATTCCGGGTTCCTTACACTTTTCCTGGTATTATTTTGCATTGATAAATAGAGGACCAGCTTTGGCAGCTTAGTTATTTCCCCGTAGCATCTTTGATGGCATTGACAATATCTTTTTTTTCTTCCGCGGTTAAATGATGCTCAGATTCTTTTTCGAATTTCGAAAGAGCGGAGATGATTATCTTATTCTGTTTGGCAAATAACTTGCAAAGGCCGCATATACCCATGTGCAACCAGAGTTGAACGTGTTGCAGTAATGAAAGCTTGCCTTCTTCTCTTTTGGAAATGAAATCTATTGCCTGCCTGCATGTAATTCTTAGTTTCATATATAGAAATTTAACGCAGAAGCCAATTCGTTTCAAGGCAGGCTCTCAATTGAACCTTTGCCCTGTGAATAAGTACCCAGTAATTAGAAGATGACAGGTTTAATAGTTTACAGATTTCTTCGCTTTCCAGGCCATCCAGGTATTTCATCGTGAAAACAGAATTCTGGATTTCTTTCAGCTTTCGTTTGCACTTGTCAAGTATGGTATAAAATTCTTTTACTTCAACACCATTGTTCCGATTGATTCCCCAATCATTGGGATAAGCTTCTTTGGCCCAATGGTCTGCAGCATCAAAGTACACATCGCTTTCGGCTTCCCTGGTAACCAATTCATCGGTAAGCCTGGTAGACGTTTTCCGGTAATGATCAATAATCTTACTCTTCAGGATGACAAACAACCAGCTCTTAACCGAGGCATCACCTTTATAAGTGTCAATATTCCGCCATGCAGCCAGAAAAGTCTCCTGTACCATGTCTTTAGCCGTATGTATGTCTTTTACTCTTTTTACTGCATATCCGTAGAGAATATCAGAATATTCATTTACCCACCGGGTAGCATCGTGCTGGTTCTTAGTTGAATCCATAAATCAGGGCTATCTTCAGTTTCTGTTCCTCTAAAATAAGCCGGCCCGACCGGAAATCAATATTATTCAGGGTTATTATTGCGCGTTTTTGACAGACGGCCATTGCTGATCAGCCTGTTTGATCAACTCGCCTTGCTTTTTGCTCCACATTTCCTTCACTTTTTTATTGTAGTTGAAATAAAGTTTCCCATTTATGATTGTCCAGGTATCGGTCTCAGTAGGTGCTTTATGCCCTTCTGCTGTACCGTAAGCACAATATCCTCCATATTGTGGGGCATATCTTTCCGGAGAAACCTTAAAACTGTCCAGATTCGCCTGACTTGAAAAAAGCCAGGTTGCCTCTTTCCATTGCCAGGACAAACTGTCGCTCCCCTTAGAAGGCCTCCCATCTTTATAAAACGCCACTACATCAAATCCTTTGATTGCCTTCCCGGAACTTGTAAATACTTCACCGGCCTGGGCGTTTATACTGGAAATTGCAAAAAAGGTAATTACAATGGAGAATACTATTTTTTTCATACTTAATTAGTTTCAGCGTTTGGGTATATGGAATTATTGTAATGGCGCATAACCAAATAAATGGTTGTACTGTTTACAGTGTATACAGATATATTTATATTCACTAAAATTGATCATGCCTTGCAGATCGTATGTCTGGTTGCCGTTCGTTGATTTCAGTTTCCCAAGATCAATAAAGTTTACCGGCATTATTTCCTTTGATAAATAAACATAGAGATCAGGGCCGTTGTCAGTATTGAAATTATTTAATATAACTACATAGCTTCCATCATTTTTTCTGTACACCTGCCCCTTACCTGCAATCATTCCGTAGGGTCCATTCATAAAGTTCCCTGAATATTTCAGCATGGCCGACGTATCTATTGTTTCATTAATCCTTGTGACGGGTGCCAACGTTTCTTTTGTGCAGGATATCATTATCACCATCGAAATCAGCAGCAGAGAAAGCAGTTTCATCTGAATAGTGTTTAAAAATTAAAAATGACTTCAGGTGCCAACACAAAACTTCTGGTAAGCCCATCTGGTCTCACCTCGCGGACAATCAAAGGAACTCCTCCTGTGAGCCCGATATTCACCTTTCCATTTATCTTCCACCAACCAGCTATTGTTGCATTTAGGGTAAGCCCCTGTGATCCTTTTATCGCAATTGGTTTACTACTGGTATTTGCATCTACATAAGTATCTTCTGCCAAATGATAAATGCCCAACAGACCCAGGTTAAAGCTTAGCCTTTTATTTGTTTGCATTAAATAAGCCGATCTCAATAAAACATCTCCCTTACGGTCAAAATCATTGCTGGGTGAATATTTGTATGCTTCTGTTGTATTCCAATAAACCGGCAGAAAATTATTTCTGTTTCTGCCGGATAGCGGCTGCTGCCAGCCTGCTGAAAACTGCCAGTTGTTATTTACCAGTGAGACGCCTGTTATCAGGTCAATTGTTCCCAACGAGCTTTGGTATTGCATAGGCAATGACTTGCTGCCAATTTTCAAATTACTTTGATTCAACGGAACTTTTGTTCCGATCGTCCCTGATATTTTCCATTTTTTAACCGGAGTAAATACATAGGTTCCTGAAAAATACATATCGCCCGGGCCTGCTATAGCGCCCAGGTTGCCAGATGCATAATTAGCAGTGATTTTGGCCTGAATGACCCATTGTTTTGACAACTGATTGTCGTATTGCAATCCAGGTGCAAAAACGAAAACGGCTTCATCACCTACACCTGCCGGTAGCATTACAGTGATCTTCTGTCTATGACGACTAAGTGTGTCCCGCGGGTGTTGCCCAAGGTTGCCTATTGTACAGAAACCGGCATCACTGCATCCTTGCCCGAAAGCACTTTCCTGTGTGATTACATTCAGTGTACCAACAATTAAAAGAAGAAACCATTTGCTCATAGACAAATATTTGATTGAATGAAATAGTCAGGTCGTATCAATGGTATGTTTTTTCCCAATTAGCATCTGCCCTTTTTTTCAAATCGACTTCATCTTTATTCCAGGATTTAAGGGTATTATTAAAAAACTTGTTGTAGAATAAATACAGCTTACCATCCAATACTTTAAATGTTTCAGGATCTATTTCCACTTTTTCTCCTTTGGCACCCATTGCATAAGCGCACCAACCACCATATTGCGGCTCGTACTTTGATGGGTTACCCTTAAACAGGGCAAGGTTTTGAGTGGATGAGAAATAGTAGGTAATACCATCAGAAGAAACGGCCAGGTCCTTTTTTCCCGCAACAGCTTTGCCTGTTGTGAAATAAGCGACAGGGTCATACCCATTAATGGCAATGCCTGATCTGGAGAGATTAAATTGTTTTTTACGTTGCTCTGTCTGAGCCCTTAGAGGTGAAAAATTTACTGCAAAGACAGTTAGGAGCACGACAAAAAATACCCGCTTCATTGTTGTGGAAATTTAAACTGTTATTGATGTTTTCCTTCCGGAAGACGGGGCCAGGCATAAAACCTTACACCTTATTTTACATTTCTTTTGAATAGCGGATAATTGATTATAATTGAAACGAAAAAACGAATGGCTGCTGTAAAAGAGGAATTTTTATTATATTGCAATACTGCCGAGCAAACCATTACATTATGGAAACATACACCCGAAAGCAGGAAATCGTCAACAGTTTTATACATGGCATCGGTATCCTTTTCGGTGTAAGCGGGCTTCCCGTCTTAACCGCCACTGCCACCGCCCACGGCAATACCCCCGGCATTGTAGGAGCAGGTATTTACGGGTTCTGTTTTCTAATGCTATTCACCTGTTCTACTATTTTTCATATTGCACAGGAGCCGGCGATCAGAAAGCTTTTTAAAATTCTTGACCATATCAGCATTTATTTTTTCATTGCCGGAACCTATACACCTTTTCTGCTGGTATTTATGAATAATACCTTTGGCATTACATTGTTATCAGTATTATGGGGGCTCACCATTTTAGGCATCTTTTTTAAAACCTTCTTTACAGGGAGGTTTGAGATCATTTCTACCATTATTTACCTGCTAATGGGATGGATAATGATAGTAGGTGGGCGAAGATTCTTCGATTATTTGCCTGTTGAGGTAGTCGTCTTCATTTGTATAGGCGGCGGAATATATACTATAGGTGTGTGTTTTTATCTATGGGATAAGTACCTCTATACGCATGCAGTATGGCACACATTTGTGCTTGCAGGCGCTATCTGTCATTATGTAGCTATATTGCTATCTATGTAACAGGATCAGATAAAAGATCTCTATACAAACAAAAGGCCTATCTTTCTTCGCACATCCCACCTGTTTGAACTATTTATTACTATATGAAACTACACGTTAACAGAACCAGGGTAAGAGTGAATCCGGATTTTAAGAAGGTAATTCCCAGGTTTTTTAATACCGGCGATGAACGTTCCCGGGCACTTGTCAATAAAGTATTGCAGCTGTCGGATAAGGAGGCGAATAATTTGTTGCTTAAAGTTCTTAATGAATTTTCCGCTCGCTATCGGAGCATTCATGCGATTTTCGAAAAGCATTTTGAATTAATCAGGCACTTGTTACCGGAGAAAGGACAACTTACGATATCTGAAGAAAAAAAACTGTTGCTTGGATCCTATTTCACCATGGAATATGCGCTTGAGGCTGTTGCGCTGTTTAATCCCTCCATTGTTGAAGACCCGGATCAGTCAGACACAGTTGCCGGCGAAAAAAATGTGATCGTGAGCTTTAGGGCTACCGGCGAGGGCCATATTTCATCTTTGGTATTTAAACGGGGAAAACTGGATAAAAGTGCCATGATTCATTTTGAACCTTCCAGCAGCTTTTTAAACGAAGGCCTGGTTACGCTACAAAAATGTGATAACAAAATAGCTTATGAACTGCATTTCTCCCCTGAATCGATGGTATCGGAACGTGTTATTTTTCCCGTAGCTTTTACAGAGAAGAACGGAATTGAGGATGCCAGGTTTGTAAAATTTACCGGAGATGATGGATCCTTCACCTATATCGCTACTTATACTGCTTATGACGGCTCTTCTATTTTCCCTTACTTAATTGAAACCAGCAATTTTTTGCACTTTAAAATCTCCCGTCTTCATGGAAAAGCTGCTATCAACAAAAACCTTGCATTATTTCCCCGGAAGATCAACGGTCAATATGCCATGATCTCACGTATTGACGGGATCAATAATTATATTATGTTCTCCGATGATCTGTACCTGTGGGACACTGCTACATTATTACAACAACCAAAATATCCCTGGGAATATGTACAGGTCGGCAACGGAGGTTCTCCTGTTGAAACAGAACGCGGATGGCTCGTGATCACGCATGGAGTGGGCCCAATGCGTAAATATTGCCTGGGAGCCAGTTTGTTTGATATAGATAATCCTGCTAAAGAACTGGGACGGTTAAAAGAACCGCTACTGATGCCTAATGAAGATGAAAGAGATGGTTATGTTCCAAACGTGGTCTATTCCTGCGGATCGATCATTCACCAGGGCAAACTATTGATCCCATATGCAGTGTCAGATCATGCCACATCTTTTGCAACTATTCCGCTGAAGGAGCTACTGGATGAAATAATGAATGCCGGTTAGTATCGCCACTTTCATTCTGCTAATGCTGAGACTACCACAACGTGTGATATCCAATACGCTAAGGTGCTTTCCGCACCCTGGTTCAAATTAATTCCTTCACTATGCAAACCATCTGCACACCCTCCGGTGGAAGGGTCGTATAAAGACAGCTTCAGGTCATTGGCACCCAGAAACCATTGATAGCTTTTGTACATACGGGTCAGGTATTTTTGTTCACGCATTACCCTGAAAGCCTGTTGATAAAAAAGTACCATTGCCATTACATCAATGCCCTGTTGATCAAACTGTGCAGCCGTACCGCCCCGTTTAAGCCATCCCTGGTTACCTATTGGTCTGAGTATACCGTTATAAAATACTTTTGATTCCAAAAAATGCATAGACTCAAAAGCGATCGACAAATACGCTTCATCCTGTGTAACTTCATATGCATTCAATAAAGCCAATGGCAGCATGGCATTGTCATAAGTAAGAACCGGTTCAAACCAGTACCAGTCGTTTCTTTTGTTGTCACTGTACATGCCGACCATCTTATTAGAAAGATTGATCACCATGTCTCTTTTCAGGTCATCCGGAAAATGGTATTTAATAAACTGGCAAATACCAATAATAGTATTGGCTATGCCGCGTAAGGAAGCAAGTTGGTCAACATGCGGGTATGCTTTTGAAAATATTTCCTGGCCTGTCTTAGCCAGTAAGTGTGTAGGTCCCTCATTAATCAAAAAACCCAACGCCATCATGGTTCTTCCGAATGAATCTTCTGAGCCACGCTCTTCCAGGCTGACTTTGGTATAGCTCATAAAATTTCTAAAGTACCCATTCCCCGTTTGCATGTAATGAATAAAGCTCAGGTAAATGGGAAGAAGACGGGCGGCTGTTTGATTTTTTTTATCCTTGCAGGCCCATACAGCTAATAACAAAGCCCGTGAATTATCATCGATACAATAACCCTCTCTCCGGTTAGGCATAGCAAATACAGCATGCTGGATAATCCCCGTTTGATCTGTTAAACTACTGATATGCTGAAGATTCATACCCGGCAATTGCGTTGCAGTAAAAAGTGCTGGCTTTACAGCATGTAATACACTTTCTGTTCCCATAAAACCTATTTTAATAGTTAGCTTATAAAATGAGTAGACAATTCAGTAGTAAAGAGAGGTCTTCCCATGGTTTCACAGAATAACCCTGTATGTTTTCCTGCCACTTTTTTCCAGGTGGTATTTCTTGTTTTAAAAAAAGCATTATTCCCCATCTGTTTTCTTAACACATCATTTTGTAAAAGCAGGATAGCATTCTCAGCTAATTCATTTTCTTTACCGGTTTCAATGATAATACCTGTTTTGTCATCCAGCATCTCCTTTGCCATAACAAATGAATTAGAGATAATAGGACAACCAGCACTCATGGCATATAAAAAAGTGCCGCTTACTGCCTGGTTTGGGTCTTTGGAAGTAAACAGGTATATATCTGTCAGTGCCAGGTATTCCATCAGCTTTTTGGTTGGTACATATTCATTCACCAACCGTACATTTTTCTGCAGGTTATTATCATCAATTATTTGTTGCAGGTAATTCCGGTACTTCTCTCCTTCCTGCTGCAGTAAATTAGGATGCGTCTGACCCAAAACAATATAAATAGCCTGTGGGAATCGTATGCTGATCTGCTTCATGGCGATAATTCCTTTTTCAATCCCTTTATTAGGACTTAATAAGCCGAATGTAGTCAGTGCCAGTTTGTTCTCAAGATTGTATTTCAATTTTAATTCGTCAGGATTGACGTTACTGTTAGTATGTGTCCCGTGTGGTATAATGATAATCTTTTCTGTATCAATCTGGTAATCTGCTTCCAGTAACCTGGCAGAATGGTTTGTCATGACAATTACTTTATCCGCCAGTAATCCTATTGTCTGAACAATCTTCAATCTTTTTGGATCAGGAGCAGGTAACACCGTATGAAATCGGATAATAAAAGGCTTTTCAAGGAGTGCCAAAAATCCAAGTAAATACTCGCCCAATTCGCCGCCATACAAGCCAAATTCATGCTCAATACAAACGAGTTCAATAGCAGAATCCTTGTTAATAATATCAGCCGTTTCAATACAGGAATCCAACTGGTGGCCATCCATTACCATACTTACCGGGAATTCATACAACCCTGCCATGCCTTTCTTATCCAGCGCACAAATATTGATTAAAAAATTTTCTTTTATTTCAGGGCTGATCGCATTCGTCAAATCCTGTGTAAAACTGGCTATTCCACATTTCGCCGGAGGGAAAGTGCTGATAAAAAGAATTTTTGATTGATGGTCTGATAGTGGCATACGGTGCTTTTGTGTATCATTAATTAAAAAACAAATCGGCAATAATTTACTTATTGCTCCAATACAAGTACATAGCTATAAACCTTAAACTCTGTTTTTCTAAACAATGAATACAGCAAAACAGCCAGGAGTTGCTTATAAAAACGGATTAAGCACAAGGAGAAGAAGCAAGAGGAAAATCTTCTGAAAGTCAATAAAGGTAGTCAATTAAATTGGCGGCACCTATTAAATTACCCTGCCAGAAGTAACCAAAGGGCTATTGTAATCCTTTATGTTTAGTAGATCGCATCAGGGCTATACCAACTTAATGCGGACGTCATGTACAAAATCTCTCATATCCATTATTTTAAAATTTCCGCTGTCGATATGAGCCGGAGCCGGGTTCAATAAATAATTGAATTCAGTTGCAATCACAACGGATGTGATTTTAATAACAGGTGCTGCCGCTGTTCTAAAAAGTATGGTTCCATTTTGAAGAGGATGACCTTGCTTAATACTCCTGGGATATCACCTGTTGCATCTTTCACGGCTTTTCAGCAAATCATATTGAAGCAAACTGGTTAAGCGTATTTTAATTGCATAACATTAATAAAACGGTATATTTACTAATGTGTTCATTTTACACATTAGCTTCTGAATACGATTATTATCAATTAATTGAATAATTTTTTAATCCTCCCGTTATTCACTTAAAATCTACGAAAATGCAATGCCAAATTCTACGAAAACAGCTGTTCCGAACGCTGCTTTGTATGCTGTCGTTCCCTCTCTTCTCCCCCACTGGTTTGAAAGCCCAAAACGATGCCATGATGCAGGCTTTTTACTGGAATGTTCCGGTCAATGTCAGTACCCTCCACGGCAGCTGGTGGGACACCCTGAACAGCAAAGCCACCATTCTTAAGAACGCCGGTATTACCGGCCTATGGGTTCCCTGTCCCGCTAAAGGCAACTGGGGAGTAACAGATATGGGTTATGGTATCTACGATCATTATGATCTCGGCAATTATTTCCAGAAAGGATCAACAGAAACACGTTTTGGCAGCAGGCAGGCGCTGACCAATATGTTATCTGTTATGCACCAGTCGCCCGCCATCCATGTCTATGCAGATGTGGTTTTAAACCATGTTTATTCAGACACCAGCAATGATGAGATCAATCCTGCTGTAAAAGCGTACACATTTGGCCAGGCACATAATGGTGCCAATGTGGCTTATCCTACCAACGAGATCAAATGGGTCATACACAATGCCCAACCGGGCGATTATTATATCCAGATTAAAGGCTATAACCTTAACTGGAACGCGGTAGTCGGTGAAAGGGGTTATGATGTAAACATCAACTGGACAGGTGACCCTACCGTTGAAAATGGCCTGTGGGAATCTGAACCCAATAATGGCAACGGTGTATTCAATGTCTTTCCCGGTTCGGGACAAACATTGAGAGCCCATGCTGATTACAGCACAGATATTGATGAATACAAAGTAACCGTTACAACCACGCACGACATTGTGATCAAGCTGACGGCCAAAAGGGAGCAGGCTTCGCCCTGGGCCTGGTTATGGGCCGACCAGACCAATGGTTATTACCCGGTAAATATCTGGTACAATGGTACTAACCTCGCAGGTACTACACTTGAGGCGCATACCAATACTGCTATTTCTTACGTTACACATACCGGTATCGGCGAACCCAATTATGCATGGAACTATGCTCATTTTCATCCTTCTGATGCAAACGACTGGTTAGGCGGCCCGGGAACCGATGAAGTAATTCCCAACACCAAGTTTTTTGGAAATGACTTTAACACCTACGCCGATACAGTTAAGGCCCGCCTGAAGAACTGGGGCTCCTGGCTGGCCGGCCAGGTTGGCTTTGATGGCTTTAGGCTGGATTTTGTAAGGGGCTTCCAGGAAGCCTTTGTTTCAGACTGGGTAAAAAACCTGCCTTTACTGAATGGCAAACAGCGGTTCATTGTTGGCGAGTATTGGGGATCTGCTTACCGGATCAAAAGCTGGGTTAATACAGTCGCCACTGGCGGCGCCACGGTAACCGGGTTTGATTTTCCCTTAAAGAGCTCCCTCTCTGATATGTGTAATGGTAATGGCACCGGTTATAACATGTCATGGCTAAACCATGCAGGTATGGTGCGGGACAATAGCGGTAACAGCTTGCCTGATTCTTCAGTGGTTGCTTTTTTAGATAACCACGATACCGGGAAAGAACGTGACAAATGGGTTACCAAGGACCATAAAATGGGTTATGCCTACCTGCTCACACACCAGGCAAGGACCTGTATCTTTTATCCGCACTATTTTGGCGTAAAACAAGTAGATGCGAATGATTCTACTTTTAGTACAACGGCGCCGGCTTCTTTACAAAATGACATAAATAAACTGATAGCAGTAAGAAAAACATATTTAGGCGGATCACTAACGGTATTAAGCGAAACCGGCAATCCTTATCCGGCCGCTGATGTTTCCAATGTATATGTGGCGCGCCGCCAGGGTAACGGTGTAAACAGCGGCGCTGTTATTGTACTGAACAATCACGATACCAATACAAAAGGTCTGTGGGTGGATGTTTCTCCTGCCGGTTATGAGAACTGGGCCGGTACAACATTGGTCAATGCGCTCAACGGAACCGATACTGTATATGTATATCCTGATGGCAGGGGTTACTTTCCGGCACCGCCAAGGGGTTACACCATTTGGGTAAAGAGAGCCAATTACCAGCCATTGTCTGTTGTGCCTGTTAGCCAGGTTAAAGTGATGGATGAAATGTTAGCAGAAAATTTTGCTGCCTATCCAAATCCGGCTACCCATACCGTTAATATCAGGGTTTCGCCTGCAGAAACCGGCCAGGCAAAAATTGTGATCATCAATGCAAGTGGCATGCAGGTGAATGAAATATACAACGGCCTGCTTAGTAAAGGGAAAAACAGTTTCTCCTGGAATTGTGCCGCTCATCCTTCCGGAACCTATTTCTGCGTTATGTACACCGCTAACAAAGCATATAAAAAACAAATTATTGTAGTCAAATAAAAAACCGGTTCTTAAAAACATTCCTTGAAAATACCCATTAGAGCCGTTTCCTTGTGGAAGCGGCTTTTTTTATTCGCTCATTCGACTTCACATCGACATTTCTTTGACGTGGGCCTGACCTGACATTGATGCTATGTTGACCCGATCTTTAGATTTCTTTGACTGCTGATCAATGTAAGTCTACATTTGCATAACGCTTTTATTGATCGCTTATTGGTAACCATAATTCAATACTGCATATATGAATGATTTTGTAGCTGCACGTTCGCAAATGGCGCTTTCTTTGGGCTTTCACATTATCTTTTCCTGCATTGGCATGGTGATGCCTTTTTTTATGGCTGTGGCGCATTATTACTGGTTAAAAACGAACAGGGAGGTCTTTAAAAATATCACGAAGGCATGGAGCAAAGGAGTTGCTATTTTTTTTGCTACCGGGGCTGTATCCGGTACGGTGCTTTCTTTTGAGCTGGGACTATTATGGCCCAATTTCATGAAGCATGCCGGCCCCATCTTTGGAATGCCGTTTTCATTGGAAGGAACTGCATTTTTTATTGAAGCCATTGCACTGGGTTTTTTTTTGTATGGGTGGGACCATTTCAATAAATGGTTTCATTGGTTTACTGGTGTGATTGTGGGTATCAGCGGGCTCGTCTCCGGCATTTTAGTAGTTGCTGCGAACGCATGGATGAACAGTCCCGCCGGGTTTGATTACAGCAATGGTCAATACCTGAATATAGACCCCATGAAAGCAATGTTTAACAAGGCCTGGTTCTCTCAATCGCTGCATATGTCTATCGCAGCTTTTGCAGCAACAGGTTTCGCAGTGGCCGGTATTCATGCACTCATGGTACTGAGGGGCAGGAATGTACCTTTCCATAGTAAAGCGTTTCGCATAGCTGCACTGTTTGCTACCGTTGCGGCTGTTTTGCAACCCATCAGCGGAGATATCTCTGCTAAAGAAGTAGCAAAACGTCAACCCGCCAAACTGGCCGCTATGGAAGCCCATTTCCAAACAGAAAAAGCTGCTTCACTGATCATTGGCGGTATCCCTGATGAAAAAAATAAAAAAGTGGACTATGCCATCAAGATACCCGGACTGCTCAGCTTTATGACCCATGGTGATGTGCACGCAGCGGTAAAGGGGCTTGACAGCATTCCGCCTGATCAGCAGCCTCCTGTAGCCATTACCCATTATGCTTTCCAGGTCATGGTAGGAATAGGTATGTTAATGCTTGCCATAGCTGTATTATATTTCATAGGCCTGTTCAAACGATGGCGCGACAGCAGGTGGATGCTGCAACTGTTTGCAATTGCCACCCCGCTCGGTTTTGTAGCAGTGGAAGCAGGATGGACAGTAACCGAAGTGGGAAGGCAACCGTGGATCATCTATGGAGTAATGAAAACAATTGATGCTGCAACGCCCATGCCCGGCATTGTGTATTCTTTTTATCTCTTTACTGCCATCTATGTATCACTTGCCTGCATCGTGATCTTCATGTTGTACCGGCAGATTAAAATGGTGCCTGTTTTATACGATGTGCCATTACATTCATCCGCTAATAATGACTAACGTTATGTTATATGTTGTTATCGCTTATCTGTGGACATCCATTTTATTGTACCTGTTATTAGGCGGTGCAGATTTTGGCGCTGGCATTTTGGAACTCTTTACCACCAAAAAGAACCGGAGCAAAACCAGGAGAACCATGTACAAAGCCATTGGCCCTATCTGGGAAGCCAATCACATGTGGCTGATCATTGCGGTAGTAATATTGTTTGTGGGTTTTCCTGCTATCTATGCCACCATGTCTACTTACCTGCACATTCCATTAGCTATCATGTTGCTTGGCATCATCGCAAGGGGCACTGCATTCACATTCCGACACTACGATGCGGTGAGGGACCGCATGCAGAAAGTGTACAACCGCATTTTTATTTATTCCAGTTTCATCACACCCTTGTTCTTAGGTATTATTGCCGGCAGCACGGTAGCAGGTAAAATAGATACGGCTGCCACCAATTTTACAGATGCCTATATCTTCAGCTGGCTTAATTGGTTTTGCATTGCCGTAGGTTTTTTTACCGTTGCGATCTGCAGTTTCCTGGCTGCTGTTTACCTGATTGGTGAAGCGGACAATGATGAGGACAGGGAACGCTTTATAGCAAAATCGAAAACAGCAAGCATCGCAGCAGTGCTTTGCGGAGCATTGGTATTCCTGGCGGCCTGGGTTGAAAAGATACCACTTGTACATTGGATATTTGGGAATATGGCCGGCATTGTTGCTATTACTGCAGCCATTGTCTCCCTCCTGCTCCTGTGGTATTTGCTCCTGGCAAAAAAAATTAAATATGGCTTACGCATGCTGGCCGGCTTCCAGGTAACCATGATCCTCTTTGCCACTACTTTCCGGCATTTCCCTAACATTATTCTTTTGAAGAACGGTTCCTTCCTCTCTTTGTTAGAACAACACGGACAGGATAAAACAATGAATGCATTGGCGTTTGCCTTGCTGCTGGGCAGCATCTTTATCCTGCCTGCCCTGTTTTTTTTGCTGTACAGTTTTCAGCAGAAGCCGTCAGATGAAACCAATTGAACCAAGCAGTTTCCACACCAAATTGTCGGATGATTGTGAATTTGTTTACCTAAAAGGTAGATAAACTGTGCATAGTAACATGCCGGTAATATTGCGGTAACAATTTGGAAACATTGAAAAATCAACAGGGCTTATTCCTTTTTGAAAAAAGAATAAAAACCTGCAGTTGCCGTATCGGCTATGGCGCCGTTTGGTTTTTGATAAATGAAATACGCTTCCATGTCTTTTTGCTGTGCTGTAAACTGTATGGCTTTTTGCAATCCCATGCCCATTAAAGCGTTGTCGTATCCATCTGCGGTAATCGCATCTTTGGCCCAGACCGTTACACTGATCAGTTCATTCTGAAAAGAATATCCTGTATGCGGATCAATGAGATGACTAATTCTTTTAGCCCCGCTCTGATAAAACTTCCGGTAGTTGCCTGATGTAGTAACAGCCCCATGACTAACCTGCATGATGCGCTGGTAAGGCATTTCATTAAACTCACTTTCGCCGGGCGCTTCAATACCGATCATCATTACTGTTTGTTCCGGCTGCCTGTGCCCTTTTACCCTAAGCTCCCCGCCTATTTCAACAATATAGTCCCTGATCCCTTTGGTTTCCATAAAATCGGCCACCACATCCACGCTGTATCCCTGTGCAATGCCATTGACATCAATACGCACGCAGGGCTTGTCCTTTGTAAGTAGCTTACCCTTCAGGTGAATTTTTTCCGATCCGATACAAGGCAGCAAAGCCTTAATTTCCGCATCTGTGGGCAATCCATGCATTTGCTTCGCGCTGAATCCCCAGGCTTCCACAAGGGGTTGCACGGTTATATCAAACAGGCCGTCCGTCCGATGCCAGATCTCCAATGATTTTTCCACCACCTTTTTGAAATGCGGATCGATCAGCAGGCCATTGACAGAACGGTTGAACCGGCTGATCAGTGAATAGGGCTTATAAAGGGAAAGGGAGCTGTCTATTTTGCCCAGGATGCTGTCTGTCTGTACCTGTGTAACAAATTCCGTGACGGCATAGTAAGTAATATGGTACGTAGTTCCCTGCGCATAGCCTGATATATGAAATGTTTTTACTGCCGGCACTTGCGTACCGGCAGTAAAAACAAAAAAGGTAAGTGTTGCCAGTATAATTTTCAATCGATACATTGAATGATCAGCAGATCAGGCCTGGAAATCATAGCCTGGCTCCCAGTGCCTGATAGTATTGTTATAAATGGCATCATTGGAAAGATGCACACAGACAGCCGTGGTTGCTCCCGTAATAACGTTGGAGGCCGGTTTTATTTTTTTTGTGATGGCTTTATGAAAATCTGTAAGTGCATAAAAAGTACCGTCCTTCGTAGGTGATGTAAGTACCGGTATACCACCATCTTTATTCCAGGTGATCTTAGTAGCGCCTGTTACCCCATCGACTGTCTGCAATTCTTTCCGCGTTTCAGATTCGGGATAATACACCCCCTCATTCACCAATAATGAAATAGTGCCTTTGCTTCCTTTTAGTTTAAACAGGTAACCATCCCTTGCATTGGAACAGGTAGCGCCAAAATTTCCAATCATGCCTTCTTTGGAATAGCGCATCAGTACCTGTACGTTGTCATAGGTTTCACGTCCGTCTTTATAATTATCAATACCGCCGGTACCCATGATCTGGTCCGGGTGTGTATTAAATGCCCAATTAATAAAGTCAATCTGGTGTGATAACAGTTCGGCAGGTAATCCACCTGAATATTCTTTATACATGCGCCAGTTTACCTGCCTTTCCAGTGAAGGATCGGGTACTGGTCTTTTCCAGTTCCAGTTCCTGTCCCAACGGCAATCGATCTGCGTTACTTTACCCAGGTAACCTTTCTCGATCATCTCCTTCACTTTGTAATACAATGGCGTGTAACGGTATTGGTGGCCTACCTGCAATACTTGCCCTCCATGTTCTGCTGCTGTTTTTACGAGCGAAGCTGCCTGTGGTATATTGTAGGTCATGGTCTTTTCAAGGTACACGTGCTTCCCGGCAGCCAGGGCATCAGCGGCTAACTGGTAGTGAAGGTTCAGCGGCACTGCTATGACCACTGCTTGGATTGTCTGATCATCCAGCAGCTTCCTATAGTCTTTATACACTTTCAGCTGCACCGATGGTTCTACTTTTCGTACTTCCGCCAGGCGAAAATCGAGCACATCACATATGGCCCGTATTTGAAATTTTTCCGGCAGCTCCTGCATAACGGTCATCAGCCCGCGGCCCCGGTCGCCGCAGCCGATAAGGCCTATATTAATACTTCCCGTATCCGGTACTGCGGCAAAAGCCTGCAGCATTTCATGGTGTAATAACATACCACCAGCCAGCAGGCCGGTTTGCTTGATAAAGTTTCTTCTGCTCATTTTTATTTTACGAATGTTGCTTTATACTTTGGGTTCCCTTATTCAATGTATGTCCAACCCTTTCTCTAATGCGTTTTCTTCCACATCGCAAATATAGCTCACTTCAACATTGGGCAATTGGGCAAATGAATTTCCTTTTGAATTTTTCCATGTTATTGTGTTTTAAAATTGAGATAACACATTCACTGCAAACGTCCATGCAATAGGTATTTTATATTATAAAATATCTTTTTGCAGTATAAATCTTATATTTTTTTTGTTAATACACCAAAAAAAGGTTGAAAAAAGGTAGCAAGGGGGAATGATTTGTTAATTATCCTTTCAATTTATTGCTGATCTTTTGCGCAGAACGTATCAGGGATTCTTTCATTTGTTTCTTCAGCACATTGTTACAACGGAAGGCCGGAAGGTACATACTCAAACTTGCCACCACCCTGTTTTCCTGGTACACCGGCACTGCCAATCCCAGTATCTGGTCATCCGGCAAATAAGTTGCAAAACCTTCTTTTCTGATCTTTTTGACTTCGTCATAAAACTTCTTTTCGGCAACGGCTTTGCCGGCGGGGCGGGATGGGGGTAAGCTGTGTTTCTTTATAAAAGCCTCCAGTTCATCATCTGGCAACATGGCTACGAGCAACCTGCCGGTAGAGGAATTATAAGCGTCTTTTTCTGTGGGTGTTACTACCTGTAACTGGTGATGGCTATTAACGCGGAGTATGGCGAGCCGCTTGTTTTCTTTCAGGACAGACAACAATGTATTCTCGTTAAACTGCCTGGTAAGCTTGGCCATCTCCTCCTTTGCGGCTTCTACAAGGTCATTTTTATAATCCTTTCTGCCGGCAAGCCGGAAGGCCATCATACCTAATTTATACCCTTTCTTACCTCCTACTTTCTCCACATAATTCCTATTAACCAGTGTTTTCAGGATATTGGCACAGGTGCCGTGATTCAATCCGATGGTATCAGCTATATCGCTCAAAGTCTTCACTTCTTCCGGTTCTTTGGCAATCAATTCAATAATGTCCAGGGCTCTTCCGATTACTTGTATCATAATGCAATATAGATTTTATACGAAGCGACGGCTCTGTACAGGATGGCAGGCAATCACGCTTGTAAATCTATAAATATTTGTAACATTCCGGAGTTATAAATTAAGAAGGCCGCCCGGTTTATTCCTTCGCCGACAAGGATCCAGTGCCCTTCAAGCGTAAAACCATCGGCGAACAGGCGGATAACTTCGTGTCCGATAAGGCCGTGGAGTTCGATCCCGATCTTCTCAACCCGTCGAGCGAATTCTTCTCGCCGAAGAAGGGCTGGCAGCGGATCGGCCTGCGCCCATTCGT
>CAZDQB010000001.1:120357-199762 GCA_964507525.1 uncultured Sediminibacterium sp. | reverse complement strand
CAATTAGATCTAATGATCTTGATAGAGATTGTAATCTAAAAATATTTTTAACATCCCGGCTTTAAAAATTACGCCGCCCGCCCGTAATAACCGGGGCGGCCTTCTTATAGCTATACCGGCTATCAGAACCTGTAAGCTATTGTAGCTACCATATTTCTTGGTGCAATTGGATTAATGCTATAGTTTTCATGGGTGTAATAATTCAATGTATTAGTAAGGTTGGCAATTTTTACCAGCAGGGATATTTTTTTATACATATACCCTGTACTGATATCTACAGTTGCAAAACCGTTTACATCGAATAGCCTGTTATAATTTTGTGTTTGTCCTTTTGTATTGTTGAATCCTGCGGTACGCGGTCCGGTATAAAAGAATGATCCTCCAAACTTCCAGCCATTCACATGATAAAATAAACTGGCATTAGCCGTGCTTCCCACACTGTTTTGCAGACGTTCCCCTTCCACATAATTCCCCCTGGCATCCGGCGTATGTGTGTAACGGATAAAATTATAGCCATAGCCAGTTAAAATATCCAGGCCTTTTACAGGATGGCTCACTATATCTATCTCTAATCCGTCACTGGTTGTTTGCCCGGTCAGCGCTTTGAGGTTTGTATTGTTGTTAGGGGTCAGGCCATCTGCTGCGAACAATGCAGTTTGTGCAAGGTTGTTATTAACAATGCGATAAACTGTAGCATTGGCTGTGATCAACCCCTTCAGAAAATCATTTTTGGCCCCTATTTCATACTGGTCAATTACAGATGGGGCTAGTGCGTTGCCATAAACATCTGTTCCGCTATTCACAGTAAAGGAATTAGCATAAGAAGCAAACAGGCTGGTTTTTGCAGCAGGTTTATAAACTATGCCGGCGCGTGGTGAGAACGCTCTATCTGTTTTAACCGCACCCATGGTTATTGTATTGGTCATCAGGTCGGTGGTGCTGGCCGGCTTCGCGTCCTGGATCGACCAGCGCAGACCAAGCAATACTTTTAATTGAGAAGACAGGGAGATTAAATCCTGCACGTAAGCACCAAAACGCTGCATTGGTGTTTGCACCATGCTAATTGCTCTTGCATCGGGGATGGCTGTACGCGCTTTGAATTTACCGGGATCCAGTATATTGATCGTGTCGTAGGTTTTGAATTGGTTATAGCTGTATGCCGTGGCATAATACCTGTCGGCATCTATCCCGGTCAGCAGGTTGTGGTCAATCCCGCCCGTTCTGAATTTACCGGAAAGATTGGCTTGTGCTACATAGTAATCCTCCCTGTTGGTAGCCCTGTTCAATGGTCTGTACCAATCTCCATTCGTCAATGCCTGTATCCGTTCAGTTGAATAATAATCGCGGTCATAATTTTGGTATGATACAGATGCATTTATATTCCATTGGTCGTTTAGTTCATGCCTGAGCATTGCCATTGTACTGGATTGCTGCGTTTTAGCGTATTGCCAGCTGGCTCCAAAAAATGCTGAGCGGGGTACCTCCGGAATCTTTGTATTACCAATGGTACCAATACCAAAATCCGGTGTAAACGTATGTTTCAGGTAATCACCCTGCACAGTCAATGTTGTTCGCTTGCCGAATTTAAACAGTAAAGATGGATTCACATAATACCTTTCAGAACGTACCACGTCGCGGTAACTACCGGCAGATTCATAAGTACCATTGATGCGGTAAGCTATAGTGGCAGACAATGGCCCATAGATATCCACTGACGGCTTAAAGAGATCGAAACTGCCGGTCCGCAGTGATATTTCGCCACCGTTATAGAATTTCGGTTGTTTGGTAACCATATTCACAATGCCTCCGGGCGCTACATTCCCATACAAAATAGCAGTACTGCCTTTGAGCACTTCTACCCTTTCCAGTCCGCTGATCTCGGGCATGGTACCGGAATTTATCCTTGCACCATCCTTGAATAAGTTATTGCCGGTGATCATGTAGCCACGTGCAGCGAAATTCTCCTGTGTGGCGCCACGTGTTGTGGCAAGGTAAACACCGTTTATATTTTTAAGCACATCACTCAAACGTTGAGCCTGCTGGTCCTGCAATATGCCCTGGTCAACAACTGCAATAGCTTGTGGCAGGTCCATTGCAGAGATTGGCGCTTTGCCTATAGTAACCGCTTTAGCATTGGCTGTTCTTCTTGCTTCCACGATCACTTCGTCCAATTGCAGGGCCGTTTCTGTTAATGTAAACTGAAGTTCTGATACAGCATTTGCATTGACTGCCACTTCTTTTGATTGTGACTGCAAACCTGCGCAGGAAACTGTAAGTGTATAATACCCTGCTTTTATATTTCTTAAAACAAATGAACCGTCTTCAAGCGTAATAGCGTTCTTATCTGCCTTTGCTAATCTTATGTTTACATCAGCGGCTGGTTTGCCGTCCATAGTAGTCACTTTCCCTTTGATTATTCCTGTCTGCGCAGTTGCTGATAATCCGACCAGCAATAACAGTAGTGTGTATATTTTTTTCATAGCCTTAATTTGGCTGCGAAATACGCACTAAAGCATTTCCTGCAACTGCCGTATCGGGAAATGCTATTTATACAATCGGGAAAACTACTGTCAGGTATTTGTCGTACAGGTTATTTCAATTGATACACTTCACTTCCTGCTAATAAGAAACAACCGAGTCCATAATCTTCAAAATCTGGTGTAGTATCATAATTGACGGGCTGCCCGTCTTTAGGTTCTTTGCCTGTGCCCTGCACATATCCGAGTTTGCCATCTGCATGCACGCAATCCTTTACCATTGCATTCCATGCTTTAACCACAGCAGGCCTGAATATTTTTTTATCCAGCAATCCATGGTTCATGCCCCATGCAAACCCATACATAAACAAAGAAGTGCCGGATAATTCCTTGCCTCCAAAATGTGTATCATCTTTCAGGCTTACATTCCAAAAGCCATCGGCACGCTGCAGTGGCAGCAAGGCATTACACATATCCTGGTAGTCTTTCAGGTATTCCCCGTAATGCGGATCTGTTTTGGGCAGTATTTGTAATGTGCGCACCAGAGCTGCCACCACCCAGCCGTTACCCCTTGACCAGTAACAGTCTGCTCCATTGGGTTCTTTATAGGGCGGTACAAAATCCTTGTCTCTCCACCACAGGTTGGTTTGAATATTGTACAAACCGTTTCCACCATGTTTATATTTTGTATAAGCATACAGCTCATACATCTTATGAAAGTAAACGGTATCATTATACAATACGCCTAGTCGCGTAAACACCGGCATAGCCATCTGTAATGCATCGATCCACCACCAGTCATCTATTTTACCGCTATGCACCATCAGGTCTACAGAAGCTTTAATATCCCTGACCCGCTCTTCTTTCTTGTCCTCCAGGTATAGATCAATAAAGGTCTGACCGCAACACTGGTTATCTGCATTCCGTGTCTGTATACCGCCTGCGAGTCCCCAATGGTGTTTTTCACCCCATGCTACTGCATAATCATAATAAGCCTGTTCCTTATATATATGATACATCGCCATTAATCCTTCATAATAAACAGCCCTTGTCCAGATATTGCTGGGCCGCTCTTTATTGGTAACAATAGGCTTTCCCGCATCGGGCCACTTATTCATAAAGTAGCTGTTAGCCAATTGCATTTGCTGCAATATTTCTTTTTTCCGGGGAAGTTTTTGTGCCGTTGCTCCAATGGTGATCAAGGCAGCAATAACGAAAAGCGTTTTTTTCATCGTGACAGGTATTAAATTGCTAGTATGATACAGCAGTTATTGTTACAGGGCCGCTGAGTCCGGATGGTTGTACATCCCAGCCGGAAGCATCGAATTTTTTATAGTTAATATTTACAAAATTGATCTCATGGTATTTTCCCCACTCCATGTGTTTGCTATCCATATCTCTTATCCGGTTGGCCATGAGGTTGGCCACTTCAATTGCAATGGTGTTCTCTCCTTTTTTCAGGTATTGGCCAATACGCGCCTGAAAAGGGATACTCCATAGGATTCCAGCTTCTCTTCCATTGACCCATACTCTTGCCGATTCGTGCACGTCTCCCAACTGTAACAGGTAATCCGGTGCATCTTTTGAAGGTAGCATGAATATTGTTGAATATACCGCAGTTCCTGAAAATGCCTGTGCAGCGCTATCCTCTTTGAATGCAGTCCATGGCTGCAATGTTTTCATTTCCCTGTCCGAAGGGAGCGCAGGCCCGCCTGTTTCAAAATGCAATTTCCAAGGCCCATGTAAATTCATCACCTCGTTTGTCGGCGCCAGGTATTTCCAGGCATTCCCATTTTCTGCATGCTTAGTTGCTTTTACAATCAAAGCCTCTCCCGGTTCTAACTGTAACTGCACATCCGTCGTGTTTTGTTTTCTCCTAAAAACGGCCTTACCTGTCTCACCAGTCTGCGGGTCCATGATCGTAACTGTATTTGCAGCAAACCGGATGGGTGCCGTTACATGCACAGCCTTTGCTGTATGGTTAACGATATAGTAATATTTCCCTTGATCAATGGAACGCCTTATGAACTTTAGCCCACTGTCAACCAATGGCTCTCTTTTAATATTTGCATGCGCCAGTCCATTCTCTGCATCCTCGCAAACAATGATCCTTCCTTTGCCCAGTCTCACTTCACTGAGGCCCTTATTTTTAGCAGTCAGTGTGAGTGAACGGATCATTGCTTTCATTTCTTTTCTGCGTTCCTCAACCTGGTAGAAGCCCGGAACATCTTCAGGAAACCCCTGTAATACCACCGTAGCGCCACTCCTTGCCAGCCTGATGATATGTTTAAAGGTTGCAACAGGCATCATGTGGCACCGGGAGATCAGTAATACCTTATAACCCGCACCTTTGGGTGATACTTTTAGCATTGAATTGTCTGTCATGGCTGCCGCCAGCATTTTGTCCGATACAAAGTCAATGCCATAGCCCCGGTTTTGCAACTCTATCAGGTTTTTATAGAAAGCCGACGGATGCAGCCATTCATCCACGTTGTGCACCTGCAATGGCATATCGAGCCCTTTACTGGTATTCCACACATCATATACCGGCCAGTATGCTATGATCTCATTGTCCGGTTTACCTGATTGTAATACTGACTGGCAACGGGTAATATACCCGTTCATCCCTTTCAAATGCATCCACAGGCTATTATCAGGAACAAAGTTCACAGAAGCATAGAATAACCACCCCGGCCAGCTCACTTCGGCTGGTGAGTATGTTGTACCATGGAAGAATACGTGGTTAATACCCGAAAGAAAAGCCTGCTCAACCTCCGGTTTGCATTGCGCCCATGAGGTTTTAAAATGTTCTGTTAACCAGGTAAATGTTTCACTGGATGCCAATGGATTCCCCATAACATGTGCTGCGGAAGAGGCAAACTTAAGCATGGCAGGGTCGGGATCAACATTGCGGACATCAGCACTGTCCCTTCTCAGACCCGGGATTGAAAAACGGCTCGAACCAAATGTTTCTGTTTCCGGAATATCCACTGCTGCATACAGGTCAAGCAAATTGCCCGGCGATCCGTGCGCCTGGTTCAATGAAAGTGCGTTTTTACTGTGCGACCACTTCGTAAAAGGTGCTGCAAAATGTTCCCGCATCATATCTGCCGTCGTTTCGCGGTAATCACTCTTGATCCGTGCAATTTTTGCTGAGCTGTCTTTTGATACAATGTCCCTGATATACGGTCGCAGGTCATACCCTCTTTTGCTATGAAATACATTGAACAGATCGGGCGTCCAGTTGGCACCATAGACTTCATAGCTATCGTTATAAAACACTTTTACACCATGAGATGTTTTTCTGAACGCTGTATCAAAAGTTTTAAAATAGTTGGTCAGTGCTGTTTTAGAAAAGTGATCCAGGGTGAAGCCTTCGCCTCCTGGCGCTGCGCGTTTTACCCCCTGCTTGGTTTTGCCAATGAATGCGGCATATAATTGCCAGTTGCCCTGTGCAGGCTGCCATTGCAGGGTTCCATTTGCCTGCACTTTATTGGTAATATCTATTACCTGGCCATAATCATCATAAGCCATCAACACACTCAGTATGGCAGCATCTTTTTGCTTTTCATCTCCAACGATCACTTTATCCTTCAGCGTTTCATTAGCTTTAAGTGTCCAGGTTTGCACCACCAGTTTTGTAGCGGCATCCGTTATGCTTACCTGTGGCCCTCCTATCGGCCATCCCGTGCCGACAGACATATAGACCCCCATATCCAGTAAAGATGCCTGAGCAACTGTGTAGTCAAGCATATGCATCCATCGGGGGGATAAATAGGGGAGGTATTTAGTTTCATATCCGATAGCACCATAGATCGGTACTATTTCCACCCCGCCTAATCCTGCGTCATGGTAAGCCTGTAATAACCTGCTGATATTTTTTTCATCTACTGCACTTCCCATCCACCACCACCGCGTCCAGGGTCTGGCAGTTTGGGTAACAGCGGGCCAATTGCTTTTATGCACAACTGAAGCAACGCCTCCGGGATAATCGGGCCTGGTAACGGTACTGGGCTGGGCACCAGCGCGTATAAGCATGATGAAGGGCAGCAAAACAACCAGTATGTTTCTATAAAATAGCAATAGATGTTTCATGACGGCAAGCTTTTGGTTTTAGCGCACTACAAGTGTACACAAAACACTTGTAAGGCAACTAAAATAAAAGGACTTATGCGTTTGGCCATCCTGTACTATTCTGCTGCCTGTAGGCGCAGCATCATTTTTTCGACCATCTTAAAAGTAGCGGGGCAATAGCTTACATTTTGCTTGTGAACATGTATATATTCCACCATCCTTTTCTTTTTAAGGTGAGGGAAGCCGGCGCAGTCAGCAGGTCTCACTTCATAAATACTGCACATATTGTTACTGAGATCAAGGAACTGGCAGGGTTGTTTTACATTCATCCAGTCGCCGTCTTTTTTATCGAAGTAAAGCCATTTTTCTTTGAATTCTTTTGGCGTCATCTCAAAATGCAGGGATATGCGTTTGATGTCTTTGGCAGTAAAAGTGGGGCTCATGGTCTTGCAGCAGTTGGCGCAGCTCAGGCAGTCGATCTCCTTCCACACTTCTGCATCAACGGCTTCTGCCACTTTATCCAATCCGCGTGGCGGATTCTTCTCTATTTTGGTCAGGAAGCGACGAAAAGCCTTCTGATGATGCCGGACTTTTTGTTTGAATGAGCGTAGGTTAACTTGCATTGTGAATATTGAGAAATTTGAGGTTTTGACATTGCAATATCATGTACCTTTCGCGCAATTCCAAAATTTCCCAAACCTGCCTGGTTGTGACCAGGCTTCAAAACTCCGGAACCCTGTATGTGGGAAACATATAAAAAGGGATACAAAGCCTACCTGCGGCTTGAAAAATCATTGAGTGAGCACTCAGTTGAAGCTTACCTCCATGACGTGGAAAAACTTTTGCAATACATGCAGGGATCAGGTATAACAAAAACGCCCGGTGAGCTGGCATTAAACGATCTGCAGCAGTTTGTTAAGTGGGTTGGCGAACTGGGCATGACCGCCACATCACAAGCCCGTATCATTTCGGGTATTCGCAGTTTTTACAAATATTGCCTCATAGAACAGCTTGTTAAGACAGACCCTTCCACTTTATTAGAAGCTCCCAGGACAAAAAGAACATTACCGGATGTATTGAGTTTTGAAGAGATAGAAGCGGTTATTGCGCAGATTAACCAGGGAACGCCTGATGGTTGCCGTAATAAAGCCATTCTTGAAACCATGTACAGTTGCGGCTTACGGGTGAGCGAAGTAATCAATCTGAAAATATCCTGCCTGTACCTTGACGTCGGTTTTATACGCGTGATTGGCAAAGGGGACAAAGAAAGACTGGTACCCATTGGCAGCGATGCCACCAAGTATATCAAACTATATAAAGACCATATACGTGTTCACCAGCCTGTGCAGAAAGACTGTGAGGATATATTGTTCCTCAATAAAAGAGGCAAGGGTTTGAGCCGTGTGATGATTTTTTACATCATTAAAGACCTTGCATCAAAAGCACAGATCGCCAAAAACATCTCGCCGCACACTTTCCGGCATTCATTTGCCACACATTTGGTAGAAGGTGGTGCAGACCTCCGTGCAGTTCAGGAAATGCTGGGGCATGAGAGTATTACCACGACCGAAATATATACGCATCTCGACAGAGACTATTTGCGGGATACTTTACAACAATTTCATCCGGCTTTTAAGTAAGAGTCTTTTGAAAAACGTAGGTTTGTTCTACTAAAATAGATTCAACTATGAAACAACTATTGTTACTTGCCGCAACCTTATGCAGTATGAATGTGTTTGCGCAGATCAAAATGCCGGCGCCGAGTCCGGGTCAGAAAATAGTGCAGGACTTTGGTATGGGATCCATTGAACTGACTTATTCGCGTCCAGGCATAAAAGGCAGAAGCCTGATGAAAGACAACAGCGACCTCGCACCATTGAACAAAATATGGCGCACCGGCGCTAATGCCGCTACTAAATTGACATTTACTGATAAAGTAACCATTGGTGGCAAGGCATTGGATACGGGCAGTTATGTGTTGTACACAATTCCCGGGAAAGATTACTGGGAGATCATTATCAACAAAGGCCTTAACAATTGGGGCGCCGATGGATATAAAGAAGCAGAAGATGTGGTTCGTTTCAAAGTAAAGGCTGATAAAACCAGCAATATTGCCGAAACCTTCACCATGCAGTTTGCCAATATACAACCGGAAACCTGTGAGCTGCACCTGTTATGGGGAAATACAGATATCCGTATCCCTATCAGCACCAACGTGAAGGACCGCTTAAGGGCACAGATAGAAAAAGCACTCAATGCTGAAACTGTTAACCCTGCCGTATACCAGCCGGCTGCTAATTTTTACTTTGAGTGGGACAAAGACCTGAACAAAGCTTTAAGCAATGTTGCAAAAGCAATCCAGGCCAACCCCAAAGGCTTCTGGTTGTTCCTGCTGCAGGCAAAAATTCAGAAAGAGTTGGGCGATAAGACAACCGCCAAAACCAGCGCGGAAAAATGCGTGGAACTGGCTGCTGCGGCCAATAATCCCGAGTATGTAAAACTGGGCAATGAGCTGATCAAAAAATTATAAGGAATACCTCACTCCAATAAAAAGCCTTCTCTTGTGGAGAAGGCTTTTTAATTTTATATTGAGTGACATTCAAATTAATGTGTCTCAGCCATATCAGGAATCGCTTCCACTTTATAGGCACCGGCATCCAATTTGGCTTTCGTTTCTGTAAATGCTTTCAGTGTCTCCTCTATATCTGCATCTGTATGGACTGCAGTTGGGATCAGGCGGTAGATGATATGTCCCTTAGGAATAACAGGGTACACAACAATTGAGCAGAAAATATGATAGTTTTCACGCAGGTCCATCACCATAGCAGTCGCTTCTTCCACCCCGCCTGTCATATAAACGGGTGTTACAGGAGAATCTGTTTGGCCGATATCAAATCCCCTTTCTTTCAATCCGTTCTGCAGTTTCAATGCATTGCTCCATAATTTTTCTTTCAACTCAGGCATGGTGCGCAGCATATCCAGTCGTTTGAGGTTACCAATAACCAGCGGCATTGGCAAGCTTTTGGCAAATATCTGTGAGCGGATATTATAGCGGATATAATCAATGATGAGCTTTGGTCCGGCCATAAAAGCGCCGATTGAAGCCATTGACTTGGCGAAAGTAGAAAAGTACAGGTCAATTGCATCCTGGCAACCCTGCTCCTCACCGGCGCCGGCGCCCGTTTTACCCAGGGTACCAAACCCATGTGCATCATCTACCAGTAAGCGGAATTCGTAGGTATCTTTTAATGCGGCGATTTCTTTCAGTTTGCCCTGGTCACCCGCCATACCAAATACACCCTCTGTAATGATCAGTATTCCACCAGTTTTTTGCTTCTCAATCAGTGCAGTAGCACGCTGTAATTGTTTTTCACAATCTTCCACGTCATTGTGTTTGAATACATAGCGGTGCCCCGGATGTAAACGCAAACCATCAATGATACAGGCATGGCTCTCTGCATCGTATACGATCACATCGTGACGGCCACAGATGGCATCTATTGCACTCATGATGCCCTGGTAACCGAAGTTCAGGAGGATAGCATCTTCCTTGTGCTCAAATTCAGCTAATTCCTTTTCTAATTGTTCATGGTAGTTACTGTTCCCACTCATCATACGCGCACCCATGGGCAACGCCATACCAAATTGCTGTGCAGCTTCAGCATCTGTTTTACGAACCTCAGGATGATTGGCAAGGCCAAGATAATTATTCAAACTCCAGACGATCATTTTCTTTCCGCGAAAATCCATCCTGCCCCCGATTTCACCCTCTAGTTTAGGAAAAGCAAAATATCCATGCGCTCTTTCACGGTGTTGACCAAGTGGCCCGAAGTTCTTAATCAGCTTTTCAAAGATGTCCGCCATATTATCAAATTATTACTTTAGTTATAAATTGCCGCAAAGGTAACTTATTCAGCCTTAGGCAACAAGCGTTTTTATGCACGTTTGCCAATCATGCCGTAAAGCGCCAGCCGAATCCGAAAACCAGGATTTAGCTTTTTTATCCCGTGTTGGCTTACCTTCACAACCCTGTTTAAAACAATCATACAGATTACCACTAATATATCAAACAGCAGCAGATGAAAAGATCCATTCTAACAGCCTTCCTGGCGCTTTTTCTTATTACTACCCCATTTGCCCAGAACACCGGCAAAGCCGCCGGTGAGCAGGGCATTGCACGTCCGAAATTAGTCGTAGGACTGGTGGTTGACCAAATGAGGTGGGATTACCTCTACCGTTTTTACGATTTGTACAAAACCAATGCCGGGTTCAAACGATTATTGGGCCAGGGCTTTTCCTGCAATAATACCTTCGTTCCTTACCTGCCCACCGTTACAGCCTGCGGTCATGCATGCGTATATACCGGCAGCGTTCCTGCCATTCATGGCATTACAGGCAATGACTGGTGGGATAATAACCTGCAACGCGCGGTATACTGTGCCGAAGACAAAACGGTGGCAGCTGTAGGAAGTAATGCCGGTAGTGCCGGACAGATGAGTCCCGCTAACGTTTTTACCACCACTATCACCGATGAGCTCCGCCTCTCCACCAATTTCCACAGTAAGGTCTTTGGCATTTCAATGAAAGACAGGGGCGCTATCATTCCTGCCGGACATGCCGCCAACGGTGCATTCTGGTATGATGGTAAAAGCGGTAATTTTATTACCAGCACTTACTATATGAAGGAATTGCCTTCCTGGATGCAACAATTCAACCAACGTAAGCTGGTGGACTCTTTTTATCAGAAGAACTGGAACCTGGCTTTGGATAAGAGCGTTTATGAAAAATACTGCGACACAGATGAAAATACTTATGAAAGCAAACCATTCGGAGCTGATGCAGTATCCATGCCCTATAACCTGCAACAATTCAAGGGTAAGGATTATAGCAAGATTGCGGCTACCCCTTATGCCAACAATATGCTGCTTGAGCTGGTCAAAACAGCCATCACCGCTGAACAATTGGGGAAACGCGGCGTAACAGATTTCCTGGCCCTGAGTTTTTCATCTCCTGATTATGTGGGACATGCATTTGGCCCTAATTCATGGGAAATATTGGATACTTATGTGCGGCTTGATGAAACACTGGGCAAACTGTTTGACTACTTAGACAGAACAGTGGGTAAGGACGAATACACTGTTTTTTTAACTGCTGATCATGCAGGTGCACATGTCGCAGGTTTCATGCAGAAAAACCATTTACCCGGCGATCATTGGGATGATGGTGAACTGGGCAGAGAACTGACCGGTTTTGTAAAAAAGCAATACAACGGCGTTAATGTGATCAGTCATGTTGCTGAATATGATATCTACCTGAATCAAGCCAGCATTGATTCGGCAAAATTGAATACAGAAGAAGTAAAGAGCAGTATTACAAAATACCTGCTTAAAAAAGACCTGGTATTACAGGTGGTGGATAAAAAAGCAGCAGGCACTGCTCCTGTTCCGGCCAAACTGCGTGAAATGATCGTCAATGGATACAATCCGCAGCGTAGCGGCGACCTGCAGGTTATTATGAAATCGGGCGTGATAGACGGAGGCAAAACCGGCATGAGCCATGGTGCGTGGTATGCTTATGATGCACATATTCCATTATTATGGTACGGATGGGGCATCAAAAAAGGAAGTACCAGCAGGGAAACCTATATGACCGATATTTCAGTGACGCTGGCGGCTTTACTGCACATACAGATGCCAAGCGGGGCCATTGGAAAATCGATTGAAGAAGTGATCAGGTAATGGCATCTCTGCTTTGGTTGTGATCGTAAGCCCCCTGTAACCAGGGGGCTTACGATCACAACCAAAAACCAACAAATTATTAAATATCCCAGCGCCTGGCAGCCCTTGCTGTTTTCACTGACCTGCGGATATTCCAGAGGTCAACCACGCTGAATGAAGTCATTGCTGACCCGTTGTTACGGATCATATCGTTTGCAACAGTTTCTTTTACTTCTGTAACCAGTTGATTGAGTTCTTTCGCTTCTATTTGAACAATAGAAGGCATAACATTACCTTTCATAATATTTCTATTTTTAATTTTTATACTAAATAAGCTGGCAGAAAGCCGGTATAAATACCGTTTGAATCGTTAGAAGCAGCAATCCGGGTAGATCTTCCGGGAGTAATAGCATGCCGTATTTCTCGGTTTCGGGGTGCAAAGGTACGGCGATATATTTTCACAAACAAATAGAAAGTAGAAAAAACTGTTAATATGTGTACCCGTTAACAAGCATACCTTTGCAGCGGAAATAAAAGTCATGAGACAACTTTTAGCATTTGTATTGATTTTGGTAACATCCTGTTCATCGCTCAAACAGGGCGATGTAAAAGCCGAAAATGCACTGGATGCAGGCCGGGAATTCCTCGATGCCTGCCTGAAAGGCGATTTTGGCAAAGCTGCTCTTTATATGTTGCCTGATGACACCAACAAACAACACCTGCAGGACATTGAAGCCGCTTACCGGAAGAATGACAAAGAAGGCAGGCAGCAACTCAGGCAGGCTTCTATCAACATAAGTGAAGTGGATGATGTGAATGAGACCACTACCATCATCAATTACAGCAATTCATTTGATAAGACAGGGCATAAAATAAAAGTGATCAAACAGGCTGATAGCTGGCTGGTTGATCTTAAATATACCTTCAACCCCAATCTTTAATGTGACCTAAAGCATACCATCAGATAAAAACTAAAACAAGCCTAAGCAATATGCAACAAACAGTCCTGCACCCCTGGCATGGTGTTGATCCCGGTGAACATGCACCTAGGATCATTAATGCAATCATAGAGATCCCGCAAGGCTCCAGGTGTAAATACGAGATTGACAAGCCTACCGGTTTATTGAAATTAGACAGGGTAATCTTCTCCTCTTTCCACTACCCTATTAATTATGGCTTCATCCCCCAGTCATACGGCGGCGATAAAGATCCGCTGGACATACTTGTCATCACATCCCTTCCTGTACAGCCGCTCACCCTAATGGAGGCGAAAGTGATCGGCGTGATGCAGATGATTGACGGTGGCGACCCCGATGACAAGATCATAGCTGTAGCCAATACAGACCCTGGCGTCAACCATTACAATAACATTGAAGAGCTGCCCAAGCATTTCTTTGATGAACTGCGTCATTTCTTTGAGGAATATAAGAAACTGGAAAATAAAACAGTGGTGGTGGAAGATTTTGGCGACAAAGCCAAGGCGCTGCTCATTGTGGAAGAATCCATCGCTTTTTACAAGGAGACTTTTGTTAAATAGACGGGCAGTCTTATATTTGCCAAAATTTATACCATGGAAGCAAAACAATCTACAGCTAAATATTGGGCCCTGTGCTTTTTCTGGTTAGCACTCCTGATCGTATTACTGTTCGTGTACCGCGAGTTTTTCTGGTTAGCATTGCCCGGTACTGTTACCTACTTTGCCAAAGCGCTGGATATCATGTAAGACCAATAGAGGTTTTTATTATAAAAGAGCAGCTTCTCAACCGGAGCTGCTTTTTATTGCCCCATCTTCCCCGTTACAGGTATCTCTTAATAACCCTTAGCCGATGTGTTCTTTCCCCCGTATCTGATTGAATGATACCTGCATTGTCAATAGGATCGATCCTCACTTTACCTGAAGCGTGAATGATAGTTCCGGCATCTAGCATAATGCCTGTATGGGTGATATGCCCCTCTTCATTATCAAAAAAAGCAAGATCTCCACAGGTTGCTTCCTGTAAGAATCCCACCAGTTCTCCCTTCTCAGCCTGCTGCCGGGCATCCCTGGGCAGGGATTTGCCAAAGAAACGAAAAACCTGTTGAACCAGGCCGCTGCAGTCCAGTCCGAATACCGACCTTCCACCCCATAAATAAGCTGTATTCAAAAACGTTAATGCGATCTTCTTAATTGAGACTTCATCAAAAACTGCGGTTGAAGCATCCCATACGGCACCATTATAACGCAATGCATACCCGCCGATATCCGCTGCACCATTATGGAACCATGCCAATGGCGTACCTGCTGATACAGGTACAGGCGTTCCGTTCAGCACTACAGTATTGATCCAATCGGGGCAGATCAGCTGGTTATGCTGCCCAGATGCTGCAGTTGCATCGAATACCAGCTGACTCCGCTGGCACCAGCCTTCATACGCATCATAACAGCAACGGATCTTTATAAAATCTTTTGTTTCTTCCAGCACCTCTGCCGCTTCAGCAAACAACAACTGGCTTACCATTTCACTACGGTGCGAAGCCTCTTTGCGCATAGGGCTTACAGGAACAACACAAGCAACAATAAGAGCCATGAAATTATTTTAAGATCAGCTAATCAGTATCAGCTTTTGGGGCAATGAGAAGTATTCTGCTTTTATTTTTTCGAGGTTTTCTTTCTTATTAAAGAGCTCATAATACTCATCAATATCAATAGTGCTATTGTCCTTATTAACATAAACAGGTCCGGATACGGAACTGTTCTCTGCGTTTTCGAACAGGGATGTACGTACGATCCCGTTGACAATAGCGTCGGCTTGTAATAAACTTTTATTCCTGCAGACCACATTGCCATCAATGATACCGCCGATCACGATGTCGTGACAAAGGATATCGCCGTTGACTGATGCTTTTTTGTCGATGATGACTTTGTTACTGCAGAAAATAATGCCCTTAAAATCTCCCTCTATCCGGATGGGAGAAATAGTTTTAATGATCCCAAAATAAATGCCGCCCGATACTACCTGGATAGCAGGGAGTATTCCCGAAGGATTTTCTTTTCTTTTGAAAAACATAGGATAGGTGTCTGGTTATTAATTGCCAGTGGATGATCAAGATACATATTTTAACCGGTTTGGGTGCACATAAAAAAGAATAGCGTGAAAAATTTACAAATAGATAATATTTATGTATTTTAGATTTCAGGCAAATAGCGGACTTTTCCATCATTGATCTCCATATCACAATCTTATTCTTCATAAAAACCAATGTCTATGAACAAGTTTAGGGAACAGATTCTGCACGATCCCAGTTCCAGTTTTCAACCCCAGGTATCTACAGATGACAAGCAGTTATTCATTACGAGGTCTACCAATATTTCCGGTGTCCTTGATTCTGAGAACGACATTATACTTGATGGCAACTTCAATGGTGTTTTGTACAGCAGAAAAACAATACACATCACCCCCACCGGCATTGTCAAAGGCGTCATTATCTGTAATGATATTAAAGTAGAGGGCGAACTGGAAGGCTCCGTATATAGTTTGAGGGTTAATCTGTATAAAGATTCCGTACTGAAAGGAAATATCCACTGTACCATTATCAGTACAGAAATGAACCAGTTTGTGGATGCCAATATCAAACTGCTCAGCCTGGAAACTTCCGTGTTTGAAGCGAGCTCATTGGACCTGTTTAATCAGTTGAAGGAAGTGTTTGGCAAAAGCAATAAAGACAATAACTACCTGGCCATCTTCCAGGAAAAGCTTGACCAGATAAAGCCTTCCACCAAATTCTACCACCAGACCATTTATGTGGCCCCGGCCCATGATACACGATCCGATATTGAGGATGCAATTCCCGGCGACGAACCACACCACCCCTGATATTGATCATGACAGCGGTATAAACGGCAACACGTTTAACAGATGTTGCCTTTTTTAGGTCATTATGGAAATTGACGGCAGATGCATCTAAACAAAAAATGCTTTAATTTGAAGGAGTGAGCCAGGACAAGTATGCCCATATTACTGATAACGAGTTGCTGGAAAAGTTCAACAGCGATGGCAACAACCAATGGTTGGGTATACTGCTGCAACGGTATACTCTGTTATTATTGGGTGTTTGCATGAAGTACCTCAGAAATGAAGAAGCATCAAAAGATGCTGTACAGCAAATATTCCTGAAGGCCATTACTGAACTGGGTAAATACAAAGTGGCCTATATCAAGAGCTGGCTGTACATGATTGCAAAGAACCATTGCCTGATGCAACTGAGAGATAAAAACATTTTTATACCGGTTGAGGCAAAAAATGAACCAGCTGCCGAAGAAAGTAATAAACAGGATATACTTGCAAAGGAAAACACGCTCACCCTGCTGGAAACAACTATAGAGGAATTAAATGAGGAGCAGAAAACCTGTGTAACTTTATTTTACCTGCGAAAGAAAAGCTACCAGGAAATTGCAGAAAGCACAGGCTTCAGTTTATTGCAGGTAAAAAGTCATATACAAAACGGTAAACGCAACCTTAAAATACTGGTGGAAAAGAAATTGAATCAATATCAATGACCGATCTGAACGACATATTGAACCAGGACGAAGCGATGAATAATGAAGAACTGATGCGATACCTTGAAGGTAGTGCATCAGAAACCGAACGTTTTGCCATAGAAAAACAAATGGCTTCATCAGATTTTGTCAATGATGCTGTAGAAGGACTGCAAAGCTTTTCTACTCCCCATCAGATGAAGCAATATGCCGAACAACTGAACAGGCAGCTGCATCAGCAAATGAGCTTTTCTCAAAGAAGACGAAACAAACGAAGGCTGAAAGACCAGCGCTGGACATTGATTGCCATAATTGTTATATTAGCGCTCTGTCTGCTGGGGTATGCCGCCGTACACTTGTACAACAAAAAACACCATACAGGTTTTCCCAGCCCAATAGAAAGCATACATTGACACTGAATATAGTGCCAGGCCCTATGTTACTATTTAATTATGTTTCCATGCGCTTCACGCAACAGGTAAAAACAGTCCTATTTTGCAGGCGGAATTACTCTCACAGTTCAGTGCATACAGTAATGATTATATGTCATTGATGAAATACCTTGTTATTTTATTTGCTGATATTTTACCCTAATATTGTCATACGATGGCTGCTGACCTGAACGATATTAAATCAAGCATCATTGCAGATGAATATGCTGTATTCAGGGAGCTTTACCTTTTGATGTATGCACCATTAATGCGTTTTACCAGCATCTATACACATTGCCCGCACATGGCAGAAGACGTGCTTGCCGACGTTTTCCTCAAGCTATGGGAACGCCGCGATCAATTGACCCATGTACGCAATCTCCGTGTGTATCTTTACACGGCTGCAAAAAATACGGCATTGAATTATCGCAGCCGGCAGGCACAGCTCACAGACAGTATGGATGAGCTTCCCGATAACCAGTCAACCACCGCGAACCCGGAAACGGCACTCATTTCTTCCGAGGCCTATAAACAGGTGCAAAGAACGATTAACCAGCTACCACCCCGTTGTAAATTAATTTTCCAGCTGGCCAAGGAAGAAGGCATGCGATACAAAGAAATTGCAAGCATACTCGGCATTTCTATCAAAACCATTGATAATCAACTTGCTATTGCATTAAGCAAGATTGGCAATGCCATTCTCGCCTACGAGCAAAAGATCAGCCAATAAATTTTTATACAAAAGATCCCGGCTCTTAGTAGATTTTCCCGGCCCGGTTGTCTATGATGGAAATAGTCAATCTAATCGTGGAAGATCGTATCTGGACATTACTTGCCCGCCAGTGTGCCGGTGAAGCCACTACAGCAGAGATGCAGGAGCTGGAACAATTATTGGCACAGGACCCGGTATTGCGCAATACGGCACAAAAAACGGTTGCGGCCTGGCATGAGCAAGGTAATAACAATATGCAAAAAGCATTGACTGCCTTTGCAAAAATAGACGCGAGGATACAGCAGCAAGCCACGCCCCGCGCCCCATTCTACAAAAAGTATCCTACCCTTCTTACAGCCGCTGCCGCCTGTATTGTCTTGCTGGCCGGAACCTGGGTGCTTTTTTTCCGCAAGGGTTCCAATGAACAGGGGGCCATTGCCAAACAGGAAATTGCAAGTGTTCCCGGAAGTATCCGGCAAATCAAACTGGCTGATGGTTCAATGATCTGGCTGAATGAAGGCAGTAAAATCGGTTACAACGATGCCTTCAATGATAAAGTACGCGAAGTGTGGTTGACAGGGGAAGCTTTTTTCGACGTAGCGAAAAACAAGGATAAACCCTTTCTGATTCATGCCAATAAAGTAAATGTAAAAGTATTGGGTACTGCATTCAATATCAAATCATACCCCGGCGAAAAAAGTGTTGAAACAAGCCTCGTCCGTGGTATTGTAGAGGTAACGCTGAATGACGAACCAACTAAAAAATATATACTTCGACCCAATCAAAAATTAGTGGTGCCCGTGACCAATGATAGCCTGAATGAAACCTCTTCCGCACATCACTCCAATGCTTTATTGGTAAAATATGCAGCGCTGAACAAAATAGCAGATGGCGCTTCGGATAGCGTGATAGCAGAAGTATCATGGGTTGACAGGAAGCTTGCTTTTTATGAGACCTCTTTTAGAGACCTGGCGGTTCAATTGGGAAGACGGTACAATGTTTCCTTCATTTTTAAGGACAAGCGCATGGAAGAGCAGGTATTTACAGGTGTATTCTATGAGCAGACACTGCCTGTGGTATTACACGCTTTATCCATCACATTAAGAACACCGTTCACTTATCGTATACAGGATAACACCGTATATATCTATTAACCAAAAAAAAATGAATGAACAACTACACCAACCTTAGTTAACGATAAAAAAGAGCGGGAAATGCGCAAACATTCCCCGCCAGCTAAACAGTTAACGACCAAACCGTCTCACCAGTTTGAACCATTTTGTTTAACCATTAATTCATTTAAAAGTATGAAAAAAAAGCAAAACCGCCCGCTGCTGTTGCGGCAGGCATGCTTTAAAAAAGCGTTAATGATTATGAAACTAACCGCTGCTTTGCTGTTGATTTGTTGCCTTTCGGTATCTGCAGGTGTGGTTTCCCAAACCAGGATCACCCTAAAACTCGATAATGCCGATATTCAGAAGGCCATCGCTGCCATCGAGAAAAAAACAAATTACAAATTTCTTTACAACCAACGTTTAATCAGGGATATCAACAAAATATCGATCAACGCTGTTGACGAAGAGGTGCTCAGTGTTGTGAACCGCATGCTCAATGGATCCAATATATCCTATGAATTAATGAATGGTTACCTATTGGTCTTTAAGCCCGGCGGTACAACCATTAAGGAAGTACAGGTGACCGGTACGATCACTGGTTTAGACGGGAAGCCATTGGAAGGCGTATCCATTATGCTGAAAGGGACCAGGATCGGCACTACAACAGATGTTAACGGTCATTTTTCCATTGCTGCTCCCGATGCTGCTGTACTGGTCATCTCTTATGTAGGTCATGAGAAAAAAGAAATAGCAGTAAAAGACCACCCGGTAATAGATCTCCGGTTAACTCCTGTGATTAATACCAGTGAAGAAGTTGTTGTAGTAGGTTATGGTACCCAAAAAAGGTCGGCAGTCTCAGGAGCTGTTACAGAAGTAAAACTCGACAATCTTGCCTCCAGGTCATTGAATAACCTGTCCGAAGCCTTACAGGGTAAGGCACCAGGTGTGATTGTAACCAATGAAGGTGGTGACCCCACCAGTGCTCCCCGTGTAAATATCAGGGGAATGGGTGGCATCAACGGCGAATCGCCACTGTACGTCGTAGATGGATCTATCTATTCCAATTTTCCCATTAACCCTAATGAGATCGAATCCATTTCAGTGCTGAAAGATGCTGCAGCTGCCATCTACGGTGCCCGGGCTTCAGGTGGCGTGATCATCATTACAACCAAAAAAGGAAAAGCAGGCGCTGCCACCATTACGGCAGATACCAAGTTCGGCGTTCAGTCGGCCTGGAGAAAACTACAGCCGCTGAATGCAAAAGAATATGCCGACGTGATGAACACTGCAGCCGATAACGCCGGCAAACCAAGACTGAATGCATTTAATGCCGGTATTTACCCGGATGGGCAGGTTACACGTACCAACTGGATCGATGATGTGTTCAGAAAAGCCAATATCCGCGATTACAATGTAGGCATCAATGGAGGTACCGATAAATCGAAATATTACATGAGTTTTGGCTATCGCGACGGGGAAGGCATTTTATTAAATACCTATGCTAAGCGATATAATTTCCGTATCAACACTGAATTTCAGGTTAAACCGTGGATGAAGATTGGTGAAAACATGGTCTATAATTTTACCAATAGTACGGGTGCCAATACGGGCAGCCCTTATACCGGCGCCATACTTTCCGCCATTTTCTATCCGCCGAGTGTGGCTCCTTATACTGCGGATGGGTCCTATGCGGGATTACCTGCCCAATATGCAGGCGCTTATGGGGATGTGATTAACCCGGTTGCCTACCTTAAAAGATTGGATGCTCAAAATCCTACCAGTAACTATTTCTTCAATCCCTACGTTGAGATCAAATTGTTAAAGAACCTGAACTTCCGTTCCAATCTTGCTTTTACAAGATCCTTCTCCAATTACAAGGAGTTTACGTCAAGGGTACTGGAGATTGGAAAAATATTTGACTTCAACCGCCTGTCTCAAAATGAAAACAATTTCACTGAGGTCCTTGCCGAGCAAACACTGAACTATACAAAGAAAGCAGGCGACCACAATTTTAATATACTGGCAGGTTATACCTATCAAAACAGGCAGGACAAATACCTCTCTGCCTATGCAGAAAATTTTGATGATGAGCGGCCCGAATACCGTTACATGCAAAATGCCAATAACATTTTTAAACCTGAAAGCGGGAAATCAGAGGCCACTCTTATTTCTTACCTCGGCAGGGTCAATTACGATTACCAGGGAAAATATTTTCTCAGTTTAGTAGGCAGAAGAGATGGGAGTTCCTTAGTGGCGCAAAAAAACAGGTTCGCCAATTACGGGTCTGTTTCGGCCGGTTGGTTAGTGACGAAAGAAGACTTTTTAAGCCATGTGAAATGGCTGAACAGCTGGAAACTTCGTGCCAGCCATGGTGTGCTCGGCAACTTAGGCAGTCTGCCCCGCAATGCTGCCGTTATCCCCTTGTATACTACCTCGGCTTACATGGGTCAGGCGCAGACACAGGTATATGGCTATGCCGAAAATGGCATCTCCAATCCAGACCTCAGGTGGGCTAAATCAGTGCAATCCAATATCGGTATGGATATAAGTGTGCTTCACAACCGGCTCTCATTAGTTGCCGACTATTTTATTAAGACCACAAAAGATATGCTGTTACAGTCGCCACCACCCAGCACCTTAGGCGTTAGTAACGGTAAAATAGAGAATGTAGGTGAGGCGCGTGACAAGGGCATTGAATTGGGCATTACTTACAACAATAACCCCGCTTCAGCCTTCCAATACAGCATTGGCGTCACTTTTACCAAGGTCAGCAATGAACTGGTTTCCTTAAAAGAGGGCATCACCACGCTGCCCACAACGGGTATCAATATCAGAAGCACGCTTACTCCTGTTTTAATCAGAACAGGCTATCCGTTATATTCCTATAATGTTGTTCGAACAGCCGGTATTTTCAGATCGCAGGATGAGATCAATAATTATAGGGACAAGGGCGGGAACCTGATCCAGCCCAATGCCAAGCCAGGTGATCTGAAATTCATTGATGCCAATGGCGATGGGAAAATAACCAATGATGACAGGGTGGTTGTAGGAAGCGCTTACCCTTCGTTCACATACGGTTTCAGCTTTAATGCCAGCTATAAAAATTTTGACCTGAATTTATTCTTACAGGGCGTTCAGGGCAATAAGCTGTTCAATGGTCTGAGGTACTTGGGACTACAAGCCAGTGTAGGCGGCCAGAATTACAATATGCTGAAAGAAATACTGAATGCATGGTCGCCCACCAATCCCAACGGTTCCATCCCCCGCGTTTCGCAGAATGATGCCAATAGTAATTTTGGTACCACTTCTGACTGGTTCATTGAAGAAGGATCTTATATGCGGGTAAAGAACCTGACACTGGGATATACATTGCCTGCCTCTCTCGTTAAAAAAGCCCATTTAAATTCACTTCGCATATACGTTACGGCAAACAACCTTTTCACATTTACAAAGTACAGCGGGTTTGATCCGGAAGTCGGCATGGATGAGCAGGGTATCGACAAAGGCCGTTACCCGCAGGCAAGGGCTTTATTTGTTGGATTGAACGTTAATTTTTAACACCCTAATGCGCAGAAAGATGAAAAAGACACCAAATACATTACATATACTTGTTGCAGCCCTGCTGATCTTAAGTGGTTGTACAAAAAAATTAGACATCACACCGGAAGGTACGCCAGTGAGCGGTAATTTCTGGCAAACCACTTCCGATGCTGTTAAGGGAGCCAACTCCATGTATGACCAGTTCGACGACGAGGAATTTTATGGCCGCGGATTTATGTGGTTCATCAATGCCAGTGACGATATGATAACAGGCCGCGGCAATGCCAAGGCTGAAAATGTAAAGAACTTCAATCCTGCCACTTCAACTGTATCCTACTTAGTTGAACAGTGGAAGATGAGGTATATTGTCATCAAGCGTTCAAATGATGTGATCAATCATATACCTGCCATCAAAATGGATCAGGCATTGAAAAACAGAATCCTTGGGGAGGCACATTTTCTGAATGCACTGATGTATTTTCAATTGGCGTACAGCTATGGTAATGACAAAGCTGGCATTCCTATTGTGGACCGTGTCAATCCAAGTGTTATTGCCATTCCCAGGCCGGCAAGCATTGAAGAAAACTATAAGTCAATAGAGGCAGACCTTAAAGATGCTGCATCCCTGCTTCCTTTTTTTGATACTTATGCCCCGGCTGATTATGGCCGTCCGCATAAAACTGCAGCCTGGGCCTACCTGGCAAAAATGTACCTGTACAGGAAAGATTATGCCAATGCAGAAAAATATGCAGACAGCGTTATCAGCAGCGGCAAGCATGCTTTGCTCACCGATTTCGCGTCAGTCTTTACCATTGCCAACAATTGGAGCAGGGAGTATATTTGGAGTGCATTAAGTACTGCTAAAGGAACAGGTGGCTGGGGAAGTATCCTGCCAGGTGTGATGCTGGAGAATAAAGGATGGGGCAAATATAATGGCTGGGGATACTACACCCCCACCAAAGAATTGTATGATGCTTATGAAACCGGAGATGTAAGACGGGAAGCAACCATTTTAAAACCGGGAGATACTTTCTTGTTTTTTGGTACACCAACAGTTTATGCTTCTACCAATAGCCTCAGCGGTTTCCAGTTCAGGAAATATATGGAACCATTCAGCTACAGTAATCCAATAGGCAAATACATCAGCCCGAATGGCGACCATCCAACGACAGAACTGAATCCGCCACTGCTCCGTTATGCAGAAGTGATCCTGATCAAAGCAGAAGCTAAGCTGATGCAGGGTAAGAATGCGGATGCGGAAATCAATATGATACGCAACCGTGCACAGTTGCCATCCATCAGCAATGCATCGATGGATGAATTGAAGAAACAGCGCAGGTGCGAATTTGCCGGTGAATGGGCAGACCGTCACCGCGACCTGGTACGCTGGGGAGATGCACAGGCCGTGTATGCGCAACCTTTGCATGGCTTTGCTGGACAGGTGATCTGGCCGGCAAGGAATTTTAATCCTGCGGTACATAATGTATGGCCGGTACCACAATCGGAGATAGATAACAGCGGCGGAGTGATCAAGCAGAACCAGGGCTGGTAAGTTATTACGATTGAGAAAATCAAAAAAGAAAGCCTGCAGATTATGGTATTTGCAGGCTTTCCTGCTTTATTTTTAAGTATGAATCAATTAAAGTCTTCCTTCGAACACTTCTTTGTTATCAGGTATCTCTTTAAATGGACCGTCATTGTGCTGCCTGTTTCGATAACGGCGGGCTCCCTTGTTGCACTATTTCTCTGGTTATTGGATTGGGCTATTCGTTTTCGTTTCGTTAATCCCTGGTTGTTATACTTATTACCACTCGCTGGTATTTTCATTTATGTTTTGTACAAATACCTGGGCAAAAATGCAGACGCCGGGAATAACCTGATCATGGATGAAATTCATGAGCCGGGAGGTGGTGTGCCTACCCGGATGGCGCCGTTGGTTTTATTAACTACAGTTACCACGCATTTATTCGGCGGTTCAGCCGGCAGGGAGGGTACCGCTGTTCAGATTGGCGGCAGCATTGCTCAATTCTTTTCAACATTATTCAGGCTGTCAAAGGAAGATGTAAGCATATTGCTCATGGCAGGTGTTGCCGCAGGGTTTGGAGCAGTATTCGGCACCCCGGTCACAGGCGCCATTTTTGCCCTGGAAGTACTGGCTCTCGGGAGAATTCAACACAATGCATTAATGCCTTGCTTTATTGCAAGTGTACTGGCAGACATCACCTGTTCGGCATGGGGCATTCATCACACACTATACCATATCAATAGCCTGGCAGAAGGAAAACATTTCTTTTCTTTTATTCATTTTGATTTTGCCTTACTGGTAAAAGTCATATTTGCGGGTGCCCTGTTTGGCCTTGCCGGTTATTTATTCGCTGCTGTTTGCCGTGCTGTAAAACAGTACAGTAATCAATGGATAGCTACCAGGTGGCTGATTCCTGTTGTTGGCGGAGTACTTATCATATCATTCACTTACCTGCTGGGAACAGAAGATTACCTGAGCCTCGGTGTAACCAATTCCAATGCAAAAGCTGTTTCCATTGTATCCTGCTTCCAGGCCGGTGGCGCTACCTGGTTCAGCTGGTTATGGAAACTGTTGTTTACTGCCATTACTATTGGCACTGGTTTTAAGGGCGGGGAAGTTACCCCCCTGTTCTTCATAGGGGCAGCCCTGGGTAATGCGATTGCCATGTTAAGCGGTGCACCGGTTGATCTGATGGCGGGCCTTGGCTTTATTGCAGTATTCGCCGGCGCCACTAATACGCCCATTGCCTGTACCATCATGGGTGTGGAATTATTTGGCGCCGACCATTTTCTCTATTATGCGGTTGCCTGTTTTACAGCCTATTATTTCAGTGGCCATTCCGGTATCTACCGGGCACAACGGGTGGCAGTAGCAAAGTGGTGGTAAAACAAACAAGTGTTTATGACATATACCATACATCACCAGGCGCAACAGAAAGATACACGGTATCGCCTGCTGAAAGATTGCAGTACCCTGCGTTTACAATAACAGTGCTATCTAAAAGCGATACAACTATTTCATAGCAGCTTCCTAAAAAATTAACCCCAGTCACTTTTCCACTAAGCGCCTGCTGGTTTGCTGTTACTATTTTAAAATGTTCTGGGCGAATGAACAATCTTTCTCCATTCAGTTCACTGCCTTGTAATCCAGAAAAAGCTTTGGCATTAGCAGGGGTTACTAAATTATAAGGACCAAACAGCCCGCCTGTATATTCATCAACCGGCTGCAGGTAGATCTGTTCAGGTGAACCCCGCTGTACCATTTGTCCGTCTTTCAACACAATGATCTCATCAGCCCAGGCAAGCGTATCTAAAGGATCATGTGAAACCAGTATGCAGGTGATACCCAATCTTTCACTGACATCATTGATCACCGATTTCAACATATTTCTATACCCCAGGTCTAAGTTTGAGAACGGTTCATCCAGTAATAAAAGTTTGGGGGAAGAAACGAGCAGTCTGGCCAAAGCAACCCTTTGTCTTTCTCCGCCTGATAACTGGTCATTTTTTCTTTTCAAAAAATGGCTGATCCGGCACACTTCATATAAAACTGCTGCTGTCTCGTCAGGCAAAGAACTGGCATATGCTAACAATTCTTCGATCCTGTAATTGTTCCGCAGTTCAAAATGCTGGGATAAATAGGCAATATCAGGATGCCCGGGAAGCAATTTTTCATGAGGCCCTTCCACCCTTTTCTGTTCAAACAGCACTTCGCCGGCATCAGGCCGGGTCAATCCTGCGATAATTTTCAGCAGGGTGCTTTTACCTGAACCGGATGCACCAACAAGGGCAATCTTCTGGTTCTTCTGTTGCGTAAAGCTTACGCCCCGCAGTACGATGCCCGCTCCTTCCTGCTTATAAATGTTCGATACGTTTAAAAAATACATATACCCGGCTCATTTCCGTTCACTGTTTGCAAATAAATATTGTACTCATTTTCCATTACTATGATCTACGCTTTCTTTTTCATTTCTGCCTTTTGTAAGTTTTCACCAACCTTAAATTTTACAATTTTTGCTACCAGTCCTAATGGAAGAGGTTTGTCAAACGGGAACTGAACAGAGCCCTTTCCTCCTTTATAGATCGATAGTTCCTTTTTGAACGCTGCTATTCCCGAAGCCGTCGGGTAAAAACCGATATGATGTGCATGTGCAGCAAACCATACCAGCATTCCTTTCAATTTGAACGCCGGCATTCCATAGCTGATCGCTTCCTCTGCCTGCGGGGCAACTTTCTTAATGGTTGCCCGGAGTTGCGCCAGTTTTTCCCGGGCCTCTTTTGGAAAGCCTGCTATATACCCATCAATATCAATTGGCTTTAGCATAATTGATTGTATAAGTATCTGAAGGTAGTTTTTATAAAACTATTTGCCGTTTTATAAATATTCACTTTCAATTTCGACAAAAAAAGCCTTGCAAATCAATGATCTGCAAGGCTAATATTCTGTGGAGTCGAGGGGAGTCGAACCCCTGTCCAAACATCGTGACCATTGGCTTTCTACATGCTTATTTCATTATTGCTTGTCGGCACTGAACCGGAAACGAACAAACCAATTCAATGCTTAGCTGTATGGTCTTATGCTGCAGGCACAGCCTGTTGCAGCAGCAACCTGTGTTTGTTTTGAGTCGGCGGCGGAACCTGGTAACAGGTCAACCTGTTCGGCGGCCCAAATGACTAACTAATCACTGATTAGGCAGCCATGGCATACTGTGTATTGCCATTTGAGTTTTGAATATTCAGATTAAAGTGCTAATTATCCAACGCACTGCATGCTTGCACCAACCGTAACCTATGCTGTCAAAACCAATACGACCCCATCAACCAAACCAATCGATGGTTTGCAGTAACTGCAAAGATAGTTAGTTAGGACGGTTTTAGCATCTTTAAACGACAGGACGACCCGGTTATTTAAAAAGCCGCCAAAAGTCTAATCCCAGCGCATAAGTCATCAACCCAAGCAATAATACCATGCCGGCCATTTGTGCGTATTCCATGAATTTATCACCAGGCTTGCGGCCGCTGACCATTTCAATCAGGGTGAACAAAGCATGCCCGCCATCCAATGCAGGGATGGGCAGGATATTCATGAAGGCAAGTATGATGGAGAAGATGCCGGTTAAAGTCCAGAACCTTTCCCAGTCCCATACGCCGGGGAATGTATTACCGATACTGATCACACTACCCAAAGAATCTTTCGGATCTACCTTTCCTGTAAACAATTGCTTCAGGCCGGTTACATACCTGCCCAATGTTTGCCAGCAGCGGTTAAACCCTTCCGGTACGGCTTCCAGCAAAGTATAGTTTTTATTAACAGTGCCCAACAGTTGCAAAGGGCTCACCGGGAAGAAACCCATTTTACCTTTACTGTTCACCAATACTTTTACCTGTGCGGTATCTGTTCCTCTCAATACACTCAGCGTAACAATAGAATCGCTGTATCCTTTTTTGAGTTGTTCAAACTCGTTATAGTAACCAAATGGTTTGTTATTAAAAGCAATTAATGTATCTCCTTTCTGCAACCTGTCCTTTGTAAATACCGCTTCCTTAGACACGGAATCTATAATAGCGGGGAAACGTGGGAACACCATGCCGCCAATATGTTTATTCTTGGTGAGCTGCCTGATGAACCCATCAGGTACAGTGATATCGACCGGCTGGCCATTGCGTTCAACCTGTATTTTCCTGACCTCCTTTAATACGATCTCCGATTCGAATGTGGCAAAATTATCGATCGGCTTTCCATCTAAGCTCACCATACGGTCTCCATCCTGTATGCCGATACTTCTGGCTAATGAATCAGTGTATACCCCATATTTCAGGTTCTTGGCGGGGAGGTACTCTTCGCCCCAGACCCGGGTAATACCAATGAAAATGACAATGGCAAGGAGCACGTTCACCACTACCCCGCCGATCATAATAACCAGGCGTTGCCAGGCTGGCTTGGATCTGAACTCCCAGGGTTGCGGCGGCAGTTTCATCTGCTCTTTATCCATGCTTTCATCTACCATGCCGGATATTTTTACATACCCGCCAAAAGGTACCCAGCCGAGGCCGTATTCAGTCTCGCCTTTTTGCTTCTTCCATAAGCTAAACCATGGATTGAAGAACAGGTAGAATTTTTCTACCCGGCATTTGAACCAGCGGGCCGGCAAAAAGTGCCCCAGTTCATGCAGTATCACTAATATGGAAAAAGACAAAATAAATTGTCCCGCTTTTACCCCAACACTACTCCAGTCAATTGCTAATAAAATCATATACTGATCCCTCCGGATTGTTTTTTAGATTACTGTTTACCGTTACCGGTGGTTTACATGTGTATTAAAGACGCCGCGAAGTTACGGGCCTCGCCATCGCTTTCAAAATACTCTTCCAGCGTTGGTTTTTCGATGAATGCTATTTTATGCATGGCCTGCTCTACCAGTTCGGTCATATCGAGGAAACCGATCCTGTTCCGGAGAAAAGCATAGACGGCTATTTCATTGGCAGCATTGAGAATGCAGGGCATATTACCCCCTTTACGCAGGGCTTCTGTTGCCAGGGTAAGGTTTCGGAAAGTTTTAACATCTGGTTCTTCAAATGTCAGTGTATTAGGCTTTCGGAAATCATAACGCGGAAACTCATTGGGTATGCGTTGCGGAAACGCCATGGCATACTGAATGGGCAGCTTCATGTCGGGTAATCCCATCTGCGCTTTGATGCTGCCGTCATCAAACTGAACCATGCTGTGCACGATGCTTTGCGGGTGTACCACCACCTGTATCTGGCTGGGCTGCAGGTTAAAAAGCCATTTGGCTTCAATCATTTCAAGCCCTTTGTTCATCAGTGTTGCCGAATCGATCGTGACTTTGGCGCCCATGCTCCAGTTGGGATGCTGCAACGCATGATCGCGTTTGACATTGACGAGGTAGTTGGGTTTCTTTCCTAAAAAAGGCCCGCCGCTGGCTGTTAGTATAATACGCTCTATCTTATTCCTGCCCTCTCCCACTAAGCATTGGAAAATAGCCGAGTGCTCACTGTCTACCGGTATCACGGGTATCCGCTTCTCCATTGCCTTATGCATGATGATATCTCCTGCCACTACCAGGGTTTCTTTATTGGCAAGTGCGATGGGTTTGCCAATTTCAATGGCCTGTAATGTAGGCCTTAGTCCTGCATAGCCCACAATAGCCGCCAGCATCATATCGTAACAATCCAGCGCCGCTGCTTCTTCCAGCGCTTTCTCCCCGGCAAACACTTTAACAGTGGTATGTGCAAGTGCCTCTTTAACTGTAAGGTATTTTCGTTCATCGCCAATCACAACCGTGTTGGGGTTGAACTGAAGCGCCTGTTTGATCAGCAGCTCATCATTGGACTGTGCCGTTAATATCTCTGCGGAAAAAAGATCCGGGTTCGCTGCAATCACATCCAGCGCCTGTGTTCCGATAGATCCTGTTGAGCCGAATATAGCAATGCGTTTTTGAGTCATTCAATGGGTTATTGAGAACCGGAATTTAACATCAGGGTTCAATGATACAATTTACTTAATAAAGTCTTTCAGTCCGTCGGCAATACTCCTGTCATTACTGAGGCGGGGCACTTTGTTTTGCCCTCCCAGTTTACCTATCGAACGCATATAGTCAATAAAGCCATTTTTGCGGATGGTGCGCACATGGAGAGAACGCAAAATATTCCCGTTGATCAGGTCATCATAATACACATTCCTGCTGCGCAGGTTTGTTTCTATTTTTCCCATGAATGAGGGCATGTCCGCAGGTTCATTTTCAAATTCTATGAACCATTCATGGAAGCTTTTCCCTTCTCCCTGCTGGATCATGGGCGCCACGGTGAATTCGGTGACCCTCACTCCCATTTCATCGGCCGCTTTGAGCAATGCATATTCCACTTCTTCCCCAATCACGTGTTCGCCAAAAGCCGAGATAAAATGTTTGATCCTTCCGCTTACCACCAGCCTGTAGGGGTTGGTACTTACAAACTTTACCGTATCACCAATATTATAGCCCCATAAACCGGCATTGCTATTGATGACCAGGGCATAGTTCTCCCCTGTTTTTACATCTTTCAGGCTTAGTCTTGTTGGATTTTCGGCAAATATTTCGCCGGCTGGTATAAACTCAAAAAAGATGCCACTATTGGTATTCAGTAACAGGCCTTCTGCTTCCTGGGAATCCTGGAAGGCAAAAAAGCCCTCACTGGCTGGGAATAATTCCACGGTAGCTACTTTTCTGCCAATACTTTCATACAGCTTGGCCTTATACGGTTCAAAGTTGACGCCGCCCTGTACCATTACGCTGAAATTAGGGAAGAGTTCCCCTACTTTTTTGCTGCCTTTCTCTATCAGCCGGTCAAAATACATCTGCATCCATGGCGGTATACCGCTGATCAGGGTCATATCCTGCAGGATGGTTTCGGCAACGATCCGGTCTAATTTGGTTTCCCAATCTTCGATACAGTTGGTCTCGTAGCTGGGCAACTGGTTGGCGCGAAGGTAACGGGGTACATGGTGATTCACGATGCCGCTCAGCCGGCCGGTAGGAATATCTGCCACCCGTTCCAGTTCGGGCGAACCGCTCAGGAAGATCATTTTGCCCCTTGCAAAAGCAGTATTACCGGTTTCTGCCATATAACAAAGCAGCGCATTACGGGCGGTATTGATATGATTGGGGATGGAATCTTTGGTGATGGGGATGTACTTTACCCCGCTGGTGGTACCGCTGGTTTTGGCTAAGTAGATGGGTTTTCCCTTCCATAGTACATTTTGCCTGCCTGCCTTTATCTGTTCGATATAGGGTTTAAACTGCTCATAATCCCGCAGGGGAACGGCCTGGGCAAATTCTGCATAGCCTCCCACCTGGTCAAGTTTGTGTTCTTTCCCAAAGACGGTAGCCCTCCCCGTTTTCAGTAGTCCCTTTAGTATAAGTTCCTGGTCCTCAACGGCCGTTGACATACTTTTCCGGGTCTTATTATAGATATAATTGGCAAATGGGCGTGCCAGCAGGGATTTCAGGTTCATAGCGATGGGCCGATGGTGTCATCAGCGGGGCAAAAATAGGAGAAGTTTATAGTCTGTTGTCGGTTGTTTGAGGTTATTTCGAGTTTTCCAGGGATGGGGACAGAATTATTTCAAAAATGTTTGCAAGTTTTCGGCGTAAATACATACCTTTGCCGTCCTAATTTTGGATAGCTATGTTAGCAGTTGTAAAAATCGCAGGTCAGCAGTTTAAAGTACAGGAAGGTCAAAGCCTGTATGTGCCTCACCTGTCAGGTCAAACCGGAGACAAGGTTGAATTCAGCGACGTATTGTTCGTAGACAATGGTGGCGCTGTATCTGTAGGCAGTACTGTAAAAGCTACTGTTAAAGCAGAGATCATCAGTGATTTGGTGCAGGGTGATAAAGTGATCGCCTTCAAAATGAAAAGAAGGAAGGGCTTCCGCAAGAAGCATGGTCACAGAACCCACTACACCAGGATTAAAATCGAAAGCATCGCTTAGTAAAAAACTGATAATTGAAAACCTGGCTGCTGAAGCTGATTCATCCAGTTCAAGTTTTCAGTTCTTAAAAAAAGAAAAACATGGCACACAAAAAGGGTGAAGGTAGCGTAAAGAACGGCCGCGATTAGGTGTTAAAATATACGGCGGACAACCTGCCATTGCAGGCAACATCATTGTTCGTCAGCGGGGAACACAGTACCATCCTGGTAAGAATGTTGGTGTCGGAAGTGACTTCACTTTGTTCGCACTGACTGATGGTATCGTTGAATTTAGGAAAGGCAGAAACGACAAAAACACAGTTTCTGTACAGCCGGTTGCCGTAACTGTATAAAAAAAATTTTTTGTAGTTACAAATAGTTTTTTATTTTTAATGCATATTTACTAACCATTAAATCTAAAAAACATGGCAACTGCAAAGAAAGCCGCTAAAAAGGCTGCGCCTAAGAAAGCTGCTAAAAAAGCCGCTCCTAAAAAAGCCGCAAAGAAAGCTGCTAAAAAAGCTGCTCCTAAAAAAGCCGCTAAAAAAGCTGCTCCTAAAAAGAAAGCTGCTAAAAAAGCCGCTAAAAAAGCTGCTAAGAAGAAATAATCTTAGCACTGTTAACACAGAAATAGATTTAATAAAGTCCCGCACATTGCGGGACTTTTTATTTTTATCTTCACCCTCGATTTACGTTTCTTACCCTATGAACAATAATACCATTGCCGATAATTTTTCACTGCTTTCCAAGCTGATGGATATTCATGGCGATAATAGCTTCAAGGCCAAATCCTATGCCAGTGCAGCTTTCACCATAGAAAAACTACCTGCAGAGCTATCCGAACTCCCACCGGAAAAAATATTTACCATCAAGGGTATTGGCGATACGATTGGCAAAAAAATAGTAGAGCAATTAGAGACCGGTCAGTTAAGTGCCCTTACAACGTATTTGGAAAAAACACCTCCGGGCATTCTTGAGATGATGCAGATCAAAGGTATTGGCCCTAAAAAAATTGCAATGATCTGGAAGGAATTAGAAATAGAAACCCTGGGCGAATTACTTTATGCCTGCAATGAAAACCGCCTCATGCTATACAGGGGCTTTGGTGAAAAAACACAACAAAACATCAAAGAAGCTATTGAATTTTATTTCGGTTCGCTGGGCAGTTATCTCTTTCAACAGATAGAAACCTACGCCACTGCCGTGGACGGAAAACTGAAAACAATCTTCAAAGGGCATGATTTTCTGCTCACCGGCGAGTTCAGAAGACAACTGGAAATCATCAACAAATTAGAATGGGTGACCACTACACCTATTGGCGCCGTCAGGGATTTTTTCTTAGAAAACAAGTTCTCCATATTAGCTGAATCCGACGGTTATCTCTCCTTTAAGGGAGCCGAAAATGTTACACTCGGCTTTTACTGTTGTACCAAAACAGCTCTTTACAGCCAACTCTTCTGCAGCAGTTGCGGTGAAACATTCCTGCAGACCTGGAATGAAACCACCCGCTGGGATCCGGCAGCCGGTTACGCATCTGAAGACGCTATCTTCAGTACTGCCGGCATCGCCCCCATACCCGCTTTTCAAAGAGAAAGCCCTTCCGTTATCCAGCTGGCAAAAACCAAACAATTACCTGTTGTCATCCAGCCAGAAGATATTACCGGTATCATCCACTGCCACAGTAAATGGAGTGATGGCGCCAGTCCGCTCGACGACATGGCCAATGCCGCGGTGGACAAAGGCTACCAGTACCTTGTGATCAGTGATCACTCCAAAACTGCTTTTTATGCCGGCGGACTGAATGAAGAAAGGATCATTGCACAGCATGAACAGATCAATGAACTCAATGAGAAACTGGCTCCCTTTAAAATATTCAAAAGCATTGAAAGCGATATTTTAAACGACGGCAGTCTCGATTACAGCAATGAAGTACTGAACAGTTTCGATCTTGTCATCGCCTCCATCCATTCTAACCTCAAGATGACCGAAGAGAAAGCCATGATGCGGCTTATGAAAGCCATTGAGAACCCTTATACCAGTATCCTTGGTCATATGACAGGCAGGCTGCTGCTGAGCCGCAATGGCTATCCGGTTAATCACAGGATGATCATAGAAGCCTGCGCAGCCAATGAAGTGGTTATTGAATTGAATGCCCATCCCCGCAGGTTAGACATTGACTGGAGATGGATTGATTATGCGCTTGAAAAAGGTGTGCTGATCTCTATCGATCCTGATGCCCATGCCATTGATGGTTATGATGACTGCCGTTACGGAGTGCTGGCGGCACAAAAAGCCGGCCTCACCAAAACCCAAAACCTCAGTAGTTTTTCATTAGCCGAATTTGAAGCCTTTGTCAAAGCCCAACACTCTAAACGTTAGCTACAAAAATATTTAACGCTTTGATTTTTGACTCTCCCCCTTACGACAACGGTAATCTAATAAAAAACGTCGTCCCAACCCCCTCCGTTGTTTCAAACCATATCTGTCCGTTTGCTTTTTCTATAATGCCTTTGCAAATGGCAAGGCCGAGGCCTGTTCCGGAGGACTTGGTGGTGAAATTAGGCGTGAAGATGTCATTCTTCATAGAGACAGGAATACCGCCCGACTGGTCTTTTACTTCAATGACAAGCTGTTGGTTCTCTGTATGCTGATGGATGCTTACTTTTACAATGGCTGCAGGATCTTCACAGGCTTCCACTGCATTTTGAAGCAGGTTGGTGAAAAGACGGTTCATCTGAACCCGGTCAGAGTACACAATATATTTCTCTCCCGGTTTTTGCCATTCGAGTTGTACACGGGGATTGGCACTGTATAACCTTACCAAAGAAGCCAATACTTCCATCAGGTCAAAATACTCCATATTGGCATTGCCGATATTAGCGAACTGAGAAAAATCGCCGGCAATTTTAGACAGCTGCTCAATCTGTTCAATAAGGGTTACGGCCATATTAGCGGAGAGTTCCTTCACGTTGGGTGCGCCATTTTGTATGGCTTTCTGGAGGTACTGGATACTCAGCTTCATGGGCGTAAGCGGGTTCTTGATCTCGTGTGCCACCTGCCTGGCCATCTCGCGCCAGGCGCCCTCTCTTTCGCTTTGGGCAAGCGCCTGGGCGCTCTGTTCCAGTTTTTTTACCATCTTATTGTATTCACCAACCAGCATACCAATCTCATCATTGCGGTTCCACTCAATCTCCTCATTGATTTTACCCAGGTTCATTTGCCGCATCTTGTCACCAATGAGGCCAAAAGAAGCCGTGATCCTGCTCGCAAGAAAGAAAGCAATGGCGCCTGCTATGAGAAATATAAATGCATTCAGGTTGATCAGCGTAGCCAGGAAACCTGATATCTCCTGGTTCAGTTCATTTTGCGAATTCAGGTAGGGAATATTCAGGTAGGCATAGTTCGTGCCCCGTTCATCGGTTAGCGGAACATAGATGCTGAGGTAGTCGAAAAGGCCCACCTGCTCAGACTGCATATACTTAATGCTATGGTCATCGTGCAGCTGCTGGTATGCCAGCGGTTCCATTTTCTCACTCAGCAGGTGTTTATTATAGATATAGGGCTGGGTGGATATTTTCAGGTTGCCATTTACATCATAAAAATTGATATCCACATTATGCAGGTCGGATATTTCGGAAACGGTTCTTTCCAGTTCCGTTGTTGACCCAACATTATGAACGGTTAGTACATCGTCAAAGATCAATTGAGCATTTACCTTACTGTTGATCTCATTGGCCATGACCTGTATGGATTTAGACAGCCTGTCTTCATTATTCTTGTTAAAGCGCAGGATAAAAAAGGAAATGGTTGATATCCCTATTACTAAGAAGGAGAATACGCTGATGAAAATGATGGTCGCCTGTATCTGTGAGCGGATATTGAGCAGGAATATTTTTTTTATTTCCTTCCACCTGAACCTTACCCTGAAAAGATTACTGCCAATATGAAACAGAAAGATGAGACAGAGAAAAGCACAGAACAGATAGGCGAACAGCGTGATGAATTCCATCATCCAGGTATTCCGCTTCACCACTACCACCTGCTTATTACCGCCGCTGTTGAACCAGAGTTCACTATAACCAAACATTTTGCGGTAGGTGAATTCAAACCCGGGTATCTGGTTCCGGGCCAGTTGTGAAGGGAAACTGTAGTTGTTAAAATGATTGATCAGCCTTCCTTTATTATAAATAGCATACGCGTAATTGGTATTGAGATCAGAGGAGATATCCTGCGCCTGGTTAAATAATTCAGGATAAAGGGCCTCACTCTTATAGCGTTTCGATTTGATGATCACAAATAAATAGCCAAGGGGGTGGCTTCCGTCATGGATCACTTTCTGGTACAGGTAACTGAACCCTTCTGTCGCATTATCATAACTGTACAAGCCTTCAATATCAGTGGGTTTGGCCTGGTTGAGGATAATGGTTTTGATGGCGGCATAATTGGTGGAATCCTCATTATACAAGGGATGGTAAAGGCTGTCGAACGTATAGATACGTGTATCATATTTATTCAGGTATCCTGAGAAATTCTGGTTGATGAGGCTATCCTTAATGAATTTGTTCGCATATTCACTCTGCAACCGGTGAAAGTTGTTCAGGAGGAAATGATCGTCAAAATTAGTAGCGGCAATATTCAGCAGGTTCTCTCCTGAAGGATCAATTTGTTGTGCCAGCTTTTCCGCGATCCTTTTCCTTTGTTCAAACTCTACGGCTCTGTTCTGATACATGACCATGGCCGAAATAGACAGGGCAAAAAGCATGACCCAGAAAATGAAGAAAGACGATTGGAGCAACGGAACAGCCATATCGGCCCGTCGCACATATACCAGAAAGAGATAACAGATCAGCCAGGCCAGTACCGCCAGGTCAACCGGCACATCGGCGGTAGATACAAACAAAAGCAGGTACAGAAAGCCACTGGCCGCTACAGCTGCCATTTGATAGTACATGGGAATAGCCTGATCTATCAACAGCTTTACCAGTATCTGCGAAAAATGGAAGAAGGTCAGCACAAGGAAACACAATATCACAAAGCAAACAACACTGTAAATATTCAGGCTGAAGAAACTCGTAACATCTAATGATATCTTGGCATCCCTCACTAAGCTTTTGATAATGCCTGCCAGCAGCAAACAGACCACCGTAAGCAACACAAGGCCGCCATAGGTACGGATGAGAGCCGGCAAAGGCCTGCGGAACCAGGAATGTCCGTCGTCATGGTTTTTATAGAACCCTACTAACCAGAACAATAAGATGGCATTCACCAGCAGGTCACCCAAAGAAGGATGCAGCCTGTTAGATGCATAGATGGATGGATCAAACAGTGGCAATTTACTGTAGTCGAACGGGAAATTGGTCTGATACGAAATAAAGCGAAGTATGACCACCACAGCAAGCAGGAACAGGAAACCCGTTTTAAACCGTGATCTTACGGCCAGTTCTTCCGCCAGGGAATGGAAGAACACAAACAACAGGATAATGGCAAGTACCCTGAGTATCACTGTAATGCTATCGTATGAAATAAAAGATCTGCCGCTTTTCAGTTTAATACCAAAAAGGGTATGTCCTGCATTATTGACCACAGGAATCGACCCGGGATCAAAGCTGATCTCGTATTGCTTATTAAGGTCTTTGAACCCTGCGAAATCGGAATGCAGGTATTTATTTTCAATAAAAAATGACCACCTTACAGGCAGCATGGCCATTACCAGCAGCTGTTTCCCTTTCAACGCAATGGTTTGTCTGATCAGTTCAAATTCGCCGTTTCGTTTGATAACAAAAAAACTGCTGTCGCGGCGCTTCATGTCATCCTGGCTGATGTACATCCGGTTAGTATTCCAATAGGCAAGCGTTAGTGCACCGTCGGCATCTGGCTGGTACACAAACAAACCAAAGTCCTCCCGGGTGAGTGCTGTTTTTGCAGCGCTGTTATTATCGTTGATAAGTGTACCGAGCAGAGCGGTATCCGCAACAATTTCCTTTACCCGCTGCTCCTGGTCCGCCAGCCGCTGTTCTAATTTGGCTTTTACCTTTTGCGGGGAAGCGCTGTAATTCCAGTAATTGATGAATATAAACGAGATCGTGTACAACCAGGCGGCTGTAATAATCAGGTACCCATGCCTGTAAGCAGCTTGTCTGAGTATATGAATCAAGTATGCGCGTTTTGTTTTTTTACTTCATTCCAGATAGCATCCATTTCTGTGAGCGACATTTCTCCCAGTCCTTTTCCCCGCTCCGTTGCAATGGCTTCCATCTGTTGAAAGCGATGAATGAATTTCTTATTCGTCTTTTCCAGGACTCCTTCCGGGTCAACCTGCAAAAACCGTGCATAATTTACCAGGCTGAAGAGCACATCGCCAAACTCTTCGTCAATTTTATCCTGCTGCTCCAGTTCCACTGCTTCCTGCAGTTCATTCATCTCTTCTTCTACCTTCTTCCACACATCTGCTTTATTCTCCCATTCGAATCCCACCTGCTTGGCTTTTTCCTGGATACGGGTGGCTTTTACAACAGCGGGGAGGGATGTTGGCACGCCGCCAAGTACTGATTTCTTGCGATCGTCTTCCCCACGCTCCTTCAGTTTGATCTGCTCCCAGTTCCTTTTTACGTCTTCCTCATCTGTCACTTTCACATCGCCGTAAATATGCGGATGCCGGTTGATCAGTTTCTCACAAACACCGTCAATGGCCTCCTTCAGTGTAAACCGGTTCTGTTCAGTGCCGATCCTGGCGTAAAAAAGAATATGCAGGAGGATGTCTCCCAGCTCTTCCCTGATCCCTTTCCAGTTCTCTTCTGTAATGGCATCGGCCAGTTCGTACGTCTCTTCGATGGTAAGGTGTCGGAGGGAATGAATGGTCTGCTTCCTGTCCCAGGGACACTGCTCCCGCAGTTCATCCATGATCTTCACCAACCGTAAAAAACTATCTGCTGTTTCCTGCATATAAATAAGATTAATATCCTTTACCGTCAACCGTTTTACTTAATAATATTTGATTAAAAGTACAGAACAAATCGGTTGCGGCAAGAGCCCGCAAATTGATGTTTTTGGAATGTTGAAAACTGTACCTGTACATTTGGAGAAATTATTCCCCTTATGAAGGTGTTAGCCGGCATTGCATGCTTCGTTCTTTTAACCGTTAACAGCTACGGGCAATATTACCTGAACGACATTATTTCCACGCAGCAGGGCGCTGAGCAGTACAAGCTGTTGCGTAATAACAAGATCAGGGCTGTAAAAGTTACCAGCTACGATGGCGACAATGCACTTATGGAAGGTTTTTTCTTAGAGCAGGAGATCAGTATGGATGGAAAAAAGATAACGATCACCGATGCCAATATCAGTGGCAGGAAGAATGTTACTGTTAACACCTATGAACTTGGCAAACTCAAGAAAGCGCAGGCAAACGGCAACGGCATTGAGAACAGAACCGATTACCAGTATGATGGCAAAGGCCGCTTGCAAAAAACTACATTGACCACAGCAGATACCGCCATGAAATATACCACCGTAGAAACGCATGAGTGGTCGTATGACGAGCAGGGACAGCCATTGCAGATGCTGAAGATCAAAAACCTTTCAGACACCATTACTGTCAGTTTTATCAAAGATGAACAGGGAAATATTGCCGAAGAACATTGGAAGCGAAAAAATATCCCTTTAGAAACTTATTATTATTATTATACCGGCAGCCACCAGCTAACCGATATTGTACGGTATAATAACCGGATGAAAAAAATGCTCCCTGATTACCTGTATGAATATGATGCCAATGGCCGTATCAGCCAGATGACACAGGTTTCTTTGGGCAGTAATAACAGCTATTATACCTGGAAGTATACTTATAATGAAAAAGGGCTGAAACAAACAGAGACCTGCTACGATAAGAGTAAAAAGAAAGTGGGCAGTATCAGCTATACTTACCTGACTACAAGCGGTTTATAAGCACTCCCAAAGCCAGTCAACTATTATAGTGTACCTATTGCGTCTATAAGGTTACCCTGAATCGGGTGCGGGTCTGAGTCTCTATATGGTCTCTACACAGTCTTTAAAAATTACCGGCAATAGCCATAGAAGCTATTGCCGGTAACCAATATGCTATAAATATACTTTATTTTGCTGCCAAATCCATCTAAAGAATGCTGCAAAGAAAATGAGCATTACCAGAAAATACTGTAAATCGCAATCAGTAAACCGCCAACGATTAGAGCGCCAACTGCAAAGCCTTTGGACAGGCCAAACATTTTGGCATCCACTTCCAGTCCATTGGTTTTAACACCCCTTGCCTGGTCAATCTTACTGATAATGATCATGCTGATCACGCAAACGCCGAATACCATACCCATCCGGTCGATAAATGGTATTTCATAAACGCCGTTCACATTGGCCTTTGAGAAACCGGTGGACGCCAGGAAGGACAGATCCATCAGTTTGGGTAATATTTTCAAAATGATGGACATGGCAAAACCGCCAACAGTTGCAAAAAGAGCCGCATTGGAAGTCGTTTTTTTCCAGAAAAAACCCATGATGAACATGGCAAAAACACCCGGTGATACAAAGCCTGTGTATTCCTGGATATACTGGAAACCACCTTTTTTATCAATGCCGAGCAGGGGTGCAATAAGTACTGCCAGCATCATTGCAATAACGATGGTGAACTTCCCAATCCTTACCATCTTCTTTTCATCAGCTTCATGGTTGATCACTTTTTTATAGATATCCAGTGTAAAGATGGTAGCAATACTATTGGCCTTACCTGCTAATGAAGCCACTACTGCAGCAGTGAGTGCCGCAAAGGAAAGGCCTTTCAGTCCGGCAGGCAGCAGGTTCAGCAATACAGGATACGCTTTATCGGGGTTCAGTTCACCATCCTGCAGCATTTCAGTCTGGAAGCCTCCTTTCTGGTGCAACACATAGGCAGCAATACCAGGCAGGCAAACGATCACAGGCATCAGCATCTTGAGAAATGCGGCGAAGAGAAGACCGCTTCGTGCAGTAGGCAGGGAAGCGCCCAGCGCTCTTTGCGTAATATACTGGTTACAACCCCAGTAATTCAGGTTCACAATCCACATACCGCCAATGAGTATGGATAACCCCGGCAGGTCCAGGTAATTGGGATTGTCTTTCTTAAAGACCATGTGAAAATGGTCATCCGCCGAATTAAACATATGATGAAGGCCTTTGACAATACCAGTGTCGCCAAATTTTTCTGCCACTAAATTCAGTGCAAGGTATGTGGTAACCAAGCCGCCGAGGATCAGGAAAAACACCTGGATCACATCTGTATAACCAATCACTTTCATCCCGCCCAATGTGATGAAAATGGCAAAAATGGCTAACAGAAACATACAGGCAGTGATGCTGATGCCAGAGATACTGCTGATGGCTAATGCGCCTAAATACAAAATGGAAGTCAGGTTCACCACCACATATAGCAGCAGCCAGAATATTGCCATGATCATGGCAACGGTTGAATTATAGCGCTGGTTCAGGAACTGCGGCATCGTGTATATCTTATTCTTCAGGTAAATGGGGATGAAGAAGATCGCAACAATGATCAGTGTAGCCGCAGCCATCCATTCATAGGTAGCGATGGCTAATCCCATTTTAAAACCCGAACCACTCATGCCGATCATCTGTTCGGCAGAAATGTTCGAAGCAATCAGCGATGCGCCGATGGCCCACCATGTGAGCGATCCTTCGGCCAGAAAATAATCATGAGAAGCAGATACAGAAGCTTTTTGTTTTCTTTTATATACCCAAAAGCCATAAGAGGCAACGACCAGAAAATAAAAAAGGAAGACAAGGTAATCAAGGGTTTGTAAGGTTTTCATTGGCGCAATCCTTGGTTTGAAACGTTAGGTTGATTAATAGAGGCTGAAAGATAAGAATAAGTACGAATAACTGACCTGGCAAGCATTTATTATACTTGCCAGGTCAGTTACCTGCCATATTGAACTATATGTATTATTTATATATGTATCGGTTGACTAAGTTTTCCAGGTATTCCTGCCGGCCACTGTTCACAGCAGGTTCACCGTTTTCAATGGCATAAGTGCGCAGCTCTTCGAGCGATAATTTCCCTGTGGCAAATTCTTTTCCCTTTCCTGTATCAAAGGACGCATACCTTTCTGTACGTATCTTTTTATATTCAGATTGTTTCAATATGGTGTCCGCAATGATCAACGCCCTGGCAAATTGATCCATGCCGCCGATATGTGCGTGGAACAGGTCTTCAGGATCTGTAGAGTTACGGCGGATCTTTGCATCGAAATTGATGCCGCCACCCCCGAAGCCACCGGCCTCAATAATTACCAGCATGGCTTCTACCAGTTCATTGATATTATTCGGGAACTGATCGGTATCCCATCCATTCTGGTTATCTCCGCGGTTGGCATCAATAGAGCCCAGCATGCCATGATCGGCAGCCACTTGTAATTCATGCTGGAAGGTATGCCCTGCAAGCGTGGCATGGTTCACTTCTATATTCAGCTTGAAATCATCCAGCAAGTCGAATTGTTGCAGAAATCCGATAACAGTAGCTGCATCATAATCGTACTGGTGTTTGGAAGGTTCACATGGTTTGGGCTCAATAAAGAAGGTTCCTTTAAAGCCGTGCTTTCTTGCATAGTCCTTAGCCGTATGCAGGAAGCGGGCTAAATTTTCCTGTTCTTTTTTCATATTGGTGTTCAGCAGACTCATGTACCCTTCACGGCCTCCCCAGAACACATAGTTCTCCCCTCCCAGCGCAATCGTAGCATCCAATGCCGCCTTTACCTGTGCACCGGCGTGTGCCAGCACATGAAAATCAGGGTTTGTGGCAGCGCCATTCATATAGCGACGGTTAGAAAAAAGGTTTGCTGTACCCCATAAAAGTTTAACGCCACTGGCTGCCTGTTTTTCTTTGGCATAGTCAACCAGTGCCTGTAACCTGCTGTCATTTTCTTTTACGTCATTGGTATAGTCTACTACATCCACATCGTGGAAGCAATAATAAGGCAGGTTCATTTTGGTGATGAATTCAAAAGCCGCGTCCATTTTGTCTTTGGCACGTTCCACCGCATCTTTCTTTTCATTCCAGGCAAACAGGTGCGTTGGTTCTCCAAACGGATCGCCGCCATTGCCGCAGAAAGAATGCCAGTAGGCGCAGGCAAAGCGAAGGTATTCCTTCATTGTTTTACCATCCACTATCCTGTTCTCATCATACCAGCGAAAAGCAAGGGGGTTATCCGTTGCAGGGCCTTCGTATTTGATCTGGTCAATATTTTTAAAGAATGTTCTGGTTCCGGTGATGACTTGCATATGAATTGTTTAATTAGTAATGAGTAATTAGGAATTTTTATGATAGTTTTTCCTCCAGGAGTTTTTTCCATTCGTGGTAGATATTGTCATACCTGTCTGTTTCTTTGCCTGGTGTTACTGTTTTTTCCCGTTGCATGTTAGCGAACGCTTCCATGGGAGAAGTATAGACACCCGCACCGAGGCCGGCGCCAATGGCTGCGCCCACACTCCCATCGTTTTTATATAGCTCAACAGGAACCTGTGTGGTGTTCACAAAGGCTTCGGTAAACAGGTCGCTCAGGAAAAGATTGGCCCGGCCGGCACGGATCACAGATGGGTTCATTTTGTTGTCGCGCATAATATCCAGTCCATAACGGAATGCGCAGGCAATGCCCTCCTGCACCGCCCTGAAAATATGGGCAGGGGTATGTATATTCAGGTCAATATGCTGCAGGTGTGCACCGATCTGCCGGTTGCACAGCATTCTTTCTGCGCCATTGCCAAAAGGGAGCACACGCAACCCATTGGCGCCGGCAGCTACCTTTTGCGCCTGCTCGTTCATTTGCGCATAACTATTGTTGCATCCGAAATGGTCCCTCGCCCACCGGTTAATAATACCTGTGCCATTGATGCATAAAAGAACCCCTATCCTTTTATCGTCGGGCGTATAGTTCACGTGCGCAAAACTGTTTACGCGTGAGGCTTTGTCGTAACTCAGCTGGTCGCTCACCCCGTAGATAACCCCGGAAGTGCCCGCCGTGGCAGCTACTTCGCCAGGCTCCAGTACATTTAAAGAAAGGGCATTGTTGGGTTGATCGCCTGCCTTATACGTAACGGGTATCCCTGCTTTCAACGATAGTTTGGCAGCAACGGCTGTTTGCACGGTTCCATGCGATGACAGCAATGGCTGGATAACTGGTATCATCCCGGTATCAAATCCATAATATCCGAACACATCTTCCGATAAGGTATCATTGACAAAATCCCAGAAAATACCTTCGGACAAAGCAGCAATACTGGTGGTAATATTGCCGGTCAGTTTCATGGCAATAAAATCTCCCGGTAACATCGCTTTATCAATGCTGCCATACAAAGCCGGTTCATGGTCTTTCACCCATTTTAATTTTGACGCTGTAAAGTTGCCGGGTGAGTTGAGCAGGTGTGACAGGCATTTCTCTTCCCCTATGGCATGAAATGCAGCATCGCCTGTTGTTACTGCCCTGCTGTCGCACCAGATGATTGATTCCCGCAATACCTGCTGCTCCTTATCCACCAACACCAATCCATGCATCTGGTAAGCAATGCCAATAGCGCTAATATCATGGGGGTTGTATATTCTGGTAGCATTGACTTTAAGAATAGCCTGTTGTACATGCTCCCACCACATGTCTGGCGATTGCTCAGCCCACCCCGGTTGCACAACATGGATGCCGGATTCTGTGTCGGGGTATTGTGCCGAAGCAATACATTGCTGTGACTGCGCGTCTACAACAGACACCTTTATTGAAGAGGTTCCTACGTCTATTCCTAATAATAACATAATGGCAGGCTGCTTTTACCGGATAACAGCTATGAGCTGCATTCCACGACTAAATTAACTGCAAACAGTAATATAGCATACTCCTTTATTTACAAAAGATGAAACAATATTAATCAAACAGGGAAAAATAGAGCAAACAGGCTATTAATATTAGTTATAAAAGGGCTTATACCTAAAATAAGGACCATATTGTTACCTTAGATTAAAAATGACTGAAGCGGAGATTATAGCAAGTACCATCATTTTTGTGAAAAAGGAATTAGCTCATGCCGAAGGCGGGCATGACTGGTGGCATATTGAACGGGTATGGCGAACGGCAAAACTGATTGCACAAACGGAACAGGTCAACAACCTGGTGGTAGAACTGGGTGCCTTGCTGCATGATATTGCTGATGCCAAGTTTCATCACGGTGATGAAACGATCGGGCCCAGGAAGGCAAGGGAATTGCTGCAGGGATTAGGGGTTTCAGCGGATGTAACAAACCACGTTGAAAATATTATTGCCAACATCTCTTTCAAGGGCGGTAATTTCACAGCGGGCTTCCATTCACCCGAACTGGCAGTGGTGCAGGATGCAGACCGGCTGGATGCTCTTGGCGCTATCGGCATCGCACGTGCTTTTCATTATGGTGGTTTTAAGAACAGGGAGATCTACAATCCGCAGATCAGGCCTGACCTGCAAATGACCAAAGAAGCGTATAAAAACAGTACTGCGCCTACCATTAACCATTTTTACGAAAAATTATTACTGCTGAAAGACAGGATGAATACCACAACAGGCAAGCAAATAGCAGTGCAGCGTCACGAGTTCATGCAGGCTTACTTGGTTCAATTTTATAAAGAATGGGAAGCATTACACCTATAAAAAAGGACTTTGATGCCGTAGTAGTGGGGGCCGGCCCTAATGGGCTGGCAGCTGCCATTACTTTGCAGCAACAAGGCCTGTCTGTTCTGCTCCTTGAAGGAAAGAATACGATCGGCGGCGGTATGCGTACCATGGAACTCACTTTGCCCGGCTACTATCATGATGTTTGTGCTGCCATCCACCCCCTGGCAGTAGCTTCTCCTTTTTTTCAGTCGCTCCCCCTGCCACAATTTGGCCTGCAGTTCCTGTATCCCGACATAGCAGCCGCGCATCCTTTTGAGAACGGCAGCGCTGCCGTTTTACAAAAAGACATACAACTGACCGCCGGTTCTCTCGAACAGGATGCAGCTGCCTATACCCAACTCATTACACCATTGGTGGAACGATGGCCCTGTATTGCAGCAGACGTGCTAGCCCCTTTGCATTGGCCGGCCGACCCGTTGGCCATGGCAGGTTTTGGTACCAGGGCATTACAGCCGGCCACTTCCTTAGTAAAAATATTTCATGGTACTAAAGCAAGGGGTTTGTGGGCAGGGATGGCAGCTCATTCCATGTTACCGTTGTCGGGCATTGCAACGAGTGCAGTAGGATTGGTATTGCTCATTACTGCACACCGGCAGGGATGGCCTGTTCCGAAAGGTGGTTCAGGGGCAATTGCCCTTGCCATGGCAGACTATTTCCGCTCCATTGGCGGAAAGATAGAAACGGGGCACTACGTAAAAACACTCAACCAGCTTCCATCAGCCAAAGCCATTTTATTCGACGTTACACCCCGGCAGTTATTACAGATAGCGGGTCATCAATTTTCATCCATTTACAAATGGCAGCTCGAACGGTACCGTTATGGCATGGGTGTGTTTAAAATAGACTGGGCATTGGATGCGCCCATTCCTTTTACCAATGAGGCCTGCCGTAGCGCAGGCACTGTTCATATCGGCAATACCCTGGAGGAGATTGCAATGAATGAATCCCTGTCATGGCATGGTATGAACCCTCTTAAACCGTTTGTCCTGCTGGCCCAGCAAAGCCTGTTCGATGCTTCACGGGCCCCGGAAGGCAAACATACAGCCTGGGCCTACTGCCACGTACCGCATGGCGCTACAACCGATATGACTGAGGCTATTGAAAAACAGGTAGAACGTTTTGCACCGGGATTCCGCGACCGTGTACTTGCAAGACACGTGTTCAACCCCGCAGCAATGGAAGCATATAATCCAAATTATATCGGTGGTGATATCAATGGAGGGGCGATCGACTGGCTGCAGTTATTCACCAGGCCCGCGCTGAGGTGGTCGCCGTACAGAACATCCGCCAAAGGAATGTATATCTGTTCCTCTTCTACCCCACCTGGTGGAGGCGTGCATGGTATGTGCGGTTATTGGGCGGCTAAGCAGGCGTTGCGGGATATATTCCATATCCACCTGTAAGAAAACAATCCTACATTGTACCCTATTTATCATTTACAAGCATAGAAGACTATGACAGATACAACTGCTGCAGTAACAATGGAAGCCAACGTTTGTCAACAGAAAAAATTTTTCAGCACATTTACTGAAGACTGGTGGGCGGTACTGATTGGCGGTACCATCATCTTACTTTTCCTAATCATTGCAACTGTTAATCCTGCATTCAAACCTACCCTGCCTGTATATCAATGGGCAGATGGTGCTGAATTGTCAGGCAAAGTATTGGCTGCCGGAAATATCATCGCTATCATTGAAGCAGGCATTGTGTTCCTGTTCCTTTCTGCCATCGCCATTGCCTTATCGGGTGGCAGTGTGAAAAAATATATGGCTGGTTTTGCTTTGATCTATGTGCTGGCCATCATTTCACTCCTGTTGTCCGGTAATAAAACCATCAGCTATTACGGGCTGGAATACGTTGTTTTTGCACTGATCCTTGGCCTCATCATCAATAATATCACCGCTATCCCTGCATGGCTGAAAGAAGCCGCACGCTCAGAGTTTTTTATCAAAACAGGGTTGGTTATCCTGGGCACCAGTATCCTGTTTACAGATATTGTAAAAGCAGGACTGCCCGGTATTATCCAGGCGGTAGTAGTGGTTGCTGCCGTGTGGGTGTTTGCCTTGTGGTTAAGCCGAAAATTAAATGTGGATGACGAATTTGGAGTGATATTAGCATCGGCTGTAGCTATTTGCGGAGTGTCGGCAGCTATTGTTGCCAGCGGCGCCATCAATGGTGATAAAAAGAAGCTGTCTTATGTAACCACTTTGGTTTTGATCGTTGCCATTCCCATGCTGGTATTGCAACCCTGGCTGATCAAAGTATTGCATATTCCTGAAATAGTTGGGGGCGCCTGGCTTGGCGGCACTTTAGATACCACCGCTTCCGTTACCGCCGCTGCACAACTTGTTGGGCCTGCTGCCACCAAGGCGGGGGTCATCGTTAAGTTTTCTCAAAACGTGCTGATCGGTGTGGCTGCTTTTTTTATTGCGCTTTGGTGGACGTATAGAAAAAAGAGTACAGACACAGCAACTACAGAAAGCCCCGGATTAAAAGTAGTGTGGGAACGTTTTCCGAAATTTGTACTGGGCTTTATTGCAGCCTCCCTGCTGTTTTCTTTCCTGATCCCTGCCGGTACAGTTAAGTTAGTAAGCAATAGCCTGTCCGGTCTGCGTACCATCTGGTTTGCATTGGCATTTGTATCAATCGGATTGGAAGCAAGGTTTGCAGATCTCATTAAGATTGAGGGTGGCCGTCCTGCGCTGGCTTTTGTAGGCGCGCAACTATTCAATATTTTCTGGACCTTACTCTGGGCCTATTTATTATTTGGGGGCGTACTCTTCCCTGTACCGCAGATCAAATAAAACTGACCTGATAAACACTGCACCCGGCAGTACTAAAATTTACACCGGAAACTAAGTGTTGGTATCACAGGAATGAATGATACTTCTTTAATGATGGCTTGTTTTGAAACAGGATCAATAGCCCGGTATGCAAAGAAAATATTATTCTGCGCATATACATTGTACACAGAAAGCGACCACTCCGTTTCCACTGCTTTCCGGGCCTTTTGTTGTACATGCCTGTAACTGACCGCCAGATCAAGCCGGTCATAAGGCGAAAGCCGGTAATTGTTGACCTCGATATCAGGTGGGCCGCCGCCGGCAGGAGTGCCATTGTTGTTCTCGTCGTCATACAATGGATTACCATTTGGTTTAACGGCATTGATGGTAAAGTTCCTGCCGCTGGCTGCAAAAAAATTAGCCGCCACTTTCCAATGCCGGTTAATAGCATAAGCGCTGGTCAGGTAAAAACTATGTCTCCTGTCATACGCAAATGGAAATTCACTGCCCAGGTTTAAAGAATCAAATTGCTGGTAAGCATGGGCCAAAGCATAAGCAATCCACCCGGTTAATTTCCCTTTTTTCTTCCTGATGAAAAATTCAACCCCATAGCTGCGTCCTTTTCCAAATATGAGATTGTTCTCTAAGCTATCGTCAATGGTTGGTTCGGTTTTCCCTTTAAATAAAAGCTGGTTCTCCATCAGCTTGTAATATCCTTCAACACTGGCTTGGAAAGTATTACCCGAAAAATTTTTAAACAGGCCAAGGGAGAGTTGGTGTCCCAACTGGGGCTTTACCACATCACTGCTCCCGATCCATATTTCTGCAGGGAAAGATGAGTTATAACTTTGTACCAGGTGGATATATTGATGCATCTGCGTATAAGCCACTTTGATGCTGGTAGTTGGATTAACTAAGTAACGCAAAGACACCCTTGGCTCCACATCAATATATTGAACAGTGGGCGTATAAAATACGGGCACCCGCACACCAAGGTAGGCGCTTAATTTATTGCTGAACCTGATCTCATCGCTCAGGTAAGCGGCGATACGTTGGGTTGTTTTTTCGTGTATCTCATCGGGTTTAATGTTATTGATCACTCCGCTGGGCGGGATCTTGTCTGAAACTGTAGCAGGAAATAATTGCTGTCGCAGGTAATTGATCCCTCCTTTAATCCTGTGCGCCTGGCCGGGGTAATAATAAAAATCTGTTTTGATATTGACATCCCTGATACCCGAATATAGTTGGGCAAAATAATCGTCCTGGATGGCCGAAACTGATTGGTAATAATCGTTGTACATCGCCGAAGTGTTCACAAATAATTTCCTGCTGAACAAATGATTCCAGCGAAATGCAAAAACCTCGTTACCAAACTTGTTTGCATAAGTGATGGCACTGCTGTCGGTTGCTTCACCCTTATAGGTATTATGATCCTGTCCTTTGTAATAACTCAGGAAAATACGATCACGCTGAGAAAACTGGTAACTCAGTTTCGCATTCACATCATAGAAAGCATAATTACTGAAATAATTTTGAACAGAAAATGGCTGTAACAAAAGATCAATCATGCTCCTTCTTGCGGCGACCAGAAAAGAAGCCTTTTTACGTTTCACAGGCCCATACAAGGTTACGCCCGATACAATCGTTCCTGTCTGTACAACCCCTCCGAACTGCTGGTTATCTCCATCGTTCATTGAAATATCCAATACAGAACTCAGGTAATCGCCATACGCGGCAGGAAACCCGCCTTTTAATAAAGTAGCTCTCTTAATGGTGGCCGGGTTAAAGATGCTCACCAGTTCAAACATGTGGCTTGGGTTGTACAAATTCGCTTCATCTAATTGTACCAGGTTCTGTCCGGAGTTTCCTCCCCTGACAAAAAAACCCGGCGTGCCTTCCAGTCCTGCATGCACACCCGGCTGCATCTCTACAGTATTAATAATATCGCCGGTACCGCTTACAGAGGGCGCGTCAGCAAGCATATCAGATGAAATGTCAACAGTACTTAACTGATTCAGTCTGATATTCTCATTACTTCTGTCATCAACAACGATTACATGTTTAACAGAATCCTGGTGTTGCTCAAGGTCGATATTTAAGGCAGTGCTGCGCGCGGCATTCACTTTTTTTGTTACTGTTTGGTAACCAACATAAGAAACCTGCACGTCCATCGCCTCTGCCTGTGGTACGGTAACGGCATAAAATCCATAATTGTTGGATATCGTACCGGTTTTATTGGCCGGCAGGTAAACAGCGGCCCCAATCAGCATCTCCCCTGTTTTGGTATCCCTGACATAACCATTGATCACAACCTTATTGGGCGTAATAGTCCTTTGAAGAATAATCTGGTTACCAATGATGCTATAGCCCAGGTTGGTGTCGCGGAATAATATTTTTAACAACTCAGCCAAAGAAACAGGCCCGGATCGGTATGTGATCCTTTTTTGCAGTTGAACAAGTTCCGTGTTATAGGCAAACCGGAAAGAGGTTTGTTTTTCAACCAATGAACATACGCTGTCGAGCGGCAGGTTATTGGCGTCTATGGTAACAATGGTGGTGTAGGGAGATGGCGCCTGCGCATGAACGAACGCCCTGCTGCCAAGTAAAAAAACAGTGAAGTATATGCACAATAGTATCCGTTTCGTTGCTTTGTGGCATTGCGATAACCCAGGTTGTAAACTTGCATGCATCCTATTTATTTTCTTTTTCCCGCAGTATAATGATACCGTTTTTTTCGGTATAGTCAAGGTTCAACGATGTACAGATAACCTGCAATACCCTGTCGAAGGTTTGTCCATGCAGGTCGGCTTTTAATTTCTTTTGTCCGATGGCAGGATCGGCCAGTTCCATTTTCCTGTTATATTTTTTTTGTACAATGCTTACTACGTCGGTCAAAGGGGTATGATCGAAATACAGCAGGTTATTATCAGACGGAAGGGGACTTGCTGATTCCACTTCGCCAAAACTTTTGGCAGCAACATCGAAGGACAATGCCATGCCGGCGGACAATTCTTTCGATTCATTGGTTTCATTCCTGATAAAAGCAACTTTCCCGCTCGATACCACCACTTTTACCTTATCGGGAGTTCTTTGTATGGTAAAACTGGTGCCAATATCTTTCACACTCGACTCATCCATATTGACAATAAAAGGGGCTCCGGGCTGGTGGATAACGGTAAAAAAGCCCTCTCCTTTTACCAGGCTAACCGTCCTGCTTTGTTTGTTATAGTGTTGCGCCACTATGACCTGGCTTAATTGCTTCAGCACAATGGTGGAGCCATCCGGCAGGGTAATATTTCTTTGTTCATTGGCGGCGGTTTCATACAACAGTGTTTTGCTATCCTGGCTGATATACCAGATAGTGCCTGCGGCGATCACGATAAAAATGGCTGCAACGGCCGCCCAACGTCTCATTCCTGAGAGCCAGGTAAATCGTCCGGCAATAACGGGTGTTTCTTTTCCAACGGATAAGTCTGCAGCTAGTTTTTGCTGCAATGCTTCCCAGGCATTTTTTGCATCTGCAGCCTGGTATGCCGGAAAATCGCCCAGTTGCTTGTCCCACAACTGTTCTAATTGGTCATACTTTTTCTGGTTGCCCTCGCTGGCAGAGAGCCATTGCTGTAATTGCACAGCTTCCTCAGCAGACAATTGGTGCTGTAAGGAGGCCGCAATCACATCCCAGGGAATCTCATATTCAGGTAAGGCATTCATGTTTTTATTAACTTTCTATTAATTAAGACATATAAAAATGGTTAGGGCCCTGGTCAGCGCCAAAAAAAAATTGTTTTAATCAAAAAGACCAGGAAAATCCACAGATCTCCCGAAGCCATATGTAATTGTTTTAGCGCATGTGTGATATGATTTTTAACCGTTTTGATCGAGATTCCCAGCTTATCGGCAATTTCCTGCTGCTTTAATTGCTCAAAACGGCTCATACAAAATACCCGCTTACATTGATCCGGTAATTGGTCAATGGCTTTGTAAAGTGCGGCCTTCAACTCGGTCTCTTCTATTTTTCTTAATTCATATCCTTCGTCCCGCGACACATAACTCAGTTCTTTCAGTTGCTGTATTTCTCTTTTTTGCTTGCTCAGCAGGTTGAGGCTGCGGTTAATAATGGCCCTGTAGATATAAGATACCAGGGATTTTTCAATCGTAATCCCGGCTCCATCCTCCCATAGTTTCATAAAAACATCATTCACTACCTCCTGCGAAAGATCGGGGTCTTTTAAATAATTAAAAGCCATCAAAAAAAAGCGCTTGTATGCTTCCTTATAAAAGTTTTCAAATGCCCTGAGATCCTTTTCCTGAATCTTTTTCCAGATTAATGCTTCTTCAGGGCTCATGAGGATTGGTAAATTGATTTTAAAGCAGTTATATGCTATTCCAGGATAACGAGTTAAAGATAAGCGTTTTATAGTATTTGCAGCCCGGAGCTATTAAAAAAGGTCGCTTGAAAGTTCGTAAAAACCCGCTGTTACAGTAGGACTGTACGCAATGTTTTGATGTCCTCTATTTACAAGCTCATTTTTAATACGGCTCTGATGCGATATAATTTTACCTATTTACTGCTGCTTTTATTAACACACTTATTTGTTACTGCTGCCCGCAGTCAATATATCTGTATCAGTGGTACTGTCAGAGATGCGGTAACCAATACCCCGCTGGTGTCCTGCTCTGTTCGTGCAGCCAATTTCAGAAGGGGCACCATTACAGATACAGCCGGTCATTTTTCATTTGTGGTTGAGTGTGGTATTGACTCAATCAGGATCAGCATGATGGGATACCAGACAAGCATGAGGGCCATCACCACAAAAGAATCGCAGGAAATAAACCTGGGACTGCTTCCGCTTACCAACACCCTGACCGAAGTAGTGGTGTATCCTAAAGGCTATGACCCGGCTGTGCATCTTTTCAAAAAGATACTGCAACACAAATCCCAAAACGATCCTGCCCGCTTCACATCCCTACAATACGAAGTATATGATAAACTGGAATTCGATGCCAACAATATTTCAGAAAAGACCAGGAAGAGCCGCTTAGTGCAGCCCTTTGCTTTCGTTTTCAACTATACCGATTCCGGCAGCCGCGGAGAGCCACAGATACCCGTATTCCTCACAGAAAGCATTGCCAATTATTATTACAGCAAGGAGCCTAAAAAAGAAAAAATAACCTATAGGGCAAAACAGGTATCAGGTATCAAGAATGAGAGTGTAATCAAATACCTGGATGACCTGAAACAACAGGTAGACATCTATGATAATTACCTGGTCTTATTGAAAGTATCATTCGTTAGCCCGCTGGCAGATAATGGATTAAGTTATTACAAATACACTATTGAAGAAAGGAAGGCCATCAATGGCCGCAAGTATTTCCGGTTAAGTTTCCGTCCGCTCCACGGCAGCAGCAATACTTTTACCGGAGAGTGCTGGGTAATGGATCAGACCTATGCAATTACAGCCATCAGCATGCAAATGAATAGGGGTGCCAATATTAACTGGGTAAAAGATATTAATGTGTCCCAGGACTTCATTCCTGTAACCGATTCGGTAATGGTCGTTTCCAAAAACGAGCTGACCGTTTCCTTCACTACGCTGTCAAAAAAAACGCTTGGCTTTGTGGGCAAAAAAGTTTCGTATTACAAAAACATCATCGTCAATAACCCCCTGATCGATACCGCTTTTCAACATGAGAAGAATGATATAGCCATATTGCCATCCCTGCAAAAAGGAAATAGTTATTGGGAGCAGCACCGTTTTGTGCCCCTGACAACAAAAGAGCAGTGGGTATATACCATGGTTGACTCGATCAGGAAGGTTCCTGCTTTCACTACATATAGCAACATACTCACTGCCTTAGGTACAGGGTATTATCCTGTGGGTAAAGTAGATATTGGTAATGTTTATAAAGCATTTACGGCCAATCCCATTGAAGGAGCCAGATTTAACCTGGGATTACGAACCAATATCAGGTTCAGCAACTGGGTTCAGCTGAAAGGTTATGCAGGGATGGGAATGAAGCGCCATACCTTTAAATATGCAGTAAGCAGCCTGTTTGTTTTGAACAGGAGAAACTGGGAGACTATCCGGTTGAGCTATGAGAACGATTTTGCTTCCGTTGCTGATCATACCAATGAACTGAACGAAAATTCCATTTTCGGATCCCTGATGCGAAGGGTTGCCAGGGGAAGGATCCAATTGGTCAACAATGAGCAAATAAAACTTCAATACCAGCAATATTACAAAAACGGATTTTCTATTCAATTGGCGGTTGACAAACGTGTTTTATCCCCTGCTTTCAATACCTATTATACCCATGGAAAGTTTACACCGCATATCATCAATTCCCATAGTTCATATTTGGGTAAATCATATAAGGTGGCAGAAGCATCAGTATCTGTCCGGTATGCGTATAAGGAGAAAATCCTTGCGGGTCCTTTTAACAGGATCAGCCTGGGAAGCAGGTATCCTGTTATTGAATGCAGCTATACCAGGGGATTCCAGGTACATGATGGTCTCTTGCAAAGCGACTTCAACTATCATAAATACAATATAACTGTTTCGCAAAATGTCAACATTCCTTCCCTGGGCCGGATCGTTTACACGGTTGAAGGAGGGATCATTGATGGCACCCTGCCCATTTTACTGCTGGAAGTTGCCAAAGGCAATGATACCTATTATTACAACAAATATGCGTTCAACAATATGAATCGCTATGAGTTTGTAAGCGACCATTTTGCCAGTGTTTTCCTTGAGCACCACTGGGGTGGTTTCCCCTTTAACCGGCTACCATTGCTTAAGAAACTGAATTGGAGAACAGTGGCAACTTTCAGAGCATTAACAGGAACCATGAGCGATGCAAATAAAGCAGCCAACAGGTTTCGCGACAGCTCTCTCTCCTATCATTTCATCGTTCCGGATAAGCAGCCTTATATGGAAGCCGGGGTGGGAATAGAAAATATATTCCACGTGCTGCGGGTAGATGCAGTTTGGCGGTTGAACTACAGGGACAGGCCAGGCATTGTCAATTTTGGGCTCAAAGCCGCTCTCCAATTCAGCTTTTAATCCTTAAGATCCTATTAAACAGACTGAGCATCAGTACATTAATTACGTTCATAATAAACGCGCAGAAGCGTTGAGCGCATTAGGACTATGGGCCCTGTTTTATTGTCTTTTATAAGAAGTAAAACAAATAATATGGCTAAAAAAAATTCCCCATTAATCGCCCTGGCCGAACAGCACTTGGCAAAGTTCTTGTATCTGATACTTGGCCATGCCTTTTACAATAACGGCATAAAGGGCAGTATGTATGAATTATCCCCTTGTATTATTTAATTAAAAGCAGTTTTTATGAAAAACCTAAAAGGCAGCATTATCGGCATCACGTTAACCGTAGTGTTCTTATCGCTATTGGTCATTGCCTGTAATAAGTCTGCAACATCCCCCAATTATGGCCAGCGTAAATCATTAGCTGTTTATCTCACAGACGACCCCGGCATGTTCACCTCCGTATTCATCGACATCAAGCAGGTAGAAGTGAAGATCGATGAAAACCTGGATCACGACAGTCATTTTGCAGACGGTGACCGGGATGAAGACGATGACAATACCAGCCAGGATCAGTTTGGCAAATGGGATACCCTCTCTATCAGGCCCGGCGTCTATGATATCATGAAATTGAGAAATGGTATCGATACCGTACTGGCCAAAGGCAACATACCGGTGGGCAGGATTGAAAAGATCCGCCTCACATTGGGCGCCAACAATTCAGTGGTTACTGCCGATGGAACACATCCTTTGGTACTGGCCCCGGGCGCAAAGAATTATGTGTATGTGAAGATCGAAGAAGAAGACCTGGATGATATGCCTGCCGGGCAATTGGGTTTGTGGCTCGATTTTGACCTGTCATCTTCCATTGAGATAGTCAATGGTATCTTTTACCTTAATCCAACCATCAAAGCTTTTGGCATGCAAAAATTCGGTCGCATAGAAGGCAGTGTTCTGCCAATGGATGCTCATGCTGTTGTGAAAGCCTATATGGGTAAAGACACAGCAACAGCGATTCCTGAGGATGATGGCGACTTTAAGATCAGGGGATTGAAAGAAGGAAATTACAGTGTACTGTTCAAAGCATCGAACGGATATAAGGATACTACCATAACCAATGTACAGGTATCGAGCGGAAGAGAAACACAGCTCCCTGCTGTTACACTGCATAAATAGTCCACAGGCACTTGCGACAGACGATTAAAATAATAAAGCGGCTGATTTTACCTCAGCCGTTTTATTATTTCTGCCGGGTTGCATTACATTTCAATGTGCGCCCTTACACCAAACACATGCACTGGTCCGCGGTCTTTGTTATAAGCGGGATTTTTTACAAACTGGTAGTCGAGTGACAACCACAGGAACTTAGACAGTTTAGCATTATAGAAGGTTTCTATGATTGCCTCATTGCCATAATTCAGGTTCCCATCGCCGATAATGAAGCCATAACCGCCTGCTTTCAGAAAATCCCTGTGCTCAGCAGAGATGCCGTTGATAACACCGGCAATACCGAAAGCATCATTAGGCCTCCCCCATTTATTTCCTTTGGAGTTGATACCCAGGCTGAAGGTGTGATCAATTTCTGTGAAAGCCCAGGTGGCATATTTGCCATCGTTCCATCCTAGGCGCGAAAAAAGTCCGATCTCATTGGTCAGTTCCTGTTCTGCACTGAAGCCTAATCCTGTTTTCCTTCCGCCATAGGTATTGTTTTCAATATTGCCCGAAATAACGGCAAGCAGGTGGGTATCGTTATTGACAATTGCTTTCATCCCATCGGCATAAGAAGGTGCTTTTGAATGGGTATTGGTGAGGATAAAACGGAGCATACCCGGTCGTTTGCCAAGCATCGTCTTTTTTTCTATTTCAAATGTCTCCGAGTGAGCGCCGCTGAAAGTGTACTCCATTTTTGCGGCATTGGCAATACGGGGCACTGCTACACTGGAAAAACGCATAGACCAGGCAGGTTTCACCAATTCTACTACCACCCCCATGGTGTACCCCCTTGTGTTAGCCGGGTAATCCCAGGCCCCATTGGCCATCAGCGACCAGTTCATGAATTGAGAACGGGGGTCATGACTATACATATTGTTATCATAGAAATCGTTGATAGAAAATTTGCCGGCAGTAACAGTGATCCTGTTAACAGGTACCATGTCCGCCACCTGGTTCACGTCATCTGCAGCATATTCATACCGGGTATTGCCAAGCGGAATATGTTGCTGCAGGTAGGCCCTTGCAATAAAAACAGATGGCTGTATATTACCCACACGGTATGTTTCGCCATTTAAAGCCCCCGCAACACCGGTTGCAAAACTCAGTCCTTTTCCCCCGGATAATTCAGGGTTAAAATAAAGAGCAGCCCCTTTCCACAGTTTCCTTCCCAGGAATAAGGTGGAGGTAATACTTGTCGCAGGTTTTTCGACAGAATCTGCCAGGCTATTGGTTCCGCTGTATAGTGATCTGAAGCCTGAATGGCTTTGTGCAATAACAGTTGCCTGAAAATGACTGGTCCAGTTACCAGTTATGGGCGTATCCACTCCTTTTTGTGCCTGCAGAGATCCGGCAGATACTAAACATGTGATACCCAAAATCATCCTTTTCTTCATAAAAGCCAGTTTTTAATAGTTAAGCTGTATGCCTGGTATTTTACAGCCATTGATTAAATTTTTTAATGAACCACACTTTTACATATTGCGTCAGCACACAATAGCATAATAATATGCCAATTAAAAATGGGAAATAAGCAACCGGGAGCGGCTGCATTTTCAAAGCAGCAGCCAACGGGGAATAAGGGATGATGATGCCGGCCAACATGATCACAGCAGTGAGCATTAATACCGGTACTGTCGCTATGCTTTGCAGGAAGGGTATCTTCTTCGTACGGATCATATGCACGATCAGTGTTTGCGAGAGCAACCCTTCTATAAACCAACCACTCTGGAACAGCGACTGGTGTTGCGGCAGGTTGGCTTTAAAGAAAAAAAACATCAACACAAAAGTCGCATAATCGAATATGGAGCTGATCGGCCCGATGAACACCATAAACCTGGCAATACCCCCGGCATCCCATTTTTTTGGCTTTTCGAGGTACTCCTCATCCATCCTGTCCCAGGGAATAGAGATCTGCGATACATCATACAGCAGGTTTTGAACCAGCAATTGGATAGGCAGCATTGGCAGGAATGGCAGGAATGCACTGGCCCCAAGCATACTGAACATATTACCGAAATTACTGCTGGCGGTCATTTTGATGTACTTGATGATATTGCCGAATGTTCTGCGACCGTATATCACTCCTTTGCGCAGCACCAGCAGGTCTTTTTCCAATAGAATAATATCGGCGCTTTCTTTGGCAATATCTGTAGCAGTGTCTACAGATATCCCAACATCTGCATCGCGTAAAGCGGCTGCATCATTGATCCCATCTCCCATAAAACCAACCGTATGTCCTTTTGCCTGTAACACTTTTACCACACGGCTTTTCTGAACGGGGCTCAGCTTGGCAAAAATGCTGATATCATCTATGCGTTGTGTCAATTCTTCGTCAGACAGCGCCTCAAGTTGGTTACCTAAGACAATATTGTTGATGGGAATACCCACATCCCTGCAGATTTTTTTTGTTACCACCTCATTATCGCCGGTAAGCACTTTCAGCTGAATGCCTAATTTGTGTAAAGCTTCGATAGAGGGTTTGGCAGAGGGCTTGGCAGGATCTAGAAAACCTATGAAACCTGTCAATATCATATTCTTTTCATCCAAAACAGTATAGGTTAATGCACGGTTATCGAACTCTTTGATGGCAACCAATAATACCCTCAATCCTTCTTCATTGAGTCTCCTGGATGTATTCAGAACAATCTTTCGCATCGCTTCATCCATTGGTATCACTTTATCATTCTCAATATGCAATTGTTTATCCTCTCCCGGATCAAAAGCATACGAACACAGGTCCAGCATTTCTTCCACAGCCCCCTTACAGATAAGCAGGTGATTACCATTACGCTGTTTGAGAATAACAGACATTCTTCTCCGTTGAAAGTCAAAGGGAATTTCATCTACTTTCAGAAAATATTCCTCTGCTTTTAAATGCTCGTGCAGTTCTACGTGTTCCAGCACGGCCATGTCCAGCAGGTTTTTCAATCCTGTCTGGTGAAAACTGTTCAGGTAAGCCCATTTCAGCACTTCATCATCATCATCGCCATATACGTTTAGATGTCTTTCCAGAACGATCTTATCCATCGTGAGCGTACCGGTTTTATCCGTACAGAGGATGTCCATCGCACCTATATTCTGGATCGCATTCAGGCGTTTTACAATTACTTTACGTTTACTCATATTGATGGCTCCCTTCGCCAGGTTGGCAGTAACGATCATGGGCAGCATTTCAGGTGTTAACCCTACCGCCACTGCAATTGCAAACAACAGCGCTTCCAGCCAGTCATGTTTTACAAAGCCATTGATCACGAAAATAAGCGGCACCATCACCAGCATAAAACGGATTAAGAGCCAGCTGACGCTGTTAACGCCTTTATCAAAACTTGTCTCGGCGCGCTTACCGGTGAGTGATTTACTGATAGAACCAAAGTAGGTCTGGTTGCCTGTGGTTACAACTATAACCACTGCAGTACCACTGACTACATTGGTGCCCATAAAACAGATATTCTCTAATTCAAACGGTGTTCTTGTATCGGCATCAGCAATGGAAAACTCTCTTTTTTCAACGGGCAGCGCTTCCCCTGTAAGCATGGCCTGGCTTACGAAAAGGTCTTTGGATTGCAGGATCCTGCAATCGGCTGGTATCATGTCACCGGCCGACAACACTACTATATCACCCGGTACGATATCTTTTATATCGGTTTCTTTTTTACCCGTTTCCTGCCGTAAAACCAGGATCGTGGTTTTAACCATGTTTTTTAACTGCTCAGCCGCCTTATTGCTCCTGAACTCCTGCCAGAAACGCAATAAAGAACTGAGTAACACCATCACTGAGACCACGATGACGGTTTTATAGTCCCTGTCGCCGGGAGATGCCAGGGAAACATCGGTGATCAGCGAGATCGCAGCAATCACAATCAGCACACCTATAAACGGGTTGATAAATGCATGCAGCAACTGCTTATACCAGGATGGCGCTTTCTCGTGTGTAATTTCATTGAATCCCAGTTCTTTCTGTTTGTCGCGTACCTGGATAGCTGTCAGCCCTGTTTCGTTACTGTCGAGCATAGCAAAGCAGAAATGCTTGTCGCCCCTTGCCGCATTTTTAAGTTTGAGGGCTGCGGTAGCGTGAAAACCGTTTGACAGATACTCCCCGGTAAAAGGAATCCGCTGCTTTATTTTATTGACAACTTTTAACACGTGGTTATTTTTTTCCTTAAGCGATTGAACATACAACTACAGGCAAAAGTAAAACCGCCTCCCAAGAGTGGCTGTTAGAGTGCTTTTAGAAAAAAATTAGAATTTTATTAGAAAAGGCAGTTACAAATGTGGCAACCTAATCGTAAAAGTGGAACCCTCGTTTGGTACTGAACTGACCGATATAGTGCCTCTGTGCAGGCGGATGATTTTATAAGTAAGTGGCAGGCCAATTCCATGCCCATCTACAAAAGCTTTGTTGGCGCCCCGGTAAAACGGCTGGTAAATATGGGGCAGGTCCTCAGCAGCAATGCCAATGCCTTTGTCTGTAAATGTAATAACAACCATTTGGTCGTCATAAGATATCGCAACTGCTGTTTGTTTTTGCGGAGAAAATTTGCACCCATTCTCCATGAGGTTGGCAAAAGCTGTTTTAAGCAGGTATTCATTACCCCTGGCTGAGATCAGGTCGTCTTCTTCAAATTCTTTTTCAAAGGAAATGTCAATATCATATTCTGGATTTACTTTCTGTACCTGTGATTGTGCATCCAGTAATAATTCATCTAAGCGGATCTCTTTAAAACTGATCTCGGAAGGGTCATAGCTTGCTTTGGCAAAATCGAGCAGGCTGTTGGACAGCCGCGCCAGTTTACGGGCATCGGAGAGGCTCTGCTGTATGACTGCCTTGTATTCTTCAATGCTTCGCTGCCTGTTTTGAGAGAGCTCCAGTTCTGTAATGATAGCGGCCAGCGGTGTTCTCAATTCATGCGAGATGTTGGACACAAAATGTTTCTGCGCATCAAAAGAACTGCTAAGCCGGTCCAGCATCTCATTAAAAGTACCTGCCAGTTCGGAAAGTTCATCTTTGTTATTGCCGGTATCCAACCGCAGGTCGAGGTTGGTTGCAGAAATATTTTTCGCTTTGTCAATCATCTGTTGTACAGGAGAGAATGTTTTTTTGGAGAAGAAAATACCGCAGAGATAACTGAGCAGTAAAGCAATAGCAAACACAAACAGGATGGTTCTACGCAGGCTGTACAATTTATTGTATCCATAGCGGTCATAAGCGGCCGCGGTTACAACATAATGCTTGTGTTCGAATGAATAGGCCAGTCCCACCACCTGCCATCCTTTCTGGTAAAACCTTATCTCTCCTTTTTGCAGTATCTCATCGATCATTGATTTCGTTTCTTTTACAAAATCAATCTCAACAGCGTCGTGGTATAACAGGTTAAAAGAAGAATCATAAATGGCAGCCTCTACTACATTCAGTTCTTTCCGGTTATTCCTGTAAATGGTTTGCAGGGTTTTGGTTTCAACCCTGGCATCAAAAAAAAGGTTGGCCTTGGTAATGGCTTCTGTTTTTAATGCAACATAAAATTCGCTTTCGCGGCTCTTGCTGGCAGACAGATAGATCACTGATGCAAATGCCAGCAGTATGGCGGCTGTAATGCAGGTAAATAATATGGTTAGCCTGGTCCTGATCTTCATCTTATTCTTCTTTCAGAATGAATCCCATGCCTGATTTAGTATGTATCAGCTTTTTGGCAAAATGTTTGTCGATTTTTTTCCGAAGGTAATTTACATATACGTCAATGAAATTGGTGCCGGTATCAAAATGGGTGCTCCATACCTTCTCGGCAATTTCTGTTCTTGATAAAACCCGGTCGCGGTTCTGCAGCATGTATTCCAGCAGGTTAAATTCTTTGGGCGTAAGGCTTATTTCAATATTATTGCGTTTTACCATCTTTGTATGCAGGTTCATTTCCAGGTCGGCTATCTTTAAAATGAATCCTGCGTTGGTTGACTGGCTTTTATTTCGTTTCAGCAATACACGGATGCGTACCAGTAACTCCCGCATTTCAAAAGGTTTCACTAAGTAATCATCGGCCCCCGCGTCAAAACCATCTACCTTATCATCTGTTGTGCCTAATGCAGTGAGCATAATCACGGGAAGGTCGGGGTTGATCTGCCTGATCTCCCTGCACAGGTCTAAGCCATTGACCTTGGGCAAAATAATATCTGTAATAATTAAGTCGAACCGGTTATTCAATGCCAGTTTCCTGCCCGTTTCACCGTCATAAGCGAGCGTAGTGGTAAAATGCTGCTCATCTAACCCCCGCTGGATCAGTGTAGCAACCCTTTGGTCATCTTCAATAATAAGAATATGCGGCATGGCTGTAAGGATAGTGAGGTAATGCAAACTTAGTTAAATTGCCGGAGTGTTGTAATAGTTTAATGCTTGATTGCATAAACCAATAATGCAGCGTCATTGCGAAAATTCCCTGGTGAAGCAACAATAAATCTGTTTAATGGAGGAATAAAAAGAGAGGTTCTCGCTCCAGAATGAGATGCAATTTTTTCAGTTAATTGGTACGTATCTGGATTTACTTGCTTAATAATATCAATAAAACCGCCACCGCAACTCAAATAAATGTTCTTGCTTTTAGTGTCGTAAAAAATATCGTCTGCGTCACTGTCCGTATCAACACTATTTATTAATTTTCCCGTACTCGTATCAAATACCAACAATTTTGCAGGATGCCTGCAACCAATATATAATCGATGGTTGATAACATCCAAACTCATCGGGAAATTTGATCTGGCTTCTGTTAATTTCCACTTACCGGTTACTTGCTTTGCTTCGAAGTCAATAATTTCTACTTGTTGTTTACCTGGGACATTGACAAATATTTTCTTTGCCGCAAAATCGAGCTGGAATGATTCCGGATGTCCGTCCAGTTTAAAATCCCCTATCTGTTTAAAAGTGATAGCGTCGATGACGGCAATTCCCCCATCTCCATAGCCTACATAGATCTCTTTGTGAATAGAATCATAGCGAACATTATCAGCATCACCAGGCAACTGTATAGACGTTATTTTTTGAAAATTTCCTGCATCAAAAATATCACATATTCCGTTAGCGCCATTAGCTACGAGGATTGTATTGTTTTCTGGAATAAAAGCGATCCCCTGCGGCTCACTTAAATGCTGAATGCTGTGGATTACTTTATTAGTTTTTAAATCAATCACCTCAATTGAGTTATTACCTAAAGCAGCAACAAATATCCTTTGAGAGATTTGGTCAAATGTAAGATGATCGATTCGTCCGCTTACCCCCGGTAAAGCAATCGAGGCGATTAATGGCAACGTTTGTTCCTGCGTTGATGGTTGCGCCTGACAGCCTTGGAATAACAAAGAACAAAGGCTGATAGTAACAGCAAATATCTTTAATTGCTCCATCATTTTTCAGATCAAAATTTAACAAAAGACTGCCAATGGCAATAGAGATCAGATTTTATCATAGTACTCGTTAACACTAATGCCCATTTAATGAGTTCGTTCCTTTACCTGTTTGGTTCAATGCAGCGCGTAGCCCCTTGGCCAATTGTTCAGCGGAGCCAACTCCCCAATAATGTAAAAAGAAAACCTTTGGTTCTTCGTGTACCATGTGGTTATGCACGGCTACTACTTCAATACCATTCTCCACCAGCGCTTTTATTACAGGTGCTACTTCATTTTCCAGCATGGTGAAATCGCCGGCTACGGCGGCTTTTTCAGGTGTTCCCTGCCAGGCAGCCCATGTATTGAAACCCATAAACGAGCTTACCGGTATACCATGTTCTCTAAGCATTACATCAGGCCTGCCGATGGTATATTTGTAAACTCCTTTACCCATCTCCCCCTTACTGCCCATAATGGCATCAAGCACAGGGATATTCAGAGTATTGGTCACACTATCCGCTTTACTTGCTTTGGGGTCTTTTCCACGAACCTCTTTCACTTTATCAAATACAGCCTTCGTAATGCCTGCAACTTTTGCAGCATTACCAAAGCCATCAATGTGCATATACATAACATTGGGCCTGTTACGCACAAAGTGATTATGGATAGCAGTTATGGATAGTCCCTCCCGAATGACTTCCTGTTGTACGGGTGCAAGGTCTGTTTCAGCTAAAATAATATCTCCCATCATCATCACACTGTCGGCACAGGGAGTAAAAGCTATCCAGCTGCCCAGGCCCATAGGCGGAATGATCTTAAAGCCATCTACCACAATGTTCAGGTCATTTTGCGGGACAGTGATCTTATATTCTCCACTTTTTTCAACTCCTTTCATGCCGGTTACCCGTTCAATCGTCGCAATATCCAGTTTGCTTCCGGGGGGACAGGCAACCGCCTTTTTTTTAGATTCAGCAACGCTGGATGCGTTTTTCCCGCTATTACAGGTTGCTAACAACAAACCGCTAAATATAACAGCAAAAAGAGCTAAGGTTTTAAACAGGTGTTTCATATTGCTTTGATTATAAGTTAAAATAAAAATACATTTATTACAATTGCAGTTAATTTAAATACTCATTTTCATCTACAGCCCATTTTTAATAAACAGCCCTGCCAGGGCAGCTATAAGTATAATATATGGTTCCTGCATTTTTTTAAAATAAATTAATACGATTAAAGAAACAATAGCAATTAAGGCAGTTGGAATATCTATAATGCTCCTGGTTGCAATAACGATTACCGCTCCGACCAATGCTCCGACAACCGCAGCAGTAATACCGTCCACAAATGCTTTAATAGAGCTATTCTTTGATATTTTTTTAAAATAAGGGGCTGGAAGAATCGTAAATAAATAACAGGGGAGAAATGTTGCCAATGCGGCAACCGTTGCGCCGGGAAAACCTGCCACTAAGTATCCTATAAAACCAACCGTAATGACTACCGGCCCGGGTGTAATCATGGCTACCGCAACTGCATCTAAAAATTGCTGCTCGTTAAGCCAATGATACTCTTTTACAACACCAGCATGAAGAAAAGGTACAATTGCCAGGCCACTGCCAAAAACAAAGGCACCAGCCTTTGCAAAAAACCATCCTATTTTTTCCAATGTATTCCATTCAAATTGCCAGAAACCTGTAATACCAAACAGCACAGCGTTTGTTGTCGGTTTTTCCAACCATTTTGGCGGCGCTTTTACAAACATATAAATCAATCCTGCTGCTACAAATAGTAGAACTTCCTCCGATTGTGTGATAACCGTTACACCAACCCCAGCGATGAAAAAAAACCAGAGCAGCCAATTTTGCTTGATTAATTTCAATTTTATTTGGCCAACTGATTTTATGGTAAGTTTATAACTGCTCATGGCAATAATGGCAATAACTGCTGCGCCTACCCCATAAAACACAGCCTGCATCCACGGAAGCCCTCCAAATTGTTTATAAATGATTCCCAATCCTACCACCATAAAAAAGGATGGCAATACAAAAGCAATCCCGCAAAGTGTTGCCCCTAATACACGGTAATGAACAAACCCAAGATAAATACCTAATTGTGCAGCTAATGGACCCGGCGCCAATTGCGCCAAGGCCAATCCCTGTTTATATTCTTCTTCCGAAATCCAATTTCTATTTTCAACAAGGTCTTTGTGCATGTAACCAACCAATGCCACAGGTCCGCCAAAACCTATGGTCCCAAGTTTTAGAAAATAAAAAATGAGTTGCCGCAATGTGTATGCTGGTTGTACTATGAATTCATGCTCTTTATTCATGGATGTTAAATATTGGGGTTCCATGTATGTTTCTCGGCTTGAACATATTTTGCCCAACTGTATAAAGCATCATATAGTTTCATTCCCATATCAAGCATTTCATAATCGTTCCTGAAATTATAAGATAAGCCTGCTGAAATAGCCCATAACCCCGCCGCCTGTGGAGCAAGATCAAACCTGTCTGTATCTGCTCCACGAACAATTACAGCCAGTTGCAATAAAGCAGGATCAGTAATAGCGTGTCTTTTTATGATAAAATCAAAAGTACATTCATCACCGTAATGTGAATACTCAGCGCCTGGAATATCATAAGGGATAGCATCTAACTCTTTTGCTTTATCAACCACTTTTTCTTTGGGAACATATATAAATTCAGCGTCCTTATCTATAAAGTTTTTGATGAGCCAGGGACAGGCAATTCTATCTATTTTGGGTCTTCCCCTTGTAATGTATTTCATTGCTTTTATTTTAAAAATGGCGTAATTGTTATAATAATCACCACAATCATATTCCTTACCGTATTGTATTTCCCGTTTTGTATTTATTTTATTGTTACTAAATTATTTATTTTGACCAGTAAATATTTCAACAATACTTTTTAGCATAAGCCCTGTCACAAACAAAAATGCTCCTAAAGAAATAAATAAATCATAATCCCGAATAAACCCACAAATGAATAATACGATTCCAATCAGTATTAAAATATATTTTATGGCTTTCATTTCTTGTTATTAATTTTATTTTAATTCACGAAATAGGCAACTCATCAGAGCAAACTTCTACGCATAAACTAAAAGCAGCAAGACCAAGTCAAATACGAGTGCCCAGAATAAAACCAGCTAAACATCTCCGAAGATTCCTTGTTTGTTATTTTTCTTTTAAAATACCCAATATTCCGCAACTATCAATAGAAGAACAGAGAAATTTTCCTTTCGCATCAAACATTACTGTTTTGCAATTTTAACAATCAGTTTCGTATCCGCTTTAAGTTCCTCATTGCCCTTCATAACCAAAGTATCACCTTCTTTCAGGTTACCGAATATTTCTATTTTGTCTGCCAGATTAATTCCCTGTCCCACATCAACCCAATTGCTTATATTGTCGTGAACTTTTATTACAAACTTTTTTTCCAGCGTTGTTATAACCGCTGAATAGGGTACAAAGAATGATTTGCCTTCCCGTTCAATATTCAGTTTGCAATCTGCAAACATGCCGGACTTTAAACTGTGATTACTGTTGTTAACAATGAATTCCCATACTTCGCTTCTCGTATTCACATCAAGGCTCCCTGATTGACGGGATAATTTACCTTCGAATTTTTTTCCTGATACAGCCTTGATTGTAAATTGTACCTGTCCATTTTTCACTTTTGTTCCCGTTAAAGCTTCAGGTATGGCAATCCGTAACCGTAGCGTAGCATTATCTTCAATTTCAAATAATGGCATTTCCCCGGGCTTGCCTACATATGCACCCGCATCAACATTTCTTTTAGTCACTATTCCTGCGAATGGCGCTTTCAAAACCAAATATCCCGCAGTTTCCTGTACGGCGCTTAATTCTGCCTGTGCTGCTTGTAATAAAGCCTCATCTGAACTTACCTGGTTCTTTGCTTTTTCCAAATCAGCAGACGCTATTACGCCTTCTGTTTTGGATGCAGCGGAAAGTCTTTTATAAACATCAGTACTGCTGATCCATTTTGCTCTTGCTGATTCGAGGCGTTGTTTGCTTTCTGCAATCTTTGATTGCATTTCCGGTGCATCAAGTATTGCTATTACCTGCCCTTTATTTACAGGTGAACCCATATCAACAAACAGCTTTTTTACATACCCGCTAACTTTCCCATATATCTGTACTTTTTCATTAGGGAGCAGTTCTCCGGGAAGCGGTACAGTCTTATCCAGTACGTCACTTTGCAAAATAAATACAGCAGCTGTATCAGCTTTGGATTTAGCGGGTTCCTTTGATAGCTGCTTACCTGATTGGTTACAACTGATGATAGTACAGGCAAAAAATAACGTTGGCATTACGTTCTTAAATATATTCATTTTAGTTGTCATTTTTTTGTTTGTCATAAAACTTGCTTAATTCATCATCCGGATCAAGCGAGCCGCTCACATATTGCTTAGTTCCAATTATAGTATGATAAATTCCAGGAACAATAAATAAAGAAGTTGTTGTTGAAAGTATCAACCCGCCAATTACAGCAATTCCAAGCGGCGATGTTTGTTCTCCACCTTCTCCTATTCCCAGCGCCATAGGAATCATTCCTGCAATCATAGCAAAAGTTGTCATCAATATTGGCCGCAACCTGCTTTTTGCGGCCGTTAATCCATAATTAGGATAAATTGCAGCTTCTTTTCTTAACTGTTCAGCATTACTTACTAAAAGAATTGCATTCGATACAGCAACTCCAATCGCCATAATACTTCCCATAAACGATTGGATATTCAAAGTTTTGCCGCAGATCACTAAAAGCAACCATGAGCCTGCTATTACAGCCGGAACTACCGAAAGAACTTTCAGTGATAATTTGAATGACTGAAAATTAGCGGCAAGCATCAGGAAGATGACAATGATGGCTAATAATAATCCGGTTGACAATTCAAACAGCGTTTGGTCTAATAAGACGGATTGTCCGCGCAAATAAATTTTTATCCCAGGCGGCAAATCACCAATACTTTTTATTTTTTCATTCACGTCCTTAATAGCCGCACCCAAATCTTTTTGATTGAGATTCGCAGTAACAGTAATAAATCGCTGTTGGTTGATACGGTCATATTCACCTGGGGTTAGATTTTTTTTCCACTCAGCTATATCACGCAAGAAAATTTGATTCCCGTTTTTTGCAGATACCGGAATTTGCTCTACCTGGTCGGCATTGTTCATTTTGAATTGGGGATATTCCACCTGCGCCTGATATGCAGTTCCCGTTGTTTTATCCAGCCAATAAACTGGTTGTGTTAAACGGCTCGAATAAGTTCCTGTCGTTAATGATCTGCTTGCCTCATCAACAGTCAGACCCATTTGCCCTGTTCTTATACGGTCATAATTAATTTGCAGGGTTGGATAATCTAATGGAAGCCCGAATTGGACATCGCGTAAATAAGGAATTTCTTGTAACCGTTTTTTTATTTGCGTTGCATAATCACGGCTTTGTGAGAGGCTTTTTCCCTGAATAACTACTTCTACTGGATTGTTTGCACCCTGGCTCATTACTTGTTCAACAAGGTTTGCCGGTTCAAATGAAAGTTGAAGAGCGGGGATTTGTTTGTTAATGTTTTTCCTCAATTCCTCTTTAAAATTTTCGATACTAATCCCAGCTTCTTTTTTGAGGTTAACTTTTATGACAGCCTCATGTGGGCCACTCGTCCATAAATAAATCGGGTTGATGGCATAAGTAGGCGGCTGCATACCTACAAAAGCGGAAGTTACTTCCACATTATCCTTCCCTGCCAGTGAATCAATTATTTGAAGCGTTTTCTTCGTTGCATCTTCGGTTCGCTCTATCCGCATGCCTGTTGGCATCTGTACCCTTACCTGGAATTGTCCCGAATCTACTTTCGGAAAAATCTCTGTTCCGATAAAATGGTAAGCAATAAAAATCATAAACAATGCCGGGATAAAATATGTTAAAACAACATACCTATTATACCGCGAGAACCGGTTTGAAAAATTTTCAAATCGTGTTCTTATTTTTAGAAACCAATCAATGCCTTCTGAATGCTTTTTATCTGAAAATATATAGTTTGCAAATATGGGGACAAAAGTCTGTGAAAGTAAAAATGAGGCAATTAGCGAAAATCCTACTGCAAGAGATAAGGGCAAAAACATTGCCTTTGGAACCCCACTCATAAACAAGGATGGAACAAACACCGCCAGGATGCTCAGTAAGATGAGGAACTGCGGCAATGAAATTTCTTTGCAGGCATCTGCAATTGCCCTTGCTTTCGACTTCCCTAATTCCAGGTGTTGGTGAATATTTTCAATAGAGATAGTAGCTTGGTCAACCAAAATTCCAATCGAAAGGGCAAGCCCTCCGAGGGTCATCACATTGATTGTTTGCCCCATCAGGTAAAGACACACGACTGAAGATAGTAACGCCAGCGGAATTGTGATTACAACTACTAGTGCCGAACGCCAGTCACGCAGGAAAAGTAAAACCATTAAACCCGTTAAAACTGCACCAAGTAATCCTTCCAAGATTAAACTTGTCAATGAATTTATCACATAGCCACTTTGATCAAATTCATAAGATACTTTTATATCACCGGGAATTGCTGCCTGCATATCGGGCAAGGCTTTTTTTATATTCTGAACTACATTCCATGTAGAAGCATCTGTTCTCTTAGTTACCGGAATATAAACTGAACGTTTTCCATTGATCAAAGCATAACCGGTTGTTACATCGGCCCCATTCTGCACAGTAGCAACATCTCTCACATAAATAGATGTCTTACTCCCGAGTTTCAACGGAATATTTTCCATTTCCCGGATATTATCAACAACTGAATTGCTCGGACTAATCATTGTGAAATCACCAACACGCACATTTCCGGCAGGAGAAATAGTATTGTTTTTAGCAATCGCCATTACTAATTCGTCAGGTGTTATGTTATAACTTTTTAATCGCTCAGGGTCTGCTTTGATCAATACAGAACGTTGGTTTCCACCAAATGGCGGTGGTGCAGATACCCCGGGTAAAGCGGCAAATAAAGGCCTAACCTTGAACAAGGCCAAGTCTTGAATTTCATTTAACGAATGCGCAGAACTGCTAAAAACCAACTGCCCTACCGGAACTGAGCCGGCATCATACCGCATAATGAAAGGCGGCAAAGTTCCCGGTGGCATAAATGACCGGGAGCGGGTGGCATAAGCATCCACTTCCGCCATAGCTGCTCCCATATCTGTGCCTTCGTGAAACTGTAGTTTGATTAAAGTCAACCCCTGTACGGTTTTACTCTCTACACTTTTTATCCCCGTAATATAAAGAAAGTGATATTCATAATACGAGGTGACAAAGCCTTCCATTTGTTGAGGAGATAATCCACCGTAAGTCTGTGCTACATAAATAACAGGGCTACCTAAATTCGGGAAAATATCTATCGGCATTTTACGGACAGCTATCCAGGAAAAAAACATTATGCCTATTACAACTACGATAACCGTAACAGGTTTTCTTAAAGCTGAGATGATTAATTTCTTCATGTTTCTACTTAACCTGGTTAATAAATAAATTCAAATCGCCATATACGGCAGCTTTATACAACAATGCCTTCCACAGTTCTGCCCGCGATTTGCTCAGTTCAATTTTTGCTCTTAATAAATTAGTTTGCGTTTGCAGCAAGTCAATGTAATTGACCAAACCGTTCGTGTATCGTATCTGCATGGCCTTAAAAGCATATTCCGCTGCGTGCACCTGTGTGGGCGTCTCCTGAACAACAGATAGTACGTTTAAATAAGTTGTTTCGGCCAGCTTCCGTTGTTCCTTTAAACTCAATGATACCTGGTTGAATTTCTCCTGTTCGGATTTGATCAGCCAATCTTGTTGCTGCAACCTGGTTTTTACTTCTGCATATTTTAATAAAGGAATGATTAATTGGGCACCAATACCATAATTAAAGCGATTTAAAGAAAAGCCATCAAATGTTTTGATCATGCCATTGTAAGTGACGCCAGAACCTCTTGCATAAGTTGTTCCCCATACAGACATACGAGGAGCAGTTAATTTGCTGATTGAAGTCCGTTTTACTTTATTTTCTTCAATACTCAATCTCGATGCTTTAATCAATGGATGTTCAACAGTATCGCTTACCAATTGTTGAGGAAGTGAGGTATAAAAAGATGTGTCTTTATTAATTATTACAGAATCAGTAGCTAAGGATTCCTGCAAAGAAGATAAGCCGGCAGTTAATGAATTTTTAATTTTGAGCCATTCAATCCGTGTACGGGATAATTCTGCCTGTATCAAGGCAGTATCTACACCTGGTCTTAATCCGGTGCCTGTCAATATCTTCACCTGCTTTAACTGGTTTTCAGAGATATGTATGTTTTCTTCATACAGACTCCGTAGTTGTTGCACATATATTATATCAATGTACTGACCGCTTACCTTTAGTTTGTGTACAAATATTTCTTCCTCGTTTTTTGATAGAAATGTTTGTGAAGCAGCTACGGCTAAGTTGATATTCGATTTTCTTTGACCAAATACTCCCGGATCCCATTGTAACAACAGACTGGCAGCAGAGCCGGTTACCGGGCCGTAATCATTTTCCGGAGAAGGTGGCCCACTGATGGGCAGTACATATTGCGGCACCCACATTCCGCTAACATTATTATGTGTAGCCAGGTTTGCCTGGTAAGTAGCATCAAATTGCGGAATGATGGTTTGATGCTGAAGTTTTATATTGATTTTTGACGCTTCAAGTCCATAACGGCTTGCCTTTAACCTTGGATAATTGGTTTCTGCCATTTTAAGTACTTCGGGTAATGATAAATGTACTGTATCCTGCGCTTTCAACTGTAACCCGAAGGAAATACATCCGGTTAATAAAAATATCCATCTCATCGGCGTTAATTTGTTTTACTAAAACAAATGTAAAAGATGATTTTGGAGAAATTTTGGAGGTTAAATGCGGGCAAAAATGACGCTTATTTTATGTATCTTATTCTCATAATTATAGTGTAAACTCATTTGATATAATTGAGCAACCTGTTTAACCAAAGAAAGTCCTAATCCCGTTGTTTTTGAGTCTGAATTCCCTTTCCTGAATCGTTCAAATAACAGCTCCGGATCTTCTACTATGGCATGTCCGGTATTCTCGATGACACATTCAGTATTGCTGAGCTTAACATTGATATAGCCTCCGGCAATATTGTGAACCACTGCATTCTTTATAAGGTTACTGAAAAGAACTTCTATTAATGCGGGATTGGCTGTTATATGAATGCTGGACTGAATGTTTTTTGTTAGCAAAGGAAATTCATCATAATGCCGTTGGTAATTATTTAGAATTTTTTCAAGTAAGTCAGAAATATTAATCCTCTCCTGTTCAGGAAACTGGTTATTGTCAATTTTTGCCAGCAGGAGAAGGCTTTTGTTCATTTGGCTAAGGCGATCATTGGCCTCAGTAATATCTCCGATCAAAGCAGCAGTTTTTTCTGTAAGCACGGGTTCATTAATCAGCAAATCAAGTTTGGAACGGATAATAGCCAAAGGTGTCTGTATTTCATGCGAAGCATTTTCAACAAAACTCTTTTGATTACTGTATGCGAGGTTTACTTTTGCAATCAGGTTTGTCAACTCACTATTTAATTGATTAAATTCTGCAATACCAGTCTGCTGCTGCAATTGAAAGGAAGGGTTATGGATAACATCATACTCATCAGTCTTTTTCATAGTAGCATAAAAAGATCTCCATAACAACCGGGAACTTCTACGATTGATGATTACGATTGCCAACAATAATAATAAGAAAATAAAAGCTTCCGTAATAAACACTTTTATAACAAGGTGGGAAAATTCTTTTGAAGAAACATAGGTAGTTACCTGGTACTGCTTCCCTTTCCATAAAAATTGTTTTGTAAGTATTTCAAAACCAATATTCTCGGCAGTTTCAGAATAATACAAACTGGTATCTCTCGGTTCATTCAACATTTTTTTTGCAACAGGGTCAACTTCTTCAATTGCATATTCGCCAATGATATGCAATGCCATCAATTCCGGGTTTGCAACAAAAGCCTTCCATATATTTCGTTGTTTTAATTCCAATTGTTTTTCCTGCATGTGATGCGCATGCATACTTAACATTATATAAAATGCAAATGAGCCCAATAATAAAACAAGGGGTAACCATATCAGCAGATAGCGTGTACTTTTTTGCTCTAACGTTTTACTCATAATGAAAGTTTATAACCTAACCCATAAACTGTTTGCAGCAATTCTTCGCATCCTTTTTCTTTCAGTTTTCTTTTAAGATTTTTAATATGGGTATATACAAAATCAAATGAAGCAAGGTTATCGGTCTGTTCCCCGTAAATGTGTTCAGCAATCGCCTGCCTTGTTACTACCCTGTTTTTATTAGTAAGTAAAAACAATAGTAATTCATACTCATTTTTTGTAAGTGGAATAGGCTGATCCGCATAAGAGATCATTTTTGAAAGCAAATCCAGTTTCAACCGGCCAAATTCCATCACACTAGAACCGGCGCCATACTTTCTTCTGATCAGCGCTTTTACCCTTGCATACAATTCTGGCAAATGAAATGGTTTGGTGAGGTAATCATCAGCCCCGAGGTCAAGACCGGCTATTTTGTCACCTAAAGAATCGCGTGCTGAAATGATAATCACACCGTCGTTCTTTTTGTGTTGTCGCAGATATTCCAACAATTTTAATCCGCTACCGCCAGGGAGATTGATATCCAGTATGATACAATCGTACTGAAAATCCTCTGCTTTTTTGATCCCTTCCTGAAATGAATTGGCAGCCTCGCACAGAAAATCCTCCTGTGTAAAGTATTCGATGATACTCTTCAACAGGCTGATTTCATCTTCTATGACCAATAATTTCATCTGGTATATTTCGCACTAAGCTAAGCTGATATTTTGGAGAAATTTTGTTGGGCCCGTCTTGCGTTGTGGCTTTCCTCAATCCGGGCCATCTTAAAGAACTCAAGACTCATGTCACCATTTCTACCATGTGTACCCATCTCGTCAACATGCCTAACCGTCTCAAAAACTACTAAACAATTCGGTATTGGGTTGTGATTGAGTCGTATTTGACTCGTTCCTGCTTCGGCCTTTGTTCGACCTTTCTTCGGCTCCGCTTCGGGGTTTCTTCGGTCGGCTTCGAAGGTTCTTCGGTAAATACCGAAGAACCTTCGATTACATACCAACGTTCGGATGAGTCAAAGACGAGTCAAACACGGCTCAACCCCCTGAAAACACGATTTTTACGCGATAATAAACTGTTATTCAAATAGTTACCGGGGGTTGTACAACCGTTACAACCCCTAATGCATTCAATCCCGTCCTAAGTTTGCATTATTAACACAACCACTAGTAGTCCCGTCTGCAGCGGGAATAGTCAACAAGATTTGGTCACATGTAAAAAACGAAGCAATGCCAAAATTTAACAAAGGAATCCTTAGTGGGTTCTCAGGAAAAACTGGAACAATAGTGGGCACTAATCGGCAAAGGGGCTCAATTTTAGCGAAACAAAAAACCGGAAAAGCAACACCAATTTGTGCTTTTCCGGTGAGGTGCCCCAGGCGGGAATCGAACCCGCACTCGCGTTGCGGCGAACAGGATTTTAAGTCCTGCGTGTCTACCAGTTCCACCACCAGGGCCTGGCGGTAAAAAAAAAGTCCCACCCCGTTTATGCGGGACGGGACTCAGAGCGGAAGACCGGGCTCGAACCGGCCACCCCGACCTTGGCAAGGTCGTGCTCTACCAAATGAGCTACTTCCGCGATCAATTATTTGTTAAGAACTAAATTGGGAGTGCAAAAATAGGAATCTGAAGTTAATAGCAAAATTTTTCTTGTCTTTTTCAACTTATTTATACTCAGGCGTATACTTTGAACTGCTCTGTATTTCCACATCAGGCTTGCCCTTATAGCGCTGGTGATACAAACGGTAACATCCTCCCAATACAAAAGCAAGAACACAGAAAACCTGCAGGTAAAATAAAAATCTTGATGAATTTACCCAGTTCTTGGTAAAATCTTTTTCTTTGATATTGTGCGTCTCTTGTGACATAGTTTCTAATTGCGTTGCAAAAATAAGGTTAGCGTTACAAATTATGAAACCTTCTTTTGAATAATTTCCTGAAAACGGGTCCGTTGCTTTACAAAATACTGCCATACTATGGTTCCTTTATACACGCCCTCAAGCTGTTGCAAAGGCTTCCTGTGCCGTGTTAATACAATACCGCCCGGCGTTACCACCTTTTTCAGCACTGTCAAATGCGCCTTGTAAATAGCAGTAAAAAATGCCGTATCTCCTGTCAGTAATCCCTTCCACGCAGAAATGCCATCAAGCAGCAGGCGCAGGGGTATTTTCCACAGTTTTTCATACCAGGGCAGGTTCTTATGCAGCATCAACAGGTTATTGCGGAAATTGAGATACACTTTGAGCCCACCCCTTGGTAATGTGCCTGCACCTACATGGTATACGACCGACTCCGGACAGGACATAATACGATGGCCTGCCAGTTGCATACGCCAGCACAGGTCTATCTCTTCCTGGTGTGCAAAAAATGACCCATCCAGTCCGCCCATTTCATGATAAACCCCTGCCCGTACAAACATGGCCGCTCCCGAAGCCCAGAAAATGGGCGTCGCTTCATTGTATTGTCCCCCATCCTGCTCACACACATCAAACACCCGGCCTCTGGAGAATGGGTAGCCCAATGCATCTATCCAGCCACCTGCCGCCCCGGCATATTCAAATACCCGGGGGTTATTCCATGATAATAGTTTAGGCTGGCAGGCTGCCACAGTTTTATCCTGTTCCATCAGGGTAATTACCGGTTCAATCCAGCCGGGTGTAACAGACACATCCGAATTGAGCAGCACATAATAATCCGCCGTAACCAGTTTCAATGCCCAGTTATACCCCCCTGCAAACCCCTCATTGACAGGATGGCAAACAACTGTCACAGCAGGAAACAAACGTTTTACCAGTTCTGTTGAATCATCTGTAGATGCATTATCCGCCACCACCACCCGCATGGCCGGGTAAGTGGAAGCAAGTACGGAAGGCAGAAATTTTTCCAAATAATTCCGGCCATTGTAATTAAGTATGACGACTGCTACGCTCGGGCTTGACAAATTGATGAATTTGTGCGAAAATAAGCGATTCAGGAAAGTCCCCAATTAATCAGGTATCTTACTTCTTTGGGCACCGTGTGAACCCTTACCCTCGAAGCCATATTACCCAACCGTACAATGATCGTTTTGGTGGAAGGAATGACAATGATGTATTGCCCGAGTATTCCTCTTGCATAAAAGATCTGCGGGTGTTCCGGATCAATCCACCATTGGTAGCCATAATAATCACAGGCAAGCCCTTTCTGATCAATGATACCACATGCTCTGGTGGATGCAGCATAATAAGCACTATCAATAACAGGTACCCCATTCCATTTACCACTGTCTAACATCAGTTTCCCTATGCGTGCAAAATCGCGGGTGTTGGAATTAAAACAACAATACGCCTTTTCGTTCCCGTTTTCATGATCGGTACTCCATAATGCGGCGTGCGCTGCACCCATTGGCTGCCATAGTTTTGCCGAAGCATACTGGCTTAGTGACTGGCCCGTTGCTTTTTCAAGGATCAAACCCAATAATTGCGTATCCCCGCTTTTATACCTGTGCAATGTTCCCGGCTCCCGGATGATGTTTACTTTGATAGCTGTTTTATAAACGTCGTTGCCATAATACAATTCTGTGGTTATTGATGCCGGGTTCCAGTATGATTCGTCAAAATCACTACCGCTGCTCATGGTCAGCAGATCAATGATCTTCACTTTTGCTTTGCCACCCGTTGTAAATTCTTTCAGATAATTGCCCACCGGTTCCTGCAGCGATTTAATCTTTCCTTCTTTCAATGCCACCCCGACCAGCAGGCTCGTGATGCTTTTGGCCATAGAAAAAGAGCCCGACAACGAACTATCACTATATCCATCCCAATACCGTTCAAATACCACCGAATCATTTCTTGCCATTAATAGCCCGACAGACTCAAGGCTTTCCAATAAATGATTCAGGGTATCAGGGTAATTGATCTTATTGTATGTAGCTGATACATGCCAGGATTGCGGCGCAGCTACGGGAACCTGGTTATTGGTAAACTTCTGGTAATCATCGATATTGGCAAAATTGTAGATGATCGCTTTGAACAGGTAGGTTTTGCCGCTTATTAAGGCATATGCAGAAAAAAGGGCGGAAATGCCTATTAAAGACAATACAATCCGTTTGGCTATTTTTTTCATGTACGGAAAATACAAATTTTATCTATTGATCCTCTTTTCTTATTGTATCTTGCGGAGGAAACAGTCATTATGCGCTTCCTGCATCTTAATCTTGATTTTCTCGATCATCCCTGCAAATAATTTTTGCAGGAATTAACTAATTAGTAAGTACCCGGTCCCAGGTAATACCCGGACAGGTTCCATCATTAGTAATTCCCTCCTTCTTTATTACCTATTACTAATTACCAATGATCAATTCATCATGTCACATACATTAACTGCACTGTCAGCTCAAACAAACATTTATCTCCAGTTAGAAGAAAAATACGGCGCACACAATTATCATCCCCTGCCTGTTGTATTGGAAAAGGGCCAAGGCGTTTTTCTGTGGGATGTGGACGGTAAAAGATACTATGATTTTTTAAGTGGTTATTCTGCCGTAAACCAGGGGCATTGCCATCCTAAAATTGTACATGCACTAACAGAACAGGCTAAAAAGCTAACACTTACGTCCAGGGCTTTTTATAATAATCTGCTGGGCGAATACGAAAAGTTCATCACCGCTTATTTTGGCTACGATAGGGTGTTACCCATGAACACCGGTGTTGAAGGGGGCGAAACTGCCATTAAGCTGGCGCGCAGGTGGGCTTATGAAAAGAAAGGCGTGCCAGAGAACAAAGCAAAGATCATTTTTGCAGAAGGTAATTTCTGGGGAAGAACACTGGCAGCCATCTCTTCCTCTACTGATCCCAGCAGTTACAAAGGATTTGGCCCTTATATGCCTGGTTTTGAAGTGATCCCTTACAATGATACCCATGCACTGGAGCAGGCATTGCAGAACAACCATGTTGCAGCTTTCATGGTTGAACCGATACAGGGTGAAGCCGGTGTGGTCATTCCAGGTGATGGCTACCTTCAGAA
>CAZDQB010000001.1:113267-120258 GCA_964507525.1 uncultured Sediminibacterium sp. | reverse complement strand
TTACCTGTATCAGCCGTATTGGCAGATGATGATGTGATGCTGAACATCAGGCCGGGAGAACATGGTTCTACCTATGGCGGCAACCCTTTGGCCTGCGCTGTTGCGATAGCAGCCCTCACCGTTCTGAAAGAAGAAAATATGGCTGAACACGCCGAAGCCATGGGCGTATTATTACGCAGTGAACTGGCCAACCTGCAATCTCCTTATATCTGTGTCATTCGTGGTAAGGGCTTATTGAATGCCATCGTAATCAAACACCCCAATCCAGATGCATCGTGGGACCTGTGCCTGGCATTAAAAGATCGTGGTCTGCTTGCCAAACCCACACATGGCGACAAGATCCGCTTTGCTCCGCCATTGGTTATTACCACAGAACAGGTATTGGAATGCGTGGCCATTATTGGTGAAGCGCTGGAGGAATTAGGGATGGGCAATTACAGGTAACTGCTCATTTCAGTGCTGTACTGGGTTGCTACGGCCGCGGCTTCTTCTGCGAAGTTCTCTTTTCCGCTTGCAAAGATGATGGCACGGCTGGCATTGACCAATAGTCCACAGTCTTTGTTAAGTCCATATTTTGATACTTCTTCAAGGCTGCCACCCTGGAAGCCTACCCCGGGTACCAGTAAGAAATGATCCGGTATAATGGAACGGATATTTTCCAGATCGCTTGCCCGGGTGGCGCCTACCACAAACATCAGGTTATCCGGTGTACCCCATGATGCTGTTGTTTCCAGTACATGCTCATACAGCGCCCTACCGGATTTGTCCCCGGTACCGTTGGTCATTGTTAACTGCTGGAAATCATTGCTTCCTGCGTTGGAAGTGAGCCCCAATACAATCGTCCACTTATTATCATACTCCAGGAAAGGACGTACACTGTCCTCCCCCATATAAGGCGCTACAGTTACCGCATCAAAAGGCAGCACTTCAAAAAAAGTCTTTGCATATTGAGAAGAAGTATTGCCGATATCACCCCGTTTGGCATCGGCTATTTTGAAATGCGTATCCGGAATATAATGCACGGTTCGTTCCATTGCTTCCCATCCTTTCCGTCCCTGTGATTCATAAAAAGCAGTATTGATCTTATAGCTGACACAATAGTCTTTGGTGGCATCAATGATCGCTTTATTGAATTCAAATACGGCATCAGGATGCGATTGCAGGTGTTTGGGGAGCTTGTCGATATCGGTATCAAGTCCCACACAGAGATAGCTTTTTTTCCGGTTGATCTGCGCAATTAACTGGGTACGTGTCATGGGTGCAAAGATAATGCTAAACAACCCTTTTCTTTGCATCTCTAACGATTGCCACTATGGAAAAACAACCCATGTATTACAGCAGCTACCTGCAGCTCGATAAAATACTCGACAGCCAGCATCCTGTAAGTTTTGAAACCGGCAATAGCCCGGCCCACGATGAAATGCTGTTCATTATCATTCACCAGGCCTATGAATTGTGGTTTAAGCAGTTGTTGTTTGAACTGGATTACGTGATGAAAATATTTGCACAGGAACGCATCAATGACAATTCTGAAGACCTGAACTTAGTGCGTCACCGCCTGCAGCGTGTTATCCGTATACTGGAATTGCTGAACCAGCAGGTGAATATATTAGATACCATGACCCCGCTCGATTTCCTGGAGTTCCGTAACCTGCTCACTCCTTCTTCCGGCTTCCAGAGCATGCAGTTCCGGCTGATAGAGGCAAAACTGGGGCTGCAATTAAACAACCGTCACCAGCAGGCTTATTATAAACGTACCAACGAAGGCGGTTTTACCCAGGAAGATTACCATACGATCAGTGGCGTTGAAGCAGAAAAAAACCTGCAGCAATTAATCAATAACTGGTTAGAGAGAATGCCCTTCTTTAGCAAAGACCTCTGGAACACTTACCAGGTAACAACATCAGCCACGCATGCAGACCATTCTTTCTGGAACGATTACAGAAATATTTATCAGAGCAGCCTCACAGAAAGGGAGCAAAACAAGATCCGCGATTTCGATTATGTTTTTTTTGAAAGACAGCCGGAAGGTTATACGCCAGAACAGTTAGGCGCCCTTCGCAGCAACTTCACTCCCACTGCATTAAGGGCCGCATTGTTCATTATGCTTTACCGCGATTTCCCGGTATTCCAAACATCTTACCAGGTACTTGATTCACTGATAGAAATTGATCATTTGCTCAGTAACTGGCGGCACAAGCACCTGATCATGGTAAGAAGAATGATCGGCATGCGTGTGGGCACCGGCAATACCTCGGGCGCCGGTTACTTAGAAGGCGCATTAAATAAACATTATGTTTACCGCGATCTGTCGGGCCTTGCCACTTACCTCATTGAAAGAAAAAACCTTCCCAAACTTCCCGCTGCATTAATCAGCAGCCTGGGATTCAATCTTTAGTTATATTCGTTAAATAAATTATTTGTTATGCTCCATCTTAAAAAGACAGTAACAGCCCTGTTGGTTTTGTTTTGCTTACAACTTACCGCACAAAATAAACAGGCCGATAAAGTATTACCCGTTTCACCGGCAGTTAAAAAAGGAACATTAGCCAATGGACTCACTTATTACATACGTAAGAACCAGGAACCTAAGAACCGTGCGGAATTACGGCTCGTTGTCAATGCAGGCTCTGTGCTGGAAACAGACAAGCAGGTTGGATTGGCTCACTTTGTAGAACACATGTGCTTTAATGGCACCAGGAATTTCAGGAAACAGGAATTGGTTAATTTCCTTGAAAAAAGCGGCGTTAATTTTGGCGCCGATCTCAATGCTTATACCAGTTTTGATGAAACAGTGTATGAATTACAGGTACCTACAGACAGCCCGATGGTGTATAAGAAAGCCATACAGATACTGGAGGACTGGTCTCATCTGGTAAGCTTTGAACCCGTTGAAATTGATAAGGAAAGAGGCGTTATTGTAGAAGAATGGCGCCTGGGCCGCGGTGCAGACGCAAGGCTGAGGGATAAATTCTTCCCGATCATCCTGAAGGGATCTCAATATGCCAAAAGGCTGCCGATTGGTACCAAAGCGAACATTGACACTGCACATTATAAAACACTGACCAGTTTCTATAAAGACTGGTACCGCCCCGATCTGCAGGCCGTGATCGTGGTAGGCGATATTGACGTTGCAGAAACAGAGAAGATGATCAGGGAACATTTTGAAAAAATACCCAGGGCAACAGCCCCTAAGCCCAGGAAGCAATTCAGTATTCCGGCACATGCCGATACCAGGACTGCTATTTTCACAGACCCTGAACAGCCGTATAATGTTGTACAGATCTATTATACACAACCTGAAATCCGCCCCGCTAAAACAGAAAATGAATACCGTGCTTCTATCGTACGGGAGCTGTTTAACCAGATGATGAGCAGCAGGCTGGAAGAAATTGCACAGAAACCAGACGCCCCGTTCCTCTTCGGCAACAGCAGTTATGGTCATTTTATTGGTGATAAAGATGCCTTTACATTGTTGGCAGTTGCCAAGACAGGCAAAGACATTACCGCATCCATGCAGAAACTTATTACTGAGAATGAAAGGGTGAAGCAGCATGGCTTTGTACAGAGTGAACTGGATCGTGCAGTCAAAGCCTCAGCTTCCAGGTTAGAGAACCTCTACAAAGAGCGCGACAAGACCAAATCGGCAGAAGTACTGCAGGAACTGATACGCAATTACCTCAAAGGAGAATCCATACCTGGTATTGAATACGAATATGCTTTGTACCAGAAATTCCTCCCTACTATTACCCTGCAGGAAGTAAATGGCCTGATTGCGAAATGGATCAAACCGACCGACAGGTCTGTTCTGATCACTGCACCTGAAAAAGAAAAAGAAAACCTGATCAGCAGCAACGAAGTGCTGGCACTGCTGGATAAGCCTGTTGGCCCGTTAAAAAAATATGAGGACAAGGTAGCCAGTGGCCCCCTGTTACCGGTAACACCTGTTGCAGGTAAAGTAGTTGCAGAAAAAAAATACGATGCCATCGGCACAACAGAATGGACGCTCTCCAATGGCGCACGCGTGATACTCAAACCCACCAATTTCAAAAATGATGATATTCAGATCTCAGCCATCAGCTGGGGGGGATCTTCCCTATATAGTGATACTGATTATGTAAATGCTGCTAATGCAGCTATGGTGGCTTCTGTAGGCGGTATCGGCAACTTAGACATACAGAGCCTGCAAAAAGAACTGGCAGGTAAAAATTGCTATGTAGGGCCTTCCATCAACAATTACATGCAGGGCATGAGTGGCAGCAGTACTATTAAAGACCTGGAAACAGCTTTCCAGTTACTGCATGGTTATTTTGCAGCACCACGCAAGGACAGCAATATGTTTCAGGTAATACAACAGCAGATGATGGTACAATTAGCCAATAAGGATAAGGACCCGGGTAGTGTGTTCAGTGATTCTGTCAGCTATATCATGAGCAATTACCATCCGCGCCGTAAGCCTTTTACCATTGAAACACTGAAGCAGTTGCAATTAGACCGTTCCTTTGAAATATACAAAGAGCGGTTCAGTAATGCGGGTCAGTTCCTGTTTACGTTTGTAGGTAATTTCACCACAGAAAGTATTAAACCACTGGTGGAACAATACATTGCCTCACTCCCGTCTGCCGGCAAGCATGATAACTGGAAAGATATAGGTCTTCGTAATCCGCAGGGTGTGATCAATAAAGTGATCAGGAAGGGCAAGGAAAACAAAGCAAGCGTTCGCTTGTACTTCACAGGCAATAATGTTTACAATGAGCTGGATGAGATGCAGCTGGGCCAGTTGTGCAAAGCGCTCAGCATTAAATTACGCGAAGTATTACGCGAAGATGCAGGCGGGGTTTATGGTGTAGGCGTAGCCGGCAGCATGAACCGTGAACCGGTTAACAATTACAGCATCAGCATACAGTTTGGCTGCGCTCCTGAGAACGTAGACAAGCTGGTAGATATGACCATGGATGAAATCAAAAACACAAAAGCCAATGGGGTGGCGGCTGTAAACATTGAGAAAGTAATAGCCGAACAAACCCGCAGCCTTGAGAATGAGATAAAAGAAAACAGTTACTGGCGTCACAGGCTGGAGCAACAGTTTTTTCGCAACAATGATCCCAATAAAATACTGGCAACACAGGAGCTCATTAAAAAGATCACCGTGGAAAGAACCAAAACATTGGCCAATCAATACTTTAATGAACAGAATATGGCCAAGCTGGTCTTATTACCGGAAGGTAAATAATTACTTGTAAATGAAGCGGTATTGCTGCGTCAGATCACAAATCCGTCCGGCAATACCGCTAATTTTTTTACCACCACAATACCATCCTTCACTGTATATAAAGGCGTATCTATATTAGCAAGATGCTTACCTCCATTGATCCGCACATCATTACCAATACGGCAGTTCTTGTCAATGATGGCATCTTTGATATAGCAACGATCCCCAATTCCTATCGGGGGCAGGCCTTTGGATGAATCCACGCCCATTTCCTCTATCGTTTCATAATAGTCATTCCCCATGACATAGGTATTTACAATGGTGGTGCCATGGCCAATACGTGCACGAATACCTACGATGCTTTGTTCCAGCCTGCTGGCAAGTATGATGGAGCCGTCGGCAATCAGCGTCTTTTCCAGCGTGGTGCCACTGATCTTTGCGGGTGGCAGCATACGGGAACGACTGTAAACCGTTTTTGTTTTATCAAATAAATTGAACGGTGGTATCTCCTGTGTAAGTGCCAGGTTGGCTTCATAGAAAGAATAAATATTTCCGATATCAGTCCAGTAACCCTCGTACTGGAAACTGGTCACTTTATGTTTTTCAATGGAATTGGGAATGATCTCTTTTCCAAAATCTGTTGCGTTGGGGTATTCTTCATTTAATAATTCATACAATATCCGCTTCCCGAAAATATAGATGCCCATGGATGCCAGGTAATGCCTGCCCTCTTTTTGCATGTCAGCGCCGGTATCACTCACCCAATTGGGTAACAATTCTTTCTTGGGTTTTTCAATAAATGAGGTAATACAGCTTCCGTTATCAGTTTTTAAAATACCAAATTCCGATGCATCCCTTTCGTTGACAGGTATGGTGGCGATAGAAATATCCGCTCCCTTGGCAACATGCGCATCGAACATCTCACTGAAATCCATCTGGTACAACTGATCACCGCTCAGTATCAGGATATAATCAAAATCATGATTGGATATATGCCTGAGCGATTGCCTTACTGCATCGGCTGTACCCTGGAACCACCCGCTGTTATCAGGTGTTTGTTCCGCTGCCAGGATATCTACAAAACCGGTACTGAATGCACTGAAGAGGTAAGTATTCTTAATGTGTTTGTTGAGTGATGCGGAATTAAACTGCGTCAATACAAACATACGGTTGATGTTACTGTTCATACAGTTACTGATCGGTATATCCACCAACCTGTACTTACCTGCAATGGGTACTGCGGGTTTGGAACGACTTGCGGTAAGCGGGAACAAACGTGTTCCGGCTCCGCCTCCCAGGATTACTGCGAGTACTGATTTTGAAATGTTACTCATCTGATTACGGGTTTATTGTTATTACCTCAAACTATTATACACTGTTATATACTCAGCCACTGTATGTTCCCAACTGTGATCTATCTGCATCATCTGCCGGCGCATCTTTTCCATCTGCACCACATCCTGGTATACAGTAACTCCGCGGCCAATAGAATAGTCCAGGTCTTCTACATTAGCATGATTGAAACGGATACCAAATCCATCCGGGTCACCCATGTCCACAACAGTATCCCTGAGTCCGCCTGTACTTCTTACAACAGGCACCGTCCCATAACGCATGGCATACATCTGGTTCAGTCCGCATGGCTCTACCCTGCTGGGCATTAATAAGAAATCAGCGCCTGCATACATCTGGTGACTCAGTTTTTCATCATAGCCGATCACCGTATTAAAGAGCCCCTTATAAGGTTCCACCATTTGCTGGAACCGCCATTCCACTTCT
>CAZDQB010000001.1:77130-113248 GCA_964507525.1 uncultured Sediminibacterium sp. | reverse complement strand
GTTTCACCACTGCCCAATACCAGGAAAGACGCTTGTCCCTGTGTACTCCTGACAGCAGCATGTATGGCATCGGGTAAAACATCTGCGGCTTTTTCTCCTACTAACCTGCCAATAAATACAAATAAAGGTTTGTCAGTATCCAATCCAAACCGCTCACACAACACCGCTTTATTCTTTTGCTTCCCTGTTGTGACATTTTGAACCGTAAACTGATACGGTATGTATCGATCCGTACCGGAATCCCATACTTCATTGTCTATTCCATTGAGTATTCCAACACATTTACCCCTTTCGTATTCAAATAATTTTTCCAGCCCATTGGAATTTACCCGCAATTCATCCATATAACTCCAGCTCACAGTAGTCACTTTGTCGGCGCATTTGATACCCGAGGCCAGGGGATTAATGCTTTCATTCCAGTCGAGCATACCCCGCTTCCATAAATCCCACCTGGGTATCAGGCGGCTCTGCCCCCAGCCCATCCAACCCTGATATTGGGCATTATGAATGGTGAGGACAGTTGGGATACCGGCTAACTTTCTGTAGTCGTAGCAATACCGCATCATAAAAGGAAGTAACCCGGTATGATGGTCGTGGCAATGCACCACGTCTGGCTGGTGTTCCCAGTTGTTCATCCAGTTCACCAAAGCGATCTGGAAAGCAGTAAAACGTTCTGAATCGTCGTCATAACCATAGATCTTATTACGGTCGAGCAGCCCGTTGATGTCTATGAGATAGAGGTCGAATCCTAATTTATTGGTTTTTTCCTTGATGACAGTATAGTCAAAAAACCAGTTCCCGAGGTTGGAACTGCCTTTAAAATCAACCGTCCATTCACTGTCATACAGGAATTTGGTACGGTACATGGGCATTACCACTTTGGCAATATGTCCGGCCCGGCACTGGTATTTGGGTAAAGCCCCTACCACATCGCCCAATCCACCTGCTTTTGCTACCGGGTAACATTCTGCACTAACGTGAATAATTTCCATGCAAGCTCGTTTTGAGGGATTTACTTTGAAGTTAAGAACTTAAAGTATTCCATCAAATTCTACTTTTAAAATTTTTCCTTCTTCAAAAACTCTTTACTTTACACCCTCCTTTTAAAACCCTGCATTCTGCAAGGTTTTACTGGTCAGAGAAAATTGTTAGTCCTAAAATAGTTGTAACATGCCCAAAACAAAGCCCAGTTTAGAACAATTGGCAGTGGGGATCGATATCGGTGGCACCAATACAAAATACGGTATTGTTGACAGGGTCGGTAATCTCCTTTTTTCGAATGATATGTCCACCAGGACACATACTGAAGTCGCTGATTTCATTGTTGAATTACACGCTAACCTGATGCCCTTTATTGAGCAGGTAGGCGGTATTGGCCGGATCAAAGGCATCGGCCTTGGCGCTCCTAATGGTAATTATTACACGGGAACTGTTGAATACGCCCCCAACCTGCCCTGGAAAGGCATCATACCATTAGCAAAGCTCATAGAGGACCAATTTAAACTGCCTGTTGTCCTGACCAACGATGCCAATGCAGCCGCACTTGGTGAAATGATGTATGGCGCTGCTAAAGGAATGAAAGACTTTATCATGATTACCCTCGGAACAGGTGTAGGCAGTGGTATTGTTGCCAATGGCAAACTGATTTATGGGCACGATGGCTTTGCAGGTGAATTAGGGCATACCATTATCATTCCGGATGGCCGTTACCACGAAGGCACCGGCAAAAAAGGCTCGCTTGAAAGCTATGCCTCTGCAACAGGCGTAATGCTTACTGCTATTGAATTCCTGGAGACAAGCGCTATACCCAGCCTGTTGAGAAACGTACCCAGGAACGAACTCGATTCAAAAGCCGTGTTTGAAGCCGCTATGGAAGGGGATGAACTGGCGAAAGAAATTTTTGAATATACCGGTAAAATACTCGGTATGGCGCTCGCCAATTTCGTTATGTTTTCCAGCCCGGAAGCCATTATTCTTTTTGGCGGACTTACCAAAGCCGGCGACCTGATACTGAAGCCTACCCGTGAACATATGGAAGCCACCCTGATACAGGTGTTTCAGAATAAGGTAAAAATATTGGTAAGCCATCTGAAAGCATCAGATGCGGCAATATTGGGAGCTTCAGCGTTGGTATGGGAACTCAAATAAAACAAATGGTAATTTGGAACTAGGCAGGTCATCTGCTTCATTCCAAATTACCATCTCTTTTATTTACTTAGTTACTTTTCTCTTCCAGCCACTTATTCCTTCCCCATCCTTTGATCACGTGTTTATCGCTATGATAGGATGAACGTACGAGTGGACCGCTTTCCACATAATCAAACCCGAGTTCATAGCCAATTTCGCGCAATGCTGCGAATTCATCGGGATGTACAAAGCGCTGAACAGGGAGATGCTTTTTGGTAGGTTGCAGGTACTGGCCTAAGGTTAATACGTCGCAACCAACAGACAGCAGGTCTTTCATGCTTTGTATAATTTCCTCTTTTGTTTCGCCCAGTCCCAGCATGATACCAGTCTTGGTACGCATACCCCCTTCTTTGAGCATTCGTAATACATCAAGGCTACGACGGTACTTGGCCTGCACGCGCACCTGGCGGGTCAACCGCTCTACCGTTTCCATGTTATGACTCACTACTTCCGGCGCAGCATCAATGATGCGCTGCACCTGTTCGGCATTACCTCTGAAATCAGGGATCAATGTCTCGAGGGTGGTACCGGGATTGAGGTTCTTGACGGCCTTAATGGTATTGTGCCAGATAATGGATCCGCCATCTTTCAGTTCGTCACGGTCAACACTGGTAATCACCGCGTGTTTCACCGTCATGAGGTGAATGGCTTCAGCCACGCGCTGGGGTTCGTCCCAGTCCACTGCTTCAGGCCTGCCGGTAGCCACAGCACAAAAACCGCAGCTGCGGGTACAGATATTGCCCAGGATCATAAAAGTGGCAGTACCTTCGCTCCAGCATTCGCCCATATTAGGGCAATTGCCGCTTTCACAAATGGTATGCAGTTTATGTGTATCTACTAAACCACGAACGTGTTTGTAACTCTCCCCGATAGGCAGCTTAACGCGTAACCAATTGGGCTTTTGTATTTTGGTCGTTGTGGGATCAACCTTTGCAACCACAGGTAATTCTTGCATGAAACGCCTCTTATTCTTGTTAAAGGCAAAAATAAGTCACTTTCGCTTACCAAAAGTGAGGGATATATAAGCATTGAAAAAGAAGCTTTTTTCGGTATTATAGACCATAATGGGTATTTTCTGCGTGTAATATTCAGCATTTACACCCACTTCAATCGCAGAAAGTATCTCATTATAACGGCCATAATCAAATCTTAAGGCTGTACGGGCATGTGCCCCCGGAACAACTGTTACTTCTCCCCAGCCCTTGAAAAAACCCGCGCTTCCGTTGATAATATTGGGGTTCAGAAAAAGGCTGTCGTTATTATTATATTTGATCGACTCACTCCTGTTGCCATTATAAGTATTGGTAATATTGATATAATAGGGTTTCAACAACCCCGCAACGATCCCCCCTCCATAGATAGCAGACACTGCCACCCCGTTTTTATTCCCTTTTCCGCCAATCAGTTTCTGCTGGCCGAATCCCAGCTTAAAGTCATAAAAATTATTCCTTTTCCCGTAAACATAACTGGAGATAATGGTGAACCCGGGTGAGGAACTGCTGTAAGCAGATGTTTTTTCTTCTTTCGGGTGTTTGTGTTCGCCAAATTCTATCCACCACAGGTTGGTAGTAGTAATGGTTTTGTATTTGCCGTTTTCATAAAACATACCCCATCCGTCTGTATTGAACTTAAACCCAAATGCACTTTGTTTCTGGTAGATCAGCGCCCCCTCTTCCTCCTGCTTAATCAATTGATTGATCTTTTCTCTTTTCTCAGCTTTCTTCTGTGCTTTTTCAATAGCAGTGGCAGAAGGTTGTCTTTGCTGGGCTGCAACAATAACCGAACTAAATAAAAATGTTATAAAAGCTAGCTTCTTCACATCGTTTGATTTGATACCTGTAAATTTATGGCAAATTTGATGCAATGACTTCACAAATTATTTATAAAGGTGACCTGCGTACCACGGCTACGCATTTGCAGAGCGGAACTGTTATTGAAACTGATGCGCCTACTGATAACCAGGGAAAAGGCGAACGTTTCTCTCCTACCGATCTTGTTGTAACTGCATTGGGTACCTGTATGGTTACGACCATGGCTATCAAGGCTAGGACGATGAACATAGCTCTTGACGGTACCAGGGTAGATGTAACCAAGATCATGGTAAGTGATCCCCGTCGCATTGGTAAGATCGTGGCGCATGTTTTTTTTCCGGCTGGATTATCCATTGATGAAAAGTCAAAGGAAATATTGGAAAGGACTGCACGCACCTGCCCGGTAGAACGGTCGTTACACCCGGATATTGAACTTGATTTTGCATTTAACTGGTAATCGCTTTTAGTACCAAGATTCAACTTTTCAGTACACTGTTGCCTACAGCACATTCCAGGCAACGCTTAGCGCTGCAATAACCATTGGTGAGTTCTGTCAGCGCCTGGGAATCAAGCGCTGAGCAGCTAATAATTCCTGCCTGGCTCCAATGACGGGTTATTTTGTTTTGCTCTGCATGCAACCGGTATAACCATTGAAGCGCTCTTTCTTTGCAGGCATCCTGCTGTTGCTGTATACCATAAGCAAACAGCAGTGGCGCCATTGTATTGATCACAATATTCTCTGCCATGTAAATACCCAAACGTTTGCAACTATAACTGGCAGGCTCATCAAAAAGATAATGATCATTCCAATAATCGCTTGCGGTAATATTAAACAGTTGCAGTATATCCTTTACTTCCTTCATTTCCAAAAGGATGGAGAAAAAAGACCTGGTATGATACAGTAGCTGAGCCAATTGTGCCAGGCGGATCGTTGGAAAAGCTGCCGGGCGCATCCGCAGGAAAGCAGGCTGGGTCATGACCGGTTGCAATTGGTATTTCTTTTGCAGAAAACGGTATTCCCGTTGTAACAATATGGGGTATGGATCATGATACTTATCCGTTAAGAGGTTGGCTTGCCCCATTAACAAGGCCTCCAGTTGCAGTAACCGGGACTTGTGTTTCGCCATTACTGTAACAGGCAGGCTCACAGCCACCTGTTCAAACAGCACGGTATTTACTTTCATTCCAAAATTAGCCATCAGCAACCGCCAGCAAACCTCTTCCCAGTGATTCCTGCACTGCTGCAGGTTAGCCAGCACCTGGGCGGCTTTCCGTTCTAATCTTTCCACTGCCAGCCTTTCTTTCCAGGCACACCATGCAAGTGATGACAATGCGGGTAAAAAAGAAGCGCAGGGAATCAGGAGTGGTGTTTCCATCATCAGCCTGTAGCGATCCAGTAATAAACCGGCAATCCTGTTTTCGAGTACCAGTGTAGCCACGCTGTTTCCATAATTATCATAGATGATTACATCTTCATACCAGACAACATGAAGAATAATATTTGTGTAATGGGCATCGTTGTTATGCCGGTGTCTGTACCAATCAGAGGACCGCAGGTGCAGTTCAATATTACCTGCCCATGTTGTTGTTCCAATACGGATGGTAGCTGCAGAGAAATCAGGCCCCTGGTGGTGATTCCAGGTACCCGGTTTTTCAATCACCAGCTGTTCGCCCTGTGAAGTACACAATGCCTGTTTATTAAAATACTGAAACTGCCAGATAAATTGCAACAATCGCTCATTCATACGCTACCGGTGTATTTTTGACCGGGCGAAAATGTACAGCATAATTGCTTGCGGAAAATACCTGATTTATCAGGAAGTAATCTTTGCCAGTTCCTGCACCACCCTGCTCACAGGCAAGCCCATTACATTGTAAAAATCACCTTTCACACTTTGAATACCCACCACTCCTATCCATTCCTGGATAGCATAGGCACCGGCCTTATCATAAGGCTGGTATTTATCTACATAGAAGCTGATTTGTTCTTCTGACAGCAGATGAAACCTGACCTCTGTTACTTCAGCAAAAGCAATCGTTCCTTTCGCATGTAAAATGACCACGCCTGTAATAACTCTATGAACATTACCGGAAAGCGAGGTGAGTATTTTAATGGCTTCCTCCCTGCTGGCAGGTTTCCCGATCACCTGGTCGCCCAGTACTACAATTGTATCTGCTGCCAGGATCGTTTGATGCGCGTGTTCGCCATGGAAAGCTTCCTGTATGTGTTCATGTACAGCCAATGCCTTGCCACGGGCGATATGTACAGGTACTTCTTCCAAAGAAATATCACCGGGAAAGCTTTCATCTGTTGGTTGTATGATGATGTCAAAAGGAATTTCTGCCCATTCGAGTAATGTTTTTCTTCTGGGTGATTGGGAGGCGAGAATAATATTTTGCATGGAAGAGAGATATTAGATAACAACTGTCAGAGATAGAAGTAGAAGAACATCATGGATAAGATACCTGTCAGCATGACAAGTTTCACAACCGTGCTCAGGCGGTGAAAATCTGTTGCTGTAGCAGCTTTGAATAAACGCAACAATATCCACGTGAGCGGCGCAATGATGAGCAGCACACAATAGAGCGCACTCAGCCACCAGCCAAAAGGCAGTACATAAAATTGCAGTATGATCATTGCTGCAATCAATACAATCAGCCATACCGCCACAAATACTTTACTGGCATTTATGCCCCATAGTATAGGCATGGTCCGGCAGCCATATTTCCTGTCGCCTTCCACATCTTCCATATCCTTGATCACTTCCCTGATCAGCGAAATAATAAATGCGAATGAAGTATATACAATGGCAAGCCTGAAAAACCGCACCTCATTTTTACCTACTGTCAATAAGGTATTGATCTCCAAAGGATGTTTGGCAAGGAATAAGATCATGATCACCCAGGCTGTTAAAACAGAGATCAGCACATTGCCTATCAGTAATTTTTTTTTCAGTGTAGTAGAATAGAACCAGAGCAGTACAATGCAGGCTATATTGGCCAGCACCAGGTGCCAGTATGCAGCCAGTGGCAATGCTGCTACTGTAAAGAACAAGCCCAGTAAACTAAGGAACATGTGCCAGAAGATCACCCATCTCCGGTTGATGATGACATTCACTACCACTTTCCCGGGTTTGTTCACCTGGTCTATGTTCAGGTCGAAATAATCATTGATGATATAACCTGCGGCTGCTATTAATATTGACGCGATAACCAGGAAAATAAATTGCCGTGTTTCATATGGTTGTCTCACCATATCTCCATATATTTTCTCATAAATGCAATACTCAAACAGCAATTGCGTGAGTGCAATAAACACAAGATTCGGCCACCGGATTAACCTGAAGAATGCGGAAATTAATTTCAAATCGGAGATTTACACCGCAATATATAAAAGCAGCGTTGAAAAGTGGAAAGACAAGTGCGTTAATTTGCTCTTAAGAAGCTTTATTGTGCCCTTACCGTAAAATCTTCATTCCAGTCGCCACGCAGTTTCATTACTTTTTCTATCACATCCCTGGCACAACCCCCGCCTCCTTTGAAATGCGATACATACAATGACTTTTTTCTGATCTCAGTAACGGCATCAGCCGGGCAGCAAGGCAATCCTGCCAGCTCCATCACTTTACTGTCAGGGATATCATCCCCCATATACAATACCGCTTCTTTTGCCAATCGTTTTTCCTGCAGGAAACGGAGCAGCACTGCCGCTTTATCTTCCACCTGCATCCAGACATCTGTAATACCCAGTTTTTGCAACCTGTTCCTTACTTCCTCCGAATTGCCCCCGGATATTACTACTACATGGTATCCCTTTTTTACCGCCAGTTGCAAAGCATAGCCATCTTTGATATTCATCTTCCTCCCCATTACTCCATCGGGCAATACCAGGAGAGTACCATCAGTAAGCACACCGTCTACATCAAAAACGAAAGTGGTAATTGGCTTAAAACGTTCGAGCATATTATTTGGAATTGGAAATTAGGATCAGGAATCAAGAAACACTCAATTATGAATGCCTATTTCTGGTTATCCCGCCACTCATACACCCATGCACTCTGTATCATCTCCAGATGTCCTTCTGTACTCTGTTCTTTTTTCCCGGCAAAATTGGGTATCTCTAAGATCCACTCAAGGAGATCAGTAAAACGGATGCGGTAAATTTTCCCTTCATTGAATTCGTCGCCAAAACGCTCATACAGTTTCATGGCAATATCTTCGTGGTCGTTCCAGTGAATCGGTGGTTCAAAATGACTCATATTGAGGTTTGTAATTTGAGGTTTATGGTTGTGACTGACACTATTCTCCGAGGAATTGAGTCTGGTCGGGAAGGATGATCTCTATCTCACCGCCGCCGCCATTCTGTAACACACACTGGCATCCCAATCTTGAATTGATACGCGGGTTAACGGCACGATCTATGAAATCTTCTTCCTTATCATCCAGTTCCTCTAAACGATCCATACCTTTTTCAACATATATATGGCAGGTGCTGCAGGCACATACGGCCCCGCAGTTGTGATGCAGTTCAATCCCATTATCCAGGCACACTTCCAGCAAACTCTGATCAGCGGCAATATTGCTGAGTGTAACCGGATTAAGCCCCTTCTGCTCAAACCTTACTTTTATCGTGTACATATAGCTTCCGTTTCGGGTGCAAAAGTATTTTAAAACAGACAAACCTGCAAACGAACCTGCGTCTGCAACCAATAGCCGCCTGCTAATAACTGTTAGTTACCATTTGCACTCACGTTGGCTTTACACGTTAAATTTCTTTCTGATACTTTCGCTCATTACTTCATACACTTTCAATAATCCGGGATCATCATGCAGTAATGCTTCGTGCTTTTGTAAAGTAGTAATATCACCACGGAATGCGGGCCCTGCCTGCACTTCGCTGGGATGAGCAGTCTGGATCTGGCGGGCAGTATCTGCAATGATCGGATAGAAGAAACTGAAATCTATATGTTGAGCTGCACAATAGTCTGCCGCCAGGTGGTATAAATGATTGGGGAAATTAGTTATAATGGCTGCCAGCAAGTGCATTTTACTCCTTGCTGCATCATCTGCACTGGTTACGAGATGCGAAAATTCATGTGCCAATGCTGTTATTTGATTCATCACGGCTGCTGTATTCCCATCTATGACGATACTTACCGGGTCAATGGCTGTCATTGTTTTCCTGATCATTTTCATGGGCCATAATACCCCATAGCGGGTACTTGTATACTGTAAAATGTCTTTTGAAACAGCGCCTGCCGTATGCACCACTAACTGGTCTTTCAATACGAGTTTAGCAGCAGTTTCAGCCATAGCACTATCCGTTACTGCAAGCAAATAGAGATCGGCCCGTTGGTCTATTTGTGCAATATCCGTAACAGCATCCGCCTCCAGTTGTTTTGCCAATATTGTTGCATTGGCTTCATTCCTGCTCCATACCTGTATAATGCGATGGCCATTTTTAAGCATCAGCCTGCCCAATACCGTGGCTATATTACCGGAACCAATGATGACAACCTGCATATATTTGTGCTTATGGAAATGAAATTAACACAAAGAGTCGTGATCAGCTACTATAAAGCCAAATTCAAAACAATTGGCCTGCTTTCGCCGAAGAAAGCAGCTGAATCGGCTTACCGTTTATTTTGTACTCCATATTTCGGCAAACCCAAGCGTAAAGCACCTCCCGTATTTCATAAAGCGGAACAATTGTCTTTTGACATCGATGGTTTAACCATTCGCGGCTTCCACTGGAAACCTGAAAAAAGCAATGGCAGGCGGGTGATTATTGTTCACGGCTTCAGCAGCTATTCTTATAAGTTTGAAAATTATGTCCACCTGCTTTTTAAAGAAGGATTCGAAGTGTTTGCTTTTGATGCACCGGGACATGGCATCAGCGATGGTAAACTGATCAACGCCCTTATATACAAGAACATGCTGTTACGTGTAGAAGCACTCTACGGTCCGTTTGATGGTTTTATAGGGCATTCTTTGGGCGCCTTGGCCACTTCACTGGCTATGGAAGAAATGAAAGGGAATCCTGATAAAAAAATGGTGCTTATTGCACCCGCCACTGAAACCTCTACAGCCATCCGCCAGTACTGCCGGATCCTTCAGATCAAAGAAGCAACCAAAACAGAACTGGAACAACTGATCGTTTCCATTGCTCACAGGCCTATCAGTTATTTTTCGGTGAACAGGGCCGTTCAACAGGTGCCGACCCCTACTTTATGGATACACGATAAAAATGATATGATCTGTCCGTTTAAAGACACCCTCCCCATCCGGCAATCACACCAGCCATCGCTGCAGTTCATTGCTACAGAGGGGTTGGGGCACAACAGAATATACCATGACAGGCAGGTGAGCAAAACAGTTATTCAGTTCCTGGCTTCATAATAATATAACTGCCTTTTTACTGACATTTTTTGCATTTTGCCGGTTTCGCCTAATATTGCATTACATGGCAAAGAATTTATTGATCGTTGAGTCACCGGCAAAAGCCAAAACAATTGAGAAAATACTCGGGAGCGATTTCGAGGTAAAAAGTTGTTATGGACATATCCGTGACCTTGAAAAAGATGACATGGGTATTGACCTGAACAATCAATACCGCCCCCGTTACATTGTTCCGGATGAGAAAGAGAAAGTGGTCAAAGAGCTGAAACAGTTAGCCAAAAAAGCTGGTGAAGTTTGGCTGGCATCGGATGAGGACCGTGAAGGGGAAAGCATCAGCTGGCACTTAGCCGAAGTATTGGGTTTAGACCCCAATACCACTAAACGTATTGTTTTTCACGAGATCACTGCCCCCGCCATAAAGAAGGCTGTCCAGAACCCGCGCAGGATCAATATGGACCTTGTAAATGCGCAGCAGGCACGACGCATATTGGACAGGCTGGTAGGTTTTGAACTGAGTCCGGTGCTTTGGCGAAAAATTGGCATGCAACGCAGCCTGAGCGCCGGTCGTGTACAAAGTGTAGCCGTGCGGCTGATTGTAGAAAGAGAGAGAGAGATCAATCAATTCATTACCGAGAGCAGTTATAAGATTGAAGCTTTATTTGCAGCAAAGGACAGCAATGGCAAAACCGTTGGGTTCAAAGCCGAAGGCCCCGCTAAGGTTAGTACACAGGAAACTGCAGCTAAATTCCTCGAAGGATGCAAGGGTGCCGGTTATACTGTAGCCGACATTACCGTAAAGCCTGGCAAACGCACCCCTACTGCCCCTTTTACTACTTCGACATTACAACAGGAAGCATCCAGGAAATTAGGCTATGGCGTAAGTAAAACCATGCTGCTGGCGCAGAAACTATACGAAAGCGGTAAGATCACTTACATGCGTACAGATAGCATCAGCCTGAGCGATACAGCCATGCAGGACATACACAAGGAAGTGACTTCAAGCTATGGCGATAAATATTACCAGCCCCGCAAATACAAGAACAAAAACGACAGCGCACAGGAAGCCCATGAAGCCATCAGGCCCACTTATATGAACAACCGTACGGTGGCGGATGAAGAAACACGCAGGCTATATGAACTGATCTGGAAAAGAACCATCTCATCTCAGATGAGCGATGCAGAATTTGAGAAAACCATTGCAAAGATCAACATCTCCACCAATAATGAAACACTCACTGCCACCGGTGAAGTGATGAAATTTGACGGCTTCCTGAAAGTTTATTTAGAAGGAAAGGACGAGGAAGAAGATGAAGACACAGAAGGCATGCTACCCCCGCTGAGCGTAAACCAGCAGCTTGAATTCAGGGAAATGACTGCCACAGAAAAATTCACCAGGCCCGCCCCGAGATATACCGAAGCCTCATTAGTAAAGAAGCTCGAAGAATTGGGTATCGGCCGCCCCTCTACCTATGCACCCACCATCTCTACCATTATCAAACGCAATTATGTGGAGAAACGGGACAAAGAAGGAGTGAAAAGGCAGGTGAACCTGCTGAAGCTGGATAAAGAGGACCACATCAAAAAAGAAGTGCTGCTTGAAAATACCGGCGCGGAGAAAAGCAAGCTGTTCCCAACTGATCTCGGCATTGTAGTGACCGATTTTTTAAAACAGTACTTTCATAAAGTAATGGATTTTGGGTTCACCGCCCGGATCGAAGAAGAGTTTGATGAAATTGCAGAAGGTAAGATGAAGTGGAGCAACATGATTGATGACTTCTACAAGCCTTTTCATGAGAATATTGAACACACATTGGAAAATGCTGAAAGGGCCAAGGGTGAAAGAGAGTTGGGACTCGATGAAGCAACAGGTAAAAAAGTAATTGCACGTATGGGGCGTTATGGCCCCATGGTACAGATAGGTAATGCAGAAGATGAGGAAAAACCACGTTTTGCCAAATTAAAGACAGACCAGAGCATTGAAACGATTAGCATGGAGGAAGCAATGGCACTCTTTGCTTTACCGCGCACCATTGGCGAATATGAAGGACAGGAAGTAGCTGTTAATGTAGGAAGGTTTGGCCCTTATATTAAACTGGGTGAACAGTTTATCTCTATCCCAAAAGGAGAAGACCTGCACGAAATGGATCTCGACAGGGCCATACAGCTGATCAATGAAAAACAGCAGGCTGATGCCCCTATTGGCTTCTACCAGGAATTACCTGTGACAAAGGGCAAAGGCCGTTTTGGTCCCTTTATCAAATGGAACGATATGTACATCAATATCCCCAGGGCCTATAATTTTGACGCGCTTTCCCAGCAGGATATCAATGAGCTGATCGAAAAAAAGATAGAGAAGGAAGCCAATCGTTTCATCAGGCAGTGGCCTGCAGAGAAAATAACGATTGAAAATGGACGTTGGGGACCTTTTATCCGTTTCAATAAAAAAATGCTGAAACTGGGCAAAGCCCCGGATGGCGCCAAGCATACCGCTGAAACCCTTGCAGAAATTGATGTTGAAGAAGTAAAGAAAATGATTGAAGAACAGGTGCCAAATGCTTTTGCCAAAAAAATAAAAACGGCCACGAAGAAAACACCAGCACAAGGAACTAAAAAAGCTGCAACAAAAACAGTGAAGAAAAAAGCATAAGAATTGAAATGTCTGATTTGATTTTTTCATTTAATCATCACATCAGACATCATCAAATCAGGCATAACTAATTGTGTCTCCCCATCTGCCTCAAAAATCTTACATGTGCCATCACTGCTTTACGCATTGTGGGGTATTCAATGTATTGTAATTGGTATTCAACGCATACCTTTCTGACGATCTCACTAATAGCAGGATAATGAATGTGTGATATTTTAGGAAACAGGTGGTGTTCGATCTGGAAATTCAATCCGCCCACCAACCAGCTCACCAGCTTATTGCGGGTAGCAAAATTGGCTGTGGTCTTGATTTGGTGCGCAGCAAACTCATCGGGTAGTTTATGGGTATCAACATCAGCAACCGGGAATGCGGTATGCTCTACCGTATGTGCCAGCTGGAAGACAATGCTCAGCACAAATCCCGCCACCAGGCTCATGGTTAAAAAGCCGATCATCCAGCTTAACCAGCCTACGCAGAGGATCGGGATCAAAATAAACACAGCAGCATGGTACAGTTTAACGCCCCAGAATTCAAGATGATCGTTCCTGCTCATTTTCTTCAGCGGAACCGACCCGATCTTTTGAGAAAAATATTTTTTATAATCAGCAAAAAATATCCAGAACACATACAATAGCATATATAACACCCAGAAATAAAAATGCTGGAAACGGTGTACTTTATAACGTTTTTGCGTGGGTGCCATACGCATGAGGAAACCTATTTCAATATCGTCATCTACCCCATCTACATTGGTAAAACTGTGGTGGATCATGTTATGTTTCATGTTCCACATAAAGTGATTGGCACCCAGGAGACTGATAGAGGAAGCCGCCACACGATTGACCCATTTATTGGTGCTGAAACTACCGTGACTGCCGTCATGCATGACATTAAAACCGATAGCGGCAACAAACCCGCCCAATATTAAGCACTCTGCAACCCCTATGTACCAAACGGGCGTAAATGCCACCAGGTGGATATACACCAATATAAACCCTATCACCATAACCAGTGCTTTGGTGAACAGTTTCGGATTACCGGTTGCATTGATTCCCCGGTGATCAAAGTACTCCTGAACCCTTTTCTTTAATTCGGTATGGAGCGATTGCTTTACAGCGGGGAATTTAGGGATGGCGATTTGTGACATACTTGAACTGACGTTAAAAGGGGCACAAGGTACTTGTTAAACACCGTTCCGCCTTGTTAAATCTCAATTTTTTTACCTACAGGACGGGACGTGAACGCATTACCGGGCAGATTATTATTTAATATAAATACCTTATTTCCACACCTGTGGGATAACTTATCGTCAATAATTAGCAAAAAATTAATTTAGTTTGATGTGGAAATACCCAATTTCAGCAACTAACCCTTATGCAGGAGACCAGAGAAATAAATGCCCTTTTTACCCTCATCGATGACCCTGATGAGGAAGTGTATTCCACCATTTCTGAAAAGATCGTGGGATACGGCAAAGGCATTATTCCCAACCTGGAGCATCTCTGGGAAACCACATTGAGCGAGGATATACAGGAAAGGATCGAAATGATCATTCACCGGCTGCACTATACCGACCTTACAGACGACCTGGCGGAATGGCGCGACAGCGCTTACCACGACCTGCTGGTAGGTGCATTGCTGGTAAGTAAATTCCAGTACCCCGACCTGCATACCACTCCCGTATTACAGGATATAGAAAAGATACGACGCAACGTATGGCTGGAGCTGAACAGTTTTCTGACGCCGCTTGAACAGGCCAACGTTTTATCCAGTATCATTTATAATTACTATAACCTGAAAGGTGTGGAAATAAGCTATACCAATCCGGACGATTTCTTCCTGCATAAAGTACTTGAAACCAAGAAGGGTAACGCTTTAAGCAACGGGATCATTTACCAGGTGATGTGTGAACTGCTCGATATCAATGCCAGGATCATCAACATCCCCAAACAATTCATTATTGCATTCTATCATTCTGATTATGATCCCGTCTCTTATATTGGTTCCCCGCAGGACAAGATTCATTTTTATGTAGACGGAACATCCGGCCAGGCCTATTCTCATGCCGATATTGAAAACTATTTCAAACGTATTGCTGTTCCGCCAACCCCATCCTACTTCAAACCACAATCACATAAACGCATTATCCAATCCCTGCTGGAGGAACTCTCAAAATGCTTTGACAGACCTTCCAACCAGTACAAACAAAAAGAACTGCTTAAGCTTGCAGATTTGCTGGATAAGTAGGGAATGTAGTATTTCGTGATGTAGGATTTGGGACATAGTATCTAAGATTTGAAAACATACACTATATTTTAATATCCTACATTACATTCACACCAGCGAGGCTTCCATTGTAATCTCCATATTATATGCTTTACTGACCGGGCAATTGGCTTCTGCATCGGCGGCACAGGTTTGGAACTGTTCAGGAGTGATGCCGGGTATTTTTGCCTTTACGGCTAAGTGGGAGCTCTTGATGGTTCCGTCCTCCAATGTAATAGCACACTGGGTCTCTATCGAGGCGGGTGTAAATCCTGCAGCGCCTAACACAAAGCCGAGTTTCATACTGAAGCAGCCTGCATGGGCAGCGGCCATCAGTTCTTCCGGATTGGTACCAATACCTTCAGCAAAACGCGAGTTGAAAGAATACTGTGTATGATCAAGCGTGGTGCTCTGGGTGGTAAGATGACCCGAGCCTTCTTTACCGGAACCATTCCAGACAGCAGTGGCAGTACGTTTCATAAGTATTAAATTTTTAGATTTGAATAAATAATTCAGCATGATGATCAACTGGGACGATTTCGAAAAAATTGATATCCGCAGCGGAACCATTCTTGAAGTTACAGATTTTCCCAAAGCCAAAAAGCCAGCCTATCAATTAAAGATTGATTTTGGCCCTTTAGGCACCAGGTATTCTTCTGCCCAGCTCACCCACCATTACAGTAAAGAAAGCCTGGTTGGCAGACAGGTAGTGGCCGTGATGAACTTTCCACCCAAACAAATTGCCAATTTTTTCAGCGAATGTCTGGTATTAGGCGTGTATGATGAAAATAATCAGGTAATTTTATTGCAACCGGACAGCAAGGTTGCCAACGGGCAACGCATCGGATAAGGCATTTTCCGAAGACCCGGCCTTTCCTAATGCTACGAACTACGCTTATGAGTGAGCTGCATTACACATACTACGAAAGCCCCATCGGCCTCCTGAAAATAGGTGGCACCGATCATTATATAGGGGAGCTCACCTTTGTGGACAATACCGACCAGTTCACCCATGGTGAGCCGGGCATTACAGAAGTGATGCACCAATGCACCGAGGAACTGATCGAATTCTTTCATGGCAGCCGCAGAAATTTTGACATACCTGTACACCAGGATGGTACTGAGTTCCAGACAAGGGTATGGGGTGAATTATTAGAGATCCCTTACGGTAAAACCATCAGTTACATGGACCTGGCCAAACGCCTCGGCGATCCCAAAATAATCCGCGCCGCCGCCAGTACCAATGGTAAAAATAAAATTGCCATCATTGTCCCCTGCCACCGCGTGATAGGCAGTGACCGTTCACTCGTAGGCTATTCCGGTGGTATGTGGCGCAAGAAATGGTTATTGCAACATGAATTCAAGATTGCACATGGTGTGCAGACACTGTTCTAAGCCCTTTTTTTAAAAATTATTCCAGGAAGCAGCGCTGATAATGCTTTCAAGGTCAATTAAGCCATCATCCCCTTCTTGTTAAATGGGTAGGGATAACCAACTGAATCCAATATTTTCGCAAAGATGAAAGCCAGGTTCAGACTATTATTATTCACATTATTTATCGGTATCAGCTATACAAGCTGGCCGCAGGCATGTATCACTTTAGGGCAAAACCCCACAACTGCCTTCCCTGTATGCGGAACTACCGTATTTAAACAAACATCTGTGCCAAAATGCGGGCAAACAACTATTCCAACTTTTTGCCCAAAAGATGGCAATGTTTATATTGATCAAAGCCCCTATTGGTACAAATTCACCTGCTACACACCGGGCACGTTAGGATTCTTAATCACGCCCCAAAACCTCTCAGATGACTATGACTGGCAATTGTTTGATATTACAGGTCATAACCCCGTGGATGTGTATTCCGATACATCACTCATAGTAGGTTATAACTGGTCAGGTGAAGTGGGCGTAACTGGCACTTCAGCCACCGCAAACAGCAAATATGAGTGCGGGAGCCTGAGAAATGGGCCCATTATTCCTATTTTCAGCGCTATGCCAATGCTCAAAGCAGGTCATGAATATCTCTTACTAATCAGCCATTTCAGCGGTAGCGAGCAAAGTGGCTATACACTATCGTTTGGCGGAGGCACCGCCAGTATCGTCAACCCTGTTGTTCCCGTTATTCAAAATGCCTATGCAGTATGTGACGGAACACAGGTCATTGTCAGAATCAATAAAAAAATAAACTGTAGCAGTATCGATCCTGATGGAAGCGATTTTTCCATCAATGGTCCCGTTCCCGTTTCCATTGCATCCGCATCAGGCAACGGCTGTAACAATGGATTTGATACCGATACCATTATGCTGAAATTAAATAACATGCTCACTGCCGGTACTTATACCATTACCGCCAAAAACGGCACAGATGGCAATATACTTATTGACAATTGTGGCAATTCCCTCGCTACAGGTGCCAACACAAGCCTTAGCTTCACACCTGCACAACCTACACCGATGGACAGTATCAGTCCCGTTGTATGCATCACCGATACGCTTCAATTGGTATTCAGTAAACCCATCAATTGCAGCACGATTGCTCCCGATGGCAGTGATTTTATCATTACAGGCCCCATTCCGGTAACTATTAAAAGTGCTGCCGGTATTTGTACCAGTGGTACCAGTACCATTATAAGGCTGTTTCTCACTACCCCCATCAAAAAAAACGGCACTTTTAAAATACAACTTGTTACGGGCAGTGATGGCAATACACTGGTGAATGAATGCGGACAAGCAACACCAGCGGGATCTATGATTTCTTTCCTTACTCAAAACATAACAACAGCCGCTTTTCAGTCTGTTGTCAATCCCGGATGCAAATACGACACACTCCTGCTGTCACACAATGGTAATAACGGCGCCAATAAATGGAACTGGGCCATTGATGATGGCAGAACCAGTACATTGCAATATTCTGTTCTCAGGTATAACAGTTTTGGCGCTAAGCGTATCGGCCTAACTGTTTCCAATGGTAAATGCAGTGATACGGCCAGTGCTGTGGCAGTACTTCCTGATAATACCGTGAAAGCTGCATTTAATACCAAAGACACACTATGCCCGGTAGATACGCTGACTTTTACCGATGCCAGCACCAGTGCCAGCGGTATTACCAAATGGCTCTGGAATTTTGGTAACGGCTCATCCAGTATTGTGCAATCGCCACCTGCACAGTCTTACCCCATCGCCCAGCGACAATCCACCTATACTGCAAGGCTGGTTGCAACGAATGCCCATAATTGCAGCGATACTGCCTATAAAAATATCACGGTACTGGTGAGTTGTTATGTAGCCGTCCCCTCTGCTTTCACCCCTAATGGCGATGGATTGAACGATTACCTGTACCCACTCAATGCATTCAAAGCAGGTAACCTCCTATTCAGGGTATACAACCGTTATGGGCAGGTTATTTTTGAAACGAGCGACTTGACTAAAAAGTGGGATGGCCGCGTCAATGGTATGCTACAAGGCAGCGGCACTTATATATGGACACTCGAATATGTTGATAAGGACACGGGAAAGAAAGTGTTTATGCATGGAACAACCGTACTGATACGATGAAGAAGGTTGCCAATGCTTAATTCCTACTTCATGTCATCCCCCGTAAAACTCAAAGGCAATAATGCGCCCGCTTTAGGAATTACATATACTTTCCCCTCCATACCTCCCAACAGCAAACGTATAGGATGATCAACACGTAGTTCATATTCAAGCAGGCTTTGCCGGCAAATACCGCAGGGAGATATAGGGCTGTTGCTGTTGCCATTACCATTGTGGTAACTGATGGCAATGGTTTCAATGGGTATTTGGGGATACAATGAGGAGGCTGTGGAAAGCAAAACACGTTCTGCACAAAGCCCCACAGGAAAACTCGCATTCTCCTGGTTACTGCCTGTTGCAATTGCCCCGTTCAGCAAACGCGCGACGGCTCCAACTTTAAAATGAGAGTAAGGTGCATAAGCCAGCTTAGTTACTTCGCGTGCTTCATTTAATAACCAGGCATCTGCTGCTGAAAGCTGTTCAATGGAATCGTATACCTCAAATTTGAAACTATACTGCTCATGATTCATATGGCAACATATTTAGACGAAAAAGTCCTCATCACGCTATGCGATGAGGACCCCTTCCGGTTAATAAAGATACGCTATTTAATGCTGTTGAACAAGCGCTTCCAACGCGGGCCTTTGTCCCAGCTGAACCAGATCAGCGAGGCTTTTCCAACAATATGTGTTTCAGGTACAAAACCCCAGAAACGGCTGTCCTGGCTGCGGTGTCGGTTATCGCCCATCATCCAGTAGTAATTGTATCGGGTGGTATAGGTGCTTGTTTCTTTTCCGTTGATGATGTATTTACCATTCACTTCCTCCAGTGTATTGTGTTCATAAGTGGCAATCAATCTCCTGTACAAAGCAATGGTCTGGGGGTTCAGGGTTAATACATCTCCTTTTTTAGGTATTTTGATCGGGCCATAATTGTCGATGGTCCATGGGTAGTTGGCTTCATCATTAGGAAATAGTATACCCGCCGTATTCTCTATAGCAGGGGCCACTGATATAACGTTTGGTTGCTTTTTTACTTTTTCAGCCGTTTCCAGCGTCATGTTAATGGTATAACCATGTTTGTCATTGCCCAATAGCTGAATTTCTGCCCTGGTATTATCTTCCACATCAATATCCAGCTCATTCCTGATAAACTCGTCAGTAAAAGGAGTGCCGTTGGTTTCAACGGTATACTCTGTCTGTGAACCAGGGGGCACGAACGCCGGTTGCCCGTTAATGAACAACTGTGCATTCTTAACCTGTAATTCATCGCCTCCCACCCCAACACAACGTTTGATATAGTTATCTGTTTTATCCATCGGATGGATCAATACAGGGTTTTCTGCCTCGAGTGCTTCCCGGTTACCCTTGTAACGGGAACGTAAGACCTCATAATAAGTGACTTTACTGCCATAATCCGGATGATTGATAATGGTATCACCCGCCGGGAAATTAAACACCACCACATCATTCCTTTTTACCGGTGCAAAAGCCGGTAATCTTTTATACGGCAACTGCACCGCCTTGATATAAGAAGGAGTAGTTTGCGAGAAAGGCATGATATTGTGCACAAACGGGAAACTCAGTGGCGTTTGGGGAATGCGTGGGCCATAGGTCATTTTATTGACGAACAGGAAATCATTCACCAATAACGTTTTTTCCATGCTCTCCGTAGGGATTACATAGGCCTCAAACACAAAAGTACGGATGATGGTAGCAGCTACTACGGCAAACACACCTGCATCAATCCATTCCCTTGATCCGGGTTTTTTATAGCTGCGGAAGCCTGCTTCTCCGTACCATTTTTCATTGGCCGAAAAACCCAAATAAGGGAAATAAATAAAAGGAAGGAATACGGTTGCAGTATGATGCAACAAGTTGAAGCGTTTAAAATGCATCACAAAAATGATGGTGATCCAGATGGTGATGAACTGTCCCGCTATCGGTATTAACTGCAGCCAGAACCAGTATTTTTTAATATGACATTTTTCTACGATCAGCCAGGTGTTATAAAGAGGAATGAAGGCTTTCCAGGGTGTGATACCCGCTTTTTTAAACATCCCATACATGCCGATATGCCAACCGATAAGACCAACAATAAATAGAAATAAACCCATGTTTACAAATTAAGTATCAACAAATGTATCCTTTTCACCCGCTCCCTAAAGCTTTGCAGGTAAAAGTTTTCTTAAATAATAGCTAATAGCGCATTAATTACCTGGGCAGCACATAAGCCATTACATCGGGCGCAGTGATCTCTTTACCCGATAAGATGATCAGTCTTTCCACCACATTCCTTAATTCCCTGATATTGCCTGTCCAGTCATGTTGTTTCAGCGCCTCAATCGCTTTTTTATCTATTCCTTTTTTGGCCTGCCCGTATTCTTCGGCTACATCGGTAAGGAATTTATCTACCAGCAGCGGGATATCATCTCTCCGTTCGTTCAAAGAAGGTACATGCACCAGAATCACCCCAAGGCGATGATAAAGGTCGAGGCGGAAATTCTTTTCCTCTACTTCTTTTAACAGGTTTTTATTCGTGGCGGCCACCACGCGCACATCTACTGCAATTTCTTTCTCACCCCCCACCCGGGTGATCTTTCCTTCCTGTAATGCACGCAGCACTTTTGCCTGGGCGCCGAGGCTCATGTCGCCAATCTCATCTAAGAATAAAGTACCGCCATTGGCCTGTTCAAATTTGCCAATGCGTTGTTTGATGGCTGAAGTGAAAGAGCCTTTTTCGTGGCCAAACAATTCACTTTCTATCAGTTCGCCGGGAATAGCGGCACAGTTCACTTCTACAAGGGGGGCCTGTGCCCGGTTGCTTTTTTCGTGCAGCCATCTTGCCACTAATTCTTTACCGCTGCCATTCTCTCCTGTAATCAATACACGTGCATCGGTAGGTGCCACTTTTTCAATGGTCTCTTTGATCTTTACAATTGCCTCACTCTCCCCAATGATCTCCTGTACCCTGGATACTTTTCTTTTCAACACCCTGGTTTCTTTAACCAGGGTCGTTTTATCCATGGCATTGCGAATGGTAATGAGCAAACGGTTCAGATCGGGCGGCTTGGATATATAATCAAATGCCCCTTTCTTAACCGCATCAACTGCGGTTTCGATATTACCATGCCCACTGATCATGATCACCGGTATTTCCGGGTTTGACTCCATGGCTTTCTGGAGAAATTCGAGTCCGTCAACCTTGGGCATTTTAATATCACATAAAACCGCATCATACCCACCCGCAGTAAACTTTTTCAGGCCTTCTTCCCCATCGGCGGCCTCATCCACTTTAAACCCTTCATTGCCAAGAATGTCTTTCAGCACATTCCGGATGGCTCGCTCATCATCTATAATCAGAATATTGGGCATTGTTCTTTTGTTTGTTGCTAAGATAACGGAAGTTGGGGTTAACGAAACTGAAAATGGATACCGGCAAAGCAATTTCTCCCGGCAGCAGGATTATAATACCGCTTCCCTACCGCATTAATATCGTTACCAAGGCTGTATACCTGGTTCAGCGCATTATCTACACCGGCAAAGAAATGGATGGTTCTGCCTGCCGTTTTCCATTGATAGCCCAGTTTGAATTGTAATAACTGGTAAGCGTCGGCATTGGCATCATTGGCATCTGTGAGCGGGAGCGATGAAGTGCAATTCAGTGATACATTGGCATAAATACCATTACGCATGACCAGGTCAGCGCCATTTACCCAGCTATTTTGCGGAACACCGGTGAGCCGGTTACCGGAATAATCAACAGCGCCCTGCTTATAGGCGTCGAAATAATAAGGCTGATAACTATAACTGCTCCACAGGTTAACAGCCGCCATTAAGCGCGTTGCCTTCTTAAGCAACTGGTACTTTACCAAAGCTTCCAATCCTTTCTGTGTGGTTCCGCCTGCATTGACAAAATATTCTGCCCCCTGGGCATTGCTGCGGCGTACGATTGCATCTTTCAATTGAAAATAATAAGCCGCAACGTCGAACTGCAAACGCTGGTCAGCTATTATTCCTTTGATGCCCGCTTCATAATTCCATCCCTGCTCTGCCTGTAATTCGCCATGATAAGTCCTGTCAGCCGGTCTTAACTCTGCCAGCGTTGGCGGTGAGAACCCTTTGGCAGCCAATGCATAGAGTGACACCTGTTTATTCAGCCTGTATAATACGGCAAAACGTGGTGTTACCACAACTCCGTTATTGGTATGTATATATACGCTGGAAGGGTCGGTCAGGCGTCTGAAACGGTACGATTGATTGTTGACACTGATACCAGCCGTGAAGTTCCATTTTTCTGCCATCCTGTATTCCATCTGTGAGAAAATGAACCACTGAGCGGCATATATGTTGTCCCTGAACTGTACTGTATCAGGCTTGCCTGCCCTGTTACCAAAGTCCTGGATATTAGAATGGTTGTATATCCATTCTGTTCCGTTCATCCACTGAAAAGCATGGTGTTCATTATCCTTATGAAAGACAAGATGCATACCGCCGCTGATGTTTTCCTCTGCTCGCTTTTCATAATTGGTGATGAATGGATTTTCGAAACGGGTGATATTCCCTGTTACAAATGACTTCAAATCAAATGAGCTACTCAATACTGCTTCATGATGCACCCCTGCAAAACCAGTCTTATTATATATAGCTGTTTGTTGTTGTACAGCACCCGGCAATGTACCGGACGGTTGCCTTGCCTGTTTCGGGTCTCGTTGCAGTTGTGCCAAAGTGATACCACCTGGTGTCTGGTAGTAGAGGTCTGTATAAAAAGCAAGAAATCTTAGTCGCTGTTGTTTGAAATGCAGTGTTCCATGCCATGCTACTGCATCTTTTCGCATAGCCGACTGCAGGCGATAGCCATCTGACTGCTGATGGCTCTGGTGGAATGAGGAAGTGAATGACTGGTTACTGTATTGCCACCCTGCCTGCTGTTGCAACAATCCGTATGACCCACCCGATAGTCCCAGTTCATATTGGTGGGCCCCTGACCTGGTAAATGACTGATCAGACTTTAACAATAACACGCCGCCGGTTCCTGCACCATAAACGCTTGCGGCGGGCCCCTTTAATACTTCTGCACCGCTAAGCTGCCCAAGGTCAATCAGGTTGAGATATGTATTTCCACCGCCGTCTGTAAGCGGCAGGTCGTTCCAGTAGACTTTTACATTACGTACGCCAAAGGGTGAACGCAGTAAACTACCGCGAACAGATAAACGGTAACTGGCCGGAGACCTTTCTTCCATGCGAATACCAGGCAGCACATTTAATACCGGCACCAATGAAGTGCCTGCATAACGGGCAATATCTTTATCGGTAATCACTGCAATAGCTGCAGGCATTGCCTTCCATTGGGTAGTTGTATGAAATGCTGTTACTGTTACTTCATTCAATAGAATACTGCTGTCGTTGCTGTTAGTGGTTGTGTTTTGTCCAAAAACAATAGCCGCCATCAAACAGCCGGTCATTAAAAAAAAGAAACGCATGATAAGAGGTATTATAATGGAAGGTACTCAGAAAATAAAAACCCGGAGCGCATGGCCCCGGGTTAAATACAAGTATAGATCAGTATTATTTTTTCATGTACATCACTTCTTTTACCAGCTTCACTGTTCTGCTGATATCTGGAATCGCCAGTGCTGCCAGGTTAGGTGCATAGTGCATTGGAGCATCTGCACTGGTAATGCGGCGGATCGGCGCATCCAGGTAGTCGAATCCTTCTTTCTGAATACGGTAACTGATCTCTGAAGAAATGGATGCAAATGGCCATTGTTCTTCAATGATCACCAGGCGGTTGGTTTTCTTTACGCTTTCGAGGATTGTCATCCAATCGAGGGGGCGAATGGTACGCAGGTCCACTACTTCAGCGCTGATTCCTTCTTTCTCTAATTCTGCTGCAGCACCCAGTGCTACTTTCATCATTTTATTGAAAGAAACGATGGTCACATCCCGGCCTTGTTTTTTAACATCAGCTTTACCCAAAGGAATATAATATTCTTCCTCAGGAATATCGCTTTTGTCGCCATAAGTTGTTTCCCCTTCCATAAAGATCACCGGGTCCTCTTCGAAACGGATCGCCTGTTTCAGCAACCCTTTGGCATCATAACCATTGGAAGGAGACACTACTTTGAGACCGGGAATATTGGCATAATAGCTTTCGAATGCAGTAGAGTGTTGGGCGCCAAGCTGACCCGCACTACCATTAGGGCCGCGGAAAACGATGGGGCATCCAATCTGGCCGCCGCTCATCGCCAGCATTTTGGAAGCAGTATTCAGTATCTGGTCCATTGCCAGTACTGCAAAGTTCCAGGTCATGAATTCAACTATTGGTCTCAATCCGTTTTGTGCAGCACCAACAGCCACCGCAGCAAAGCCAAGTTCTGAAATGGGGGTATCGATCACCCTTTTTTCGCCGAACTCTGCCAACATACCCTGACTCACTTTATAGGCTCCATTATACTCCGCCACTTCCTCGCCCAACAGGAAAACCCTGTCATCCCTTCTCATTTCTTCATTCATGGCTTCACGCAAAGCCTCTCTGAAAGCTATTGAACGCATATATCTGTTTATTTGAGCGGCAAAAATATAAGATTATCGAGTATAAAACCAAAAAGTATTGTAGATCAGCTATTTAAAACACATTCCATCCAAAGCTTATATAATATAGCCCGCCAATCTGGGGGTTACCAAAACCAGTACGGTAATATTTGTTGAGCACATTGGTACCCCCTACTTTGACCAATGATTTGATCGAAGGGAATTTGTAGCTGACCATTGCATCCAGGTTACCGTAGGAAGGCACATTACCTACCGCAAAAGTTCCTTCATACCAGAACTTATCCACCCACCTGTACACCAAACCGAAGCCATACCTGCTGCCTTTCAGGAAACCGCTGTTACTGAAAGCAAGGTTTACACGGTATTTAGGTGTGTTGAAGAAGGAAACAAACCCGGCAGGCAGATCGCCAAGCTGGTCGGAATAAATATTGCCGCTGATCGAATAATTTTTAGGGAACAGGTATTCTGCAGACGCTCCCCAGCCACTTGTTTTCACTTCAGTGGGTGTATTGACGGCAATACTGTAAATGGAGCGGGTAGAAGTGCCTAACAGCCCTATCGGGCTGCCTGTATTGGATTGTAAAACGGTTACATGGCTCAGGAAATCTTTGTACTTGCCCCAATAAGCATATATGTCTACCAGTAATTTTTTCTCTATTAATCCTTTGTAGCCTACCTCAAAAGACTGGCTTGACTCTGGTTTAAATTCATCAAACTGTTGTTCCTGCAATAGAGCAGGATTGGGACTGCCTGCCTGAGCGCTGGCGCCGAATGCAGCAACACTTGCCGGGGTATATACTTTATTACTGCTAAAATTATAGTAATCGCGCAATCCCGGTAATCCTCCCATCAAACGGTAGCCTCCGCTCACCAGCAGGTTGATCCACTGGTCCTGGGTAGTAGGGAAGCGATAAGCTGTCTGGTAAGAGAACCGCAGGTTATGATCCTGGGTGAGCTTCACCACAGCAGAAACCCTTGGGGTAAAACGGCCTTTGAAATTGGTGTTTTTATCGTAGCGACCAGATACTGTCAGTTTCAATACATCGTTCAACAATTTTTGTGATAATTGCCCGTATACACCTACTTCATTAATTTTTATATTGCCCGCAGTGTCTGCAAACAATGTTCCCTGTGAATTCAATACATACTGCTTATAGCTTGCTCCTGCCAGGAAATCAGTACCATTCTTAGACAATCCCAGGGCATCTGAAAAATTATATTGTCCTTCGATCACATTTAACCTTGATTTGTCAAGAAACAGGCCCCCGCCTTTTGAGATAGGTGTATTGGCTATCTGTTGAAAAATCGGGTTGACTCCTATGAACCCGGCGGGTCTACCCTGGTCGGCAAAGCCCCTTGCTGCGAGGTGTGCATTCTGGTCTGGCAATCCTGCATCGCGCGCTGTTACATAGGCGCTCATATACTGGGGGTACCATGCTGAACTGGCTTTCCATGCTTCGTTGAATAACCTGGTCGTGATCGTGGCATTAAAAGAAGCGCCTGAATTCTCATGTGTGGTATAAGCACGGGCATACCAATTCTTGTGTTTCAATTCCAGTTTAAACTGGCTTATTTTAAAGTCTTTCAAAGAATAACGGTCACTACCGGTATAGACAGAATTACCGGTACCAAAATTTGCCGTTAAAGAAGCTTCAATTTTATCTGATAATTTGTAATAAAGTCCCCCTGTCAGCTTAAAATTTACAGTAGACGGATCCACCACATCTTTTTCCAGGTAACCCGTACGGCTTACATACTGCGAGCCGAAATAATTTTTATTGGCATTGGAACCATACAATATGGGAGCATATGGTGCCAGAGGCGCCAAAGCAGGAGTTCCGCCAATGATGGCCATCAGCTGGCTCAGTTTAATAGCAGGATTGGCATTGATGATACCGTCAATAGCTCCTACACCTCTTGCCCCAACAGCAAGACGTACACTGTTAGCGATCGGAGACATAGGTTGGGATGTTTCATCTCCATATACATTGACGCCATCATAATTCGGATCAGACTCACGCGATCCCGGTATCACCTGGCCATAGGCAGTGCCTGTGCTGCGGGAGTAATTTTCTGTCTGGTTCGCAAGCCAGTCCTGCGCCTGTAAAAACTGCGCACCTATTTTATAGGCAAATTTATCGGTAACCTTATTTGCCCAACGGAGGCTCCAGTCATAGAACGGAGCCCTGTCCCGCTGATAATTATCAATATGGTTTACCCCTTGTTTAACCTGGAAGCTAAGTCCCTGGTATTTGAATGGATTTTTGCTGTTAATCAATAAAGTTCCGTTCATGCCACCGGCACCATATAAGGCAGAGGAAGCTCCGGGAAGAAGCTCTATATTATCCACATCCAGTTCTGTTAACCCGACCACATTACCAACGGAAAAATTCAGGCCGGGCGCCTGGTTGTCCATTCCATCTACAATTTGATTGAGCCTGGTATTACCACTACTGTTAAACCCACGTGTACCCACGCTTTTAAACGTCAGGCTGGCTGTTACCACGTCTACCCCTTTCAGGTTCGTGATCAGATCATAATAACTGGGAGCGACGGCATTCCGTATCGCCGCAGTGCTGATACGTTCTATGGAAACGGGAGACTCCAATATTTTTTCAGGGACCCTGGAAGCAGCCACCACTACTTCATCACCCAGTGTAAAAGAAACGTCAAGCCCTATGTTAACAGATTCATGGTTTCCCTTAATAACCACTTCTTTAGTAGCATAACCTACAGAAGAAATGACCAGGGTGAACGGAAGTTTTTGAATGGTTGTAAATTTAAAGTTACCCTTATCATCTGTAAAAGTACCTGTTGTTCCTCCCTTCACTGTAACAGATACTGCCGAAATTGCTTCATTCGATTTGCTAGTCCTGATATTGCCGGATACGGTAGTTGCCTGTTGGGCAAAAGATGCAACTGAAATGACAGATACCATAGCCACCGGCAAGCAGTTACTATAAAGTCTTCTCATATGGGCAAGTTTTGTTTAAGAAATATATAAGCAAAGTAGCATTTGTTAGATTCATTTTAAAATTTAATTTTGCCGCATGCCCTCTTTTCAATTCCCTTTTCAGACTAATGTATATCATGGTAAAGTGCGGGATGTATATACTATTAAAACCGACTGGTTAGTAATGGTAGCGAGTGATCGCATTTCTGCATTCGATGTTATTCTTCCATGCGCAATTCCTTATAAGGGACAGGTACTGAACCAGATCGCTGCGTATATGCTCGATGCAACCCGCGATATTTGCCCCAATTGGCTCGAAGCCGTCCCTGCACCTAATGTATCTGTTGGCAAGCGTTGTACCCCTTTTAAAATTGAAATGGTGGTACGCGGCAATGTAGTGGGCCATGCCTGGAGAACCTATAGTAGTGGCAAAAGAGCACTTTGTGGTGTTCCATTGCCGGAAGGATTGAAAGAGAATGACTTTTTCCCCTCCCCTATCATCACACCTTCTACCAAGGCAGACGAAGGACATGATGAAGATATTTCTAAAGAAGAGATCATTGCGAAGAGATTGGTAAGCGCTGCTGATTGGGAGGTATTGGAAGGATATGCATTGCAGTTGTTTGCAAGAGGAAAAAAAATTGCGGCATCAAAAGGATTAATACTAGCCGATACCAAATACGAGTTCGGTAAAATTGGTGATACCATATACCTGATGGACGAAGTGCATACACCCGACTCATCCCGGTACTTTTATGCAGATGGTTTTGAAGCAAGACAGGACAAAGGTGAAAAACAAAAACAGTTAAGTAAAGAATTTGTACGAGAATGGCTTATTGCAAACAACTTCATGGGTAAAGAAGGCCAGGTTGTTCCTGAGATGACCGATGAATGGATAGACATCATCAGTAAAAGATACATTGAGTTGTTCGAGAAAGTAACAGGAAAAGCTTTCCTGCCACAATCCTTAAGTGATGCCACTACAGAAAATCAGGTCATTGAATCACTCCAAAAACTACAGGTGGTATAGCCATGGCCATCTATTTAAACACATAACCCAGCCGCAATCCGTAATATTGAAAAGTTCCGGGGCCTGGTGTGTAAATTTTCGGCGACAACCCATTGACTGGCGTTACATTAAGCGATACAAACTGCGCATAACGGCTATCGAAAATATTGTTCACACCTCCTGAGATATCGAAGCTGATACTATTTCCATGTTTTAATGAAAACTGCTTCCTGAGCCCTGCTTTTGCGTTCATCAGGTTATAAGAATCGGTATACACACTGTTATCCAACGTTACAGGCGTGCGTTCTGTATACATGTTCGTTATATTCAGGTAGAAAATATTGCCTGCTTCTATGTCAAGTCCCGCATTTAACACATGTGGGCTCACCCCGCTCACTTTAAAATTGGAATAATCTTTTGTGGTGGGAGCGTTATTGTTGTTACTGTGCAGGTTCGCATTCCTGCAATTATTAAACGTGTAAGAGAAATAAGGCCTTATTAACTGTATGAACCCTTTTCTTTTAGGCAGGTAAGCATAATTAAGCGAAAGCTCTACACCGGTATGGTCAATAGAGCCTGCATTTACAAACTCCGTGTAAGCAGGCCGGCCGGCAGCTGCAGGAAAGAACTGGGGTTCAAACCTGTCTGTCACATCCATATTAAAAAATGCCATATCGAAATTGAGTGTTTTTTTGAAAAGGCTGCCTTTGGCACCTACTTCAAAACTGTTGGCCAGCTCCGGTTCGATAGCTGTATTAACCTTGCCCGTTTGCGTGATGATTACCTGATCGGTTGCAGGAGGAGAGAAGCCCATGCTATAATTCGCATAAATGGAAACATGTTCTGAAACCAGGTGATTGATACCCATACGGGAAGTGGCAACCGGTTTGAACCGCTTTATTCCGGACTGGTTCACATAGCCTGCCGAAGAACCTGTGGCCCGCATATCCAGCACATCATATGACAGAAAGTGGCCGCTGATCCCGAAGCTCAGCATGGTAGTTTTTGCCATAATAATATCAGCCATTCCAAACAGGCTGTATATAAACGGCTGTATCTCCTGGTCAGTACGCAATGACCCGGAGACACCATTGTTCAGGTTATATGATTGTTGCCTGTTGATCGTTTTGATTGCCTCTGCCCCAGCTGTGAATCGCGATGCCACATTGCCTATCTGCGGGGTGTAAGTAAATACTGTACGGGCACCAAAACTGTTCTTATTGCTTTTAGTAAGAATAGTTGCTATAGCCATGTCCAACTGCTGCCCATTAAGAAACAGAGTGGTTTTATTACTGAACAGATCAGAAAAACGGTATTCCTGTGTAAAGCCCAACCTCACACTTTCCTGGCCAATATGGGAATCATTATTGATGTACGCCAGCTCAGCAGTATCGGACCTCATTGCCAGTCCCAGGCTATCAAGTTGTCCGGGTAACTGCACATAAGATTTGGTATAAGTTCCAAAGAAATGAACCGTACGCCTGGTGCTGTTGTAAAAAGTTGTATTGATATTCCAGAAATTTTTTTTACTGTGTTCGTGTAACCTTTGCCCGTCTGACTGCTGGCGTCCGTAATTGAGCAGGATATTACTCTTGTCGTTGGCAGCACCTACAGCAGTATTGAGATGAAGAAAAGCATTATTGCCCGCTACGACACGCTGTTGTATGCTGTTACCCTGTGGTGCCTGTTCGCCATACATGCTCACTACTCCTGAATTACCTGATCCATAAATACTAGAGGCCGGCCCTTTAAAAATTTCCACCCTTCCTAAAGTCGAAAAGTCAATATCATCAAGATTGGTAGTTCCGTCGGCATCAGTTAACGGCACATCGTTATAATAGGTCTTATAGCCTGCCCCATTGGTATTAGATTGGTTCCCATAACCGCGCATAACGATACGGGTGCCTGCATTGGGATATTTCATTTCCATCCTCACACCTGCAGCAAGATTAAAAACATGCTGCGGGTTCGTTACATTATTGCGCTGAAAGTCCGCTGCAACAAGTGTTGTCATCTGGCCGGGGGTACCAAGCAACTTTGCCTGGTGATGCATCCCCTTCATCTGTATTTCATTGGCCATATAATTCAATGGCTTCAATAACACAATAAGAGAGGTGCTTTCCAGGCTCATTATTGCCTGGCTGGGAAGATACCCCAGGCTTGCAATAGTAATAGCTTCTCTTTGATTAAAAGCGTAACGGCAATATCCATATGCATCTGTAAGGACCGAATCTTTGTTATTTATCATGAGCCAGGTGTTGCCCAGTCGCTGGTCAAGGTACTGATCTCTCACCTGTATTTTGATTATGGATGGCTGTGCGTATGATTGCAGCCATCCGAGGCATAAGAGGAAGCATGTAAAATTTCTCATCAGGGGCAGTCCTTTATTGTTTGGATATTAATTTACCTGGTTATCTTTCATTTGCTCAACTATTCAACCTGGGCCTGAGTCTTACTTTACTTTTGTTAAAAATATTACGTCCCTTATCAATACCCTGGCGCAATTCCTTCTGCCGCTCTAACGGAAGGTGGATGGTGTCTTTACATCCTTTACTGCAGCAGCCATCATATTCAGTTGCGCAGGATTCACATTGAATAAAGAGCAGGTGACAGCCGTTATTCTTGCAATTGGTATGTGTGTCACAAGGTTTGCCGCATTGATGACAGTTTGCTATCACATCTTCAGTGATCCTTTCACCCAACCGGTCATCAAAGACAAAATTCTTCCCTATGAACTTGCTTTCAAGGGCCGCTTCTTTTGCCTGTCGTGCATAATTAATAATACCTCCTTCCAGGTGAAATACATGTTGAAACCCTTTGTGCAACATATAAGCACTGGCTTTCTCGCAACGAATACCGCCGGTACAATACATGATAATGTTTTTATCTTCTTGCCCTTTCATCATATCCGCTGCCATTGGTAGCTGGTCGCGAAAAGTATCTGAAGGGACTTCCATTGCATTGACAAAATGCCCCACTTCATACTCGTAATGGTTGCGCATATCGATCACAACCGTATCCGGGTCTTTCAGCAGTTCATTCATTTGAACGGCATCCACATACTTCCCTTTTCTTTCCATGCTGAACGATGGATCATCAATGCCATCTGCCACAATCTTATCGCGCACTTTGATTTTTAAGACCCAAAAGCTTTTACCATCATCATCTACAGCAATATTCAATCTTATTCCGTTCAATTGCGTAATGGAATATAAGAAAGTTTTCAAAGACTCAAAATTTTCTTCCGGAACACTGATCTGTGCATTAATACCCTCTTTGGCGATGTAAATCCTGCCAAACACTTTTAAGGTATCAAGATCCTTGTATAAAAAGTCGCGGAACACCTGTGGATTCTGGATAGGAAAATACTGATAAAAACTGATGGTGGTCCGGCGGAATGTTTCTTCCATGAGGCGTTGCTTCAACTCCTCGTTTGATACGCGGTTGTGTAATACGGGCATAGTCTTTAAATTTCAGCTATCCTCATTAGCTGAGAATATTCTATAAAAAATAGAACCACTTGCAGGGTGGTCAAAATTCGAAGCAAAGGTACAGCTTTTTGATCAGTGAACAGTAACAGTAAAAGACCAGTCATATCACACACCTTGACCATAGCTCCTTTAATATCTGTTCCCGAAATTCAATCCCAGGCTGGGATAGCTTTGCTGTTTAATTCCTGATACTAAATGGAATAATCAACTTAATGTTGAAATTCCTCCCCATATTAAATACTCCCACCCGGCCTGTCACATTATTCGTATCGCCATATTTAACGCGACTCATATTGCTTTGGTAAGCAACATCAGCGAGGTTGTTGCCCGATACATAAATAGAACAAATGACTTTATCATTCGAATAAATATCTGTACCGATGCCTGCATTAATTAAAGTGTATCCGGGTGTTACCGTTTCATTACCAAACTTGTAATAAATTTTGTCCTGTTTAAAATAGTTTTCTATTCCTATCCTGAAAAAAGCATTTTGAAAAGCACTACTTATTTTTTTGCAACTGAATCTAAGCGTTGATAATAGCTTTTGTGGCGGTGTATATGGCAGATATTTGGTAGAATCTCCCTGATTTTGCTGAATGGCACGTATTAGTGAAAAACTATTTTCAAAACTGAACCAGTTAATGGTATGCGGATGTATATTAAGTGTTAATTCGCCACCAGAAATCACCGCATCACCTGAGACATATTTGAATGTTGTACCCGCAGGTAACCCTGAGGCAAAGTCCTGACGCAGTGAATCACCGCCAAAAACACTTGCCAATTTTACCGGGAAAATATAATTGTTTATTTTATTAACAAAAGCATTCAGCTCTCCTGAATAATCTTCTGTATTTACACCAATAGTAGCATCTGCCTGAAAGCTGCTTTCCGCTTTTAAATCAGGGTCGCCGATCTCATAAAATGGTGTGCCATCATGAATTCCATCAGAACTGCTTTCTGCTATAGCAGGAGCCCGGAAACCTCTGGAAAAATTCAACTTACCATATACATTTTCTGTAAAATCATAAGCAGCTCCAATGCTTCCGGATACACCGGAAAAATTGGACTGATGAGCCGTAAACCGGCTAATGGAATTAGCCTTGGGAGCATTTAACCTTGCTGCATTAGAATCAATGTATAAATTTTTTGTCTGAAGATTGCGTGAATCAACCCGGAGACCGCCACTGATAATAAGCTTTCCAATCGTTTTTTTTGCGAAAGAAAAAACACCAATATCGAATAAATTATATTCGGGTACCAGAAAAACAATACCCCGGTCTTCGGAAGACTGTCTCATGCCATTTACGCCAACTGACCACGACAATTTATTTTTCCCTGGCAAAATATATTGTGCATCATAATTGATCGTACGTAGAAAGAAATAGTTATTATAGCTATCCCCCTTGGTAATATCATTTGCTTCCTGACGGTAGTTTTGCTGTAAACCTAATTTTATTGCCAACCGCCCTTTGCCCAATATGAAATTATTATCCAGGACGGCTTTGTAATGCCGCACATGCTGATGAATGATGGGGTAATTATTGTATTTAGTATAATCTCCGTTAGGGGCAATCCCCAAACTGTCTTCTTCATTGCCATCCAAAAAATGTTTGGTAAAAAAGCCGGTGGCACTATCCCTTGCCCCTTCAATAATACCTAATTTCAAATCAAACAGGCTCAGCCGCAAGTGAGAATAGCCCCATTTTTTGTTGAGGCCGACAATTGCTTTGAAATCATTTTCTCCATAACCCGAATTCCAGACATACCCGTCGTATTTGATTTTATAATCATGAGCCCGTTTATTTGTATATCTAAGATCCCAGTTAAAGCCGTTTTGATTACCGGCCAAATTGAAAGAACCCGCATATAAACCGTTGTTCGTCTGATAATCTGCTAAAACACTTCCTTTAATTTCCCCTTCAGGAAGGGGCGCAGGAGCCAGGAAATTTATTACCCCGGCCATGGCATCTGAACCATAACTAAGGCCGGACGGGCCTTTTAAAATCTCTACGCGATTTACGGTATATTCATCTATTTCAATTCCAAATTCATCACCCCATTGCTGACCTTCCTGCCGGATACCATCATTAACAACTACAATACGGTTGTAACCTAAACCGCGTATCACAGGTTTAGAGATAGCAGGGCCTTCTGTTATTTGTGATACGCCTGACGCGGTTTGCAGCGCGTCTATAATATTACCGGAACCATTTTGCAACAGGTCTTTTTGCGTAAGGATGGTACTGGGTACGGGGTTCTTGCGCCGCTCTGTAGCAGAGGATACGCCTGTTAAAATAATTTCCTGCAACTCAGCGTGAGAAATAGTAAGTGGATAGTCTTTTTTCGTTTCCCCTTTGATATATATATGATCGATCCTGCGTCCATATCCGATTATGCTTGCCTCTGTTAAGAAAAATCCGGAGGGGATATTTTTGATAGAATAAAAACCACTGGTATCTGAAACAGCGCCCGTTTTTAAATCGGGGATGTAAATGTAGGCGCCTGATAAAACCATTCCGCTTTTAGCGTCTTTTATTGTTCCGCTCAGCTCATTTTGCGCGTGTATAATGGCAGGAGGTAGTAATAAGAACATAGCAAGAGATGCGAAAAAATATCTCCTTTTCATGTAGGTAAAATTTAATTGCCTTCAATGTCTAGTAACATTGAGGACGATAAAGTAAAATGAATAAAATAATTCAGAAATATCAGCTAATGAGATCCGGCGGCTGGTAGGGGCCTTCCTCGGAAAAAGGAAAAAGATTATGGCAGGAATATAAATTATTTTGCACAACAAGGGAAAGGAAAGTAACAGATAGATTTGTACATTTATTGGGCAGGTATAATTTAAACATCCATTGGAAGAAACGCATACCAGCAGATGACATTGGCCATTTGTTGTTGGTAATTCGCTGAAGGGTGTTGCGGGATACTTCCATCCAGTTTGTTTCAGTTATATCTTTTTCAGCTGTTACAATTACTTCGTCGCCATTTACGTTGACACTTTTAACATCATAGACCTCCCCTTTCCACAATATTTCGTGCTCACCTTGTTGTGCTTTTTTAAAAGAAACGGGGTTCATTTTAATGATACATTCATTTTCATCATTCTTATTAACAGAACGAAAGCGCAAACGACTATAGCAGATGAGATGTATGACCGGTTTGGAATAATACCATGCTATTGTACCCAACTGGGTAAACGCATAAAGTAGCAATAATATGGTAATACCTGGTTTCCTCATATAGTGAAAGGAAGAGCCATCCA
>CAZDQB010000001.1:11883-77030 GCA_964507525.1 uncultured Sediminibacterium sp. | reverse complement strand
AAGCCCCAATACAAGTAAGCCGGGTTCCACAACGGGCATATATGTCTATATTACATGATAAGCTTCAATAGCATTCCTGAGCTTCTTTTGAGCCCTGGAAAGTTGTGTTTCAACAGTCCGCTGTGATATTTTCAACGCTTCTGCAACTTCCCGGTATTTCATCTGTTGTTCCCGTATCATTAAAAAAACTGTTCTGCATTGCATTGGCAAGGCTTTAATTGCAGATTCGATTTTTTTTTCAAGTTCCTTCTTCTCTAATTCTTTTCCCGGACAATTGGCATTTATTAACAAAGGCCCTTCCAAAATCATCTCTTCTTTGGCTGGCAAATGCCTGAGAACAGTAACACTTTTAAGATAGTTGAGCGATTTGTTTCTGGCTGTTATAAGCAGGTAAGATTCCGGTTTCTGTACACGCACCAATTGTTCTCTATTTAGCCAGATACCAACAAAAATGTCTGATACAATTTCCTCAGCGTCTTCTTTTGATTTGATATAACTGCTTACACAAGAGATAAGCTTTTCGTAAAATAGCTGGTGAAATTCTGCGAATGATTTCAGGTCGCTGGCAGATATATTATGCAATAATCTGGCAGCTGGATCAATAGACATCTCATATATATTTCACCTTAAATTAGCAAAGGCTTTTCTTTTTTCCATGCGTTTGAAGTGCGCAATCGGTTGTGCAATTTTCCCGGTTCTTTTTTCCCTTTGTTAATTTCTTCTGCTGGTGAATACCTATAGTGAAGCAGGGCAGATAATTAAACCGGTTACATAACAATGTTCATTTTACACAAAAATGATTGTTATAGGTTGCTGCCTGCCGTTACATTCATTTTCTTTTTTAGGCCGGCAGCGTTTTCTTTTTTAGCCCTGAAAAAGCTACCTGCCAGGGCTGCAAGTCCGGACACAAATCCTCCCACAATACCTGTAATCAGAATCAATAAGATATAAGATCCTCCAAGATGGAGTATCTGTGCTACTTTGGTTGAAAGGATATGATCGTTGGCTGCATCTTTCATAACAGCTATTACAGCCCACAGCAAAAACAGTCCTGAGAAGCCGGCAAGAAATGCTTTCTCCGCTTTCTGGTGTATCGCAACAGATACAAAAAATGAAGTGACTGCGAAACTCCACCAGGGCAATCTCCCATATAAACCTGCGGCAAAAGCTAACAATGCTGTTAATAGCAATGCTGTTATAAATTTCATGTTGGTTGTTTATCCGTTAATAAATGCAAGATGCCATTTGATGTTTTTATTGCTTGCTGCATTTTCTTTTTTAAGGAAGAGCAAGCGATAATATTGCCCTTTCGCCCAGGTATCTATAAAGGTATCATAATATTTACTGCCCGGATTACCACTTTGCCCGCCTGGATAAACGCCATAGGCCTCTATCTCATCCGTTAAATGAACAATCATGCGCCAGCTGGGCCCGTGATCTTCCTTAGTTGCATTAATAATATGTAATCCACCGCCAATGGGCAGGTGAAGCCTGCTTAACGCAGGTAACTTTAGCAGGTGTGTGACCCTGGTATCTTTGAATTTGCCCCAGGTCATTTTATCTTCTTTATCCAACTGCTGAAAATAAATGCAGGCTTTTTTACAGGCAACCGTAATTGTTTCTTTCAGCGTTTCAATTTTATCTTTTGTAGTGATATCATCAGCAAAACGGTACGCACTGTCACGCAGCAGGCTTTCCAATAAAGTTGATCCATCCGGCCATGGCATGGGCTGCTTGCCATTTCTGAATTCATCACCCCATATCTGCATTTCCATACTGTCCCAAACACACCTGAAAACTGTTGCCCCCTTTTCATTGATATCATTCCGCAGGTTCCATATTCTCAGCAGCTTAACATATTTTTTCTCGGTAGCATTCAATACTGTTTCATCAATGTATTTCAACATCACAGGCCTGGCCATCTCTGCAAAGATGTTATAGTTATCCATCTGCATCAGCTGCATATCCTGTGGTGTAATATTGTTCATCATTGCCAGCTTACGGTTAATGATTATACCGCGATACAAAGGGAAATTAGTGGCAGCGCCGAGATAATATGGATACTGATTGTCAGCTGCCATCTGGTTGGCACTGCTTACAAACCCCCTTTCGGGATTAATGATCAGTGGGTTTTCTGCCGCAGGTATCATCCCCTGCCACTGGTAGCTGCTATCTGTGCCTGGCATAATAAAATCACCCTGTCGTTTCCAGCGGGCAACAAAACTACCTTGCTGCTTAAGTGCAATTTCTCCGGAGACTGAAGCAAAAACAAAATTCTGCCCCGGGCATTTCCAGGTGTTGATGGCAGTTAAGTAATCATCATAGTTTTTAGCATGGTTCAACTGATGGAACACTTCCGGACCAGTCCCCGTTTCATGAGCGGCCCAGCGTACCGCAAGGTATTTTCCTGCGGTACTTGCGTTTTTATACACATGATCGTACATAACCGGCCCAAATGTTGTCATCGCAATATTTTCTACCAGGTCTGGCTTGTCTTTGATCTTTATCACTTCCTGTCTTATTGTTGCTTTTTTCCACGTACTGTCATACCAGTATTCCTGCATAGTGGAATCTCTGAACCTGATGTCGTAAAAATCAATCACATCCCTGCCGGCATTGGTCACACCCCAGGCAATGCTGTCATTGAACCCTATAATCACTGTTGGAGAGCCTGGAAAACTGGCACCATAGGTGTTATGGGCAGGTGTAGATATCTGCACTTCATACCATAAAGAAGGAAGGTTTAACCCCAGGTGAGGGTCATTGCACAAAATGGGCCTGCCGCTTTTGGTCTTGCTGCCGGAAACGGCCCAATTATTACTTCCATTATCCTTGTCAGGCCTGGCCGGTGCAACAATGGCACTACTATTACCTGTTTTGCCAAAATAAACGGAATCGGCGCTTGCCGGTATTTTAGGCACTATAGAAGGTTTGGCAAATGATGTGCCCCGGGGAATGATGGGGTCCAGTGAATCCTGTACATTGGGATATAACTGATCAAAATCTGCAAACCCAAAATAATTTCTCGCATTAGTCATTTGCAGGTCGGTAGTGGTACCACGTGCACTAAGGTCATATGACATGAACATCAGGAACAAACAAGTCTTAACCGATGTCCACTCTTCGGGTTTATAATCGAGCAGCTTGTATTCAAATGGAATCTGTTCGGGTTTCAAAGATTTGATATAAGCATTCACACCTGCAGCATAGGCATCAATAACAGCTTTTATTTCGGGGGAATGACCTATATTCTTCATAGTATTTTCGGCACCATACACCATCCCTAATCTCCTGAAAAAGCGATCTGTTGCAACACGGCTTTCTCCTACAATTTCACTTAACCGCCCTGCAGCAACATAAGTTTGAAACTCCATTTGCCACAAACGGAATTTGGCATGCAGGAAGCCTTGTGTATAATAAGCATCAAGATCATTGTCTGCGTAAATATGCGGTACTAACCGGTCATCCATATAGACATCAACTTTGCCTTTAAGCTCAGAAGTCTTTATTACTCCGTCAAAAGAAGCGTCCGTTGGCTCAGCATTCTGCCAGAAACCCTGTTGCGGTGAAAGAAAGTAGCCCAATCGTGGTGTTTTGGTTTCACCTGCGGGTAATTGCATATTCAAAACAGTTACCAGGCCTGCAGTGCAAACAGCAGACACTAAGAAAGGGGCCATTCTCATAGCAATGATGTATTAGTTATTGAAAATAGGGATTTTTTGTCAATCCTTGCAACAGCATCGTCATATCAGCAGCAGTATTGAATGAATGTAATACGATGCGGAGTCTTTCCTTTCCTTTTGGTACAGTAGGGTACAGGATGGGTCTTATATCCAGGCCGTAATCTTCTAAATGCCCTGCTATTTTCCGTACCGCATCATTGCCCGGAATAATGACTGCCTGTATAGGAGTCAGGGAAGTCAGTTTTTCATAAGGGATAACAGCCTGCTGAAACTGTTGAATTAAAGCAGCCAGGTGTTTCCTCTCTTCATGCATCAACGGAAAAGCCTGGTAGCTTTCCCTGATCATAGCTACTGCGTGTTCAGGCAATGCAGTAGAATAAATGAAACTGCGGGAGAAGTTAATGAGATAGGTGCGCAGTTGTGAGGATCCTAACACCACTGCACCATGGCAGCCACATGCTTTTCCAAATGTATGCACCCTTGCAAAAACCGCAGCCTGTAATTGCAATTGTTGCACCAGCCCCTCTCCTTTCCTGCCAATAACCCCCGTAGCGTGGGCTTCATCAATAATCAGGTGGGCGTTATATTTTCGGCAAATAGCAACAAGTGCTTCGAGGGGACATATATCTCCATCCATACTGAACACAGATTCTGTTACAATAAAAACAGTACCGGTAGCATGCCGTATTTTCTTTTCAAGGTCAGCCAGGTCATTATGGGCGTATGAAAATGACTGTGCAAAAGACAGCCGGATGCCATCGCGAATTGAAGCATGGCATAAATAATCGTATATAACCGTATCGCCTTTTTGCGGAACAGAGGATAATAACCCAACATTGGCGTCATACCCGGAATTGAAAATAAGGGCCGTTTCTGCCGCATGAAAGAGCGCAATTTCTTTTTCTATGGTTTCTATCAATGAATAGTTACCTGCCAGTAATCTTGAGCCTGTTGAACCGGATGATAACCCTGAGCTGCGAATTGTGAGGCGTGCGTGATGGACAATGCCGAGATAATCATTGGAGCAGAAGTCAATTTTGCCTTCCGGTAACCGCAACATGCGCAAGGCATCACTGTCAATACGCTGATTCAGTTTCATCTGCAGAAAATCATCCTGGTACATAATCCAAAACTAAAGGTTTGTTTCAGATATTTGTACCGGAACAGGAAATTAGCCATAGGCAATTGAAATCGCGAACTTTTAAATGACCAACTACAGACCATTTCATGGAATTATCAGCACACACAAAGAATATACTGGGCTTACAATTGCCTACTGACCCAAGATGGGTTGACATGGCCGGACTGAGCCTTGAAGCTATATTAACAGATCATGCCTATTGCGAACAGAAAGCGGCGCTTACCTGCATCTCACTCATACAACGCTATTCGGCGAGGGAAGAACTGGTACAGCAGCTGGCACCCATTGTAACGGAAGAATGGGGACATTTCAGGCTGGTATTACATGAACTCACCAAACGTAATATGCGTTTGGGCCCCCAAAGAAGGGATGAATACGTTAATAAGCTGATCGAATTTCAACAGAAAGGAGGCAATGAAGAAGGCCGTTTCTTAGATCATCTCCTCACCATGGCCCTCATAGAGGCGCGCAGTTGTGAGCGGTTTAAAAGGCTCAGTGAAGACCTTGAAGATGAATACCTGCGCAATTTCTATCGCCGTTTCATGGAAAGTGAAGCCGGACATTATGCATTATTCATCGACCTTGCTGAATTGTACATGGACAAAACAACCGTAAGGAAGCGATGGAAAGAATGGTTGGATTACGAAGCCTGCATCATGCAAACCCTGGCCGTAAGAGGTGACAGGATACATTGATCTGTTCCTGTTCCTCTTCCTACAACCGGGCCGACGACTGAAAATACTGTAATTCAGCCGTCATATCCAGGAAAGGGAATCGTCGCTGCAGTTCTTCCACTTTTTCAGCATAAGTATGCAAAAATTTCCTGTGTTGTGCAGCATATGCATTGAACGGTTTGTGCTGGCAGGCGATATTGATTGCCTCAATTTCCTTCATCAGTGCACGTGTTTCATCACTCATACAGGCTGCTGTAAATTTCTCCCATACATATTGGGTAGCATGGTAATTGGGATGTACCAGGTCTTCGGCATAAAACCGGTAATCGCGCAGGTCATCTATCACCAGTTCGTAAGCGGGAAAATAATACAGCTTATTAAACTTTTCCACTAAGTGGTGTACTGACTGTATCAGCACGGCCTTGCTGCGGTTATTATCAACCACGCCTTCCCGTAAATGTCTTACTGGACTGATCGTAAAAATGATCTGTAACTTGGGGTTGAAAAGGAACAGCCGGTGCAGCATATTATCCAGTACACCCAGAACCTCTTCTGCACTCATCAGCCGCCTGTAGAACCAATCGGCCGGTGCTTTATGGTTATTCGCAGCTACTGACCCCGGTTTTGCATTCACCGCTTTTTCAGTCAGTGTATACACCCAGGATGACCCCAGTGTAATCAATAAATAATCCGCTTCTTTCAGGTAAGCATGCGCCTGTGCGTTGGACGTATTGATCTTTGCAAGACATTGTTCAGCATCCAGTCCTGAAAACCGGCTGTGGTGTTGCCAGCTATGCCATGCATCATTATACTGAAACAACTTATCCACCGTATATACGGTATGTTCAACATACTGTGTAACCGCTTCCGCCACATTTACCGGATTGAATAGAATACCATGAGGGTTCTCCAATACAGTGAATTTGTGCTTTTGCAGTTTCTCTCCTATGTTTTCAGTAAAACATGAGCCAAGCAATAACAGTTTGTGTTGGTGGCTGATTTGTTGCTGCAACTTCTTCACATCAAACTCATAATGGAATTTCATAAGTGCAAGGTCGGAAAAAGTAGGGAGTAATCAGTTGAATAAAGTATCTGCGATACGGATGCAATCCATTAATGCAGCATCGTTAAGCTGGCCAAACAGGCCCTTCTCTTTGAAATAGGGGATCATCAGGGTGGTGTCCATATTACCCACCAGGTCATCCTGCGCCATCGGGCAACCGCCAATGCCTTTGATGGCGCCATCAAACCTCGTACAACCTGCTTCCAGCGCTGCTGCGATTTTATCTTTCCAGTTTTCTGGGGTAGAATGCAGGTGCACACCTACGGTCACATTGGGGTAAGCAGGAATCAGTGTTTTTAGCGCAACACCTACCTGTGCTGGTGTTGCGAGACCTACTGTATCGGCCAGAGACAGGATGCGGATATCTTTACGGATCATTTGTTCTGCCCAGTAGAGCAGTATTGCTTCATTATACGGATCACCATAAGGATTGCCAAAACCCATACTCAGGTAAACAACCAATTCCCTGCCTGTTTTCATACAAAGCTCCTGTATAGCGTCTACACGATCAGCACTCTCTTCGATCGTGCTATTGGTATTGCGTAGCTGGAAAGTGGGCGAAACAGAAAAAGGGAAACCCAAATAGCCGATCTCATCATGTACAACCGCTTCCTCTGCACCACGCAGATTGGCTACAATGGCTAATAATTTGGTTCTTGTATCCCGCAGATCCAGCCCTTTGATCACTTCTTTGGTGTCTGCCATTTGTGGAATGGCTTTGGCGGACACAAAACTGCCAAAATCCAGCGTATCAAACCCAACTTTCAATAAAGCATTGATGTATTTTATCTTCGCTGCCGTTGAAATCAAATGCGGCCAACCCTGTATGGCGTCTCTGGGGCATTCTATGAGTTGTAGGTGTGCGGACAATCTGGTCAGGTTTATTAATTCAAAAGTTAAAATTAAAAAGTCAAAAAATATTGATCACACACTTATAATATCTTAAATTTCAACCTTTGAGCTTTTGCATTTTAACTTTTTAAATTTGATTTTTCCCTTTTGCCTACGCTAATCTCTGCTTCATCGCTTCATATAACACAATGCCTGTTGCCACAGATACATTGAAGGAATCGAATTTGGCAGCCATGGGAATGGTAAAAAAAGCGTCTGCAGCTTTTGCAAGATGCGCCTGTACACCTCTTCCTTCATCACCCATGATGATACAACAGGGATCTGTAAAGTTAAGTTGAAATACCTTTTTATCTGCCCGCATCTCACTGGTGAATACCTGTATACCATTGAGGTGAAGGGTATCCACTGCTTTCAGCAGGCTGTTGACGCGGCAAATATGAATATGTTCTAATGCACCGGCACTGCTTTTCATTGCTTCTTCATTCAATGCCCCTACCCCTTTATCCGGGATGATGATGGCCTGTGCACCACAACAAACCGCACTACGGGCTATGGCACCAATATTGCGGACATCAGTTACGCCATCCAGCATAACAAATAGCGGGGTAGTTCCGTCGGATATTACATGATCAATCACCTGTTGCAGGTCCATGTATTGCACCAATGCCACAAAAGCCAATACTCCCTGGTGATTGGCACGGGTAAGGCCATTCAGTTTTTCAACGGGTACCAGTTGTACAGGCACCTGCTGTTCTCTTGCCAGTGTACGTATCTGGTTCATCACGTCTCCACCTGTATTCTTCTGTAATAAAATTTTATCAATGGGCCTTCCAGTTTGGAGAGCTTCGATCAATGGCTGACGCCCGATAATAAGTACACTTTGTTTGACAGGCATTTGCAAATGTATTACTTCAGGAGTCCCTGAAAGCGTAAGAGTTTAACTTTTATAATGGCAGCCACACTCATTGAATCTGTGATCTCTCCTTTTTCCACCATTTGATACGCTTCTTCAAACGGTAACTTCCTGACAGACAACTGTTCCGTTTCTTCCGGTTCGGCCTCCAGTTGTGTCAGCCCGGTAGCAAGGTATATCATCGCTCTTTCATCACTTACGGAATTGGATAAATGCATGGTTAATAAAGACTGCCAGTTTGCTGCCACCAGGCCTGTTTCTTCCAGCAATTCCCTTTTTCCACCCTCTAATGGGTCTATCCCTCCTTCCACACTACTCCCTCCCTCGGGAATCTCCCAACTGTATGCATTTAGCGGGAAGCGGTATTGTCCCACTAAATAAGTATTCATCTCATCATCCAGCACCATGACTCCTACCGCAATATTCTTAAAGTGCACCTTTCCATAAATACCTTTACCACCACCAGGATTCACCACATCGTATTCTGTTAATGCGATCCACGGATTCTGGTAAACTATTTTCTCTTTAAGAACCTTCCAGGGATTATTTTCCATCTTATGACTGGTTTTATCAGTGATCGTAATGTGCTTCCATCCAAAATAAAAAACCTCCGCCGGCTGGCAGAGGCTCTTTTATCTTTCTAAAAGCTTATTTCAATCCAAAAGCTTTTTTCACTTTTGCCACATAATCTAATTTCTCCCAGGTAAACAATTCCACTTTAACTTTCTTCACTTTACCATCGGGCGAATTGAATTCTTTGGTCACCACTTCACTCTTCCGGCCCATATGTCCGTATGCCGCGGTTTCGCTATAGATTGGGTTGCGCAGTTTCAGGCGTTGTTCAATAAAATAAGGGCGCATATCGAAAATACCTGCAACAATTTTAGCAATTTGTCCGTCTGTCAGTTTCACTTTAGCAGTACCAAACGTATTTACATTGATACTGGTTGGCTGCGCTACACCAATGGCATAAGAAACCTGAACCAGTATTTCATCAGCAACACCGGCTGCTACTAAGTTCTTGGCAATATGACGTGTTGCATACGCAGCAGAACGGTCTACTTTACTGGGGTCTTTACCGCTGAAAGCGCCGCCGCCATGTGCTCCTTTACCGCCATAAGTATCCACGATAATTTTACGGCCTGTTAAGCCGGTATCACCATGCGGGCCGCCAATCACGAATTTACCGGTCGGATTGATATGATATTTGATCTTATCGTTGAAAAGCTTTGCATATTTTTTATACTTCGCTTTTACACGGGGGATCAGTATTTTAATGATATCATCTTTGATCTTCGCCAGCATTTTAGCTTCTGTATCAAAGTCATCATGTTGGGTTGATACAACGATAGCATCAATGCGAACGGGCTTGTTATTGTCATCATATTCCAGTGTTACCTGGCTCTTTGCATCCGGACGGAGGTATTTGATCTGTTTGTTTTCCCTGCGCAACGCTGCTAATTCAATCAGTATCTTATGTGCCAGGTCAAGCGCCAATGGCATATAATCGTCTGTTTCATTGGAAGCGTAACCAAACATCATACCCTGATCGCCGGCACCTTGTTCTTCTTTCTTCTTACGGTCAACGCCCTGGTTGATATCAGCCGACTGTTCGTGAATAGCAGATAAAATACCACAGCTATTCGCCTCAAACATATATTCACTTTTAGTGTACCCGATCTTACGGATCACGCCACGGGCAATGTCCTGTACGTCAAGGTATGCCTTTGATTTTACTTCACCGGCCAATACAACCTGTCCGGTTGTAACCAGCGTTTCACATGCCACTTTGGACTGGGCATCAAATGCAAGAAAATTGTCGATCAACGCATCAGATATCTGGTCGGCCACTTTATCCGGATGTCCTTCAGATACGCTTTCAGAAGTAAACAGGTAAGGCATATTTATAAATTTAATGAGTGCAAATATATTATACTGCTGAATATGAATCAGATCCTTGAATAAATAATTCTCAGCCTCATTCTGAATCTTGAATGGGTACCTCCGCCAAGGCGTACCCGGCCATCAGCTATTTCATTGCTTATAGAAGGACTGAGGTAATATAAGGAAGAAGAACTGTTGGCCGGATAAGGGTGTGTGTACCTGAGCGAATCATTCACAGGTGCACTTAACCGCAGGGTAAAAGAAGTGTCTTTTCTGGTTACAATCCCTTGTGTATACCTGCTCAGATCAAACACATATGAAGTGATGTGATCATACCCTGGTACTATCTTATTGATGACATGGCCACCAAAGCTTGGAATATTGGGCCCGTTAGTACTGAAAATATAGTCGTTCGGAATGTTTTTTTTCACACGGTTAGCTGAATCATAGACACTCAACAACAGGTAACGGGGAGGAAGCATCTGTTTTTCAATGGTAAGCAGGTTGGCATCGTCCGGCACCTGTTCTGTAATCAGTTCTGCGCGGTGTATGATGCGGTTGCCCAGTCCTGCTAACCCGGGTATCCTGATACGTACATAAATGCCGGGGCTCGTTTGTACATAAACAAGGGAATCAGGTTTGGAGGTGGTTGTCAGGTGCATGGCAGCATCACTGCCTGCCCTGTTTCTCGTAACAAAATTGGCGTCTCCGCTGGAATTGAAATGAAACCTGAAATAAGCAACCGAAGTATCTCTTTTCGTGGCTCCTGTTGTACTGGAACTGTAATACAATGCAAACTTGGAGCTGGTGTCTGCCAGTCTGATCTTCAGTAAAGCATTGGCGGGGTTGGCATCATCAACGGTTACAGCAAAGCCGGCAAAATAAGTCCTGAGTAAAGAATCAGATTTATAGACATTGGATGAATCGTAGGTTTTGATGAACCTTGTGGCAACATCGTTCCTTAATTTGATGCGTATCTGGTTCTTGGTATTCTCAAAACGGTTATTAACAGAATCGCCCAGTCTTCTGATATCTATTGAAACAGGCGGCGCCAGTTGCGAACCAATATTAACGGGAAAAGCTGCCGGATAATTGACAGGATAGCTTTTAGTTCTGTCAAGCGGTGTACCCGGGTCGATCTCCGATACGGTTAGTTTCAGGGGCTGCATGGAGTCTCCATAAAACCCCCCATAACTGAGGATCAATACCGCGGAATCTACCCGGATACTGTCTTTCGTTCCGGGAATATAGAAAGGATAAGATGCGGGCTGCATTTCAAAGAACATGGAAGCCTTTGTTTTGCCAAAAAGCGGGTCATTGGTAATAGCCCCGAGGGTACGTACATCATTGCGGTAAACCCTGGCAGTATCTGCATCGTCAAAACTATCGGTAATTACATCGAGCAGGGTATCCTTGGTTATAACGCCGTCAATAGGTGGTATTAACCCATTTCCAATATCGGTAGAAGTGATACGTGTGCAACTTGAAACGATGATAAGTAAAAGAAAAAATAAAGTAAATAGCTTACGCGATGTAAAAAATGAATGCATGGATTATTAGTAATTACTTGCTCGCAAGGTCGTTGTACAATTCTAAATACTCTGTTAAATCAGAATCCCAGCCTTTAAAGGGAACCACTTTTTTGCCCTTTACTTTAGCGAATTCTTCGGTGAGTTTTTTGTCTATTTTATCAGCCCCAAAAGTAATGGCATCGGCAAAAGCCGCGCCACCTCTGAAAAGTGCAGTATTGGTTCCTTCCTTAAATATCTCCAGGTCCTTTTCTTTGATATTGCCGTTGATGATTGCCTGCTTAATAAAGTCAGTTCCCATTTTTTCTTTAAAAGTATTCTGGCCAATCGTAAAGATCACTTTACTGTTGCCAAAAACAGGTTCTTTTTTATAGGCAGTCTTAATATAAGAGGGAATTAAACTGGTCATCCAGCCACTGCAATGGATCAGATCCGGTGGCCAGCCGAATTTTTTTACAGTCTCGAGGGCGCCTTTGCAGAAAAAAACAGTCCTCAGGGCGTTGTCTTCAAACCAGTGCTCATCATCGTCATGAAAAATCTGTTTCCGTTTGAAGAAGTCTTCATTTTCGAGGAAATATACCTGTAAACGGGCATTGGGCAGGGACGCTACCTTGATCTGCAGCGGATGATCGTCATTATCAACCGATACATTAATACCGGAGAGCCTTACCACTTCGTGCAGCCGGTGTCTTCTCTCATTGATCACACCAAAACGGGGCATAATGCACCTCACTTCCAAACCGCTGTCATTACTTTTAATGGCCAGCTTATTGATCACTTCGGCAAATTCTGTCAGCTCCAGGTATGGAGACATTTCAGTAGCAATGAATAAAATTCTTTTCTTTGTCGACATTAGTACGCCATTTTTACCAGAATGCTCAAAAATTAGTTGGCGAAGGTACGAAAAATATACGCAATTTGATCATCCGGCCAAAGCCGGGCTTCAATCAGACACCAAAATGATCCTGTTTAAAAAAGCTGCCGAATTACAACAACATCTCATAACCACCACAAAATCAGGCCTGCTTACGGGCTTTGTACCTACCATGGGGGCCCTTCACGAGGGTCACCTTTCCCTGATCAGCGGGAGTAAAAGGGAGTCGGGGCTCACTGTCTGCAGCATTTTCGTCAATCCCACCCAGTTTAATGACCCCAAAGACTTTGAAAAATATCCGGTAACCATTGAAAAAGACATCCTGCTGCTGGAACAGGCCGGATGCGATGTACTTTTTCTTCCGGCAGTCAGCGAAATTTACCCGGATGGTATTCCGGCCGGTCACTATGAGCTGGGGACACTGGAAACCATACTGGAAGGACAATACCGACCCGGGCATTTCCAGGGTGTATGCCAGGTAATGCATCGCCTGCTCAGTATTGTGAACCCAGATATATTGCTGATGGGGCAAAAAGATTACCAGCAATGCATGGTCGTACAAAAATTATTAACACTTACCAGTTCAAAAGCAACATTAGTCATCAGTCCAACTTTGCGTGAGGCATCCGGGCTTGCCATGAGCAGCCGCAATATGAGGCTGAGCAAGCCCGATAAAGAAAAAGCAACAGCTATTTACCGCTCCCTGCAATGGCTGCAAACAAATATCCATCCCGGCCCTATCGCGGCCCTGACTAATAAAGCAAAGGAGCATGTAATGGCAGCAGGCTTTGAAAAAACTGATTATATCAGCATTTGTGATGCCGCAACCCTTGCAACAATTGAGCATTGGGACGGTAAAACTAAAATAGTGGCATTAGCAGCAGCATTTTTAAATAATATACGGCTGATAGACAATCTCTCATTTAATTGATTTTGGAACTTCTTACTTTTGCCCCATGATGCAAATTGAAGTACTAAAGTCTAAAATACACCGCGCGGCCATTACCGAAGCGAATCTTCATTATGTAGGTAGTCTGACACTCGATGAGGATCTGATGGATGCCGGTAATTTCATTGAGAACGAAAAAGTGCAGGTAGTGAATGTAAATAATGGTTCACGGCTTGAAACCTATCTCATCAAGGGCAAGCGCGGCAGCGGTATCGTATGCCTGAATGGCCCTGCAGCCCGCAAAGGCGCCGTAGGAGATACCGTTGTGATCATTTCATATGCTACTATGGATTTCGAAGAGGCCAAAACCTTCAAACCCGCAGTAGTATTCCCAAAAGAAGGAAATAAACTTTAATGATTGGTGGTCTGTGATTTGAAGAAACAGCCATAAACCACCAACGATAGGTCACCGACGTTTAATATTCCTGCATGAACAAGCGCATCACATCTGTTTTAAAATACCTTTTTTTCCTCGGGCTGGGCGTTTTCCTGGTGTGGTGGAGCCTGCACCAGATACCTGCAGAGAAATGGGGGGATTTTAAGAAAGGTTTGCAAACAGCAAATTACTGGCTGGCATTGCCCGTTTTCCTGATCCTTTCAATGAGCCACCTGTTCAGGGCATTACGGTGGAAGATATTAATGCAGCCGATGAATTACCACCCAAGCATCATCAACACTTTTTTTGCCGTTATGATTGGCTATTTTGCCAACCTGGCCGTACCCCGTCTGGGCGAAGTATTGAAATGCACCATCCTGGCACGCTATGAAAAGGTTCCCGCCGAAAAACTTGTAGGCACCATTGTAGCAGAGAGAGCAGTGGATGTCATCTCACTCGGTATTGTTTTTTTAATTGCACTGGTTACCCAGTTTGATGTGCTGGGGGCATACGGCATGCAGTTGTCCAGGCAGTTGTTTGAAAATAAGGGAGGCAGTTTTTCTTTATTCAAGCTATCAGTTGCCATTGCTGTATTACTCATCATTATCATTGCCATAAGGGTATGGTTTAAGCAGTTTTCGCATTTACAGGTAGTGGTGCTGATGAAGAAAATCCTTGCCGGTATCTGGGAAGGACTAAGCAGCATTGGCAAACTCAGCAATAAAGGCGCATTTATAGCCTATACCATAGGTATCTGGGCCCTTTATATTACCGGCACATGGGTAGGTTTGCTGGCAACGCACGGCACTGCCCATCTGGGCCTTCCTCATGCAGTGGCGGCGCTTGCATTTGGCAGCATTGGCATGATCGTTACACCCGGTGGAATAGGCGCTTATGCCTATTTTATAGCGAAAGTGCTGGAGCAAAATGATATCCCATTTGAAATAGGTTTCGCAAATGGCACCCTGCAATGGTTTGCCCAGTTCATTATTGTTGTCATTGTAGGTGCGCTCAGCTTAGTACTGCTGCCTGTTTACAATAAAAATAAAAAAGTATGAGAGCTGTTAATGCTGTAGAAAAAAAGATCGTCACCCTGCCGCAGCTCCTGGCGCTGGCAGCGGGGTGGCACGTTAACAACAAAACCATTGCGTTCACCAATGGCTGTTTCGACATACTCCACGAAGGCCATATTTTTTCTTTGTCACAGGCGGCACAGGAAGCCGACATACTGGTAGTGGGGGTCAACAGTGACAGTAGCGTAAAAAAGTTAAAAGGGCCCGACCGTCCAATCAACAATGAACACAGCCGGGCATTAATACTGGCTCATCTTGCCGTTGTTGATGCGGTGGTTGTATTTGAAGAAGACACTCCTCACTCACTGATCACCGCTGTTATGCCCGATGTGCTGGTAAAGGGAGGCGATTATACAGTAGGGCAGGTTGTTGGCAGTAAAGAAGTTATTGCCAATGGCGGCAGGGTGGTCATTAACCCTATCGTAGAAGGATTCTCTACCACCGGGATCATTCAGCATATCAAGTCTTTTTATTCTTAGTAATTTATTGGTTGATGAAAATTAGGATCACCACCCATCTTAGCTATATTTGACTATAACAGAACAGTCACGCTCTCCTATGTCAAAGAAGCACCTCATTCAAAGAGACATCAGTTGGTTAAGTTTTAATGCCAGGGTTTTACAGGAAGCCAATGATCCTTCGGTTCCGCTAAAGGAACGTATTCGTTTTCTTGGCATTTTTTCCAATAACTCAGACGAATTTTTCCGTGTAAGGGTGGCAACGCTGAAACGCATGATCGAGTTTGTTGAAAAACGCAAAAAGCTCAACATGCACCTGGAAGATGAGCCACAAACCATCCTTGACCAGATACAGACCATTGTATTGCGCCAACAGAATGAATTTAACCGTATATGGGAAAATATTCTCAAAGAGCTGAAGAAAGAAAAAATATTCCTGATAGATGAAAAACACCTGAATAAAGATCAGCAATTGTTTGTCCGGAAATATTTCGACGAAGAAGTACGTTCCAATATCATTCCTTTAATGATTGAGACCCTTCCCAGTCTCCCCTATCTGCGGGATAAAAGTATCTATCTCGGCGTAGTCATGCGCAAAGAGAAGTCGGCCTATGAGCAAAAGTATGCGCTGATTGAAGTGCCTGCCAGGGCTGTTGGCCGGTTCATCCAGTTACCGTCAAAAACAGGTGAAAAGAACATCATCCTGCTTGAAGACGTCATACGCTATAACCTGCCACACATTTTTTCTTATTTTGAATATGATCATTTTGATTCGTTCATTTTTAAGGTAACAAAAGATGCAGAGATCGACATTGATAATGACGTCAGTACCACGTTTGTAGAGAAAATAGAAAAGGGACTCAAAAACAGGCGAAAGGGTAAACCCGTTCGTTTTGTATACGATAAAGAAATGGATGCCGGATTGCTGGAATACCTCATTCACCGGCTGAGCCTTAATCGCAAAAGCAATATTATTCCTGGCGGGCGCATTCATAATTTCCGGCACTTTATGGACTTTCCCGATGTTTTTAACACCAGGAACCCACGCCGTTCCCCTTTTACGCATCCCGCTTTTCAGGGCTCTATGCGTGTGACCGACGTGATCATGAAGAAAGATGTGATGCTGCATTTTCCCTATCACTCTTTCAATACCCTGACTGACCTTCTGCGTGAAGCTGCTATGGACCCGGATGTAACCTCCATCAAAATAACAGCCTACCGGCTTGCAACCAATTCCCAGGTGATTAATGCGCTCGTTAATGCCACCAGAAATGGCAAAGACGTGGAAGTGATGCTGGAATTGAAAGCCCGTTTTGATGAAGAAGCCAACCTGGAATGGAAAAAAATACTGGAAGAAGAAGGCGTCAAAGTATTGTTGGGTGTACCCAAGATGAAAATACACGCCAAACTATGTATCATCAAAAAGAGGAAAGGCAATAAAATTATCCAGTACGGATTTGTAAGCACAGGCAACCTTAATGAGAAAACGGCGCAGGTATATGGTGACCATTGTTTGCTCACTTCCAACCGCAATGTCATGGCCGACATCAACCGCATTTTCCGTTACCTGGAAAACTGGAAAACAGATATCCAGCCCCTGCAACTTTGCAAGACACTGATGGTTTGCCCTGTTATCATGCGCCAGGAACTCCTCACGCTTATTAATAATGAAATCAAGCATGCAAAAGCAGGAAAGCAGGCAAAAATAACGCTCAAACTGAATTCGCTCAGTGATACATCCCTTATCGAGAAATTATACCATGCAGCTACAGCCGGTGTGGAAATCAAAATGATCGTCAGGGGCATTTGCTGCGCCATGACAGAAAACAAAAAATTCAAAGTACCTGTCACTGCTGTCAGTATTGTGGATGAATACCTGGAACATGCCCGTGTAATGATCTTTCACAATAATGGTAAAGAAAAAGTTTATATATCCAGCGCCGACTGGATGGTACGCAATTTAGACCACCGTGTGGAAGCCGCAATACCGGTTACAGATCCTGTTATACGCCAGGAATTAAAGGATATTATCCACATTCAATTAAGAGATAACGTAAAGGCAAGGATCCTGAATAATGAATTATCCAACAACTATGTACCTTCCACTGGTAAAAAGAAGGTGCGCTCGCAGATAGAGACGTACCATTACCTCTACAAGAAAAACATATAGCCCAGTGAGGTTAGCCGCCATTGATATCGGAAGTAATGCTGCGAGATTATTAATCGCCGAAGTAAAACAGGACAGCCTGGGAAAACCATTGTTCAATAAGCTGAACCTGGTACGTGTTCCGCTGCGGCTGGGTTTTGATGTGTTTGAAAAGGGTGAGATATCTAAAGAAAAAAGAGGCATGGTACTGCAAACCATGAAAGCATACGGACACCTGATCAATGCTTATGGAGTAGATCACACCATTGCCTGTGCTACCAGCGCCATGCGCGATGCACGCAACAGCAGCGACCTCATACGGAAAATAAAATTAGAAACCGGGCTTGATATAGAAATCATCAGTGGCGACCTGGAAGCCTCCATCATTTATGAGAACCATATCGCCGAAAACATGGATACCGATCACAGCTACCTTTATATTGATGTAGGTGGGGGAAGTACGGAACTGACTTTTTTTGCAGATGGCAAACTCGTATTCAAGGAATCTTTCAATATTGGCACCATAAGATTATTGAAAGACATGGTAGATGAAGAAAAATGGAACACAGTAAAGGACTTCATTAAAGCCAGGACAAAAAACTATAAAAAAATCATCGCTATTGGCACAGGAGGTAATATCAACAAAGTGTTTTCACTAAGCAAAAAGAAAGATGGCAAACCATTGAGTCTCGACCTGCTGAAGGACTATTACAAGGAAATAGCCAGTTTTTCAATAGAAGAGCGTATCAATATTTATAAGCTCCGGGAGGATCGTGCTGATGTAATCATACCTGCTTTACAGATATACATTAATGTTATGCGTTGGTCAGATGCCGATGAGATCTATGTTCCAAAAATAGGGCTTGCCGACGGGCTTATCCAGCACCTCTATTATGGGTTGGAAAGCAAATAAAGTTCATTAATTTGCAGTGACATCTGGGTATGTTTTATTCTAAAGCAGAGCCATATTCAGTCTTTTTAACCCTTCAATTATATTCAGATGTCCGTTACTAAAGAAATCAAAAAGATCACCACCCATACTTTGCTTAAGATGAAGGCCCAGGGCGAGAAGGTCTCTATGATCACCGCCTATGATTTTTCATTTGCGAAACTTTTTGATGCAGCCGGTATTGATGTAGTATTGGTTGGTGATAGCGCAAGCAACGTAATGGCAGGGCATGAGACTACCGTTCCCATAACCCTTGAGCAAATGATCTATCACGCACAATGCGTGGTAAGAGGTATTTCAAGGGCCCTGGTAGTCGTTGATATGCCCTTCGGTTCATACCAGTCTAATTCAGACATTGCACTGGCTTCAGCCGTCAGGATCATGAAAGAGAGCGGTGCACATTCTATTAAATTAGAGGGTGGAGAGGAGGTGATCGATAGCATCAAACGTATTGTGTCAGCAGGCATACCGGTAATGGGGCATCTTGGCCTGACCCCGCAGTCCATTTACAAATTCGGCACCTACAATGTAAGGGCAAAAGAAGAAACCGAAGCCATCAAGCTGCGCAAAGATGCGCAACTATTACAGGACGCAGGCTGCTATGCCATTGTTTTGGAAAAGATACCGGCAATGTTGGCAAAAGAGGTAAGCGAAGGATTGTCCATACCCACCATTGGCATTGGGGCAGGCAATTATTGCGATGGGCAGGTGCTGGTCATGCATGATATGCTGGGGATTAATAATGAATTTAAGCCCAGGTTCTTGAGGCAATACCTGAATTTGCAGGACCAGGTAACCGGCGCCGTGCAACAATATATCTCGGATGTCAAATTGCGTGATTTCCCGTCTGAAAGTGAATCCTACTAAAGATTCACCGATAAGAGAGGAGATTTCACCCAAATTGTTCCGGCCGGAGACAGTTGTCTGGATAGATTTGATAAAATGAATAATAAAAAAATAGTAACAGTCATAGCCCATGTTGCTGCATGGGCCTGCTTTTTCTTTCTACCCTACCTGGTTTTTTTTCCAAGACTGCGCGAATTCAGCATGAGCAACCACATGCTGGCAACCATCGTCTGTAACAATGTATTCCTCATCCTGTTTTATTACCTGAATACGTTGATGCTGATCCCCAGTTTATTGGTACATGAAAAATGGCTGTGGTTTGCCGTTGCCATCGCAATCTGCCTGACCTTTTTTTTAATTGTACCCCGCAAGATCGCCTCAATCATTGCAGAGCCTGAATTCATTACTCAAAACAACGAATTCGTCCGTAATCCTGCTTTCCAGGGAAAACCCCGAATGACTCATATACCCAGGCGGGGAATGCGCGGTGCAGCAGATCAATATAATACGGTTATCTTTCTTCTGGTATTCACAGTAGGCACCTGTATCTCTGTTACCCAGCGCTGGCTCAAAACAGAACAGACACGCAAGGAAACAGAGAACGAAAAACTCAATACAGAGCTATCATTCCTGAAGTCGCAGGTCAACCCTCATTTTTTCTTCAACACACTGAATAATATTTACTCCCTTGCTGTTGTCAGGAGCGACAAAACGGCGCCTGCCGTCATGAAGCTCTCTTCTATCATGCGTTATATACTCACCGAGACCGAGCGCGACTTAGTGCCATTACACAATGAAGTTGAATTTATTCATAACTTTATAGAACTGCAGCAGGTAAGACTGACCGATAAAGTACAATTGCATTTTGCAGCGGAAGGTGATATTGATACGATGCTTGTGGCACCACTTTTATTCATCCCTTTTGTTGAAAATGCATTTAAATATGGGATAAGTACCAAGGAATCATCGAGTATCGATATCAGCATCAAAACAGCAGGGGATAAAATACTGTTCTCCTGTGTTAACTTTATTGTAGTATCGGAAAGTAAATTATTGGAGAACACGGGCATAGGCATTACCAACGTTAAAAGGCGGCTCGAGTTGATGTACCCCGGCAAACATCAGCTGAATACTGCCGTCAAGGATAATTATTATACCGTTCACCTGGAAATCATTACCTGATGATCACCTGCATAGCAATAGACGATGAGCCATTGGCATTACAACTGATCAATGAATATTGTGGAAAAATTTCGTTTCTCAGGCTCGAAAAAGTATTCACAAATACTGATGAAGCCAACGCTTATTTGCGGCAGCATCCTGTTGACCTGTTGTTCCTGGATATACAGATGCCCGATATCAACGGCGTTCAGTTTTACAGAAACCTCTCTGAAAAGCCCTTGGTAGTGTTTACTACAGCTTATAAGGATTTTGCAGTGGAAGGTTTTAATGTAGATGCGATAGATTACCTGTTAAAGCCTTTTGAGTACGACCGTTTTCTGAAAGCAGCTTATAAAGCAAAAGAATACTTAGAGTTTCTCAGTTCCCAGGAACTGCAGCTCAATTCGATCTTCATAAAAGTGAACTATGAGATCATGAAGATTAACCTGAAGGATATTGAGTTGATCGAAGCCTTGGACGATTATATTAAAATATATATCAAGCCTACTCCTGTGTTAACCCTGATGACCCTTAAAGGCATTCAGGAAAAACTACCGGTAAGAGATTTTGTACGGGTGCACAGATCATTTATTGTTCCGCTGGCACGCATAGAAAAATTCAGTAAGACCAAATTATGGATTACCGGAAAGGAAATTCCTATTGGCAGCAGTTATAGCCAGGTGTATGATCAATTGTTAATGCTTTCTAAAACGAAGTAATTCCCCGACAAAATTGCACTCCTCACCTAAATAATTTGTGCATCTTTAAGCCTATTTTAATTTTACCCTGTAAATGCTGAAGAAGCGTTTCATGCAGGGTTTTAGATAATAAAAAGGTATTACAGGTTGTTCTCAACGGATGTGATACCTTTTTTGTTGCCGGTATCAGTACCTTTAGCAGCAAATAGGTCGTATGGACTTCTTACATCAATTGGGAATAAACGCGCAAAACAGTGGTGTTTCAACAGGATCTGAGTGGGTGAGCAGTACTGGGGAACAAATAGATGCATTCTCTCCGGTTGACGGCCAAAAAATTGGCAGCGTCACTACAACCGATCTTTCTTCCTATGAACAGGTTATTAATACAGCGCAGCAGGCTTTTGCAGAATGGCGTATGTGGCCTGCCCCCAGGCGCGGCGAGGTCGTTCGCCAGGTGGGAGACGCATTGCGTTTCTATAAAGAGCCATTAGGTAAACTCGTAAGTTATGAAATGGGAAAGAGCCTGCAGGAAGGGTATGGCGAAGTACAGGAGATGATCGATATCTGCGATTTTGCAGTAGGTCTTTCCCGTCAGTTGTATGGTCTCACCATGCACAGCGAACGGCCTATGCACCGGATGTATGAACAATGGCACCCTTTAGGGATAGTGGGCATCATATCGGCATTTAATTTTCCTGTTGCAGTATGGAGCTGGAATGCTTCGCTGGCATGGGTTTGCGGTAATACTACCGTATGGAAGCCCAGTGAGAAAACACCCCTTTGTGGTATTGCAGTACAAAAGATCGTGTCGGAGGTCTTTGAAAAAAACCAGGTGCCCGAAGGCGTTAACTGTCTTGTTCAGGGCGGCAGGCATGTGGGTGAATGGATCAGTAATGATACAAGGATCCCCCTGGTCTCTGCAACCGGTTCAACACGCATGGGCAAAGCATTGGGTGTCGCAGTAGCAGCCCGTTTGGGCAAAACGATACTGGAATTAGGGGGCAATAATGCAATAATCATTTCAAAAGATGCGGATCTTGATATGGCACTCATAGGTGCTGTATTTGGAGCCGTTGGAACAGCAGGACAACGATGCACCACTACCCGGCGCCTCATTATTCATACAAATGTTTATGAAGACTTCAAACAAAAACTGATCAAAGCATACGGTCAGTTGCGCGTTGGTAATCCCTTAGACCACAACAATCATGTAGGTCCATTAATTGATAAAGATGCCGTAACCATGTACCTGCAGGCCATTGAGCAGGGCAAACAACAGGGTGCCCATTTTATTGCAGAAGGAGGTATATTGGAAGGAAAAGGTTATGAAAGTGGTTGTTATGTAAAACCATGCATTGCCGAAGTATCCCATGAACTGTCCATTGTACAACATGAGACCTTTGCTCCTATCTTATACCTCATGAAATATGAAACCATTGATGAAGCTATTGCGATGCAAAACGGTGTTCCGCAAGGCCTCTCTTCTGCAATGATGACACTGAACATGCGGGAAGCTGAACAATTTCTTTCCCATGCCGGCAGCGATTGCGGCATTGCTAATATAAACATAGGTACCAGTGGCGCTGAAATTGGCGGTGCTTTTGGTGGTGAAAAAGAAACCGGTGGCGGGCGCGAAAGCGGTAGTGATGCCTGGAAAGCCTATATGCGCAGGCAAACCAATACGCTGAACTGGAGTACCAAACTGCCACTGGCACAAGGCATACGATTTGACCTGTAAATTAAAATACGCTTAATTGTAATAAAATAATCCGCTTAAACTATCCCATTGTTTATGTACAAACTTGCAAATCTGCAAGAAACACCTTAGGTTAGAGATAGAATGCGACAGGAATGACATATTCAACAGCCTGGCAATTATTTTTCATACGGAATTGCACTTCTGAGAAGACGTTTTTATCCCCCTTAACCACGCCCGTCAGTATTTTGTTTTTACTGAAAGTATAAAGTATTGAACGCAGTACCTCACCAAGGTCTTGATTCATTTCAACAACTGATATTCTTTATTCTAAAAACTAAAACTCAGACCATATGAAAAACAAAGATGTTACGCACACCACTCACCGCCGTAACTTTCTCGGCACCATTGCTGCAAGTGCCGCAGCAATGGGGATTGCAACATTGGTTCCCCCGCTAAAACTTGGAGCATATGATGGAGATATAGGTGAAAAAATGCACGAGGCTGATACCTGGTTCAGTAAAATCAAGGGCAAACACCGTATTGTATTCGATGTTCCCGGGCCGCATGAAGTATTCCCTTTTGCCTGGCCAAGGGTGTTTTTATTAACCAACCAGGGAACAGGTACGCCTGAAAAAGACAACAATGTGGTAGTGGTGCTAAGACATTCCGGCATACCGTATGCATTTGAAAACCGCATCTGGGAAAAATACAAATTCGGAGAAGTTTTCAAAGCCGATGATCCCGCAACAAAAGCGCCTGCCACCCGCAATCCTTTCTGGCAGCCAAAACCAGGTGATTTTAAAATACCCGGCATCGGTAACGTAGCTATCGGTATCAACGAACTACAGGACAGCGGTGTGATGTTTTGTGTATGCGATATGGCTATAACCGTATACAGTGCGGCGCTGGCACAGGGTATGGGCCAGGATGCTGCAATCATTAAAAAAGATTGGCTGTCCGGCTTACTGCCAGGCATACAGGTGGTTCCTTCCGGCGTATGGGCCGTTGGCCGTGCACAGGAACATGGATGCAGCTATTGTTTTGCCGGATAATTACGGATCATTCATCGCGATCACTATTAATGATGCACAACTATCTTACCGGGTCATTGCACAGGGTTGTATGCTCCCTTACAGTTCTGCTCTTACTGGCCTGCCATGAAAAAAATACCTCACAGCAGGCTGCTGCAAAATCGCAACCAGCGAGCAATAAGGAGGCCTGGGTCCCTCCCGATACCAATCAGATTCCTTCCACACCGGAAGGCAAAGAGATCAGGTATGGGAGGGATCTCATTGCCAATACTGCCCGCTATTTTGGCCCCAAAGGAAGCATCCGCACCCACACCAATGGCATGAATTGCCAGAACTGCCACCTTGATGCCGGCACCAAACCCTGGGGTAACAACTATAGTGGTGTTTTTTCAACTTATCCAAAATTCAGGGAAAGACGTGGTGCTGTAGAAACTATTGTTCAAAGAGTGAACGACTGCTTTGAAAGAAGTTTGAACGGACGACAATTAGACAGCAACAGCAAAGAAATGAAAGCCATTCTCGTCTATATGAAATGGATAGGTAAAAATGTTCCCAGTGGCAAAAAGCCGGTTGGTTCAGGTATCCGGCAACTTGCATTCCTGAATCGGGCCGCAGATCCTCAAAAAGGTAAACCTGTATATGAAACCAAATGCCAGCGCTGTCACGCTGCAGATGGACAGGGCACATTAAATCCCGATGGCGTTACCTATCTCTACCCGCCGTTATGGGGACGGCACAGTTATAATACAGGAGCAGGTCTCTATCGGCTCTCCCGCTTTGCAGGTTATGTCAAAGACAATATGCCTTTTGGTGCTTCGTATGAGGCTACGCAACTGACCAATGATGAAGCATGGGATGTGGCCGCTTTTGTAAACTCACGATCCAGACCCGAGAAATCCTTTACGGAAGACTGGCCCAATATTGCATCCAAACCCATTGATCATCCCTTTGGCCCTTATACCGATAATTTTAGCCAACACCAGCATAAATATGGCCCCTTCGGTCCTATTCAAAAAATAAAAGGACAACAAACAAAGAAACACGGTTAAAGGGAAACATTTTGTTCTTAATCAATGACACCGAAAAGGCTTCCACCTCGTTCAAATAAACGATTGATTGCTTTTTCCGTAGTGGCATCCTTTTCAAGCACCGGGGCATGATGGGGTTTGATCCGCGCATCAATCACCAGCGGCCCTTTACAGCCCCAGTGTTTGTGCAGTGTGAATGCATCGATGCCGTAGATATCATGCGAAGGATTACAACGGGTAAAAGTCACCCACAGATAATTGCGCAGGTTGTTACTGGTAAATGCAGCGTCATCGCAAACCACAATGAAGGGAGTACCGTTGAGCGCGTCAACGTGCAGCTGCAATTGTTGGTTCAGCATCTCCATTTCCTGCTGTGCAGTTTCATATGTGGTAAAAGGTTTCGCCTGCAGGCATAATACACCAGGCATGGCAATAGAGTGATGGGTGAAAGAATGCAGCTCTTTTATAACAGCAGGGGCTTCTTTATCAAGCGTCCGTCTTACATCTCCGTATGCTGCAAATACAACTTTGCTTCCGCTATTCAGTCCTGTTCCGGAATAATCCAATGTATCAATAGTAGTATGGGTATAAAAATGCACATCACGCGTCAGGTCAATGCGCTCCAGGAGATATTCCATAAAGGCCAGGACACTGTGCGTTGATAATTGTCCAGTATCATCCGCCGTAATAAAAAGAAATTTGGCCAGGCTCAGTTGCCCTGTGCCAAGTATATGATTAGCAATAGTCAATAATTCCGCCGGTTGTTTTACAGGCATATAGGGCGTATACCTTTCACTGCCGATCGCAAGTAATAAAGGATGTACACCTGCAGCATCAACGGCGTGTACTTCTTTTACCCCTGGTATTTCCTGCGGAATGGCGTCGCCTGTTATTTCATGTATCAGTTGTCCGAAACTGGTATCTTCCTGTGGTGGTCGCCCAACAACCGTAAATGGCCAGATGGCATTTTTTCTTGCATACACTTTACGCACGTGCATAACAGGGAATGGGTGTGTGAGGCTATAATAACCAAGGTGATCGCCAAAAGGGCCTTCCGGTTTATTCCCGCCGGGATAAACATCGCCTGTAATCACAAAATCTGCATCGGTGCTTATACAATACCCATCTTCATACCTGAATCGGAACCTTCTGCCACCGAGCACGCCTGCAAAAGTCATCTCGCTGATCCCTTCCGGTAAAGGCATCACTGCTGCTACCGTATGCGCGGGTGGTCCGCCTACAAAACAACTTACTTTTAATGGGATGCCCTTTCTGTTAGCCTTGGCCTGGTGTACACCTATACCGCGATGTATCTGGTAGTGCAGCCCTGCTTCTTTGTCCTTCACATAATCATTGCCCGATAGTTGTATACGGTACATGCCCAGGTTTGCTTTCATGATACCCGGTTGGTCTGCATCTTCTGTATATACCTGTGGTAGGGTAACAAATGCGCCTCCATCTTTGACCCAGTGATGTACCTGCGGTATAGCTGAGAGCCTGACCTCTTCGTATAAAACAGGCCTCCGCCATGGATTTTGTAAAGGCAGGGCTTTGGATGCTGCCAGCCCCGCTCTAATATAACTGAACGGATGTTTCAGCGCCTGTATGGGATCACCTTTCAGTGCGATCAATTGCTGCACCAATGCAAGTGTATCACGAAAAATAAATTTACTCCGCTCCAGTGTTCCGAACATATTCGATGCAGCCCTGAAACGCGAGCCCTTTACTTTTTCAAATAGCAAAGCCGGCCCGCCTGCCTCGTGCACCCTCAGGTGAATCGCCGCCATTTCAAGATAAGGATCCACTTCTTCCCTTACCCTTACAAGATGGCCATGCTTTTCAAGATCCAGTAAACAGGTTTCGAGGGAATTGTACATAGGTCGAATTGATAGGTTGCTGTAAAGATACAAGAAACGTGAGTTGTGAGGCAGTCTCACAACCCACGTTTGCATTATCATCTATCTCATGCCAAGGTTCTCAGTTCGTCCGCCGCATTCACCATAGCCTGCAGTGCAGCTTTGGTTTCAGGCCATCCTCTCGTTTTCAAGCCACAATCCGGGTTTACCCAAAGCTGCCGCGCAGGGATAACCTCAATAGCTTTACGCATGAGGTCCACCATCTCCTGTTGAGAGGGCACCCGTGGTGAGTGGATATCATATACACCTGGACCAATATCATTTGGATACTTAAAAACGGCAAACGCATCCAGCAGTTCCATTTGAGAACGTGATGTTTCAATAGTGATCACATCAGCATCCATTGCTGAAATGCTTTCAATAATATCATTGAATTCAGCGTAACACATGTGGGTATGGATTTGTGTGTCATCTGCTACAACTGTTGATGCTACTTTGAATGCTTTCACTGCCCAATCCAGGTATTCGTCCCAGTTTTCTTTTCGCAATGGCAATCCTTCACGCATCGCGGGTTCATCGATCTGAATGACTTTAATGCCAGCCTTTTCAAGATCAGCCACTTCATCTCGGATGGCGAATGCAATCTGCATACAGGTTTCACCACGAGGCTGGTCATTACGAACAAAACTCCACTGCAAAATGGTCACAGGTCCCGTCAGCATACCCTTAACTAATTTTGAAGTGAGAGATTGTGCATACTGCGTATAATAAACAGTCATGGGTTCTTTTCTTTCAACATCTCCTACTATAACAGGGGGCTTAACGCAACGGCTCCCATAGCTTTGTACCCATCCGTTTTGCGTAAATACAAAACCATCTAGCTGTTCCCCGAAATACTCAACCATATCATTGCGCTCGAACTCGCCATGTACCAACACATCGATTCCCATCTCTTCCTGCCATTCAATAGATTTCCTGGTTTCATCTTTTATCAAAGCATCATACGCTTCATTACTCAACTCGCCTTTTTTCCACTTGGCACGCCAGCTTCTCACTTCCATTGTTTGAGGGAATGAGCCAATAGTAGTAGTTGGAAACAAAGGCAGTTGTAGCGCTTTCTGTTGCTCTTCCTTTCTTACTTGGAATAGATTAATCCTGTTTGTATCCTTATCTGTTACAGATGCAGCTCTTTCCTTTACATGTGGTTTATGAATAAGAGAAGATATCTCCCGGCTATAATTTGCTAACTTATTTTGAGCCAGTTGATGCAATACAATCTCCGATGGGTCTTCTGCTGTCAATGCAGCCAATACAACCACTTCATTTATTTTTTGCTTTGCAAAGGCCATCCAGTTTTTCATCTCCGGGGTCAGGTGTTTTTCATCCGTTTCCAGATCCAGGTCATTAGGCACATGCAATAAAGAGCAGGAGGGAGCAATCATTATCCTATCACTGCCTATTGCTTTAACCGCTTTATCTATCAATTGCAATGATTTTCCAAAATCGTTCTTCCATATATTCCTCCCATCTATCAAGCCAAGCGACAAATTGGTTTTCTTTTTAACAATACCTGTAGCCAATATATCTTCTAACTGTGATGGGCAACGAACAAGGTCTATATGCAGCGTTTGTACCGGCAGATTTATTACTGTTTCCAGATTCTCGCCGTAACATTCAAAATAACTTGCAAGAATAATATGCAAATGTGGAAATGCTTTTTGGATTTCATTATACACTTTCACAAATGCTTTTCTTTCTGTGTTGTCAAGATTGAGCGACAAACAAGGTTCATCAAACTGAATATAATATGCGTTACAGGTATCTAATTTCTTAAGCACTTCAAGGTATACAGGCAACAGTTTGTCGATCAATGACAATCGCTGGAATCCTTTTTCTTTTGCTTTGCCGAGTAATAAAAATGATACAGGCCCAAGCAGAACAGGTTTTGTCTTAAAGCCACTTCTTTGGGCTTCATTGTATTCCCTTACCACTTTGTCTGAATACAAAACGAACTGCTGATCAGCTGTAAATTCCGGAACGATATAATGGTAATTGGTATCAAACCATTTTGTCATCTCCATTGCGGTGATATCATAACCATTTTTCTGATACCCTCTCGCCATTGTAAAGAGCAGATCTGTTTCAGAAAATTGCCTTTCCTCCATCAAAGTGTGATAGCGCTCGGGGATGGCCCCTACCATCAACGCTGTATCAAGTACATGGTCATAGAAAGAAAAATCGTTACAGGGGAGCAGGTTTATACCCGTCTCTTTTTGTAGTTGCCAATTTGTTTGACGGATATTCTTTGCTGCCTGGTGCAGTTCATGCACCGTAATTTTGCCTGACCAATACTGCTCGCAGGCTTTTTTGAGTTCACGGTGGCTACCAATCCTCGGGTAGCCTAAGTTGTGGGTAATCATTACCGTTTAGTTTTAAAAAGTGAAACAAAATGTTTTCGCTCTTTAATCAACTTCAGGGCAATGCTAATAGTGTATTATAGGGGGTTGAACAGGAAAAAGAATGCAATATCAACTGTCGATGGACATACAGCAGTATAAGCACATCGATCCCTGACACCGCTTCAATCCACGAAAGCATTGTCAACATGCAGGTAAGGCAGGTCTCCTGGCTTGCAGCATCTTACCCGTTCTTCTCATCCCGGTATACCAGAACAATGAACATTGATGGATCAGACATCAGCGCTGCTTACAGTTGCGGGACAGCTCATGATTTAAACATGATTCCCTTTTAATCCCGCCGTATAAATGGCGGGAACCTTTACCTGTTTCGATAGAAGTAAAAGAAAGAACTAATGCGAAGATATATAAATATAAAGAGACCCCTAAAGTATCTTCACGGGTCTTTTGTTTTCATCAATTGCAACAAAAGTAAAAGTGCCCGTAATAGCCTGTTCGCGCAAATCTGAATACATTTCTTCAATGTATATTTCTACTAATACTTTCAGGCTTGTATTACCTATATGTGATACCCTTCCGATCAGTTCAATAATGGTCCCTGCCGGAATTGGTCTGTTAAAATCAATACGGTCCGATGAAACAGTGACCACCCGTTTCCTTGCAAACCTTGTGGCCGTAATAAAAGCCACTTCATCCATTAAATGCATAGCTGTTCCCCCAAACAATGTATCATAATGATTGGTACTATCCGGGAAAACAGCTTTAAATATTCTTGTTACAGATTGATCAATTCGTTGCTCAGTATTGGTCATTGTATTTTCGTTATGCACTGCAGGTTACACATCCATCTTCCATACTGCAGGTGCTGCCGTTCAATGCTTTGTCTTCTATGGTACTATCCCCTGCTTCCACAACAGACAAATGATGCGTATCGATCAGCGGCTCTACGGATTTACCGCCTTGTTTTTCCACCGTGAATTGTACCGCCTGTGATGCTGCTTTTGTGCGCAGGTAATACATTCCCGTTTTTAATCCTTTTTTCCAGGCATAAAAATGCATAGAAGTGAGTTTTGCTGTCGTAGGTGCGTCTACAAAAAGATTCAGTGATTGTGACTGGCAAATGTATGCACCCCTGTCGGCAGCCATATCTATAACTGCCCTTTGTTTGATCTCCCATACGGTTTTATATATTTCTTTGATATCATCGGGGATGCCACTGATCTTCTGAATGGAGCCGTTATGCAGCATAATCTCGTTCTTCATCTCATCATTCCACAGGTTGAGCGCCACCAGGTCATGCAGCAGATGCTTATTAACCACCACAAACTCTCCGCTTAATACGCGTCTTACATAGATATTTGAGGTGTAGGGTTCAAAGCATTCGTTGTTACCCAATATTTGTGAGGTAGAGGCAGTAGGCATGGGCGCTACAAGCAATGAATTCCTTACACCGTATTTCTGCACTTCAGCTTTCAAAGTATACCAATCCCAGCGCAGTGTGGGTTCTGCATTCCACATATCAAACTGGAAAATGCTTTTAGACACCGGTGATCCTGCATAGGTTTCGTAAGGGCCATCCGTTTCTGCAAGGTCCTTACTGGCCGTCATAGCAGCAAAGTAGATGGTTTCAAATATTTCTTTGTTGAGCTGCCTGGCAGCTTCGCTTTCGAATGGTAACCGCAGGAGAATGAATACATCGGCCAGCCCCTGCACACCCAGGCCAATGGGGCGGTGTTTCAGGTTGGACGTCCTGGCTTCCTCAACAGGGTAATAGTTATAATCGATTATTTTATTGAGGTTCTTTGTGGCCTCATAAGTTACTTCATATAATTTGTCATGATCAAATTTGTCACCAATCACAAACTTTGGCAGTGCCAGCGATGCGAGGTTACAAACAGCCACTTCATCAGGCGCCGTGTATTCCATAATCTCTGTACACAGGTTAGAGCTCTTGATAGTTCCAAGGTTCTGCTGGTTGCTCTTGCGGTTAGCTGCGTCTTTATACAGCAGATAAGGGGTGCCTGTTTCTATCTGTGCGTCGAGTATTGCAAACCAGAGTTCCTGCGCTTTCACCTTTCTTCTTGCTTTGCCCGCTGTTTCATACTGTGTATACAATTTTTCGAAGGATTCTCCCCAGCACTCATGTAAACCGGGGGCCTCATTGGGACAAAACAAACTCCACTCACCATCTTCTTCCACCCTTTTCATAAACAGGTCAGGTATCCACAATGCATAGAAAAGATCCCTGGCTCTCATTTCTTCTTTACCATGGTTCTTACGCAGGTCAAGGAATGCAAATACATCTGCATGCCATGGTTCCAGATAGATGGCAAAAGCACCTTTGCGTTTGCCGCCGCCCTGATCAACATACCTGGCAGTATCATTAAACACACGAAGCATCGGAATAATACCATTGCTGGTGCCGTTGGTGCCACCTATATAGCTTCCGGTAGCGCGGATACCATGAATGGCAAGCCCGATACCGCCTGCGCTTTGAGAAATGCGGGCAGTCTGCTTCAACGTATCATAAATACCCTCAATACTGTCGTCTTTCATGGTGAGTAAAAAACAACTGCTCATCTGGGGTTTAGGCGTGCCGGCATTGAACAGGGTTGGCGTAGCATGTGTGAACCAGCGTTCACTCATCAGGTGGTAGGTTTTAATAGCACTTTCAATATCGTGCTTGTGAATACCGATAGCCACGCGCATATACATTTGTTGCGGGCGTTCTGCTACTTTCCCATCGAGTTTCAGCAGGTAAGACTTTTCAAGTGTTTTAAAACCAAAGTAGTCAAACCCGTAATCCCTGTCATAGATAATGGTAGAGTCTAATAATTCAGCATTATCATGTATAATCTGCCATACATCATCTGCTATCAATGGAAGACGCTTACCCGTTTTGCTGTCTGTACATTCATACAACAGGTGCATGGCTTTTGAAAAACTTTTAATAGTGTTCTTGTGCAGGTTACTCACGGCAATACGGCTCGCCAGTAATGCATAATCCGGGTGCTTTACTGTTAACGAAGCAGCAGTTTCGGCAGCCAGGTTATCCAGTTCAGTAGTGGCAACACCATCATACAACCCTTCAATTACTTTCTTGGCTACATCAACCGCGTTCACAAACCTGCGGTCAAGTCCGTAACACAATTTTTCTATGCGTGCAGTGATCTTATCAAATTTGACACTCTCCTTTTTGCCGTTTCTTTTTATTACTTGCATAATCCGGGTTTTATATCTTATAAAATATATGGATGATGGCTGATGTAGGATTTGGTGTTACATCAGCCATCATCCATCATCAAATTCGCCATTTAAAAGTCTTCTTCTGTTGTAAATGCCTGCGCTTCTTTACCTGACAATACACCTGCTTTCTGATAATCGCCTACCCTTTTTTCAAAAAAGTTCGTCTTGCCTTCCAGTGATATCATTTCCATAAAATCAAATGGGTTGGCAGTATTGAATATTTTGGGGTAGCCCAGCTCTGCTATCCAGCGGTCAGCCACAAACTCTATATACTGCTGCATAAGTTTGGCATTCATGCCAATCAGGTCAACCGGAAGCGCTTCTGTAATGAATTCTTTTTCAATCCGCACAGCATCGCCCATGATCTGGTACACCTGTGCCTGCGATAACCTGTTTTTCAGCATACTGTATAACAGGCAGGCGAATTCACAATGCAATCCCTCATCCCTGCTGATCAGTTCATTACTGAAAGTCAACCCGGGCATCAGGCCTCTTTTCTTCAGCCAGAAAATGGAACAGAAGCTGCCGCTGAAGAAAATACCCTCCACTGCAGCAAAAGCAACCAAGCGTTCTGAAAAACTTCCGTTCTCTATCCAGCGAAGCGCCCACTCTGCCTTTTTCTTTACCGCTGGAACAGTATCAATAGCATGAAACAATATATCCTTTTGAACAGGATCTTTTACATAGGTATCTATCAGCAGTGCATAAGTTTCAGAGTGTATGTTCTCCATCATGATCTGGAAGCCGTAAAAACACCTGGCTTCTGGTAATTGCACTTCGCTCATGAAATTAACAGCAAGGTTTTCATTGACAATCCCGTCACTGGCTGCAAAAAAAGCCAGTACATGAGAAATGAAATGACGTTCTCCATCATTCAATGATGCCCAGTCCTTCAGGTCATCCCCCAGGTCAATCTCTTCAGCCGTCCAGAAACTGGCTTCATGCTTTTTGTACAATTCCCATACTTTGGGATAATTGATGGGCAGGATAACAAAACGATCCTTGTTCTCTTTCAATAATATTTCTTCTTCCAACTGCATACTAAATGATTTAAGGCACCTGCAGGTAAAGGAGACAGACTGATTACAAGAGAAGAATGATCCTCAAAAGGTAGCCGGTCCATTGCCTTTCACCCGAAAGCATGACAAATATGTTGGAATCTATGGCAGGTCTTCTGACTTTCCCGATCCCTGAAGCCTTCCCATTCCTTTTGATTCGGAACAGTGGCGATAGGATTTCAGAGATACAATGCCCGCGGGGGGAGCATCGGGATCACAGCTACGGGGATAGTTCCGGAATATCACCGGATTCCCTTTTAATGCAGTAAAATGCAGAACAATAGTACCGCAACCACAAATTCTATTACAACATTACAAATTCAATCTTAACATGAGGTACAGGAATTATGCACCGATTGTTGAAAAAAGAGGTAAAGACTTGCAGGGCATGGCTTTCACAATAGCAGGGAAATCGAGCGGTTTTATTTGGTCTTTTTCACCAATAATCGTATGGCTGCCAGGTGTGAAAGCAGGACCAGCGGAACCACGCAGGCGGGTAGCCATATAAAGGGGAAATACAGCACCGCAATATTCGGCTGGTCAAAACCGAACTGCTGGAAAGGAAAGGGAGCAGACAGTACTGCGGTAATAACAATATTGGCCAGTAAAAGAATGCAGATACAATTCCATACCAGCAATAATTTTTTATTGAACGGTCCCTTTGTATAAACGGTATAATAGATAAGCGGTGCCGATATACCCGATGCAATATCAAAATTGCGGCCTTCAAAAGTCATGATCTGAGGAATCACTTTATGCATAAATAACCATACCAATACAATTTCAACAGGTATTCTTACGATGTGCAAAATGGTAAGCATTTTCAGGTTCATGGTATCAATAAAGGCCCTTCCTCTTTTCATTGCAAACAATAACACGATAGTAAGAACGCAAGGGAAGGTTGCCAATACAAAAGCCGGGGGCATTGTTTTGGTATGTACATAATAAAACCCTGTTCTACTGATGATGGTTTGTATGGTAAGCCAGGTGGCGAGAATAAAAAATACCAGGCGGGGCTTTGCAGTTGCTTTCGCGAAAAGATAAGCGGTTAATATAGTGGTTAGCCCGAAAACAATTCCAATGTAACTGGGCAGGGTTCCCATAACCTTTATTTTAAATATTAAAAGCTGTTTTTAACAACGCTGGTGTTGATTCAACCCGGCCAACTTTGAGTAAGATAGGGAATTTCACCAGCCTTGTTTCTTCGGCCGGCTGAAGAGAATACACAATTTTATTGCCGGGTACTGCACTTGCAAATTGCTGTTCACTGATATCTGTAGCGTAGACTTTTTCAAAATACTTCGCCAGGTCCTGCGCTACTTGCCCGTTATCTCAATACAGTTTCCAGTTGCGCAGGTTCCTGTGTTCCTATCAGGAGTTTAGTGCCAGAGAAAAGGATTGAAAACTATCCATGTTAGCCATTTTAGCAGTCAAAAGCCATGGATTCACCTCCTGAGATACTATCATGGTTGCAATTCAAGCACAAGTGTTCCTTTTGCAGCAACTACAAAGCTCTCCCCGTACCCCTGACCACCGATCACGTTTTTACCGCGGGTAAACCCTTTTGTACGCTCTTCAAATTTGGCAAAATCAATATTCGTCTCTTTTGCACTTGTATTAATAACGCACATGATGGTTTGTTTGGTATCATACCTGAAATAAACATACACGCCATCTTTAGGAATGTACTGCGTGGTATTACCAGTGGTTAATGCTGAAGAGGTTTTGCGGTATTGCGCCAGCGCTTTGACATAGTTGAAGGCTTCATTCTCTTTGTCAGTACGGCCGGCTGCAAGGAACTTGTTCTCTGTATCGCCTGGAAAGCCGCCCGGGAAATCGAGACGTACCATGGCATCACCCGGATTTTTAAAGTTTTTCATGAGAATTTCTGTGCCATAATAAAGCTGAGGAATACCACGCAGTGTTAATAACAAAGCGATCCCCTGTTTATAACGATCCATGTCTTCTCCGACTACCGAATAGAAGCGGTCCATATCGTGGTTATCGAGAAAAATGCAATTATTTTTTGGCTCCTTGTACAGCACATCCTGCGCCAGTGTCATGTACAAACGACTCACTCCTTCTGTCCAGCCAAATGGTTGGTTGAGCGTAGCCAGGATTGCAAAGTTGACAGGGAAATCAGTCACGCCCTGCAGGTTGTGTTTGAATGGCACCTGCATATTGTTACGTGCAAAATAAGCACTGCCGGTAATGCTGTTCGTCCAGGCTTCCCCAAAAACAGTTAATGATGGGTACTCGTTCAGTAATGCGTTATTGATCCTGTTGAGGAAAGTTTCATCACAATATTTATAGGTATCTACACGCCAGCCATCAATACCAAAGGTTTCGGTAGTCCATATAGCGTGTTGTATTAAATAATTGGCTACATAGGGATTGCGCTGGTTAACATCGGGCAGGTGTGGCGTAAACCAGCCATCCAGCATTTGTTTTTTGTCGCTGGTACTGCCATACATATCAAATACTGCTTCTTCGCGATGGTTGCTGCCGGTATACCCAGGCCACTGGTTGATCCAGTCTTTCGCCGGCGGATCCATTGCTATCCAGTGTTTGATCCCGATATGGTTGTATACGGCATCCTGTATCAGCTTCATCCCGTTCGCATGCAGGGCCGCCGATAATTTGAGATAAGCTTCCTCTCCCCCATATCGCTTGTCAATCTTGTATTGATCGGTGAACCAATACCCGTGATAACCACTCAGCATGCCGATCGGTTCTTTCTCCAGCGGCATATCATTTTCAACCACAGGGCACAGCCATAAAGCCGTTACACCCAGTTCTTTCATATAATCCAGGTGATTGATCAGGCCCTGCAGGTCGCCGCCGTGACGCAACAATACGCTTGACCGGTCGCAAACTGTATCGCGCATATCGGAAAACTTATCATTCTTCGGATCACCGTTACTGAAGCGGTCCGGCATGGCCAGGTATACAAAATCTTGAGCAGTTACGCCTTGTGCAAATTGCCTGCCACGGCCTGGACGTCTTTCTTTTAACGGCCATTGGACAGTATGTTTTTTAGCACCATCCGTAAATTCAATGGTTACATTTCCGGGCCTGGCTGCTGCTGTTACCACCAGGTCCACAGCCATATACTTTCCATTCTCCAATGGATGAATATCTGTCAATTGCACACCAGGGTATTGTATGTGCAGTTTTTCTTTATTAAATGCATCATGGTTACCACGAATAATCAGTTGCACTTTATTCCATTGCATATTAGTAAACCAGTTGGCAGGATAGATTTGCGCATATTGTGCTTTCAGGGTTATCAGGTAAAAAGCAAACAGGGAGAGCAGGAGTATTTTTTTAAAATTCATATCGATAATAACCTGACTAGCGTCAGGAAGGTTTAATAATGAACAATCAGTCAGTCATTCTGTTTCAAAGCAGGCTTCTTACTATAGAGGGCTTTCTTTTTTCTCTTTAACCACCAGCATACATACTACAGCAGCAAGGCACAGCAGGCCTCCCCCCACTTGTACAGCCAGCAGACGGTCATTATGCAAAAAGTTTGTCATAATCTTTCCAAAGAAAAGAGAAGCGATGATTTCGGGTAATACAATAAAGAAATTAAAGATCCCCATATAAATACCCATCTTTTCAGCGGGCAAACACCCGGCCAGCATTGAGTATGGCATGGATAAAATAGACGCCCAGGCAATACCTACCAGTCCCATTGCTATATAAAGAAAAGCAGGCTCATGAATATGATTGACGGCTATAAGGCCCGCTCCTCCTAACAGCAAACAAACTGTATGCGTATATTTTTTCCCTAGTTTTTTTACCCAGAAGGGCAATGAAAACGAAAAAGCAAAAGTAACAAGGTTCAGTATGGCAGACGTGGTGTTAGCGTATTCCAATCCTTTTGTATACACGTCGCTGCTTCCCTTTGGGTCGCCGCCAAAAATTTCTGCTGCCACGCCTGTGCTGTAATAAAACCACATGAGAAATAGTCCCGGCCAGGTAAGAAAGTTTACCAGGGCAAGGCGTTTCATCTGGTCGGGCATATGCATAATAGAGTTCGTGATTTCTTTGATACCACCACCAAAGCCTTTGTTTGATTCCTTTATTTTTTCCCGCCAGTTACTGTCCGACGGCGGGTATTCCTTACTTCTGAACACCGTATACAATACTGCAAGTAAAAAAACAGCGCCGCCAATATAAAATGACAGCATAATATTTTGCGGAATAGCACCACCGGCTTTATCTCTCGGTACACCAAACCAGTCTACCAGTTTCTGCGGCAGGTATCCTGCAATAAATGATGCCAGTCCAATGAACATGCTCTGCATCGCAAAACCAAATGGTCGTTGTTTCTCCTCCAGGTTATCTGCTACAAATGCACGGAAGGGCTCCATGGTAATGTTAATACTGGAATCAAGTATCCAGAGCATACCGGCCGCCATCCATACTACTGAAGCATTGGGCATTACAAACAACATCAGTGAACTGAGTATGGCACCAATTAAAAAGAAGGGCCTACGCCTTCCCAATCTTGGGTGCCAGGTACGGTCGCTCAGGTAGCCAATGATGGGCTGTATCAGCAACCCGGTCATAGGTGCTGCAAGCCATAATCCGGGTATTTGTTCAGGGGAGGCTCCCAGGTATTCATAAATGGCACTCATGTTGCCCATTTGCAGGCTCCATCCGAACTGGATGCCAAAAAAACCAAAACACATGTTCCAGATCTGCCAGAAATTGAGGCGGGGCTTAATGCCCGTGTAGGTGGTTGACATAGCAAGCGTTTAAAGAATATGTATTTATTACACAATGGCAAAGTACGATAAAAACAATCAATCCAGGTACCTGCGTTTCTTTTCTTGTTTATAGGCTGATTGTTCCAGTAATGATCGGGGTGATGGATTGCTGGTTACTGCGACAGCTACCTGGAAGAGTACGAGTAATAAAACGACCGATGCCAGCAATTCGCCCCCTGTAATCCAGTAGCCCCAGAAGCAGTAAACAGCGGCTTTACCGGGGTTGGCGGTTTCATAAATCACTTCAGTCCTGTCGCCATGCTTCCATTTCCTTAAGAAATAGCGGGCATCAATAGTATGCGTCTGATGCCCGTCTGAATAAACAGCTTGGGGAATAGCCAACCCTGATACACTATCCGTTATCCACTGTATGGTTGCAGGCGCCTTCTCTCCGTCGAAATAATCGGGCTGACGCGAAAAAAGCAGGTAACAACCGAAGCAAACAAGGTATAGTATAAAAATCCCCTTATACATTAATTACTCAGGCTCCTGAAATCTACCGGCACCAGCTTACTAACACCGGGTTCCTGCATGGTAACGCCATAGATCACGTCGACCGCCCCCATGGTTTGTTTGTTGTGGGTAACGATGATGAACTGGGAATTGTCGCTGAACTTCTTGATCATCTGTGTGAACTTGCCAACATTGGCGTCATCCAGTGGTGCATCCACCTCATCTAATATACAGAACGGTGCTGGCTTGATCAGGTAGATAGAGAACAGCAAAGCAGTAGCCGTTAATGTTTTCTCTCCCCCACTCAGCTGTGTAATGGAAGATGGACGTTTCCCTTTAGGCTTGGCAACAATATCAATACCGGTTTCTGCAAGGTTCTCCGGGTTCACTAATATCATATCAGCCGTATCTTCTTCTGTGAACAGCGCTTTGAATACTTTCTGGAAATTCTCACGAACCTGGTTAAAAGTATCCAGGAACTGCTGGTTGGCAGTTGCTTCCACTTCCTGTATGGTTTGCAGCAGGCTTTCTTTGGCAGATACAAGGTCATTCTTCTGTTCCAGGATGAACTCGTAACGCTTTTTCATTTCAGTAAACGCTTCTATAGCAGTCGGGTTTACTTCACCCATATTCTCTAAGCGTTTCTTCATCCTGTCTGAAGAAGCCTGCAGTTCTTCCAATGAAGCATCAGAAGTGCGTGCCTGGTCTAATACCTCATCGAGTTCTATTTTGAATTCCACACTCAGCCTTTCTTTCATGCCGGCCAGTTGCAGTTTCAGCTCATTCAGTTTATCCTTAATCTCTGTTACCAGGTGATCTATCATTTCCTTGCTCTTCACCTTGTGACGCAACTCGCTTTCTTTCTCCTGCAAAGCATTACGCAGGTTGTAGTAGGTCTGGTCTGCTTCATTCAGTTTCTTCTCTTCTTCTTCTTTTTTGCGCATCAATTCAAGCAGCAGGTCTTCGGAACCCAGTAATGTTTCTTCTCCTTCTTTAATATTGGCAGAAGCTTCGGAAAGTTGAACCGTATTACTTTGGATCTGTTGATGCAAGTCGTTCAATTGGTTTTCTTTGAAAACCAGTTCCTGTTTCAGCGTGGCAATTTTGCTTTGCTGTCGCGTTAACTGCAGGTTGCTTTCATTGTATTGAACCGATGCGTAATTGTATTCCTGTTCAGCCAACTGGTAATCCTGCTCCACCGTTCTCATTTCCTCGGTGGTACTTTGCAGTTGTTCATTCAGTTGCAGCAACGCATCACGGGTGGTTGCAATTGCATCCTGTTCATCCTGCAAACGGATCTCAATATCTTCTATCCTTTGCTGTGCATTTTGCTGTACTGCCTGCAGGTTCTCTATCCTGTTACGGGTAGCAAAAACCTGGTTGGTAAGTTGATTGATCTCGTTCTCGGTTTGTTTGATTGCATTTTCTTTCAGCTGCTCGTTAAAACCGATCACTTCATTATGCCTGGCCTGGATATCAGTTTTCAATGCATTAACAACAGTTTCCTGCGCAACAATCTCTTCATAGAGTTTCTCAAGGTTCTTGGCACGCCCGATTTTCTTTCCTTCGAACAAGCCAACACTTCCACCCGTAAGTGTATATTTTCCTTTTACATACTTACCATGTTTTTCCAGTACCACAGCGCCATTACTGTTTACAAGCGCTTCTTCGTTTTCTCCAATGTAAACATTACCCAACAGGTATTCTGCCAGTTTGCGATACTGTGCATCCACTTCAATTACATCCAGCGCTTTGATGGTGTTTGCCGGCTGGTGAGACTCCATATGCATGTCGGCAAATTTCTCCAGCATAAAGAAATTGGCCTTCCCTTTTTTATGCTCATCCAGCAGGTGCACGGCCTGGAGGCCTTCCTGCAGGTTGTTCACTACATAATAATTAAGGTAGGGTTCCAATACATTTTCAACTGCTGCGCGGTAGGCTTCCTTTACATAAATAATATCGGACAGGATAGGCGCACTATGGTTCCAATTGGGGTTCTTGTGCAGGAATTTAATACTCTCCGGGTAACCCTCCATTGAATCGATCAGGCTTTTCAGCAGCTCATATTCGTTGCGTTTGGCATCCAGTTTACGGCTTTCTTCGGCCAGTTGGTTACGCAGGACTTCCAATTGTGACTGCGTTTCAAATATCTGCTCCTTGGTTCTTTCGTGCTGCTCCTGTAATTGCTGCAGGTCAATCCGTTTGGCTTCCAGCGCAGCTTCTTTCTCCTGCAATTCTGTGCCCAGCTGTTGCAACTGATACATCCGGTTCTGCTGTTCGTCTGTCAATTGTGCATTGGCGCGTTGCAGGTTCTGAATGGAAGTATCTGCTACCGCCACTTTTTTCTCCGCATCAAACTGGCTGCGTTGTATCTGCTGGTAGCGGCTTCTTAAGGCATCAACGCCACTGCGCTTCTCATCAAAGATGCGTCGTTTATCCTCTATATCCATTTTGGAAGTTTCCACTCTATCCTGTAATTCCTGCAGGCGTGTTGCTTCCTCTCCTACCTGTAATTGTGTGTATTCAATCGAATCCCCAATGGTTTTTAACTGCCCCTCTGCCTTTTCCAGAAAATCTCTCAGGTTAGTTTCCTTTTCTTTCAGGTAATGCAGCTTCTGGGTAGCAAGGTTTTTCTCATTCTCTTTGCTGCGCAGGTTTTGCAACAGGTCATTAAACTCATGCTGCATAGCCTGCAACGCCCTTTCTTTTTCAATAAACCCTACTTTCTCCTGTTCGATTGCAGCCTCTTCTGTTGCAATCTCTGCTTCGAGTTGTACTCTTTTATTGGTCTCCGCATCCTGTTGTTCGTTCAGTTCTTTATAAGTAGAGTTAAACCCTTCCAATGCTGCTTTGGTCAGTTCAACAGAGACTTCTTTGTATTCTTTTTTGATCTCGTAATATTTCTCTGCCTTCTTCGCCTGGTTCTCTAAGGTCTTTAACTGGTTATTGATCTCGAACAACAGGTCTTCGATACGTGCGAGATCCTGTTCGGTTGCATCCAGCTTGCTCTTGGCCTCTTTTTTACGTGTTTTATAAATGGTGATCCCCGCAGCCTGCTCCAGCATGCGACGGCGGCTGTTTTCTTTATCCTTGATGATGTCATCCACCATACCCAATTCAATGATGGCATAACTATCAGTACTTACGCCTGTATCGAGGAAAAGGTTGTGAATGTCTTTCAGGCGGCAGGTAACATCATTTAACCGGTACTCGCTTTCACCATTTTTGTAAAAGCGGCGGGTAACTGTAACCGTACTAAATTCGGTTGGTAATAAATTCTTGGTATTTTCAAATGTGAGGCTCACTTCGGCCAATCCGCTCGGGCTTCTTGTCTTACTTCCATTAAATACAAGTGCTTCAAGATTCTCGCTACGGAGTGCCGATATCTTCTGTTCCCCGATCACCCAACGGATGCTGTCGATAATATTACTTTTACCACAACCATTGGGGCCAATAATGCCGGTAATGCCTTCATCAAAACTTACTACCGTTTTATCAGCAAAACTTTTAAATCCTTTGATCTCTAATGACTTTAATCTCACTTGCTATCCCTGTTTAGTACCTGCGAACATACATGAAAAGGGCTGAATTTTAAGAAAAGAATAGTTCGCTGTGTATAACAGGTGGAGAAATTGAAGAAAAAATAAATATGTATTTTTTTAACCGGTAATACATTGAATAACAGCCATTTACATGGCCCTAATTCAGGTTAAAAGAAATGACCTTAATGAGAAAGCGGTTGGTTGGCAACTAATATCTTATCTCTATTCCGCCATTGCAGTTGCACTGTCAATGACACGTCCTTTTTCTGTTCTCAACATGCGGGAAGGGTAACGGTTGATAACGATAAAATCGTGGGTGGCCATAATAACAGTCGTGCCATAATCTTTGGCTATCTGTATCAGTAGCTGCATGATCTCGTCGCTCGTTTCAGGATCAAGGTTACCTGTAGGCTCATCTGCCAGGATTAATTTGGGGGAATTCAATAAGGCCCTTGCAATATCTACCCGTTGCTGTTCACCGCCACTCATTTCAAAGGGCATTTTGAAACCTTTGCTTTTCAGGCCTACTTTATCCAGCACATCATTGATCTTTTCTTCGATCAGCCGCTCATCTTTCCAGCCGATCGCTTTCAGAACGAATTTGAGGTTCTCATGTACGTTCCTGTCTGTCAGCAATTGAAAATCCTGGAATACCACACCAAGGTTACGGCGCAGGAACGGAACTTTTTTCCAGTTCATTTCACGCAGGTCAAAGCCTACCACTGAAGCAATTCCTTCGGTAAGCGTCAGTTCACCATATAAAGTCTTTAACAAACTGCTTTTCCCTGTCCCGGTCTTGCCCACCAGGTAAACAAATTCTCCCTTGTTAACTTCAAAATTCACGTCCTGAAGGATCAGGCTTTTACCCTGGTAGATATTGGCGTTGCGTATGGATACTACTGTTTCTGACATAAAGCTAAATTAATACATTTCAACATGCACCTTACTGTTAATATGCATAGGTGATCTCACCAAAACTTCCTTTCAGCAAAAGGCTGGCGCTTGCTGCGGCTTCAACCCGGCCAATGACTTTTGCTTCTATATTGAATTGTTTAGCTGCAGCTATCATTTTTTCGGCTGCTGCTTCATTGGTAAAGACTTCCAGCCGATGCCCCATATTAAACACCTGGTACATTTCCCTGTCATCCGCACCTGAATTTTCCTGTATGAGTTTGAAGATCACAGGGGGGGCAAATAAATTATCCTTGATCACTTTTAATGGTCTGGGCAGGTATTTCATGCATTTTGTTTGTCCGCCGCCACTGCAATGGATCACCCCTGTGATAGCATCGAAATGCTGATCCAATAATATTTTCATCAGGGGCGCGTAGGTTCTTGTCGGGCTGAGCAATAGTTTACCAATCGTCAAGCTGCCAAACCCCGGCACCTGTATTGTGTCGGTCATTTTATTCTTGCCAATATAGACCACTTCATCGTTCAGGTCTGGCTCGAAAGTTTCCGGATATTTTGTTGCATAGTATTTATGCAGCACATCATGTCTTGCGCTGGTTAACCCGTTACTGCCCAGGCCGCTGTTGTATTCCGTTTCATAACTGGCCTGTCCTGAGCTGGCAAAACCTACAATTACATCCCCTGCCGCAATCTTTTCATTAGTCACCAGTTTCGATTTGGGCCAACGTGCTGTCATGGTCCCATTGACTGCAATGGTTCGTACCACATCACCCACATCGGCAGTCTCACCACCGAGGTAATGAATATTGACACCGAAAGATTTCAGTTGGTTAAAAAATGCCTGCGTGCCATTGATCACTTCCTGCAATACTTCTCCTGTGATCCGTACTTTATTACGATCAATAGTGGACGAAAATAAAAGATTGTCTGTCACACCCACACACAGCAGATCATCTAAGTTCATCGCCACCGCATCCTGTGCAATGCCTTTCCATACGCTTGCATCACCTGTTTCTTTCCAGTACAGGTAGGCCAGGATACTTTTGGTACCGGCGCCATCAGCGTGCATGATATTGACCCAGTCAGCATCACCACACAAAAAATCTGCATATATCTTACAAAAAGCCTGCGGATACAGCCCCTGGTCCAATTGCTGGATGGCAGCATGCACTTCTTCCTTCTGGGCCGAAACACCGCGTTGAGAATACAGAGACATCTATGAATTTTAAGATTGTGAAACCTGCCTGCGGCAGGAGGGTTTTGAATTCGTGCAAATGTACGATTCCCGGACTTACTGACTTCTTGTCTTTCTGACTTACTTTTGCACCAAATTATGAAGGTACACCGCGAACTGGCAGGATCATTACCGGAATTTCGGCATGCTGTTATTACCATTGGTACATTTGACGGCGTGCACCTGGGACACCGGCAGATCATTGCGCAAATGAAAGAGGAGGCCGTCCGTATTGGGGGCGAAACTGTTATCATTACATTTAATCCGCATCCTAGGAAGATTGTTTCTTCTGTTCCGGGGGATGTAAAATTACTGAATACACTTGACGAAAAAACCAGGTTGCTGGAAGAAGCCGGTATAGATCACCTGGTAGTGGTTCCTTTTGACCATCATTTTTCTAACCAGACAGCCAAACAATACATCACCGATTTCCTTTACCGTTATTTCAAACCCCATACGATCATTATTGGTTACGACCATCATTTTGGCAAGGGCCGCGAAGGAAATTACCGGCTGCTGGAAATATATGGCGCATCATTGGGGTTCATCGTCAAAGAAATACCGGAGCAATTGCAGAATGAAATCGTGGTAAGCTCTACACGTATCCGCACTGCCATTATTGACAATCATATTGAAATCGCCAATGCATTGCTAGGCTATCCCTACTTTTTTGAAGGCCTCGTTGTGGAAGGCAACAGACTCGGTCGCACCCTCGGCTATCCTACGGCTAATTTACACGTGGCCAGCGAGGAGAAATTGATTCCGGGAAATGGGGTGTATGCAGTAAGGGTGAATGTTTGGGAAGAGGTCAAAAGTCAAAAAAATTTCCCGTCTTATTATGGAATGATGAATATCGGGATCAGGCCAACTATCGATGGCAAGAAGCGCGTTATCGAGGTACATATTTTTGATTTTGACGAAAATATTTACGGACAAACACTACAGGTTAAAGTGGAACACTACCTGCGGGGTGAAGTGAAGTTTAGCGGGCTGGATGAGCTAAAGATGCAATTGCAGCAAGATAAAGAGGCTGCCGTGCGATTGTTAAACATTAAATCATAGTTCCTTACTAAGCAATGATCTTCACTATCATCTCTTTTAACAATCCTGCATCGGAAGTCCCGGCATCATTTACCCCCACGCTTCTCAGATTGTATTGATGCAGCAATAGCAGTACCCTTTCCACCCCCTGGTAGTCATATTTCCTGGCAGCGGACATATAATCCTTTACAAAATAAGGGTTTACACCCAATGCTGCCGCTACGGTTTTATCGTCTGGTTGTTGCACACCATATAGCATGAATACTTTACTGAAAAAATTATACAATGAGGGCAACACCAGCTGAATCGGTGCAGCTTTGGGATTGGCCTCAAAATACTGGACAATACGAACGACTTTTGACAGGTCTTTTTTGGCAACAGCGTCCTGCAATTCAAACACATTGAATTCTTTACTTACCCCGATATAATTTTCAATATCATCTTCTGTAATCCCCTTCCTGGCACCAAGATTCACCGCTAATTTTTCTATTTCATTTTGTATGCGGCTAAGGTCATTCCCGATATGATCTACCAGCAATAAAAGTGCTTTCTGTGTAATAGTCAACCCATGCTCCTGAACCATATGACCGGCCCATTCAGGTAACTGGCTGTCATACATCTTTTTGGTAGAAAGCATCTCTCCTTTTTGCTTCAGGAGCTTGGCCAGTTTAGAGCGCCCGTCCACTTTTTTATCTTTATAGCTCACTACAAATACTGTAGAGAGTAAAGGATTATCAACATACCCTTCCAGTTTTTCAATGTCCCGCATCTGTTGCGCTTCTTTGAGTATGACCACCTGCCTTTCTGCAAACATGGGATAACGCCTGCAGGCATTCACAACAGCAGCCCAGTCGGCATCCTTACCGTAAAAAACAGTCAGGTTAAAACCCGCCTCACCTTCATTTAGAAGCTTATGTTCGGCATAATCCACCACCTGGTCAATAAAAAACGGCTCCTCGCCCTCTAACCAGTAAACAGGCTTAAAACTTCCTTTCTTCCACGCTGTTATAATCTTTTCTGCAGACATGGCGCAAATATCTAATACCGGCAACGAAGTATGAAATACGCCAACCGAAAGTTGTAAACAATCTTCTGGCACGATTTTAGATATTTGTGGGGTGCGGGGGCAAAAAGCCCCTTTTCATACTATAATCCCGTTAAAACACGTTAAACAATAAAACCATCGTTATGAGCTACCCACAAGCTACAAATCCTTCCCCCCAACCGGCTCCAAAAGACAACCGCAAAATCATTTATGGCGTACTGGTTGCTGCCCTGATAGGCACCTGGGGGTATATTTTTTACGACAAAAGCCAGACCCGCGAAACGGTCACCCAACTCCAGACCAAGATTGGTAATGTAGACAGTGCCCGTACGGCCATTCAGCAGGAGTTTGTGTCGGTTTCTGCCAAAGCAGATTCCTTAACTCAAAATAATATCCAGCTGCAAGGTGCTTTGGCCGACAAAGGTTCTGAAATTCAGAAACTGAAAAGCAATATCAGCAGTATCTTAAAAAAGAAGAATGCCAGTGAAGCTGAATTGTCACAGGCAAAACAAATGATCGGAGAACTGAATGGCAAAGTAGACGGGCTTTTTGCAGAGATTGAAAAATTAAAAGGTGAAAACCAGCAATTAACGACCGAAAAAACACAGTTAACTGCCGACAAGCAAAGCCTGGAAGAAAACCTGAACTCAACAAAAACTGAAAAGAAAGTATTGGAAGATAAAGTAGATGTAGCGTCTACCCTTCACGCATCCAATATAGGCATTACTGCCCTGAAAGTGAGCAGCAGCGGAAAGGAAAAAGAAACAACCACTGCAAAAAGGGCTTCTATCATGCGTATCTCATTTACACTTGATCCAAACCGGGTATCACCTACCGGTACAAAAGATATCTATGTATGTGTAACTGCACCGGATGGCAAGATCATCACAGAAGGCAGTTCTTTCAATACCCGCGACGAAGGCGATAAATCTTATACCAGTAAAGTAAGTGTTAACTACGAGCAGGGTAAGATAATACCTGTGAGTTTTGACTGGAAGCAAAATGATAAATACCAAATCGGCGATTATAAAATTGAGATCTACAACAATGGTTTCAAAATCGGTGAGGGTGTAAAGACTTTAAAGAAAGGTGGATTATTCAGCTAAGGAAACAACAAGCAAGCGATCATACAGTCGAATCAAAAGCAACCTGTTCAGGGTTGCTTTTGTGTTTCATAACCTGCGGGTTTTCAGATCGGTTTAAAATCTTATTTTAGGTGTATGATACCATCCTGGTTGAATTGGCGGATTATCCTTGTTTGTATTGCCATGATTGTGGTAAGCGGCACTATCTTTTATTCGCAATATGTGGCAGGTAACATTGCCCAGGAGGAAAGAAAGAATGTAGAAGCATGGGTAGAGGCACAACGTACCATACTCAATGCCCCTCCCGGCGCCAATATCAACTTAGCCACCAAGCTGTCTACAGAAAATACCAGGATACCCATTATTGAAACTAATGAACAGGACAAGATTACCGGTAATTATTTCAATCTGGACTCTCAACAGGTAAGAACTAATCCGTTTTACTTAGAAAAAAAACTGCAGCAATTCAAACGTTACAACAGGCATCCGATTATATTAGTTATTAAAGACAACCCCTATACCGCCAATTATTACTACTATGGGCAGAGTAACCTGCTAAAGGATGTAAAACTCTACCCTATCGTACAGTTGATCATCGTTGCGCTTTTTATCACTATCGCCATCATGGCCATGCGGGTGCACTACCACAGCGCACAAAATCAACTCTGGGCTGCCATGGCCAGGGAAACAGCCCATCAATTAGGAACACCTGTTTCAAGCCTGCAGGGCTGGCTCGAAATACTCAAAGAAAACAAAGAGAACGACACCATCGTCCCGGAAATCAATAAAGACGTGAAACGCCTGTTATTGATTACGGACAGGTTCAGTAAGATAGGCAGCCAGCCTAAACTCGAACGCAATAATCCCGCCCCGCAAATACATCATATGCTGGAATACATGAAAAAAAGAACGGGCGGACATGTATTGTTTGAATTTGATGATGCCCCGCTTAAAAATGTAACGCCGCTTTTAAGCCCCCCGTTGTTCGACTGGGTACTCGAAAACCTCATTAAAAATGCGTTGGATGCCATTGAAGGAAATGGCAAGATCATCATCACCCCTGCAGTTGATCGTCATGAACTATTACTTGATGTTACCGACACAGGCAAAGGCATTTCGAAAGCTAACATCAACAAGGTTTTCAAGCCAGGATTTACCACCAAGAAAAGAGGTTGGGGACTGGGCCTTTCTCTCAGCAAACGGATCATGGAAGAGTACCACAAAGGTAAACTGTTTGTCAAATGGAGTGAACCGGGTAAGGGTACCACTTTCAGGATCGTACTCCCTTTGTAAGATCAGGCTTCCATCCTGTTATCGCAGCACAACGGCTCCCAAAGCGGGCAAATGCACTTTTAGTTTATAGCATTTAGAAGATTTATCAACCAATTCAGCGCTGACAGCAGGGTTGTATACATCGCCTGTTCCCCAGAATTCTTTGCTGTCGCTATTGAATATTTCCGTCCACTGTTTCTTGTCATATACATACACTTCCCAGTCTTGCCGTACAACTGGTGTTACATTCAGTATGATCAGTACATCATCTTTCGGTTTTATTCCTTTTCTTTTATACACGAGTACAGACTCGCTCCTGTGGTTAAGATCAACCCATTCAAATCCGTCCGGTTCAAATTGTTTCTCATACAATGCGGGTTCAGAGCGATAGAGCTCATTCAGTTTCTGAACACAGTATTTCATGCCGCTGTGACTCACAAACTGCAACAGTTCCCACTGTAATTCACTTTTATAATTCCACTCATTGGTTGCCGCAAATTCATTACCCATAAATAAAAGCTTAGCCCCGGGATGGGTAAACATATAAGTATATAATAAACGCAGGTTGGCAAATTTCTGCCATTCATCACCTGGCATTTTGTAGATCATGGGGCTTTTCCCATGCACCACTTCATCATGGCTCAGCGGCAGCATAAAATTCTCATCATAAAAATACATCATACTGAATGAGAACTTATCCTGGTGAAATTGCCGGAAAATCGAATCTAATTTAAAATACTCCAGCGTATCGTGCATCCATCCCATCATCCACTTCATCCCAAATCCGAGCCCGCCTTCAAAAGTAGGCCTGCTGATCTTGGGCCAGTCGGTAGCTTCTTCTGCAATAGTCTGGATATCGGGAAAATCGCGGTACAGCGTTTCATTCAGATCCTTAATAAAAGCGATGGCTTCGATATTGCCGTTACCGCCAAATTCATTGGGCTCCCACTGCCCTTCTTCCCTGCTGTACTCTAAGCGAAGCATGGAGCTCACCGCATCAACACGCAAGCCGTCTGTATGAAAACAGTCGCACCAGAAACGGGCGCTGCTGATTAGAAATGATTTTACTTCCCCTCTTTTATAATTGAAAATATAAGAATTCCAGTCGGGATGATAGCCTTTGCGCATGTCGGCATACTCATAGGTATGTGTTCCGTCAAACATAAATAGTCCATGGGCATCATAAGGAAAATGAGAAGGCACCCAGTCCAATATCACACCAATACCCGCCTGGTGAAAGGCATCCACCATCGCTGCATAATCCTGCGGCGTACCAAAGCGGGAAGTTGGTGCAAAATAGCCCGTACCCTGGTATCCCCAGCTGCCATCAAAAGGATGTTCCATCACAGGCATAAATTCAACATGAGTAAAACCCATTTCCAGGACATAAGGAACCAGGCGCTCTGTGATCTGCTGGTAACTGTTATAGGATTCTTCATTAGATTTATCCGGGCGCATCCAGCTGGCTAAGTGAACCTCATACACCGAATAAGGAGCCGTAAGCGCATTGTGCTTCTTTCTTGATTTCATCCATTTGTCGTCCTTCCAGTCATAAGCTGCCTGCCAGGTAATAGAGGCGGTATGCGGACGAATTTCACAAAAGTGTGCAAAAGGATCTGCCTTATCAAGCTTCACGCCCTGGAAACCATGAATATGATATTTATAGGCTTCCCCACCATGTACGTTAGGAATAAAGCCCTCCCATATGCCAGACTGATCAAGCCGTACTTTCAAAGGGTGTGCGTCTTTGTTCCAATCGTTGAAATAGCCAGTGACACTGACATAAGTAGCATTAGGCGCCCATACCGCAAAATAGGTACCAGCGTTATTCAATACCTCCAATTGCTTGTTGCCGAACAATTCATACAACCTGTAATGTGTGCCCTGCTGGAAATTTTTCACATCCTCATCGGTAAACAAAGAATAGTTCCACACAGGTTGTTGTGTTTCCACGAAATGCACATCTTCATATTTGGGAGATGTGCCCATTCCTGTCTTTTTCGTATTTGTACCATTTATTGCCATGTTGTTGTTTTATGTTGCAAACACTCCGTTCCCATTTATCAGCAGGTAAGTCCGCGCATCATTTCTCTGTTAAATTACGAAAACCTTTAACATAAATTTGTAACTAACAGTTTAGTTATTAAGAAAAAAATTATGGATTTTGTTCCCGATTGCATCCAATACCACAACCCGTCAAACTACTTATGAAGAAACTCATCACAGTTCTCACGGTAATACTTACCGGTATTTTATCAAACACGTATGGTCAGCAAACCGCTATTAAAGGTACGGTAACTGACACCACCAGTAAACAAAATCTTCACAATGCCGTTGTTACGCTTTTAAGGGCGAAAGATTCTGTACTTACCAGGTATACCAGGGCAGACACAAAGGGGAATTTTGAGATCAGGAACTTAGCCGCCGGCAAGTACATCATTATGATCTCTTACCCGGGTTATGTTGAAATGCTTGACACTGTGACTTTACAAAAAGACCTGCCGCGCAATTTTGGTACGGTGGCACTCAATACCAGGGCGCATTTATTGCAGGAAGTAATCGTAAGGCAGCATATCGCACCCATCCGTATCAAAGGTGATACGACGGAGTACCTGGCGGACAGTTTTAAAGTAAAAGCCGGCGCTACGGTAGAAGACCTCTTGAAAGTAATGCCTGGTTTTACCGTGAACAGCAAAGGAGAAATTGTTACCCAGGGTCAGAAAGTGCAGAAAGTATTGGTGGATGGCGATGAATTTTTTGGCGATGACCCCACCATGGCCACGCAAAACCTCAATGCAAGGGATGTGGCCAAAGTGCAGGTTTTTGATAAAAAGAGCGACCAGTCCACATTAACGGGTATTGATGACGGGGAAAAAAAGAAAACAGTTAACCTGATCCTTAAAGATGATGCCAAGAAAGGGTATTTTGGAAAAGCGGAGGCAGGTACTGACTTTAATAAATACTACAAAGCTAAAGCCACCGCCAATAAGTTTACCAGCACGCTGAAAGCCGGCGCTTACCTGACAGCCGACAGAACCGGGCGTAACGGCATGAGCTGGGAAGAAATGCAGGACTTTGGCAATGTCAATACCGTAGTAGAAGGCGGCAATGTGATGATGTGGTCAGAAGGTGATGAATTCAACAGTTACAACACCCAAGGCATCCCCGAAAACCTGCAAGCCGCTTTCATGCTTAATAAAAAATTCGGCAAATTAAGAAGCAGCACTGCAAGTAATTACAGCTATAACCACCAGAACCTGGCAGGTGAAAGTTATACGGGCACCAAATATATCTTGCCGGATACGGTGTATTACAATAACCTGTCCTCACTCAACCGAAGTACCCGGTTAAAACACACGGCAAACACCAAAAACGAATTCAAGTTAGACTCTGCTACCACCCTTACTGTGAATGCCCGCGGTTCATCTGGCAGGAGCAACCAATACACATCAGGTAACAGCGAATATCTTACCGGTTCAAAGGTTCCGGTGAACATGGGTAACCATACCAATTATTCCAGTGGCGATAACAGCAGCGCCAGGGCAGATATTTTTCTCAATCGGAAATTCAATAAAAGCGGTACCAGGTCGCTTACCCTGAATGTTGGCTTCACTGATAACCATTCCAACAGTGACGGTTACCAGTACAACAGAACAGATTTTTATAAATACGGAACACCCGACTCCACGCAGCTCATCGATCAGCGTAAAACGAGTCGTAATGCTGCCAGCAGTACACAGGCGCTGGCAAGTTATACAGAGCCGCTGAGCAAAAGATTGGCACTGAACCTTAATTACACATTCAATAGCGCCAATAGTGAACAGGACATCCGCTCCTATGAAAAAAAGGGCGGCCAGTACGATTCATTGAACATGCTTTACAGTAATCATTTCCGCTTCACCAATACTTCCCACCGTGCCGGCTTTGGCTTTACGTACACCAATCCCAAAATAACTGCCCGAATCGGCGTGGCCCTGCAGGATCTTTCATTGAAACAAACCAATTTGTATAAGGATTCTTCTTATGCACGTAATTTCACCAACTTTTTTCCCAATGCCAATTTCCGCTGGAAGTTCTCTCAAACAGGTAACTTCAGCATCAATTATAGCGGCAGTACCATACAACCTTCGCTTGGTCAGTTACAACCGATCATCAACAATAATGATCCGCTGAACCTGGTCATCGGAAATCCAGACCTAAAACCTTCTTTCAATCATTCCATTTATTTCAACGCAGGTCATTATAAGGTATTGAGTAACCGCAATATCTGGAGCTATGGAGGTTTCAATTTTACTGAAAATGCCTTTAGTTCCAAAAGTGTAGTGGACGCCCGTGGAAAAAGGACTACCCAGACAGTCAATGTCAATGGTAATTATAATTTTTACCTGGGTCTCTATTACAGCAAACAGATCAAATTCCTGAAACTTGAACTTGGCTTTGAACCCAGGGCCAACAGCAGCAGGAATGTGAATTTCGTGAACGGTATAGAGAGTGTTACCAAAAGCTATGATTACAGTCCCGGTGTGCGCATTGGTAAGTCGATAGAGAATAATTTGAATGTCAATCTGCGCTACGCACCTGCTTTCTCTTATTCAGAATCATCCATTAACCGGGGTGCGGTAACCGAGTATTGGACCCAAACGGTTAGTCTGTATTTCGACTATAAACTTATGAAAGGGCTGAGCATCAATACGGACCTAGAAGCCAACTATCGCCAAAAATTATCGCCTGCCGACAGGAACAATAATGCTGTTATCTGGAATGCCTCCCTGGAAAAAAGCATCTGGAAAAAGAAAGACCTCACTGCCGTCATTTCTGTGAATGACATCCTGAACCAGCAGATTGGCTTTAACAGGAATATCACCAGCAATTACATCACTGAAAACACCTATACCACCGTACAACGATATGCGCTGTTTTCGCTCCGGTGGAAGTTCAACAAGAACAAAAAAGTATCGGACAATGAATGATATATAAACCATATGCTTTGCCGATCATAAAAAGAGACCCATGAAAAAACTATTGCTTTGCTTATTATTTGTTTCATCCATCCCCGTGGTTAAGGCACAACCACAATTCATCACACAAGGTAAAATTGAGTTTGAAAAAAAGGTCAACCTTCACAAACTATTCGAAGGTTCATGGATGGATAACTTCCTTGATAAGCTACCCAAATTCCAGACCTCGTATTTCAACCTTTATTTCAAAGACGGGAAAACACTGTATGAGAAAGGAAAGGAAACGGAGGAGAAGATCCCTTTTATGGGTGAAGACAGGAACCTCAATGATGTTGTTTTCAGCAACCTGAACCAGGGCACTTTTGCCAAAAGACAGGCCGTTTTTGAAGAAAATTTTTTAATACTTGATTCCATCCGCAATATAGAATGGCGTATTACCAATGAAACGAGGGACATTGCAGGCTTTGAATGTCATAAAGCAGTTGGCATCATTCTCGATTCCGTTTATGTCGTTGCCTTTTATACCGACCAGGTTACAGTAAGCGGCGGGCCGCTTTCATTTGCCCATCTTCCGGGCATGATCTTAGGCATTGCCATACCCAGGTTATATTTAACACTATTTGCCACAAAATTAGAAATGATAGAGCCTGCCGATACTAAATTAGTTTCACCCGCGGGCAGGCTGAAAAAAACAGATTATAAAACCCTCACGCAAACCCTGCAGAAAGCTATCAGTAACTGGGGATCCTGGGGACGAAAGTATATTATGAATTCACTGCTCTGATACAGCTGAAGTGTGCAACCGTAATTGCCTCCTCAGGAAAGTTTAATACCTTTGTGGTATGACAAAACTCAGTGTCAACATTAACAAGTTTGCCACGCTGCGTAATAGTCGCGGAGGCAACAATCCAGATGTAGTCAGAGCTGCCGTTAATGCGCAAAAGTTTGGAGCCGACGGAGTTACAGTGCATCCCCGGCCGGATGAAAGGCATATCCGCTACCAGGATGTGCGCGAGATCAAAGAGATCATCACAACTGAATTTAATATAGAAGGGAATCCCACTGAACAGAAATTCGTTGACCTTGTCCTGGAGATCAAACCCCACCAGGTTACCTTAGTGCCTGATGCATTAGGGCAGTTAACCAGCAACCATGGCTGGGATACCATCAAACACAAAGACTACCTTATTGACATCACTAATGTGTTTAAGAAAGCAGGCATCCGGGTATCCATCTTTGTAGACCCGGTGATTGAAATGGTGGAAGGCGCTGCATTAACCGGAACAGACCGTATTGAATTATATACAGAAGGGTATGCCACTGCTTTTGCAAAGGGAAGCGGAGAAATAGCAGTAGCCCCTTATGTTGAAGCTGCAAAAAAAGCAAAATTATTAGGGCTTGGCCTGAATGCGGGCCATGACCTCGACCTTACCAATTTAAAATTCCTCAGGCAACATATTCACTGGTTAGACGAAGTGAGCATTGGACACGCATTAGTTTGTGATGCTATTTACCTCGGTTTTGAAAACGCGGTTCAATTGTACAAACGACAATTGGCTTAACAAACGTTTGCGTAAAGTTATCCGCGCCAATTTGCGCTATCCACACTAAAAAATGGTTATCATTGTTTGCATTTAAAACCTGAACCAACGATGGTCACCTTGAAAAAGTATTTTCCTGCTGTTTATGTTGCAGGCATCCTGCTTATCAATACAACAATTGCTGTCGCCCAGACTGTCAAACCTGTATTACCTGTCCCCAGCAAAGAACAGTTACAATGGCATGAAAAAGAGTTTTATCTCTTCATGCATTTTGGCCCCAATACGTTCACCAATAAAGAATGGGGTGATGGCAAAGAAGACCCGTCTGATTTTAATCCTGCAGAATTAGATTGCGAACAATGGGCAAGGATTGCCAAACAGGCCGGCGCCAAAGGCATCATTATTACCGCCAAACACCACGACGGTTTTTGTTTATGGCCCAGCAAGTTCAGTACGCATACAGTAAGAGAAAGTAAATGGAGAAACGGCAAAGGGGATGTATTAAAAGAATTATCAGCCGCCTGTAAAAAAGCAGGCATTGAGATGGGCGTGTACATTTCGCCGTGGGACAGGAACCATCCTGCCTATGGCACACCTGTATACAATGATATTTACCTCTCTGCCATGAAAGAGTTACTTACCAGTTATGGTCAGTTTTTTGAACTCTGGTGGGATGGTGCTAATGGAGAAGGGCCCAATGGCAGGAAGCAGCAATACACTTTCAAACGTTTCGAAGACTCTGCTTTCAAATGGCAACCCCAATTAGTAATCTTCAGCGATATTGGCCCGGGCGCCCGCTGGGTAGGCAATGAGAAAGGGATCATAGGCAATACAAACTGGAACCTGCTGGATACAGCCGGTTTTAAAAGAGGACTTGGAGCGCCCCCTAATGATACCCTTAACCAGGGCAATATGTACGGCAAAACATGGATACCTGCAGAAGCAGATGTGTCGATCAGGCCAGGATGGTTTTATCGCGCATCAGAAGATGCAAAAGTAAAATCACCGCAAACCTTGTTCAGCCTCTACCTGAAATCAGTAGGCAATGGCGGTAACCTGTTGCTAAACGTTCCACCCGACACAAGGGGAAAAATAGCGGACGTTGATTCAGCAGCCCTGGTCGGTTTCCACACCTTATTACACAATGCATTTCAGAAGGACATATTACAGGAAGCCGCCATTACTACCGATGCAGGTAATGCAAAACAATTAAAAAACCTTACCGACCATAACAGCAATACTTACTGGGTCTCTTCTAAACAAAATAATACGCAGCTCGAATTCAGGTTACCCCGGCAAACAAATGTGAATACCCTGGTATTGGAAGAAATGATCAAATATGGCCAGCGGGTCATCGCATTTACTATTGAAGTGTTTGATGGGCAACGCTATGAAACAGTTTTCAAAGGAACGACCATTGGCAGAAAGAAAATCGCATGTTTTCCTCCGCAAAACACCAATCGCATCCGGGTTACCATAGAAGCAGCAAAAGCGATACCTGTACTAAGAAGTATCGCTGCCTATAACAACGAAGTATTGGTAAAATAAACCCGGTAAGACCTATTGTTCTTTCCTGCGGTCACGATCCTTATTGCGGTAGTTGTTATTATTATAGTTATTGCTATCCTGCCTGCCCTCTCCCTTCCATGTGGGTTGCTGAACCGGGGCTGGCCTGTATTCCCGTGGTGGCTCTGGCGCTACTGTTTTCCTGACCGCAGGCCGGTAAGGCTCCGTTTGGGAAGGCGCCAGCCGGTTGGCCGTTGTATTTTCCCTTACAACCGGCCTGTATACTGCCAGCCGGTTGTTGTTCAGTGACTGGCCTGGTTTGTTCGCTGCCTGCACGACAATGGGTGTAATACGATTCCCTGTTTGCCTTTCCACCTCCCTCACATCAGGACCCATATTGTACACTGCCCTGTTCTGAATGTTACGGTTATTATTGTTATTATTGGCAGTGTTGTTATTGATAATGGTAACGTTCTTGGTAATGTTTACATTATTGACAACAGTAGTATTGCTGTTAACAATATAATTATTCACGTTCACATGGGTGACCTGGTTGGCAGGAACAAAGTTCCAGTAATGCGCAGGAGGCATCCACCCACCACCGACAGCCACACTCAGGCTAACATGCGGGGCCAAAGGCGCCCATCCGTAATAACCACCGCAGGTACCCCATGTTACCCATGCTGGCGCCCATTCATTACCAGGCATCCAGAGCCAGCCATAACCATTTTCATAAAACCAGCGGCCATAATGAAAGGGAGCCCATCCCCAACTGTAATCAGATGCCCAGGTCCAGCCGTAGTTGCTGTAGACCCAGTGTCCGCCTGATGCATAGGGCCTGAAGCCAGCTTCTATGCCTGGTGTCCACACATACCCATAACCCGGATAATCAATCCACCGGCCATATGGCCGCAGTTCATTGTAAAAGGTTTCATACCCCACTGAAACGCCCGCGCTATGATAGTTTGCGCTTATGTTTGTTTCACTAACAGTGCCACAGGAGACGATAGAAATGATGGGAAAAACAACGACTGCCCAGCGTATGATTTTCATAAGAATCTTTTTAAATGATCAGTAAACACCTGTTATTGTACTGATTGACTATGCTGTGTACACAAGGTTTAGGTGTCACTTGTTAAGTAAAGTTAAAATCTGCAGAAAAGCGGGCCGGGATGAACCATAACCATGGTCATGAGCTGCAAGTGCCTGTATTGTTCGCAGTAGTAATTATAAAAGTTTTATTTTGAGTTACTAAAGAATTCCTATGAATCACCTTAATACCATCAAATCCTGTATCCGTAACAGCAACGACATACAGATGAAGCGTGAGTTAAGCAGGATGAAGTTTGGAGAAATACTCAATATCCTGAACAAATTACCAGAAAAAGAACAGGTAACCGTATTTGAAGCGTTGGATGATTATACGGCTATTAAAAGTTTCAAAGTGCTGAATTTTCAAAAAAGACGCGCACTCATCAGGAACATGAATCATGAAAAAGCTGCACGGTTACTCAATGCCATACCCGACGATGACCGTACCACTTTTCTGGAAGGACTTCCCAGCCGTGTTCTCAATGAACTGATCAAATTACTGAATGAACATGAACGAAATATTACCTTACAACTACTGGGTTACCCAGAAGGAACGGTAGGCCGGTTGATGACCCCGCATTACGTAGCGGTTAAAAAAGACTGGACCATACAACAGGTATTTGATTTCATTAAATTGCACGGTCAGAATTCAGAAACAGTGAATGTGATCTATGTGGTAGACGACAATGGCATCCTGATCGATGATATACGGATCCGGGAATTCCTTTTTGTTGACAACAGTAAAAAGGTAAGCGATATCATGGATGACAGGTATATCGCCCTGCATGTAACTGATAAAGAAAAGGATGTAATCGAAGTTTTCCAGAAGAACAACCGTTTTGCATTGCCAGTAACAGATGAAGGAGGTGTATTGATAGGGATTGTAACGATAGATGACGTATTGCGACTGGCAGAAACAGAAAATACGAGAGAAATACAGAAGCTGGGTGGATCAGAAGCATTGGATGAACCCTATACGCAGATATCCTTTATCAATCTTATTAAAAAAAGAGCAGGTTGGCTTGTCATCCTGTTCTTAGGCGAAATGCTGACCGCTACAGCCATGGGTTATTTTGAAGGTGAGATCAGTAAAGCGGTGGTATTGGCGCTGTTTATTCCGTTGATCATTTCAAGCGGTGGAAATTCCGGCTCCCAGGCCTCTTCTATTATTATACGTGCAATGGCGCTTGGTGAAATCAAATTTGCCAGCTGGTGGTATGTAATGCGGAAGGAAATTATATCGGGATTAACACTGGGTTTGATTTTAGGAACCGTAGGTTTTTTACGTATCTATTTATGGCAAACCTGGCATATTTATAATTATGGAGAACACTGGTTATTAGTGGCCTTTACGGTAGCCTGTGCGTTGATGGGCGTGGTTTTATGGGGTACCATGGCCGGGTCTATGTTGCCATTGGCGTTGAAAAAGCTGGGGGCTGACCCTGCAGCTTCTTCGGCTCCCTTTGTGGCCACATTGGTGGATGTAACAGGACTGATCATCTATTTCAGTGTTGCCTTCCTGATCATGCGGGGCACTTTATTATGATGCCCGCAAAAAATAAAATATCTTGCACGCAATATCATCTTACACTATGACAACACCTTCTCCTCTCGTAGGCATCATCATGGGCAGTGACAGTGATCTCAACATGATGCAGGCAGCAGCTGACATCCTGAAACAGTTTAATATTCCCTTTGAACTGACAGTGGTATCAGCCCATCGTACGCCATTGCGCATGGTGCAATATGCTACCGTTGCAAGAGACCGGGGTCTTCGGGTGATCATTGCAGGGGCAGGCGGTGCGGCTCATTTACCGGGAATGGTGGCGGCATTGACAACATTGCCTGTTATTGGTGTTCCTATCAAGTCGTCCAATTCAATTGATGGATGGGACTCTGTGCTTTCTATTTTGCAAATGCCCAATGGTGTGCCGGTAGCAACCGTAGCCTTGGATGCAGCCAAAAATGCAGGTATCCTGGCAGCACAGATCATTGGAAGTACAGACAGGGATGTGGCAACAGCATTGGATACTTATAAAGCACAGATGACCGAAGAAGTATCGGGGAAAGTGAACAAACTCAAAAACGAGTGGAATAATAAATTTGACGTGTAAGGTATCTGTTTATTCCGGCATTATGCCGTGAGTGTAACAATTGTAAACTCCTGCTGTAGCCCCGCTGATGCATCATAGATCATTTGCAACCACCCGCTGCCATAAGCGGCATACCATGTAGCAAAATTTTCTATCCGTTCCTGTAAACTATTACTGGGGAATAAGTCCTGCTTCAGTTTTGCAATTTGTTTTTGCTGTGCTTCAAATTTTATTTTTTCGGCGCGCAGCATTTTTTTCTCCAGTTCCTTCAGGCGTTTGATGGCTTTTGCTTCCAGCGCATCTACATGCTGTTTCAGCGTAGCATCTATGGGGCCTGTTAATTTTTTCAGTTTTTCATAATACGCTGCTGCTTCTTTCAATTCTTCTGTAAGGCAGAGCTTCGCATTGGATTCACGCATGACCAGCTCATATACCAGGTTCTGTTCGGTTTTAAAGAGCGCTGCAGGATCAAAGCCTAATTTTTTCAGCTTAAGCGCCTGCTCCTGTTTTATCAGCAGAAAGGAATTACGCAATACCAATACCGGGTAAGGTACCCGTATAGCTTCAAATACATTTTTCAGTTCAAGCCAGTAAGCCAGTTCTCCCCCACCGCCTATGAATGCAATATTGGGCAATACTGTTTCCTGGAAAGCCCCGCGTAGAATCACATTGGCACTAAATCTTTCCGGATGAGCACTTAGCTCGGCAAGTATTGACTCTTTAGTGAATTGCAATCCAAGACTACGCACTTCATATCCTTCCCCCAGCGCTTCTATTCGCTCCCGCTTATCATCTACGAGATAAAACAGGTTAATCTCCCTTCCTCCCGCCTGTACTTTGTATGTTTGACTGAGTGAAGCAATAGTCTCTGCAACGATCTTATGTGAGAACTTTTCCTGTAACTCTTTCTGCACCGTTGCACGAAAAGCTGTTTTGAGTTTGGCATGATCGGGTATGAGCACCACTACACCAAAAGAACCAAACAGTTGGTTCACCAGTTCAAGGGTGGCTTGTTGTATTGTTTTTCCTTCCGTGTAACATTGCTTGAACAGGGCTACCAGTTCTTTTCCTTTGGGAAGAACGGCAATCTGCCCTTCAATAGCATGCAATATTTTTGTAAGCGCTTTATCTGCTTTCATCCTTCCTACAGCGCCTGTCTGCCTGGTATCCCAAACCAGTTTTTGTCCGCCCAGGTTAATATAACCCAACTCATCCAGGTCTGCGTCTTCACTACCCATGTAGTAAACAGGTACAAAACGATGCCCCGGCAATTGCTGTGTTAATTCATCTGCCAGCTTTACTACATGCATGATCTTGTAGATGAAGTAAAGCGGCCCGGTAAATATATTGGGCTGGTGTGCGGTGGTAATCGTAAAGGTTTGTTCATGCGCCAGTGCTTTAATATGTTCCTGTACTTTATCCGTTACCGGGATGCCGGTATACTGTTCTTTCAACACTTCAACCAGTAATGCACGTGGTGTATTAAAAGCCTTCCTGTCCTGTATGGCTTGCCGGATGCCTTCCAGGCTGGCATGATGCATATAAAAGGGTTGCAGTAAATCGGACTGCTGGAGGTAATCTGACACGATCTTCGAGAAATATCCGGTGCTGTCGTATGATAAACGGGTGGCGGTGTAATTCATCATAAGGCGCTAAATTACGATTTACTGCAAACTGCCGTTTCCGCTCCTATAATAGTACGTTTCGAAATGTGGAAATCCTGTGACAGGTATTTTAGGAAAACCGATCCGGATTAAACGGACTAATGTCCATACTGATTGTCTGTTCATTTACTATTTCGCTTACCAGCTTACCTGTTCCGGCACCAAGGCTTAAGCCCAGCATGGCATGCCCGGTAGCCATCACTACATTCATCCATTGCCGGGTTCGGCCGATATAGGGCAGTCCGTCTGCCGAACATGGCCTGTAACCGTACCATACCATGTCAGGCGATGGCATAGGCACATCAAATTCAGGGTAGTACCTTTTCACTGCGCGCAGTATACCCTCCACCCTGCTCATACGTGGCGGCGTATTGGTGGAAGTGATCTCCATTGTACCTCCAAAACGGATCTTATTACCATCCATCGGCGTCATGGCTACTTTTCCTTCCACCAGTATGGCCGGATAATTAATCCGGTAAGGCGAATTCTCCAGGGTAACAGAATACCCCCTTCCGGGCATCAATGGTATCTTCACCTGCATCTTTGCAGCCAGTTCCCTGCTCCATGAGCCACTGGCTACCACAACAGTATCGGCTTCATATGCACCGGTGGCAGTGATCACTTTGGTAATGTTTCCATGGTGGTTTTCAAACCCCGTCACTTCTTCCCTTGTTTGCAAATGAACGCCTTTTTGCTGCAGATCAGCTATCAACTGCTGCATTAATTTATTAGGGTACAGATGCGCATCACATTTAAAAAAGACCGCACCCAGTGCATTGATCTTTGTTTGCGGTTCCAGTTGTTGCAGTGCATCATAGCTGAGCAATGATGTATCCAGCAATCCAAGCTCCTGTGCTTTCGCCACTACATGACGGGCATGCTCCGCACCGGCTTCGGTTTGAAATATTTCAAGCAGACCTTTGTGTTCGTAAGCAAAATCAAATTGCGGAAGGTCGCTCCATGCTTCATACAAATGCTGGCTGAGTATCGCAATATCCCGCAAAGGGGCAGCAGCATTTGCCACACGTTCTTTGGTGGCCGCTTTCATAAATTTAACACCCCAGTCGATCAAACTGCGGCTGAACCTGGGCTGTACATAAAAGGGGCTCTTTGAGTTCCACATCCATTTCAGTCCCTGTTTTACAATACCAGGTGTGGCTAACGGCACAAAATGACTGGGACAAACGTATCCTGCATTGCCATAAGAACAGTTATCCGTCATCGTAGTTTTATCGATCACTGTTACCTCATGCCCGCTTTGCTGTAAGTAATATGCACTGCTCAACCCAATAATACCTCCGCCAATAATAACGACTTTCATACTTATTAAGATTATATACCCTAAATTACCTGAAACCCATATGCATAAGGATCCTGTGCTGAATCGATCGCAATCGTATTGTACCCATACACTGTTGCCCATCCTTCCACACCGGGAACAATGGCAGGTTTATCACCTACCCTGGTCACTTCTTCAACAGTACCTGTGAATGTAGAACCAATGATGCTTTCATGGATAAACCTGTCACCTGCTTTCAGTTTGCCTTTTGCAAACCATTGCGCCATGCGGGCCGATGTGCCCGTGCCGCAGGGTGAGCGATCTATCGCTTTATCTCCGTAAAACACGGCATTCCGGGCGGTGGATCGCTTATCCAGTACTGCGCCTGTCCACAAGATATGAGAGCAACCATGAATAGTAGGATCATCAGGATGTACAAACTGGTAATGTTCATTGATGTTTTTCCGCAGCTCTCTTGACCACGCCACTAATTGCCCGGCCTGGTAATGTTCCAGTCCCGGAAAATTGGGTTGTACATCTACAATTGCATAAAAATTGCCGCCGTAAGCTACATCTACCAGCAGGTCTCCCAATCCGGGACAGGTTACCGGCAACCCTTCGGCAGCCAGAAAAGCTGGCACGTTACTCAGTTTCACACTTTTCACTTTATGTCCCTCCTGCCGGTAAGTAATTTTTACCAGCCCGGCCGGCGTTTCCATACGTACAACACCAGGGGTTTTTGGTTTTATAAGCCCCTCTTCGATGGCAATGGTGATGGTGCCAATGGTTCCGTGTCCGCACATAGGTAAACAACCACTGGTTTCTATGAACAGCGCTGCCAGGTCATTTTGCGGGTCGTGCGGCGGATAAAGAATACTACCGCTCATCATATCATGTCCGCGCGGTTCAAACATCAGCCCCTTCCTGATCCAGTCATATTCCTTCAGAAAATGTTGCCGTTTCTCACTCATAGTACCGCCTTCCAGCGCAGGACCGCCCTTCGCCACCACGCGCACCGGGTTGCCGCAGGTATGGGCATCGATGCAGTGAAAAATATGACCGCTTAACCTTCCGGCGGAATTGTAATCATAGGCAATCGGAGCTGTTTTCATGTGTGCCTAAAGTTTATTCTTTTATCGAACAATGATTTTTACATTTGTTATGGGTGTGTTATTACCCGGATTGCTATATGGAAACCTACGGAAAAATCTTGCTTATTGCCATGCCCGCTTTCCTTGCCCTTGTATTGTTTGAAAAATGGTACGGCTGGCAAAAAGGAAAAGACACCGTACGTAACATGGATATGATCTCCAGCCTCAGTTCCGGTATTACCAATGTTACCAAAGATGTATTGGGACTCAGTATTGCCATCATCAGTTATGGCTGGCTGGTCAATCACCTGGCCATTATACATGTGCAATCTTCCATCCTTTCCTATTTTATTGCTTTCATGGCGCTCGATTTTGCCGGGTACTGGAGTCACAGGATTGCGCATGAATACAATTTTTTCTGGAACAGTCACATCATTCATCACAGCAGCGAAGAATTCAACCTTGCCTGTGCATTACGCCAGAGCATTTCCACTTTTGTCAAACTTTTTACCGTCTTCCTGTTACCTGCGGCATTGCTGGGCGTTCCGGGTAATGTGATTGCCATTGTGGCGCCATTACACTTGTTTGCACAGTTCTGGTATCATACACAACATATCCGTAAGATGGGTTGGTTAGAACAAATCATTGTAACGCCATCACATCATCGCGTGCACCACGCGATCAACAAGGAATATATTGATAAGAATTACGGGCAGATATTTATTTTCTGGGATAAACTTTTCGGTACATACCAGGAAGAAATAAGTGATATAACACCAGTGTATGGCATTACAAGACCCGTGCACACCTGGAACCCGATTAAAATAAATTTTATTCACCTGTGGTTATTGATCAAAGACGCCTGGCATACCAAACACTGGCGCGACAAACTGCGTATCTGGATCATGCCCACCGGTTGGCGGCCTGCAGATGTGGCTGAACAGTACCTGGCTTATA
>CAZDQB010000001.1:0-11873 GCA_964507525.1 uncultured Sediminibacterium sp. | reverse complement strand
AAGACGTGCACCATTTCGATAAATACGACAACGGCCGTTCAAGCCTGCTTGGTGCATGGTGCTGGATACAATTGGTCATCCTCTTATTGCTCATCAGCTACCTTTTTGGGAATATTGCCCGTATCGGAAGTCCCGGAATATTTGTCTATGGCGGATTTATATTCTGCTGTGTCTACGCTTTTACAGAACTGATGGATCAAAACCCTTATACCTGGATATGGGAATTATTAAAGAATGCTTATGGTATTGGCATTCTCTATTATACAGGTGATTGGTTTGGCGCTGCTCAGTTCATTGCTGCCATCAATTATCTCCTCGTCGGCTATTTTATTCTTTCAACAGCAGCCTGCCTGTACTTCCTGTACAATCAGCAAAAGAAAGCGCCGGTTGTTTCCCTATAACAATGTCAAAGAACTGAATTGACCCATACTACCCACGGATCAATTCATTATTCACCCTGCGCAAAAGCTGCAAGGGGTTATTGGTTTTTAATGCATCCGGTAAAAGCGACTCCGGGCAATTTTGAAAACATACAGGTCTCACCCATCTTTTCACCGCGTTACTGCCAACCGCTGTAAAACGGCTGTCTGTTGTGGCGGGGGAAGGGCCGCCGTGTACCATACTGGGACAAACTTCTACCCCGGTTGGCACGCCATTGAATACCACCCTTCCGGCAATAGAGACGGCTATATCCACCAATGCACTATGTGCAGCAAAATCTTTATCCGTACCCATCAGCGTAGTAGTCAACTGGCCGGTCAAAGAACGCCATACAGTGATGAGCTCATCAGTATCTTTACACCTTACCACCAATGAATAAGGGCCGAATACTTCTTCATGCAGCAACGGGTTTGCAAGAAAAGTACTGCCTTCTACTGTCGCAATACACGGCAAGGCTTCCAATGCCTGTGGTATCTTTGCTGTTTGTTTCACCAGCGTAACACCTTTTTCACTCAATGCGGCAAGCATTTTTTCGTAATAGGCTTTGTGAATACCGGCGTGCAGCATCTTAGCAGGCGTTACTATTGCAAATTCATCACCAATGGCCTGGATGAACTGATGCAATGCATCACTGTCAATAGCCAGGAGCAAGCCGGGGTTGGTGCAAAATTGTCCCATACCAAGCGTAACAGAAGCAGCATATTGTTTAGCAAGCGCCAGTGCGTTTACTGCGAGTATATCTGGTAAAAAAACAACAGGGTTGGTGCTGCCCATTTCTGAAAAAACAGGGATAGGGTTTTTCCTGGCAGTAGCATAGTCATACAAAGCCCGTCCGCCTGCATACGATCCGGTAAAACCTACTGCTGCAGTGAAAGGATGTTGCACCAGCGCTTTACCTGTTTCGAAAGAACCATCCTCCACATGCTGAAAAACATATTCAGGTATATTGCATTCACTGATGGCATTTTTGATAGCCTGGTATACCATTACAGATGTTTGCAAATGTGCGGGATGCGCTTTTACAACAACCGGGCAACCCGCCGCCAATGCGCTTGCAGTATCGCCACCTGCAGTGGAATATGCAAACGGAAAATTGCTGGCACCGAACACCACTACCGGCCCCAGGGGAACCAGCATCTTGCGGATATCAGGTTTAGGGGGATTTTTATCAGGGATGGCTGTATCAATAGAAGCTTCCACCCAACTGCCTTCACGCAGCATCTGTGCAAACATGCGCAACTGCATAGTGGTTCGTCCGCGCTCTCCCGCTAACCGGGGTAAAGGCAAATTGGTTTCTGCTGCAGCCTGGGTCAGCAATCCATCACCCAATGCCTCTATATTGTCAGCAATGGTTTCAAGAAACATGGCCTTTTTATCGGCTGCTGTTTTTTTGTACAAAACAAACGCGTCAGCGGCTTGCTGCATGGTATGATTCATTACTGTTGTACGTTCATTATCAGGAACCTTATTCATCGTCATGCTCTTTCAAGTGTTAAATATGCCGGCAATACAGGTCTTGTGGCAATGCCTTTGTCTATAATCTGTAAAATACGTTTCCTCTCTTCTCCTGCCAGTGTTAACCGCGGCGACCGTACATATTCAGAGCCCAATCCAACCTGTGTTTCTGCTAATTTAATGTATTGTACCAGCTTGGGATGTATATCCAGTTCCAGCAAAGGCATGAACCAGCGGTAAATTTCTGTTGCTGCAGCAATATGACCTGCTTTTACCAGGCGGTAAATAGCCACCGTTTCTGCCGGGAAAGCACAGACCAATCCTGCCACCCAGCCATCTGCGCCCAATACCATTTCTTCCATAGCCAGTGTATCTACCCCACATAATAATTTAAACCTGTTACCAAAACGGTTGCGCATTCTCGTCACATTGGTTACATCACGGGTAGATTCTTTCACTGCTGTGATATTACTGCTTTCGGCGAGTTCGCTGAACATATCCAATGTTACCTCAATTTTGTAATCAACCGGGTTGTTATAGATCATGACAGGCAGGTCCGTAGCAGCGGCTACGGTCTTGAAATAAGTAACCGTTTCACGATGATCACTTTTATAACGCATGGGCGGCAGCATCATTAACCCGCTGGCTCCCCAGGCTTTGGCATAGGCAGCCTGTTGCAAGGCTTCCCGTGTACTGCCTTCGGCAATATTGAGCACAACGGGTACGCTGCCTTTTGTTTTATCAACGGAAAATTTTACCAGTTTTTCTTTTTCATCCGTTGTCAGCACACTGGCTTCACCTAAAGTGCCACCCAGCACAATACCATCCACACCGGCGGCTAATTGTGCCTGTAAATTCGTTTCGAACAGGGGCAGATCGAGTTCATCATTTGCTGTGAACTTGGTGGTCAGTGCAGGGAATACACCCTTCCATTCAATAGTCATATACATATGATTTGTAGCAAAACTACTTCTTCGACCGGCTATTTGACTGGCAGTAATTAATCATTACCGGTACTATTTTATCCATTTTTTAAACATAATCAACCAACATAGACTAATTTTACACCTATGAAAGTGATCCCCTTCAAAATCCCCAAACCAGGTGATGAAGGCATCCGTGTACAGGTTGATCAAATGCCGCACCTGTACAATCACCTGCACCAGCATCCCGAAATACAACTGACACTGGTCAAAGAAAGTCGCGGCACATTGATAGCAGGAGATCATGTAAGCAGGTTCAGGGAAGGTGATGTATTCGTGATCGGATCAAACCAGCCGCATGTATTCAGGAATGATGCCATCTATTTCAGTAAAAAATTAACCGCTAAAGCCATCACTGTATTCTTTGATGAAACCACTTTGGGTTCGCATTTCTGGCAATTGCTGGAGGTGAAATCTTTCCTTCCCTTTTTTAGGAACAGCCAGGGCGGCTACAAGGTACATGGGAAAAAACAGCAGTTATTGGGGGAACTGCTCTCCCGTATTGCAACTGCCGAAGGGGTTGACAAACTGATCCTTTTCTTAACAATGATTCAACTGCTTGCAACTAAAAAAGAAATGGTTCCTCTTTCCAGGACAACCATTCAGCGCCCTATCCGTGATTTTGACGGCAACCGGCTCAACAGGATACTCGAGCATACATTCAGGGAGAGTCACCGCAGTATCAGGCTGGAAGAAATTGCAGGGGTGGCTAATATGACCGTTGAAGCTTTCTGTAAATATTTCAAGGCAAGGACGCGCAAGACCTATATCCATTTTCTCAATGAGATCCGTGTCAATAATGCCTGTAAACTCTTGCTTACGGAAGACCAGCCGGTAACGGCTATTTGTTATGAAGCCGGCTTCACCAATCTTTCCAACTTCAACAGGGTGTTTAAAAAAATAACCGGTAAAACGCCCAAAGCATACAAGGCTGTGGTTTAATAAAATCAGGCTACCACTTCTCCTTCCAGGTCATAATCGTACGCTTTAGTGATCTTCACATTGACGAACGCACCAACCGGCAATTTTTTAGCGGAATGGATCACAACTTCATTGTCTACTTCCACACTGTCAAATTCGGTACGACCCAAATAACGGCCGGCCTCTTTTTTATCGATCAATACTTTGAATACCTGTCCAATTTTTTCCCTGTTCTTCTCATAACTGATCTCCTGCTGCACTTCCATGATCTCCTGGGCTCTTCTTGCTTTTTCATCAGCGGGTACATCATCCACCAAATCGTAAGCAGAAGTATTCTCTTCGTGACTATAATTAAAGATACCCACACGGTCGAACCTATGTTCCTGTAAGAATGCCTTGAGTTCTTCCACGTCTTCTTCTGTTTCACCGGGGAAACCTGCAATCAGTGTGGTACGCAGGCAGATACCGGGAACTTTTCCCCTGATCTGGCGAATCAGCGTGGTCATTTCTTCGCGGGTAATATTCCTGCGCATGGCTTTGAGCATATTATTACTGGCATGCTGTAAGGGCATATCTAAGTAGTTGCAGATATTATCGCGCTCCCGGATCACATCTAATATCTCCAACGGGAATTTACTGGGGTAGGCATAATGCAGCCTGATCCACTCCAATCCCTTTACATCTGCCAGTGCATGCAATAACCTGGGCAGTTCTCTTTTTTTGTAAATATCCAGGCCATAATAAGTCAGCTCCTGTGCAATCAACATAACTTCCTTTACCCCTTTTTTCACTAACCCTTCTGCCTCGGTTACGAGTTCTTCAATGCTTTTACTCACGTGTTGTCCGCGCATCAATGGAATGGCGCAAAAAGAACAGGTACGGTTACAGCCCTCACTGATCTTCATGTAAGCATAATGTTGTGGTGTGCTCAGCAACCGTTCACCAATGAGTTCGGATTTATAATCGGCTTCAAATTTTTTCAGGATCAGTGGAAGTTCCATGGTTCCGAACCATGCATCCACTTCGGGCATTTCAGCTTCCAGGTCGCCACGATAACGTTCGCTTAAGCAGCCGGTTACATATACTTTATCTAATTTACCCCTGCGCTTTAGTTCTACCTGGTCGAGGATCGTATTAATGCTCTCTTCTTTCGCCTTATCAATAAAACCGCAGGTGTTCACCACTACAATATTATGGTCGGATTTGCGGTTCTCATGCACTACAGTAATATCGTTGGCTGCGAGCTGGCCACTCAACACTTCACTGTCTACCAGATTCTTACTGCAACCGAGGGTAATGATATTAACCTTGTCTTTCTTTAAGCTACGCACTTTCATAAGGGTGCAAAAGTACCTCAAAATGCCGATTTACCCATGATTTTAGCGCCATGCGCTTCACGGGTCATATAGAAAACATCTAATATTTTATCCTGCTGCAGTGATCCTTTCAGAAAAAAGCCGGCTTTTTCCAACACTTTATGAGAAGCAATATTTGCCGGTTCTGTAATAGCAAACAGGATGAGGCGTTTGGTGGAATTAAAGAAAAAATCAACACCTTCTTTCAGCAATTCACTTGCATATCCTTTGCCCCAATGTTCCGGCATCAGTCCGTAGCCGATATGGATATCGTCTCCACCACTCAGGTACAGCAGGGAAAAGGAGCCAATATAGTCCTCAGTTCTTTTATCCGCTACTAAGAACCGACCCAGGCAGGATGTTGGCTGGTAGAGATCAAGGTTCTCCAGCAGGAAAGCATCGCATTCTTCCCTTGTCTTGACCGGCCTGATATAACGCATCACATCCGGGTGGCTGTTAAAGCGAAAGAAAACATCGGCATCATGTACTGTAAACCTGCGTACCCTTAACCGTTCCGTTTCAAATAGGACCATCGTTTATGCAGATAAGGTAGTAACAATATGGTTCATGATCTTTGTAGCGTGTTCTCTTGAATTCTCAATAAACAGGCTATGCGTATCCATGCCGCCGCAAATCACTCCGGCGAGATAGATGCCGGCAATATTGGTTTCATGCGTTTCAGGATCATAGTTGGGTTTGCGAATCTCATCAGCTGATAAACCGATGCCTGTTTTTTCAAGGAAGGTAAGATTGGGTTGGTAACCGGTTGCGGCAATCACCCTGTCATTAGCTATTGTTACCAGCCCGTCCGGCGTCTGTATGTCTACTTCCAGTTCGCGTATTTCTGCAATATGTGAATTGAAATAGGCTTTGACAGAACCCTCTTTGATACGGTTTACAATGTCGGGGCGCACCCAGTATTTTACCCGTGTGCCAATCTCTTCCTGTCTCACCACCATCGTTACTTCCGCTCCTTTACGCCAGGTTTCCAATGCCGCATCTACGGCGGAGTTGTTGGCGCCAACCACCAATACTTTTTGAAAAGCATAAAAATGCGGATCATTGTAGTAATGTGTTACTTTAGGCAGCTCTTCTCCTTTTACATTGAGCAGGAAAGGGATGTCATAAAAGCCGGTTGCAATAATAACTTTAGCGGTATGGTAGGTTTCTTTTTTAGAAGTGGTGATGCGAAACTGTTTTCCTTGACGCCTGACACTTTCTACTTTTTCAAACAGGTAAATGGTTAAGCCGGCAGAAACAGCCACCCGCCTGTAATATTCCAATGATTCATTCCTGGTTGGTTTTGCATTATTACTTACAAAGGGGATGCCACCGATCTCTAATCTTTCTGAAGTTGAAAAGAAAGTCATGTTCACGGGGTAATGGTACAAGGAATTGACCAGACATCCTTTTTCCAAAATCACATAACGCAATCCCCTGGCTTTGGCTTCCAGTCCACACGCAAGTCCGATCGGCCCTGCGCCGATGATGATCAGATCAAAAGGCTGTGTTGTCATGGGAATAGATTTAGGATGGGGGATGTATGATGTATGATTTAGGATGTAGGATTTAGGATTTGGGGGATGTGTTGATATTTTTTTATTTATGGATTTCGCTGGAGAAATGGAACCGGATATCCGGGTTATTGGTGATCTCTGTATTTAAAAACCATTCGCTCTGTGCCAGGTAAACCGGATGTCCGTCTTTATCTTCTGCGGAGTTCTGCTGTTTAAAACGCAGGAAGTCGTCTAATTTTTTCTGATCCTCACAGGTTAGCCAGCAGGCTTTGTAAAAAGGCAGGGACCTGAATTCACAGGCGGCGCCGTATTCCTGCAGTAACCGGTATTGTATTACTTCGAACTGCAGTTCACCCACGCAACCGATGATCTTTTTATTACCGCCAAACTGGGTAAACAACTGGGCAACGCCCTCATCTGTCAGCTGGCTGATCCCCTTCTCCAATTGCTTGGTTTTCATGGGATCTTTGTTCACCAGTTCTTTAAATATTTCCGGGGAGAAAGTGGGGATACCTGTAAAATAGTAATTTTCTCCTTCCGTCAATGTATCACCTATCTTAAAATTACCTGTATCAAACAAACCGACCACATCACCTGCATAAGCATCTTCAATAATGTCTTTGCTGCGTGCCATAAAACTATAAGGATTGCTGAAACGCATGTCCTTGTCTAATCGAACATGGTGGTAATATTTATTACGCTCAAACCTGCCGCTGCATACGCGCATGAATGCGATACGGTCGCGGTGCTTAGGATCGAGGTTGGCATGTATCTTAAAGATAAAGCCGCTGAACCTGTCTTCGCCCACAGCCACTGTACGGACAGATGTTTCTCTATCACGCGGAACAGGCGCAATGCGGATAAAAGTATTCAGCATTTCTTTTACCCCAAAATTATTGACGGCGCTACCGAAGAATACGGGCGCTACTTTTCCCTGCAAATAATCATTCACATGTAACTCGCCATACACACCATCGATCAGTTCCACATCTTCCCTTAATTGCGCCGCATCCCTGTCGCCCACTTTGGCATCCAGCAGGTGATCGGACAAATCACTGATTCCGATTGTATCTTCTTCCTCTGCTTTGGTGCTGGCAGCAAACAAGCGCAGGTTTTTATCGTGCAGGTTATATACCCCTTTGAATTCTTTGCCGCTATTGATGGGCCATGTCATCGGGTGCAGTGAAATCTTCAATTCGCTTTCGATTTCTTCCAGCAGGTCAAAGCGGTTCTTTCCATCGCGGTCCATTTTATTAATGAACACGATCACAGGTGTATCGCGCATACGGCACACTTCCATTAAACGACGTGTTTGTTCCTCTACCCCGTTTACACTGTCCACCACCAATATTACGCTGTCAACAGCGGTGAGCGTCCGGTAAGTATCTTCCGCAAAGTCTTTGTGACCGGGCGTATCCAACAGGTTAATCAGTGTATTATTGTATTCGAACGTCATCACGGAAGTAGCAACGGAGATACCTCTCTGGCGTTCGATCTCCATAAAGTCACTGGTCGCGTGCTTCTTGATCTTATTGCTTTTAACGGCGCCGGCAGTCTGGATAGCACCGCCAAACAGCAGTAATTTCTCTGTCAGTGTTGTCTTACCCGCATCCGGGTGTGAAATAATGGCAAATGTCTTGCGCCTGTTGATCTCTTTCTCGTATTTCATATTCAAGGGATGCTTTCAATAAAGATGTCTGATAACTGATTGTAAGTATTCCCCCAATCAGCCATCAGACATCTTCAAATCAGCCATTATAACTAAATATCTATCGCTTCACCATAAGCTGCAGCTGTTGCTTCTTTCAGACCTTCACTCATTGTCGGGTGCGGGTGAACTGCGTTGAGTATCTCATGTGCCGTGGTTTCCAGTTTACGGGCTACCACTGCTTCTGCAATGATATCGGTAACGTTGCTGCCGATCATGTGACAACCCAGGAACTCACCGTATTTGGCATCGTAAATAACTTTTACAAAACCTTCTGTAGCGCCTGCTGCGCTGGCTTTACCACTTGCCACGAAGGGGAACTTACCCACTTTCACTTCATAACCTGCATCTTTGGCAGCTTTCTCGGTATAACCTACACTTGCCACTTCAGGTGTACAATAAGTACAGCCCGGGATATTGTTATAATCCAATGGTTCCGGCAGGTGATGGTGTTTTTGCTCTAAGTAAGCCATATGCTCAGCGGCATTGATGCCTTCTTTAGAGGCCACGTGTGCCAGTGCCTGGCCGGGTGAGCAGTCGCCAATAGCATAAATACCCGGAACAGAGGTTTGCTGGTATTGATCTACTACTACCCTGCCCTTATCTGTCTTGATGGCATTCTCTTCCAGGCCGATGTTTTCAATATTGGCTGTTACGCCAACCGCGCTCAGTACAATGTCAGCTTCTAAGGTAATGGTGCTGCCATCCTGTTTTTTCACTAAGGCTTTTACACCGGCGCCTTTGGTATCTACCGATTCAACAGAAGCATTGGTCATGATCTCAATGCCTTGTTTCTTGTATTGTTTTTCCAGTTCTTTGGAAATCTCTTCGTCTTCAACAGGAACAATGCGGGGCAGGAATTCAACGATGGTCACTTTGGTGCCCATGCTGTTGTACACATAAGCAAACTCAACACCTATCGCGCCGCTGCCTACAATGATCATGCTCTTGGGCTGGTTAGGTAATATCATCGCTTCGCGGTAGCCGATCACTTTCTGACCATCCTGTTTCAGGTTGGGCAGTTCGCGGCTGCGGCCGCCAGTTGCGATCACAATGTATTTGGCTTCCACCACTTGCTTGCTGCCATCTGCTGCGGTTACTTCCACCTGTCCCTTCGCCTTGATCCTGCCATAACCCATGATCACATCAATCTTGTTCTTCTTCATCAGGAACTGAACGCCCTTGCTCATCTTGTCGGCAACTCCACGGCTGCGTTTTATCACACCAGAAAAATCAGCGGTACCAGTAGCATTGATGCCATAGTTCGCACTGTGTTTTACATATTCATACACCTGGGCGCTTTTCAGCAATGCCTTGGTGGGGATGCATCCCCAGTTGAGGCAAATACCGCCCAGGCTTTCTTTTTCAATGATCGCTACTTTAAATCCTAACTGAGAGGCACGGATAGCTGCAGGATAACCACCCGGGCCGCTACCAATTACAATGACGTCGTATGCCATAAATTATTGATTATTGATTGAATAGATATGCAAACATGGATTTGCGGATGCGAAAATATGGAAAAAATGGCTGATGGCTGGTCCGAAGATGACTGATTTGTTGTTCTCCAATCAGAAATCTCCAAATCAGCCATCGGCCATCCATACTTTATGCCTCAAAGAATATCCGTACTGTCTGGTAAAACCATTTGTTATCGGCACTGGCACCAGATTGCTGCATTTGGGCATTATAGCCCTGGAGACCGAATAATCCGGCCATATTGCCATTGCGGAGTGCAATTTCGAGGTAACCGGCAGAATTGAACCAGGCTAATTTTTCGGTTTCGGGAACAGCCGTATAGTTATCACTGATCATTTCTATGACTTCATTCCGCTTAAAAACGATCTTAAACCGGCGGCCGTTACACTGTTCTTCAAATTCTTTTTTGGTGATATTAATCACTACATTCTCAAAATTGTCGATAAAGAGTATCTGCCCTTCGATCCAGTCCGGTCCTGATGTGGGCCGCAGGGGATATTTCTCAACAATGTCAGTCAGCTTCGGCTCTCCGGCGATCCCCCCTCGCTGGCTGATCCTGGCAACCGATACGGCCACTAATTGGGTCAGTTCAAGCAGGGTCTTTTGTTTGTCCGCCGGAATAGCCGCGATCTCTTTGGGTTTTTCGCCAGTGATCATGGTGAGGAGGCCATTATCCGGACAAATAATGAATTGTTCATTAAATTTTGCCACCAGCAGGTGCCTGAGGGACGATTCAAACAGGTTTACAATGATAAGGTGAAAAGTGCCGGCCGGGAAGTATTTAAAAGCACTGCCGCAGATATAAGCGGCCTGCGGGTAATTAGTTTGCGATAAATGGTGTGTAATATCACAAATAGTTAAGTTGGGATTCAGTTGCAGCAACTGTCCCCTGATAGCGCCAACAAGAAAATCGCGCTGGCCTATATCTGTTGTCAACGTTATGATGGGCATGCCGGAAGATAAACGTAAGGATAAGACAGTTATTTCACCAGCTCACCATTTTTAAAGAAAAATCTGTGTACTAATTTGTCTGCAAGGGATGGCAGCAGTTTATTAAGAAAGACCGTCTGTTTACCCTGGAAAGTAAGCACCAGTGTCCTTTTTCGCTTTGCGATGGCTTTCAGAATGTGTACGGCGCATGCTTCGGCTGTCATCATCTTGCCTTCATCCATTGGTGTTTCTCCATGTGCTTTACCTTCCCTGTTCAAAGCTGCATTCCTGATATTGGAAGCGGTAAAGCCCGGGCAAACCCACATCACATTCACATTGCTGTGCAGCAACTCGGTGCGCAAAGACTCCAGGAAACCATTCATGGCATATTTGGAAGCAGAATAACCGGAGCGGCCGGGTAAGCCCCTGAAACCGGCGATTGAAGAAACCCCCACCACGGAACCATGGTTTTTTTGTATATAAGGCAGGGCAAACTTGGTGCAATACACGGTTCCCCAGAAGTTAACATCCATTACTTTCCGGATCGCATCAATTTCAACGTCCTGTACGAGTGCCCGCATCGAAACGCCGGCGTTATTGATCAGGATATCAATGGTACCAAATCCTTTCACGACTGCATTAATAAAGCTCATGCACTCCTGTTCCTTGCTTACGTCAGCAGTATGGATCATCAATGGTTTACCTGGATAGGAAGCCTGCAGGTGGTACAGTTTATCATAATTACGGCCACAGGTGGCCACTTTTGCCCCCTGGCATAAAAAAGCATCTACCAGCGCCTTACCGATTCCTTCAGAGCCTCCCGTTATGACTACGACCTTATTTTGAAAATCAGACATAGGATAATTGTTAATGCAACAAAAATAGGCACTAATACGCAGAGTATCAGGGACATTGTTGGTAACCAGCACAAAAAAGATTTATAAAAATTTGGCTATTTTTTTATTTCCCCTATTTTTGCACTCCCAAAACAAAAAGGGATGTCGCTGAAAAGTGGCAGGGTCAGATTCCGTAGCTCAGTTGGTAGAGCAATACACTTTTAATGTATGGGTCCTGGGTTCGAGTC